>CADEFT010000038.1 GCA_902826685.1 uncultured Acidobacteriota bacterium
AAAACCGGCTACACGCCGGCCCGAGCGCCGTCGTTCCAAAGTAGCCACACCCAAAAGCAATTGTTGGTGGAAGCCTTGCACTTACCGGTACCCTCATCTATAAATTCGGGAATTGCTTCAGGAACCCCGAAACGGACACGGTGACAGGCTGTGTTTGAGTCCAGCGAATTCGTAGCGTGTAGTCCCGCGGTGGCCCCTTTTTCAGCACTTTGCAAATATTTTTTGCAAGCCGTTCGCCGCTTATGTCCATCCCATATTTTCGGTTGGCGTTGACGATGTCATTAAAGACCATCGTCAGTTCGCTATAGGTTACGGTGTAGCCAGTCGCTTTCGGACTAGAATAGGCGGTGGTCAGCTTACCACTGACTTCAAAGTCGCCTACGGTGCGGTCTGTTCCGTGCAGGATATCGTATCCGGTGAAGTACCCGCCGTCCGAACCTCCGACTTCGGCATGAAAGCTGTGTTGAAAGGACCGTGCCAGTTGGCCCTGATTCTTTTGGACCTCGGGCCCTATCAGTTCCGCGTAGATCTTCAACTGTTGTTGGATCTGCCCGGTCAATCCAACGTCCGCTTGCATGTAGCTCGCCCACTTCTGGCTATCGAGGTTCACTTCCGGAGCGGCCGTGCCGTCGAGCCACAAATCGAATATCTCGCGAGCATAGTCATCCATTTTTCCCCTGACGGAGATCAGAATCGCTTCAGCGGCGGCGACTTCCATCACCGCTACGGCTTTGTCTACCATGTCTCCCATAGTTTCCTCCCTGGAAAGCAAGACGGCGGAGAGTATATCAAATGGGAGCGCACATGTCAGGCTACGATGTTAGTAAGGACATTGCAGCGTGACACGGCGATGGATGAGTTGCGCCGACTTAAAGGAGTTCGGCCGGGGAAACCGGGTCAAACGCCGGCTGCGCTAATCGATCGATTTCGCGTAAGCGGAAAGCAGAGCATTACCCGAACGCTCCAGTTCGGTGGCGTATCGGGGAGTTAAGAACCGCTCCAGCCGCAGCCGCCACTCCAAGCCGGGTGGCAGCGCGCTCAACTGCCCGATGTCTACCTTGACCGGCAACCGCCGTGGGAAATCCGGCGGCGGCCGCCGCCTCGGTCCTTCCACGCGCGAGGGCCTGATTTCCGCGGCCGCGATGGGAGCGACGGCTCCGCGAGAGCCGCCCAGATCGAGCAGCGACTCATTGAACGCCGCCACCATCCGCTCAAAAACCTCCTCCGGCCCGTCACAACGTACGCCGCCGAGATGACGCACCAGAAACCCGCGCCAGGCTTCGATCAGCAGCCTTGGGGACCCACCGTTTTTCACGATCCGGCGGGTTAAGTCGAAGATCTGCTGCTGCAGCCCGAACCCGGCGGCACGC
This sequence comes from uncultured Acidobacteriota bacterium, assembly GCA_902826685.1. Classification (GTDB taxonomy): domain Bacteria; phylum Acidobacteriota; class Terriglobia; order Bryobacterales; family Bryobacteraceae; genus CADEFT01. Next base: position 1,371 of record CADEFT010000038.1, read on the forward strand.
CGGAAAGCCAGCGGCCCGGCATCGACCTGGCCGAGCGCCGCCCCATACGCCCCCGCCAGTTGCTGAAACCGAAGGCCGGTCCATTCCCCGGCGCGAATCCGTTCCGCCAACGGCTCCAGTTCCTCGGGCGAACGAATGGACTGAATCTGAGTTTCAAGGAGCCCCGGGTCCGCCCCGCGCAAAACCTCCTGAAAGGCGGCGTGATACTCGGCCCAGGACGGAACCGTGGTCGCGCCGCAGGCCAGTGTCCGCGTATCCGGCTTTTCCATGCCGCGAAACAACCGCACGGCCAGAACCGGGCTGATGGCGATCATCCGCCGCACCACACGTGCCTGCAATCCGATGCGGCTCAGGCCGAGGCTGAGCGCCTCGGCCAGCAGGCTTTCTCCTTCGATCGCGCTGGGATACTCGGCTCCCTTGGCCAGCCGGAAGGCTTCTTCGAGCAATTCCCGCTTGGCCGTCCGCTCCCGTACCTTCGGCGACGCGGCCAACCGGATCAACAAATCGGCCCCCAATCCGGCCGGCGCCTGACGTGCCGCCTCCACCGCCGGGCGCCACGGTTCGGGCCATTGGGCCGCCATCAGGCACGCCAAGGCCGCCTGAATCAGGAACATGCAACGCATCCTAGCATATAGGACTGAATCGGTCCAAAATCGTCACAGGGCAATTCTTCACCATTCAATCCAGATCCGAACCCGTTCAATGAAGTTTTGTTTGGATCTTCCTCGCCCCTCCCTACACTGGTCGGAAGCTGGGTAGTGGTGTAGATGTGAAACTTGACGAAATTTTAGTAGTTAAGAGCCCAAGCAGTTCCAAACAAGAGAGAGGCTATCGATGAGCACGCAACCGTTTGATCCGAAACCCGCCCTGGGAAGCGGCCTGGTTCAAATCAATCAATCGATTGAGGACATCATTCAGCAGCGTCTAGCCGAAGAACGATTGCGGTTGGAGCAGGAAGCTGGGCTGGAAGCAAAGCGCGACGTCCACCATTTCAAGAAGCCCACCGAGAATTTCTTCACCGCCGGCCAGCGCGGCCATACCACGCTGCTGTTCGGCGGCCTGACCTGGAAGCACGAAAAGCTGCTGCATGGCGCCTTCGAAGGCTTGGGCTACCTGGCCGAAGCGCTGCCGGTGGCGGACGTAGCGGCGTTCCAGTTAGGCAAGGAGTACGGCAACAACGGCCAGTGTAACCCCACCTACTTTACCGTGGGCAACCTTGTCCAGTTCCTGCAAAGCCTGGAAGCGCAAGGGCTTACCAAACAGGAAATCATCGACCGCTATGTGTTTCTCACGGCCGGCGCCTGTGGTCCCTGCCGTTTCGGCATGTACGAAGCCGAATACCGGCTGGCGCTGCGCAATTCCGGATTCGACGGTTTCCGCGTGCTGTTGTTCCAGCAGGCGGGCGGGTTGAGCCAGTCCGACGCCGAAGCCGGCCTCGAGATGAACCTCGACTTCTTCATGGGCATCCTGAACGCCTTGAACTGCGGCGATGTGATCAATGAGGTGGCGTATCAGATTCGCCCCTACGAAACGAACCCAGGCTCGACCGACGAAACGCTCGATCGCGCCATGGACTACATGCAGGAAGTGTTCCGCAAGAAGCAACCCTGGAAGATCGGCGATAAGATGCCCGGCTTCCTGGCGGGGTTCAACGATACGGCGGAATATCTTGGCAAATTCGTCAACCAGTTGGCGAGCGACGACTACACCTCCTCGCTCAATCGCTGCCGCGATATGTTCGACGAAGTGGAAATCGACCGCCTGCGCGTGAAGCCCATCGTCAAGATCACCGGTGAGTTCTGGGCACAGACCACCGAGGGCGACGGCAACTTCAACATGTTCAAGTTCCTGGAGCGCGAAGGCGCTCAGGTCATGGTGGAGCCCATCGGCACCTGGATCATGTACATGATTCACCAGGTGGTGCAGAAGTATCAGGACACCAAGGGGCTTGGCGAGGGCGCGGTTCTGCCGCCGCTGTGGCGGCTCGACAAGCGCGCCAAAATCGAATTCAACTTCCGCAACAAAGTCGCTAAGCTGAAGCTGGCCGAAGCCATCTTCAAGCGCGAATATCACCGCATCGTGGATGCGCTTGGCGGCCTGGCTCATCACCTGGCCGATCAGTATGAGCTGCAGCGCATAGGTCATCCCTACTACAACTCGCGCGCCGGCGGCGGCGAGGGCCACCTCGAAGTCGCCAAGAATATCTATTATTCGAACAAGGATCTGGCTCACATGGTGCTGAGCGTCAAGCCATTCGGCTGCATGCCTTCCACGCAGTCCGACGGCGCGCAAGCCGCGGTGACCGGGGCTTACAAAGACATGATCTATCTGCCCGTCGAAACGTCGGGCGAGGGCGAAATCAACGCCCACAGCCGCGTGCAGATGGCGCTTGGCGAGGCCAAGAACAAGGCTAAACTCGAATTCCAGGGAGCGCTCCAAAAGGCCGGTCTCACGCTCGACGACTGCCGTGCATTCGTGGAGCAACATCCCGAAACCAAGCGGCCCATGTACCAGGTGCCGCACCATAAGGGAACCATCGGCAACGCGGCCAACTTCGTGCTGCACATCGCCGACCGGATGAAGAAAGAGAACTGGACGCCCAAGCAGGCGTTGGCGGCGGTGAACTAAATGGATCGTAAATTCATGATCGGCATGGACGTCGGGTCCACAACCGTCAAGGCTGTGGTGATCGATGCCGCCACCGACCAGATTTTGTGGCGCGACTACCAGCGCCACGATACCAAGCAGCCGGAAAAAGTGCTCGAGTTCCTGCGCCGCTTCGAGGACGAGATCGACGGTTTCCAAAAGGATTCAAGCCGCATCTTCATCACCGGCTCGGGCGGATCGGGCATGTCGAAGTACCTGGGCTCCAAGTTCGTCCAGGAAGTGAATGCCGTTTCGCTGGCGGTGGAAAAGCTCTATCCCGAATGCGGATCGGTGATCGAACTGGGCGGCCAGGACGCCAAGATCATCATCTTCAAGGAAGATCCGGAAACCGGACGCAAGAAGAAGATGCCGTCGATGAACGACAAGTGCGCCGGCGGCACGGGCGCGGTCATCGACAAGATCAACGCCAAGCTGCGCATTCCCGCCGAAGACCTCTGCAAGATGGGCTACCAGGGCATCAAGCTGCATCCGGTGGCCGGCAAGTGCGGCGTGTTCGCCGAGACCGACATCAACGGTTTGCAAAAGAGCGGGGTGCCTAAGGACGAGCTGATGGCTTCGTTGTTTGAAGCCATCGTCATGCAGAATCTTTCGGTGCTTACCCGCGGCAATACGCTGCGCCCGGTCGTGCTGCTGCTGGGCGGTCCCAACTGCTACATCACCGGCATGCGCGATTGCTGGAAGCACAATATCCCCAAGATCTGGGAAGAGCGCAACTATCCGCTGCCGGAAGGCGTGGATCCGCAGTCGCTGATCCGCACGCCCGACAACGCCCAGTATTTCGCCGCCATCGGCGCGGTGGAATTCGGCAAGACCGAAGACGAAGTGGTAGGCCGTTACGCCGGCTTCGACAAACTGCAGTGGTACGTGGAAGTGGGCCGCGACGAGGAAAAGAAGAAGAAGGGCGGCAACGGCGGACTGGCCAAGACCACCAACGAACTCGACGCCTTTAAGGACAAGTACCGCCACAAGAAGTTCATCGCTTCCCGCTTTGAGTCGAACGAGGTGGTGGAAGGGTTCATCGGCATCGACGGTGGATCCACTTCGACCAAGGCCGTGCTGCTGTCGAAAGACAAAGAGCGCCGCATTCTGGCCAAGTCCTACCAGCTTTCCAAAGGCAACCCCATCGAGGATTCGATGGAGATTTTCGCCAAGCTCGAGCAGGAGATCAGCAACCAGGGCGCGAAGCTCAAGGTGCTTGGCGTGGGCACCACCGGCTACGCGAAAGACATCCTGAGAGACGTGGTGGGCGCCGACGCCGCCGTGGTCGAAACCGTAGCACACACCCAGGCCGGGCTGCACTTCTACAAGAACGTCGATGTCATCTGCGACGTGGGCGGCCAGGATATCAAGATCATCATCCTGAAGAACGGCCGCGTGAAGGATTTCAAGCTCAACACGCAGTGCTCGGCCGGTAACGGCTACTTCCTGCAATCGACCGCGCAGGGCTTCGGCCATCCGGTGGAGCAGTTCGCCGATATCGCTTTCGGCGCCACCGGCTACCCGCAGTTCGGCTATGGCTGCGCGGTGTTCATGCAGTCCGATATCGTCGACTTCCAGCGCCAGGGCTGGAAGCCCGAAGAGATCATGGCCGGGCTTTGCAACGTGCTGCCGAAAAACATCTGGCTCTACGTTTCGCAGATCCCGAACCTGAGCGCCATCGGGTCGACCTTCCTGCTGCAGGGCGGCACCCAATACAACCTCGCCGCCGTGAAGTCGCAGGTGGATTTCATCGAGTCCCGCTTCAAGGGCAAGGAAACCGCCGCCAAGGTGATCGTTCATGAGCATTGCGGCGAAGCCGGAGCCATCGGCGCCGCGCTCGAAGCCGGCCGCCTGTGGGACAACGGCCGCCAGAGCACGTTCATCGGCCTCGACGCCATCCAGCAGATCGAATACAAGACCACGCGCAACGAAGCCACCCGCTGTTACTTCTGCAAGAACAAGTGTTTGCGCACGTTCATCGACGTGAAGACGTCGGTGTTGAACGAAAGCGCCTACATTCCGAAGAAGAGCAAGGTGCCGCTCGAAGCCGGGTCGCAGCGGTTGATTCTCGCCACCTGCGAAAAGGGCACGGTGGAAGACATCAACGAGATGCGCAACATCAAGAGCGGCCTCGATAAGGCGAAGAAGGAGAATCCCAACTTCGTCGAAATCTCGGCCCGCCAGGTGTTCAAGGTGCCCGATATTCCTTCGGCCGCCGATCCGCTGCCCAAGTTCCAGTTCACCGCCGCCCAGAAGAAGCGCGCCGAGCTCATGAAGCGGCGCGAAACCCTTCGCATCGGCATGCCCCGCGTGCTCAATATGTACTCGCAGGCGCCGGTGTTTTCGGCCTACTTCGCCGCGCTCGGCATCAAGGCCGAGAACATGGTGTGGTCCGATTTCACCAGCGAGCAGCTTTACAAGGAAGGCGCCAAGCGCGGGTCGATCGACCCCTGTTTCCCTTCGAAACTCGGCATTCCGCACGTGCACAACCTGCTGTATGTGCACCATGCCAAAAAGCCCCTCGATATCATCTTCTTCCCGATGATCGACTGCCTGACGTCGGACCTGGTCGGCGCGCAGGCCTCGCGCTCCTGCCCCACGGTTTCGGCCACGCCGGAAGCGGTGAAGGCGGCCTTCATGAAGGAAGGCGATCTGTTCGCCGAAAAGGGCCTCATCTATCTCGATACGTTCGTAAACCTGTCCAAGCGGGACCAGCTCGAACGGCAGATGTACGAGCAGTTCAAGGACATCCTGGGCCTTTCGCCCGAGGAAAACACGCGCGCGCTCGATGAAGGGTTCAAGGCGCTCGATGTGTTCAACAACATCACCGTGCGCGCCGCCGCCCGCGAGGTGCTCGATCAGCTCGAGCGCGAAGACCGTCTGGGCGTCGTCCTGCTGGGACGTCCTTATCACAACGATCCCGGCGTCAACCACGAGATTCTCGAGGAATTCCAGAAGCTCGGCTACCCGGTGTTCACGCAGGATTCGCTGCCGATCGACGACGATATCATCTGGCGCCTGTTTGGCGCCGAAGTCGCGGCCGGCGACCTTTCGCATCCCATGTCGATCAACGATGTGTGGAAGAATTCGTACTCGGAAAACACGTCGCGCAAGGTTTGGGCCGCCAAATATATCGCGCGCCATCCGAACCTGGTGGCCTTGGAACTTTCAAGCTTCAAGTGCGGCCATGACGCGCCGATCTATTCGGTCGTCGAAGAGATCGTCGAACATTCCGGCACCCCGTATTTCTGCTTCAAGGACATCGACGAGAACAAGCCCACCGGATCGATCAAGATCCGTACGGAGACCATCGGCTACTTCCTCAAGCGCTACCGCGAGGATATGGTGGTCAATCGCAAAAAGCGCACCAGCATCGAACAGCAGTTGGCTGAGTTCGAACAGCGGCTGCGCAATCAGTTGCTGAAAGAGAAGCTGGCCGCGATGCACACCGACGATCAGGTGGTGAATTCGCTCAACCAGGGCGCGATGCCTCAGATCCACGTAAGCGTGGGGCAACTGGCGGCGTCGAATCCGGCGCACCGGCCGCACGCGAGCGGCGACTAATCTGAGTTGATCCTGCATCTGCGGGGATTTCCTCCCCGCGGATGCGCTGTTCACAGCCATTTCCCGCTTAGATAGCTCGCTTTCCGGTTGGTTCCCGAGCGGAAGGTGCTTAGCTGTATGCCGTGAGTCCCAGCCTAGAACAGATCTTCAGCGCTATTCTGAACTATAGGAACGAAATCATGAGCGGCGCGGCGGCTAAACCGACTAAAGACCAAGCCAAGGAACATCCGATAGATGGTTTGATGACAATAGCCATTTCGCTGCCCCAGGATGTGGTCGAAGACCTTGGCTCCAAGTGGGAGGACCTTTCGCGTGGGGTTCTTGAGGCCGCCCTTGCGGAAGGCTACCGGCAGGATCTGCTATCAGCCGAACAGCTCCGGCGCAGCTTGGGGTTGGAATCCCGATTCGAAGTCGATGCGTTCCTCAAACGTCACAAAGTATCCACGACAACGATCGAAGACCTGGATGCCGATCGTGAGACGTTGCGGCGCGCTTTAGGGGAGCGCACACGCTGACCCTGATTTCGGATGCCGGTCCCCTGGGGTATCTCATTGAGATCGGTGCCGTCTCGATCCTACCCTCCCTGTTCGGCGAAGTTGTAGTGCCAGAGGCGGTTGTTGCCGAGATACGCCACCCGGCAGCGCCCGAATCTATCCGCCGCTGGGCTGCCGACATGCCGGATTGGGTTCACACTGCCACCCTTTCCGTACGACCAACGACGACCACCAGACTCGGTCCCGGCGAGAGCGCTGTCCTGCAGCTTGCGATGGAATTGGAAGAAACGGCTTATCTTCTGTTGATGGACGATAAGGCAGGACGCCGGGAGGCGAAGAAACTCGGGTTTCCCGTGATCCGAACAATTGCCTTGCTTGAAAAGGCCGCAAGCCGCGAACTCATACATTTCGAGGACGCTTTTGGACGCCTGCTCACTACCAGTTTCTATCTTTCACAAGCCGATATCCTGAAACTGCGTAAGCGAAACTAATCCCCCGCCGCCGGAGCCTGCGTCCGCGGCACCTCGCTCCGCCGCCCCACCATCCACGCGCCCAGATCGTCAAACAGCGAGTAGGCCACCGGAGTCACCAGCAGCGTCAGCAGCAGCGACAGGCTCTGCCCGCCGATGACGATGATCGCAATCGAACGGCGCTCCTCGGCACCCGGCCCGGTCCCAAGCGCGAGCGGCATCATGCCCGCCACCAGCGTCAGGGTCGTCATCAGGATCGGGCGCAGGCGGTCGCGATTGGCCTGCATGATCGCAGACAGCTTATCCATCCCTTCGCGGCGCAGGTTGTTGGTGTGATCCACCTGCAGAATCGAATTCTTCTTGACCACGCCGAACAGCACCAGAATCCCCAGCGCCGAGTACAGGTTCAGCGTGTCGTTGAACAGCCACAGCGAGAAGAACCCGAACGGCACCGCCAGCGGCAGGCTGAGCAGAATCGTCACCGGGTGAATCATGCTCTCAAACTGCGAAGCGAGGATCATGTACATGAAGGCGATCGACAGGAGGAACGCGATCAGAAATTCGCCCAAGGTGCGTTGAAACTCGCGGCCGCGTCCGATCACCGTGCTCGAATAGGCCATCGGCATGTTGAGCTTCTCGGCGGCCTTGTACATTTCATCCAGGCGGTCTGCCAGAGCGTAGCCTGGCGCGACGTTGGCGCGAATGCCGACCTGCCGCTCGCGGTTCAATCCTTCAATGCGATAAGCCGACATGCCCTCGCGCATCTGCACCACGCTATCGAGGCGCACCATGCCCGCCTTGGTGGACGGCACATAGAGCTTCGAAACGGTTTCGAGGCTCCGGCGGTCCCGCCCGGCCAGCCGCACCTCGACGTCGTAGTCGTCGGCGACCTTGTCGTCGCGGAAACGCGAGACTTCATCGTCGCCACCCACCATCAGGCGCAGCGACCCGGCGATGTCGGAAGCGTCCACGCCCAGGTCGGCCGCGCGCTCGCGGGCGATCACCACGCGCAGCTCCGGCTTGGTGAGACGAAGCGTCGTATCCACGTCCACCAAACCGGGAATCTGCAGAGCCGTCGCACGCAGCGATTCGCTATACCGCGAAAGCTCGGTCAGTTCCGGGCCGCGAATCACGAAGTCGATATCGACCGGCGCCGAACCCGAGTTCGTGGTCTGGACGTTGCGCACCTGGATGCGCACGTCGGGGTACCTTTTCTTCAGCCGGGCGCGGACTTCCTGCATCACGTCGCGCTGCGAATAAATGTTGGTGAAGGCCTCGCGCGGCTCTCCCTTGAGCAGCGCGCTCACCAGCCGGGTGGGCGATACCACGCGCTCTTCCACCGGCTGAATGCGGATGAAGGCCCGGCCCACGTTGACCGCCTGCAGGTGGCCGGTGCCAAGCGTGAACAGCACATGCTCGACGCCAGGCAGCGACTTGAGCTCGGCGTCCATCTGGTTCATGATGCCGATCATGCTGGCGAGCGTGGCGCCTTCAGGCGCCATCATCGACATTTCGAACTCACCCTCGTCGACGTTGGTGGGAATGTACTCCTGCCGCACCATCTTGTAAAGAGGCACGCAGGAGGCGACCACCAGCAGCGCAAAACCGGCGACGATAGCGCGATGATGCATCGACCACCAGAGCATCTTGGCGTAGCCGCTGTCGACCGCCGCATAAAATCCGCGCCGCGAGCCGCCGTGCGCCGTCGTGTCTTCCGCCTTGAGCAGCCGCGAGCTCATCATCGGCGTCAGGCTGAAACTCACCAGCAGCGAGACCAGAATCGAAACGGCCGCCGTGAAGCCAAAGCTGTAGAGGAAGCGGCCGGAAACGCTCGACATGAACGAGACGGGCAGGAACACTACCACCAGGCTCAACGTGGTGGCAAGCACCGCGAGGCCGATATCGCGAGTGGCTTCGATGGCCGCGCGGCGCGGCGCCATCTTTTTCTCCTCGATGAACCGGAAGATATTTTCGAGCACCACGATCGCATCGTCGATCACCACGCCCACCATCAGCACCAGCGCCAGCATGGTGATATTGTTCAGCGTGAAATTGAGGGCGCGCATCGCGCCGAAAGTGGCGATGACCGACGCCGGAATGGCCACCGCGGCGATAACGGTGGCGCGCCAGTTGCGCATGAACACCAGCACCACCAGCGACGCCAGCACGCTGCCGAGCACCAGGTGCAATTGCACCTCACGGAAAGCCGCTTCGATATACCGGGATTGGTCCTGCACCGCTTCGAGCTTCAGCCCCGGCGGCAGAAGCTGTTGCACGCGCACCAGGCGGTCGCGGATGGCGCGAATCACCTCCACCGTGTTGGCGCCCGACTGGCGGCGGATCTCGAGCGCCACCGCCTCCTGCCCGTCGTAACGCGCGGCGGTGCGCTGTTCCTTGTGGCCGTCTTCGGCATAGCCGATATCGCGCACGCGCACCGGCGTGCCGTTGATCGTATCCACCACCAGGTCGTTGAACAGCTTGGGATCCGGGAGCCGGCCGAGAGTGCGCAGCACCAGTTCGCGCGCGCCTTCGTCCACGCGCCCGCCGGGAATATCGGAATTCTGCCGCGCCACGGCGTCGCGCACGCGCAGAATGGGAATGCGATAGGCAGCCAGCCGGTCGGCATCGATCCAAACGTTCACCGCGCGCCGCTGCCCGCCGACGATGGTCACCTGGCCCACTCCGCCGATGCTCTCGATGGCGTCCTGGACGTCGCGGTCGGCGATCTCATACATCTCGCGCGGCGTCAGCGTGCCCGAGATGGCGATGGTCATGATGGGCGACGTATCGGCGTCCAGCTTCTTGATCAGCGGCGGCTTGGCGTCGCGCGGCAACAGGCTGATGACGCTGGCCACGGCGTCGCGAACGTCCTGCGCGGCCACGTCGATGCCGCGGTTGAGATTGAAATTAATGGTGACGATCGACAGGCTCTCGGTCGATGTGGAGCGGATATCGTCGATGCCTTCCACCGTCGCCACCGCGTCTTCGATGCGCCGCGTGACGGTGCTTTCCACTTCTTCGGGCGATGCGCCTGGCAGGATCGTGCGGACACTCACGATGGGCAGATCGACGTCGGGAAACCGGTCGATGCCGAGCTTGCCGTAAGACACCGCGCCCACCACCACCAGCGCCATGATGAGCATCACGGCGAAGACGGGCCGGGCGACGCATACTTCGGCTAGCTTCTGCATGGGTTCAGTTTTCCTTGGCGGTAACTTTTTGACCCTTGGTCATGCGGTCGGTCGCGTCGATGACCAGGCTCTCGCCGGATCTCAAGCCTTCGGTCACTTCCACCAGATCGTCGCCCAGGCGGCGGCCGGTGCGGATGAGGCGCTCTTCGAGAACTCCCTTGTTGACCACGAACATTCGCTCAATGCCGGCGAAACTCAGCAGAGCGCCGCGCGGGGCGGCGATTCCCTGCGCGTTCGGATCGACGGTGATCGAGCCTTCCAGAAACGAACCCGGCCGCAGCGCGCCATCCTGATTGGGAATCTCACCTTCAATCAGCAGCGCGCGATTGATCGACTCAAGCGCCGGGCTCATGCGGACCACCCGGCCCGTGCGCATTCCCGTCTTGCCTTCCATCGCAACGTCGATGCGCTGGCCGATGCGCACGCGGTAAGCCTGGCGTTCCGGCACTTCCAGCCGGATCCGCAGCGGATGCTGCTTCACGATGGTGGTGACCGGTGCGTTCACCGGCAGATACTCGCCTTGCGAAGCCGTGCGCCGGGTGACGGCGCCGCGAAAGGGCGCCCGGAGAACGGAATCGGCCAACTGCTGGCGGGCGAGAGAAAGCTGGGCGCGCCGCTCGATCAACTGCGCCTGCAACTGCGACACTTCTTCGAGCGCGCCCTGGTAGCGCGCCTCGGCGGCCTGGGAAGCGACGCCGGCGCGTTCAAAGTCGACGCGCGAGATCACGCCTTCCTTGAACAGCTTGGTGGCATTGGCGAAGATCAGCGTACCTTCCTTCAGGCTGGCCGCCGCCTGCCGGACCATGGCCGTCTCCTCGGGCACCACCTTGTCGGTATCCTTGCCCGCGATGCCCAACCGCGCGCGCGTCTGCTCCACCAGCGCCTCGGCCTGCTTCACACGGAATTCGTAGTCGTCTTTTTCCAGCTCGGCGATGATCTGGCCCGGCTCGACCTGGCTGCCCAAATCCACCATCAATTTCGTCACCCGGCCCGGCACCTTGGCGCTGATGGTGGCGACGTCTTCGGCGAACAGTTCGCCGTTGGCGGTGACCACTTCCGGAATCGTCCGCCGTTCCACCGGACGCACCTGAACCGTTAGCGGAGGCTCCGATTTCGCGGCCACGTTCGGTGTGGAATAGGGGCCGCTGCAGGCACAGAAACACAGCACGGCGGCAACGGGCAAATACTTCCTGAGCATAGGCTCAGCCGGTATTCTCTCACACTCTAAGCGCTATGAAATCCGCCTGTTACCGCACCGGTAAAGCGACGGGATTGGAGGCGCGTCCATCCTGTGCCACGGTCATGGATTGAATGCCGGCGGGAACGGTGTCGCGCAGCAGAAACACGATCTGGTAAGTGGTGCCGGTCACCGGCACAACCTGCAGAACCGGATGTTCGACACCGGCGACGGTTACCGTCAGGCGGGAGGCGGCCACCGTGCTCAACGACGGATCGGGCAACAGGCCGCTGGCGGTCACCGTCACCTGATCGCCCTGGCGCACCGGCCGCGAAGCGTCGACGATGGCTCCATTGGCCGAGGAGGAAAGTATCACCGGCGGCGGCGGATCAATGCCAAGCACGATGGGCAGAGCCGATTCCGTCCCGACCCGCAGACGGACCACGGCCGGGCCAACCGGCGTGCCTGCCGGGACGACGAAGGTGACCTGGTTTCCGGCGATTCCCGACACCGGCACCGGCTGGTCATTGAGCGTCAGGACCACGGTGCCGGGCGTGGCGTTCGGCGGAAGATTGGTGACGGTGAGCAAAGCCGCGCCGCCCGGCTGCACCAGCGGCTGGGTCCCGACGGAGGCGGTGGCGGAGGCCATCGAAGCCGGCGCCACCGTGATCAGCCGGGGATTGGCGGCCTGGATGCCGAACCCAAACGGCTGCGACCAGAGTTGGAGGCCGTTGGCGATGGCGACCGAAACCTGGGACGGCTGTGCCGAAGCTCCCACCGACACGTTCATCAAGGCGCGATTGAGACCGGTCACCCATGTTCGCTTGATCGTGATATCGGCGGAGCCGAAAGCCGCCTGCAACGCGGATTCGGAAAAGTTTCCACCCGGTGCCACGATTTCCACCATCGAGTCCACTCCAGCCGGCAGAGAGGACGGCGTGATCTGAATGCCGCCCGTGTCGCCGGCATCGTAGAAAAACTGGGCCGGTGCGGGCTGCGCGTAAAGCGAGCTCTGGCCATCGGAGTTGAGGGCCACGACGTTGGCGCGATGTCCGGCGGGCGCCGGAGGCGGAACCACCAGCGCGCGGCCCGCCGATTCATCGAGGGCGCGGATCACGCCCGGCTGTCCGTCGAACAGGAAGCGGGAATCGGCCGTCAGCCCGGTACCGCTGATCAGCAGTTGACGCGCCGCGCCGACATCGCCGCCGGGCTGCACGGCCGCAATCGCCGGCGGCGCTTTCTGTACCAGCCGGAAGGCGGAAGGCAGAACGTAGATATCGTTGCTCGCGCTGAAGATCAGATGTTGCGGCCCATCGACGGCGAAGGCATTGAAAGTGACGTCGAACTGCAGATAGGCGGGCGCCAGCGTATAAGTGCGGACCGACCCCGGTGTAATGCTCACCGCGCCGCTCATGGGCGAAACGGTGAGACCGGCCACCGGGGCGCTACCCGGTCCCTGAAGACCGGGGCCCGAGGCCACCAGCGTCGCCCGGCCCAGGTTGCGATTGAGGGCGGGTGGCTTGACGGTCACCTGCCCGATGAAGCCGTAAGTCTGGACCGAGTAGATCGCCGGCCGGGTGCGCGGCTGCACCTGGAAATTGACGTTCTCCACGGTGGTGGCGGCGTTAACCCCCAGCGTGAAGCCAGGCTCTTTCGAACCCGGGAAAAACTGCGTATCGAAGTTGGCTCCAAAACCGAGCGAGCGGTTGTCGGGTCCCGCCGGCGGCACCAGATTGCCGGGACTGGCCTCACCGTCGAAAGCGGGCGGCAGTGGATGGACGTAAACGAAATACTGGCCTGGCGGCACGCCTTCGATGCGGTAGGTGCCGTCGGGATTGGTGAGCGTGCCGATGGCATCGGCGCCAGGGCGGATCGCCACCACCGAGGCCATCGTCACCGCCTGGCCCGACATCGTGACCCGTCCGCTGATGGCGCCGGTAGTAGCCAGGAAATTGCGATCGGGGTAGAGCAGCGAGATGCCGGCGATATCGTCGGCGGTCAGCGGCCGCGCTTTGGAAGTGGCGCGCGTCACGTTGGTCGACATCGCCGACGAGGTGAAGCTATGCTGCAGACCCAGGGCGTGCCCGATCTCATGTGTCGCCGTCTGGAAGAAATTTTCGCTGTGGCTGGCGTTGCCACAAAGGTTGCGCGGCAGCACCACCACCGAGCGCTGAATGGCCGAGAACGTCCCGCCGGGACCCGCCGCCGGTTCCGCCGTCTGCACCGGTCCGCCCTGCCCGCACAGTCCCGGAGGCATATCGTCGGAAAAGAGGATATCCACGCTCGGCCCCGCGACCGGCGTTCCCGGCGCGTGCAGGCCGGCAAACGAGAGCCGCAGTTGCGAGGTTTCGACGTCGCTCCACACACCGGCCGCCAGGCGCAACTGGCTGATCACGCCCGTCACGCTATCGTTGGCCGCCAGCGGCAATCCGGAAACCTGATCGGAAATAAAGAAGTTCACCGTGCGGCCGGGAACCGCGCCCAGGTCGAATTTCTGCGGGGCGGAAACCAGCGCTCCCGTCCGGTTCAGAAAGCGCGTGAAGAAGTAGTAGCCCGAAGCCGTGGGCGCCAGCAGCAGGACGGCGGCGGCGATGGAAACAATCGCCCTCATTTGGCGCCTTCCTCCAGCACCTGGCGGATGCGCGACACCATGTCCCGGTAACGCATCGTCACCGGTGTATCCTCGACCGGATTACCGGCCGAATCGTACATCGCTTCGGTGGTGGCGGCCCGGTACAGATACGGATCGCCGTTTGGGGATTGCTTAATGCGAAACAGACCCTGACTCAGGCCGATCACCTGCGTCAGGCCGCCGCGGCTGGTCCACAGGAACAGCAGGTAGTTCTGCCCCTCGGCAAGTGTAGGGGACCCGGCGAAAGTCTGGATCGTCGCGCCGTGGCGCCCGCCTGGAACGGCGACTTCGATCTGCCCGGCCACGCCGCCCTTCATCGTTTCCTTGATCTGGATGCGATAGGTGGTGTAAACCAGCATCCCGCGCATCGTCGAGCCGGAAGCAACTACCTTCCCTTCAACGATTTCCGTGGATTTCCGGATGAGATCTTCTTCACTCAGGCGCTCGAGCGTCGCCGCGGTCAGGCCAATGGCCGCCGCCAGGACGAGGATCGGAACGCACCTCATGCGCTTATATCGGATGCAAACCCGGTTCCAGAGATGCAAAGACGCCTTTTCAGCGGCTTGCGCACCCAGAGGCCGGGCGCGCCTGGGTCATTCTGGGACATCGGCGACACAACCTGTCCGCGCGGGTAGGTTAGAATAACCCTTATTCCGGAACCAGCCAAAGTTGCCCTAAACGCCGCCGACCGCCGGGCCTATTTTGCCCGTTTCCTGTACTTTGAAGTGCTGCTGTCGGTCTTTACCTCCGTGCTGCTGATCTCCAACATCGTCGCCCCGAAGATGATCGAGGTGTTCGGCTTCAAGATCAGCGGGGCGCTGCTGCTGTTTCCGGTCACATACATCTTTGGCGATATCTTCACCGAGGTGTACGGCTACGCCGGGTCGCGCCGCGCCATCTGGAGCGGATTCCTCGGTCTCGGCCTGTATGCCGTGGTGACCGCCACCGTCGTGGCCTTGCCGCCCGCCACCGGCTGGCCGAATCAGGCCGCTTATGAAACGGTGCTGGGGTCGGCGCCGCGCATCGCCATCGGCAGCCTGATCGCCTATTGGGCGGGCGAATTCGCCAATTCCTTCGTGATGTCGCGGATGAAGGTGAGCTCCGACGGCAGGAACCTGTGGCAGCGCACCATCGGGTCGACGGTGGTCGGTCAACTGGTGGATACAGTGATCGTAGTATTCGCGGTCTTCGGCACCAGCCTCGATTTCGCGGGCATCGCCGAGATCGTTCGCAACCAGTACATCTTCAAGGTGCTGTATGAGGCGGCGGCCACGCCGGTTACCTATTGGGCGGTGAATACGCTCAAGCGGGCCGAGGGGCTCGACATCATCGACAAGGGCGTGGATTACACGCCATTCAAGGTGTAGCATGCACGCTGAACTCATCTGTTTCGAACGCTCCTGCCGCGCGCGGTATGCGATCACCGCGGTTCTCTACAACTGCCCCCAATGCGGCGGGCTGCTGGAGGCCACCTATACCGGCACGATGCCGGCCGCCGAGGATTTGAAGCGGACCTGGCGCGCGCGCCGCCTGGACAATTCGCCGCTCGAACAAAGCGGCGTCTGGCGCTACCGCGAGCTGTTTCCGTTCCTTGACGATTACCGCCACGTCGTCACGCTGCGCGAAGGCAACACGCCGCTGCTCGACGCGCCCATCGCGGCGCGATACGGTGGCCTCGGGCGGTTGACGTTCAAGCACCAGGGTTTCAATCCCACCGGCTCTTTCAAAGACAACGGCATGACGTGCGGGGCGGCGCAGGCGGTGCGGCTGAAGATGCAGCGGGTGGCCTGCGTCTCGACTGGCAATACCTCCGCTTCGATGGCCGCGTATGCCGCGGCGGCGGGGCTGCAGCCGGTCATCTTCATCCCGCATGGCAACATTTCCTATGGCAAGCTGGCGCAGGCGCTCGAGTACGGGGCGCGGACGCTGCAGGTGGAAGCGAACTTCGACCAGATTCTCGCCCTGGTGCGGGTGCTGGCCGAACGGCTGGGCATCTATCTACTGAACTCCATCAATCCGTTCCGCATCGAGGGACAGAAGAGCATCATGGTGGAATTGATGGACCAGCGCGACTGGCGCGTGCCCGATTGGGTGGTGCTGCCGGGCGGCAACCTGGGTAATACCTCGGCCTTCGGCAAAGCGCTGCGCGAGATGAAGGCTTTGGGATTGATCGACAGGCTGCCCCGGCTGGCGGTGGTGCAGGCCGAAGGATCGGCTCCTTTCTATGATCTGATGCGGCAGCCCGGGGGCGCCAGGCTGCGCGCGGTCGGGCATCCGGAAACGCTGGCGACGGCTATCAAAATCGGCGATCCGGTTTCGTGGCCCAAAGCGATCGAGGAAGTCACCGCTTCGGGCGGCGTGGTGGAAAAAGCCACCGAACAGGAGATCGCCGATGCCAAGGCGCAGATCGGGCTGTGCGGCATCGGCTGTGAGCCGGCTTCGGCGGCCACGCTGGCCGGGATTCGTAAGCTGGTGGCGGCGGGCACCATCGATCGCGACGCCGACGTGGTCGCCGTGTTGACCGGGAACGTTCTGAAGGACCCGGACTACATTTACCGCTATCACACCGGCCAGTTGAAGGACCCGCACGGGGAGACGCTCGCCTCCACCTACGGCAATCAGCCAATCGTGGTGCCCAACGATCCGGACCGCATCGCCGCCCTGCTCGGCTGACGCCGGCTAAGGTTTTTGGCCCCTTCCGCCGATCTGGACGCTATGAGAGGTTTGGGCCTCGCGCTCATGGCCGCCATGATTCCAGTTGCCGTACTCGCTGAAATCCCACGTGACAAAAAATGGAGCGTGATGGTTCTCGCCCATCCCAACGCCAAAATGCTGGCGGGGATGGATTGGAAGAAGATGATCGCCTCCCCGCTCGGCCCGGTGCTGATGCGGCAGGTGCGGTTGGGCGGTCATCCGCTGTTCAGTTTCCTTGAATCGATCGAGGGGATCGACCGGCTGCTGATCTCAACGCCAGGGGAGCATTCTTCCGGCCGCAAGCCGCTGCTGGTGGTTGCCGATGGCGGCTTCGGATTGGCGAAGATTCGCAAGATGGCGCTGGCCGATGGGGCGATCGTACGCCGCTTCAACGGGGTGGAAATGCTGGTGCCGCCCGGCGCGTCGAACGATGATCTGCACTTTGCGCTGCTTAATGGAAATACGATCCTGTTCGGCGACGGTTCCTCGGTCAAGGGCGCCATTGAACGCTGGCAGAGGCCGGGCAATTGGGCCGGGCGCAACCCCGTATACGGACGCGCCGAGACGCTGGGACTGACCGAAGACCTTTGGGCCATCATCGAGGCGCCTGCCAGTTCCCTGCGCAGCCTGGGCCTTGAGGGCACGCCGCTCGCCGAAGAGGTGGAGCGCATCGAAGCCGCGTTTCAATCGGGCGATACTTTGGGGGCGCGGATCGAGATTCGCGCGGCCAGCGAGGAATCGGCGCAAACGCTCGCCACCGGGGTTCCCGCGCTGCTGCAATTGGCGGCCCTCGAATTTACTCACCAGCCCTACCTGTCGCAGATCTCGCGTCAATTGAAAGTGACGCGCGACAAGAAATCGTTGACCATGACCGCCAGCCTGGAAGCGCGGCTGCTCGACCGCGGCTTCGCCGAATTGCGCGCCGGTCCGGCTGCCGGCCAGGCCATGGTGGCGAGACCTGCCGCCGAAACGAAGCCCGCTCCACCGCCACCATTCCAAGTAGTGACCTCCAGCAGGCGCGTGATTCGAATCATCGGCGCGGAGGGGGGAGACCGCGAGATCCCGGTTCCGTAGTACTGGCCCGGTCTTCTCACGGGAAACTTGATTGCGATCGTTGGCGTCCGTATAATCGAACCTCATACGAATCGTCCCTGCAGCCGATTTGAACAGTAGAGGACAGGCAGGTGGTTCCATGGAAATCATCGGAGACCGCAAATTCGTAGAAATACCAGGCGATAAGCTTCACGAGCTCCCACCGCTGCTGGTTCACAGCTCCCCCCATTTCAGACGCCTCGACAAGATGGTGGATATGGCGGCAAGCATTGTCGAGACCGAAGACATGCTGGCCGGCATGCCGCTTCCCAACGACCTCGCCGAGCAACAGCGCAAGATGGACCTGGCGCTGAATCTGGTGGAGCAGTACAAGCGCATGGTCTGGCATTGGCGTTGGGGCGACGACGTGCTCGAATGGATCCGGCAGTGCGAGATCACCTTCGAGAACCGGCTGGAATTGCGCAATCTGCTGCATGCCGAGGTGTGGCCGCACGCCGGCCGCGCGAGCTTCGTGCAGTTGCTCGAAGACAAATCCGTGCCGATGGACGGGATTCAACTCGAAAAAGCGGTGGGGTTACGGTTGACGTTCCGCCAGCCGCCGCCCATCTCCTGTTTCTCGAATCAGTTCCTGTTCTATCTCAACGATTCGGTGGGGCAATCGGCGTTTCAGGCATGGGCCAGCAAGAACCCTACGCCGGTGAGCGCGCTGCCGCCGGAACGGTTCACGCTACAGGTCGTCGACGTCACGATGTGATGCTACGATGTCCACACCATGTGGATTCGGAAGAACGAGCGCGATGCCAGAAAGGGCGTCATTTCGCCCGTTCCCACGCAACTGGTTTCGAACGAAGAATACATCCCGCGCCCGCAGACGGCGAAACAGAAGCAAGTCGAACATCTGATCGGTGAGTTGTCGGCTGAGCGCGCCCGCAAGCTCAATATGGACCGGCGCGCGTTCCTTTCCACATCGATGGGCCTGGCCACCTGCTTCCTCGCCTCCAACAAAGTCTGGGGCAACAACTTCGACGTCGAAGAGGCGGAAACCTGGGAGCCCGCGGCCTCGGCCGAAAAGTGGCCTAAAGGCGAATACTTCGTGCTGGACGTTCAGGCCCATTTCACCGACGGCTGGGCGCTCGACTTCCGCAACATGGAGTTCGTCAGGAACATGGGCTTCGAGCTCTCAAACGACAAGGACTCCTATTCCTTCAAGAACTTCGTCAAGGAGATGTTCTTCGACTCCGAGACCGATTGCGTCGTGCTTTCCGGCGTCCCGGGGCGCGAGAACGGACGCGACGCGCAGGGCAAGGCTCTCGAAGGACGCGCCCGCGGCGGTGGGCCCCTGCCTTCGTGGCTGATGGCGGAAGCTCGCGATGAGATCAATCGCGTGGCCGGTTCGCGCCGCGCGTTCTCCCAAGGCAATCTGGCCCCGAACCATTACTGGGATCGCGTGAACAACCGGCCCGATAAGCCGGCGCTGCTCGAACAGATGGACCGCGAAGTGAGCCAGTACAAGATCGCTTCTTGGAAGTGGTATTGCCACACCGATCCGGGCCGTTCCGGCGGCGGCTTCCAGATGGACGATGAGAACGCGTTCTGGTTCTACGAGGAATCGAAGAAGCGCGGCATCAAGCTCATCAGTTGCCACAAAGGCTACTCGTATCAATCGCGTACGCTGGGCCATCTGGCCAATCCGAAAGACATCGAGAAGGCGGCCCTGGCGCATCCCGATTTTCAGTTCGTCGTGTACCACTCGGCCTTAAAGCACGGCCCCTTCGAGCAGGAGTGGGAAACCAACAACCAGTACGATCCCACCACGGGCGACTTCGCCTGGCACAACGTCCTGATGGATATCAAGAAGCGCAATCCGAAGATGAACAACGTCTATTGCGAGATCGGCAGCTTTTTCGGTCCGCTGGTGATCGCCAACCCGGTGATGGCGATGCACGGCATGGGCAAGAACCTCAAGTATTACGGCGTGGATCGCGTGCTCTGGGGCACCGATTGCATCTGGTGGGGCTCGCCGCAATGGGTCATCGACGCGTTCAAGCGCTTTCAGATTTCCGATGAGCTGTGCGCCAGGTACGGCTACCGGAAAATCACCAGGCAGGACAAGGCGAAGATCTTCGGGTTGAACGCCGCGCGTCTGTACGGATTGGACGTGAAGAAGCCGCGCAAGGCGCTGCCCGCCGACGCGCTCGACCAGTTGAAGACGGCGTATCTCGACCGCGGCGGCGCTCTTTCGGCCGAAGCCTATGGATGGGTGCGCGACGGCGATTGAGCTTTTGCGAATATTGAAGAGATGTCTGTATCGCCTGCTATTGTTTTAAACCCGAACGCTCTGCTTCATATTTCCAAGCTGATCGATGTTTCCCTGAAAAGCCTGGTGGCGACGCTCGAACTGCTGGATGAAGGCGGCACCGTCCCGTTCATCGCCCGCTACCGCAAGGAGGCCACCGGGAATCTGGACGAAGTTCAGATCCGCCAGGTGCAGGACAAGACCGAATACTTCCGCGAACTCGAGGAACGCCGTGCGTCCGTGCTCCAATCGATCGGCGAGCAGGGCAAGCTGACCCCGGACCTGCGCCAGCGCATCGAGGCGGCGATGGAGAAGAACGAACTCGAGGATCTCTACCTGCCGTATAAACCGAAGCGCCGCACCAAGGCTTCGATTGCGCGCGACCGCGGGCTGGAGCCGCTCGCCAACTTCCTGATGGAACAGCAGCCGGGCGCGTCGCCGGTGGAATTCGCCGCCAGTTTCGTGAATGCCGAAAAAGAGGTGAACACGGTGGAGGAGGCGCTTGAAGGCGCGCGTCACATCGTCGCCGAAGCGGTGAGCGAAAACGCCGGGTTCCGCAAGAAAGTGCGCGCCATGATGGCCGCCGATGGCGTGGTGGTGAGCAAGCGCATCGAAGGCGTGGAAGACCCGGAGCAGAAGTACACGCAGTATTACGAGTTCCGTGAGCCGGTGGGGAAGATCCCGTCGCATCGCATGCTGGCCATACGCCGCGGCGCCAAGGAAGGCATTCTCCATTTCGAGATCGAGATCGAGCCGGCGCAGCCTGTCGGCTACATCGCCAGCCAGGTGATTCAAGGGCAAAGCGATAGTGCCGCGCATTTGCGGAAAGCGATCGAAGATTCCTATGAACGCCTGCTGAACCCATCCATTCAGACCGAAGTCCGGCTGGAATTGAAAGACCGCTCCGACGAGGAAGCGATCAAGGTATTCCGTGAGAATCTGGAGAACCTTCTGCTGTCGCCGCCGGCTGGAATGCTTTCGGTCATCGGCATCGACCCGGGGATTCGCACCGGCTGCAAGATCGCGGTGGTGGATAGCACCGGTAAGTTTCTGGAACATTCGGTGATCTATCCGCACGAGCCGAAAAAGGACGTGGTGGGCGCGGTCAAGACGCTGGCCGGGATGATTTCCCGTCACAACGTGCAGGCCATCGCCATTGGCAACGGCACCGCTTCGCGCGAGACTGCGGGGTTCGTGAGCGATTTCCTCAAGCAGGCGGGATTGACGAAGTTGTTCAGCGTCGTGGTGAGCGAGGCCGGCGCGAGCGTATATTCGGCCTCCGACGTCGCCCGGCACGAGTTTCCCGACCTCGACCTGACGGTGCGCGGAGCGATCTCGATCGCGCGGCGGCTGCAGGATCCTTTGGCCGAACTGGTGAAGGTGGATCCCAAGTCGATCGGCGTGGGCCAGTATCAGCACGACGTCGATCAGCGGCGGTTGAAGCAGGGGCTGGAGGCGACGGTGGAATCCTGCGTGAACCGCGTGGGTGTCGATTTGAACACGGCCTCGGCGCCGCTGCTGCGCCACGTTTCCGGGCTCAACGACCGCACAGCGCATAACCTGGTGGAGTTTCGCAATCAGAACGGGCGGTTCCGCAACCGGCAGCAGGTGCTGGGCGTGCCGGGCCTGGGTCCGAAGACTTACCAGCTCGCGGCAGGCTTCCTGCGGATTCGCGGCGGAGACAATCCGCTCGATATCACGGCGGTGCATCCGGAGTCGTATCCGGTGGTGGGCCGCATCGCCGAATCGCTGCGGGTGAGCGTGGAGGAATTGATCTCGAATCCGCACCTGGTGGAGAACGTCGATATGAAGGCGTTCGAATCGGAAACCGCTGGCGCCTACACGCTGGCCGATATCAAAGAGGAGTTGCGCAAGCCGGGCCGCGATCCGCGCGATACGTTCCAACTGCCTTCCTTCCGCGAGGATGTCAAGGAGATCGCGGATTTGAAACCGGAGATGCAACTGGAAGGCGTGGTGACCAACGTGACGCGCTTCGGAGCCTTCGTGGATGTGGGCGTGCATCAGGATGGACTGGTGCATGTGAGCGAACTTAGTAACCGCTTCGTCAAGGATCCGTCGGAGGTGGTGAAGGCCGGGCAGATCGTGAAAGTGCGCGTGCTGAGCGCCGATCCCAAGACCAAGCGCATTTCGCTTTCCATGAAGCAGCCGGAAGCGCCGAAGCCCGCCGCCAGCGCGCCGCCGCGTGCGGAAGCGCGCAAGCCCGAGCAGAAGAAGCCGGAGGTGCGCAAGCCGTCGCTGGAGGATCAGTTGGCGGCGCTGAACTCGCGGTTCCGGACGCGATAACTTTTGACGGCGGGATTGTTCGAATTACGACGGCCTCCGAGTGGGTGGCGATCCGGAGCAATCCGGCGTTCGGTTGCCCAGTGCCGCTCTCCCATTGCTCGGCGGTCATGCAATGCATATACAATGGAAGTGCGGTGTTCGATACGTCTACTACGGGGAGACAGACTCGGGACGGCTGATAGCCGTGGTACTGGTTGAGCGCGGCGAAAAGATCCGAGTCGTCACCGCGTACGACCTGGATTCCGGGCAAAAGAGAGATTACCTCGCCCGGCGCTTGCGAGGAGAGTGAAGCGATGAAAAGCAAATCGATCGTCATGCCGAAGTTCGTCAGCGAAGCACAGGAAGCAGACTGGTGGGCCAGCCGCGAAGGCCGGGGGCTCGTAAAGCGGAAGGCGGCCGGAACCGGGAAGGCGGGAAGCTCGCCGAAGGGCTCGCGCCTGGTCAGTCAGTTGAGCAAGGTCGCCAGCGTCCAAATTGCGCTGCGATTGCCCGAACCCGATGTGGCCAAGGCCCGGGAAATCGCGACGCGAAAAGGCATCGGATACCAGACCCTCCTCAAGATGCTCGTTCATGAAGGACTTCGCCGCGAATCTCGCAGGGCGTGAGAATCGGCTTGCGACCCCAACTTGGCGCGGCACAAGCTATCACTCAGACATGCTGTCGAACCTAAAACCGATGGACGCCGTCCGTCGTGAAGCGCTGGTTCAGATCTCGGTTATCCAGCCACCGGGGCCAGCCGCACTCGTTATCGCCGCCTGCAATTGGCGCTAAGAAATCAAGCGAACCGGAACAGAAGAAGCCAAAGCAAGCCGTCGGGCGGTTAACGAACGGCGAGCATTCGCTCAATCGGTGCGCGTGCCCGCTCAATCATCTCCGGTGCCAGTTCAATGCGCGGCTGCAGGGTCTTCAAACAATCCCTCAACTTCTCAAGCGAGTTGCGCTTCATGTAAGGGCACTCGCTGCAGTTACAGTTCTCGTTGGGAATAAAGTGAAACGTCTTGTTAGGCGCACGCTTGTTCAGCGTGTGCGAGACTCCGCTTTCGGTCATCACGATGAATTCGTTGCCTTCGTGAGTGACGCACCAGTCGATGATGGCCGAAGTGGAGCCGATGAAGTCCGCCATTTTCAGCACGTCGGCGGGACACTCCGGATGGGCCGCCACCAGGGCTTCCGGGTGCTGCGCGCGCGCCTGTGACAGCTTGCGGGCCGGGAACGTGGCATGCACGATGCAGGCGCCCTGCCAGATCCGCATATTCGTGCGGCCCGTCTGCTTCTTCACGTAATTGCCGAGGTTGATGTCGGGCAGAAACAGAATCGGCTTGTCCGCCGGGATGGAGTTGACCACATCCACGGCATTGCGCGAAGTGCAGATAAT
The DNA here is from genome assembly GCA_902826685.1 of uncultured Acidobacteriota bacterium. GTDB lineage: Bacteria > Acidobacteriota > Terriglobia > Bryobacterales > Bryobacteraceae > CADEFT01. The sequence continues at coordinate 25,267 of CADEFT010000038.1, forward strand.
ATCGCTTTCCGCCTTCACCGCCGCCGAAGTATTGATGTAGCTCACCACGGCATGATCGGGGTAGCGTGCCTTGACGGCGCGCAGTTGATCTACCGGGCAGGCATCCACAAGGCTGCATCCGGCGTCCTTATCGGGAACGACGACGATGCGGCTCGGGTTGAGAATCTTGGCCGTTTCGGCCATGAAAACCACGCCGCAGAAAACGATCACGTCGCCCTCGAACTGCTGGGCCTTGCGCGACAGCTCCAGGCTGTCGCCGATCGAGTCGGCAAGCTCCTGAATGTCCGATTCCTGGTAATGATGGGCCAGGAGAATGGCCTTCTTTTCGCGTTTCAGTGCGAGGATTTCGTCGGCAATCGTGGCGGTGGCGATCATGGGTGTCCGGCACCTTCAGTTTAACAGGAGCCCTATTTGCCGGCGGCGTACTTCTTGTAGGCGTCGCCGATGTGAGCCGCGGAAGCGTCTCCGGAGTGAATCAGCACGCGGTAACGGAAGCGCAGCGTCTCACCCTTCTGTAGCTGCAGGCTGCCATCCTTTGACTTGTCGTTGTGGAAATCGCGCAGGCCGAAGATGTTGGCCGCGAACAGGCCGTAGGCGCGCGAATGCCAATAAGTCGGATGGCGCGGGTTGCCGGGATGATCGAAAATCGCGATGCCGACCGTTTCCCCCTCGAGCGGCCCGTAATAATCCACCCACGGCGAGCGCTTGCCCCATACCTGTTTCTCGCCCACGGCCCCCTCGGCATTGACCATCTTTCCGGACTTCGATTCCTGCAGCGGCGCGGCCAGGCGCAGTCCGAAGCTGCCTTCCTTGGTATCGCCGAATTTCACCGGCGCGTGCGCGGTGAGCTTGACGTCGAAGTCGATGGTGCGGACGTCGGGCTGCGAGTAGAACGTCATCACCCGGTCCTCGGTGAGCAGCGGCGAGCCGTCGAGGTTCAGCCATTGAAACACGCCGCCGATGGTTCCTTTTTTCTTCCCGCCCTTGACGGCGGTGATTTTTTCGACGGCGATGCGGGCTTTCTTGTCGTTCTTCAAGGCCGGATCGCTGCCCCAGAAATCGATGCCGTTCACGTCGCCGTGATTGAACCACAGGCCGCGGTGGTGGGGATGATCCTTTGGCTCGCCGGCCACGCTCGAATCCATCGGCCAGCGGCGCGTAACCACTTTGCCGGAGGCGGTGCGCAGCGGATTCAGATACGGCTTGCGCTCCTCGGCGGAAGTGACCAGGGCGGTGAAAGGTCTTCCATCGATATCCACGGTGATCTGGTTGGCCTCTTTCTGGAAGCTCACCTGAGCCGCAAGCGGTAGGGCAACAACGAATAGCGAATGACGTAGCCGCATGAAGCAAGTAAACCACACACGGCGCGCGGGATGGGAGAATGTAGGGCGGACATGTTCATACTGCTGATGGCGATGGCCGCGGGCCTGGCCGGCGAAGATTCGATCGAAGCGTTTGGGCTCAAGTGGAAGGTGCCCATGGCCAAGGATTGGAAGATAGAGGGCGGGACGCTGGAACTGCTGGTGCCGCGTCCTTCGCTCGCGCCGCGGCGGCCGTCGCAGTACGCCCTCGCCGATACGCCCGACTACACGAAGGTCACCATCGAAGCCGAGATGAAAGCCGAACCCGCGGCGATCCGCCAAAGGCACAACTCGCTGTTGCTGGTCTATGCGTGGAAGGGGCCGAACCACTTCAACTACGCTCATCTTTCGGTGGATTCGGCCAGGGAAGCCGCGGTACACAACGGCATCTTTCACGTGCTGGGCGGAGAGCGTGTGCGGATCAGCTCCCAGGAAGGTCCGGGGACGTTGAAGGATGGCGTCTGGCACAAGGTGAAGCTGGTTTACGACGGGTCCACCGGACGGGTGGATGTGTGGGTGGATGGGCAGACTTCGCCTTCGTTGCGTGCGGTCGACATGAGCCTGGGCGCGGGCAAAGTGGGCCTTGGAAGTTTCTTCGACATGGGTTCGTTCCGCAACGTCAAAATCGTTGGCGAGCGCTGAGAGGCGCTGCTAGAATAGGGAAGTTTTTCCCATGGTCAGGGCCAGCCGTTTGCTCACCGGTCTCCATCTCAAAGGCGTGGAAAAGGCGGGCGTGCGCTCGTACCACCTGGCGCCGGGTGCATGGGCCGGCGCGGTGGGACGCAAGATCGCCCGGCATGCGAAACCCACCTGGTTTGAGAACGGCAAGCTGACCGTGGAAGTGGAAGACGCGGTGTGGCAGGCGCAACTGAATTCGCTCGCCGGGCAGATTCTGGCACGGCTGGCGAAGATAACCGGCGATGGCATGATCGAGGCACTCGAGTTCCGGGTGATTCCGGCGCGGCGGGCGCCGCAGCGTGTCGAGTCGCTGGCCGACGATGCCGAGACTATCGAAGATCCCGGCATGCGCCGTGTGTATCGTTTGGCGCGAAGAAAGGCGATTGGGTGAAGATCACGGAACAGCAGGTCCGGTACGTGGCGGAACTGGCCAACCTCACGTTGACCGATGACGAGATGGGGCACATGGTTCACGACATGGACGAGATCCTGTCGCACATGGACAAGCTCAACGAGCTCGACACCACCGATGTCGAGCCGATGGCCCAGGTGTTGTTTGAGAGTGAAGAGACGGCGACCCTGCGGGAGGACCGGGAGCGCGCCACGCTGCCCAATGCCGAGGCGACCGGTAACGCCGCCAATTCCGCACAGGGCTATTTCAAAGTGCCGAGAGTGATCGAGAAATGAACGTCGCCGGACTGTCGATCGCCGGGATTCAGGCCGGACTGAAGAGCCGCCAGTTTAGCGCGGCCGAGCTTGCGGGCGAGGCCTTGCGGTTTGCGTCGGAAGAAAATCCGAAGACGAACGCTTACCTGCATCTATGTCCGGAGCGGGCGATGGAGACGGCGCGGCGCGTGGACGCCGAACTGGCCGCGGGCCGCGACCCCGGGCCGCTGGCCGGCGTGCCGGTGGCGGTGAAAGACGTCATCGTGACGCGCGGCGTTCGCACCACCTGCGGCTCGAAGCTGCTCGAAAAGTTCGTGCCGCCTTATGACGCCACGGCGGTGGTGAGGCTCGAACAGGCGGGCGGTGTCGTGGTTGGCAAGACCAACTGCGATGAGTTCGCCATGGGATCGTCGAACGAAAATTCCGCCTTCGGACCGGTGCGGAATCCGGTGGCGCTCGACCGCGTGCCGGGTGGATCTTCGGGCGGCTCGGCCGCGGTGGTGGCGCAGGGAACGGCCGTGGTTTCCCTCGGCTCGGATACGGGTGGATCGATCCGCCAGCCGGCTTCGTTTTGCGGCGTAGTGGGCGTACCTCCCACCTATGGGCGTGTCTCGGCCTATGGATTGGTGGCGTTCGCCAGTTCGCTCGATCACATCGGCCCGTTTTCGCGTAACGTAGCCGATGCGGCCACGCTGCTGAAGGTAATCGCCGGGCGCGACGACATGGACGCGACTTCGGCGGCGGCGCCGGTGCAAGACTACCACGCCGCGATGACGGGCGATCTGCGCGGAGTGCGCATCGGGCTGCCGAAGGAATACTTCGCGGGTCTGGAGAGCGAGACGGGCGACCGGGTCCATGCCGCCGTGGATGTGCTGCGCAAGCTTGGATGCGAGATTGTGGACATCAGCCTGCCTCACACCGAGTACGCCATATCGGCTTACTACATCATTTGCACGGCGGAGGCGAGCTCGAACCTGGCACGCTATGACGGAGTCCGCTACACCACCCGGTCAAGCGACGCCGCCACGCTTCAGGATATGTACCGCCATACGCGCGGGGAAGGCTTCGGCGCCGAATGCAAGCGCCGAATCATGCTGGGCACTTACGTGTTGAGCCACGGCTACTACGATGCGTATTACCTGAAGGCGCAGCGCGTAAGGAACCTGTTGACGCGCGACTTCCAGCAGGCGTTTGAGAAAGTGGACGCGGTGGTGGCTCCGGTGTCTCCTTTCCCGGCGTTCAAGCTGGGCGAGAAGCTGGCCGATCCGCTGCAGATGTACCTTTCCGATATTTATACGATTACGGGCGATCTGGCGGGCATCCCGTGTATGAGCGTGCCTTGCGGCACGACGTCGGCGGGGCTGCCGGTCGGCATGCAGATTCTTACCCGGCATTTCGATGAGCCGGGCATGTTCCGCGTGGCGCACGCCTACGAACGGGCCGTCACGCGCTAATGCCCAGGATTGCACCGCGCCCCCGGCTGTGCTTTGATTGAATTGGGCGAATAAAGCAGAGCCGTAATGAAAAAAAAGAATAATTTGAAGGTAGAGCCCGTAGTCAGCCAGGAGATTCTCGATCAGGCCAAGCGGGCCATCCACTCCGACCGGATGAAGCCGGCGGCGAAGTGTACGGTCTGCCAGGCGGAAGCCGCTCCCACTTCCACCGAAGGTCTTTGCTGGGTTTGCCGGCGATTGAAAATCAGCGCCTGGCGGGATGTCGACCAGCAGATGGCATCGGCGGAATAACTACTCAAACAGCCATTCGTACTCGGACGGGTCGAGGCCAAGCTGCTCCATTTGGCGAGGCATCTCCGGCCGCAGACTTTGCGGTGTGGTGCGCACCCACGCCGCCACCACAGTTTCCACATTGATGCGGTTTTTGCCCTCGTTTTCGGCCATCGACTCGGCCTCGGCGCGCAGGCTCTGTTCGGCCTGATCGCGAACCGGGCGCGGTGTGCGGGCGAGAATGCTGGCGAGCAGGTCTTCGGCGGCGTCGTTCCAATTCATCCTTTCGATGGTACAGGTTTTCCCCGTGGGCCTGCTAAGGCGATCACTCCATTCTTTGAGCGCGCGCTTCCGGTTCTAATGAATGAGGAGGGCCATGAATGGAGCAGCAGTCGGCAACCGCGACGATAGACGATTTTCAAGACCTTTACGAGATCCTTCAGGTGAGCCCCACGGCGGAAACCGACACGATCCAGCGTGTATTCCGGTTGCTTGCTCAGCGCTATCACCCCGACAACAACGAAACCGGGAATGAAGCGGTCTTCCAGCAGTTGCTGAAAGCCTACGAGATTCTGCACGATCCGGCCCGCCGCGCCGCCTACGATGCGCAGCACCGCGCGCAGAAGAAGGCCACCTTCGAGGTCTTCGACAAGAACACCGAGCCCAACAGCAAGCAGGCCGAGCGCAAGAAACGGGAAGGCATCCTGGGCGCGCTCTACCGCAAGCGGCAGCACACCCCCAACCAGCCCGGCATGAACGTCCGCGAGATGGAAGACATCCTGGGCATTCCCAAGGAACACCTGGAATTCGCTCTGTGGTTTCTCAAGGAGAAGCACGATATCCGGCCCGCCGACAACGGCAAGTTCCTGATCTCGGTTCAAGGTTGCTCAAGCTACGAGGACATGGTGATTCCGGCGGAGGAGACGACCAAGACGGTGTACCTGCTGCCGGCCGCCAATCTCGAAGGCCGCGACTGAAGCTTCAGCCTCGCACGCGTGTGCGGCTGATGATCAGCGAACCCACCAGACCGGCGAACAGCGAAGCCGCGAGAATGCCGATCTTGGCCGCCGTCACCGGCCCTTCCGCCGTGAACGCCAGGCCCGTCATGAACAGCGACATGGTGAATCCGATGCCGCCGAGCCACCCGGCGCCGTGTATGTGACTCCAGGAAACGTTCTCCGGAAGCGACGCCCCTCCAAAGCGCACCGCCAGCCAGGAAGCGAGCGTAATGCCCAGCGGTTTTCCGAACAGCAATCCCACGAAAACCCCGATTGCGACCGGATCTTTGGCGATTTCGGCCAGGTCGCCCGAAAGCGATACGCCCGCGTTGGCCAGAGCGAATAACGGCATGATGAGGAACGTCACCCACGGATGCAGCCCGTGTTCCAAGCGGTGTAGCGGAGGCTGAACTTTTTCGCAGGCGTCTTCGAGCGCCTCGATGGCCGCTTGCTGCTCGCTGTCGGCGAGGATGTCGTGCGGCGCGGCGGCCACCGCTTTTTCCATGTGATCGAGCACGGCGCGTCCGTGCCGCAGAAACACCTGCTGGTTGACCGCGGTACGGCTGGGGATGGTAAGCGCCAGCAGGACGCCGGCCACGGTCGCGTGCACACCGGACTGCAGCACCCCCATCCACATGCCGAATCCCAACAGCGCGTAGGGCAGCGGATGCCTTACGCCCAGCCGATTGGCGCCGGCCGCCGCCAGCAGCAGAACGGAGGAAACGCCCAGCGCGCCCCAAGCCAGATTCTCGGTGTAGAAGACGGCGATCACCAGCACCGCGGCGATGTCGTCGACGATGGCGAGCGCGGTCAGGAACACCTTGAGTCCCAGCGGCACACGGTTGCCGAGCAGCGCCATCACTCCCACGGCAAAGGCGATGTCGGTGGCCATGGGAATACCCCACCCTCGCGCGCCGGGTCCCGAGCCATTCAGCAGAGTGTAGAAAATCGCGGGAACCACAACGCCGCCGAGAGCCGCGAGAATCGGCAGCGCGGCCTGCCGCGGCGAGGCCAGTTCGCCCGCAATCAATTCCCGTTTGATCTCGAGGCCAACGACGAAGAAAAACACGGCCATGAGGGCGTCGTTCACCCAGAAGTGGAGGTCATGGCTGAGACTCGATTCGCCGAGGCTGATGGCGAGAGGCGTATGCCATAGCGCGTGGTAGTGATGCGCCCAGGGGGAGTTGGCCCAAATCAGCGCCACCAGCGTGCAGAGGAGCAATAGAATGCCGCTCGAAGTCTCGCGCGCGGCGAACTCCTGAAAAGGACGTGCCAGCCGGACGATGGGAGTCGGTTGGGGTTGGATGCGCTGGGTCAGAACATCCCGAGGATAGCACTGGCGGCCAGCGCGCCCGGCGCGATACCGTGGATGGTGATGATACCGATTGCCCTACTGTCGTTGGCGCTCGAGGCCCAGGTCGATTTCGCGCGCCAGGTTCATCCGGTTCTGGTGGCGCGCTGTGGCGCCTGCCATACGGGCGACAAGGCACAGGCGGGGCTTGACGTCAACACGCGCGCTGAGTTGCTCAAAGGCGGTGCCGGCGGCCCGGCGATCCTGCCGGGCAACAGCGCGGGCAGCCTGCTGATCCGCCGTGTGGATGGTTCGAAGGAACCGCGCATGCCCCTGCGCGGCGACCCTTTGACCAACGAGGAAATCGGCATCCTGAAAACCTGGGTGGATGAGGGCGCCAGGGGCGCCGATCCGCCCGGCGTCACGCGCTGGGTGGCGCCGCTGAAGCCGCGCAAGCCGGAAGTGCCCGGGGGCGGGGCGCATCCGGTCGACGCTTTTCTGAACGCGGCCGGCGATCCCGTTTCCGACGCCGTGTTCGCGCGCCGCGCTTACCTCGACCTGTGGGGCCTGCTGCCCACGCCTGAACAATTGGCTGAATTTGAAGCCGCGACGGACCCTGCGAAACGAACCCAACTGATCGACCGGCTGCTGCGCCATGAGAAGCACTATGCGGCCAACTGGATCGCCTTCTGGAACGATCTGCTGCGCAACGACGACGGCGTGACGTATCACGGCGAGCGCAAGTCGATTACGCCGTGGCTGCGCGCGGCGCTCGAATCGAATCTGCCTTATGACCGCTTCGTGGCGGAACTCATCAGTCCCAAGGGCAAGCGGGGCCCGGAGGGCTACATCCTCGGCGTGACCTGGCGCGGCGAGGTCCCGGCCAGTGAGCGTCCGCCGTTGCAGGCGGCGCAAAACAGCGCGCAGACGTTTCTGGGCATCAATCTCAAGTGCAATTCCTGCCACGACAGCTTCATCAGCAACTGGAAGCTGAAGGATGCCTACGGCCTGGCGAGCTTCTTTTCCGAGAAGCCGCTCGAGCTGGTGCGATGCGATGTGAAGACGGGCGAGTTCTCGCAGCCGAAGTTTCCGTTTCCAGAACTGGGCGCGGTGAAGACCGAAGGCTCGCTCGAGGAAAGACGCGCCGAGGCGGCCCGCCTGTTCACCTCTCCCGAGAATGGCCGTCTGACGCGCACCATCGTCAATCGCTATTGGAAGAAGCTGTTCGGCCGCGGCATCGTGGAACCGGTCGATGACATGGCCGCCGAGCCATGGAATCCAGACCTGCTCGACTGGCTGGCGAGCGATTTTTCCGAGCACGGCTACGATTTGAAATATCTGCTGCGGCAGGTCATGACGTCGCGCGCCTATCAGCTTCCTTCCATAGACGAGGAATCGAAGCCCGGCGCGCGTTACACCTTCCGTGGCCCGGAGAAACGCCGGCTGAGCGCGGAACAGTTCGCCGATGCCGTGGGCAGCATCACCGGCGAATGGCGGCCCTATCCTTCGAATGCACCGTCGCCCACGTACTTCGCGCGCGAGTGGCAGCTCAAGTCGACGGCGTTGACGCGCGCGCTGGGGCGGCCCGTGCGGGACCAGGTGGTGACGGACCGGCTGACGCAGCCGACCACGCTGCAGGCGCTCGAACTGGTGAACGGATCGCAACTGGCCAACTGGCTGCGCGAAGGCGGCAAGCGGCTGGCGGGCGAACTCCGTCCCGCTCCGGAGAATCTATTCGATTCCGGCATGTTCCGGCGTAATCCGGTGGATGTGGATATCGACATCAAGAACTCGTCGAAGCTTTATTTGCTGGTGGAGAACGCCGATTCCTACGACGCCACGCGCGTGGTGCCGCAGTGGCGCGACGCGGTGCTGATTGGCAAGGGCAAGGTACGCAAGCCGCTCGAGGAGTTACTCCCGGCCGGAGCCGACCTCGGGAAACTGTCTTTGCCTTCCCGCCTCGAAGTCACCTTGCCCGAGGGGGAGTACACACGGTTCCAGGCGACGGCGGGTGTTTCCCGGTTCAGCCAGACATCGGATGTCGGACCGGCGATCCGCTTCTTCGTATTCGACCGCGAGCCAGACCCGAAGCGTCTGGTCAAGGTGGACGGGTATCTGCCGGTGGCGGGCCCGGACGGCCCGTTTACATCGGATACGCTGACGGCGCGCCTCTACAAACATGCGCTGCAGCGCGAACCCGACGAGACGGAGCGCGCCATCGCCCGCGAGGTGCTGGGCGAGAAGCTGGCTTCAAGCCGCGTGGAAGACCTGCTGTGGATGCTAATGCTGGCGCCCGAGTTCCAATACATCCGGTGAACCCCATGGAAAAAGAAATACGGGAGTCTTTGACGCGCCGACGATTTGTGGGCGCCTCCGGTGCGGCGCTTTTGAGCGCGCTTGGCGCCGGATCGCCGCGGCAGTTGGCGGCGGCGCGCAAGCCCGAGGCGCGGGCCGATACGTTGATCGTGCTGTGGATGGCGGGCGGCATGGCGCAAACCGAAACGTTCGATCCCAAGGCGTACGCTCCGTTTGAGCGCGGCCTGGAGTCGGCGCGCGTGCTGAGCACCTTTCCTTCGATCGGCACCAAAGTGGACGGCATCAAGGTTTCGCAGGGGCTTGAAAACATCGCCTCGGTGATGGACCGCTGCACGCTGGTGCGAACCTATCAGGCGGGCGACCTGGGGTTCATCCTGCACTCGCGGCATCAGTATCACTGGCACACCGGCTATGCGCCGCCGCAATCGGTGGCCGCGCCGCATCTGGGCGCGGTGGTGGCGCGCACGCTGGGACCGAAGAATCCCGATATGCCCGCCTTTCTCGACATCGGGCAGAACATGGAGATCGGCGCCGAAAGCGATGCGTTGAAGGCGTTCCACACGGCCGGGTTTCTCGGCTCCGAATACGGCCCGTTCCAGATTCCCGATCCGGTGGAGGCGGCGGCGGCGGTGCGTCCACCGGCGCACATCACCTCCAGCCGCTTCGAAGAGCGCCAGAAGCTCTACCGCCGGCTGGTGGAGGCCAGCCCCGTGTTGCGGCACGGCAGCGACTATCAGCAGCGATCGCTGCTGCGTTCGGTGGACAATGCCTACCGGCTGCTGAGTTCGCCCGCGGCCAAGGCGTTCGATATCGCGCTTGAGCCCAAGGAATCGTACGAGAAGTACAATACCGGACGCTTCGGCCTCGGCTGTCTGCTGGCGCGGCGGCTCACCGAAGCCGGGGCGCGGTTCATCGAAATCACCACCGAGTACATTCCCTTCCGCCACTGGGATTCACATGAGAACGGCCATGAGCGCGCGGCGGCGATGAAGAAGGAGATCGACCGGCCGGTGGCGCAGCTCATTCTCGATCTGGAGGAGCGCGGCCTGCTCGACCGCACGCTGATCGTGATGGCCAGCGAATTCGGCCGCGACATGATCGTGGAAGGCAAGCCCGATAAGCGCGTGAAGGATCAGATCAAGCAGCCCGAGATCATTGAGGAGCCGAAGCACTACGGCATGCACCGCCATTTCAGCGAAGCGGGCTGCGTCCTGATGGCCGGCGGAGGCGTCAAGAAGGGCTACCTCTATGGCGCGACCGACGACGAGCGTCCATGCAAGGTGACCGATCGCGCCAAAGCCATGCGCATCGAAGACCTGCATGCCACCATCTACACCGCCATGGGAATCGCGCCCGATTTAGCCTACGAAGTCGAGAAGCGGCCGTTCTATGTGACGCGCGACGGCAAGGGCAAGCCGGTGATGGACCTGCTGGCATGAATTTCACCGACTTCCTGGACCTGCGCATCGCCACCAGGCACGAAGACGGCGTCACCGTCGAATGTGCGCTGAAAGATATCCATTACAATCCGGACGGCTCGCTGCACGGCGGCCTGATCGCCTCCATCGCCGACGAGGCGGTGTGGTGCGCCATCGACGACAAGTTCCGGAACACGCGGTATGCCACTACCACGGAGCTGAAAGTGAACTACCTGCGGGCCGTATCGGCGAGCGAAAAGCTGACGGCGCGGACGCGGATGCTCAAGACCGGCCGCACGCTTTGCGTCGGCAGCGTGGAACTTACCGACGACCGCGGCGCGCTATGCGCGTTCGCCACGGTCACTTACATGTTGTTAGGAGAGAAATGAAAGTCGCTTATATCTTTTCCACACAGGGCCACAGCGTTTCCTACAAGCTGGGAAAAATGATTCTGCCGCAGCTTGAGGAAGGCCGGCACGGCGTCGCGGTCGTGGGCATGTTCTTTTTCGAGGACAACTGCTATGTCATGGCGAAGGGAAATCCCATCGGGGAGCGTCTGGCCGCGGTGGCGCGGAAGAGCGGCATGCTGCTGATGTGCTGCGACCAGTGCTGCTATGAGCGCGAGATCGCCGATAAGCTGATCGACGGCGTGCCCATCGGATGCTTCCCGGATCTTTACAAGGCGCTCTCCGGCAACATGCCCGATCAGGTGATCACGCTGTAAATCGGCGGCGCGTCTTCGGTCGCCGTCGCCACCCGGGCGCAATGCGTGTGTTCGAGATCGCGCACCGGATGCGAAGGGCTGGCGGGTTCAGCCGGTACAATAGAACCAGAGAATGGAGCAAACCAGGTCCGCGACCCGCGTTCTGATCGTCGACGACGAAGAGGCGCAACGTTCGGCGTTGGCGCAAATGGTCACCAGTTGGGGTTTCTTGGCGGAAACCGCGGCCGACGGCCAGGAAGCGCTGGACAAGTGGGAGCAGTTTCAGGCCAATGTCCTGTTGACCGACCTCAACATGCCGCGCCTGGACGGCAAGCAATTGCTGCGGCATTTGATGGAACAGGGGTCTTCGGTGCCGTCGCTGGTGATCACGGCGTTCGGCAACCTCGAAACCGCGCTTGAAACGATACACGATCTGGGCGCTTACTGGTTCCTCGAAAAGCCGATTCAACCGCGTGAGCTGAAGCTGCTGCTCGAACGGGCGGCGGCGCAAAGCAAACTGGCCGAGCGGGCGGCGCGCCTGGAGTTGCAGCTCAGCTACAAGGGCGTGCTGGGCGAACTGGTGGGCAGTTCCCGGCCCATGCAGCAGGTGTTCTCGCTGGTGCGGCAGGTGGCGCCCAGCCGCGCCGCCGTGCTGGTGCGCGGGGAAAGCGGCACGGGCAAGGAACTGGTGGCACGCGCGATCCATACCTTAAGCCCCCGGGCGGGCGGACCGTTTGTCGCCGTCAACTGCGCCGCGCTGCCGGAAACGCTGATCGAAAGCGAGCTGTTCGGCCACGAGAAGGGCGCGTTCACGGGGGCGCTGGAGCGGCGCGCCGGCTGTTTTGAGCTGGCCAGCGGCGGCACGCTGCTGCTCGATGAAATCGGCGACATGCCCTTCCCCACTCAGGCGAAGCTGTTACGCGTGCTCGAGGATTCGCGTGTGCGGCGCCTGGGTGGCAAGCAGGAAATGACGGTGGACGTGCGCGTGGTGGCCGCCACCAACAAAATGCTGGAGGACGGCATCAAGCGCGGCACCTTCCGCGAGGATCTCTACTACCGGCTGAACGTGTTCCCGGTGGCGCTGCCGCCGTTGCGAGAGCGCAAGGACGATCTGGCGATGCTCGCCACCGCCATCGTGCAGGACCTGAACCGCAAGCACGAGTGCAAGATCGCCGACGTCTCGCCCGCGGCCATGGACCGGCTGGAGCAATACAACTGGCCGGGCAACGTGCGCGAGCTGCGCAATGTGCTCGAACGCGCGGTGATCATCGCGGGCGAAGGCTCGATCCAGACGCAGCACCTGCCGGCGAACCTTTCCACTTCCGATTCGCGGCCGGCGGCGGTGACGGAATCGGCGTCTGGACCGGCGGTGAGCCTGCCGGTGGGCGTCACCATCGACCAGGCCGAACGGTCGGTGATCGAGATGACGCTGCAGCACACCAAGAACAATAAGACGCGGGCCGCCGAGATTCTGGGCATCAGCCTCAAGACGCTTTTCAACAAGCTGAAAAGCTATGGCAGCATGGATGCGACCGCCGAGGATGCGGGCTCTTAGAAAACCTTCGATATGTCGCTGAAGACCCGGCTGCTGGTTTTGATCGTGCTGCTGGTGACGGTGATTATCACCGTGCTGAGCGCGGTGCACCTCAACAGCCTGGTCAAGAACTGGACCGACGGCATGACCGAGCGCTCGGAGCTGGCCATGCAGCAGGTGATTTACCTGGTCATCGAGCGCATCCAGGAACGGCTAAGCGACACCTACCCGGTGCCGGAAACGATCGAGGAGAACAAGAAAGTCTGGATCAATATCGTTTCCACCGACCGGCAACTGGTGGAGATCATCCGCAAGACCATCCTGGCCACCAAGACCATCGTCGAATTGTCGATCGCCGATGAATTTGGCGAGATCCTGGTTTCCTCGGACCCAAGGCGGATCGGCACGCGCATGCGTCCGCGTCTGTCGTTCAACGACTGGAAAGAGAAGCAGGTGTGGAACCGGCTGATGGAAATCACCAGCGGCGAGCAGGACTACGAGGTGACCAAGCGGCTCGGGTTGCCGCAACAGACGACGCCGATCTTCACCGTGCAACTGGTGCAATCGAGCGCGCTGCTGCGCAGTTTCCTGCTGCCTCAGCTTTACACGCTGGCCGCCATCACGGCTGCTTCGCTGGCGTTATCCATTCTGTTCGGCGCGTTTTCGGCGAGCCTGGCCATTGGCCCGCTGGACAAGATCGGCAAGGAGATCGACCGTATCACCAGGGGCGACCCGTCACCGCAGAAAGACGAAGACGACGATCCCTTGGGCAAGACGCGCGAGCTGGCCATCGTGCAATCGAAGCTCGATGTGCTGGGCCAGCGGATGCGCGGAGCGCAGGAAGACGCCGCCCAGATGCGCGGCAACATCGAATCGCTGATGGAGCGCATGGAAGACGCCGTGCTGCTGTTTGACCGCTATGATCGCGTGATTCTGGCGGGGGCGGCGGTGGAGCGGCTGCTCGAAACCAGGGAGCGGGTTCATGGCAAGCGCATGGACGAGGTGTTTCCGCCGGCCACTGCGCTCGGCGGCGTGGTGCAGCAGGCGGTGCGGTTGAATAAGGCCGCCAAGGATCAGATGGTGACCTTCGAACGGCCGGACAGGCAGCCGTCGCGTCTGCTGGTGAACGTGACGCCGCTGGCCGACCGCAGCGGCACGCTGGTCACCCTGCGCGACGCCGAAACGCGGCGCCAGATCGCCTCCGAACTCGACGTCTCGACGCGCCTGGCGGCCATGAGCCGTCTGACGGGCCTGGTGGCCCACGAGATCAAAAACCCGCTCAATTCGATCGCGCTGGGACTCGAACTGTTGCGCGACAAGATGGCGGACGAAAAACAGGGACAGATTACCGTCATCTCGCAGGAAATCCGGCGGCTGGACCGGGTGGTCAAGACGTTTCTCGACTTTACGCGTCCGGTGGATTTCACGGCCGAGAACGTGAATCTGGCCACGCTGGCCAAGGAAGTCGCCTCGCTGGTGACGCCGCAGGCGGCGACGCAGAAGGTGAACGTGGAATTTATCGCCGAGCCCGAGAACATCGTCATCCGCGCCGACCGCGATCTGTTGAAGCAGGCCATTCTGAACGTGGTGATGAACGGCATTGAAGCGATGCGGGGAGGCGGGAGACTGAAAGTGCGCGCTTCGCGCCAGGAGGGCACGAGCGTTCTCACCATCCAGGACGACGGCCCCGGCATTCCCACCGAGAATACGGGCAAAGTTTTCCAGCTTTATTTCACGACGAAAGAGAAAGGTTCCGGCATTGGGCTGGCGATGACTTTCCGCGCGGTCCAGCTTCACAATGGTACAATCGAGTTCACAAGCGAACCAGGAAAAGGCACGACATTCCAGCTGAAATTCCCGCTCTCGCCACAGGAAGCCTGAAGGAGCAGTAGTACAAAGGCAAGGGAATGGAACCTAGGTATTTCGAGGGATTGGCGGTTATGCGGGCGGTGCATCGCGCGCTGTGCTCCGGACTGTGCCTGTCGTTTTGCCTCCTCACTTTCTCGTGCCGCCGGAACACGGTCGCGACCGCGCCCGCCGCTCCCCCGCCCGCTCCCATCGTGGTCCCTCGCAAGGATGTGCCGAAGACGGACGTGAATCTGCCGGCACCGCCGCCGATCGCCTCGAAAACGACTCCCGCCGCCGCGCCACCCGCCGGAAATCCGCCCGTTCTGCAGCCTCCGGCCGCGCCCAAGCCGCGCCGTCCGCGGCTAGCCCGGCGCAATCCCGCTCCCAAGGTGGTGGAAGAACCAAAGACGGTGGTGGCGGGGGCGGAAACCCGGCTGGAAGCTTCCCCCGCGCCGAAAGAGACCGCGCCTCCCCCGCCGGAAGCGTCCGTGCCGGCGGTGGCAACGGCGGCTCCGGCTCCCAAGCTTGGCCAGATGCTCACGCCCGAAGAGAGCCGCGACCATCTGAAGCGGCTAGATACAACGGTGGACCGGGTGAAGGCGGCGATGACGTCGATTCAGGCCAAGGGGCTGTCGGAGGATCAGAAGGAAGTCGTAGGCAGGATTCGAAGTTTTCTAGCACAGGCGGAGCAGGCGAGAGAACAGGATTTGGTCAGCGCCGTCAATCTGGCCGAGCGCGCTGACCTGCTCTCCCGCGATCTGCTCGATCGCCTGCGCTAGAGTGCAGGCAGAGGCAGGGCGGAGGTTGTCGCTACCCTCTACCTGAGTTGCGCCGAAGTCAGAGAGGAGGAATTCTCCACCTCCGGCGCAAACACACGGATTTCCACGCGGCGGTTCTGGCGGCGCCCATCCCGGCTCTTGTTCTCGGCGACAGGCGATTCGCTGCCGGAACCGATCAGGTGAATGTTGCGCAGCGGCACCTTGTGCGCGTTGGTGAGATAGCGCACCACGGCTTCGGCGCGGCGCTGGCTTACTTCGACGTTCGCGGCGGCCGGCCCGATGTTATCGGCGAATCCCTGCACCTCGATGATGAAGCGCTTGCGGTTGGCCGTGTCCTTCACCATCTCGTCCAGCTTCGCCTTGGCTTCGTCGTCCAGTTCGGTCTTGTTGAAGCCGAACAACACGTTGTCGGATTTGGCCAGCTTGAACTGGTCGCGGGACTCGATGAACTTTTCGATGGTGTTGGAGCGGGTTTCGGCGTAGGTACGCGCATCGCCGGCTTTCTTGTCGGCGGCACTAGCCGCATTTGCGGCTACCTGGACCTGCTCGATCGTCTTCTTACCGGTATTCTCGACGTCGGTAACTTTTTCCTTCGTCTTGGAAAGGTCGGTCTCGACGGCGTCCAGATCCTTGCCTTGCTCAGCTAACTTCGCTTCGCTTTTGCCCATCCGGTCTTCGAGCGGCGTGACGCGCTGTTCGAGCGGAGTGATTTTTTGACCCATTTGCTCGCGCACGTGTTTCCGGGTTGCGACGCAGCCGGTACCAACCACGGTAAATGCCACGGCTGCCGTAAGAGCGAAGGTGCGGAACGATTGATATTGAAACATATTTTTGAACTCCCAAAACGCTTGTTAACCCGGTTGCAGGTACCGTTCTCTCTAGGCGATTCAGAACTTTAGCTCTAACGGGCCAACGCTAACGGTAAATATTGCAGCGGCCGGAACTATTTTCTTCGCTCCGAACTCCCCAGCCATTCGATCTAAACGATGCCGGGGGCTGTCACCGCAGCTTCGCTCACTGTGAGAGCAAGCTAAGTTCCAAAGAGGCTGTTTGCTTTCCCAATGAAGGGACTTTCATGCCGCCCGCTCCCCGCACCCTACTTGTGAAGGTCCCTCAATTAACCTTGAGAGAAAGGCGGCGATCCACCACTTTCTAGTGTGGAGGTCTCCGTATCCAGAATCTGGTCCCTGCTGGACGCGGTGGCGATAGCCAGCCTGGCCCCCCTGTCGTCCTGGATTCTCTTGAGCGGAATCGATGACCTGTTTCTCGATTTCGTCTGCCTGGCCGCATGGCTGAGACAAAGGCTCGCGGGCCGCGTTCCCGCTCAAGGCGCGGAAACGGCCAGCGTCCCAAGCACCCCCCAAAAGCGAATAGCCATCTTCCTGCCTTGCTGGAAGGAAGACGCCGTCATCACCCAGATGGTGGAGACCAACCTGGGCCGCATCGAGTATGCCAATTACGATTTCTTCATTGGTGTCTATCCCAATGACCAGCCGACACTCGAAGCGGCGCGCGCCCTCGACATCCGTCATCGCCAGGTCCACATGGCCGTCTGCCCGCACGACGGCCCGACGTCGAAGGCCGACTGCCTGAACTGGATCTATCACCGCATGATGGAGTACGAGGCCGCCCATCACAGCCGCTACGAGGTGGTGATCACGCACGATGCCGAGGACGTGATTCATCCGCAATCGCTGCACTGGATCAACTACCACATCGACTCCCATGACATGGTGCAGGTGCCCGTGCTGCCGCTCCCGACTCCTTGGACCGATTGGACGCACGGCGTCTATTGCGACGAATTCGCGGAATTCCAGACCAAGGACATGCCGGGCCGCCAGATTCTGAACGGGTTCATTCCGTCGTGCGGGGTAGGGACGGGCTTCTCCCGCTGGGGCCTGGAAAAGCTGGCCGAAGATCGCGGCCGGATCTTTCAGCCCGAGTGTCTCACCGAGGATTATGAAAACGGCATCCGTCTGCATCTGATGAAGTGCTCGCAGCTTTTCATGCCGCTGCTGTTTCAATCGGGCGAGCCGGTGGCGACGCGCGAATATTTCCCCCGCAATCTGCCGGCGGCCGTGCGCCAGCGGACGCGCTGGGTCACCGGCATCGCGCTGCAAACCTGGGAACGTCATGGCTGGGCGGGGGGCCTAGGCACCAAGTACTGGCTGTGGCGCGATCGCAAGGGACTGGTGGGCAATCCGGTAAGCTTCCTCACGTCGCTGATCTTCTGCTGGGGTGCGATTACGCTCGCGGCGAGCCAGGCGTCGGGCGCGGTCTGGGGCATCGGACGCGCGGCCGCCGATCCGGTGCTGGCCGGTTTGATGGCCTCGACGATGCTGCTGCAACTGGTGCACACGGGCGTGCGGACCTGGTGTACTGCGCGCGTCTACGGGTGGCGCTTCGCCGCCTGGGCCCCGCTGCGCACGCTGACCGGCAACTACATCAACTTCCGCGCCACGCTCGGCGCCATCGGCCGCTACGCCGCGGCGCGTTGGCGGAGGCGTCCGCTGGTGTGGCTCAAGACCGATCACACCTATCCCTTCGCGCCGCAGACGTCGCGCCCGCTCACCTTGAACGAAGTGCTGATCGCTTCGAAGCTGGTGGCGGACGGCGATCTTGCGCGGGCGGAGGAGACCAAGCCAGACGATCAGAAACTGGAGGATTTCCTGCTCGCCGGCGGCTGGCTGAGCGAAGAGCAGCTTTACGGCGCGCTGAGCGTGGCGGCGCGGCTGCCATTGGCGCGGGTCGAACCCTGGCGAGTCCGGCGGCACGTGGCGCGCGCCTTCCCGCAACACATCGTGGACCGCTGGCGGGTGCTTCCCTTTCGCGTCGCGGGCGGATATCTTTGGGTCGCCTCGGCCGCGGCGCCCGAAGCGGAATTGCGCGAACAGATCGAAAAGCTCACGCGCCTTCCGGTGCGCTTTCAACTGGTGACGCCTTCCAATTTCGAGATGCTGCGCCAGGAACTGCTGTCTTAAACAAGACCGGGCAGATGTTTGCGAATCACCTCCGCGGGCAGGTCGATGCCGAGTCCCGGTTTTTCGGGAGGGTAGTAGTAGCCATCGCGAAACGGCGCGGTGAAGCGCTCCATCAGTTCGTTGCCGGGCTCGCCGGTGCCGAAGCTTTCGGCCATCGGGCAGTTGGAATGGGCGATCACCAGGTGGATGCCGCACAGCGAACTGCCGCGATGCGGCATCACCGGCACGCCGTGGGCGGCGGCGATGGTGGCCACGCGGCGGATGTCGGTCAAACCGCCGCACCAGGTGAGATCGGGCTGCAGGATGTGCGAGGCGTGGTTGCGCAGCACTTCCTGAAATCCAAAGCGCGTGAACTCATGCTCGCCGCAGGCGATCCGGGTGCCCTTCACCTCCCGGCAAAGGCGCTGGTATCCGGCCACATCGTCCGGCAGCAGCGGCTCTTCGATGAAGTACAGCTTGAGCGGGGCGGCGCGCTCAGCGAATTCGAGCGTGTATTCGACGTTCCAGCGGCACAGGCAATCGATCATGAGTTTGCGGTTGGGCCCGATCAGGCCGCGAATCTGTTCGAGCCGTTCCAGAAGTTTGCGCATACTCTCCGGACTGGCATCGGCGATCCCTTCATAGAGGCCCAGCTTGAACGCCTGGAAGCCGAGCTTCAGCCCGCGTTCCACGTCGCCGCCGGTGAAGTAGGCGAGCACCTTCTCCTTGGCCGAGCCGCCCAACAGCCGCCACACCGGCACCCCGGCCGCTTTCCCGGCCAGATCCCATAGCGCCAGGTCGATGCCGCTGATGGCCATGATGGGCAAGCCGCGGCGGCCGTAGAACGAGCTGGAAGAAAACATCTGGTCCCACAGCAGTTCGCAGTTGAGCGCGTTGGCCCCCAGCAGCAGATCTTTCAAATGGTTCTCGACGATGTGTACGGCCGCGGTGCCGCCGCCTCCCATGCCGTAGCCGGTCAGGCCCTGATCGGTCCGGATCTCGACCAGCGTGGCGCCGGGCAGTTGGGAGAATGGGCCGAACCAGCGCCAGCGCGCCGGGTCGTGATCGGATGCGAAGTTCCTGGTTCCGAAACGGCCGGCTGGCAGCAGCGGCATGGGCACGGCCTTGACGGAAACGATCTTTTGTTTGGGCGCATCGGCGAGCAGAGGCAGTGTGGTCATGGCGAGCAGACGGCGACGGGTCATCAGGGAACAGTGTATCCTTTTACTTTCGTACCTTCTATGCAGAAACCTGTCGTTTCTTTTGGCGAAATCATGTTGCGGCTGGCGCCTCCGGGCTTTGAGAGATTCCTCCAATCACCCCAGTTTCTGGCGACTTTCGGCGGCGGCGAGGCCAACGTCGCGGTAGCCGTTTCGGGCTTCGGCCATCCGGCGCGGTACGCGACCGTGCTGCCCCCGGCCAACCCTATCTCCGACGCGTTCATCGGCGAGATGCGCCGCTTCGGAGTCGATACCTCGCCCATCGTGCGCGGCAAGGGCCGGTTCGGAATTTACTTCGTGGAACCGGGCGCCAACCAGCGGCCTTCGAAGGTGGTTTACGACCGGGAGCAGAGTTCGATCGCGCTGGCCAAACCGGGCGATATCGACTGGAAGAAGTGTTTTGACGGCGCAGGCTGGTTTCATATCACCGGCATCACGCCGGCCATCAGCGAATCGGCGGCGGCGCTTTCGATCGAGGCCGCGCGCACGGCGCATGAGATGGGGTTGACGGTCTCCTGCGATCTCAATTTCCGCAAAAATTTGTGGAAATGGGGCAAGAAGGCCAGTGAAGTCATGCCGGACCTGTTCCGCTACACCACGATCGGCATCGCCAATGAAGAGGATTGCCAGATGTCGCTCGGCATTGAGTCGGGCGCCGACGTGCATTCGGGCAAGCTCGAACACGATCAATACCGCAAGCTCACCGATATGGTGCTGAAGGCGTATCCGAACCTGAAGGCGATCGCGGTCACCTTGCGGGAATCCAAGAGCGCGTCGCACAACGGATGGTCGGCCTGCCTCAACAATCGCGAACAGTTCCTGTTGAGCCGCCATTACGACATCACGCACATCGTGGACCGTGTGGGCGGCGGCGATTGCTTTGCCGGCGGGTTGATCTACGGCATGCTGGCGCTCGCCGATCACCAGGCGGCGCTCGAATTCGCCGTGGCCGCTTCCTGCCTGAAGCATTCCATTCCGGGCGACTTCAACCGCTTCACCGCCGACGAAGTGCAGGCGCTGATCAAGGGCGGCGGATCGGGCCGCGTGCAGCGTTAAAGCTATACTGAGTTTCGGGGTTACCGAACCATGCTTCTGGGCCGCATCGCTTCCTTGCTATTGCCGGTGGGCCTTCTGGCGGCTCAGACGCCGCCGCCAGCGCCCAAAGGGCCGGCCGATATCGCGGTGTCGGTCAACGAGGTGATCGTACCGGTCACCGTCACCGACGACAAGGGCCGCTTCGTCACCAATCTCGAGGGGAAAGACTTCGAGATCCTGGACGAAGGGAAGAAGCAGACCATCAATTTCTTTTCGCGGGAAGCCAAGCAGCCGGTGGTCATTGGATTCCTGCTCGATTTGAGTAACACTTCCCGGCTGCACTGGAAGACGTACCAGGAAGCGGCCAAGGAACTGGTGTGGGCGCTGATGCCGGGAGAGAAGAAATACTCGGGCTATTTGATCGGCTATCACCAGGAAGCCGAACTGATGGTGAACACCACCTGGGAGTCGGACAAGATCACCGACCGGGTTTCGAAGCTCAAGCCTTCGGGCGGCTCGTCGCTTTACGACGCCATTTATATGTCGTGTACCAAGCGCAGCCTGATGCAGGGCGAACCCATTGAGCCGCGCCGGGTACTGGTCATCATCGGCGACGGCAACGACAACGCCAGCCGCAAGAACATCGACGAGGTGCTTGAGCTGGCGCAGCGCAACCAGGTGACGATTTTCGGCGTCAGCACGGTGGCGTTCGGTTTCGCCTCCGAGGGGGAAAAGCATCTGACGCGGCTCGCCGAAGAGACGGGCGGCAAGGTGTACTATCCGCTGCAGGGTCTGTATAAAGACGTGAGCGGCTATCTTTCCACCCCTTCCGACGAAGGCAATTACGCATTGAAGGTGGGCACCGGCGGCTACGCGGCCGAGATCGCCAAGGGCATCTTCAACGCCGTGGCTTCGGTCACCGGCGAAATCACCACGCAGTACATTCTGCGCTATATTCCGGACTCCACCGACACCGGCAAGACGTTCCGCAAGATCGAGGTGAAGGTGCCGTCGCTGCAGAACACCGCCGTCCAGATCCGCGCCCGCAAAGGCTACTTCCCGGCCGCGCCTTAAACAGACTCCCCTTGGAAGCCGATGAGGTAGACGTGGCCGAATCCACCGCGCTCGCCGCCCGCCGGGGGGAGCTTTCGATCGTCGAAGTGGCGCTTCCCGGTGAGCCGCCGGTTGCGGTGGGAATCGTCCTGCGGGATGTCGAATCGGGAGAGTGGCGGCTGCGCTTTCGCCGCGACTGGGAGGCGTTTGCGGGGGACGAAGCCGAAGTGTTGTCGTCGCTCGCCGAAGATTTCGAGGCTGGCATTGGGGCCGAAGGCATCGGGAAATGGCTCGACCGCTGCGAGGACACGCTGTCGAATACGGTGCGCATTGGCGGCCGCGAAGCGGTGCTGATCGGCAATCTGGACCGCGACACCGCGCGCCTCTATGAACGCCACGTGCGCCCCGCGGTGCTGCCCTTCCGCACGCATCTGCCCAGGTTTTCGGCGCGAGTGGCCGCCGGGCGGTTCCTCGACGATAACGAGGTGAACGCCGAGGACTGGGTGGAGACGCCAGCGGACCTGCGGCTCGATCCGGGTATGTTCGTCGTTCAGATCACCGGCCGCTCCATGGAGCCGAAGATTCCCGATGGCAGCCTGTGCGTGTTCCGCGCCGCAGTGGAAGGCACGCGCCAGGGCAAGCTGCTGCTGGTGGAGCGTCGCGACGTTTCCGAATCCGGCGGCCGTTACACGGTCAAGCGCTACCGCAGCGTGAAGCAGGCGGCGGGAGAAGAGGGCGAGTGGCGGCACGCCAAAATCCGCATGGAGCCGCTGAACCCGGAGTTCGAGGCCTGGGAATTGGAAGACGATGCGGAGATCTTCCGCGTCGTCGGTGAATTCGTGCGGGTGCTCGAATGAACCGCTTCCTCGAAGCGCAGGATCCCGTTTATGCGAACGTGTTGAGTGAACTGAAGCGCGGCCGTAAGACGTCGCACTGGATGTGGTTCGTGTTCCCGCAGATCGAAGGGCTGGGATCGAGCGAGATGGCGCGGAAGTATGCCATCGCCTCGCTGGCCGAAGCGGCTGCCTATCTCGCGCATCCGGTGCTGGGGGCACGGCTGGGCGAATGCACACGCCTGGTCAATGAGATCGAAGGGCGCGCCATCGGCGAGATTTTCGGCGCGCCGGACGACCGCAAGTTCCACTCGTCGATGACTCTGTTTGCGCGCGCCTCGGGCGGCGGCGTCTATGCCGAAGCCCTGCGCCGGTATTTCGCGGGCGTCGAGGATCCAGCCACCCTGGAGCGGTTGCGATAATCGAGGCATGGCCGCCCGCTGGTTCCTGCTTTTTGCTTTCCTTACCGCCACCGCCGCCGCGCAGGCGCCGCCAAAGCTGCGCGTCCTGCTCGATACGGATGCCTTCAACGAGATCGACGATCAATTCTTCATCGCCTACTCGTTCTTTGAGAGGCGGCTGGAGATTGAGGGCGTGACGGCGGCGCATTACCGCTGGGAGCAGGGCTCGGTGGACGAGTCTTACCACGAGATTTTCCGCGTGCTGGGCCTGATGGGCGTCAAACCCAAAATCCCCATCGTGCGCGGCGCCGACAAGGGCATGGCCGATGAGAAGACGCCGCTGGCCTCGCCGGCGACCGATCTGATCGCCAGGCTGGCGATGAAGGCCGACGCACGCCCGCTGTACATTCTGGCCGTGGGCGCGTTGACCAATGTCGCTTCGGCGCTGCTGCTGCATCCGGAAATCAAGCCGAAGGTGCGCGTCATTTGGCTTGGCGGCTTCCCGCCGGATGGGCGTATCGTCGAGTTCAACGCCGCCAACGACCGGGCGGCGGTGAAGATGGTCTTCGAATCGGGCGTGGATCTGACGGTTGTGCCCACCGAAACATGCGCGAAGTTTCTCACACTGCCGATCGAGGAAGCGCGCGCGCGGCTCCGTCACACCAACCTGCTCGGCCAGTATCTGCTCGGCCTGGTGCGCGACTACGGCGACCGCAACAAGGTGATCTGGGATATCTCGGTAACGGCTTACGCGTTGCAGGTGGCCGGCGCCACTCCGTTCTTTGCGGTCGAAACGGAACTGGCGCCCGAGGTCGACCTGGCGCAAGCCAGGTACATCCGCCGCCGCGGTCCGCATCGGATCAAGGTGTGCCAGAACGCCAATCGCGATGCGATTTTCGGCAGCCTGTTCCGCCACCTGCCGCCTTCCACCGATACCGAGCCGCCCTATCCATTGCTGGCGGTGGCTACCGGCGACCTGCGCGAGGCGCGCGTTTGGTTCAGCGAACCGGTTAAGCCGGAGATGCACCTTTCGGACATTCCCGGCCGCGATGTGCAGGCGCTCGACGAGCAGACGTTTCGTGTCACTCTCTCGAAACCGGAATCGAAGATCGTGGTAAAGGCCGCCTCCGATCTGGCGGGCAACAGCCTGCTGCGGGAGCGCGACACGGTGCCTCTGTTCGGGGCGGCGCGCGCCAAGCCCGGGCTGCGGCTGAAGATTTACAATGCGGCGCGCGGTTTGAAGGAAATGCCGGAGGCAGAAGGCGATCCGGTCTTTGAAGGGATCGCGCCGACGCTGGCCTGGCCCAGCCTCAGCCTGCCCGCCGAAATCCGGCGCGAGGCAACCGCGTCGCTGGCCGTGGCCGAGGGCTTCGTCTACCTGCCCATCGACCACCGCTATGAGTTCGATCTGGTGGCGCACCGGCTGGCGCGCGTGTATCTGGACGGCCGGCTATTGCTCGATCAGGGCATCGACGGAGACCGCCGGGCGAGACGCACCACGTTCCGCAAGGCCGGGCTCTATCCGATCCGCGTGGAACAGTACATCGAGCCCGGCCGGTTCGATTTGACGCTGCAATGGAATCTGCCCTTTCACGAGATGAGCCTGATTCCAGATGCCGCGCTGTTACATCACTGACTTACAGCGAATTTAGAAACGCCAGCAGGGCCTGGCGTTCCGGAGGAGTAAGCCGGTCGAAACGCTCGCGGACCAGGCGCGCTTCTCCACCGTGCTGGCGGATCGCATCGGGCACCGAGAGCGCGCTGCCATCGTGCAGCAGGAGGCGGCGGAACCGCAAACCCCAAAGCGGCGCCGTACGAATTTCGTCCGGAGCCGCCGCGGCTTGCGCGATACCGTCTCCCGTGCCGATGTCGTGCAGCAGGAAATCGGAGAACGCGGGCACGAGGCGATTGGCCAGTCCGGGCGCGGCCGTGGTCCCGGTGGCAAGCGCCGGTACGTGGCAGGCCGCGCAGCCGGTGGAGGTGAACAGCGCCTCGCCCTGCCGCGATACGCCGGCGTCGAGCGGCGCCCGCGCCACCGGCGCCAGAAACCGCATGAAGTTGGTGAACAGATCGATGGCGCGCAGACCGGTGATGGGATCGGGCCTGTCTTCGGGATCGGGCACCGTGTCGCAGACGGCGAGTTGCTGGGGCGTCAATCCCGCCGCCACCTCGGAGCGGAAGATCGCGTTGGTGATGCCCATCTCGTTGACGTAGGCGTCGGCGGAAAAGCTGAGCAGCGTGGCGTGTTGCGCCTTCCAGCCGAAGCGTCCCACGCGCCGCATGCCGGTGGCGGGATCGATCAGCCAGGCGGCGCGGCCGGAAATGCCGTCGCGGCGCGGCGACGTTTCAAGCGCCGCGATCGCCGCGTCGGGTATCGCCTCCACCAGGCCCGCCCCGAACAACGGGGTCGGCAGGCGATGCGCCATGACGTTGGCGTTGGCCGGCACAGCGGGCTGGCAGCGGTGATCGGGAATGGAAAACAGGTGCACCAGACTGCCGCCGGGGGGCGCGAGGAACTGATTGTTGTTGAGCGTGCCGGCGCGGAGTTCCTTCACATTTCCCACGCCGCCAACGGCCGGCAGGTTGTGGCAGGTGGAACAGCCGGATCCATTGAACGCCGGGCCAAGGCCGTCGGCCACTTCCTCCATTTCTTCGAAGTCTTCCTTACCGGCGAGAAACTGCTGCAACTGTTGAGCGGTAAGCCCCGGGATCGGCTGCCCGGGCGTGGTGGCGGGTATCGCCGTTGGAATCTGAGGTTGTGGGATCGTCTGTGCGGCCACGAAGCAGACACAGGCGAAAGCCGCGAAAGCACACGTATAGTGTGGGCGCATGCGAGCCTCCGAATGACGTTGAAATGAGACCGGCGGCCGCGGGGATGGTTGGGGAGCCAAAACCGCCGGTACTGACTATTCAACGATAAAGTAAGTTCGAAGGCCGTCAAGTAAAATTTCTTTTAGTTATTTCTCCCCTGAGATACGCACTTCGCGCTCGATTCCCGCGGAAGTAATGCGAAATACGTTCATGCCAGCCGCCGGGCCCAGACGCAGAGTGGCCAGATAGAGGCCGGGATACTCGGCTCCCAGCCGCTGCAGGTTGGCGACCTCGCCGCCCCCGGAGACCGGAACGACCTCGACGGGTGGAGCGAAATGGAACCCAGCGGCATCGATGACACGGAAAGCGACCTGCACCAGCGTGCCGCGGACACCGGCCGGGGGAACGATGGCGAGCGAGATCCGATCGGCTTCCCTGGCGCGCACCGCCGCCCAGTAGGGCACGCGGGTAAGGCTGCCGGTGCTGCCTGCGATTTCGATCAGGCCCTGATACTGGCCGGGAGGGATACCCGGCCCCTCGAACTGGACATCCACTTTCCGCGACTCACCGGCGCCTAACGTGAAACTCGAAACCGCCGGCGCGGGCTTGGCGCTATCGCCGGAAAACAGCGTGAGCGTATAGCTTTCCGCGGCGGTACCGAGGTTGGTGACGTTCAGTTCGCGCACGATGGCGGAATCCCCGGCTTCGCCGAAGCTGAGTGAGAGAGGGCTCGTCACGGTGTTGCTGGAGAGCGCGCCCGGCAGGTTCAGCATGCCGGCGCCCGACTGCTGCACCGCCACCGCTTGTGCCGTGGACGGGTAGCGCGTGGCGGAGTTCACCAGGAGCGACCGGTACTGGGCGACGGTGAGGCCGGGCCGTGCGGCCTTGAGAACCGCCGCCGCGCCGGCCACCATGGGCGCGGCGAGACTGGTACCGCTCCCGATAACGTAGGGGCTGGTTTCAGGCCGGTTCGGCTGCGTGCCGAACCAGGCGGTGCCGACGTTGGTTCCGACGGCCACCAGATCGGGTTTGATGGCGAGATCGAGCGACGGACCGCGGCTTGAATAATTCGCCAGGCGGTCCGGATCGCTGGTCTCAAATTCCTTGAACGCCACCACCGCGCCGGCATCCCGGCCGGCCAGCTTCTGCCGTAACTGAAGCCCGTCGGCGCGCGAGAGGAAGACGGCCTTGATGGAAATCTGGGTGCCAACCTGCATCACGATGCGCGCCGGATCGTCGGCGTTGTTGAACACGATCGCACCCAGGGCGCCGGCGGCGGCCACCGTCTTGAGCTTGTCCTCGAAAGCGCACGAGCCGCGCTGCAGGAGCACGATCTTTCCCGCCAGAGCGCCAGGCGCAACGGCGGCGCAGGCGAGGCCGGTGGAATCGATCGGCATCAGGTCGATCAGCCTGCCGCCGATCGGCTCGGCATCGGCGCTGTTGGACGCCGCCAGGCCGGCATAGACCAGCGACATCTCGGGCAGTTTCACCCCGGGCACCGCCGGCTCGCGGTCGCTCAGCGTGCTACCCACCGAAATGGCCCGCGGAGCGGCGCCGGTGTCGCTCACCGTCAACGGATCGGGTCCACCGTTGCCGGCCGCCGTCACCACGATCACGCCGCGCGCCACCGCCTGGTTGATGGCCGACGTCAGAATCTCGTTATCGGAAACGGTCAGCCCGGGCGCGCCCAGGCTCATATTGATGACGTCCATGCCGTCCTTGACGGCGTCGTCGATGGCGCGCAGGATATTGTCGCTGGTGAAGG
Organism: uncultured Acidobacteriota bacterium; assembly: GCA_902826685.1. Lineage (GTDB taxonomy): Bacteria > Acidobacteriota > Terriglobia > Bryobacterales > Bryobacteraceae > CADEFT01. The sequence goes on from CADEFT010000038.1 coordinate 52,661, forward strand.
TGCCGCTGGCTCCCTCGTTGGCCCGGTAGGCGCCGAGGAACGCCTTGGGCGCCACGCCGCTGATGGTGTTGCCATTCTGGGCCGCGTGCCGCACCCCGGCGGCGATCATCGAAATCGCCGTCCCGTGCCCTTCCTGATCGAGCGCCGTCAAACTGTCGTAGCTGCGCGCGACGATCACTTTGTTGCCGGTCAGGGTGCGATTGGCGTCGCTCGAATATTTCGGAAATCCTTCGGGCGCCACCAGCGACGGATCCTGAAATCCGGCGTGATGGGGATCGATGCCGGTATCGATGATGCCGATCCTGATACCGGCGCCCGCGCTCGACGGGCCGCCCGCCCGCTGCCAGGCGTCCGGGATCTTCATCACCGGCAGCGCATGATCGAGCGAAGTTCTCAGCACTTTCACGGCGTGCACCTTGCGCACGCCCGGCAGTGCCGAAAGCGCCTTGGCGTCGGTGCCTTCAACGACGATGGCATTGACCACTTCGGTGACGGTGGCGCGCACACGGACCTTGCGCGAAGCGAGGGCCGCGCGGGCATTCTGCTGCTGCCGCAAAATCGTGGCGCGCGGCGCCGAACGGGAGGGAGATTCGGAGAGTTCGAGGATAAAGCGGCCCGGAACCGTCTGGGCTGCCAGGGAGAGTGCGGATAGCAGGCAAGCGAGAGTCAGCTTCATGATTCTTGGATGGTTACCTGGTGCTCATCGGACACAGGGACCATAACAATAGGGGGGGAAGCGGAAACCGCTTCCCCCCTTTGATCGAACGCAGACGATGGAGAGGCTTTATTCGCTCTCGCCAGCCTTTTTGTCGTCGCCGGTCAGGGCCACCGCGGTTCCCGCGACGGTACCGGCCACTACGACACCGGCAACCACGGCGGTCGTGGTACCGATTCCCGCGGCGGCGCCGGCCGCACCCGCGGCGGCGGCACCGGCACCGGCTCCAGCGCCCGCGCCGGCCGCGCCGGCAATGGCACCGGCTTTGCCGCAATCGTCGTCGTTTTTGTCGTTCTTGTCGTGCTTGCCGTTCTTCTTCTTTTCGTCCTCGCAGCGCTTGTCGTCCTTCTTCGCCGCGCCTTCCTTGTTGTCTTCGGCATTGCGAGTGGCGTGATTGCGAACGTTGGTGGCGTAAACCACCTGCGTCGCCGGCGCCATCGCCTTGGCGGACTTATCCGTGGTTCCGGTCACTTCCACGTTCTTGCCCGCATTCCGGTCGAGCCCGCCGCCGCGCACTTCCACCGTGATGCCGGCGGTCCGATCGGTCAGCAGGTAGCGGCCCGCCTGCTTCTCGAGCGTACCGGTGAGAGTGTTGAGGTTCGAAGCCGCGCGAGGTTCCAGTTCCACCGCGCGTCCGGCCGCGACATTGGCCAGCGTGACGCCTTCGCCATTCTTGACCAGCACCGGCCCATGGAGAGCGGCCACCAGAACGCGGCTGCCAGCCATCGAAACCTTCGCCGATCCGCCTTCAATACGCAGGCTGCGCGCCGTGATGCTATAGTTCGAGCCCGCCGTCAGCTGGCCGGTGCCCTTCTCAAGCAGCATGTGATCGCGGTAAACCTTGCCGCGCGTGCCGGCGTCCAGCATCACCCGAACGCCGTTGCGCAGCCGGATTTCCGAAGTTGATTTGCCGGTCTCGAGAATCGAGCCGTCAAAAAGTGTACCGTTGCCAGCGACCTTGGCGGCGTCGAGATCGAACGCCCCCTGTGCTACCGCTACCCCTATGGCAGGGGATGCGGCCGGTGCGATGGCGAGATTTGCGGTGAGCGCCAGAGCCACGAGCGTCTGGATCTTCATCGCAGGCAGATAGCTCGATATACCGTCGAGCTTGATTTCGAACGTGTGAAACAAAGGGGTAACCTCCGCCGTCGAGTCTTAACGCCCCGGCTCATTTTGGGGGCCGCTATTCCCCAAGCCGCGAGGCATTCACTTACTTCTTCGGCTAAACATTTTTTGAACTTGAGCATTTGTCAAAAGTAACTTCTTGTTGCACAATGTATTACAGAGATGCGCGCAGCCAGGCGCCTGGCCGAACTGGGCCTTGCCGCGCTGCTTGTTTTCGCGGCGTATTGGGCCCTGCGGCTGGCGTGGGCCGACTATCAATTCCGGTCTGGAACCTCTGAAGGCGCCGCGCGCGCGGCGCACTGGGTCCCCTTTCGCGCCGAGTATCAGGCGGCGGCCGGAAACTGGAAACGCGCCGTCGAATTAAACCCTTATTTTTCCAAGGGATGGATCCAGCTTGCGCTCGAAGCGGAAGCAGCCGGAGACCGCCGGGAGGCCGAGCGGCTGCTGCTCGAAGCGGCGCGTGTCGACAAGCTTTTCGAACCTCGCTGGGCTCTGGCAAACTTCTACGCGCGGCAAGCGAACCAGGCCGAGTTTTGGAAATGGGCGCGGCTGGCGGCCGAGCGCAGCTATGGCGACCGTACCGGATTATTCCGGCTTAGTCAGCGTGTAACCAAGGATCCTCTGGAGATAGCCTCCAGGATTTTTCCGGCCGATCCCGTTCTGCGCCGCGAATTCGCCTCCTTTCTTGCCACCGAAGGCGCGCTCGATGGCGCCGCGGCGATCGCCCGGTCCCTGCCCCTCGAAACGGGTGACGCCTTCCGGCTCGACCTGACGGACCGGCTCATTCATGCCGGCCGCTTCGAGCAGGCCAGGGCGCTCTGGCCCGCCTCCGCCGTGGCGCTCACCAACGGCAACCTCGAAACGGCGCCCTCAAGTAAAGCCTTCGACTGGCGTTTGCATTGGCGCTCCGGCGTCAACACCACCTGGTCGCCCGGCCGTCTGCGCATCGAGTTGAACGGGAAACAGCCGGAGGCCGTCGATCTGGTCAGTCAATATGTGTGGATCGACGAACCGGGCGTCTACCGTTTCTCTTACCGCTACCGCAGCGAGGAGATCGCCAAGGAGTCCGGCCTCTATTGGACCGTCTTCGGAGCCGAAACGGCCGCACCGCGCAAGTCCCTGCACCACGACGGCTGGATTGGCGAGTCGCTCGAATTCCGCACAGGGAAGCCGCGCGAAATTGTGCGTCTGGAATTGCGCTACGAGCGCAGACAGGGTACGGTGCGCGCCGAAGGCATCCTATGGCTCGAGGGTCCGATGAAGCTCGAACGAGCCGCGGTTGCCGTCACTACACTAAAATGACGGCATGGTCCGTTTTTTCCTGCCAGCAGTCCTTGTGTGCGCGGGCTTCGCGCAACAGCAGCCCCCTGCCTACCCGCCCATGCCCGCCGGCGTGCGCCTGGAACCCAACATCGCCTACGACCGGTATCCGGAAACGAAGCTGGATGTTTTCATACCGGAAGGCGCGGCCAGTGGGAAGCGGCCTGGCGTCCTCGTAGTTCACGGCGGCGGTTGGACCGGCGGCACCAAGGAAGGCCAATGGGACAATTATGTCCGCCGCTATCTGGAGAAAGGCTTCGTTGTCGCCAACGTGGAGTACCGGCTGGCGAAGGCGGCCACCGCTCCGGCGGCGGTGGAAGATTCGCTGAAGGCCGCCGAGTGGTTCCGCCGCAATGCCTCAAAGTACGGAGTGGATCCCAAGCGCATCGCCGTCACCGGCGGCTCGGCGGGCGGGCATCTGTCGCTGATGGTGGGCATGGCGACGAAATCGGCCAAGGCCGGCAAGCCCGCGCGCATCGCCGCCGTGGTCAATTTCTATGGCATCACCGACGTTGGCGATCAGTTGGGCGGCCCCAATATGCGGCAATACGCCGTGACCTGGGTGCCCGAAAGCGCCGATCGCATGCTGCTGGCCAAGCGGGTTTCTCCGATGACGTATGTCAGGCGTGGCGTGCCGCCGGTGCTCACCATTCACGGCGACGCCGACCAGACGGTGCCCTATGAGCACGGCGTGCAGTTGACCAAAGCGCTCGTGCAGGCGGGCGCGACGGCCGAAATGATCAGCGTGCCCGGCGGCCGTCATGGATTCCCCAAAGAGAAGATGGACGAATTGTATCCGCAGATCTTTACGTTTCTCGAGCGCCAGGGAGTGATCCGCAAGCAGTAGGCCATGCTCAAACGCATCACGGTACATGGCGCCCGCCAGCACAATCTGAAGAACGTAGACGTGGAGATTCCGCGCAATTCGCTCACCGTCGTCACCGGCCTGAGCGGATCGGGGAAAAGCTCGCTCGCCTTCGATACGATCTACGCCGAAGGCCAGCGGCGGTATGTGGAAACGCTGTCGCCGTATGCGCGCCAGTTTCTCGATCAGATGGAGCGGCCCGAAGTGGATTCGATCGACGGGCTCAGTCCGGCGATTTCGATCGAGCAGAAGACCACCAACCGGAGTCCGCGCTCGACCGTCGGCACCATCACCGAGATTTACGATTACCTGCGCGTGCTTTATTCCTCGATCGGCACGCCCTTCTGCCCCACCTGCGAAATCGAAATCTCGCGCCAGACGACGGCGCAGATTCTGGAGCACATCGTCTCCCTGCGCCAGGACGAGCGCATCATGGTGCTGGCGCCGGTGGTGCGCGGCCGCAAGGGCGAGTACAAAAAGGAGCTCGAGAAATTCGTCAAGCAGGGGTTCCTGCGGGCGCGCATCGACGGCGTGCTGCGGACGCTCGACGAAGAGATCGTGCTCGACAAGCGCAAGAATCACACGATCGAAGTCGTGGTGGACCGGCTGTTGATCAAGCCGGGCATCGAGAAGCGCCTGGAAGCCTCGGTGGAGACGGCCACCAAGCTGGCCAACGGCCTGGTGATTATCGCCGTGGTCAACGGCAACGAGCGTCTGTACTCGCAAAAGCTCGCCTGCCCCAATTGCGGCGAAAGCGTGCCGCAACTGGAGCCGCGTTCGTTTTCCTTCAACAGCCCTTACGGGGCCTGCGCGGCGTGCCATGGCCTGGGCAGCCAGTATGCCTTCGACGCCTCGAAGGTGATTGCCGATCCTTCGAAGCCCTTGCTTGAAGGCGCCCTCAGCGCGGGCTCGTCGGCCAGCCTGATGGTGCATCATCTGGGCGAAGCGGCGCGCAAATTCCGCATCAACCTCGATACGCCTTTCGAAGATCTTCCGGCGAAGTGGCGCAAGCTGCTGATCGAGGGCGGCACCGGGTTTCCGGGAGTGCTCAAGATCCTGCAGCAGATCTACGACGATTCGCCAAGCGAGGATTACCGCCAGTGGCTGCTCGAACAGATGACGCCTACCAGTTGCCAGGGCTGCCAGGGAGCGCGGTTGAAGCCTTCGTCGCTGGCGGTGCGCGTCAAGGATCTGCCCATCGCCGAATTTACGCAGATGCCGGTGGCACGGCTGATTCCGCTGCTTGACAGCTGGAAATTCAACGAGCGCGAAACGCAAGTCGCCGGCCGCGTGATGGAGGAGATCCGCAACCGGCTGCGCTTCCTCGCCGCCGTGGGGCTCGATTACCTCAATCTCAACCGCTCCGCCGCCACGTTGTCCGGAGGCGAGGCGCAACGCATTCGATTGGCGACGCAGATCGGCTCCCGGCTGCGCGGCGTGTTGTATGTCCTCGATGAGCCTTCGATCGGCCTGCATCCGCGCGATAACGGACGGCTGCTCGACACGCTGGCGCAATTGCGCGATCTCGGCAATACGGTGCTGGTGGTGGAGCACGACGCCGAGACCATCGAGCGCGCCGACTACGTCATCGACCTGGGACCGGGCGCCGGAAGGCTGGGCGGTGAAGTGGTGGCGCGCGGCACGCCCGAAGAGATCCGGGCAAGCCCCGGCCTCACCGGCCAATATCTTTCCGGCCGCGCGCGGATCGAAGTGCCGCCGGTGCGGCGGCCAGGCAGCGGCCAGTCGCTGGTGGTCAAGGGCGCGCGCGAGCACAACCTCAAGGAGATCGACGTGTCGTTCCCGCTCGGCACGTTTACGGTAGTAACGGGCGTTTCCGGCAGCGGCAAATCGACGCTGGTGAACGACATCCTGTATCGCGCGCTCGCCAAATCCGTCTACGATTCGCACGCCGAGCCGGGAGCGCATACGCGCATTACCGGCCTGGACTACATCGACAAGGTGGTGGAGATCGACCAGGCGCCGATCGGCCGCACACCGCGCTCGAACCCGGCCACCTACACCGGCACCTTCGCGCCCATCCGCGATCTGTACGCCATGCTGCCCGAGTCGCGCGAGCGGGGCTATAAGCCGGGCCGCTTCAGCTTTAACGTCAAGGGAGGGCGCTGCGAAGCCTGCCAGGGCGACGGGCTGAAGCGCATCGAAATGAATTTCCTGCCGGACGTTTTCGTCACCTGCGACGTGTGCCGCGGCAAGCGCTACAACCACGAGACGCTGCAGGTGAAGTACCGGGGCAAGTCGATCGCCGAGTTGCTCGAATGCACGGTGGAAGAGGCGGCCGGCATGCTCGAGAACATTCCGGTGGTGCACACCAAGCTGCAGACGCTGGCCGACGTGGGGCTCGGTTACATCCACCTGGGCCAATCGTCGACCACGCTTTCCGGCGGCGAGGCGCAGCGCATCAAGCTCGCGAAGGAATTGTCGAAGCGCCAGACCGGACGCACCGTTTACATTCTGGATGAGCCCACCACGGGGCTGCATTTCGACGACGTGCGCAAGCTGCTCGAAGTGCTGCAGCGTCTGGCCGATTTGGGCAATACGATCATCGTCATCGAACATCATATCGACGTCATCCGGTCGGCCGACTGGCTGATCGACCTCGGCCCCGAAGGCGGCGAGCGCGGCGGACATCTGGTCGCCGCCGGCACGCCCGAACAGGTGGCCAAAGTGAAGAAGAGCTATACGGGACAGGCGCTGTTGCGCGCCGTCCACGATGGAGCGCGCAAGCTTGCCTAGCAAATATCAAGCCGGCCCGATGGATTTCGGCGCCATGAAGACCGTGCCGATCGCCGAGCGCGGCGGCAAGGTTACTCTCGATCACATGGCGACGCCGTATGCGGCGGGTGGCGGCGTGTCGTCGCTGCTCGAATCGCTGCCGGGGCTGCTGGCCGCATCGAGTTTCCGCGCCGTGGTGGACGCGGTCGCCGAAGCGCGCCACCGCAAGCGAGCCGTTCTTTGGGGCCTGGGCGGCCACGTGGTTAAGTGCGGCCTGGCGCCGGTGCTGCTCGACCTGATGCGCCGCGGCTACGTCCAGGCGTTCGTCATGAACGGCGCGGCGTCGATCCACGATTTCGAAATCGCCATCGCCGGCCAGACCAGCGAGGATGTGGAAGCCGTGCTGCCCGATGGACGCTTCGGCGCCGCCGAAGAAACCGGCCGCGAGATGAACGAAGCCATCGTGGCGGGCGCGGCGGGCGATTTGGGCATGGGGGAAGCGCTAGGTCTGCGCCTCGATACGCTGGCCAAGCCCGGGTTCGCGCCCTACTCGCTGCTTGCCGGAGCCTGGCGCGCGAGCGTTCCAGTGACCGTTCACGCCGCCGTCGGCACCGATACGCCGCATACCCATCCGCAGGCCGACGGCGCGGCCATCGGCAAAACCACGCACCGCGATTTTCGCCTGTTGTGTACTTTGCTGCGTGATGTCCACGACGGCGGCGTTTATCTCAACGTCGGCTCGGCCGTCGTGCTGCCGGAAGTGTTTCTCAAGGCCGTTTCGGTGGTCCGCAATCTCGGCCATCCGCTCGCCCGGTTTACCACCGTCAATTTCGATTTCCTGCAGCATTACCGTCCCAGGATGAACGTGGTGGACCGGCCGCATGCCCAAAGCGGCGGCAAAGGCTACAGCATCACCGGCCATCACGAGATTCTGATTCCGCTGTTGGCCGCCGCGCTGATCGAACGCACCCCATGAACGAATCCGCCGCGGAGTATCCGTTCTGGACCTGGGAAGACGTGGCCGTCTTCTTCGGCATGGCGGTTCCGTGTCTGGTGCTGTCGCTGCTTTTTCTCGAGTTGGCAATCGCGGTGTCCGGCGTCACGGCCAGCCCGGCATGGCGGCTGATCGCCGCGCAGCTCATTGCCTATCTGTTTTGGTTCGGCACGCTGGTGTTATTGCTGCGGCTGCGCTATGACCGGCCTTTCTGGCAGTCGCTCGCCTGGTTCTGGCCCCAGCGGGGATTTCTGCGCAGCGTCGTCCAAGGACCCATGCTCGCTTTCGCCGTCGCCTGGCTGGGCGTGTTTCTGAAAACGCCGGCCATCGAAATGCCGTTTCAGAAGCTGCTCTCCGATCCGGTCTCGATCGCTCTCATCGGCATCTTCGCCACCACCGTCGGGCCGCTATGCGAAGAGCTGGCGTTCCGCGGTTTTCTGATGCCTATGCTCGGCCGCAAGTTCGGACAATGGGCGGGGATTCTGCTGGCGGCGCTGCCTTTCGCGCTGCTGCATGGACCTCAGTATGCCTGGTCATGGCGCCATTTGATCCTGCTGGTGCTGGCGGGAATCGCTTTCGGACGCGTGCGATACCTGACGGGCTCGACGGCGGCGGCGGCGCTTACACATGCCACCTATAACCTGACGTTCTTTAGCGCGTTTTTGGTGGCAAGTTACCGGGGATGATCATCGGAAAATCTCTTTCCGCAGCGGTCCTGCGTCCCCGATCAGGATAAAGGGAGCCCAAAACAGGGGATGCTTGGTGCGGGGCCTAGCCAGCAGCCGCAGCTTGGTGTTGCGCAAAGCGGCCGGCCGGCTGGAGCCCTTGCGCAACTCGCCATAGAAATCCTGCATGAATTCCGGCTGAGAGGCATCCAGGACGTTCCACAAGGGAGCCGCCAACGACCGCGCGCCCGCCATGCGCACCGCGCGCCGCATTCCATAGACGCCGTCACCGGAGGAGGGAACGCCGTCCGCCATCCGGCATTGGGAAAGGACGAGCATCTGCGTGGATCGCAGGCGGATGTTTTGCAGTTCCAACGCCGTGAGCATGCCGTCCTCGCCGGATTGCCTGCCTCGTCCGTAGGCTTCTTCAAGCACGATTGCCGACAGGTTCATGACTGCCTGGCCGCAGTCGGTCTCGGCGACGTTGCAATCCTTTCCGCTCACGACCGCGTGGCCGATCACGTGCAGGATTTCCGGACTGTCGACGCCCTTTACCACCGACTCGGTTGCCTGTCCCAGGCCCAAGAACTTCGCGTCCACCAGCGCGCCGCGCACCAACTTTTCCTCTTTGCCGGCTAGCGTCAGCCGCTCCAGCGATTGCGCGCGGAACGGGCTTGTGGGAGGATCCCGCCTGGCGGACGTTTCAAGACCCGGCCCCGGGCTGGAGACGATCAACGGAGCAGTAGCGTCCCGGCTGCTCGCCGGTCGCGCCAGCAGATCGCGCGCCGTCAGCAGATAGCTCACCGGAAATTTCTCGATCAAATACTGCTTGCCCAGCGAAAGCGCTTCGAACGGAAGCAGGGAAAGCATGCCGTCCGCGACGAGGCGAACTTGAGAAGGGGAGTACCCTGCCAGCCGCTTCAACAACGGAGCAAGCGGTCCAGAGGACAACCGCGCCAGCGCGTCGGTGGCGGTGGCTTCGGCGGTGGAGGAAAGGGGAAACTCGCGACGGGAGTAGGTCGCGCTCCAGTCGTTGGCGGCGAGCAGAAGGTCTCGCACCGGCCCCTCGATCCTGGTGGCGGGACCGAGGTCGAGCCAATCGGGATCGCCTTCCCGGCGCACGATAAAGGCGCCGTAGCGTTTGCCTTCCTCCCCGCCCCACGCGGCAAACTCGACCAATACTTCGCCGGCGCCAAGGGCATTCTGAATCTCTTTCAGCCGCACCGCCGCAAAGCCGTCCTTGAAAGTGGGCACGGACCGGCCGAGTTCCTCTTCAATGGTTTCGGCGTGCTGGCGTATCGCCACCAGCGCCTCGCTTGCCTTCCGGTTCCCCGCCGCTCCCCGGCGCGCTTCGTCCGCAAGGCCGGTAAAGCGGCCGGCTAGCGCCGTGCCGGGAAGTGAGCAGTCGGCCGGCCCCGGCGCGCCCAAATCGCGGAAGCCCATGGCGACCGAAAGCGCGGCCCTGCATCCCATGAGAGATTCCCACTCGCCGAACTTGCGCGCCGCCGCCGCATCCGCGCTCGATCGCACCAGCCCGCGCCAATCGCGAACATGGTCAAGGGCGCGCGCCTTGTGCCAGGCCACCGTTTCATAAGCAAGGGTGTGAGCCGGACCGTTTGGAAACTTCGAAAGCCGCGCCAACAAAGAGGAGAGTGCGGAGGCATGGGAGCGGGCCATCACGGATTTGGCAGTCTCGGACCCGATCGCCATCACCTGGGCCGTTGCCTGTCTTTGGACTTCGTAGGCGCGCTCAAACCACCGGATCGCGTCGCCGTTGCGGTCCATGTCCACATAGAGTTCGGCCAGGTGGATCATGTTCGCGACCAGCGCGGGATTCTCCGCTCCATTGCTCCGGGTGATGATGCCGGTGGCGGCGAGGAGATTCTCTTCCGCCTTCGCCCGGTTACCCTGCTTCCATTGCACCAGGGCAAGCTCCGTCAGTGCGTCCGCGTAAGTCCGGTGTTCCTTGCCAAGTGAACCTTCACAGATCGCGAGCGACTTCTCAAGCCGTTGCGACGCCTCTTCAAACCGCGACTGTCTGCGAAGCCAGCCGCCCAGTCCGCTGAGGACGGTCGCGTACTGGAACGCCGGGCGGTCTTGGGACTGCTCGATAAGAGAGACAGCCTCGGCGAACAATGTGCCGGCCTCCTGCATTCGTCCGAGTTTCACCAGCAGCGCGGCGAGGTTATGAACTTTCGTGATGAGCGGGACCCGGTTACCCGGATTGGACTTGAGCCGGAGCCGCTCAGCGTTAACCGCAGTCCGGAGATGACGTTCCCCTTCGCCGTAGTCCCCCGATCGGAGCGCGAGAACTCCCAGATTGTTATCGAGTGACGCTATGGCGGAGTGACCCTTCGGAAACAACATTTGCACCGATACCATGGCACTTGTCATACTCCGCTTGGCGGCCGCGTAATCGCCCAGTTCCATCTCGAGGTGACCGAGGTTCCCGACGGCGATTGCACACGTTATGTGGTTCTCTTCGCCCAGTTCTTTGCACGTCTTGATGGCCAACCGCTGCAATTGCAGCCATTCCTGGAGCTTGCCCAGCCGGTTCTTGACGTAACCAAGGTCCGACAGCGAGACGACATATTCCATGGAGGGGCCCACTGTCTCGAAAATACTCTTAGTTTCCGATAAGACCCGCTCGCCGCCCGCGTAGTCCCCTTTCGCTATAAGGACGGCGCCGAGAACCGCCCGGACTTCCGCATAAACCGGGCTGTTCCCGCCGTCTGTGGCCGCGCGAATCGCGGAGGCTTCTTCGGCCAGGCGAATCGCGTCCTCAAACTTTCCGGAATCTCTATAGGCCTGCGCAAGGTGCTGGGCCGTGACGGCTACGTCCACCGACCCGGGGTGAATCCGCCGCCACAGGGACAAAGCCTGACCGAGGGTGCCCGCGCCCTTGGCGACGTCCCCTAGTTGATATTGCAAGAAGCCGAGCGTGTTGAGATATCGCGCCGATTCCGGCTCGGTGACGATTAACGGCTGTGCCCGTTCCGTCAAAGCCAGCGATTCCTTGAAACGGCCGGCCTTTTGCTCCTGCTCCGCCTTTGACATCAACGAGTCAAAGCTTTCCTGCGCCATGGCGGAGAGCACGGGAAATAGCGCAAACAAGACGAGCTTCATCGGGTCATGCCCTTCCTTGCGAGGTTTCTCTCGATGACGAGTTTCTCCCTTTCGGAGAGTCCAGGCGATTGCAGAGCCCGTTCGTAATATTGACGGGCGTCCTCCAGGTCTCCGTGCTTCTCCGAAATAACCCCGAGGTTATTCCAAACTTCCGCGCCCGGCCCGGCTCTTTCCGCCTCCCGCAGCGCGCTCCCGGCGGCGGAAAGATCGGCACGTTGGAGGCTGAGCGCCGCCAGCGTTTCCCAAATCGCCAGCCGTTCCGGACGGGTGGTGGAATCGTCGATGGCGGCCGCGGCCTCGTCTGCCTGGCGGAAGGCCGCTTCGAGGTTTCCCGACGCCCATGCGAGCACGGCAAGTTTCAACCGGCCCTGGCGTTTGGGCGCTTGTCCCAGCCCTCGCATTTCAGTGCCTTCGCGAATGAGGCGGCGGGCCGCATCCAGGTCGCGTGTCCGGATGAGGGCATCCACGCGATCCCAGATAGCTCTTAACCGCATCGCGGGCGGAACATGGATCTGGTCGCCCGGCTGTACCTCTCCTTCGATCACGCGTCCGCGGGCGTGGTTGAGGAAGACCGCGCCACCCACTTCGATCATGCCCGCCAAGCGGCCATCGCGGCGCACTTCCAGCCGGGCGCCTTGCGCGACACCATCCTGGGAACCGAACGGTACGTTCACCTCGCCGTCTTCGGCCGCCGTTGGCAAGGGGCGCGAAGCGGGGGGAGGCGCTGGCGCCGGCTGTCCCCGAAACGATGCTTCGAGTTCGGCGGCCGGCATATGCCTGGCCAGGATAATGGGCTCCTCGAGTTTCGGCGCGGCGGCGGGAGCCTGCCGAGGCCGCTCCAAGACTACGTTGACCAGATTGGTATCACGGCCCATGTACCAGAAGAGCAAGGCGCCCGGACAGGCCACCGCGGCCAGCGCCGCCGCCCATCGCAGACCGGTCCATGCGGTCCGAGGGGGCGCGGCCGAGAGCGCCTGCTCGATCCGGGGGTCGCGCCTATGTTCGTCGATCGTCCCTTCGATGGCCATCAGTTCGAAGAGTTCGTCGTCCTCCAGACAGAGCCGGTCGAACTCCCGCGATTCTTCCGGCGTCAGCTTGCGCAGGAAGTGCTTTTCGAGTAACTCGTCCTTGCGTGTTTTCGCTCGCTCAAACATGACCGAAACCCTTCCGCTTCATGCAATCGCGAGCCTGCTCAAGTCCACGGCGAATCCGCGTGGCGAAGGTGTTCTCCGGTATCGAAAGCCGGCCGGCGGCATTCCGGTAGGACCGTTCCTCGTAGAAATACAAGCGCATGACGTCCCGATAAAGAGCCGGTAATGTGTCAATGCAGCCAGCCAGGGCCGCCGCTCGCTCTTGGTCGAGCAGCCGATGTTCGAGCGGAGGCGCCGTGTCCGGCAAATCCGTGGGCATCTCACCGGGCCGGCGCTTTCTGTGCCGGTCGCACTCGATGTGATACAGCGTCTTGCGCAGCCATGCGAAGAGCCGAGGTTGATTCATTTGGGTGTGGCTACTTTGGAACGACGGCGCTCGGGCCGGCGTGTAGCCGG
>CADEFT010000039.1 GCA_902826685.1 uncultured Acidobacteriota bacterium
TCCAAAAGCTCACTACAGAATAAGAGCGGGCAGAGATTGGCCGGATAAACGCCACAGTGTTTAGCGACGGTCCAAGGGTGATCAGGCTCCACCAAACCCGTTGCTTCCTAAAGCCGTTAAAGTGCAGACCCGCCACGCCGGGAGTCATTCGCCTTTTGAAAGCGCACCTGTTGGATGCCGCCCGCTGCTACCATCAGCCAACCCAACCAAATGCCATAATCTTTCATGATGCGACGATTCACAGCCCTCTTCCTCCTGTTCGGCGCCGCGCTTTCCACCAAGCCCGCCTCCGCCGCCAAAAAGCTCGCCAAGCGATTTCTCAACGTGGGCGACAAGCAGCCACCCGGCTACACGCACGTCGTCACCTCGGCCCCCGGCCGCATGATCTTCATCTCCGGCCGCGGCGGTGCCGATGCCGCCGGGAAGATGCCCGCCGACTTCACCACCCAGTGCGAGAACACGTTCAAGGACCTCGAAAAGTGCCTCGCTCTCGGCGGCGCGAAGTTTGAAGACGTGGTCAAGATCAACTACTTTGTCACCGACCTCGCGCACACCACCGAATTGCGCCGCATCCGCGCCAATTACCTCAACATGAAAGCGCCCCCGGCCGCCACGCTGGTCCGCGTGGGCCTCGGCGATGGATTGCTGGTCGAGATCGAAGCGATCGCCATGATCCCCGAATAGCGCCGTCTGGTATCATCGCGTTCTATGACTCGCAGAAAATCGCTGGAAGCATTCGCCGCCCTGACCGCAGCCGCTTCCCTGGAGGCAGCCGTGCCCGCTGAACCGATTCAACTTCACGTGGAACTCGAAGTCGCCGCCGGCAAGGAAACCGAACTGGTCCAGAACTTCAAGAAGATCTTCCGCCCCACCATCTCCAAACAGGATGGCTTCGTCGAGGTGAAGCTGCTCAGGCTGCGCACGACTCCCAAAGGCGACGCTCCGAAATCGAACTGGAGATTGCTCATCAGCTTCAAGACCGAGGAACAGCGCGTGAAATGGGTCGCCACCGCCGATCATCAGCGCGTCTGGCCGTCGATTGAGGGACTTCTTACCGGCCAGAAGTTCGGCGCCGTTCTATACGACGTTCAGTAGCTTGCCGGGCTGTTGATAGACTACGGACATAGGCCAAGCATGATCTCTATCGTGATCCCGATTCACAATGAGGAGCCGGCCATCCTGCCGCTCTATGACAGGCTCACGTTAGTGCTCGAAGGCATGCGCAAGCCTTACGAGATCCTGTTTGTCGACGACGCCTCCACCGATCGCTCCTTTGAACTGCTGGCCAACCTGGTGGAAACCGACAACCGGTTGAAAGTGATCCGGCTGCGGCGCAACTTCGGCCAGACCGCCGCGCTGGCCGCCGGGTTCGATGAGGCCCAGGGAGAAGTCATCGTTTCCCTCGACGGCGATTTGCAGCATGAGCCCGAAGACATCCCGGTGCTGCTCGCCAAACTCGACGAAGGGTTCGACATCGCCTCCGGCTGGCGCAAGGAACGCGTGGACAACGCCGTCACCCGGAAGCTGCCATCGCGCATCGCCAACTGGATGATGGCCAAGGCCAGCGGCATTCGCCTGCACGATTTCGGCACCACCTTCAAAGCCTACCGGGCCGAGATCCTGAAAGAGATCAACCTCTACGGCGAGTTGCACCGGTTCATTCCCGCCCTGGCCAGCTTCTACGGCGCCCGCGTGGCCGAAGTGCCCATCCGTAACGTGCCGCGGTCGGCCGGCGCATCGCACTACGGGCTATCGCGCACCTTCCGCGTTCTCTACGACATCATCACCATCAAATTCCTGCTCAGTTACTTTACCCGGCCCATGCACTTCTTCGGGTCGATCGGACTGCTGGGCACCGCCGCCGGATCGCTGATCATGTTCTTTCTGTTCGCGCGGAAATTGATGGGGCATGAGATCTATCTCGAACACGGCCCGTTGCTGGTTGCCGGGGCCTTGCTGCTGCTTGCCGGACTTATGATGTTTTCCACCGGCCTGTTGGGCGAAGTTCTCATGCGCACTTACTTTGAAAGCCAGGGGCGGCGTATCTACGCCGTGCGCGAGATTCGCTCCAAGCGCGAACAGCGCGCCACGGATGGAGCGCGATGAAAACCCGCCGCCAGGCCATGCAGTCGGCTGCCGCCGCCGCCGTGGCGCTGCCGGTGCTGAACGCCCAGGCCCACAAGCACACCGCCGCGTCCGCCTCATCGGCCAGGCCCTATCGCGCCAAGTGGCTCACCGCCGCCGAGAGAAAACTGCTGGCCGAAACCTGCGACATCTTTCTGCCCGGCGCCGCCGAAGCCCGCGTGGAAGAGTACATCGACTATGCGCTACACACCGATGCAACCCGGCAGAAGCAGTTGCGTGAAGGTTTGCGCTGGATCGCCAAGACCAGGCCCGCCGGCCGCACCGCCCTACTGACGGAAGCTTCCGAGCAACTTGAAAGCCCACAGGGCCGGCATTTCACGCTGTTCAAGGATCTGACGATCGACGCCTATTACCAGACCCGCGAAGGGTTGGTCGAAGAGCTTGGCTGGAACGGTAACACTTACTTGCCGGAATTCAAAGGCTGCACCCACCCGGAGCATCAAGGGTAGCCATGCAAGTCGCCCGTTCGCCCAAGGTTCACGATGTCATCATCGTCGGCAGCGGCGCCGCCGGCGGCATGGCGGCCTGGAACCTTACACGCCAGGGCGTCAATGTCCTGTTACTCGATGCCGGGGCCAAGTTTAGCCGCGGGTCGTTCTGGACACACGTCAAACCCTGGGACTGGTGGCGCAAGATCGATGCCGGTGAGCGCCCGCCCCAGTTTTACGTCGATCTCAAAGACGCGCCCTACCAGACTCCGCAAGGCCAGCCCTTCGATCTGATGCGTGTCTGGGGCCGTGGCGGCAAGACCAACGTGTGGGGCCGTGTCTCGCTCCGCTACTCCGATTACAACTTCGATGAGCCGGCGCGCGACGGCTGGGAAATTCCGTGGCCCATTCGATATCGCGACATCGCGCCCTACTACGACAAGGTCGAGCAGTTGATCGGCGTCTACGGCGGCGACGACGATCAGGACTATCTCCCGGGCTCCCGCTTTCACCTGCCTCCGCCCGCGCCCCGCTGCGGCGAGCGCCTGTTGATGAAGGCCGGCCGTTCCATTGGAGTTCAAATCGTCAATGGGCGCCGTGCCGTGCTCACCAAGGAACATAACGGCCGCGCCAAGTGCCACTTCTGCGGATCCTGCGGGCGCGGCTGCGACGTCTCGGCCTTCTTCAATTCCTCCGACTATCTGCTCGAGCCCGCCTTTCAAACCGGTAAGCTGCAGATCGTCGACAATGCCGTGGTCGCGCGTGTGCTCAGCGGAGACAACGGGCTGGCCTCCGGCGTGCAATATTTCGACCGCCATACAAAACAGGAAGTGCAGGTGCGCGGCCGCGTGGTCGTCGTCGCCGCTTCCTGCATCGATTCCACGCGCATTCTGCTGAACTCGAAATCGCCGCAGCATCCCAACGGCATCGGCAATTCCAACGACGTGGTGGGGCGCTATCTCACCGAACAGGTGCGCTTTCACATGTACGGCTTCCTGCCGGAACTCATCGGCGCGCCCACCATGAACGACGACGGCATCGGCGGCGAACACATCTACCTTCCGCGCTACAACCACAAGGACGGCCAGAAGCGCGATTATCTCCGCGGCTTCGGCATGCAGTTCTGGGGTTGCGGCGCGCAGATGGGAGCCACGTTCGGCAAGAAACTCCCGGGCTTCGGCACCGATCTTAAAACCGCCATCAAGAAGCGTTACCCGGCCCTTGTCGCCCTGCATCCTTATGGCGAAGTGCTGCCGCGCCGTGAGAATCGTGTAACCGTCGAAGGCACGCCGAAGGACAAGTACGGCGTTCCCATTCCGCGCATCGAGTACACCATCGGCGACAACGAAAAGAAGATGGTCGCCGAGATGTACGATGCCGCCGAATCCATCCTGCGCGCCGCCAAGGCCGAGATCCTGCCCTTTGAGCGCGGCTGGCTCGACACTCTGGGTTCGGCCATTCACGAACATGGCACCGTGCGCATGGGGGGCGACCCGAAACGGTCCGTCCTCAATGCCTTCTGCCAATTCCACGAAGTGAAGAACCTGTTCTGCATGGACGGAGCCGCCTTCCCCACGCCCACCGAAAAGAATCCCACGCTGACGATTCTCGCCCTCGCCTGGCGCGCCTCCGATTATTTGGCTCAGGAAATGAAGTCCGGCCGGGTCTGACTGGCTTGAGGGAGGAGTAACTTGCGTTTCCCGATCGTCCTTCTGTGCGTGTCTGGCGCACACGCTCAGATTCTCTACAACCCCCGTCTCGATCAGAAGGCGGAGGAAGTCCGGAAACTCGCCAGTGAAGTGGTGAACGGGCAGATCTACCAATCGCAACTGGAGAATCTCACCGCGCTCACGGGGCCGGCCGGAAACCGTGTTTTCTCGAGCGCCCAGCGCGCCGCTCTCGCCAGACTCGCGCGTACGGTAAGTTGGGGTGAAATCCAGCAGGACTTACAGGAAATGACGGACATTCTCACCTTGAGCAAGGACGCCGATCGCGAAAAGTGGGAAGCCGATAAGAAGACGCTGGCCGGTGAAGTGGCGAAGCTCGAAGAGTCGCTGGCCAAGGTTCGCGCCACTGAGGACGATGCCGCCGCGCTGGCCTCTCTGCTCAAGGAGGTTTCGCTGATTGACGAGGCTCTGCAGGTGGCCAACGGCTTTCTGCGGCGCGACACCACGAAGATCTCACCCACCGACTTGCGAGTGGTTCATGAAGTGGCCGAATCCTCCAAGCGCCTGGCCCAACTGCTCGACGCCGCCAAAACTCCGCTTCCGAAAGACGCCTCCCTCATCGCCAAACAGATGCAACTCGACCTGATGAAGGCTGAGATCGAACACCTCACCAACCTCATCAAGATCGAGGCCCGCCGTACCGCGGCCATCGACGACTTGCGCGGTATCCACAGGCAGGCCGCGGCCGGCGTGTCGTGCCTGACCAATCCCAAACAGGAAAGACCCTGCATTCGTGGCGTGGCGTTTACCGCCACCGATCTGGCTTCGGTGGAAGAGAAGATCGAAATCACTCTGCAGCGCTACACCGTTCGCGCCCGCTGGTACAACCGGCAGACGGAAGATGCCGTGCGGCTGGAACGTACCGCCGAGGAAGGCGTGCGCCGTTGCGCGGATCCGGCCGGCCCCGCCTGCCAGCCGCAATTGACGCTGCTCAAGCAGCGCCGCGAGAATCGCGAAGAAAAAGAAACCGATATGGCGGACCACAAGCACAAGCTGCAGTTCGCCCTCTTTGCGCTTGAAAACTGGGCCGCTCTCACATCCCGTTCCGGCGTACCGAACCGCATGGCCGATTTGCGCGCCAGCATCGAGGACAGGCGCTATCGCATCAAACGCGATTCCATCCTCGCGCGCGGCTACGAAACGATGCTGCTCAGCGGGGCGGAGACGTTGGCGGCTTACTACAAGTCCGGGGTGCGAGCCGCCAACGTGGCCGCATTGGTTCAGGCCATCGCCACGCTCGGCTTGATTCCCACCATCGCGCTCAAGTAAAGCATCCACGCCATGAGAACGATACCGCTCTTCCTCCTCTTCACCGCAGCCGCCCTGGCGCAGGACCCCGGCCCTTGCCTGCCGAAGGAAAAGACGATCCCCTGTTACGTGCGTCTGTTGCAGGCCCGCCTGGCCGACTACCGCAAGTCCGTCGACGACCAGATCAAATCGGAGAAGGACGTCACGGCCGCGCTGGCCGAAGTGCTGGCCGGGGAGGCCGAGCGCAACGTCTACGAAATTCTGTCGGTCGAGCGCGCCGACTCGAGCTTCAAACTCGCCGCCGACCTTGCCGAAGAGCGCGCCACGCCCGCCCAGATGCGCGACCGCGTCCGCGACATCGCCATGCGCGAGTTTCAGATGACCCGGCAGTTTTACGAGTCCGAGATGGCGCTGCTCGTTTCCGTTCTGCCATCGCTCAAGTCGACCGAACTCGACATCAAGAAGCTCGACGCCTTGAACAAAGCCATGACCGGGCTATCCGCCAAACCTGAACTCAAAACGCAACTGGCCGATATGGTGGGTTTCGCCCGCGAATATCAGACCGTGTACCAGCAGGAAGTCTGCAAGGATTTCGCGCGCACGATCGCGGTTTCCGATGGGTCGATCGCGGCGCTTCGCGCGCAGTTGGCCGATACGCGCCTCGACGACGATCTCAAGTCCGAGCTTCAAAGCCGCCTCAAATTGATCGAGGCGCGCAAATCCGACACGCTGAAGGTCCGCACAGCCAGAGGATGCCAATAGCCATGGCAAGAATCACCAAGGCCGCCCGAGTGGAGCGTATGACCGCCGCCAGTGAGATCACTGGCCGAATCGCCGCCGAGATCGAGGACCGCGCCGATTCGCCCGACCCCATCGAAAGCGTTCGCGCTCGCGCCGTCGTCATCGACGCGCGCAATCGGCGCGACGACCTGGCGGCCAATCTCGCGCTGCTGAAGCGCCGCCCCGCCGCCGATCTCAAACCCATCACCGACGCCGAAGCGCGTGAACTCGACGAGCTTGCCGCCATCCTCGAAGAGCGAACCAGGAAGGGAACGCTGGTGAACAAATCCCTCATGGCGCTCACCGAGATTCTGCGCACCGCCGATTCCATCGGCCAGATTCTGCATGAAGTCTGATCTTGAAACCATTGCCGTATGGGGAGCCGGCGCCGTCGGCTGCTACTTCGGCGGCATGCTCGCCCGTGCCGGGTCGAGAGTGACCCTGATCGCGCGCGAGGCGCACGTCGAGGCCATACGCGCCAAAGGCCTCTATCTCGACGGTGTGCGCCTGAAGGAGCATATTCCGATCGGTGCCGATACCGATCCCGCCGCCATCGCCGGCGCCGGTCTGGTGTTGTTCTGTGTGAAGACGCTCGATACCGAATCCGGAGCCCAGGCCCTGGCTCGTCATCTGAAGCCCGGCGCCACCGTCGTGTCGCTTCAGAACGGAGTCGATAACGTCCGGCGAATCCGCGCGGCCGCCGGCATCGGCGCCGTGCCCGCCGTTGTCTACGTAGCGGCTTCGATGGCCGGACCGGGCCATGTCCGTCATGCGGGCCGCGGCGATCTTGTGCTGGGCGCGGGAAACGAATCGCTGGCGCAGCTGTTTGAGACGGCGCAAGTGCCCTGCCGCCTCGCCGTCAGCATCGAAGCCGAACTCTGGACCAAGCTCATCATGAACTGCGCCTATAACGCGATCTCCGCTCTTGGCGAAGCGCGCTATGGTCACATCGCCCGCAATCCGCATACTCGCGAACTGATTGTCAAAGCCACTCGCGAAGTAGTAGTCGTCGCGGCTTCCATTGGCGTGCCGCTCGACGGCGAAGCGATGGTCCAGGCCGCGCTCGACCTGGCGATTCCTATGGACCAGGCCATCTCCTCCACCGCCCAGGACGTCGAACGCCGGAAGAAGACCGAGATCGATTCGCTGAACGGGTATGTCGCCGCGCGGGGCAGGGAACTCGGGATCCCTACGCCGGTGAATGAAATTTTGCACGCGCTGGTCAAGTTGCGAGAAGAGGCGGGCTGGTAATTCAGATGCCGTTATACCAGGAGTAGCCGTGTTCGGCGGCCGATGATCCCATTCCCTTGCCAAAGCTCTTCACGCTGTCGGTCACCGTCAGGCGGGTGATGTACTTGACGCTCTTATAGCCCAGTTGGCGAGGCACTCGCAGGCGCAGCGGTCCCCCATGGCCCACCGGCAGGCTGCCGCCATTCATTCCGTAGGTAACGAGAGTCTGCGGATGCAGCGCATCGGCCATGTCGACGCTATCCCACCAAGAGCGCTGGAAGGAAAAGTACATCACGTACTTTGCCTGCGGCGCTGGACCCGCGAGTTCCAGCACAGCGGCGAGTGGCACTCCCGTCCACTCGGCGATGAACGACCATCCTTCCTCGCAGGCCAAGTGCGTGATCTGGCTTCGCGACGGCATCGCCCGCAACTCCTCCACCGAGAAGGACGCGGGACGCGCCACCAACCCGTCCACCGCCAGACGCCAGTCCTTGAAGTCGATCGCCTGCGAGCGGAGAAAAGCTTCGTCTTTCGGCGGTCTCCCGTTCGCATGAGGCGGCTGAGAAATCTGGTCGCGCCGGAACTCGCGCGCCAGCGAGTGCCGCGTCAGCAGCCTTTGAGCCCCGTAAGTCAACGCTTCGCCGGGTCCGAATGGACCTCCGAAAGAGGGCGGCAGCAGGCCCTGCCGATCCGCGATCCTGGCGGCGGCCACCGCGGACGAGGCCACGATTCCCGTGGCAATCAGTTTCCGGCGGGAGATTGAACTCATGAATCCTCCTTGGCTCGCCTCGCGCGGCCCGTAATCATGGCAAGAGTACGGCTGAGGAAACCGGCGCGGCAAACCATCGCGACGTGACCCAACACGAACAGCACCAGCAATACCGTGCCGAAGAAGTGCATCGTGCGCGCCGATTGTTGCCCACCGAATGCCGTCGCCGCGATGGGATAGGCGGAGACGAAGGCGGGCGACATCCCCAGACCGGTCCAGATCATCATGGGGAACAGCACGAAAACGACGCCAAGATACGTCAGCCGCTGCACCGCGTTGTAAGAGGACGGACCGGAATCGAGCAGCGGGCGGCGTGAAAAATCCGATGCGGCCGGGAGCAGATTCTTGCGGAAGTGCCCGCCGGTCAGGCCGTGGATTCCATAGGCAAGGCCCGCGAATACAAGGAGCCATGCCATCTGGAAATGCAGCGAACGGCTCCAGCCATTCTGGTCGCTCAGGACGAAGCCGTAGCCGGTCGGGACGGACCCTCGCGACGCCGGCAGGGGCAAGGTGAACAGAGGCTGCATCCGCACGTTTCCCGTCTCACCCCAATAGAACCGCGGGTGCGACAGCAGAATCTCCACGCCCGTCACCAGCAGCAACAGGAAGCAGAGGGCCGTGATCCAGTGCGTGAGGCGCACGGTAACGGAATGCCTGGGAGCGGCTTGCCGGACGTCCCCTGCCACTTGCGGCGCGTAACCTGCGTCGGCCATGGATTTCCTCAAAAGCGAACAGGGACCGGCGCGGTCCACCAACGGGCCAGGAACCAAAGCTCGCGCCGGTCTCCGTTGTTCGCGGTTCCTCAAAAAATACTATACACCCGGAGCAGAAGTGCGGATCCCTCTTGACAACCGCCGGCAAACCTGCCAATAATTTAGCAGATGCCAAAAAATACGCAGGTCGTGCTCAGCCGCCGCGAACGCCAGATTCTCGAAATTCTCTACCGGCGCGGCAAGGCTTCGGCGGCCGATGTGCGCGCCGGCATGGCCGATCCGCCCAGTTATTCCGCCGTGCGGACGCTGCTGGGCGTTCTCGAGGAGAAAGGGCACGTGAGCCATGAAGCCGAGGGCATCAAGTATGTGTATAGCCCCACCGTGCCGGCCGGCACGGCACGCCGGTCGGCGATGCGCCACCTGATCGACACCTATTTCGGAGGCTCCGCCGAACAGACCGTCGCCGCGCTGCTCGACGTTTCCTCCACCCGTCTCACGCCCGAAGATTTTGACCGTATGTCCGCCATGATCGACAAAGCAAAGAAGGAGGGCCGATAGATGTTTCTCGCCTTGGCCGCGTTTTCCCTGAAAGCCACGCTGATCCTGGCCGCCGCCGCTCTGGCCGCGGCCTGCCTGAAGAGAGCCTCCGCCGCCGCGCGCCACCTGATATGGACCGCCGCCACGGCCGCCATCGTCGCCCTGCCTTTGCTTTCGGTCTCGTTGCCGCGCTGGCACGTGGCCCTGCCGGCCGCGCCCGATATTACGTTTGCCATCCTCGGAACTTCTTCCTTCGCGCCCGCCGCGGCGCCACCACCGGTCTCCGCGACGTTAACGGCAGCTCCCGCGGCGTTCGATTGGCAAAGCGCCGCCACCGCCGTCTGGTCGGCCGGCACGCTGCTGTTCATCGCTTCGATCGGACTCGCCTATTTGCGTCTGGCGCGCAAACGAAGCCGCGCCGCCGCCTTCCGCGGCTCGCACCCCTCCCCCATCCCCGTGCTCGAAGCCGAGCCCGGGTCGATGCCGGTGCTGTTCGGACTTCTGCATCCCGTGGTTTTTCTCCCCGCCGATGCCGCGCAATGGAGCGAGGAACGCCGCCAGATGGTGCTGCTTCACGAACTCGCGCATTGGCGCCGGGCCGATGTACTGACGCAGCTCATCGCCAGAGCCGCCTTGTCGCTGTGCTGGTGGAATCCGCTCGCCTGGCGCGCCTGGCGCGCCTCGCTCGAAGAGCGGGAACGCGCCGCAGACGATCTGGTGTTGGGCTCCGGCGCGCTCCCCTCGACCTACGCGGGCCATCTGCTTGAACTGGCGCGAACGCTGCGTCCGGCGCCCGCGACGGCTTCGGCGGCCGTGGCCATGGCGCGCGGTTCCGAACTCGAACGGCGTTTGGCATCCATCCTCGATGCCACCCGCCGCCGCACGCCTCCCTCGCGTGGATGGGCACTCGCGATGATGCTGCTTGCCCTGCCGCTGGCAGCGTTTCAGGCCGCGCAGGCCGACGTGGATCGCCTGATTTCCGCCGCCGTCTCCCAGGGCAGCTTCCTTATTCTGGACGATGCCGCGCAAGGGGCCCTGGACGCGCAGCGCTTTGACGAAGCCAAAAAGCTTCTCGAAGCCTCGCTCGCTTTGCGCACCAATCCCGCCGATCGGGGTGCCGGATTGTTTCGTCTCGGGGTTCTCGCTTCCCGGCTCGACCGCTCGGGCGAAGCGCGCTCTTACTATGAGCGCGCCGCGCAAGCCTGGGCCGGGCGTCCGGAAGCCGCCCGCGCCCTGCTCAAACTTGCCGTGGACGCCATTGGCGCCAAGGAATACGCGCGTGCCTTCGAACTCGCCGAACAAGCCAAGCGAACCAATTCCGCTCAATCCGCCGAAGCCTTTCTGTGGATGGCCGTCGTCCGCCGCGCCGAAGGGAACAACGCCGAAGCCGCCGCGCACTTCCGCGCCGCCATGGCCGTGCAGGACGCCGAATCGGCTGACGCGATCCCCGTCGGCCTGGTCTACGCCGATTTCCTGCGCTCGGAGGGACGCGAGCCGGAAGCCGCCCAACTCGATATCCTCACCGCGCGCCTGCGCAAGCAAGCCGCGCCGGCGGCCACCCCACGCAGCGCAGGCATCGAGCGTATCGGCGGCGCGGTGAACGCGCCAAAACTGCTCGCCAAAGTGGAGCCGAAGTATAGCGCCGAGGCGAGGGCCGCCAAGCTCACCGGATCCTCGGTTCTATTCGTTGAAGTGCATCCCGATGGCCGGGCGCGCAACATCCAGGTCGTGAACCCGATAGGCCTCGGTCTCGACGATCGCGCCAGGGAAGCCGTCAGCCAGTGGCGGTTCGAACCCGGCACCAAGGATGGACAGCCGGTTCCCGTCGCCGCCACGATCGAAGTGAAGTGGAAGCTGCTGTAAAGGCGATTCCCGCACTCCTGGCGTACAATGGCGTCAATGGCTCAGGAGAGAACGATGGCACGCGGCGCGGCTGCCGAACGCGGCGGCGGGCTGTTGCGGCAGTTGGGAGTGGGAACCGCCACGGCGCTGGTGGTGTCGAACATGATCGGCACGGGCATCTTCACCACCACGGGCTTTCTCGCGGGCGATCTCGGCGACCCCTACCTGGTGCTTCTCATCTGGGTTGTAGGCGCCATCTCGGCACTCGCGGGTGCGTTCTGTTATGCCGAATTAGGCGTGAATTACCCCAGTTCCGGCGGCGAGTATGTTTACCTCACGCACGCTTACGGACCGGCCTGGGGTTTCATGACCGGATGGGTGTCTTACTTTGCCGGTTTTTCCGCTCCCATCGCGGCGAACGCGCTCGCCCTGTCCGATTACCTTGGCTATTTCTTTCCCGCGCTGAAACAGGAGAACGCTCAGATCGCGCTTGGCAGCGTCATCCGCGTGGGCTGGGCGCAACTGGTAGCCGGCCTGGTGATTCTTCTTCTTACCGCACTTAATATTTTCGGCGTTCAACGCGCCGCGCGATTTCAAAATGTCTTCACCGCGCTGAAGCTTACCGTAATCGTTTCCTTTATCCTGCTTGGTCTGACGGTGGGAAACGGGAGTTGGGATCATTTTTCGCAGACGGCGGTGCGTACCAGCACGACGCCGCTCGCCTATCAGTTCGCCGTCAGCCTGTTTTTCATTTACTTGAGTTACAGCGGGTGGAACGCGGCTACCTATGTCGCCGAGGAACTGCGCAAGCCGGAGCGTACGCTCCCGCTGGCCCTCACCGCCGGAACGCTTCTGGTGGCCGCGCTCTACATCCTGCTCAATATCGTTTTCATCTACAGCATGCCACTGGAACAAATGAAGGGTGTGCTCGCCATCGGTGCTTTGAGCGCGTCCCATCTGTTCGGTCCACAGGTGGCGGGCTTCTACGGCGCCCTTATGGCGATTTCGCTGATCGCGACTTTGAACGCGATGGTCACCATCGGGCCGCGCGTCTATTACGCCATGGCCAAGAATCGCGCCTTCCTCGCCTCGGCGGCCAAGGTCGATCCGCGCTGGCATACGCCCGTCAATGCCATCGTCGCCCAGGCCGTCGCCGCGCTGTTGATGACCCTCACGCCTTTCGTCAGCCTGATCATGTTCATCGGCTTCACGCTCAACGTATTCGCCGGCCTCGCCGTGGCGTCGTTGTTTGTGTTCCGCCGCAAGCCAGGCTGGCGCAAGCTTGGCGTGGTCAGCTTCGCCTATCCGCTGGTGCCGGTGGTCTTCCTTGTCATCTGCGTCTGGACGCTCGTCATGGGCCTGCGCATCCAGCCCTATGTCTCGCTGGCCGCGCTGGGCATGGTGGCCGTTGGCGCGCTAGTCTATAAGTTTCGCGTGCAGCCCGGCGCCTGAACATAACTCATGCCTGTTGTTTTGGACGGAAAGAAAGTCCGCGATGCGATTCTCGCGTCGCTTGAACCCCGCATCCGCAAACTGAAAGCGAAAGGACGCGCGCCCGGTCTGGCCGTGGTGCTCGCCGGCAACAACGCAGCCTCGGAGATTTACGTCCGAAGCAAGATCAAGGCCTGCGAGGATTTGGGCATCTACTCGGAGAAGCACCTGCCGCTCGATACGGTCGATACCGAGGAGATGCTGTTTCTGATCCAGTCGCTCAACCAGCGGCCCGATATCGACGGCATCCTGGTGCAGCTTCCCTTACCGCCTCAGGTCAACACGCAGCGTGTGCTGATGGCGGTGGCGGCCGAAAAGGACGTGGATGGATTTCATCCCATGAACGTGGGCCACCTGGTGGCGGGCCGCGACGGTCTGCGTGCGTGCACGCCATCGGGCGTGATGGAGATTCTGGCCCACTACCGGATCCCGGTTTCGGGCAAACATGCCGTGGTCATCGGCCGCAGCGACATCGTCGGCAAGCCGATGGCGCTGCTTCTGCTGCACGCCAACGCGACGGTCACTATCTGCCATTCTAAGACCGCCAACGTGGCGGAAGAATGCCGTCGCGCCGATATCGTGGTCGCCGCCATGGGCAAACCGGGCTTCGTCACGCCGGACTTCGTGTCGCCGCGCTCGGTGGTAATCGACGTTGGCACCAGCCATCTCACCGATCCGGCGGTGGCAGCCGCGCTGTTCGCCAATGCGCCTGAGAAAATGGATTCCTTCCGCGAGAAAGGCAAGGCGGTGGTGGGCGACGTGCATCCCGATGTCTATCCCAGGTGCGCCGCTTATACGCCGGTGCCAGGCGGGGTCGGGCCGCTCACCATCGCCATGCTGATGAGCAACACTGTGCTCGCCGCCGAACGCAGGCTTCAGGCTTACCAGCTCAACTGATCCGGCAAAAACTCCGCCACCAGGTCTTCATAGAACGGCCGCAGCGCCTTCACGTCCGGAGCCTTGTCCGACTTCGAATACAGGTCGTACTGATTGAACTCGCGCACCCAGTGAAACAGCTTGCGATCTTTTTCGTTCATCAGGTATTGATACTGATTCTCGCGATGGATCGGGTAGCAGGAGTGATACCGGATCATGTACAGCGCCTCTTCCGGCAGATACGCCTTGGTGACGTGGTACAGGTACTCGTCATGGCCCCAGGAAAGGTCCACGTTGTCGAGCCCGCAGTATTTCGAATACACGCCCAACTCGGTCTGATACTCGGGAACCTTGCTGTCGGGATTTGCCGCGAAGAACTCCGGGTAGACAATCCTGTCCGACCATGCGCAGCCCACCGGGAACGTGTCGCCCACCACCGCCCACTGCGGCTCGCCGTAAAGACACAGCACCTTGCCCAGATCGTGCAGCAGACCGGAAAGAATGAACCACCGTTCACGCCCGTCCCGGCGGCACGCTTCGGCCGTCTGAAGATTGTGCGCGATCTGCGACAGGTCGGTATCGGGATCGCTGTCGTCCACGATCACCTCGAGCTGATCCATCGCCTCCCACACGCTCATCTTCTTGCGGTTGAGCGGCGTATACTCCCGCTTCTTGCTCAACACGAAATCGCGGGTTTGCTGGGCATGGTTCAGGCGATAGAACTCGCGCACGCCCGGCGGCGTGGCATCGCTATAGACGCGGAAGTCTTCCTTTTTCTTGTCCGGATCGTACCGGCTGCGTACGAAATCCTCCCACTGCTCCATCACGTCGGGTTGGCGCGGACCGGCTGAGGTGGTAGACATGGCTATTAATTTATTTACTGCAAAAATTGCCCCGCTGTCAATGCTCTAGGCGTGAATCCGCACCTGTTTCGGTGTTTCGCTCGCCTGGTTGTGCTCGAAGCTGTAGAAATAGCGGTTCAAGGCCAGCGCCACCGCTCCCAACAGCGACGCCTGGTCGGCATGCGCCGACGCGCGAATCTGCACGCCCTCGAGCCAGGACTGCGGCACGCTCCGCCGCAGCACCTTCCAAACCGGACCCTTCAACAAATCCCATCCCGCCGCGCCCCAGCTATCGACGAAGATCGCTTCCGGGTTCAACCCCATGATGAGGTTTCCGAACCCGAGCCCAAGGCTCCGCGCCGCCTCGCTCAACGCTTCGGCGGCGGCATTTTCGCCCGCCCGCGCCTGCTGCACCACGGCATGGGCGCTCACGTTGCGGCCCGTCAATTCTTCATAGCGCCGCACCAGCGCGCGGTCGGAAGCGTATTCCTCCCAGCAGCCGCGATTGCCGCAAAGGCACTGGCGCCCATCGGCCACAATCGTCATGTGCCCGAATTCACCCGCCCGGCCGAAGGCGCCGCCGAGGACCTGCCCCCCGAACAGGATCCCCGACCCGATCCCGCCGCCCAGCGTCACAAACACGAAATTGTCCAGCGGCCGGTTCGCCGTCGAGCGAAACCATCGTTCGCCCAGCGCCGAGAGATTGGCGTTGTTGTCGATAAAGACCGTGGCGTCGATGCCCGTTTCAAACAGCGGATCGAGGGCCACGTCGCGCCAGCCCAGGTTCGGCGCCGTGGTCACCGTCTTTGACCGTGCGTCGCATGTCCCGGCGATCGATACCCCGATGCCCAGAATGCCATCCGCTCCGTAAGGCAGCGCCTCGTCCCGCATCGCATCCCGCACGCCATTGAGAAAAGCGCGCGGATCGGCCTGCCAGGGCAGGGCCCTTTCCTTCACGATGGCGCCGGTCCACTCCGCCACCGCCAGCCGCGAGCCGGTGGGCGAGATATCCACCGCCAGGATGTATCGCGCCTGCGGAGCGAGCTTCAGAATGATCGGCGGACGCCCCGCCTGAGGAGCCGTATCCACCCGCTCCTCGCGCACCAGGTCGCGCGCCATCAGCCGCTTCACGATGAACGTCACCGAACTCGGCGAGAGCCCCGTGATCCGGGTGATGTCGGATCGCGAGAGATCGCTGTTCTGGCGAATGACGTTCAACACCAGGCGTTCGTTGGCCTCGCGCAACGCCGATTTGCGCAACGCGCCGTGCGTGGTAAACGTGACGGGAGAGACCGGTCTGCTCATGGGCGCGCGAAACTTCAGATAGAGGGTAACATCCGCGCCGGCCGCATTGCCGACCGTTCCCCCATCGCGTTCGCAAAATGAGCCACGATGTCGGTCATCTCCTCTATCGCCTCCTGCGCCTGGCCGATTGCGCCCGGCAGCCGCCTCACCAGGCGGAACCAGGCCGACAGCACCCGGAAATCGGCCATCAGCATCCATTGTTCAAGCCGATAACTTCGCACCTGAAACGACGAAGCGTGGCGCAGGATGCCCGTCAGCACACCGTAGTCGCGTTCAAGCGCGGCGTGCAGCGCGGCCAGTTCTTCCATCGGCGGGGTCAGCTTCAGAGCCGCCCGCACGCGCATCAGCTCCAGCCCGTTGGTTTGCGAAACCCGCGCCGTGAAGTCCCTGGTCCCCTTGGCACGCAGAATCAGCAGGCACGTGTAGCGGAACCAGTACAGAAACAGCAGGAGCGAGAATCCGGCGATAATGACGCTGACCGGCATGAGTTCGGTGTGATCCCATCCTGCGGCCGCCCG
Organism: uncultured Acidobacteriota bacterium; assembly: GCA_902826685.1. Classification (GTDB taxonomy): domain Bacteria; phylum Acidobacteriota; class Terriglobia; order Bryobacterales; family Bryobacteraceae; genus CADEFT01. Next base: position 16,452 of record CADEFT010000039.1, read on the forward strand.
GCCCTGCCTGGCAAGCGCTTAAGGTGAAAAAACCATGTGAGTGGGCACGATCCCCCGCTGCTGGCAGAATTCCAGGTATAGCTTTCCGTAGCTCTTGGTGATGTAGTCCGATTCGGAAAATCCCAGCCGCCCGGCCGTGAGGTCGATCCATTCTGGCGTCCCCTCCAGTTCCAGGTAATCGCCGATGGGCGTCTCATCGAGAGTCACCACGCCCGTGCCGTCGCTGTACTCGGTCCGGTACTTCTCGTAGCGGAAGCCTGGTTGATAGCCCAGCCGGTCGAGGATGGCCCGGAACCGCGCCTCGTCGGCGACGCCCGTCTCCAACTCTTCGCGGGTCTTATGCTTGCCCGGAACCGCGGGTCCCTTGAAGGTGAGGATCGTGTGCCGCCCCGCCCGCCGCAGCCGCAGCAGGCATCCTTGCCCCCGCAGCGCCGAGCCCGCCGTGTCGAACAATTCGTTCGATTCAAACACACGCGCCTTCGAGCGCCGGAAGCCTAGAGCGATCAGCTTGCGCCGTATTCTGGCGAACCCGTCGCAGGCGAGCTTGATCTCGGTTTCTGAATCGCGAGAGGCGGACATTGGCTTTACAGTCTAGCGCGCGAGCGTATAATGAGAACGGTTGCGCGCCCGTAGCTCAGCCGGATAGAGCGGTTGGCTTCGAACCAACAGGTCGGGAGTTCGAGCCTCTCCGGGCGCGCCAAACTCATCTGCGCTGAGCTTGTGATTCGCCGAGCCTGCAGCCGCGTTAAGCGAACATTGCCGGCGCGAGCGCCAAGCCTCCTCCCCCTATCAAGAATTCTTTACTCCCCGCCGATAGAAAAGCGTGACGGGGTATCACCATTGTTCAACGCGATTCTGATCGGAAGCGGTTCCGCTCGCTGCCGGCTGATTCAACGCGCCGCGATGCTATCGGAGGGCATTCTTCCCATGAAGATGCTCGACTCCTATCCGGTCGCGCATGAACTCACTCGCTGGCTCAACACCGTTCAACCCGATCTGCTGCTGGTCGATCTCGCCGATCAGGACTCCGCGGTCCGCTGTGCCACCATTACCGCGTCTCATAGTCCGCACACCGCCGTCATCGGAGTCGGAGAGAGCCGCAGCGACAGTTCCCTCATCCTCGCCTCCATCGGATACCCGCCGCAGCCGGAAGATCTGCTGCGCGCCGTCGATCACGCCGTCCATCGCATGCGCAGCTCGGTTGAAAGCAACCTGTTGGCTTTCATCCCCGCCAAAGCCGGCAGCGGCGCGAGCACGGTCGCTCTCAATACCGCCGCCTCGCTTGCCAGGCTCAAGCGCCGCGTCCTGCTCATTGAAGCCGATCTGCGCAGCGGCGTCATGTCCATCATGCTCAACGTCAACCCCAGCCACTCCATCCAGGAAGTGCTGCGCAGCAAGGACGAAATGGATCTGTTCCGCGTGCGCGCCGCCGTCACCAACGCGCTCTCGGTCGATTTTCTGCTCAGCAGCCGCGCCGCCGATGGACGCCTGCCGGTCTGGGAGGACTACTTCCGCTTGCTCGAAATCGTCAAGTCGCGCTATGACGACATCCTCGTCGACCTGCCCGAACTGGTCAACCCCGGCACGCGCGAGATCGTCCAGCGCTGCAAGCTCGTCTTCAACGTCTGTACGCCGGAGTTGCTCTCCATCAAGCTCGCAGAACGCCGCCGCCTGGAGCTTTCCAACTGGGGCGTACCCGAAGACCGCATCGGCCTCATTCTGAATCGCTGGCATCGCGGCGAAATCGGAGCCAAGGACCTCGAACGCCAGATGAAGACTCCCGTCACCAAGGTCTTCCCCAACGACTATGGCACCGTCCGCGACTCCATTTCCGCCGGTCAGGCCGTTCCCGGACACACCCTCATCGGCCAGTCCTTCGACGAATTCGCCAGTGAAGTGGCGGGCATCTTCCGCCGTGAGCTGCCCAAGGAACCGCAAACCGGCCTGCTTGGATGGCTCAAGAAAACCGAGATGCGCTCCCCCGCTCCCGTCGTCCCGCTGCCAGGCGTCCGGATCGCGGACCGGCTGAAACGCTCCTGAATCATCGGGAATAACCGGCCAACCTGCGGCGTCTTCCGAAACGATGCGCCTCTCCTGGTGGTTGGATCTCAAACTCGGCTTCCGCCTCTTGATCAAGCGCCCGGGTCTGGCGCTCGCCGGAGGCGCCGGCATCGCCATTGCCGTCGCCATCTCCGCCGCCGCCTTCAGCCTGATTCACGGCAACTTCCTCGCCCTATCGCTGCCGCTTCCAGATGGCGGCCGCCTTGTCTCCCTCGAACTCTGGGACTCGTCCACCGCCAAGCCGGAGCTGCGCACCCTGTACGATTTCCATCTCTGGCGGGACGGACTGCAATCGATTCAGGAACTCAGCGCCTTCCGCGATATCACGCCCAATCTGATTGAGCCGGGCGCTCAGCCGGAAAGCGTCCGCGTGGGAGCGGTCAGCGCCTCCGCCTTCCGGCTGGCGCGCGTCTCCCCGCTCCTCGGCCGCTATCTCCTGGACGCCGATGAGCGCGAGGGTGCGCCGCCGGTGGTGGTTATCGCCGAAAGTGTGTGGCGCCATCGCTTCGCCGCCGATCCCGCCATTCTCGGCCGCCTGCTTCAATTCGGATCCACCCGGCACACGGTCGTCGGCGTCATGCCCGAAGGCTTCGGCTTCCCGGTCAATCACCGCTTCTGGGTGCCCCTGCGCCTTGGCTTGCCGCCGTCCGAGCCTCTGACCGGGCCCGGTCTTCGAGTCTTCGGCCGCCTCGCGCCTCAGGCCACGCTCGCCACCGCGCAAGCCGAACTGACCGCCGCCGGCCAGCGGACGGCGCTCGCGTTTCCGAAAAGCTACGTCTCCCTGCGGCCCCTGATCATGCCCTACGCGTATCCCTTCCTTGGCCTCCATGGAACCAAGGATTGGGTGGGCCTGGTCGCGCTGCAAGGTCTTTTTATCTCGCTGCTCGTCCTGGTGTGCTTGAACGTTGCCATCCTCGTCTACACGCGCACGGCCACGCGTCAGGCCGAGATCGCCCTGCGCACCGCGCTGGGGGCCAGCCGCTCCCGCATCGTGGCTCAACTCTTCTTCGAAGCATTGGCCCTGTCGGCCGTGGCGGCCCTCGGCGGACTCAGCCTCGCCGCGCTCGCTCTTCGCCAGATCGCCGCCGCCGTCTCGCCGCTGGCTCTCGAACTGCCGTTCTGGATGACGTTCCAGCTCTCGCCCGAGTCCATTCTCTATACCGCCGGGCTCAGCGTGCTGGCCGCGGCCATCGTGGGCATTCTGCCCGCCCTGCAGGCTACCCGGCGCGATCTGCAGCCCGGCTTTCGAATGGGCGCCAGCGGAGCGCTGCGCCTTGGCACCACCTGGACCCTCCTCATCGTCGCCCAGGTCGGTTTCGCCGTTGCCTTCCTGCCTCCGGCCGTCTCAGCCGCCTGGCGGGACGCACAAAACAGCCTGGCGGGACCGGGCTTCGCCGCCGGCGAGTTTCTGGTCGCGCAACTGGGCACCGATGCCGGCGCCTCCGCCTTCGCCGCCCGTCAGACCGAGTTGATACACCGCCTCAAGGCCGACGCCCGCGTATCGGACGTCACCTTCGCCATGGTTCTGCCAGGCGATGAGCGCGGCGTTCGCATCGAGATCGACGGCCCGGAAATCCAGAACCATGAAGCCCGGTCCAATCGCGTGGACCCCGATTTCTTCCGTGTCTTCGATGTGCCCGTCCTCGCCGGCCGCTCCTTCCAGCCGGGCGACCTGTCGGTCTCCGAGGGCGGCCCCATCCTCGTCAACCTGCCGCTGGCGCAACGGATTTTCGGCGGCAACGCTCTGGGCCGGCGCATCCGCTATCCCTCGGGCCCCTGGCATGAAATTGCCGGTGTCGTCGCCGATTTCCCCAAGGGTGTAAGTCCCGGCATGCGCGACACCTCCCTGAAGATCTACCACCCCGCCGCACCGGGACAAGTCCTGCCGGCCGCCCTCGCCATTCGTCTGCCAGGCCTCGATCCGGTGAGCTTCACCCAAAGCCTGAGAAAGATCTCCGCCGCTGTCGATCCCGACCTGCATTTGCGCGACATCCGCGGCATGGAAGAAGCTTTGCGGCGCGAACAGTGGATCAGCCGCCTGGAGACGGCGTTCTTCGCCGCCGTAACCCTTAGCGTTCTGATCGTTTCCTCGGCGGGCATTTACTCCCTCATGTCGTTTACCGTCTCGCAGCGGCGCAAAGAGATCGGCATCCGCATGGCGCTGGGCGCGGGACGCCAAAGCATCCTCGCCGGCATCTTCTCGCGCGCGCTCGCGCAACTCACGGCCGGAGTCGTCCTGGGGGCGGCCTTTGGAGCCAGTCTCGATCGGGCCTCGGGCGGCGAGCTCATGCAGGGCACGGGCGCCATCGTGATCCCCGCCGTCATCGTGGCGCTCATGGCCGTCGGTTTTCTGGCGGCGCTCGGTCCGGCGCGGCGCAGCCTGCGCATCGCCCCTCTCGACGCGTTGAGGGAAGAGTAACCGCGTTCATATTCCGGCCATACCTCCCGATAAGGAACGAGAGAATGGACCACGGATGTTCGGCGCCCTCCTGATCGGCAGCTCTCCGGAACGCAGCCGCGTCATCAAGAACGCGGCGGTCGAAGCCCAACGCGTTCTCCCTCTGCGCACCCTCGAGTCCTATCCGGCCGACTCCCAACTGGTTCACCTGCTGAACGCCATCGATCCCGATCTGATCCTGCTGGACACCTCCAATCTCGATATCGCCCGCGGCTACGCCACTCTGCTTTCGCGCCACGGTGGGAAATCGGCTCTCATCGGCTTCGGCGATCCCGCCGCTCTTCGTGGCGACCCGCTTTTCCCTTTCGCCGTTTCCTATCCGCCGGAGACCGCCGGTGTCGCGCGTGCCGTCGATGCCGCCATGCACAGCAAGTGCGGACAGACCGAGCGCTCGCTGATTAGTTTCCTTCCCGCCAAGGCGGGCAGCGGCGCTTCCACGGTGGCCTTCAACACCGCCGCCGCTCTTGCGGCCATCAACCGGCGCGTATTGCTCATCGAGACCGATCTGCGCTCCGGCGTGCTCGCCACCATGGCCGGCGCCGAACCGCAATACTCCATCGCGGCCCTTCTGCGCGCCTCCGCCGAACTGGATCGCTTCCGCGTCGAAAACGCCGTCACCCGCCGCCATGGCATCGACATGTTGCTGATGGGCCGCACCGCCTGCCTGGTATCGAACGGACGCCTGCCGGAATGGGACGACTATTACCACCTGCTTGAGATCGTGAAATCGCGATACGACCATATCCTGGTCGATCTCCCGGAATCGGTGAACCCCGCCACCCGCGAGTTGGTCCAGCGCAGCAGCGCCGTCCACATCGTCGCCACTCCCGAACTGCTCGCCATCGAACTGGCCGCCCGCCGCATGAAGGAACTGGCCGATTGGAAGATTCCCGCCGCACGTGTGTCTCTCCTGCTCAATCGCTGGACGCGTTCGGAACTAAGCTCGGAAGAGGCCGAGCGCGCCACCGGCTGCCGCGTCGGCCAAACGATTCCCAACGACTATGTGGCTCATCGCCGCGCGCTCTCGAATGGAGCCCCGGTCGCCGCCGGCGGCGCCGCCGGTCGAGCCTATCGCCAGTTCGCCTCCCGTATCCCGGGCCCGGCCGCCGAGGCCGCCTCGGCCGAAGCACCCGCGCTACTGCGCTGGCTGTTCACGTCGAAGTGACCGTCGCGGCCGGCCACATCGGAACCTCCGGTATGATGGGACTTGAGCCTCACAATCCAACCGGAGGTGCGCGGTGGCGCTACCTGGCGCCTCTGGCTCGGTCCGCTGGCCGTTTACGCACTTTCGATCGCCTGCCTGGTCTGGGTCTACCGCGACTTCGATTGGGACAGCCAGATGCCCCGCATCAAACAGATGCACTGGTTCTGGATTCTGCTCGCCTTCACCTGCGACATCCTCGTCTACATCACCCAGGCCTGGCGCTGGAATCTTCTGCTCGAACCCATCGCCCGCATTCCCAAATGGCGCACCGTGCAGGCCATCTACATCGGTCTGCTCGCCAATGAGCTCCTGCCGCTGCGCAGCGGCGAAGCCATCCGCTGTTACCTGCAATCCCACTGGAGCGGCATCTCGTTCCCCGTCGTCATATCGAGCGCGCTGATCGAGCGTCTGTTTGACGGCGTCTGGCTCATGCTCGGCTTCTTCGCCACCACGTTCTTTCTGAAGCTGCCCGGCCAGTTGAAGTACGGCGCCGGTGTGCTCGCCCTGCTGGTGCTGGCGCTATTGTGTCTGCTCGCCTTCGCCGTGCACCGTAAAGACGAAGCGCGCGGATTGCTGGTGCGGAACCGATGGCTCGCTCCGCTTCAGCATCTGATCCACGGTCTGCACGTGATGGGGCTCTCGCGGTCTTTCTGGAAGGCGGCCGGCGTCAGCCTGCTCTATCTCGCCATACAGGTGCTGCCCATTTACGCCATCATTCGCGGCTACGGCCTGACGCTTTCGCTCGGCCATGCCGCCATCGTTTTGCTGGTGCTGCGGCTTGGAACCGTCATCCCCGGCCCGCCGGGCAACATCGGCCTGTTCAACGCCTTCGCGGTTCTGGCGCTTACGCTGCTCGGCGTCGAACGCCAGACGGCGGTCGGACTTTCGGGCGTCATGTTCTTTGCCATCACGGTGCCGCTGATGATGGCGGGCTTCGTCGCCCTGCTGCTGGCGGGATTCAACATCCGCGATCTGCAGCGCAAGGCCCGCACGCGCTTTGAAGCGGCCTAATACCCTTCGAGCAGGTGCCCCATCTTTTCTTTCTTCGTCCGCAAATAATCTTCGGTCGTCTCCACCGGCGCCGCCACGCAGGGAACCCGTTCGATCACGCGCACCCCGGAATTCTCCAGCGCCTGAATCTTGCCGGGATTGTTCGATAGCAGCCGCACCTGCTTCACACCCAGATCGCCCAGAATGCCGCCCATCAGTTCGTAGTTGCGCAGGTCGGCGTCAAAGCCCAGTTGCTCGTTGGCCTCCACCGTATCGGCGCCCCGATCCTGCAGCGCATACGCCCTCAGCTTGTTCATCAACCCGATACCGCGGCCTTCCTGCATTTCATAAAGCAGCACGCCGCGCCCTTCCCGCCCGATCATCTGCAGCGCCAACTCCAGTTGCGCCCGGCAGTCGCAGCGCAGGCTGTGGAAGACGTCTCCGGTCAGGCATTGCGAATGGATCCGCACCAGCGGCGCCGGCCCCGCCGCCGGATCGCCCATCACCAGCACGGCCGCCTCTTCCACCTTGCCCCCATCGGCATGGCCGCGGTAACCGAAAATTCGAAACCGGCCGAACCGGGTGGGAAAGCCGGCTTCCGCAACGCGTTCCAGGCGAAATGTGTTCAATGAATTCACCGCGGGCGAGGGTTTGACGAGAATCCCCTTTATTATAGTAGGGAGCCGCGCCGGGCCGAAACCGATGGTTCTGGAACAATACCTCCTCATTCTGTTTTTGAAGCTCGCCGCCGCCGCTTCGCTTGCCAGCATCGTCGCCCGCTTCGGCGTCTTCCAGCGCGTTCTCATGGCCGAGGAGCGCACGGTGGAAAAACGTCTTTCCATCGCCGCCGGCCTCGGCATCCTCTACAGCGCCGGCGTCACCGCCCGTATCCTCAGCCGAAGCAATTATCAGGCGCTCGACCTTGGCCTCGAAGGCAGCCTGGTCGCCGGCATCCTCGGCGGCTATGTATGCGGCCTGACCACCGGCATCCTCATCTCCATTCCCGCCATGATGTCCGGCGAAGTCCTCTCCATGCCCCTGTTTGCCGGAGTCGGCGTGGCCGGCGGCCTGCTCCGCGACCTCGCCCCGGACAAGGAGGACATCTGGAAGTTCTCTCCCTTCCCCGACCTCGGCCTCTGGCGCTTCATCCGCGAAGTCCGGAACTGGCGGCGCACCGGCTACCACCTCACCCTGTTCGCCATGATTCTTTTCGCCGAATTCCTTCGCATCAGCCTTTCCCAATCCTTCGGCACCCGCTATCTCTATCACCTCTTTCCGGCCAACCCCGAGCAGCACCCCATGCTGGTGGCGGCGCTGTTCGTCACAACCGTTTTCGCCGTCGCCCTACCGCTCAAAGTCTGGAACAACACGCGCACCGAGCGGATGCTCGAATCCCAGCGGGCCCTGCTCACCGAAGCGCGATTGCAGGCATTGACCAGTCAGATAAATCCGCACTTCCTCTTCAATACCCTCAACTCGGTCTCCTCTCTCATTCGCACCAATCCCGACAAGGCGCGCACCATGGTCTACAAGCTCTCCCGCATCCTGCGCCGCCTTCTCCAGAAGCAGGAAAGCCTCACGCCACTGCGGGAAGAGCTAGCTTTTATCGATGACTACCTCGCTATCGAACTGGTCCGTTTCGGCGATAAACTGAAATTTCAGAAAGAGGTGGATCCGCGCTCGCTCGATATGCTGGTTCCCAGCATGTTGCTGCAGCCATTGGTTGAAAACAGCATCAAGCACGGGCTCAGCGCGCGCGTCGAAGGCGGCCTCATCCGCATCTTGAGCACCGTCGAACGCGGTATCATTCATCTTGTCGTGGAGGACGACGGCGACGGGATCGCCCAAGAGCGTCTGGCGAACCTGTTTGAGCAAGGGATTGGCGTAAGCAACGTGAACGAAAGACTTAAAGTTCTGTACGGTAACGATTTCCGTCTCTCGGTGATCAGCCAGCCCAAGGGCGGCACGCGCACCGAGATCGAGATTCCCCAGGTGGCCACTCCGGTCGCAGCAATCTCCCACCGACAAATGGCATAATTTTAGAGTTGCAAAAAGCATGCAGACATTGTTGAATCAAAGCGCCCTCAACGGGTCGATGCCCGACCGCCTGCCGGTCACGATTGCCCGGCGAACCCGGCGGGTCTATGACATCGTGGCGGGCGTCTATCCGCTCTCGACGATGTTCTTCCATTCCAAGGCGCACCGCTACGCTCTTGAGGTGTCCGGTATCCGGGATGGAATGCGCGTTCTCGAAGTCGCCACCGGCTCCGGCGAGATGTTCCGGAGACTGGTCCAGCGCAACCGCAGCGGCACCACCGTGGGCCTCGATATTTCGCCCAACATGGCGGCCAAGACACAGCGCGACGTCTGTAAGGATTTCCCGCACGCCCATGCCCGCTGCCAGGCCGTGGACGCCCGCTTTCTCCCGTTTCGCGACGGCTGCTTCGACGCCGTCATGTGCTGCTATCTGCTCGAGTTGCTCAGCCAGGACGACATCCTGCGCACCTTGGGCGAGATGCGCCGCGTGCTCAAGCCGAAATCCATGCTCACCCTGGTCCTGATCGGCCAGAACACAGACCTGTTCAATAAGGCCTACAAGGCGGCCGGAACGCTGGTGCCCGCTTTCTGGGGCCGCCAGATCGAGCAGCGTGTGCCGGACTTTCTATCCCGGCACGGCATGAACGTGCAGACCGACCATGTCGTTCGCCAGGGATTCTATCCTTCCCGCATTCTGACCGCGCGCAAGCACGTTTAGAACGAGGCGGCCACGCGCCGGATCGACGGTACGTCCAGAACCCGCTCGCCGGGATTTTCCACGGCCCACACCAGGGCCTTGGTCATCTCTTCCTGCCGCAGCAGGCCCAGCCGCAATGCGCCGGCCGATCCCAGCGCTTCGCCAATCCTGTAGAGCGGCACCAGCGCCAGAGGCCAATGCCTGCCCGGCCCCATCACATACCACGGCCGCAGGATCGAGGCCGTCAATCCCGCCGCCGCGATATGGCGCTCACACTCCCGCCGCACGTCGATGTAGGACTTCATGACCGGCGCCGGATGCGCGACGCTGATGTAGACGAAGTGTCTCACCCGTGCCGCCCGCGCCGCCGCCACCGATTCCCGCAGCGATACCAGATCGATCGCCCGGAACTGCTTCTCTTTCCATGGCGCCGGCTTGTTGACGCCTACCAGGTGGATGAACGTATCGGCGGGTTCCACCGCGCCGTGAAACGTCGAGCCCGCCAGTGGATCGCCGCTCACGCATTGGCATCCCGCCGGCAGCCGGCCTTCGGACCCGGCCCGCGCCAGCGCCCGCACACGATGTCCGCGCTCGAGCAGCCGCGCGATCAGTTCGCGCCCGACAAAACCCGTGCCGCCGCTGACGAAAATCAATCCGCCGGTGCCCATCATGGGATATACGGAATCGCCGCCCCAACGGATGAGGCCCCCGGCCGCATGCTAACCTATGCGGTGCCCATGGCTGCCAATTCCTCTCAACCCCGCGCCCGGCGCTGGCTGTTGCTGTTCCTCGCTCTTTTCATACTCCTGCCCATCGGCGGCGTCGTCCTTTGGACTTGGGCCGCCCTCAAGTTCGCCTATTCCACCGGGGAACGCAGCGGCTACCTGCAAAAAATTTCGAATAAAGGATGGCTCTGCAAGACCTGGGAAGGCGAAATCGCCATGACCGCCCAACCCGGCGTCGCGCCCGAAATCTTCTCGTTCTCGGTGCGCGATGAGCAGGTGGCCCAGCAACTGCTGAAAGCCGCCGGACAACGTGTGACGCTAGGCTATGAACAGCATCGCGGCCTGCCGACAACTTGTTTCGGCGAGACCCAATACTTCGCCGTCCGTGTGAATCCGATCCCGCAGTAGCGTCACCGCGCGAACACCTTCCGCCAGATCGGCTTCTCTTTCCGCTCCTCCGGCACGCCCAGCAGTTCAAACCACGGCGCACACTCTTCCGGCGAAAGCGCCTTGGTTTCCCGCAGCGCGAAGTCGCCCTCGCGAATTCTCGAGAAGCGGTCCACGCAGTGCCAGCATTGGGCGAGGTGAGACTCGTAGTCCTGCTTGCGGCTCCAGGTAATGCGGCCGTCGATGGTATCGAGGAACGCCTTGGCGGGCAGGCAATCCTTGCCCCCGGCCAGGGCCGCTTCCGCGCCTAGCGCCAGCCCGTTCGACGCCACCAGCCCAGGCTTCCATTGATCCATCTTCTGGCGCAGCAATTCATCGCTTCGCTCGCGCAGTTTCTGGACGGTGGAAGGTTCCAGGTTCATGAGTTTCGCCGCGGCCGCATGTGTGTAAGTCATTCCCTGCAGCCAGAGCATCTGCCGCTCGGTGGCGGTGAGTGGCTCTAGCGCCGCCGTCATGACTTCAAGATCGAGCGGAATCTCGGGCCGTCCGCTCGCCTGATCGCTCTCGACGGCGGCCAGAAAATGCTGCCGCAGATCGGCGACGAATTCGCGTTCGGTGCCCGGCCCCGGCGCGGCGAACAACGCCGAACCCGGATCGCGCAGCTTCATCAGCACGCGCTCGAGCAGCTTCGGATCCCCGGAGCGGGCGCCGTAGTATTGGCCCAGCAGGTAACGCATCACCGGCACATAGCGGGTGACAAGGTAACGCCAGCCCTCGGGCTTGTTCTCGCGGCAATCGCGGATCATGTCCAGGCAGGTGTAGATGGCCAAAGTAAAATCAGACCTCCATATCTTTTACAACTCAAACGTAATGCCCTGCGCCAGCGGCAGATCGCCCGACCCGTTGATGGTCACCGTCTGGCGGCGCATGTAAGCTTTCCAGGAATCGCTGCCCGATTCGCGCCCGCCGCCGGTATCCTTTTCTCCACCGAAGGCGCCCCCGATTTCGGCGCCGCTGGTGCCGATGTTGACGTTGGCGATGCCGCAATCGCTGCCGCGAGGGCTCAGGAACGCTTCCGCCGCGCGCAGGCTGCCGGTGAAAATCGCCGAACTCAATCCCTGCGGCACATCGTTGTGCCAGTCGATGGCCTGATCGAGCGAGGAGAAGGGAATCAAGTACAGGATCGGCGCGAAGATCTCTTCCTTCACGATGGGCATCGAAGCGTTGGCTTTGACAATGGCGGGCTCGACGAAATGACCGGGGCGCGCCAGACGCCGGCCGCCCCGCAGAACCTCACCGCCCTGCTCCCGCGCCCGATCGAGACCTTCCATCATCTGGGTGACGGCTTGCTCGTCGATCAGTGGGCCCATGAGTGTGCCGGCCTCGAGCGGATCGCCGATACGAATCTGACCGTAGGCGGCCGTCAGCCGCGCCGTGAAACGATCGAAGATATCCTCATGAACGAACAGGCGGCGCAGCGTGGTGCAGCGCTGCCCGGCCGTACCGGCGGCGCCGAACAGTACGGCGCGCAATGCGAGGTCGAGGTCGGCATCGGGCATCAGGATCGCGCCGTTGTTGCCGCCGAGTTCAAGCAGCGTGCGGCCCAGGCGCGCGCCCACCCGCTCCGCCACCGCGCGGCCCATGCGGCAGGAACCGGTGGCGCTTACCAGCGGAATGCGCCGGTCGTTCACCAGGCGGCTTGCCACCGCGTCATCCGGCCCGATCACCAGATTGAACACGCCCTGCCACCCGTGGCGCGCCATGACGCCGTTGACGATATGCTGCACGGCGATGGCGGTCAACGGCGTTTTGAGAGACGGCTTCCAGATCACCACATCGCCGCAGACGGCCGCGATCAACGCATTCCAGCTCCAGACCGCCACCGGGAAATTGAACGCCGTGATCACGGCTACCGCGCCCAGCGGAAACCACTGTTCGTACAGTCGATGGCCCGGCCGCTCGCTTGGCATCGTGAGGCCATAAAGCTGGCGCGAGAGACCGGCCGCGAAATCGGCGATGTCGATCATCTCCTGCACTTCGCCTTTGCCTTCGGCCAGAATCTTGCCGCATTCCACGCTCACCAGCGCGCCCAGATCGTCTTTGGCCGCACGCAGCTCGTCGCCGATTTCCCGCACGATCTGGCCGCGCCGGGGCGCCGGGCACAGCCGCCATTTCTCGAACACCTGCAGGGCGTTCCAAACGACCTCGCCGCAATCGTCTTCCATCGCCAGGCGCACCCGGGCGATGGGCTCGCCTGTGGACGGATTGAACGAGGGGAGCAGATCGCCCGCCGTGTCGGGAATCCAGTCGCGCCCGCACGCGCCGGGGTTCACCGCCGCGATGCCTAGCCGTTCAAAGCTCACGTGAACATCTTAACGTGGCAACGATACCATGAAGGCAGTGCAATCGAATTCGGACCGCAAGGTGGCGTTCGCGGTGTCGGCGTTGGGTGGATTGCTGGCCGGACTGTGCTGTGTGCCGCCCATCCTGATGGTCTCGCTGGGGCTCGCTTCGGTCACCGTCGCCAACAACTGGGGCAATCTGCTGTATGGCGACTACAAATGGCACTTCCGCCTCACGGCCCTGGTCCTGGTGGCGATTGCCATGACATTCTATTTCCGCTCGCAGGGCGTCTGTACGCTCGATCAGGCCAGGCGCCAGCGCCACCGGATTCTGAACTTCGGCGTGCTGGCGCTGCTTACCTTCCACGCCGTCTACATCTTTTGGAACTATGTGGTGCTGCACGCCTGGGGCATCGCGGCGGGACTGCCCTGGGCGCAATGGGATGAGAGCTGGGCGATTCCGGTTTCGGCGGTGTTGAGCGCGGTCGCGGCGCTCGCCTACTGGCTGTTGCCGAGGCTCACCAGGCCGCCCGATAGAACCTCGTCGTGAAACGCATCGCACCCGATGCAAAGGTTGCGGTAAACCTTGCCCGATGCCAGCGTGGTCTCCGACCGGGCCAGGAATTTGTCCACGCTCCAGCCATGTTGAAGGCCCATGCGCTCCGGCTGGCCAAGCGAAATCGCTTCATAGACGGGATGGCCCGCCAGCCGGTCCAGCATCGCCTCCAGCGGTTCGTCTTGCAGATTGCCGATCGCCTTGCGAGTCTTGATACAACACGGGTAGACGTTGCCGTCGGGGTCGATGGAAACTTCCGATCCGCGGAAGCGATGGCGCAGGAAATTCAGCCCGCCCGACCAGCCGTTGCAGAAGTTGGTTTCGAGGCCGGCCGTCGACAACTCGTTCTGCATGGCGCGCCCTCGCGGCCATAGCGCGCCGATCCAGGAACCCGGTGTGGCTCCGAAGAAGGAAAACGCAGGGGGTCGCGGCGGATCGGTGGCCAGGGCGGGCCCGCGGTCCGTATCGGGCGTCATTCCCAGCTCTTCGAACAACGCGCTCAGTTTCGCTTGAAGCGCTCGGGCGTCGAGGCCTTCGTGGTAGTTGTCCAATCCGGAAACGCTAATCTTCGTCACATGCCGGGCGAGCAGCTCGGCGGCGATGGGGGCTGTCACCAGGTCGCCAGTGGTCTGGACGACGATCTCGACGCCGCCCAGATCGCGATAGCGCCGATGAATCAGGTCCAGGACGGGATAAAGAATCGGCTCGCGAACGGCCGGGTGCAGAACTTCTCCACCGGCCAGAATGATCCGGCCACGCATTTCACGGTCGCCATCGAGGAACGTACAACGAGGCGGCAGATTGGCAACAATCTTCGGAAACGCAGCCTGCGATGAAGAGATTATCGATTCAAGATCCTCTCCCGTGTATGGATGAAACCTGTCTTCGTAACAGTGAGGACAGCGGCGATGACACTGCCAGCACAGCACGTAATACAGCGATTCCATGTACTTGGACTGGTTTTTCTAACCTCTCTTCGGAAGACCCAAACCCCGAGGGGCGCCGGGAAGGTTTGCTTCAGGGGTCTTTATGAGGTTAGTCTCGCTTTGGTGGGAGTTGCCTCCCCGGCTTAATTCCAATACTAATATATGGAATTCAGGATTGCAACAAAAATCCGTATTCCAAATTCAAAATTTTTCGTCAGGCCTTGACTTCGACCCCGGCAAACTTCTCTAACACCTTGATTGTAGAACAGATATCCTCATCGCCGGTGCCGGAAGCAATGGCCGCGCGGAACATCTGCTGGGTCAATCCGGTTAATGGAAGCGGCACATCGAGGTCGCGGGCGGAGTCCAGCATCAGGCCGATGTCCTTGTGCATCCACTTGACCGAGAAGTTGGTTTCGAAGTTCCGTGCGAAGACGAACGGAGCCTTAAAGTTCACCAAACCACACTTGGCGGCGCTCTTATCGAGAATCTCGATCATCAGCTTCGGGTCCACTCCCGCCTTGGTCGCCAGCACAATCCCCTCATTGAACGCGCACAAAATGTTGGAAAGCACCAGGTTCTGGGTCAGCTTGGCGTTCAGACCCATGCCCACGCCGCCACAATAGAAGATCTGTTTGCCCATCGGTTCAAACAGGGGCTGAACGGCATCGAAGACTTTCTTATCGCCGCCCACCATGAACGTCAGGTTGCCGCCTTCGGCGCCAGGTTTCGATCCGGTGCAGGGCGCGTCCAGGAACTTGATCTTCTTCTTGGCGAGCGCCGCATGCATCTTCTTGGCATGGCTGGGGGCGACGGTGGAAGCATCGACGATCACGGTCCCGGGCTTGGCGCCTTCGACCAAACCGTTCTTGCCGAGAATCACCTCTTCCGACATGGCCGTATCGCCCACGCACAGGAAGATCACGTCGGCATGCTTGGCCACTGCCTTGGGACTCGCTACCGCTTTCCCTTTCTTTTCCTCGGCAACCAGCTTCTTTGCCTTCTCGCTGGTGTGAGACCAGATGGCAACGTCATGCCCGCCCCGAATCAGATTGCGGGCCATGGGATAGCCCATGATGCCGAGTCCGAGAAATCCTAGTTTCGCCACGATAGAAAACCCTCCCTGCGATTAGATCAAAAGGGTTATTGTATATCGCGGCGGGCCTCCATTAACAGAGTTTCGCCGTTTTTAGAGAGTCGCCTCCGCCTGCGGCGCCACCTGGGCCTCGGGCACGCGCATGCCTCCCAGAATCAGGCGCAGCGTAAGCAGCTCGGACGGCTGGTAGTTGTTCGAAGCCACGTGCGGAGAGTCCTGATCGTGTACGATTTCGGTCTTGACGAGCGCGCGCAGAGCATCGATGGAGATGCCAAGGGCCGCGGCGGCCTCGCTTTCGGTGTAGTAGCCTTTGGAGGGTCTGTTGAGCATGTTTGTCTTTCGCGTGGGTCGATCTGTTAGCAATCATACGGTTGGAAGCATCCTGCCCCAATTAGGATTTATCCCTAAACCGGCGCCTCAATCTGCTGGTGTAAAGGATTGGCTTCCCCTCCGCCACCGTTTCCCCTACGCTGAAATGGATGTCGCAAAAGCCCGAGCCTCCCATGCGTCCCCATACCGCGGTGTTGACCCGCGGCTTCGACCCCGCCTTGTCGGTGGGTTCGGCGCGTCCGGCCGTATTCCGCAGCTCCACCTACGTGTTCTCAAGCCCGGAAGCGGCCGAGCGCGCTTTCTCGATCATGGCCGGACGGGTGCGCGCCGACGCCGGTGAGCATCCCGACCTGATCTATTCGCGCTTTAACCACCCCAACGCCGAGATCACCGAGGATCAGATTCTGCCGCTGGAGGAAGGCGGGCAGGCGGCGGCGGTATTCAATTCCGGCATGGCCGCCATCATGACGGCGATTCTGGCGTTCGCACGGCCCGGCGACCGCATCGTCTACACCGTTCCTCTCTACGGCGGCACCCAGCATTTCGTGCACGATTTCCTTGAGCCCTTCGGAATTTCGGGCACCGCCGTCTACGCCGGCGCCACGGCGGAATTGATTCGCACCATTGAAACGGCGCCCAATCTGCGCATCGTCTTTCTCGAGACGCCCGCCAACCCCACGCTCGTCATGGCCGATATCCATGCCGCCGCCGAAGCGGCGCACCGCCGCGATCCAAAGATTCTGGTGATGGTCGACAACACGTTCCTCGGCCCCGCCTTTCAGCATCCATTAGCGCTCGGCGCCGACATCGCCCTCTACTCCGGCACCAAGTACCTGGGCGGCTTCAGCGACCTGCTGGCCGGCGTCGCCATCGTGGCCGACGCCGAGCTGATCCGCCCCATCAAATCGAAGCGTGGATTGTTCGGAAACATCCTGCAGCCCGATGAGTGCTGGATTCTCGACAGCCGCCTGCCCACCGTGCAACTGCGCATGAATCGCGCCAGCAAAAACGCGCAGCGCATCGCCGAGCGGCTGGTGGGGAACGCGAAAATCGCCAGGATCTATTACCCCACGCTGTTTGAGGACGCCGAACAGAATCGCATCCGCCTGGCCCAATGCGACTATCCAGGCGCCATCATCGCCCTCGATCTGGCGGGCGGCAAGAAAGCCGCCTTCGATTTCCTGCGCGCGCTCAAACTGGCGCGTAACGCGGTATCGCTTGGCGGCGTGGAGACGCTGGTCTGCCATCCCAAATCGACCACGCACTCTTCGGTACCGGCGGCCGAACTCGAAATCTCGGGCGTCACCGACGGGCTGGTGCGGATTTCGATCGGCATCGAAGACTGGCGGGATTTGCTGGCCGATTTCGAGCAGGCGCTTCAAAAGACCGGCTGATCAGATCGCTTCCAGCTCTTCTTCGAGCATCTGCTTTTCGTGCAGTTCGGCGTAAATGCCGCCGAGTTTGACCAACTCGTCGTGAGTGCCGCTTTCGGCCACGCGCCCCTCTTCAAGCACGTAGATGCAATCGGCGTTGCGCACGGTCGACACACGGTGGGAAATGAGAATCGTCGTGGCATCGCGCCGCAGGGCGGAAAGCGCCGTCAGAATCCGCTCCTCGGTCACCGTGTCGACGCTTGAGAGCGCGTCGTCGAGGATCAATACACGCGGATTGCGCAGGATCGCCCGCGCAATGGCGGTGCGCTGCTTCTGGCCGCCGGAGAGCGTGATGCCGCGCTCGCCGATCACCGTATCGAGGCCCTTGGGGAACGACTCGATGTCGGGGCCGAGCCCGGCGGTCTCCGCCGCCCGGCGGATCGCTTCCGGCGCCGCGTCCGGCACGCCGAAGGCGATGTTGCCGGCGATGGTCGAACTGAACAGGAAAGTCTCCTGCGGAACGAACCCAAGCTCGCGGCGCAGCGCTTCCGGATCGAGCCGCCGCAGATCGATGCCATCGAGCCGCACCACGCCTTCGCTTGGATCGGTCAATCGCGGTATCAATTGCACCAGCGACGTCTTGCCGCATCCGGTATGGCCGACGATCGCTACCGTCGAGCCGGCCGCCACCGTCAGGCTGATGTTCGATAGCACCGCCCGGCCTCCATACCGCAGCGTGACATCCTGAAACTCGACTTCGCCGCGAACCGGCCGGGCCAGCGCCAGCGCATCGGCGGGCGCGGCGATGGACGGCTTTTGTTCGATCAGCTCGGCGATGCGGCGGAAACTGGCCGTGCCCCGCTGGATCAGGTTCACCACCCATCCGAAGGCGATCAGCGGCCAGATCAACATGCCCATATACGTGTTGAACATCACGAAGCTGCCGAGCGTAATGCGGTTGTTCAACAGCGCCCAGCCGCCGCCCACCAGCACCATCAGAAAGGTAAGTCCGATGAGAAACTGCAGCAGGGGCTGGAACAGACCGCTTAGCCGCGCCAGCTTCAGGTTTTGCGCCATGTAGCCGGTGTTGAGTTTTTCAAACAGCTCCATCTCGGCGTCTTCCTGCGCGTAGGCGCGCACCACGCGCACCCCGGCCAGATTCTCCTGCACGCGGCTGCTGATATCGGCAAACTGCGCCTGAATCTTTTCAAACCGTTCATGGATCCGTTTGCCGAAGAAGATTACCGCCACGGTCACCAGCGGCGCCGGAGAAAGCGCCAGCAGGGTGATGCGCCAGTCCACGCCGATCATGACGATGACCGCCAGCAGGAAGGTGAGCAGCGTCTCGAACCAGTACATGATGCCGGGTCCCAGCATCATGCGCACGGCGTTCAGATCGCTGGTTGAGCGCGCCAGCAGATCGCCCGTGCGGTAGCGGCCGTAGAACCCCTGATCGAGCGTGACCAGATGGGCGAACAGGTCATTGCGCAGGTCAAACTCGATATCGCGCGACAGGCCCACCAGCCGCATCCGCATGGAGTATTGAAAATAGCCCTTGGCCGCCGAGAGCACCACCAGCATCGCCGCGAACGAGAAAACCGTCTCCAGCGCAAATCCTGAAGTCAGCCTGTCGATGGCGGTCTTGATCAGCAGCGGCTGGCCCACCACCAGCAGATCCTTGAGGATCAGCGCGGTGAAACCGAGCAGCAGGTTCTTCTTGTAACGCCAAAGATAGGGCCAGAGCCGGCGGAAGATGGAAGCCATGTCACAATCCGCCCAGGTAGTTGGCGATCATCTTCTGCCACTCGTACAGCCACGTCTTACGCGATTCGCGGTTGCTCCACCAGCTTTCGGGCACGAACTCGTTGGTGGGGGCGGCGATGACGTGGATCTCGGCCTCGGGCGCCAGATGACGGTAGATGCGGCCGGAGCGGCGCGTATGAAAATCGCTGGTCACCAGCAGGAATCGCTTGATGTTCTTGCGCCGCAGGTAGGCCAGCATGTTGACCGCCTCTTCCTGCGTGGAATGCGCCACATGGCGTACGGGCTCGAAATAGGCGGCGGGCCAGCCGCGATTAACGGCGAATTCGATGGCCAGGTCCGCTTCATTGCGATCGTAGGACTGGCCGGGTCCGCTTACCAGCGCCACCGGCACATGGCCCGCCTTGACCAGTTCCGCCGCTTTGAGGAGGCGATTGCCGGTCCAGTCGCCGGCCAGGACGATCGCGGCCTCGGCCTTGGTGGGAGCTTCGGCGCTGACGAGGAATTTACCGGAGTAGGGGATGGCGAGCGCCATCAGGGGAACAAGCGCGGCGGAGGCGATGAGTAGTTTCCGGACGCGGTGAGACGGGCGGGGCAAAGCCTATTTTTCGTCCGAGCGCGGGTCGATGTGGCCCACGGTCTTGAGCCGCTGGTAAAGCCTCTCCACATCGGCCTCGTCTTCGGGCCGCAGCAGTTGGATTTTGGGAGACGTGAGCACGCGCCGGTCGGCCACGGCCGGAACGGGCTCCCCCCAGAACTGGCGGTAGGGAACGCCGTCGATCAGGGCTTCGCGCGACATGCGGTGCAGATGGCGCAGCAGGCTGTTGGAAGCCTCCAGACCTCCGGGGTAAATGAGCAGAATCCGGCGGTTGTTGGCCAACGTCAGACGCATGATCAGAGGGCTGACGAAACCCGTGCGATCGAGTTTCTTCACTTCGTTCCAACCGATGAGACGGTCGCCGATCGCCAGGTGCGAATCGTATACTTCCACGGCGGGCATGAGGGCGAGAGCAAGCAGAAAGGCGCCGGTCGACAGGAACAGGCCGGTCGGAATCCAGGCCAGCGGCCAGTTCAGTGCGAAACACGCACAGAACAGCGCCAGAATCAGCGCCGCGGCTCCAGCATATTGGTACTGTTTCGACGGCAAATAACGGGTCATCCGGTCACTCGTCTTAATTAAGACTACCCCCCCGCTCCCGCCGCGTCAATGCGCCCTCACGGGGATGACGGCTAACGTGTTGCGGCAATTGAGACATTGCGGTCACTTCTCAAACAACGGCTGCGGAACCGTCACGTCCGTTCTTGCTTCCTTCGCCCGGCGTGCCTTCATATCGCCCAAAAATTGCTGTGTATAGCGGCGGTTCAAATCGAGCGTTGCGATGGCGACAGTACCTCTCTGTTGGGCGACCGAAAGGCGCTCGCCATCGGGATCCATTATGTAGGTCGGATGGTCGTAACCTGAGGTTACCAAAAAAATCCGGTTCTCGATGGCGCGCGCTTTCGCCAGTGTCTCATCGCCGCCCCAGATGGGCAGCAGAATCACCTCGGCGCCTTGCGACGCCAGAGCCCGCGCCGGATCGGAGTAAAACACGTCGTAACAGATCATCAAGCCGAGCCGCCCGAAATCGGTGTCGAACACCGGAAAGGTATTGCCGGGCGTTAAGCCGCTCTCATACTCTTCGCGCGGCAGATACACTTTGCGATACTTTCCCGCCAGCCTGCCGTTGCGGTCAATCAGCACCGCGGTGTTGTAGACCGCCGCACCCTCCGATTCATATATGCCGGCCGCCACCCAGGCGTTTCTTTTTCTGGCGAATTCTCCCAACCGCGCCGTGGTGGGGCCCGGTATGGATTCGGCGGTTTCGACGTAGGACTTGCCGGTTCCAACGACGGTCATGCCTTCGGGAAACAGGAACAGGTCGATCGCGCCCGGCGACGATTCATCGGCGGTTTTGACGAACGCCTCGACATTTGCCTCCCGCGAGGGCAGCTTCGACGGGCGCAGGTTGACGGTGGCCACGCGTACTTTGCGATCCTTCGGCGCGGCCGTTTCCTCAAAGGTGACGTTATCCCACCAGACCGTGCCGGCCGGTGAGTTGCTGAGGAAAAGCTGCAGCGCCACCGCCGATGCCTTCGAGGGCGATTTAACGTCGAGCCACGTCGCGGTCCAATCGCCTTCGCGCCGCTGCTGAAAGATGTAGTCGGGCTGGCCCGTGCGCCTGCCGGATTCCTCGCGCCAATCGAGCCGCGGCACGATCTGCCAGACCGGATGCGATACGCCCTGCGCGCGGTAATAAGCCGAGAAGCGATACCAGGTGTCCGGCTTGACGTTTGGGATCACCTGTTCCCAGCCGCCGTGTTCGATGGCGTTGCCGTTGCCCGATACGGCGAGCGAGGCGGTGCCGGAACGCGACACGGAGGCGTCGAGAAAAGTGCGCGGGGCGGTGGCCGGCCGTTGGCTCCAGAGCTTCCAGTTGGCCGGTTCGATGCGTAGCGGTTCGGCGCTAAGAGACGCCGCGAAGAGGAACGTTAAAGCCGCCGGGGTCACGTCCTCATCATACGCCACCCGGGTTGCGGGCAACCCGCGCCGCTTACGATGGTGCCTGCGACGAAACCGCACCGCTCACGATGATGCGTGTCGGTGGCGAGCACTTAGCCACCAGTTCAACCCCGCCCTGCGGGCCGCTGCGGCGACGGGTCAGGTCGTGATCATGTGCAGGTAACCCCGCCGCTCCTAATGGTCTGTGCGGGCGGTAGCGGTCACCGCCACCAGTTCAACCCGTTCGACGCGACGCCGCGGCGCCGGGGTTACGTCCTCATCATGCGCCAACCGAGTTGCAGGTAGCCCGCGCCACTCACGATAGTGCCCGCGGCCGTGGCGAGCACCGCCACCGGATGCAGCCACTCGGGCAGCCAGCCGGCGGCGATTCCGAGAAACGCCAGCACGGCCAGAATCTGAACCATGGTGCTCATCTTGCCGGCCCAGTTGGGCGGAAATTCGCGGACACGTGTGCGGCTCGCCACCAGGGCCGAACCGCCGAGGATCAGCAGATCGCGGCCAAAGACCAGAGCCACCAGCCACCACGGCGTCAAACCGGCGGCGCCGAGTGCGACGAACGTGAAGGCCATCAGCGCCTTATCGGCCAGCGGATCGATGACTCGCCCAAGAGGCGACTGCCAGTCGAAGCGCCGTGCCAGGTATCCATCGGCGAAATCGGTCACCCCGGCGATCCAGAACAGCACCAGTGCGTTCGTGTTGCGTCCGCCCAGGATGGCCGCTGCCACGATGGGCGCCAGCATCAGGCGCATCGCGCAAAGGATATTGGGAAGATGCCGCACCGCTCGCGATTATCCCACTAATGCGTGGGCGGCGCGGGCTTCCAGTTGATCGGAGGTGACCAGTTCGTACAACGACGGGTCCGACATGATTTTCGCCACTACAGCCGTGTGCATGGCATGGCCTGCGCGCTCGGCGATGACGTGGCCGAGCAGAGGCTTGCCGATGAGCGCCAGGTCGCCGATCAGATCGAGCGCCTTGTGGCGGCAGCATTCATCGGGAAAGCGCAGGCCTTCGGGATTCAACACCTCGCCGCGATTGAAACACACGGCGTTTTCGAGACTGGCGCCGCGGATCAGGCCCATGTCCTTCATCGCCGCCAGTTCCCATTCGAAGCCGAACGTGCGGGCCGGGGCGATGCACTGCGCGTAGCCTTCCGGTGTCACTTCCATTTCGAGCCGCTGGCGGCCCACCAGCGGATGATCGAAGAAGATATCGCAGGTGAGCTCGAAGGTGTCCGAAGGGACGATGCGGATGCGCTTGCCGCTCGCTTCCACTTCCACGTCGCGGCGGATGCGCAAATAGCGCTTGCGGCGCCGCAGCGTGCGGATGCCGGCTTCCTGGATCAGGCGCACGAACGGCTGGCCGCTGCCGTCGAGGATCGGTACTTCGAGATTGTCGATCTCGATGTAGGCGTTATCGATCCCCATCGAGTAGAACACGCTCAGCAGATGTTCCGTGGTGGAAATGAGGACACCTTGCCGCATCAGGCTGGTGGCATACGACACACGGGCCACGTGCCGCCAACTGGCAGGGATCGGGAATTTTTCGAGGTCGGTGCGGAGGAAGACGATGCCGGTCATCGCCGGAGCGGGCAGAATCCGGATGCGGACGGGGACGCCGTGATGGAGTCCTACGCCGTCTACCTCGACGGGGCGATGAATGGTCGTTTCAAAGCGCATGCGGGCGCGTGGCTGAAAAGTGATTATTACACAACGGTTTAGAAAGAGTCACTGTGTCAATTTTGCAACAGCGGATGGATGGTACTGTGGCGAGAATGCCCGCAGCCAGGGGTATTTACGTAAGCAAGCTTTCAATACGAGCGGGAAAAACGGGTTCCCGGATGGATTGGTGGGGCCAGCCGAGAATCGTTTGGATGGCCGGGCCGCAGATGCGTCCCTGGCAGGGCCCCATGCCGCAACGGGTCTGGAGTTTCGCTTCGCGCCACCCTTGGCAGCTTTGGATCCGGCTGAGGGGCACGTCCTCGCAGCGGCAGACGATGGTATCGGCGGTGGCGACGGCGCGGACTTCGGGGCGGAGTGCGAAGGTGGTGGTGAGCGCCTGTACGAATGCGCGGTTGGGCAAGGGCGGCGTCGGTTGGCCAGTGGCGTGGCATCCGGCAATCCGCCCTTCGGCGAGCGCCATGTCGACACCACCGATGCCGGTTGGCTCACCGGCGCAGTAGATGTTTGGAATGGAGGTTCGCTGGGCTGCGTCCACTTCCACGAATCCATTCGAAAGGCGGCAGCCGGCCAGTTGCGCCAGTTCGGTGTTCGGCCAGAGTCCGTAGCCGATGGCGAGATAGTCGAAGGGCTGGGAACCGGACCCGCCGGGCGTGCGCAGGCGCAGCATGCCGGGTTCGGCCGATTCCACCCAGCAATCGGTGCGGTAGGGGACGCCGAGCAGACGCGCCTTCAGCCTGGCGCCTTGCCACAGCTTGCCGGGATGGCTGAGCAGCGAGCGAGCAAACCGGTTGACGCGGGCGGCGGGCGCCTGTTCGGCGATCAGTGGAATGGTGGCGCCTTTCGATTTCAGATAGGCGGCCACGGCCAGCAGCAGCGGACCGGTACCCGCCACCACGACGCTTTTGCCTTGGATGTTCAACCCGCTCTTGACCAGAGCCTGCAGACCGCCCGCACCCGTGACTTGCGGCAGCGTCCAGCCGGGGAAGGGAAGGAAGAGTTCGCGCGCGCCGGTGGCGAGGATCAATTTGTCGAAGGGCAGCCGTTCGCAGCTGTCCGGCGTTTCGATGGTGACGTCGGCTTGCGTTGCGGCGATTACGCGGGCCTGGAATTTCGTCTCGACGCCGGGATGTTCGATGGTCCAGGCGTTGCGGGTGCGGCGCCAGATCTGGCCGCCCGCTTCGGTGTTGTCGTCGATGACGGTTACCCTGGCCACCCGGCCTGCAGCGGCGGCGGCGGCGAGGCCCGCCGGTCCCGCGCCTATGATGACGACGCGAGTCACGTGGTTTCGATCTCCATGCCCGTCGCGCACAGGACCTGGCAGGACTTCCGATGCTGGCAGCCATCGATGGTGACACGGCACTCATAGCAGATGCCCATCCCGCACAGCGCCGCGCGAGGCTCGCCGTGGATGCTGGTGCGCATGCTATAGCCCGCGTTCAGCACGGCCGCCGCCACGGAGGTTCCCTCCGCTACCGTGAATTCCTTCCCGTTGATGCGAACGTCAGCCGTTTGGGGCATAGGGTTCGAGGGGGATAGCGGGTTGGCGATTCAAAATCTGATCGGCCAGCAGTTTCGCGGTGGCAAGCGATGTGGTGATGCCGAGCCCTTCATGGCCGGAGGCGATCCACACGTTCGGCTGGCGCGGACTGCGCCCGATATACGGCAGCTTGCCCGGTGTGGAGGCGCGAAAGCCCGTCCATCCGCGGATGGCGGACAACCTCCCGATCGACGGCATGTAGAGCGCGGCCCGTTCGAGCATCCGTTTCATCATGCGATGTTCGATGGCCGGATCGCTGCTGCCATACTGACGCGACGATCCGATCAGCACCTGGCCGGTCTGGCGCGGCTGAACGTTGAACGCCACCGAATCTTCGTCGATCGAATGAGCGCTTTTGAGATACCCGAGTTCCACCAGTTGATGACGCACGAAGCCGGGGTAGCGATCGGTGATTAACAGGTGGCCTTTGCGCGGCTGGATGTCGAGGCCGGGGCTGAGCGCCGGCGCCGAAGCCCCGGTGGCGTTGACGATCAGTGCCGTGGCGTTTGCCAACTCCGCCATGTTATGGATGCGGCGGCCCCGTTCGAGACGGGCTCCGTTGCGGCAGGCGCATTCGACGAGGAAGGCCGCCACGCGCGGCGGATAGACGATGGCGTCGGCGGGCACAAACAGCGCGCCGGCCAGTCCCTTTCTAAGATTGGGCTCGGCCTGTTCGAGGTCTTGCGCGTCGAGGATTTCCGTGCGCACGCCGCGCTGCGCATAGAAGGAGTGCTTGCGGCGGACTTCGGCCATCTCCTCGTCATCGGCGGCGACCCAGAGCGTGCCCGCGGCGGTGTATTCGGCGCCGGAGGGCAATTCGTCCGCCAGTTCCTCCCACAGCCGCGCCGAGTAATGAGTGAGGGCGAACTCGGCTTCCGAATCGTCCATCACCACGATGTGGCCCATGCCCGCCGCGGTGGCGCCTCCGCCGATTTCGCCCGCTTCGACGATGAGCACCTTGAGGCCGCAGCGCGCCAGTTCGTCGGCGCAAGCCGCGCCCACAATGCCCGCGCCGATGACGATGGCGTCAGCCGCCACGGATGCCCCAGCAGAACGGATCGGCGTCATCGAGAAGCAGGTGAGCCTCCGCGTTCACATGGGCCGAGCCCCGGATGTGCGGCAGAACTTCCGTCCCGCGCAAAGTGTAAGAGCCTTCGAAGCAACTGCCCACGATGCTTTCCTGCCGCCACGGTTCGCCGGGCTTCAGCTTCCCGTCCGCGGCCAGGCAGGCGAGCTTGGCGCTGGTGCCGGTGCCGCAGGGCGAGCGGTCATAGGCCTTGCCGGGGCACAGAACGAAGTTGCGGCTATCGGCCGTCGCGCTGGGGGCGAACAGCTCGATGTGGTCGATCTCCGCATGCCCGCGCCGGCCGAGTTCCTGGCGGATCGCCCAGGCGTAGTTGGTGAGCGCCTCGAGATTTCGAAGATCCAGTTCGATGGGCGATCGCTCCACCAGGTAAAACCAGTTGCCGCCCCAGGCGATATCGCCTCTGACGCGGCCATAACCGGCGGCTTCGATTTCGAAGCCCTTATGGGCGCGGTAGCTTGCCACATTGTTGACGGTGACTTCGCCGTTGGAATGCAACTGGGCCGTGATGGGGCCCACGGGTGTATCGAAACGATGAACGCCCGGTTGAACGCGGCCGAGGTAGGCGAGTGTCGCCACCAGGCCGATGGTGCCGTGGCCGCACATGCCGAGATAACCCACGTTGTTGAAGAAGATGACGCCATCCGGTTCGCACAGCAGTGCGCCCACCATGGCGTCATTGCCGCGCGGCTCGTTCACCACGGCGGAACGGAACGTATCGTGCGCGGTGCGGAAGCGCTCCAGCCGTTGGGCCATCGTGCCGCCGCCCAAATCCGGACCGCCCGCGATCACCACACGCGTCGGCTCCCCGCCGGTGTGTGAATCGATGACGTGTACCTTCCTCATGCGTGGACAACGGGCCGTGTGGCGATCGCCTGGCGGATGATGCCGAGAATGCGATCGCGCTCAACGCCTTCCAGCGGCAGGCGCGGGGCGCGCGTGAGCTCGGTGCCAAGCCCCACCTCCGCCATGCAAAGCTTGATGTACTGCACCAGCTTGATGTGCGTATCGAGATGCAGCAGCGGCGTATACCAGCGATAGAGATCGAGCGCTTCCTGAAACTTTCCGGCGATGGCCAGATCCCATAAGGCGCGGTTTTCGTGCGGGAAGGCGTTGACGAGCCCGGAGATCCAGCCGCGCGCGCCCAGCATCACGGCTTCGAGAATCAGATCGTCCACGCCGCAGAACAGGATGTAGCGATCGCCGCAGGCGTTCACGATGTCGGTGATGCGGCGGACGTTGTCCGAGGATTCCTTGATCGCCACGACCGTGGGCTCATCGGCGAGTTCGACGAACTGCTCCGGCGTGATGTCGACGTAGTAAGCCGGAGGATTGTTATAGATCATGATGGGCAGCGGCGTGGCGCGGGCGATGGCGCGGAAATGAGCCATCGATTCGCGCGGGTCGGCCTTGTAGATCATGGCCGGCAATACCATCAGACCGTCGACGCCCGCCTGTTCGGCTTCCTGGGCGAAGCGGATCGCCTGGCGGGTGGTGCATTCGGCCACGCCCGTAAGCACGGGGATGCGTCCGTTGACGGCCTTCACCGATGCCTTCAATACGGCGCGTTTTTCATCGGGCTCAAGCGACATGTTCTCGCCCACCGAGCCGCACATCACCAGGCCGTGAATGCCCGCCGCCATCATCATTTCCACATGGCTGATCGTCGCGTCGAGGTTCAGCGATTGATCGGAGTGAAACTGCGTGGTGGCGGCCGGATAAACGCCGTGCCAGTTGACTTCCATTCGAAGCATGGTAACAGAGTTTAGGTGGAATGCCTTAGGTTGCAAACACTTCGGAATGCCGATAGATTGAACGTGAGTACCATGTCCAAGCCCGCAACGGAAACGGCATTCGAGGAGCAATCCCTACGGGCGGTGGGGGCGATCCGGTGGACGCGCGCCGATGTCGATCGCATGGAAGAGATCGGCATTCTTCCCGAACGATATGAGCTGCTGGATGGGGAGATTATTACAAAGATGGGACAAGGCATGGCTCACCGCCGCGCCGTGAGCTCGTTGATCGCCTGGCTCTATCGGGGCTGGCAAAGCGAGTTTCTACAATCACAGGCTTCCATCGATGTCTCCCCCGAAGATCATCCAACGAACCGGCCGGAGCCGGACCTTCTGGTTTTGAACCAATCCATGAAGACGTTCGCAGTCGAGCCTCTTCCCGCTGGTATCGACCTGGCAATCGAAGTTTCAGACTCTTCCCTTCGTGACGATTTGACCAAAAAAGCGCCCCTGTACGCTCGCGCCGGTATCCCCGAATACTGGGCATTCGACTGCCGGAAACAGGTTCTTCACGTGCATCGCCGCCCTGTTGGTGGACGATACGAAGAGGTGTTTCAGATATCCGGGTCAGACCGTGTAGCGCCTCTGGCGCGACCCGAACACGCCATCGAGGTTCGTTCCATCCTTTCCTGACAGTTGCTAGCATGTCCTGTGATGACTCGCAGGACATGGATGGCCGCCGCGCCGCTTGCCGCCGCCGGTTTCTCGCAGGAGCGCACCGTTCGCAAGGGACGCCTCAGGCAATGCGTCACGCGCGGTGTCTTCGGAAAAGGCATGCCGCTCGAAGACATGTGCCGCCACGCGGCGCGATTGGGCGTGGTGGGATTCGATCTCATTGGTCCGGCCGATTTCCCGCTGCTCAAGAAGTACGGGCTCATTCCCACGATGGTGCCCGGTGCGATGACGCTCACCGGCGGCTGCAATCACAAAGAAGATCACCCGGCGGCCGAGAAGCTGATGCATGGGTTGATCGATCAGTCCGCCTTGGCGGGCGCGCCCAACGTCATCGCGCTATCGGGCAACCGGCGCAAGCTCACCGATCAGGAAGGGCTCGACAACGTCGTGGCGTTCCTCACGAAGGTAAAGGCGCACGCCGAGGACAAGGGCATCACCATCTGTCTTGAACTGCTCAACAGCAAGGTGAATCATCCCGACTATCAGTGCGACCGCACATCGTGGGGCGTCGAAGTCTGCAAACGTGTGGGCTCCCCGCGCGTGAAGTTGCTCTACGACATCTACCATATGCAGATCATGGAAGGCGACGTGATCCGCACCATCCGCAACAACATCGAATGGATCGCGCACTTCCACACCGCAGGCAATCCCGGTAGGCATGAAATGGACGACTCGCAGGAGATGCATTACAAGGGCATCGCCAAGGCCATCGCCGATCTGCCGAACTTCACCGGCTACGTGGCGCATGAATATACGCCGCTGCGCGATCCGGTCCGATCACTCGAAGAGACGCTGGCTCTATTCGAGGTGTAACGCCTCACTTGAAGTTCGAATAAGGGCCGCCACGGCTGGCATCCTCCGCGGCCAGCCCATCCTCATCCCAGACAATCTTGCCGTCTCGAATGGTGAGCGCGCAACGCAGCCGCTTGTCGCCGGTCAGCTTGCCGTGCCCGGAATCGAGATAGGCGAATTTGCCGCGCTCAAGCTTCACGATGGCGATATCGGCGATGGAGTCTTCGGCCAGCACGCCAAGCCCCGGCCGCCGGATCGCGCGCGCCGCATTCACGGTGACGCGCTCCACCACCTGTTCCAGAGTCATGCCCATGTTGAGGAACTTCGACATGGTAGTGATCAGGTTCGCGCGCGGCAGCATGATGGAGCTCTTGTGAATGTCGGTGGAGATCGTATCCGGCAGGAATCCCTGCTCGATCGCGGGCACGGCAATGCGGAACCACAAGCTGCCCGATCCGTGTCCCACATCGAACAGCACGCCGCGTTTGCGCGCCTCCCACATGTAGGGCTGTACCTTCTTGTTTTCGTCAAGCTGCGGCGTCAGCCGGCCGTAGAAATGAGTGTGGATATCGCCCGGCCGCATGTGATGCAGGATCAGGTCGCTGTAGCCGCGCCCCGGCTTGGGATGGAAGTCCACCATGCAGACGGTTCCGGTGGCATCGGCCGCCTTCACGGCGTGATCCACGGCGATCCAATCGGCGGGCTGATAGTGCGCGGTCTTGATGCCGACGATGACGTCTTTGTGTTTGCGCACCATGGCGGCCGCCTTCTCGACATCCATTTGACCGGGATCGTCTTCCACCTGTGCGCCGTACATCCCTGCCGCCACGATGTTCAAAAACGCCAGCAGCCGCACCTTCGATTCGGCCATCACTTCCCGGCGGAACTTTTCGAAATTATCGGCGCCGGAACTGCCGGCATCCACCGCCGTGGTGACTCCGGCGGGCAGCGTGTTGTGATCGGGATTCAGGTTGAGCGAGGCGCCGTAGGAATCGAAATGCGTGTGGATATCGATGAAGCCGGGCGTGACATAGTAGTCTCCGGCATCGATCACCAGCTTGGCCTGCGAGGAAGGCAGACGCGGCGCGACCTTGACGATCTTGCGTCCCTTTACCGCCACGTCCATCACGGCGTTGCGCTTGTTCGCCGGATCGAGCACGTGGCCGTTGCGGATCAGAATGTCGTAAATCTGCGCGGTCGCCGGAAGCGCCGCCAGCAGCAGAACCGGCGCGAGCGTCACGGCAGCACCTCGTAGTCTCCGGCCGATTTCCAGTCCGGGTATCCGCGCCCTTCGCTATCGAACACCAGCCTGCCGTCGCGGATCGTGAGCACGGCCTCCAGCTTCTTTTCGGCCAGCACTTTCTTCCCCCACGAATCCTTGAGCGCGAAGACGCCGGAGCGCAGCGCCAGCACGGCGATATCGGCGGTTCTGCCTTCGCCCAGCGTTCCAATCTCCGGCAGCTTGCCGATGTTTTTGGCCGGCGTCATCGTCGACCGGCGCACCGCCTCGCGCAGCGGCATGCCGAGATACATCATCTTCGACATGCAGTTGGGCATATCGGATTGCTGCATGAGGATGCTCGATTGATGCAGGTCGGTCGAAATGGTGTCGGGATAAAAGCCCTGCCTGGTTGCGTGCATCGCCACCGGCCATAGAAAGCTGCCGCCGCCATGGCCCATATCGAACAGGACGCCGCGGCGGCGCGCTTCGGTGGCGAAGTCGAGCACCTTGCCGTCGAAGCGGCTCACGATCTCCACCTGCCGGTCGTTGTACATGTGCGTATGCATGTCGCCCGGACGCATCACGTCCAAAAGCTTTTCCCGCGACGTGCGTCCGGCGTTGGTGAAGATCTTGTCGTCCACCATGACGGGGACTTCCGCCAGCCGGCCGGCCTCCACGGCGCGCTTCAGCGCGTCCCAGCCGGGTTTGCCGAAATGGGCGACCTTGATGCCCACGATCGTGCCGCGATGGGCGCGGATCACGGCGGCGGTCTTATCCGGCAGCATGTCCTCCACGTTGTCTTCCGAAGCGCGGCCGGTCATGCCGTTGCCGGCGATGTTGAGCAGCGCCAGCACGCGCGTGCGGGCCACGCCGATGATCTTCTTCTGAAAATCGTCAAAAGTGCGGTAGCCGGCGCCGCCCGCGTCCACCACCGTGGTGGTGCCGGCGATCAGGGCCGTGTCGTCCGGGAAAATAGACCCGCTGTAGCCGTAGGCGTGGAAGTGAAGGTCGATCAGGCCGGGGACCACATAGAGTCCGGCCGCATCGATCACCTTTTTCCCCTGGGCGGCGGGAATGTTCGGTGCCACGCGCGCGATCACCGTGCCCTTGATTGCCACATCGCGAGGCGCGTCGATACTGTTGGCGGCATCGATGACGTGTCCGCCCTTGAGAAGAATGTCGTATTGTTGCGCCTGCGCCGCGGCACAGACGAACCAGAAGAGGAATTTCATTTCGCCTCGGACAAGTATAAGATACGGTTTCGCGGCGTCAATGTAGAATTTCTACTCAACCGGTAGTAGAATTTCTACAGAATGCCACCCACCACGGGCTCCAGCGTCGAGTTGCTGCGCGGCACGCTCGACCTTCTGATCCTTCGCACCCTGCTGGCCGGTCCCACCCACGGCCACGCCATCGCCAAACACATTCAGCGCACTTCCGAAGACCTGCTGAAGGTGGAAACCGGCTCCCTCTATCCGGCCCTTCACCGGCTGGAAACCAAGAGCTGGATCTCGGCCGCCTGGGAGATATCGGACAAGGGCAAGCGGGCCCGCGTGTACCGGCTCACCCCGCGCGGCCGGAAGCAACTGGTGGCCGAGCAGTCGAAATGGGAAACGTTCTCCCACGCCATGCGCTTGATCGTAAACCCGGCCGGACAGGAGGGCCAATGAGCGCGTTTTGGGGAAAGCTGCGGGCGCTGTTCGATCGGCGCAGGAAGGAAGACGATCTGCGCGATGAGATCCAATTCCATCTCGACCAGGAAAGCGAGGATCTTGAGTTGGACGGAATCGCGGCCGGTGAGGCGCGCCAGGCCGCGCGCCGCGGCTTGGGAAACGCCGCTCAGGTACAGGAGGACGCTCGTGCGGTCTGGACCTGGACCGGGCTCGACCAACTCCTCCAGGATGGCCGCTATGGCGTCCGCGCGCTGGCCGCCAACAAGACCTTCAGCGTGCTGGCGATCCTTTCCTTAGCTCTCGGCATCGGCGCCAACACGGCCATTTACAGCTTTATGGACTGGCTGCTGGTGCGCTCGCTGCCGGTGGCGAATCCAGAATCGCTGGTGGTGCTCAACTGGCGCGCGCCCGGTCTTTCCGGCCGCGATTCCGTCATGAAGAGCATGAGCGGGAGCACCTGGAGGGACGGCGACGCGGGCCGGATGAGTGGCATCTTTCCTTACCCCGCGTTTGAACTGATGCGCGCCAACTCAAGCGCGGTGTTTTCGAGCGTCTTCGGCTACTACCCGGCGCGAAGGGTGAATTTCATGGCTAACGGTCACGCCGAAATGGCCGCCGGCGAGTTTGTCACCGGCGGCTACTTCCCGGGCTTAGCCGTCGTGCCGGTGGCCGGACGCCTGATCGGCCCGGCGGACGACCGGGCCGGCGCTCCTCCCGTCGCCGTTCTCAGCTTCGCCTACAGCCAGAAGCGGTTCGGGGACGCGGCGAAAGCGCCGGGCCAGTCCATCGCCATCAACGATGTGCCGTTCACGGTGGCCGGAGTGACGCCGCCCGGCTTCTTCGGTGTCGATCCCGCGGCGGCGCCCGATTTCTATATTCCGCTCCACAGCGGCTTCCTTCTCCAGCAGAAATTCGGAGGGGGCGACTCCAAAGTGCTGCTCGATCCCAACTACTACTGGCTCGAAATGATGGCGCGCCTCGCTCCCGGCGTCAGCCTGGCGCAGGCGCAAACCGCGCTCGGTCCCTTGTTTCACCGGTGGGCCGAATCGACGGCTTCGAGAGACGTGGAGCGCGCCCGGCTTCCCGAATTGCGGATCCGCGAGGGGGCCGCGGGGCTCGATACGCTGCGCCGCCAATACTCCAAGCCCCTATATGTATTGCTTGCCATGGTGGCGCTCATCCTGGCCATTTCCTGCGTCAACATTGCCAATCTTCTGCTCGCCAGAGCCGCGGCCAGGCGCCGCGAGATCGCCGTGCGGTTGAGTATCGGCGCGGGCCGGTCGCGCGTCGTCCGCCAGTTGCTGACCGAAAGTGTGTTGCTCTCCTCGCTGGGCGGAGCGCTGGGAGTCCTCTTCGCCATCTGGGGCATCCGCACCCTCACGGTTCTGCTGGCCAACGGTGGAGAAGACTTCACGATGAATCCCACCCTCAATTGGAACGTGATGGGTGTGGCCGCGGCGCTGTCGATTTTAACTGGAGTCCTGTTCGGACTGGCGCCGGCGATCGCTGCGACCCGCGTGGACGTCGTGGGCGCCTTGAAGGAGACAAGGGCCGGGCAGACGGGCCGGCGCTCCCGCCGGTTCAGTTCGGGCCAGATCCTGGTGACGGCTCAGATCGGGATGTCCCTCGTGCTGCTGCTGGCGGCGGGGCTCTTTGTCCGGACTCTGTCCAATCTCCAGTCGGTGGAACTCGGATTCAACCAGGACAGCATCCTGCTCTTCCGCATGAACGCGCGGCAGGCGGGGCATCGCGACCCGGAGATTTTCGCTTTCTATCGGGGCCTGTTGAAGCAATTCCGCGCGATTCCGGGTGTCGATCAGGCTACGCTATCGCATCAGCCGATGCTCGGGGAAGGCACCTCGAGCGGCCCTGTCCTGCCGCCCGGGAAGGAGCCCAAGCCAGGCAAGAATCCGCACATTCTGCTGACCGGGCCGGACTTCTTTGCAGCGTTCCAGATCCCTTTGCGATTGGGGCGCGCCTTCGACGAGCGCGACCGGGCAGGCTCTCCAGCCGTCGCCATAGTGAATGAAACCTACGCCAAGACGTACCTCGACGGCGGCAATCCCATCGGCCAGCGCATCAAGCTTCAGCAGCGCCAGCGGCTTTTTCACGGCCGGGATATCGAAGTCGCCGGCGTAGTGGGCAACGCCAGGTACGGCGGTTTGAAAGGCGAGCATCTCGACATCGTGTATCTGCCTTTCGACCAGGACACCTACCATCCGGTGGACGAGGCAACGTTCGCTCTGCGGACCGGCGGCGATCCGCTTCGTCACGCGGCCGCGGTGCGGGAGATCGTAAGGCTCGCCGACCCGCGAGTTCCGGTGACCGGCATCAAGACTCAAACCGCCCAGATCGACCAGATGCTGAATCAGGAAATCCTCTTCGCCCGGCTCTGCAGCGCCTTCGCCCTGCTGGCATTGCTGATCGCCTGCGTCGGCCTCTACGGCACCATGTCGTATTCGGTCGAGCGGCGCACCGGTGAAATCGGAATCCGGATGGCTCTCGGCGCCAGGCAAGGCGACGTCGTTTGGATGGTGCTCCGCCACGCTGTCGGGATGGGAGTAGCGGGGCTGGCACTTGGTTTGCCGGCCGCGTTCCTTTCCTCGCGGTTTGTGAAGTCGTTTCTGTTCGGAGTGGAGCCGGCCGACCAGGTCACGATCCTGGTCTGTGCGGGCATTTTGCTCGCTGCCGTGGTGTTGGCGGGCTACATCCCGGCGAGAAGAGCGTCTCGAATCGATCCCATGAGGGCCGTTCGAAGCGAATAACTACGGCAGCTTGCGCGGATCCACATCATGCGCGACGCAGGCCACGCAATCGCCCTGGCCCACGATCGACGGGCCGCGATTGGCCACCAGCATCCCCTCGGCATTCGCTTCCACCGGAACCGGCGCGCGGTCGGGATTTTCAAGCGAGTGTACCTGGCCGAGAAGATCGCCCTTCTTCACCGGTTCCCCGAGTTCGACGCAGTTCTCATACAAACCGGATTCGGGAGCGAAGCGGTAATCGGACCGGTCGAGCGATTGGACCCAGCGCGCCGGCTTCAACCCCGCCTCGGCGCGCGATAGCTCCTTGCCGCGCAGCACGCCGCAATGGATCAGCACGTTGCGCAAACCCGCCTGGCACTGGCGATGGATGGTGGCGGGCACCAGCTCCGCTCCGCCCATTTCGGTCGTGATGACGATCTTGCCCTGGGTTTCGGCTTCCACCGGCAGCAGGCCCGTCCCCGCCACATCGGCGTAAAGGAAAGTCACCTCGGTGAGAAACGCCTCCGCCGCGGCCAGCATGCGCGCGCGCTGTTTGAGATCGGGCACCAGGTGCATGTGCGCGCAGGGCAGGAAGCCCATGCTGCGCCCGCCGGTATGCAGGTCGATCACATACCCGGCCATGGGAAACAGGACGGTGGTGAGGTAATGCGCGAGAATCTCGCTCACGCTGCCGTTCGGATTGCCGGGGAAGCAGCGATTGAAATTGCGCCCGTCGAGCGGTGAGAGCCGCGTGGACGCCTTGGCCGCCGGTGGATTGAGGCACGGCATCAGGATCAGCGTGCCCGTCACGTCCTCCACCGTCAGCTCGCGCCACAGACGCAGAATCGCCACCTGGCCCGGATACTCGTCGCCGTGATTGCCGGCCATCAGCAGGACCACCGGCCCGGCGCCATTGCGAATCACGCTGATGGGCACGCGCAGGTTGGCCCAGCCGCCCAGGTTGTGCGAATAAGGAATGGCCAGGTGCCCGCTTTGCTTGCCGTGCGCGCGGCCGTAGTCGATATCGGTATGAATCGGATTGGAACTCATCAATCTCTCAAGTCAGGTAAGAATCTCGCGGATCACGTTGCCGTGCACATCGGTGAGACGGAAATCGCGTCCGCTGTAGGAATACGTCAAGCGTGTATGATCGATGCCCATCAGGTGCAGCACCGTCGCGTGCAGATCGTGCACGTGAACGCGGTTGTGTTCGGCCTTGAAGCCAAACTCATCGGTGGCGCCATAGGCCATGCCGCCCTTCACGCCGCCGCCCGCCAGCCACAATGAGAACCCGAAGGGATTGTGGTCGCGTCCGTTCTGCACCTTCACCCTGGAACTGGTTTCCACCGAAGGCGTGCGCCCGAACTCGCCGCTGAAGATCACCAGCGTTTCTTCAAACAGTCCACGCGATTTCAGGTCGTCGAGCAGGGCCGCCACCGGTGAGTCCACCTGGCCCGCCAGCTTCTTGTGAATCATGATGTCGTCGTGGTTATCCCACGGCTGGCCATTGCCGTAGTAGAGCTGCACCATGCGCACGCCGCGCTCCACCAGCCGCAGCGCATGCAGGCAGCCGCGGCCGAAATCGGAATCGCCGTAGCGGGCGCGTACGGACTCGGGTTCGCGCGCGATATCGAACGCCTCCGGCGCTTCGGTCTGCATACGGAAGGCGACTTCCATCGATTGCATCGCGGCGTCCAACTGCGAATCGCCGGCTCGCTCTGCGGCGTGCCAGCGGTTCAATTCGTTCAACAGATCCACGTGGCGGCGCTTGGATTCGGGCGTGCGGCCCGGGTCGCGCAGGTATTGGATCATCTCTTTCGGATCCTTGACGTTATTGGGAATGTAGACGCCCTGGTAAATGGCCGGCAGAAAGCTGGAATTCCAAAGCGGCGTGCCCACCACCGGCATGCCCGGACACAGCACCACATAGCCCGGCAGGTTCTGATTCTCGGTGCCGAGCCCGTACAGCAGCCACGAACCCATCGACGGGCGGCTCTGCAGATTCTCGCCGCAGTTCATCATCTGCAGCGACGGTTCATGATTCGGAATATCGGAATACATGGACCGGATCACGCAGAGATCGTCGGCGCGATCGCCGATCTTGGGGAAGATCTCGCTGATCTCGAGGCCGCTCTTGCCCCGGCGCCGGAACTCGAACGGCGAGCGCATCAGGCTTCCGGTCTTGCGCTCCGTTTTCGGCGTGCCGCCGGGCATCGGCTGGCCATGATACTTGGCCAGCATCGGCTTGGGGTCGAAGGTATCCACCTGCGACATGCCGCCGTTCATGAAAAGAAAGATGACCCGTTTGATCTTGGCGGGAAAGTGCGGCTGCTTAGGCGCGAAAGGACTTTCGGCGGCCTGGCACACGGCGCGCAGGCCCAGCCCGCCAAAGCCGCAGCCCACTGTGGCCAGCATCCGCCGTCGCGTAAGGGAAGTGTGCATGTCTCAATCCACAAAACTGAATTCACTCGAGCTCAACAGAACCTGCGCGTAGCCGGTAAGGGCTTCGGCGGTTGGCGCGGCGCCTAGAAAACGCATCGCGGAGGCGATCTCCCGGGGTTCCGCGGCACGGCCGAATAAAAGCATATAGCAAGCGCGAACCTGCGCTTCCGCATCCTCCGGCGCCGCCTCGCGCAGCCGTGCGGCCAGTCCCGCGGCTTGCTTTTCGATGAAGCCGCTGTTGAGGAAGAAAAGGCGCTGCACGCTGGTGTTGGTGGCCACGCGCTTTTCGGCGTGAATGGATGGATCGGGGAAATCGAACAGCGTCAACAGACGCTCGGTGCGGAACCGGCTGACTTCGCCGTAAAGCGTGCGGCGGCGGAATTCCTTGTCCCAGGCCACCGCGGGTCCGCCCTTGTCCAGTTGCAGATTGCCCGCCGTAAACAGCATCGAATCGCGCAGCGCCTCCACATCCATGCGCCGCCGGTTGAACCGCGACAGCAGCCGGTTGTCGGCGTCGGCGGCCAAGGCCCGCGCCGATGCCACGCTGCTCATGGCATAGGCCGACGACAACAAAAGGCGCCGGTGCAGACGTTTGACCGACCAGCCGTCCTCCATGAATTCGACGGCGAGAAAATCGAGCAGTTCGGGATGGCTCGGCCGGTCGCCGGCGGCGCCGAAATTGCTCAACGTGCGCACCAGGCCCGCGCCGAAATGATGCTGCCAGACGCGATTCACCATCACGCGCGCCGTCAGCGGATTCGACCGGCTGGCGATCTGCCGCGCCAGCTCCAGCCGTCCACTGCCGCCGCCATCGAGCGCGGCCGGTTCCGGCTTGCCCAGCACCGACAGGAAATGGCGGGGCACGATATCGCCGGGGTTATAAGGATCGCCGCGCCGGTGCAGCGGCATGTCGTGCGCCTCTTTGGTGTCGGCCAGAATGTGCAGGAAAGGATAGCGCTCGGGCAGGGCTTTCTTGGCCGCCGCCAGATCGGCGCGCAAGGTTTCCAGGCGATCCTTCGCGCCCTGGTCGAGGTAGGGCGTAAGCTCCTTCTCGTCCAGATAGAGGACGCCGGAGGCGCGCTCGTTGCCATTGGTCTTGCTCTTGCCGTCGAACAGATCGCCGAGGAAAACATACTTGTCGCGCGCCAGGGCTTTGGTCTCGGCGCGGCAGCCTTTGCAGTAAATGTCGTAGGGATCGGTGGACTTCTTCGAAGCCTCGATGATGCGCTCGTTGTACTCGGTCAATTCGCGGTGCTCGGCAATCAGAGCATCCACCATCTTCTGGAAATCGCGCGAGGCGGCCTCGGCCTGCTGTCCTGATTCCAGACCGGGCCAGAAACGCAGAAGCGTGTGGTCGTGCTCCCGGTCGAGATAGGAAGCCCAGCGATCGAGCAACTTCGCATCGAGTCCTTCAGCCGGCTCCGGACTCTTGTGCTTGCGCCGCCACGCCGCCAGCAGATAGCGTCCGGAATCGGCGGCGTGACGCTCGCGGAACTTCTTGCGCTCGGCGTCATGAAAGGCGCCGATATCGGCTTCCAGCCCTTTCACACGCTTATCGGCGGCATCGTAGGCGGCGACCGTAGCCGCCGGAGCCAGCGGCTCCTCCCGGTATTCGGTGGCGGCCAGCACACCGCCGATGCCGTAGTAATCGCGCGCCGGAATCGGATCGTACTTGTGATCGTGGCACCGGGCGCAGGCGACCGTAAGCCCCAGCAAGCCGCGGGAGACGGCGTCGATGCGATCCTGCAGTTCATCGGCGCGCGCCTTCACCGGCTCCACCACGGTGTGGAACCACGGCCCAAGCGCCAGATAGCCGACCCCCGGTGTCAGCCGACGCTCGCCCGGCTTCTCCATCAGATCGCCTGCGATCTGCGCCTGGACGAATTCATCGAACGGCATGTCACGATTGAAGGCGTCCACCACCCAGTCGCGATAGCGCCACGCATTGGCGAAGGGCATCGGCGCCACGCTGATGCCATCGGCGTCGGCGTACCGGGCGACGTCGAGCCAATGCCGTCCCCAACGTTCGCCGTAATGTTCGGAAGCAAGCAGCCGGTCCACGACTTTCTCAAAAGCATCGGGAGCCTTGTCGGCTGAAAATGCCGCATATTCGGCGGCGGTGGGAGGGAGCCCGGTCAGATCGATCGTGACGCGCCGCAGCAGCGCGGCCCGGGTGGCGGGCGGAGCCGGAGCGAGATTCCTGGCCTCCAGGGCCGCAAGCAGGAACCGGTCGGCCGGCGTTCGCGCCCACGCGCTGTCGCGCACCGCTGGAGGCGCCACTTTGCGCGGCGGCTGGAACGACCAGAACTGGCGGCGCTGTTCCATGGTGGGCGCCGCCGGCGCGGGAACCGCGCGTCCCGCAAAATGCGCTCCCGCCTCGACCCAGCGCGTGAGATCGGCGATTTCGCCGCCGCTCAGCTTGCCGCCTGGAGGCATTTTGATGTTCTCGTGCGTGTGGCTCACCACCCGGATGAGAAGGCTTTGGGCCGCGGCGCCCGGTGAGATGGCCGGACCCGACTGGCCGCCTTTCATCACCGCTTCGCGCGAATCCAGGCGCAACCCGCCCATCGCCGCTTGTCCATGACAGCCCGCGCACTTCGCTTCGAGCAGCGGCGCGATCCGGCCCTTATAAAACTCGACCGGGTCCGGCGTCTGGGCGGCCAGAACGGCGGCCGCTAGCGCGAGGCAACCAGGCATTCCTTCTCCTTCCGGCGGCGGGCCGGCTGCTCCCGCACGTGGGTGGTCCACGAACGGATGCCCTTCTCAAAAGCTGCCACCGCAGCCGCGCCATCCTGGCGCGCGATCGCCCTCAGAATCGCCTTGTGCGAAAGCGCGTCTTCGAGTAGATCGAAATTCTTCTGCGACACCACCTGGATGACGCTGAAGCCGAACAGCGGCAGCACCAGCCGCCGCAGCGTGGCCGCCAGCACTTCGTTGCCCGAGGCGGACCACACCGCCTGATGCCAGGCGAAATCCCGCTGCACGTAAAGCTGGGGATCGCGGCTGCCCGCGGCTTCCACGGCCCTTTCATGCAGGTCCTTCAATTCGCGGACCTGGGCGGCGGTGGCGTGTTGGGAAGCTTCGGCGACAGCCATCTTCTCCAGCGTAAACCGAACGGCGAAGGTTTGCGCGATTTCGGCGTGGGTGAGGGAAGTAATATTGGTGGCCGTGTTCGATCGTTTCGCGATCAGCCCTTCCGCTTCAAGCTGAATGACCGCTTCCCGGACCGCGGTGACGCTGGCTCCGAAGACGGCGGCGAGAGTGCGCTCGACGACGCGCTCGCCCGGCTGCAGCGATCCATCGAGAATCGCTTGCCGGATTCGTGTCACGATCTGGTGTCGCAGCGTCAGGGACTGCACCTTCACCTTTGCAATCGGCATAACTTTTCTATATGATATATCATCGTTCACTTGAGTTCTCGCTAAGGAAGTCGCTCCATGATTGTTCGCCGTTCCACTTGGCTCGCTTTCCCGCTCTGCCTGCTGGGCGCCACCGCGCCGCTGTGGGCGCAGGGCAGCTCCGTTGGCAGTATCACGGGCGTCGTCAGCGACCCCAGCGGCTCCGCCATCCCCAACGCCGCCGTTACCGTCCGCCACGTCAACACCAACCAGAGCCGCCAGACCAGTTCCAATTCGTCCGGCGCCTATTCGGTGACCAGCCTCGCCGTGGGAACCTACGAGGTGAAAGTATCGGCGCCCGGCTTTCAGACCGTCGAAGTGCGCGACGTCAAGGTAGACGTCGGCGCCACGCTGCGGCAGGACGTTTCGATGAAAGTGGGCCAGGTGTCGGAAACGGTGGAGGTGGCGGCGCAGGCGCCGCTGCTCAACACCGAAAACGCCAGCACCGGCCAGATCATCGAAGCCAAGCGCGTCACCGAGCTTCCCTTGAACGGCCGCGACTTCCAGCAATTGCAACTGCTCAGCCCGGGCACGGTTTCGGGCACCAATTTCCAGAACAGCCAGGGCTTGAGCGGCGGCGCCAGTTCGCTCACCACCACCGGAACCATGAACGTTTCAAACGGCGGCCGTCCCGGCCAGGTGCTGTTCACCATCGACGGGTCGAACGCCTCCAATCAGAACGGCCGCGGCATCATCATGACGCCCGCCATCGACGAGATTCAGGAGTTCAAGACCGAAACCTCCAATATGTCGGCCGAATTCGGCTACGGCAGCACCACCGTCAACGTTTCGATCAAATCGGGTACGAACCAGTTGCACGGCGCGGCGTGGGAATTTCTGCGCAACGACAAAATGGATGCGCGTCCGTTCTTTGCGGCCCGCAAGCCTCCGCTGCGGCGCAATCAGTTCGGCGCCAACGCCGGCGGCCCCGTCATCCTGCCCAAGCTCTACGACGGGCGCGACAGGACATTCTGGTTCTTCAACTATGAAGGATTGCGCCTGCGCCAGGGCCAGACCTTCGCGCCCTCGGTACCCACGGCGCGCATGCGTACCGGCGACCTGGGCGAAATTCCCAACACGCTGTTCGACCCTTCGACCACCGTGCCCGATCCGGCCCGGCCCAATGGCTTCCTGCGCCAGCCTTTCGCCGGCAACGTGATTCCCGGCAGCCGCATCGATCCCATCGCGCGATTCTTCCTGCAGCCGGAATGGATTCCGCTTCCTCTTCAATCGGGCATCGCAGCCAATCTGCGGCGCGAGTTCAGCATTCCCAGCCACTACAACCAGGAAACGGTGAAGATCGACCATCGCTTTTCCAGCGCCGATAACGTCAGTGGCCGCTTTTCCATGAAGCGCGCCGTGGAAGGCAGCTATGGCAATTACCACGGGCTGAATCCGTTCGATCCCGGCGCCAATCCCAAGCGGCCCGACGGCTACAACAGCGTCGTGAACTGGACGCATATCTTCAGCCCCACGTCGCTGCTCGAAGCGCGGGCGTCGTTCAGCCGCGCCAAGGTGCTTTTCGATACGCCCAACTTCGGCACCACCGACTTCACGACGCAGCTCGGCATTCAGGGATTCGGTCCCGGCGTTTCCGACGTATACCCCAGCTATCCGGTGATGAACATCACCGGCTTTACCGGCCTGCCGCAGGGCTTCCTGCTCAACTACACCTCCAACAATTTCGAATACACCGCCAACTACACGATGGTGCGCGGAAGGCACACCTTCAAGATGGGCGAGACGTATCGTTCCTGGCAGCAGAACCTGACCACCAGCGGCCAGGGCAGCGGCACGTTCGCCTACACCGGCACCTACACGAACAATCCGGCGAACCTGGCCAACACCGGCGCCGGGCTGGGCGACTTCATGCTTGGCATTCCGTTCTCCGCCAGCCGCTATGTGCCGCCAGGCTGGTATTACCAGCGGCTGCGCAACAACTGGACCTATTTCACCGACGACTGGAAGGTATCGTCGAAGCTCACCATCAACCTCGGCCTGCGCTGGGAGCTGAATCTGCCCACCACCGAAAAGCGCCAGCAATTCAGCAGCTTTCTGCCCAGCGCGCGCGGAGGCCGCGGCGCCATCCTGGTGCCCAATGAAAAATCGGTTTCCGCCCCCTATCTGCAAAGTTCGGTGCAAAGATCGTGGCCGTTTTACCGGCAGTTTTCCGTCTTTGCCACCGACGTTGGCATCAGCGACAAGTATCTGCGCGCGACCGGATACCATAGCTGGGCGCCGCGGCTGGGCCTTGCCTACCGCTTGAACAACAACACCGTGATCCGCGCCGGCTACGGCCTGTTCTGGGTGCAGCTGGACGGCAACCGGGAAAGCGAGTTCGAATCCGTGCCGTTCCTGATTCGCGAGTCGGGCATCCTGAACGATTCGTTCGTTCCCTCGCGAAACACGCGCAACTTCCTGCCCGCCGGCTCCTCCTTCAGCCAGTTCGCCACCCTGCTGGCGCACGATCCGGAAGCGCGCGACTTCGGTTACTCGCAGCAGTGGAACTTCGCCATCCAGCGCCAGTTGCCCGGCCAGTTCTCGGTCGATCTTGCCTACGTCGGCACCAAAGGCACTCGTCTGCAAAGCAGCCGCGGCATCAACGTCCCCAGGGAAGGACCGGGCGTGGTGCAGGATCGCCGTCCTTTCCCCGATTTCGGCGTCATCACCTGGAACGATCAGTCGGCGTCTTCGAGCTATCACTCCATGCAGTTCAAGCTGGAGCGCCGCTTCTCGAAAGGCCTTTCCCTGCTGACTTCGTTCACCTGGTCCAAGAGCATCGACCAGGATTCCACCAACGGAGAGGGCCTTTACGATCCCTACAACGGCCGCATGAACCGCGGCGTCTCGCTGTTCGACGTGCCGCGCGTTTTCACCACCGGCCTGGTTTGGGAACTGCCATGGCTGCGCGATAGCAAGGGCGCCAAACGATTCGTACTCGGCGGCTGGACGCTGGGATCGTTGTTGACCGCGCAGGATGGGTTCCCATTCACTCCCACCTTCGCCGGCGATCCTTCCAACACCGGTACCGGCAGCCGCGCCGACGTTGTGGCCGGCTGCGATATCCGCCAGGGCGGCGGCACTCCGCAGCGCTGGTTCAACACGGCTTGCTTTACCGCGCCGCCCGGGGCGCCCACATACCGTCGCGGCAACGCCGGACGCAACATCCTGCGCGGCGACGGCCTGCAGAATCTCGACTTGTCGCTTTACAAGGAATTCCTCTTCAGCGAACAGCGCAAGTTCCAACTGCGCTTTGAAGGATTCAATGCGCTCAATCTGCACTCGTTCACGTTCCCCACGGCGAGCGTGAACGATCCGAACTTCGGCCGCATTTTCGGATCGTCGCCGGCGCGTGTGATGCAGATCGCCGCCAAGTTTCTCTTTTGATGCTTGTCGCGCTGCTGCTATGGCAGGCGGCCGTTTCGACACCGCCCCATCCGGCGCTGGCCGTTTACCGGAAGCTCGATGCGGCGCAGCGCGCCAATCCTCGCGATAGCGCCGCGCTGAAGGCCTGGCTCGACGAGGCGGCGCGTCTGGCTACTTTGGCGGCGGGCCACATCGAGGCCAAACGCTACGCCGAGGCGGCGGTGCTGCTGCGCGCCACCGAGCGCCCGTTAAGCGAGGCGCCCTCCTGGAACAATCTACGCGGCTACGCCGAGTTCAAGCTGGGTCACCCGAAACCCGCCCTGCACTATCTGCAGCGCGCGGTTCATCTCGACCCCGGCAACGAGGACTACGTGCTCGATATCGGTGAGTTTCTCGGCAGCCATCGCGCGCATCGGGAAGCGGTGTCGTTTTTCGAAGTCGCCGCCAAGAGGATGCCCGCCTCGCCGCGCGTGACGTTCGGATTGGCCATCGCCTATATCCTCGAGAACAGGCGGGAAGAGGCGCAGAAACTGCTGGAAGACCTGGCCGCCGCTCATCCGCGTTTTGAACCTGTCTACCGCGCTCTTGGCGAATGTTATGAGGACGCCGGCAACTCGATCCGCATGGTGGAACTGGGCAAGGCGCTGCAAGCCGTCAATCCGCGCAACCCGATGGGCTGGTACCTCGAAGGGGCGGGCCTGCTGCGCGAAGGCCGCACCGAAGCCGCTTCCCTTGACGCCGCGGTGAAAGCGTTGCGCCGCGCCGTCGAGTTGCAGCCCGCCGATGCCCGTGCCCGATTCGCACTGGCGCGGGCCTTCGAACAAAGCGGCGCGGCGGCCCAGGCGATCGACGAACTCCAGCAAGTGATCCGCCTCGATGGCGATCACGAACGGGCGCATTATGTGCTCGCTCGCCTCTACCAGCAGGCGGGCCAGGCCGAAGCGGCCAGGGGGGAGTTCGCCCGCCACGCGCAAATCCGCAAGCGCGACGCCACCGCGCAGTACC
Source organism: uncultured Acidobacteriota bacterium (assembly GCA_902826685.1). GTDB lineage: Bacteria > Acidobacteriota > Terriglobia > Bryobacterales > Bryobacteraceae > CADEFT01. The sequence continues at coordinate 61,368 of CADEFT010000039.1, forward strand.
GGCGCTTGTTGATCTCCATTCGCGAGTGAGCTGGACGGGTGGGCGACAATAGCGGTCATCGGATGACGGCCGCCAAACACCACGACTACCGCGCGATGCTCGCCGAGGCCGCACTTTTCGTGCGGACGCGCGCGGCCCATGGGGAAGTGCTGATCGTGGGCGCCGCTCGATCCGCCGCCGACGATCTGGTGCGCCTCCATTGCGGAAGCGTTGCCGGTGTGCATCGATTCACGCTGCGCCAGTTGGCGGCCACGCTCGCCGCGCAACCCATGGCGGAACGGGGACTGGCGCCCGTCAATCATTTCGGCCAGGAGGCGCTGGCCGCCCGCGCGATTCACGCCATGCGCAAGCGCGGCGCCCTTGAATACTTCGGTCCGGTGGCGTCGAGCCCCGGTTTCGCCGGCGCCCTCGCGCGCACACTGGGCGAACTGCGCCTTGAAAAAACCGATCAGGACGCGCTGCGGGCAACAGGCAGGCCGGGCGGCGACCTGGCCAACCTGCTGGACCTCTATCAGGGCATGCTCACCGAAAGCCGCCTCGCCGATTTCGCCGAAGTCCTGCGGCTCGCCACGCTGGTCGTGCGCTCGGGAAAGCATCGTCTCATCGGCCTGCCGGTGGTTCTGCTCGATCTGCCGCGCGAATCGGCGGCGGCGCGCCTCCTTCGCGAAGAGATCGTGGAACGATCCACGCGCGCGCTGGTGCTCGAACTGGCTGAGGAGACGCGGAACGAAGCCGCCACATCGCTTGAAAGTCTGCGCCATCGTCTGTTTGCCAACGACGTTTCGCCCCGCCCGGGCGGAGACGACTCGTTCGACTTGTTTTCGGCGCCCGGGGAAGGTCTGGAATCGGCCGAGATCGCGCGCCGCATTCACGCCTTCGCCGCACAGGGCATCGCCTTTGACGAGCAGGCGATTCTGCTGCGGGCCGTGGAACGCTACCAGCCACTGCTCGAAGAAGCGCTGACGCGAGCCGGCATTCCCTGCTACTTCACGCGTGGATCGGTGCGGCCCGATCCCGCCGGACGGGCGTTCCTGGCGCTGCTGGCCTGCGCTTCGGAAAGCTTCACCGCCACGCGTTTCGCCGAATATCTGTCGCTTGGCCAGGCGCCTTCGGCCGAAGGCGGCGCACAGCGCGAGACGCCGCCCGGAACGGAGGACGAAATCCTCTCTCCCGATGGCGCGCGCACCGAAAGCGGCGAAGAGCCGGAGACCGAGGCCGCGCCCGCTACGCCCGCCGCCTGGGAAAAGTTGATTGTCGATGCGGCTGTCGTCGGTGGCCGCGAACGTTGGCGGCGCCGCCTGTCGGGACTCGAAAAGGAACTCGAACTGCGCCTTCGCCATCTCGAAGACGGCGACGACAGCCTGCGCGGGTATCTCGAGAATCAGTTGGTTCTGCTTGGGAACTTGCAGCGTCTCGCTCTACCGGCCATCGAGAAGCTGGCGGCGCTGCCCGCCGCCGCGCCGTGGGG
>CADEFT010000040.1 GCA_902826685.1 uncultured Acidobacteriota bacterium
TTCTTTTTGAGGTAAACCCAGCCGAGCGTATCGGCGATCTCGGCATGGTTGGGGAACTTGGCCTTGGCGCGCTGCGCCATGCTGAGCGCCTGGTCGAGATCCATGTTGTGCTCGGCCAGCATGTAGGCCAGGTTGTTGAGGGCGACGGCATTGTCGGGCTCGAGCTTCAGCACGGTCTCATAGAGCGGCTTGGCTTCGGGCTGCTTGCCCTGCGTTTCGAGAATTACCGCGAGCCGCAGCGGCGCCACCGGATCGGCCGGATTCAGATCTTTCGCCTTCTTGTATTCTTCCACCGCGGCGGCCACATCGCCCTTCTGGCGCAGCGTTTCCGCCAGCCGCACCTGAACGTCGAAGCTGCGCGGGCTCTTGGCGAGCAGCGCTTTATACTCGGTGATGGCCGCCTCCCAGCGTTTGGCGCGGGCGCAGGTATTAGCCTTGGCCAGCCGGTAGAACGAGCGGTCGGGATTAGCCTTCAACTCCTCGTCGAGCAGGGCGATGGCTTTGTCGAACTCGTTGTCGGCGACCAGCGTTTCCACCTGGCCCACCAGGCCGCGCGGATCGTTCGGCGCCACCCGGCGCAGCTTCAGGAACGTCTCCATCGATTCCTTGGTCTTGCGTTCCTTGAAGCTGAGCACGCCCAACTGGAACAACGCATCGGGCAGGTTGGGATTGATCTGCAGAATCTGGTTCAGTTCGGTGCGCGCCGTCGGCAGATCGCCGAGGCCCATGCGCGAACTGGTGCGGATCATGCGCGCCATCAGGTTGTTTGTGTCGTAGCCGAGAATGTCCTCGGCGGCCTGCAGCGACTTGGCGAACTCGTTCTTGGAAAGGTGAATCTGCGCGATCGCCACACGCGCCGGGGTGTAATCGGGCCGGTACTTGAGCGATTCCTGAAATTGTTGGATGGCCTGGTTGACGTCGCCCTTGGCCACATAGGCGCGGCCGAGGTTGTACCGCAGAACGAAGTTTTCCGGGTTCTTGACGATGACGCCGTTCAACTCGTTAATCGCGTTTTGGACCAGCTCTTTGTTGCCGTCCTGCAGCCAAAGGGAAGCGCGCATGGCCACGGCTTCGTAGTCGGCCGGATTATCTTTGAGAATGGCGCCGACCATTTCGAGCGCTTCCTGCCGGCGGTTCCGCGTGACCAGAGTTTCCACCAGCCGCTTTTGGTACAGACTCTTCTGCTCGGGTTCTTCCTTGATGCCGGTCTCGTATTGCTTGACGGCCACGTCGATGTCCCGGATGCGGAAGTAGAAATCGCCCACCTGCGCGTGACCCATCGGGAAGTCTTTCGAATTCGAGGTGATGCGGGCGATCGCCTTGTCCATTTCCGCGCGCCGCTGGGTCAGGAAATAGTGCCCGGCCAGTTGCAGGATGTAGGTGGCTTGCTTCGGATTGTTCTCCACCTTCTTGGCGTAGATCTTCTCGCCGTCTTCAATCCTCTTGTTCGAGGTGTACTGCAGATAAAGCCAGTCGTAGACGGGAGAAAACGTCTTGTCCTTGGCGATCATCTGGTAGCCCAGCTTCTCGGCTTCTTCGAACTTGCCGGTGGCGGCCAGCGCCTGCATCAGCGGCAGCACCGTCTCCTGCGACAGCGGCTTGGCGGCGTTGGCGGTCTGGAAAGCTTCGAGCGCTTCGGCGTTGTCGCCGCGCGCCAATGCCAGGTATCCCTTGATGCGCAGCCCCAGGAACGATTTGGGATCTTTCTTGAGCAGCGGCGCCGAGATCTGTTCGAGCTCCTTGACGAACTCCTTCTGGCGTTTGGTATCGCGCAGATAGGCCGCCAGGTAGATGTCGGCCAGTTGCGCGTTGGCGTCCAGGTTGTCGGGCTGCAGCTCGACCGCGCGGCGCAGATTGCGCACGGCGTCGCCGTAGCGGCCCAGGCGCAGTTCGGCCAGACCGAGCCGGTAATAACCCTCACCGAAACGAAGATCCTTCTTCAGGGCGCTACGATACATGATCGCCGCTTCCTTGAACTTGTTGTTCTTGAAGTACTCGTTACCCCGTTCGATGTAGGCTTTCTTTACCGTTTCCGGGTCGCGAGAGCAGGAGACCAGCAGAAGGCAGAGAGACGCGAGAACGCAGAATACACGTGGGCGCATAACTACTTTTCCTATCCCATTAGTTCACCACAATTCACGCCACGATGACAACGCGGCCGGCGATACCGTCCAGGGGGACCGGCGCCCTACGATGCGGGTGGTGTCCTATTCCACGGCTATTCTGGGATCCAGCTCTCCTCTGACAGGGCTGGTTACGTTCCCGATTTTGAGCGTCACGTCCAGAGCATCGCCGCGCATCCGGTCGCCGGGAACGTACAGTTTGAGCTGGTAGACGCCCACCATGCCAGGAGCCAGGGCGCTGCTTTCCACAATCACTTCGGCCTGCCGGTAGCGCGGATCGCCAAAATACACCTGCACGGTATCGGTAAGCGCGAGCGGATCGGCGGGCGACGGCTCGCCCGCGGCCACACGCGTCTTGGTGGCGCCCAGTCCGACGGCGAACAGCGTCAGCCGGTCGTCTCGCGTCGCCGGCTTATTCTTGGTGACCCGGTCCCCATTCTCGTGATAGATCGCCGCCAGCTTCGATTCCGGGTCCACCACCACGGCGGGAGCGTATTTGGCCACGGTCACCATGACCGGCAGCAAGGACGCCGCGTTGCGGGCCAGGTTCCGCACCACCAGCGGATAGCGGCCCGCGGCCAGCGTCTGCGGAATCTGCGCCGTAATCTGTCCATCGGCGGTGGCGGCCAGAGGCAGCGGCTGATTGTTCAGCGTGACGCAGGCGCCTCCCAGAACCGTGGGCAGCTTTTGCGGCGGCGTGGTGGAAGCCGGATCGGCGAGCCCGCGTCCGCGGATCGCCACCAGGCTGCCCGGGGCCACGTTCGCCGTGAAGTTGGCCGAGTTGACCACGCCGGCCTGTGGATTCACCACCGGCCGCTGGTTCGGCGGCACCGGATCCAGACTCACGATGCTGAGCCCGGAGGTGGTCAGAAGATACGCCGTCGTGCCTTGCGGGTCCACCGCCATAGAACGGCCGCCGACGTTCACCCGCTGCGTCCCGGTCTGCGTGGCGATCGGCCCTTCGATGGCGTTCACCGTGCGCATGATATTTCCGGTGACCGCATCGGCCACTTCCACCGTCGGAGGCAGCGTCGCCAATGGATTGTTGGCCTGTGCCCGTACCGGCTGGGCGAAGCGGACGAACTGGCCGGTGGTCAGCGGCACCACCGCCGAGATGGGCCGCGATAGCGTCTGCTGCGTGGCGCCCTGCGGAATGATCACGCTGCCCGCCGAGCCGACCGGCGTCAGCGCATTGTTCAACACCACACCGTTGGCGAGGAAATAACGCCCGCCGGGGCCCGCCGCCACCGGCCCGTAATAGCCCTGAATCGGATTGGTGAAGATCTGGCGCCCGATGACGAAATCGTCGAGCATGGCGTCATAGAGATACACGAAGCCGTTGCCAGCCATCAGCATCACGTACTCGCCGTTGGGCGTGGAAACCATGGTGCGCGGCGCGGCCACCACCGGCGCGGGCGTGGCGGCGATGGTGGGAATCGAAATACGCGGCACCATCTCATTGCCCACCACTTTCCACAGCGTGCCATTGCTCATGAGAATCTGCGGACCCTGCTGCGATGCCGCCACCAGAGAGGGCGTGATGGCCGCCACCCCGGAATTGAATGGCAGAGGCGGCATGCGCAAACGGCCGGTCTGCCGGCCCTCGGTCAAATCCACCACGCTGATGCTCTCACTGCCCGTGTTGGCGACGTAGAGCGTGTTGTTATCGGGCATCAGCGCCATCGATCGCGGCAACTGGCCCACCTTGATGGGAGCCAGAAATTCACGCGTCCGCGCATCCAATACGTCAATGCGGTTCATGCCGGAATTGGCGATGTAGACGCGGTTGCGCGCGCTGTCGTAGACGATATCCACCAGGCCTTCGTTGGCCGAGACGCTCACCGGCACCGGCACCACCGTACCCTTGACCTCGGCGTCGCGGTTGTTCTGGAAGACGCGCAGACGGGGCGGAATATTGATGGCTTCGGGGGATTGAATCAGGTAGTCGTGCACTGGCGCCACCGTGCCCAGGGCGCGGTTGTTGATGGTGTTATAGGTGACGTTGATGGTGGCGCCTTCGGCGCTGGGCGTGGTGCGGATCTGCGGCGCCGTCTGGTTCACCGCCGCGTTGCCCACTCCCCCTGGAGCGCCTGGAAATCCGGGCAGCACGGGCTGAGGACCGCCGGCGGCGCCGCCGCCGGGTGCGATGGGAGGCAGGATGATGATGATGCCGCCACCCGGCGCTCCCCCGCCCGGTCCGCCCACGCCTCCGAGACCGGCGGGCCCGGCCGCCGGCAACTGCAGCACCTGCGCGCTGGCGGTCATCCGGCCCCGGCCCTCATTCACCACCTGAACGGACGAACTGCGCTGATCGGTCGTGACGCCGCACTGGTCGCTTGAAACCAGCACCACCGGGCTGTTCACGCCGGCAATCGGATTCTGGCCCGCCTGCCCGATTGGAATCTGCACGAAGCCCGATTCCGAGATGGCATAGATCGTGCCGCCATCGCTTGTGACCACCATCTTGCCGGCCAGGTTCTCCGGCGTCTGATAGGCGCGGAAGATCAGCAGGTTGTCGGGATCGCTCACCATCAACTGGCCGACATTGGCGCGCGCCGGCGGATTCTGCACCGGCGACACGTTGAAGGCGCCATAAACCTGCTGGCCGTCGGGGGAAAAGACGCTGCCGCCCTGGTTCTGCTCCAGGTTGAAATTGACGCCGTTCGGCACCGGATAGGGCGCGTTAGCCAGATTCTGCTGGGCGAGTATCTCGAGCGTCTCGGCATCGAACAGCGTCAGGCCGGCCATGAACTTTTTGCCGTCGGGCGACACCGAAAGCACGCCCGAGGCGTTGGTTACCGTGCGGCTGCGCAACACGGTGCCCGAAGCCACTTCATATACGAACACACCGCGGCTGTTGGCGTTCGGAATGTTCACGCCCACGATGAAGTTGCCATCGGACGACGCTTCGAGGCGGCTGCGGCTGGCCAGAAACAGCCGGCCCGAAGGAGGCGCCAGGTTCGGATTGGCGGGCGTCGGCGGCACCACTACGACGTTGGCGATGGTGCCGCCGATAGGATCGAAAAGCAGCAGCGTGTTCTGCGAGTTGTTCTGGCCGGTCCCGATCGTCGTAATCAGGATGCGCTCGTCGTTTCCGACAGCGACGCCTTCTGGCCGCGCGGGCAGGCTGGCGCGCGCTGTGACGGCGAGCGTCTCCAGATCGATGACATTGATCGATGCCGCGTTGTGGGCCGCTATATAAAGGTGCCGCCCATCGCGGGACATCGCCCCCGACAGCGGCAGCGCACCCACCGGCACCGAAGCGAGCAGGCGTAACGGAGGCGCCAGGGTAAAGACATCGACCCGATTCTGGCTGGCGTTGACGGCGTACAGCCGGCGGCGCGCTTCGTCCAGGATGAGATCGGAAATGCTGCCCACCACAGTTGTAATGTTGCCGAAAGTGGCGCCGAAACCTTGTGGAATCAGCAGCATGAATAGAAGGATCGAGAGCGCGCGCAGCATCGCCTTATGTTAAACCCTCATCGGGCGGGAAAAGTTGCAGACCCGGTCCCAGGGCACGACTTCCCAGGGCCGGCGGGATTAGAAAGAAGAGTGAGAGTAGTTCCTGTTTGGCTGGCGCTGGTGGGCAGCTTGCTCCCGGCCGAAACGCGCTGGGGCGGCACGGTGGTTTCGGGCGGCAGACCCGTACCGGGCGCCGTCGTAAGCGCGGAAGTCGCGGGCCATCCCACTGCCACCGCCACCGGCCTCGATGGCCATTTCGAATTTGAGAATCTGCCTGAAGGCCCTATCCGCCTCTCAGTCCGGATGTTCGGATTTCAACCGGCTTCCCGCACGGTGGAAGACCGCCGGGAGCCGGTGAAACTTGAGCTTTCGCTGCGTCCCCGCGAGGCCAGTCGCGGCCGGCGGCAGACGCCGGAAGCCGAAACCGTCGAAGAGGCGGCCGTCGGTGTGCCTGCCGAAAATCCGGGGAACGAATCGGAATCGTTCCTTGTGCAGGGCAGTCTCAGCCGTGGGCTGGCGGAGCCCGGCGCCTCCGGTCCATCCGAAGCGCAGTTGATGTCCCGTCTCGGCGGCATGTTCGGCCCCGGCGATTTCGAGGGGGGCGAATCCGGCAATCTGTTCGGCGGCGGCCAGAGCGGCGCCAGCGGCCGGTTCGAAACAGGCGGTGGTGGACCCGGCGGTGGCGGCGGTCGCGGTGGCGGCGGTAGAGGAGGCGGTGGCGGTCGAGGTCCCGGCCCGGGCGCCGCACGACTTGCCAACCTCAGTCCGGAAGAACGGGAGGCGCTGCGCAAACGCATGATGGAGCGGGCGCGCCAGGGCGCCATGGCCGAGGGCTTCGGCAATCGCGGTGGACGCCGGACGCGCTCGCAGATCCGCGGGTCGCTTTTCTATAACCCGCGCCACTCGGCCTTTGACGCCACGCCGTTCTCCCTCAATGGCCGGGAAGTGCAAAAACCCGAGTACTCGCAGCACCGGTTCGGCGTGAGCCTCGGCGGTCCGCTAAGCGCCAAGACGTTCTTCTTTGTGAACTATCAAGGCACGCGCGGGAACAATCCCTTTACAGGATTCGCCGTGATGCCCACCGAAAGCATGCGCTCAGGCGATTTTTCGAACCTCTCCGCCATCCTTTACGACCCCCAGACGCGCCAGCCCTTCCCGGGCAACCGGATTCCGGTGAGCCGCATCGATCCGGCCTCGGCCGGGCTTCTCGCCCTGCTGCCCCTGCCCAATAGCGCCGGCGCCACGCAGAACTATCGCCTGGTCACGGCGCAGCCTTCCGATTCCGACAACCTGAACGTAAGGCTGAACCGCACGCTCGATTCGAAAAACCGCCTGGCGTTTTCGAGCTCCTATCAGCGGCGCCGTTCCGAGACCGTGCAGTTGTTCGGCTACCGCGACCCTTCCACCGGTTCGGGCAGCAACAACGATGTCACCTTTACACACAACTTCTCCACGCGGCTGATTATGAATGCGCGCGTCCGCTACAACTTCAACCGCAACGAGACGATTCCCTACTTCGCCTACGGGCAGGATATCTCGGGGCAGTTGGGTATCGGCGGCAACTCGCGCGAGGCGGTGAACTTCGGCCCGCCGAATCTGAACTTCACCAACTATGGCGATCTGAACGACTCCAACCGCACTCTGCGCCGCATTCACACGACCAGCGCTTCGGTGGGCTGGATCTACGTGAGTGGCGCGCATTCGATTTCGACAGGCTTCGAATTCAGCCGTCTGAAGTGGAACCATGTGCTCGAACAGAACGCCCGCGGCACGCTGTTTTTCGGCGGACTCTCCACCAGCGGACTCGACGCTTCCGGCAACGCGATCGCCGGCACCGGCAACGATTTCGCCGAGTTTCTGCTTGGGCTTCCGCAGCAGAGCTCACTGCGATTTGGCAGCGCCGACGCCTACCTGCGTCAATCGCAATATGCCACGTTCCTCCGCGATGAGTGGCGCGTCCGCCCCAATCTCACGCTGAACATCGGCCTGCGGTACGAAGACTGGGAGCCGTTCAGCGAAAAGTACGGGCGGCTGGCGAACCTGCTGCTTACACCGGCGCGCGACGCGGTTACACTTATGACCGGCAACAGCGTGATCCGGCCCGATCGCAACAACGTCTCGCCGCGCCTGGCGTTGTCCTGGCGGCCGGGCGGTAAGAAGCGATTCGTGGTGCGCGCCGGATACTCGATGTTCTACGACGGCTCGGTGTACGCGCGCATTCCCACGCGCCTCGGATGGCAGCCTCCGTTCGCCGAAAGCGCGCAGTTCAACACGTCGCTGGCGGCGCCGTTGACGATGGCGAATCCGTTTGCGGGCGGTGCGAACGTGACGATTCGCAACACCTATGCCGTCAATCCCGATTACGACGTGCCGCGCGCGCAGACCTGGAATCTCTCGGTGCAGCGGGAATTGCCGCACAGCGTGGTGGTGGAACTCGGTTACCTCGGCACGCGCGGGTCCGGCCTGCTGGTGCAGCGGCTGCCCAACCGCGCGGCGGCGGGGTCCGCTACGACATCCGAGCAACGCCGGCCGATCGCCAACGCGCTGGGGTTCACCTGGGATAGCCCGGAAGGCTCGTCGTCTTTCCACGCCGCGCAAGTACGAGTGTCGCGGCGCATGTCGCGCGGGCTCGCCGTCAACATGCTCTACACATGGTCGAAATCGTTGGATAACGCTTCGACCATCGGCGGCTCCGGCAATATCGTGGTGCAGGATGACAACAATCTCGCCGCCGAGCGCGGCCGATCGGCGTTCGATCGCCGTCACACGCTGACGTTGAACTCCTCGCTGTACTCTCCCTTCGGCTCGCGCGGCTATTGGCTGCGCCAGAATAACGGGCTATCGAAGCTGCTGCGCGACTGGACCCTGATGGCCAACGTCAGCGCGAATTCGGGTTCCCCGTTTACCGCGCGCGTGCTGGGCGCGGTGGCCGATGCGGCGGGCACGGGCGCCACCGGCAGCGCGCGCGCCGATGCCACCGGCGCCCCGCTCTATACCGGCACGGGATACTTCAACACGGCGGCTTTCGCGGTGCCGGCGGGAGGAAGCTTCGGCACGGCGGGACGCAACACCATCGACGGGCCGGGCCAGTTCGTTCTCAATGCTTCCCTCGGACGGTCGTTCGCTCCGTGGGGCGACCGGCGCCGCGCCTTGGAAGTCCGCCTCTCGGCCGAGAACGCCTTGAACCACGTCAACATCGCCGGCATCGGGACGGTGGTCAATTCCGCTAACTACGGCTTGGCGACCGCGGCGGGCGAGATGCGGTCCGTTCAGATTCAAGTGAGGTTCCGGTTCTGATGCGCACCCTCATGGCATCGCTGCTGGCCGCGGCGCTGGCCGCGCAACCGCCGCAAGGCGGAGAGGCCGTCTTCCGCACCTCCACCAATTTGGTGCTGGTCACCGTGTTCGCCCGCGACAAGCAGGGGCGGCCGGTGGCCGGGTTGACCAAGGACGATTTCACCTTGATCGAGAACGGCAAGCCGCAGACGATTTCCGTGTTCGATTTTCAGAAGCTGGAGCGCGACGAGCCCGCACGCCAGGGATTGATCGCGCGCGAGGACGCCACGCCCCCCGTGCCGCCCGAAGGCCGTGAACGATTTCGCGACCGCCGCCTGTTGGTGCTCTACTTCGACTGGAGTTCGCTGCCCGCCGCCGATCAGGTGCGGGCCAAGGAAGCCGCCGCCAAGTTCGTGCGGGACCAGATGACGCCGGCCGACCTGGTTTCGATCGTCAGCTTTTCCTCGAAGCTCAACGTGGACCAGGATTTCACCGCCGACAAGGACCTGCTGCTCGAATGGATCGAGCGGTTTCAGACTGGCGTCGTGAGCGACCTCGCGGCGGACGGCGATACCGATCCCGATACATCGGCCGATGCCGCCTTCGCCGCCGACGATGCCGAGTTTAACGTCTTCAATACCGACCGCAAGCTGAGCGCGCTCGAAGACACGGCGCGCCGTCTGTCGGCGATGCCGGAAAAGAAGGCGCTCATTTATTTTTCCAGCGGCGTGAGCCGCACCGGGGCGCAGAACGAATCACAACTGCGCGCCACCGTCAACGCGGCCGTGCGCGCCAACGTGAGTTTCTATCCCATCGATGTGCGCGGCCTGACGGCGGAGCCTCCCGGCGGCGGCGCCGATACGGCCGGAAGCGGCGGCACAGGAATCTTTTCCGGTCAGACGCAGACCAGGCAGCGCGATCGCTCCATGCAGCAGCAGGACACGCTGACGTCGCTGGCGGCCGACACCGGCGGCAAAGCGCTGCTTGAAGACAACGACCTCACCGCGGGCATTCGCCAGGCGCAGGCCGATTTGCAGAGTTACTACGTGCTGGGCTATTACTCCACCGATGAACGGCGCGATGGGCAGTTCCGCCGCGTGGAAGTGAAGCTCACCCGTCCGGGTCTAGGCGCGAAGCTCGACTATCGCAACGGCTACTATTCCGAAAAGGAATTCAAAACCTTCAACTCTTACGACAAAGAGAAGCAGTTGGAGGATGCCCTGGTTTTGGGCGATCCGGTCACCGACCTGCGGCTGGCGCTTGAAGTGAACTGGTTCCGTTTCGGCAAAGACCGCTACTTCGTGCCGGTGGCGGTGAAAATCCCAGGGTCGGCGATTCCACTGGCGAAGAAGGGCTCGGCCGAAACCACCCAGTTCGATTTCATCGGGCAGGTGCGCAATGCCAAGGGCGCGGTGCTGGCCACGGTGCGGGATGCCATCCGCATTCAGCTGCGCGATCAGAATGCGGGCCGGCTGGCTTCTTCGAACCTCGTCTATGACACGGGGTTCACGCTGCCTCCGGGCGGCTACCGCATCCGCATGCTGGTGCGCGAAAACCAGACCGGGCAGATGGGCACGTTCGAAAGCGCGTTCACCATTCCCGATCTCAACGCCGCCGCCAAGGATGAACCGCGGCTGAGTTCCGTGGTGCTCAGCCATCAGCAGGTGCCGATTTCGGACGCCGTGGGCACCGCCGATAAGAAGCTCGCTAAGAAGCAGAAGGAACATCCCTTGGTGCATGGCGGGCAGAAGATGCTGCCGAGCGTCACGCACGTTTTCCGCCCCGGACAAAAGCTGAGCGTCTATGCCGAGCTTTACGACCCCTCGAAGGGCCCGGACGCAAGCTCACCGGCCGTTTCGGCGGTGGTGGGTCTCTATCGCGATCGCAAGCTGGTGGCGCAGTCGCAGCCGGTGCGCGTGAATTCGATAGAGGCGTCGCGCGGGGCGGCGCCGATTCTCGTTGAGATGCCGCTGCAGAATGTGACTGCGGGTGAGTATTCGGCGCAATTGACGGTGATCGACGAGGCGGGCGGCAAGTTCACCGCGGCGCGGGCGCCGCTGGTTGTAGTGGCGCCCTGACGATTCCTTCGCCAGTCCAACCTTTCTGCAGTCATGCTTTCCAAGCGGCGCTACGGTCATGATGGCGTTCTATCCCGCATGCTTTCCCGGCACGATGCTTACTCCAGGACGGGCGATGTAGAAATCGGAGATACTGAAAAAAACGATGGAGAAAAATCCTGAACTGGCGCGGCCATTTACGGACCGTGCTACTCGCGCAAACGCAGCGCCCTAAAGTTGTATGCGTACATGGTGGAAATGGGTCTGTGCGGCTCTTCTTATCGTGGTAATTCTGCGGCTGCGGGAACCGCTGCCTGAGTGGCTGTCCAAACCTTCCCATGGCCCTAACTTGGTTTATTCTTTGCTGTATCCTCTCTTTCTTTATCCCTTACGGTACAAATTTGTCACTCACCAACTCCTCATGGAGTGGGTGGAGCTACAGGAGACTGTTCCATCTACCAGTCAAGTGAATCCCATGAAGCGGCCCGTAAAGTTGTGGTATCCGAAACATCCGGCAGAGTCCCTGATTCTTGATGGGTACGGGTTACGGGCATTTGAGAAACCTGGCACCCCGGTCACGGTGCTCATGTTCATCGAAGGCAACCGGTATAAAGGCTCAATGGGATTCCGAATTCTGGAGATCGACGGAGTGCCACACTACGGCGACGTCATCACCAGTTGTTCCTCTTGCGAGTCCCCGGGATTCCGGGTGTTAGATAACATGATCTGCGGCGGTGTGTGTCCGGAAGCAGATCCCTGGATACGATAAAGTCACTTCGCCATGCCGGTCTGCTCGGACTGCCGCAGCCGGTCATCCAGCCGGTTCAGCCGCCGCTCCATCGCGCCTGTAATGGTGGGCGTGTGGGCGATCACGCAGAGATGCTCGGGCACCGGCCACACGTCTTCTTCCGAAGTCATCCATGCGATACGATCGAAGCGGTCGAGGCGCACGGGCCGCGAATAGGCGCGCAGCGTCTTCTCGCCTTCCAGGTTGTGATAGTGCTCGAAGTAGGACATCACCAATTCGCGAATCGAACGGTACACCGGCTCGCGGAAACGAAGGCTTGGATAATTCGATTTCGCGAGGGAGCCCCAGTGGCCGCGCTCGCGATAAATCGCCAGCACGTGGTCGTCGTCCCGCACCGCTTCGAGATCGAGCAGCAGCGGCGGATGGCCCAGCACGCGCAGCGCAGCGGCGCCGAATAGCGCGCCTTCCATGCAATGCGCCACGCGATCGCGCATCACGCGGCGCGGCGACCGGCAGGTGTGCCCGTCCGGCTCCTTGTTGTAGGCCACCTGGTGGTCAAGGAAGTGCTGCACCCCGCCGGGCGTGCGCAGCGAACGCAGCAGGCGCCACTCTTCGCGGGAAAGGCCGAATTTCATTTCTATCCAGAATAGGCCTTCTGTTACCATTCCCGTTGTGTGGAGCGCTTTGCTGGCGATGGCGGTGTGGGCACAGGATGGGGCGCTCGAACGGGCGCACGCGCTGTATCGATCCACCGAATACCAGCAGGCGATCCAGACTCTTTCCGGCACCGCCGGAGCCGATGCTTCGCTGCTGATGGCGCAAAGCTGGTTTCAACTCGAAGAGTACAAGAAGGCCACCGACCTGCTCGAAAAGACCATCGAGCGCACGCCGGATCGCGCCGGTCTGCATTTGTGGCTTGGGCGCGCCTTCGGGCGGCGGGCGGAAACGTCGAATCCTCTGATGGCGCCGCGCTACGCTTCGAAAGCGCGTGAGAACTTCGAGCGTGCCGTTGCCCTCGATGCCCAAAACATCGAGGCTCGAAGCGATCTGTTCGAGTACTACCTGCAGGCTCCGGGGTTTTTGGGTGGCGGCAAGGACAAGGCCGCGGCGCTGGCTGAAAAGATTGCCGCGCTCGACAAGGCCGAAGGGCACTTCGCGCAGGCGCGGCTGGCCGAGGATCGCAAGGATTGGCCGGAGGCCGAGAAGTCGCTTCGCCTGGCCATGCAAGCTTCTCCCGGCAACGTGGGCCGCGTGCTGGATGTGGCGAAATTTCTCGCTCGCCGCGGACGCGTGCCCGAGAGCGAAGCTCTTTTTGAGACACTCCCGCAAAGTCCCAAGCTATGGTTCGCGCGCGCCTCCGTCTATGTGGAAGGGAAGCGGAACCTGCACCAGGCCCGTACTCTGTTGAAGCGCTATCTGGCCGCGCGGCTCACGCCCGACGATCCTTCACGCAAGGAAGCCGAACGGCTGTTGAAATCGGCCGGCTGACCGCACGCTACGATTGAGGAGCTATGTCAGAAGTAACGACTCTTCCAAAAATTGGCGATCCCGCGCCGGATTTTACCGCCGTCACCACGCAGGCGCCGCAGATGCGGTTCAGCGAATGGCAGGCGGGCGATTGGGTGGTCCTGTTCTCCCACCCGGCCGATTTCACGCCGGTCTGCACCACCGAACTGATGGCGTTCGCAAACCGCAGCCAGGAATTTCGCGCGTTGAACACGAAGCTGATCGGGCTCAGCGTCGATAGCGTTCACTCGCATCTGGCCTGGCTGCAGAACATCAAAGAGAAGATGGGCGTGGAACTGCCGTATCCGCTTATCGCCGACCTGGATATGAAGGTCTCGCAGTTATACGGCATGATCCACTCGGGCGCGAGCGCGACGGCCACCATCCGCGCCGTGTTCTTCATCGATCCCAAACGCATTGTGCGCGCGATCATCTATTACCCCATGAACGCCGGCCGCAACATCGACGAGGTGGTGCGCGTGCTTACCGCGCTGCAAACCGCCGATGCGAACGCCTGCGCGACCCCGGCCAATTGGCAGCCTGGGGATAAGGTGGTGGTACCGCCGCCAAAGACCGTGGCGGAGGTCGCCGAAAGGCTGGGCAACACCACGTATGAGGTGCGGGATTTTTACCTGTCGCTGAAGGATCTGCCGAAGCGCTAGAGTCGTTATTAAAGAAAAGGGCCACTTTCTTTAATAACGCTTCGGGCTATTCAAGTTTCTTTAATAGCGATGCAAAGTCCACAGAATCAGAGGATTGGGAGGTATATCGTCTCCAACAAGGACGATGAGGCGGTTCGTGCCTTTGTGCCGCCGCCCCTGCCGCCCGTACCATCGGTACGTCTGGAATCCTTCCATATACTACTGGAGCAGGCCAATCAGGCGTTGGGGCGCCTGGATGGATTGGCTTCCGTACTTCCTGACCTGTCCCTGTTCCTTTATATCTACGTGAGAAAGGAGGCCGTGCTCTCCTCGCAAATTGAGGGCACGCAGTCCTCGCTTTCCGATCTTCTGCTTTTTGAGAATGACGAAGCGCCAGGAGCCCCAATCGAGGATGTGCAGGAGGTCTCGAATTACGTTGCCGCGATCAACTTTGGGTTGAGCCGTTTGCGTGAAGGATTTCCACTCTCTCTCCGCCTGATCCGGGAGATCCACGGCGTGTTGCTGGCGCGCGGCCGCGAGGCGGATAAAGAGCCGGGCGAGTTTCGCCGCAGCCAGAACTGGATTGGCGGTACCCGTCCCGGTAATGCGGTGTTCGTGCCGCCACCAGCGGACCTGGTGCTGGAATGCATGGGTCAACTGGAACTGTTTCTTCACCAGGAGAGGCCGGAACTTCCTTTGCTCGTCCGGGCCGGGCTCATGCACGTGCAGTTTGAGACCATTCACCCGTTCCTCGATGGAAACGGACGCCTGGGGCGACTGTTGATCACCTTTCTTCTTTGTGCCGGGAACGCCTTGCAGGAACCTATTCTTTACCTGAGTCTTTACTTCAAGCAGAACCGGCAGACCTACTACGATCTGCTAATGCGCGTGCGAACAACCGGCGATTGGGAAGCGTGGCTCGAATTCTTTCTCACTGGCGTCAGGGAGACCTCCGAACGGGCAGTTCAAGCGGCGCGGCGGATCATTGCACTCATGATCTCCGACGTAAAAAGAGTGGAAAGCCGTGGACGTACATCAGCGTCAATGCTCAGGGTTCATAAGCACGCCCAAATGAATCCGATCCTTTCCATCGCCTCCACAGTCAAACAAACCGGAATGACCTTCCCAACCGCTGGAGCCGCCATCGCCCAAATGCAGGACTTGGGTATCCTGCGCGAAATCACTGGCAAGTCGCGCAGCCGGCTATTCGTCTACAAAGAATATCTGGACATTCTGAACGAAGGCACCGAGCCTATCTCGTAGCAGCCGGGCGCCGCGGCGGCACTTCCTGCAGCACCGGCGGCGCGAAGTCATGATCGACGATCTGTTTTTCGAGCAGCGCCGCCATCAGCGATTGCTGCACGTCGTTGAACTCCGCGCGGCCCGCGAGATTGTCCAGTTCGCCCGGATCCTTCTCCAAATCGTAAAGCTCCAGAACCGGCCGCGGATCGCGGAAGTACGCGTTGTCGATCTTCGGATCGAGCTTGCCCGCCTTGTGTGCCGCCAGCATCTGCTGCCAGCCCGCGTCCTGCGAACTGTCCACCGGCCAATATTCCATCTTGGGCGTCACGTTGTAGATCAGCTTGTAGCGCGCACTGCGGACGCATCGCGAAAGGTCGAACTCGGAAGCTTTCGTGCGATCGGTCAACGGGCCGTTGCCGTGATGCAGGCGCGCCGCGAAGATGTAATCGCGAGGCGTGTAAGGCCGCCCGGTCAGCAGCGGGTAAAAGCTGCGCCCGGTGACTTCCTTGGGCGGCGCCGCGCCGCCGATATCCATGAACGTCGCCGCCATGTCCTCGCCCGAGATGAGATTGCTCGACACCATCGGCCGGATGTGTCCGGGCCAGCGTGCCATCAGCGGGACGTTCAGTCCCGGGTCGAACAGCGACCCCTTGCCGTGCGGAAACGCCATGCCGTTGTCGCCCATGAAAAGGACGATGGTGTTCGATTCTTCGCCGCGCCTGGCCAGCACCGCCATCGCTTCGCCGAACCAGCGGTCGGCGCGCTCCACCTCGCCGCAATAGCGGGCCAGATCGTCGCGAACGCCCGGCAGATCGGGCAGGTGCGGCGGAAGCTGAATGCGGGCCGGATCCACCTTGCCGGCATCGCTCTCCCACGGGTGATGGGGATCGCTGTAATTGATCCAGAAGAACCATGGCTTGTCCGCGGGCTTCGACCCGAGGAAACCATCGAGCAGCTTCGCCGTTCCGTCCTGCGGGGAAACGTTGAGAAAATCCACCCGGTTCTTCCACGTCTTCATTCCGTACTTGTCGTAAACGGCGGCGGTGGCCGGAGCCGGCGCGATGGCGCCATCCAGATGGAAGTAGCGTCCGCACACGCCGGTGTAATAACCCTTCTCGCGCAGCACTTCCTGAGCCGTCGGGACACTGGCGGGCAGCGGCGAGGAGAACCGGCCCATGCGCGCGGCCACCGGCGAACGGCCGGTCATCAACGCCGTGCGCGACGGGACGCATTGCGGCGCGGCCGTAAATGCGCGGCGGAACAGAGCGCCTTCGCGGGCGAACTTGTCCAGGTTCGGCGTCGACATCCAAGTCGCGCCGTAGGCTCCCAGATAAGGCGCGCTGTGATCGTCCGAGAGCACGAACAGAATATTCGGAGGGCGGCCGGTCTGCGCGTTCAAGGCTGCGCCGAGCGTGGAGCCCAGCAGTTGGCGGCGGGTCATGGTTCCGACTCTATCCAAAACAGCTACGGATGTGCCACCACCAGCAGCGTCTTCGATCTCCTCAGCGCGGTTTCAAGCGCCTGGCGCAGATTCTCCGGATCGAGCGCGGCGAAGCTCTCATCGAGCACCGCCAGCTCCGGCGATTGCAGCAGCGCGCGCGCCAGGAACAGGCGGCTGCGCTCGCCTTGGGAAAGCTGCCAACCCGTTTCGCCCACCATTTGAAACAGGCCGCCCGGCATGCGATCGATCAGCGGGCCAAGGCCCAGTTCCCGGCAGATCTCTTCGGCCTCGCGCAGGTCGGCCTCCCGCGGGGGCCAGCCCCGGCCCATCAGCAGATTGAAGGCGAACGTGTTGGCGAGCACATGGTTCTCGTGATACTGCGGCGCGGAGACGATCCGGCGCCGCCACTGCCTTCCACCGAGCGTGTGCAGGTCAAGCCCGCCCGCCAGAATCAGGCCCGAGCAAGGACGCCGCTGGCCTGTGAGCAGCGACACCAATGTCGATTTGCCACCGCCCGAGGGACCTTCGAGCAGCAGCCAGTCGCCCTTGCGAATCTCGACCGTGGCTTTGGCGATCACGTCGCGCCCGGTTTGTGGATAGCGATAGGCTACGTCGCGCGCCGAGAGCACCAGTTCCGAATCGCCGCCGCTCTCGGTCGCGGCCGGCTCCACGCGGCTCGATGCATTGAACAGATCGGAAACGCGCTCCCAGGCGATGGCGGCGCCCGCGATTTGCGCCATCCCGCCCGCCATGCGCCGGAACGCCTGCCAGGCGAGGATGATGGCGCCAAGCGACGCGGCCAGAAATCCGGATGACGGAGAGGCCGCCAGAAAATCCGGAGCGAGCGCCACCAGGGCCGACACCAGATAGCCGCGCGGCACCATGCCGAGCCACGCCTGCGCCCGGTCCATGGCGAGCGAAAGCGCCGTGTAACGTTCGGCGGCGCGGTCCTCGCCCGAATGCCATTCCTCGGGCGGCTGCTGAGCGAGCCTGGTGCGATGGCCGGTCATCGCCTCGATGAGATGGCCCGTGATGGCAAGGCGATGGCCGGTCCACTCCCGGCGGCGTAAATAGTAGCGATGTCCCATCCAGGCCGCCGCCGCGATCCAGAGGGCCAGCACTGCGAATTGCAGCGGCGCGCGCGGTCCGAGCGCTAAAACACAGAGGCTCAGAAATGTTTCAAGCAGCGCCAGCGCCGCCGTCATACCACCGGAAAGCGCCAGCGACTCCACCTGCTCGGCCTCGATGGCGCGGCCGAGAAAAGCGCCCGCTCCTTCGTGGCGCACTTCATCGGCGTCGAGCTTCAGCGCGCCGTCGAGCAGCCGCTCGCGCAGAAAGCCGCCCAGTCCAATCGCCAGCCTGCCCTGCAGCGACGAGGCCAGAAGGCGGAACGGAATCATAGTTGCCAGCAGCAGCGCCCACGCCGTTAGAACGCCCGTATCGGCCCGGCCCTGCAGTACGGCACGGCCCAATACCCACCAGGCGGCGATCAGCAGAAGGTATTCGGCGGCATGCGAGAACAGCAGCAGGGCCAGCATGCGATTCCACCCCGCCGCTGCGGCCGTCGCCCGGAAATGCGCGCCGGGTGGACGGCGCAGAGAATAGAGCCGGGCGGCGCGATCGAAGCGCGTGCGCTCACGCAACAAAGCCTCGGCCGCGCGGCGGCGCTTCGGCCCGGCGATGCCGCAATCGTCGAGCAGCCGCTCCACCGGTTCGCGATGCGGCGCTTCGATGTGCGCCCGCAGCACGGCCGCAAGCCGGCCGATTGCGATTCGATCGGTCCCCGCATCCGGCCGCAAAAGCGTCGCCCGCCGGCGCCCCGCCTGAAGCAACGCGAGATAGCCTTCCCCTTCGAGCGCTATCACCGCCGGTGCCGCCCCGCGAAGGCGTTCTTCTACCTGGAAGCCGCGAATGTCCAGCGGAGCCGGCTCGAGCGCAAGGCATTGCGCGGCGGCTTCAAACCATTCGTCGAGTCCGGCGCTGCCTCGCGGAGCACGCGGAATCGCCCCGTGACGCGCGCCCGGTTGCGCGCGCGCCGCCAACGCCTCCAACAGTTGAGGAAGCTGCGCGGCGGTCCACAGGCATCCGCTAATCGGCTCTGGCACGCACCGCGCTCCCTTCTTCGAAAAGGCTGCCTTCGAGCAGCCGCAGGCGCCGCCAACTGGCGCTATTCCAAAGACTGCGCCGCACGGAATCTTCGGCATCGAGCAACTGCCGGTAGCGCGAACCTGGATCGGCGGCCAATTGCTGCGGCGGGCCGTCCTCCACCAGGCGGCCGCCATCGAATACCAGCACGCGCTCGAAACTCTGCACGTCGCCCACGTCGTGCGTGATGCAAAGCAGCGTGGCACCGCGCCAGCGCTCGCGGGCGCGCTCCACCAGGCTGCGGCGGGCGGCGCGGTCCAGTCCGCGCGCGGGCTCGTCGAGAATCGCCAGTTGGATGCCGCCGCGGGCCAGGGCGCGGCCGAATCGCACGCGCTGCCCTTCGCCTCCGGAGACCAATCCGCCGCCTTCCCCAAGCGATGTTTGCAGCCCGTCGGGCAGCCGCTCCACCGTGCCGCGCAGGCTGGCCGCTTCGAGCAGTTCGTCCATGGCGGATGCGTCATCGGCGCCATAGCGCAAATTGTCGAGCAGCGTTCGATTCCAGATCTGCACCTGCGGATCGACCCACGCCGTGACGCGGCGCAACTGGTCGAGCGTCCCGGCGTCGAGCGGCCGACCGTTCACCGCGATCGATCCCGAAGCGGCGCGATGCCATCCAAGAAGCAGGCCCGCGAAGCTCGATTTGCCCGCGCCCGAAGGTCCTACGATGCCGACGTGCGCGCCGGCCGGAATCGTCAGATCCACTTCTTCGAGGATCGTGTGGCCGGCGGCCTGTACCGACACGCGATCGAAGTGCACGGCCACCGGCGAATCGAATGGCTCCCGGCCGCCCGGCGCCGTAGCCTCTTCCGGCGCGCCCAACGGCTCGGCCAGCCGCAGCGCCGCGTTGCGCAGAAGGGGATAATGCCAGGCGATGGCCGCCGCTTCCCGGCCCAGCATGGGCAGGCTCAACACCCAATAGACCAGCAGCAGCAGCGTGCCGGTATCGTTAGAATCGGCCAGCCGCGAAAGCAAAAGCCACGCCGCGCCCGAAAGGGCAATGAGGAACTGTAGCGTCTCCACCCGCACCACCAGGCGATGATGGCGCAGCGCGGCATGCGTCCACTGCCCCAGCAATTCTCCCTGTTCGTGCCGCAGGGCGCCCGCCGCGCCGTGAGCCCGCAGCGCGGTGAGCCCCAGCAGAGCATCCAGGTAATAGCGTGTCAGCGCGCCCGCGTGCGTGCGCACCTTCAAATCGTGTTCGGTGAGCACCGGCTGCACCAATAGCGGTATTCCCATGGCTGCCACGGCCACCAGGGACGCCAGTGCCAGCGCTTCCGGATACAGCCACGCGATCGCCGCCAGAATGATGGCGCATTGCAGCAGGGCGCGCCAGAACTGACCAGCCAGCAGAGGCAGGGTGCGCAGCATCTGCACGTTGTGAACGCGCTGGGCCATGTCGGAAACCGGACGGCTTGAAAAATACTTGTCGCCCAGGCGTGGAATTTTTTCGAGAAACCGCAGCCGCAGACGCAGCTCCAGCCGCCGCCCGAATCGCAGCAGGCTGGTCGTCAAGCCGAAGTCGAGAATCAGCAGGCCGACGGCGAACGCCGCCATCTGCACGAGCGCCGCGGTACGCTGCCCCGCCGTTACTAACTCTCGAGCCAGATTCAGAAATCCGCGCCAGAGCACGGCGTCCACCACCACGCCCACCGCACTGGCGGCCATCGCCAGAGCGATGATGGAAGGCGCGGCCCAGCCATCGGCGAACAACTCGCGCAGAATGGCAAGGCCGGGGCGGGCGGGCTTTTCGGTCAGCGCGGCGGAAAGCTCCGGCGGCAGGCTGGGGGCGGCGGCACCGCGGCCGGTGACTTGAATCAGCACCGCTCCGCGCATGCGGATCATATCCGGATCGCCGGGGTCCGGAGCCGCCGACCAATACTCTCGAGGAATCTCTTCTTCCGACCGCCACAGCTTTTCAGTCAACGCGCGAGTGGATGCACCGCGCCCGATGGCTCCCGCGCTCACCAGAGCCGCCACCATGCGCGCGCTGGCATCGAGCCTGGCCAACTCGCCCGCCGTCTTGCATTGCCCGATCCAATCGGCGCCGCCTCCCAGAAACGAAAGCCTGCGCGCCAACGGCCTGGCGAACGCTTCGCCCGAAGCCCACTCGAGCCAATCCGCCGCCGGCACCGCCTGCGTATGCAGATAAAGCTGCCGGCGCATCGACTCCATCCGCACCCAGCGCCGGCCCGTGGCCGGATCCATCACCTGGAGGAACGAACCCACGCGCCGCCAGAAAACCACGAAATGCGTCATGCCGCCGGCTTGGCGCACCACCACCAGCGACGGCAGCGCTTTCGCTTCCGGCTCGAAGAAGAAATCGATGGGCAACAGGATCTGCGAGGCTTCGAGACCGAGCGCCACGGCGGCCGTTTCCAGTGAATCGATCGACGTGCCGTCGACATCGGTCTGGCAGGCTTCCCTCAGGCGCCCGTAGCTGGCGGCGATTCCATGGCCTTCGAGCAGCGACTTCAAGGCTGCCGGACCGCAATCCATCGCAGACGTTTGAATCGTCTCGGGTATCAGGAATCGGCGCACGATGTGATTCCATGATAGATCCAGCGTGGGACATGGCAAAATGAAACGTTGTACATGAACGCCGACCGGTGGAAGGCTATCAAGGAAGTATTCGAAGCCGCCTTGGCCGTTCCGGCTGCCGGGCGCCAGGCATTCCTCGATCAGCGCTGCGCCGGCGACGCCGAACTGCGCCAGGAAGTGGAGTCGCTGCTTGGCGCGCACACCGACGCCGGCGATTTTCTCGATCAGCCCGCGGCGCCGGCCGGGAAACTGAACGCCGGTTTCGGAAACCTGATTGGCCAGACGCTGGGTCCCTACAAGGTTTTGGAACTGGTGGGTGAAGGCGGCATGGGCGCCGTGTACCTGGCTCGCGATGAGCGGCTGAAGCGCAAGGTGGCGATCAAAACGCTGCATGCCAGCCTGGCCTGGGACCCGGAGCTGATCGCCCGCCTGAAGCTCGAAGCGAAGGCAGAATCGGCCATCAATCATCCCAACATCTGCACCGTGTTCGACGTGGGCGATTGGCAGGGCGTGCCCTACATCGTCATGGAATACCTCGAAGGCGAGCCGCTGCGCAATCGCATGAAGGGGCAGCCGCTGGAGGTGGATCGCATCGCCTCCATCGGTGCCAGCGTCGCCTCTGCGCTCGAAGCGGCGCACGCCAAAGGCATCATTCATCGCGACGTTAAACCCGGCAACATTTTCCTCACCACCGATGGCCAGGTGAAGATCATGGATTTCGGCGTGGCCAAGAAGATCGTGCTCGATGAATTCAAGCCCGGCGAGAGCGCTCTGACCCAGCCGTGGATTCGCGTGGGCACGGTGACTCACATGTCGCCCGAGCAGGCGCGTGGGGAAAAAATCGACGGGCGGTCGGATCTGTTTTCTCTGGGCTCGGTGCTGTATGAGATGGCGACAGGCAAGGCGCCGTTCCGCGGCGAAGGTCCGCACGCGGTGATGGAAGCGATTATGAGCGCCAATCCGGCGGCTCCATCCGCGCTCAACCCCGCCACGCCGCGCGATCTTGAGCGCATCGTCTGCAAGGCGCTCGAAAAGGATCCGGCGCTGCGTTACCAGACCGGAGGCGACCTGGCCGCCGATCTCAAGCGGCTTCAGCGCGACGCCAGTTCCGGAAAGATCGCCGCCGTAAAACCCGCCGCGCCGCGCGTCAACCGATGGGTCTGGGCCGGTACGGCGGCCGTGCTGGCGCTGGGGGCGGGCTATTGGCTGCGGCCGAGACCGCGGCCTCTGATCGTGCCCGCCAAAGTGGTTTCGCTCGCCAGCCTGCGCGGACTGCGTGAAGATCCGGCGATTTCGGTGGATGGCGATCGCGTGGCGTTTTCCTGGACCGGTGAGGGCGGCGACGTCGGCGAAAAGGAAATCTACGTTCAGTTTCTCGGCGCGGGCCAGCCGTTGAAGCTCACCGATGGACCGGGCCGGGCCGAGGCGCCGGTATGGTCTCCCGACGGCCGCGAAATCGCTTACCTCCGGACCGGCGGAGGAAAGACCGGCTACTATCGTGTCTCTTCGCTCGGCGGCGCGGAGCGCCTGCTGACGGCCGTGCTCGATCCTCCTCCGCGCGCCGGCGGTTCCGTGCTCGATTGGTCGCCCGACAGAAAGAGCATGATTCTGGCCGATCGCGAGAGTGAGAGTGGAAAGCGCGCTTTGCTCAAGCTCGATCTGTCGACCGGCGAGCGGCGCTCGCTCGGCGTCACCGCGTCCTACGTTTCCAATCCCGTCTATTCGCCCGACGGCTCCGAAGTGGCGTTCACCATGGGGCCGAGTTTTCTCTCGCACGATATCTATGTCATGCCGTCGTCGGGCGGCTCGCCGAGGCGCCTGACGCACGACGGACGATGGATGGCCGGTTTGACATGGACCGAAGACGGCGCGGGCCTGGTGTTCTCGTCGCGCAAGGTTGGACCGTTCAGCCTGTGGTCGGTGCCGGCGGCGGGTGGAGTGGTGACGCCGGTGGCCCAATCGGGCACCGATGCCCGCTCCCCCAATATCGGCCGCAAGTCGAAGCGCCTGGTCTACGCGCGCACCAAGCTGACGCGCAATCTTTGGCGCATGAATCCACGCGATCCCGCCGGCGCGAAGGAAATTATCAGTTCCACGCGCACTTCCTTCCAGCCCGAGTACAGCCCCGACGGATCGAGCATCGTGTTCGCCTCCGATCGCACCGGATCGTTCGAAATCTGGGTGGCCGGAAGCGATGGCAGCCAGCCGCAGCAGTTGACCAACTTCGCGGGCGCGCAGACGGGCAGTCCTCGCTGGTCGCCCGACGGCCAGTGGATCGCTTTCGATTCACGGCCCGACGGCCATTCCGATATCCATACGATCCGCGCCGCCACGGGCCAGCAGCGTCCGCGCCGTCTCACCGACCACGCCGCCGACGACCGTACGCCAGTGTGGTCCGCCGACGGCAAGCTGATCTATTTCATTTCCAACCGCAGCGGCCGGAACGAGATCTGGAGCATTGCCGCCGAGGGCGGCGAAGCGCGCCAGATCACCGGCGACAACGCGACTTACGCCATCCAGGATCCCGAGACAAAAGCCATCTTCTACACCAATGGCCAGGGCCTGTGGAGGCGGACCGATTCGGGCGCGGGCAAGCCGGAGCGGATCGCCGCGAACTTCCCCTTGCTCAGTTGGCGCCTGCACCGCGGCCGGCTGGTGTGGGGCCGGCCCGACGCCGCGCGGCTGCATGAAATCGTTAGCATGGGGCTTGACGGCGGCGAGCCCGTGCCGCTGGTGAAACTCGCGCAACGCACGACCGACTTCGATACCTTCGCGTTTTCCTCCGATGGCGCTCTGCTGCTCTACGATCGCGTGGACCAGGTGGAGAATGAACTGCTCCTGATGGATTTGCAGTGAGATACACTTTTTCCCATCTATGAACAAACTCGATCCGGGCCCGATTATGCAAACGGCCTTTTCGTTCTGGTCTTCCAAGGTCTTGTTGACCGCGGTGGAGTTCGGAGTGTTCACCACGCTAGGCGGCCGGAGCATGGCCGGTGAGGAACTCGGCGCGGCGGTGGGCTTGCACCCGCGCGGCGTCTCCGATTTCTTCGACGCGCTCGTCGCCATGAAGTTCCTCGACCGTGAAGGAGACGGCCCGGGCGCCCTCTATCGCAATACGCCGCTGGGTGAGATGTACCTCGACGCCAATAGCCCCCGCTACGTTGGCGGCACTCTGGTGATGCTGAATGCGCGGCTGTTCAAATTCTGGAACGATCTGCCGGAAGCGCTGCGCACGGGCCGGCCGCAGAATGAAGCGAAGCATGGGCAGAAAGGAGTATTCGAAGAGCTCTACGCGGAACTGCCCAAGCTCGAACAGTTCATGGGCGCCATGTCCGGTCTTTCCCGGTTGAACTTCGAAGCCTTCGCGGCCAAGTTCGATTTTTCCCGGTACAAGACGATGTGCGACATCGGCGGCGCCACAGGACTGTTGAGCATCGAAGTAGCCAGGCGGAATGCGCACTTGAAGTGCGTCTCGTTCGATTTGCCGCCGGTGGAGCCGATTGCCCGCAAGCACATCGCCGCCGCCGGATTGAGCGATCGCATTTCCACCGCCGCTGGAGATTTCTTCCAGGACCCGCTGCCTAAAGCGGACATGATCACCATGGGCATGATTCTGCACGACTGGAATCTGGAAAAGAAGATGCACCTGATCCGCTCGGCCTACGACGCGCTGCCGCCGGGTGGAGCTTTGGTGGCCATCGAAGCGTTGATCGACGACGCGCGCCGCGAGAATGTATTCGGTCTGTTGATGTCGCTCAACATGCTGATCGAGTTCGGGGACGCCTTCGACTACACCGGCGCCGATTTCCGCCAGTGGTGCGGCGAGGTTGGATTCACACGGTTCGAAGTCATTCCGCTGGCGGGCCCGTCGGCCGCGGCGGTCGCCTACAAGTAGGATCATGCTTCCTCTCCTCATCGCCGCCGCGATCCAGATCGGTTCCGAGAAGCAGTTGTTCATCGACCATAAGTTCTTCGAAACGGTGGAAGGCATTCAACTGAAAGTGAATCCTCCGCATCAGACGCGGGAGCGGCTGGTGCGCGCCGATGCGCCATGGGAAAGCGATGCCAGGCTCGGCAGCTATTGCACGGTGGTGCAGGAAGGCGGCAGGATCCGTCTTTGGTATCACGTGATGGCCGGCACGCCGCCGCCGGGCAAGAATCCGCCGTTCATGGGCGTGGGCTACGCCGAATCGAGCGACGGCATCCACTTCACCAAGCCCGCTCTTGGATTGGTGGAACGTAATGGATCGCGCCGGAACAACCTGGTGATGCCGCCCGATCCGAACCTGGTCACCGTGGGTGGTGCGTCCATCTGGCGCGACGACAATCCGGCCGCGGCGGCCGATGCGAAATACCGTTCGTGGAGCAAACTGTACCCGAAGCCCGGCTCGGGCATCCGCGGCCCGCATAGCGTTTGGAAGTCGCCCGACGGGCTGCGCTGGACGCTCGAGCAGCCGCGCGCCTCCGGGCTGCGCGCCGCCGATACACAGCCTTCGTGGTTCTGGGATCCGCGCGTGAAGCGCTATGTGGGCTACTCGCGGGAATGGGTGCGGGAGCGCTCGGGTTTCGGCGCGCGCATGGCTTCCTACAACGAGTCGGACGATCTGGTGAATTGGGACTCCACTTACTTCGCGCTCGAACCCGATGAGCGGGACGGTACCGCCGCGCCGGCCTTGCGAGTGGACGCGGGCCGCATGGAGGTGAAAGGCGAAGACGTGCTGCCGCCGCGCGAGCGCCGCACGGCCTCTGAGTCCGTGGCCGCTGGAGAAGACCAGGTGCTGACTCCCAGCGCGCCGCTCGATTTTTACGGTCCCGGCGTGTTTCCTTACGAAGGGGTATACCTCGCGTTGATCCCGGTGTTTCATCACTGGCGCGGCAGCTCGCACGGAGCCTCGCCCAGCACCTCCGATGTGCAACTGGCGGTCAGCCGCGACGCCCGGCACTTTTCCCGGCCCGGCGGACGTCCTTCATTTCTACGCACCGGACCGGACGGCTCGTGGGATTCCAAATGGCTCTATCCGGTGTTGCGGCCAGTGCGAATGGGCGACGAATTGTGGATCTATTACCTCGGTTCGAATCGCGATCACGCGGGCCGCCGCGACGCGAAAGCCGTGCGCGAAGAAGAGGCCATCTCGCGTGCCGTGATGCGTCTGGATGGGTTCGTTTCCGCCGATGCCGACTACGAAGGCGGCTGGTTCCTCACGCCCCCGATGGAGTTCAAGGGGTCGCGTCTGGAGCTGAATATCGACACGGGCGCCGGTGGTTCCGCGCGCGTGGAGATCCTGGAGGAATCGGGCAAGCCGATCGCCGGCTACAGCATGTTCGACGCCGATGAGATCAATGCCAATGGAGTCGCCATTGCCGCCGCCTGGGGTGGCCGTAGCGACGTTTCGCCACTGGCCGGGCGCTCCATCCGGCTGCGCGTCAGAATGCGCGCCGCCAAGCTTTACGCGTTTCAGTTCCGGTAGCGGCCGAGCGGTATGCTGGCCGCCAATAGCGCCAGCGCCCACAGGCTGTTGATCGGATCCGCGAGGGCCGCGCCCGCCAGGAACGCCGCGCTGATCGCCAGCAGCGCGCCCGTCGAATACGGATGCGCCCAGGCGTGAAACGGCCGCGGCAGTCCGGGTTCCCGCCTGCGCAGAACGAATACGGCCAGAAAGGCGGAGCCGTAGTTGATCACATAGAGGAAGCCCGCGATCCCGAGCAATCGGCCCGTGGAGCCGGTGAGGACCATGGCCAGCGCGGCGGCTCCGCTGACCCACAAGGCGCCCATCGGCGTACCGTTCGCACTCACGGCGCCGAGTTGCGGAACGAACCCACCGCGGCCGAGGGCGAACAGGATCCGGGTGGCTTGCAGCAGCACGGCATTCATGAGCGAAGGAATGGAAATCAGTGAGAGAACGGTGATGAGTTCGGCGCCGTGCGATCCGAAAACTTTGGAGGCGGCATCGGCGGCGGCGAGTTTCGAACCGGCGAGTTCACTCACCGGCAGCAAGTGCAGAAACGCCGCGTTCAATAGCAGGTAAATGGCGGCGACGCTCAGCACGCCCGCCACCATGGCGCGCGGCAGATTCCGTTCCGGCGCGACATCCTCTTCGGTGAAGTAGATCGGGTTATACCAGCCGTCGAAAGTGTAGATCACCGCTTGCGCCGCGAGGATTACGGACGCCATCGACGGGCGCGCGCCCACCGGTTCCACTGGCGCCGGACTGGCCACAAAGCACGCCGCGGCGAGGCTGAGGAAGGCAGCCGCCTTGGCGATGCTGGCGAGGTTCTGGGTGGCCGCGCTCAACGCCAGTCCGCGCGATTGCAGAAGGGTGAACAGCAGTACGGCCGCCGCGGCAATCGCCTTGGTCCAGGGCGCGAGTGCAGGCCACAGCAGACTGGCGTACTCCGCCGTCACGATGGCGCCGAAGGCCACCGCCGCGAGTTGTCCCAGCCAATCGCCGAAGCCGATGGCGAAGCCCACACGCTCCCCGAAAGCGCGCCGGGCGAAAACATAGAATCCGCCGGCGAACGGAAGGGCCGTGCCGAGTTCGGCTACCGCCACGGCGCCGAATAGCGCGTACAGCGCGCCCAGAATCCAGATGGAGTAGATGAGGGCCGGACTGCCGAGATGCGCGGCAACCTCGCCCGGCGTGCGCAGAATGCCGGCGCCGATCGTTCCGCCCACCAGTGCCGCCACGCCGAACCCGGCGCCCAACAGGCGTAGCAGGCTGGAAGCAGGCGGCGTCACGTATCTTTTCGAGCCCGTACCAGGGTACACTAGGCCATGTCTCAAAGAACTGGAGATCGTTCCCGTTACCACCGCATTCGCAACAAGCGCCGCCGGATGAGAATCGAGCGGCGGGCCGCCAAGGCGCAGTTCCTGGCGAAGAAATCCTCTTAGCTGCGAACCCTCATCAACAGGTACGTGCCGGCCAGTGAAAAAATGGCGTCTGGACTCCAGGCCGCCAGTTGCGCGGGCAACTGGCCGACATGTCCCATCTGTTCGAACAGGCTGCCCAGCGCGTAATAGCAGATCGCGATGCCGAGGCTGATGCCCACGGGCGCCATCGCGCCCCGGTTACCGGTGAAAAAGGCGAACGGCGTCGAGATCAGCGCCATGATGACCGCAAACAGCGGCACCGAGAATTTCTTCTGATACTGCACCTGTAACCGCACGGTATCGAAGCCGCTCTGTTTCAGCTCTTCGATGTAACCCGCCAGTTGGTGGAAGTTCATCTGCTTATCCTGTTTCACTTCCTTGAGGAAGTAACCGGGCGGCTCGTCGAGTTCGGGGAAAGTGGCTGTGGTCTCGCGGAAATCGGCGAATTTGGTGACGTGGAATCCGTTAAACTCGCGCATCCAGCCGTTCTGGAAAACCCAGTGTTTGATGCCGGGCTCCCAGCGCGCGTTCTCGGCGTAGATGTGGCGATTGAGCCGGAACATCTTCCGGTCGAGCTCGTAAATGCTCACGCCCACCATCACGTTGGCTTCGGCATCGAAGTGCTTGTAGTAATAGATCCATGGCCCCTTGCCGAAGATCCACTTACGATCGGGCCGCAGAAACGTCTGCACGGGACGGCCCTTGATCTGGTTGCGGATGGCGTCCTGCACCAGGTTGGCTTCGGGCACCACGTAATAATCGAAAGCGAACAGCGCGCCGCTCAGGATGAGGCCCGCGAGCAGCACCGGAATCGCGAGCCGGTAAAGGCTGACGCCGCATGCCTTCATCGCGGTCAGTTCGTTGCTTTTGGCCAGCAGGCCGAAGGTGATCAGCACGGCCACCAGCACGCTCATGGGCGCCGAATCGAAGATCAACCTTGGCGTCAGGAACAGGTGATAGCGCCCGATGAGCGCCATGGGGATTTTGTTTTTCAGAATGTCGCCCAGCAGCTCAAAGAACGTGAACACGTGCGTCATCAGCACGAAGCTCAGCAACAGCACCACGAAGTAATAGAGGAACGTCGTGAGCACGTAGGTGTCGAGCAGTTGCGGCAGCAGAGGAAAGCGGAAGCGGCCCAGATCCTTTTCCTTGCCGATGCCGGTGGCGCCACCGAGCCAATGCCAGACGCCCGCGCCCGCCGCCTTGATCGAAGCGGCCCAATCGCCGTCGCCCGGCCGTTCGAGCCGCGCCATCAGGATCGCGGCCAGCGCGGCGAAGACGATATTCGGAATCCATACGGCCACGCCCACCGGCAGCGTCCCCTGCCGCGCCAGCGCCACCAGGCTGATCTGCGCCATGTAGTAAAGGAAGCCCAGCGCCACGGTCATCACAAACGCGGCGGACTTGCCACCCTTGCGCGACGATATGCCGAGCGGCACCGCCACCAGCGCCAGCACCACGCATGCCACCGGAAGCGCCAGCCGCTGATGAAACTCGATACGGGCGGGCACGTGTTCGCGCGCCTGCTCCCATAGCGGACCCATTTCCAGTTCCGTGTAATCCTTGGCCTTTTTTTCCGAACGCCGCGGCGCATCCAGCACCTGTTCGCCCTTGGGGAACGCCTGGGCGTAGTATTCTTCCACCTTGCGCGCGGTTTCGAAGTTACTGCCGTTGCGCAGGGAAAGCTGGATGCGGTTGTTGACCAGGTCGGGCACGGCGATGGCTTCGGCCGCCAGCGTGATGCGAGGCGCTTCGCCGCGGTCGCCGGCTCCGTCACGCTGATCGGGCGGCCGCAGATCGGCCATGAAGACGTTGCGCCACTTCACCACCGGACCTGGAATGACGTCTTCCACGTAGAGCACGCGATTGGGAAACTGCTCTTCAAAGACGCGCGGCTGAATCTCGGCGGTGACCTGCGCCGCGCCCATGTCGTTGACGATTCGGAATGTCTCTCTTGTCGCCCAGGGAGTGAGAATGCAGGTGGCGTAGGCGGCCACCGCCAGTCCCATCGCCGCGAACGTCAGCACCGGCGCGGTCACGCGGCGGCTGGGCACTCCGGCCGCCCGCAGAGCGACGATTTCGCCGTCGCTCGACATACGCCCCATGGCGATCAGAACGCCGGTGAGAATGCCCACCGGAATCGAGAAGGGAAAGGTTTGCGGCAGAATCAACAGGAACAGACTGCCTACCTGTTCGAGCGTGGCGGAACTGGTGACCAGTTGCTCAAACAGGCGGCCCAGCTTCTGCAGAAACAGAACGAAGGTGAACAGAACCGTGCCGAGGAAGGCGCTGGTGGCGACCTCGCGAAAGATATGCCGGCTGAGAACCCACATGCGGACTTAATTTGCCAGAGGCGGCGGTGGAACGATGGGCGGCTTCGGCAAATCGCCGGGGAACGGCTCCAGTTCCACGTCTTCAAACAGCAGGGAAGGCGCGATGATGGAGGCGCCGGCCACGTAGCCGCCCGCATCCACACGCGCCAGCGGCGCGGCGTTTTCGAAATACTCAAACAGGTGCTGCTCATCGGATGCGGCGGCGATATCCTTCATCGTGCGCGCATCCATGCCGCGGAAGCGAAGACCGCGAACCAGTTCCTCCCGCCCGTCCGGATACACCTTGTAAGCCATCACGGGGACCGTGATGCCGGCGCGCTGCAGGCCGCGGTAGGCGCGCGCCAGCTCTTCATTGGAAGCCGAGGAAGGGAAGTCGAGCTTGCGGATCACGATGACGTAAGGCTTCGAGCGCGCCTTGCCCATTTCGAGCAAGCGTTTGCGCAAATCGGCCGCCGTAACGGCCTGGGCGGCTTTGACGAAGACCACGCCGGGCAGCGGCACCACGCCGCCAAGGGAGCCCGGAATGCGCCCATGGCCGTTCGACGCTTCGACGCCCACTACCGGCTGACGCGAGGCATAGTACGTCTTAAGGACTCCTTTTTCCACCAGCGGCAGAGGCTTCGGCACCACGCCTTCGGCATCCACCGGATAGCTGCCGATCAGCGGCCGGCCGCGCCAGGTCGCCTGGGTGGGATCGTCCACCACATCGAAGGTTTCGGGCAGAATACGCGATCCGATCCGGCCTTCCAGTTCACCCGTGGGAATATTGATGGGCCGGTCCGGGTCGGTGACCGGCTTGCGCGAAACCGAAAGATTCCGCGCCAGCGCCTGCGCCATGTATTGCGCCGCTGCGGTGCCCTCAAACAATACGGGACCGGAATAGGATTCGCCCACAGGCGCTTTCACCAGCGCGCGCAGGGTGTCTGCCGATTTCTGAATGGCGGCCTTCACGTCGGACACAGCCGGCAACTGCTGGCCTTCGGGCGCCAGCACTTCTACCATGTCATGCACCTTCGAACCGTCGGGCGCGATGGCCATGGCGCGCGCCCGGTAGTAGGCCATGTTGTCGGGGAAGCGCAGATCGGCGCCTTCGTTGTTCACCTGATAGGAAATGGTTTGCGACGCGTAGGCGGTCACGTCGGAAGCGGCGATTTCCGGGTAATCCAGAAAGACGCGCGAAAGCTCCCGTGCCCGCTCACGCCACACTGCGCCGTCGATGGGCTTGCGCAGGTTGGGCAGAATCAGCTTTACGGGCGCGGAGGCCGCGAAGTCGGCCAGATTTTCCGTGCTCGAAACATTCTTGAGCGACGATTTCTTCCGCGCCAGCGCTTCCAGCGCCTGTTTATAGGCGCGGTCGGTGGCGAGCCAAAAGCAATGACGCAGCGTATCGTAGTTGTCTTCGAGCGGATAACGGAATGGATCGAACCGCGAGCCGCGGTAGAAATCGCTGGCGATGTGGTTGCTGTTATCGAGCTTCGGGTCGCCCACGCGCACGCGTACCCGCGGATAGCGATCCCGGCTGGAACGCTCCGAAAGCAGCGCGCCGAGCGAGGCGCGGCCCATGTAGAACTCGCCGTCGTCGAGCGAATACTCCACGAAATAGGGGGGCTCGTCCACCAGCCGCAACTGCCGTGCCCGCGCAATCTCATCGCGCATGGCGCGCAACACCACATCCTTTTCGCCGGGCGTCTGGCCGTTTAACACGCAAGCCAGCAGGAAGACCGCCGCGATCCGTTTCATTGAACGCCTCCCAGTTGGATGTTCACGGTGGGCCTGGGCAGGGTGGGCGGCGAATCGACGCCGGCGGCCTTGCGTTGAATCTCGATTTCGGAGACCAGCAGCGCGGGCGAGACGGCGGACACCGGCACGCTGCCCGATTCGGCGCCGCAGATGCCGTTGAAGACATCGGGCTGATCGGAGGTCGCGGTGATCTTGGCGAAGCTCGCCAGCGGCGTGCCCACGATGTTGACGCCGCGCACCAGTTCATCGGGCCGGCCATCGGGATACACGCGGAAGACCACCAGCGGCATGACAGTGAACGCCTGCAACCCTTGACGGCCCGTGGTGGTGAAGCCGCCGGTGACCTGCTCAAAGTAGAGCCCGTAAGGCTTACCCTGCTTCTTCACCTCTTCGATCAGCGCGGCGCGCAGCTTGTCGTCCGGCATGGTGCGCGAGGAATTGACGATCAGGTTCGACTGGCGGGCCACTACTTCGGCGCCCGCTTCGCGCCGGCCGTGACCATTCGATTTCGGGAACCCGCGCACCGGCGACCGCGACATCAGGAACGTTTTGAGGATGCCGTTTTCGACGACGGTGACGGGCCGCGCCGCCACGCCTTCGTCGTCGTAAGCGTACCAGCCGTTCAAATCGGTCTTGGCCATTTCCTTGCGGGTGGGGTCGAACACCACGGAAAGAAAAGTGGGCAGCACCGGCTGGCCGATACTCTTGGTGAACGTCTGCCCTTCGCTCTCGTCTTTCTGGCGATGGCCTTCGATGCGGTGGCCGAAAATTTCATGGAAGAACACGCCCGCCGAAGATCCGGAAAGAATCGCCGGGCCGACGTAGGGATCGACCGGTGGCGCGCGCAGCAGATCGGTAAGGCGTTTGGCCACCGTCTGGACAGCGGCGGTGATGGTGTCTTCTTTCGGCAGCCGGCTGGCGACTTCCGCCTCGAAGGTATCGGTGGCGGAAAGATCCATCCCGTCGCTGGCCTTGCCGAACGCCGCGATCAGAACACGCGCGAAGCCGCGGCCGTCCTGCACGCGCGTGCCCTCGGAGTTGACCAGATAGCGCACCTGGCGGCTGGCGACTACCGATACGGTGGAATTCAACACGCCGCGATGCTTGCTGAATTCGGCCGACCACTTGCGAATCTTTTCCGTCCAATCCTTGCGATTGAAAACGAGCTTGGGGGTGTCTTTCGCAAAGGTGGCGGGCTCTTCGGTTGAAAAGTCGTCGGAGTCGTCCTCTTCGGCCGCCTTCACCTGCGTGTTGGCCTTGATGCGAATCAGGCGCTGCGAGGCCAGCCGGTAAACACGATCGGTCTCGAGCCAAACGCGGCGGCGGATGGCCGCTGGACTGTCTTCGAGGGGAATCGCCACGCCGGCCGTGAAGCGTGCGAAATCG
The DNA here is from genome assembly GCA_902826685.1 of uncultured Acidobacteriota bacterium. Lineage (GTDB taxonomy): Bacteria > Acidobacteriota > Terriglobia > Bryobacterales > Bryobacteraceae > CADEFT01. Next base: position 33,510 of record CADEFT010000040.1, read on the forward strand.
CCGCGCATGCGATGGTAATTATCGAGCTTCGGCGTGCCGACGCGGATGGTGATATCGAGATTGCGCGTGCGCGTGGGGGAAGAGGTTTGCAGTGAGCCGAGCGTCGCCGTCAGAACGTCCGCTTCCTCTTCGGTGACCTCGTAGGCCATGTAGTACGGCGCCGGATCCGCCTTTTCTTTCAGCGCATCGAAGTTCCGCTTCAACTCTTCGGCGAGGATGTCGAGCAGCTTTCCCGATTCCTGGGCATGCAACCCGGCGGCGAAAATGAGGCAAACGGCGAACGATCGGCATGACACGCGTTTAGCATAACATCTGGTCATCGACGGGCCCGCATCACGCGCCCGCTATAAGCAGGCCCGTAAAGCACGCGGCCCGGACGCTCATTGGTCATCTGCCCGTTCCGCAGCACGGGGCGGCCGTTCACCAGCACATCGCGCACGCCAACGGCGTACTGATGCGGCTTGGCGAATTCCGCCTTATCGGCGACGGTGGTGGGATCGAGTATGACGAGATCCGCCTTCATGCCGGGCCGCAGCAGTCCGCGATCGTATAACTTGATGCGCTGCGCGGGCAGGCCGGCCATCTTGTGTATGGCCTGTTCGAGCGCGATCGTTTTCCGTTCCCGCACGTAGCGGCCGAGCACTCGGGCGAAGGCGCCGTAGTTGCGCGGATGCGGCACGCCCGGGCCGGGTGCCATCACTCCGCCATCGGAGGCGATCATGGTGGCCGGATGGCGCAGGATGCGCTCCACGTCCTCCTCGGCGATGGCGTGGAACACCGCGCCGCAGCCTCCGGATTCCTGAAGCTCAATGGCGGTCTCGGCGGCGTTCTCAACGGTGGGCGCGCGGCCGCGAGCCTTGGCAATCTCCGCGAGACTCTTTCCGGCGAGCGTGGCGTCGCCCGCGCAGGAGGCGATCACGATGCGGCTGGGGTCGCCGCCGCCGCGTTCGTTCTGGATGCGGTGCACGGCTTCGGCCTTGATCCGCGCCCGCTGCGCCGGTGCTTTCAGCCGTTCGAGCAGTGCCGCGCGTCCCCCCGCGTGGGCCCATTGCGGCAGAAGCGCCGCGCCGAGGCTGGTGCTGGAGGCGGTGTAAGGATACTGATCGATGGTCACGTCGACGCCGCGAGCGCGAGCCGCGTCCACCAGCTTTAACGTCTCCGCGCTTTGGCCCCATTGAGCGGGTCCGATGATCTTGTGGTGCGTGATCTGCGTGGGCAGCCCGCCTTCCTCGCCGATGCGAATGGTTTCGCGCACGCTATCGAGGATCCTGGCCGCTTCGTCGCGCATATGCGAGGTGTGGAAGCCTCCCATTTCGCCTACAACCTTGGCGATCTCGATCACTTCTTCGGTCGCCGCGTAATTGCCGGGCGCATAGAACAAGCCGGTCGAGAGACCGAATGCACCATCGAGCATCGCCTGCCGCGCCATCAACCTCATACGATCGAGTTCGGCGGGCGTGGGCGCGCGATTCTCGCTGCCCATCGCTTTGCCGCGAAGGCTGCCGTGCCCTACGCAGAATCCGAAATTCACGCCAAGAGGGACCGCGGCCAGCTTTTCGAGCTCCGGCCGCAAGGGCACGGGCGACCCGCCATCGGGACCTTCGATCAAAGTGGTCACGCCCTGGCGGATGCAGTTCTCTGCCGAAGGCACGCGATAGATTCCATTGATCGAGTGGCTGTGCGTGTCGATGAAACCGGGCGTCACCACCAGTCCCGCGGCGTTGATAGTGAGCCGCGCCGGCTCACTGCGCAACCGGCCGATCCCGGCGATGGTGTCGCCGCGAATGCCGATATCGGCGTAGAAATAAGGAGTGCCCGCGCCATCGACGACGCGCGCTCCAGTGATGAGCACGTCGAACGGCACCTGCGCGGACAACACCGGTGCAAGGAAAAGCAGGAGTCTCATTGGTTCCGCAGCGGCGCGCGTACCGCCTTGCCGGGCCGCACCGAATCGTCCAGTTTTCCGGCGGCTACGACCGGAGTGCCATTCACCAGCACCCATTCGAAACCCGCCGAAGCGAGCGTGGGTTCGCGGAACGTGGCGCGGTCGATCACGCGCGCCGGGTCGAAGACGATTACATCGGCATCGGCGCCCAATCGCAGCCGGCCCTTCAACTTCATCTGCGGCGCATAGCGTTCCAGCCGCCGCGCGGGCTCAAGCGACATTTTCGCGATGGCATCGCTAAGACTCAGCGCCTTCGATTCGCGTACGTAACGGCCGAGCACGCGGGCAAACGTGCCGGCGCCACGCGGATGTCCCTTGCCGTTGGCGATGACGCCGTCGGAGGCGATCATGGTGAGCGGACTGGCCACCGCGGCTTCCACCACCTTGTCCGGGATCATGTGCATGATGACCATGCCGCCCTGCTTGCGATATTGCTCGAAAGTTTGCTGCGTAAGCCGCTCGCCGGTGGCGGCCCATTCCACTCCGCCATAGTCGATGCCGAGCACCTTCTGCCAGCCCGGATCGAACATCGCCGAGGCGAGTTCGGTCATCGCGGCGTTGTAGGGATAGCATTCGGTGGTGATGTCGAGACCGCGCGCCTTCGCCTCGCCGATGGTGGCGAGCAGCTTCGGCGTCATGGCGAGGCCGCTCGAAGTGACGTGCACGACGTGCAGGGGAGCGCCGGTCACGGTGGCCGCCGCCAGTAACTCCTCAAGCGAGTTCATGGCATCGGGCTCCACCGGACCCATGTGCCGCATGTGAACGAAGACGGGCGCCTTCAGGCGGCCGGCGACGCGGAACATTTCGAGAATCTCCCAGCGCGAGGCGGCGGGCGTGTACTGGATGCCAAAGCCCGCGCCAAGCGCGCCGCGCAGCAGGCCGCGCTCGATGGCCTGCTTGAGCACCGTGATTTGTTCCTCGGTGGCGGCTTTGCGGGCGCCGTCGCCTTGTGGAACCAGGCTCTTGGCGGGATCGTTGAAGACATGGATGCGAGCGGGTGGATGGCCCACGGAAACGCCGGAATGGATGAGGCGTTTGCCTTCGCGTTCGGCGTACCAGGCGTCGATGTCATAGGCGCCGATTTCCAGTTCCAGCGCCGTGGTGACTCCGTCGCGCGCCTGGTAGCGCTGGTTTTCGAGGTCCTGTCCATGCGCATGCAGATCGATGAAACCGGGCGCGGCCACCAGTCCCTTGGCGTCGATGGTGCGTTTGGCCTGCAGGGGTGCATTGGTGATGGCGGAGATCCGGCCCGAGCTGATGCCGATGTTGCGCACCGCGTCGAGCTTGCTTTCCGGGTCGATCACCCGCGCGCCTGTGATGGCGATATCGAAGGTCTGGGCGCCGGCCAGGGCGGCGGCGAGAAGCAGATTAATCACGTCGTCTCCAAACAAGCCAGGCAAAGCCGGCGAGCAGAGTGAGGGTGGGCAAAAGCAGCAGGAGGATGCCGCGATTCATGCCGGCGGCGTGGGCGGCTTGCTGTGCCTGCGCGGTGCGGAAACACTGGGCGCACTGCAGCAGGGCAAAGGGAAGCATCATGGCGCGCGCAACTCCGCCAGGCGCCACGAATCGGGCATGAGCCCCAACAGGGCGAAGACGAAAAACGTCAGCGGTACGAACAGGGCGATGGCGAGACTGCGCTTTTCACACTTGAGGTGCATGAACCAGGCGATGATCATGGCCGCCTTGCCGATGGAAAGACCCAGCAGCACGGCGAGAAAAACCGCCAGGGACAGTTTGCGCCAGGCGAGGGCGACTTCAATGGCCGTGAGCGCCAGCAATGCGGCCCAGATGCGGAATAGCGCGGCCGTGGTCATAGCTTCACCGACATGAGGTAGACCAGCGGGAAAAGGAACATCCAAACCAGGTCAACGAAGTGCCAGTAAAGGCCGCCGGTTTCGACGTCATCGGCGGTGAGGCGCCCGGCGCCGGTGCGCAGCGCGACGATCGAGAGGTAAACCACGCCCACCGCTACATGCGCCATGTGCAAGCCGGTCAAGGTGAAGAAGGTGGCGCCGAACAGGCCGGAAGAAATGGTGATTTTTTCCACCGAGATCAAATGCAGCCACTCGCGCAGATGGAGCGCGATGAAGATCGCGCCGCACAGCGCCGTGGCCGCCAGAAATCGCACCGCCCTGCCGCGCGCCCCTTGCTTCATCGCTTTCACGGCCAGCGCCATCGTGAGACTGGAGGTGAGCAGCACAAACGTCATCCAGGACGCCTGCCAGATGCTCGATCCGGTGAACGGCGTGGGCCAGTTCGGCGACGCCAGCCGCAGGTAGGTGTAGCAGACCAGGAAGGTGGAAAACGTCAGCGCATCGGAGACGACGAAAAGCCACATGCCGAGCGGACGCGAGGCAATGCCAAACGGTCTGCCTCCGCCGGACCATGTCGAAGCCTGCATCGTTCCCAAATTGTCGCAAACTTCAGAAGGTGACCTTGACGCCCAACTGCATGCGGCGCGGCGTATTGGCCTGGCTTCGGATCTGCCCGAAGGTCGGCGAGGTGACCGTGGAATCGGGTCCGCCCCAGCGCACGCGATTCAGTAGATTGAACGCTTCAAAGCGCAGCGTGAGGCGGGCGCGCTCGGTAATGGCGACGTCTTTTGCCAGCGAAAGATTTTCGTTCAGGTTCCAGGGCTGACGCGCGCGTGGATTGTAACGCGTGGCATTGCCGATGCCGGAGTTCAACTCGGCCGTGGTCAGCTTACGCCCGTCGGGCGCCACCTGAAACCGGCTCTGATCCCACCATAGATCTTTATAAGGATCGAACTTGGCACCGCTGTTGGGCGCCCGCCAGCCGTCGTAGGAATTGATGCGAACCACGTTGCCCATGCCGCCGGGAACGGGGCTGAAGCCCGGTCCCACGGTCAGCGGCGAACCGGACCCGTATTCGAGGAAGCCGGAAGCGCCCCACCCGCCCAGCACCCTATCCGCGACGCCGGTGAGATTCCAGTGCCGGCCTTTGCCAACGGGTAGTTCATAGCTGAACGCCTGGCGGACCATGTGCGCCTGATCGTCGGCGCTCAGCGCCTTCATCAAATCGCGGTTGTAGTGATCGAGGGTAATGCGATTGCCGGCCACGGCCGAATCGGCGTTTGAGAACAGTTTGGAAAAGACATAGCTGGTCAACAGCGTCAATCCCGAGGAGTAGCGCTTGTCGAGTTTCAGAATCATTGCGTGGTAAGAGGAGTCGCCGGTACGCTCTCCCGTGGCGGCGGCGCCCGTGGCCACGTCGCCATAGTGAGGGAACGGCCGCAGCGCCTGCGCCACCGATCCGCGGAACGCCGCATACGGAATCGGAATGTTGGCGGCGCGCGCGGCGGGGGAATTGATGTCGGCCAGCAGCAGATCGCGCCCATACTGCTGGAAGTAGCGCGGATCCATCTGGTTGACATTCAGAATCGACGAAGTCAGCCGCGCGCCACGTGTGGCCGTGTAGCCCGCGCTGGCCACGAAATTTTTCGGCAACTGGTGCTGCACATCGAAGTTCCAACTGTAGAAAACCGGAGGACGGCCCGAATCCGATCTCTGCCAGAGGTACGTGGTGCCGCCGAGATCGGTGGCCGGACCGCGGAACGGAGGCTTCTGCCAGGCCGGCAGCCCTTCGTCGATATTGAAGTAAGTGAACGCGGGCAGGTTCCCCGTGCCGAAGCTGCTGTTCAGAATCAACCCCTGGAAATGTGTGCTGCCGCCGGTGGTCTTAACGGCGCCGAACGATTTGCCGGCATAGGCGCGAATGACGGTGCCCGGCCGCACCTGGTAGGCCAGGCCGATGCGCGGCGACAAGGCGCGTTTGTAGCTGTCGAAGGGATACTTCTGTCCGTTGCACTCGGCGCAATTGCCGGTGTAGACGGTGGACCCGCGCAGTCCGCCCACCACTGGATTGGGGATGCTGGGGTCGAAGTTCATGAAACCCTGCGGGTCCTTGTAACTGCCGAAATCGGTCCAGTCGCTGATATCGAGCACGGCGCCGCCGCCGATGGGGCTGGTGTATTCGTAGCGCAAGCCGAGATTTAAAGTGAGGCGGGAATTGACGCGCCAGTCGTCCTGCACGAACCCGCCGAAATATTTCCATGTTTGGATGACGGCGCGCGGCGTTTCGAGGCCCCAGGTGGTGGCCTGGCCCAGCAGGAACGAAGCGAAGCCGCTGCCGTTCAGCCCCGTAATGTCGCCCGGAATGGCGGTGGGTCCGGCCGAGAAATCGAAGCTGCCGTTGGGCCGGTGCTGGCCGCCGCCCCACCATTGGTCATTCTGAAAGAAGCCGCCTACCTTGATGGTGTGCGACCCGCGCACCCACGTCACGTCGTCGGTGATGATGAGGTCGCGTCCGCGGTCGAAGCCCCAGGCCGACCCGCTCCAGCCGGAGTAGCCGGCGAAGGTAACCGAAGTCAGGGCGCGGTCCGGTCCCGGCGTATTCTTCAAGCCGAGCTTTTCGGCCCACTTGGCATTCGGGTCCAGCGAGTTGATGGTGGTCAACCCGCCGGCCTCGCGCTGATAGTTGATGCGCAGGCTGTTGAGCACGCGCGCGCTCACGGTGCGATCCCAGGAAAAGCGGCCCGAGGAATTCTTGCGGTACCATTCCGAGCCGCCGTTGAACGGCACCGGCAGTCCCGGCGGACCGTCGGCGCCGAACAGATCGTCCTTGGTTCCGTTCATGTAAAGGAACGAGATGTGATTGGCGGAGTTGAAATGATGGTCGCCGCGGATGCTGAATTTATTCCATGGGCTGACGTCGGTGCCGCGATCGCGGAAGTAGTTCTGGTTGATGCCGGGCCGGTTCGCCACCATATCCTTGGGGCGGAAGCCGATATACCTGCTGGCGACGGAACTGAAGCGGGCCTTGGGAATCGTATTGTTGGTGAAAGGCTGGCGGGAGTAAGTGCGGCCATCGGCGTTCAGCGTTGTGGTGGCGGGGTCGTAGATGGGCATCAGCAACGGGCGGCCATCCGCGCCGGTGCGCGCCCACCCGCTGAAATCGCCTTCGTACATCGGCTCAAGGGGAACGGAGCTGAAGCTTGGCACGTTGCCGCTGCGGTTGCGAAAGCCTTCATAGCTGGCGAAGAAGAATGTTTTGTTCTTGCCGTTGTAGATCTTCGGAATATAAATCGGGCCGCCGAGCGTGAAACCGAAATCGTTCTGCTTGAGCACCGGCGCCCGCTGGGCAAAGAAGCCGCGCGCGTCGGTGGCGTTGTTACGCAGAAATTCGAAGACGTTGCCATGCACCTGGTTGCCGCCGGCCTTGGTGACGAAGTTGATCTGGCCCATGGCGCGGCCGTATTCGGCCTTGGCGCCCGTACTTTCGACGGTGAACTCCGCGATGGCGTCCACGGGAACGGAACTGATGGGCGCGCGCTCGGTCTGATAGTTGGTGGAAGCGCTGGTGAGCGACGTGCCATCCATGCTCATCTCCCACCCTGAACCCTGCGCGCCGCCGATGCGATAGCCATTGTTGGTGCGCACTTCGGGTGCGATGACGGCCAGGTTGAACACGTTGCGAATCTGCCCGGCCACCACCAGCGGCAGGTCTTCGATGAGCTTGGTGGTGAGGCTGGTGGCCACGCGCGTGGATTCGGTCTCAAGCGCCGTAGCCTGCGCCTTCACCTGCACCGATTCGGTGACGGCGCCGATCTCCACCGTGAAATCGAGGCGCAGCGTGCTGCCCGATGTGACGCCGACTCCCGATTGCACGGCGCGCTTGAAGCCCGTGGCTTCCACCTCCACGCGGTAAGCGCCGATCTGCAGGGCGGGCAGTGTGTAGTCGCCCGTTTCGGTGCTGGTCGTGGTGAAGTTGGCGTTGGTTTCCACCTGCGTGGCGGTGACCCTGGCGCCGGCCACCGCCGCTCCGGCCGGGTCCTTGACGGTGCCGGTGAGAGAGCCGCGGTCAAGCTGTGCGAGTAACGGAAGCGCCGCAATCGCGGCACTCAAGAATCTTACGAGAGGCCCACTGGCAAGCGACATGGCGCTGTATACTATCACAGTTCACTTCCAGAGTCGCAGGTAGAACGGACGGGAATTCCGCCACGTCGTGGCCGTTTCCGCTCGTCCACCGCGCTAGGAAGTGCGGAGGCTATTTCTCATGCATGCGTCGATCCGGCGGCTGCCGCTCCTACTTGCCGTCTGTGTGGGCTCCTTTGCCCAGCAGAACGAATCCCTTTCCAAGATCGATCCCGAACTGCGCGCCTTAACCGATACCGGGCAGCGCGTTGCCGTTCTGATCCGCCTTGCCGAGCAGCCGCAGGAAGAGATCCTGGGGCGGCACCGGACGGCGGCGCGGCTGCAGTCGGAATTGTTCACGGCGCGCCTGGCGAAGCTCAACGAACGCCAGGCGCCCGAGGACGAGCGCATGGCCGCCATCCGTGAAGAAGAGGCGCTGGAAATGGACATCCGGCGGCTGGCGGGGCGGGAGATCGCCGATCGGCTCAAGCCGGATGAAGACCACATCGACACGCTGCTCACGGGGCTGGGCGCTCGTAAGATCCGCCGGTTCTCGACGCTCGGCCGCATGGCGGCGGAAATTCCCGTCAGCGCGCTTGGCGCCCTGGAAACGGACCCTGTCATCGATTCGGTATATCCGGACACGGCTGGCAGGGCGAGTCTCGAAAGGTCGGTTATCGTGCTGGGCGCCTCCACCTGGTGGACCGCCATCCAGAACAGCGGCGCGGGCCGATCGGTGGCCGTGCTCGACACCGGCATCGCCAAGGATCACCCCGGATTCGCGGGCCTCAACATCGTGGACAAAGTCTACTCGGCAGGCAGCAAAGACAACGTATGCTTTGACGACGATTCGACGGCAGCGGACCGGCAAGGCCACGGCACTCATGTTTCGGGCATCGTCGCCAGCCGCGGCAGCAGCGCCTGGACCGAGTATCGAGGTGTGGCGCCGGGGCTCAATACGCTTTACTCCTACAAAGTTGGCTTCAAGATGAAGACGGACAAGACCGATGCCAGGGACTGCACCAAAGCACGAGGGTTCGCGGCATCCGATATCGTGGCGGCGCTCGATGACGCTTTTACCAACACGCCGGTGCGTATCTTCAACATGAGCTTTGGAGCGCCCACCACGGTGGATTACGATTCCGGGGGGCGGGAGTTCGATGAGTATATGGAGCGGTACGGGGCGATCTTTGCCATCGCCGCCGGCAATACGGACGATCCCGATGCCAATGGCAACATCACACCGTGCGGCATCGATGGACGCGGCACCGCCTACAACGGCATTACCGTGGGGAATTGGGGCGATCTTTCCCGCATCGACCCCAAGATCAGCAATCGCAGTTGTACGGGTCCTACCGTGGGCGGCCGCGTGAAACCCGATCTGGCGGCTCCCGGCAAAGATATCGTTTCCGCCAACTACCTTTGGAACACCGGCCCGATCGGCGGAGCGGACATTTTCAGCATTACGCCGGATTATGTACCGGACAGCGGCACCAGCATGGCGGCTCCACACATTGCCGGCGCCCTGGCGCTGCTGGCGGGCGCGGGCATCACCAATCCGATGGCGGCCAAAGCCATCCTCATTAACTCGACCACGAGGAACTACAGCGGATCGTCGAACGATGCCGGGTGGGGCTATGCCGATCTCTCGATCGCGGCTGGGCGCCGGAACTACGTGACCGGCACCGTGTATCCCGGCCAGTCCGATTGGTGGCTCGGCACGCCGGACGGCCTCGTCCGCGCTTCTTTGGTCTGGCGCAAGAGCAAAAATTTCGCCCTCAGCAACCTGGACCTGTTCGCCTATTCGACTACAGGCGGCGATCTGATCCGGTCGAGTGAAAGCAAGGTCGATAATGTCGAAGCCATTCAGGCGGCGCGCAGCGGGCAGATACTGATCGAGGTGCGGTCGGCGGCATCAAGCGCGAAGGTCGAGGAGTACGCGCTCGCGCTCGACCGGGCCGGTTTTCAACAGCGTGTGCCTGCGATACGCACCGGTTGCTCGGAACCACTGGATCGGGTTCCGCCGGGAGCCGGTTTCCAGGTGACCTGTACCGTAGTGAACGACTCCGGCAGCCCGGACATGCCGCGGGTAACCGTGGAAATCAACCTGCCGCAGTTCGGCCACCACGCGCGGTTTCTGGACATGATCCCCTCGGGCCAAAGCAAGACCGTCACCTTCGATCTGGTCGCGCCGAGCGGCGTAGCGGGCTGGGTCGACCTGCCTTTCACCACCACAACGGCAGCCTTTGGGGGACTTCGCGGACCGGTCATCACCTCTCAGGTCTTTGTCACGGGCCGGACGGTGACGATACAGTCGATCCCGACGGGCCGGACGGTCGTCGTGGACCAGAAGGAATACCGCACGCCCGCCAGGTTCGAGTGGGTGGAATTCTCCGAACATAGTATCGAAGCCAAGGAGCAAACCGAGGGTGGCGGAAAGTATACGTTCCGGAGCTGGTCGGACGGTGGCACGGCTTCGCATACGATCCCCGCGGCGGCCGGAACCGTAACCGTGACTTTCGGCGTGCAATACCGGCTGCAGACCAACGTCAATCCATCAACGGCGCAAGTGATCGTGGTGCCGCAGTCCTCCGATGGTTACTACGATTCGGGAACCGAGGTGCTGCTGACCGCCGTCACCTCGGGTTCGACCAAGATTGTCTGGGAACAACCGTTCCCCACCGCACCGGTGTTCCTGCCCCAGCTTTCAGTTCGCATGGATGGCCCGCGCACGGTTACGGCGAACTTCGGTCCGCTGGTGATCATTCGCAGCAATCCACCCGGAGCGGAAGTGGTCATCGACGGTTACACGACGGTGAGGCTGACCGAGCCGATCTACCGGGTTTGGGTGCCCGGAACCGATCACACCGTGTCGCCTGGCCGCAACAACTTCGGCGATGCGATATATAGGCTCCGCGGTTGGAACAACGGCGTTTCGGATTTCGACGGCAGGATCGTGATGGGGAACGAACCTCTGGCCATCACCGGAAACTTCAACGCACGCTACCGCCTGTCCGTCGAGAAGACCGACTCCCGCCTTTCTGGCGTCATCGAGACCATTCCCTATAGCGGTGATATGTTCTTCGATGCCGGGCAGGAAGTTCAAATCAAGCCGGTGTTCCTGGACCCGGGCACCCGAATGCTGTGGGGAGGGGACGCGACCGGAGCCGACAACCCGCTGATGATGGTGATGGACCGGCCGAAGACGCTGCTGATCACGGTCGCGCGAATCGGGGCGACGGTCATCCAAACCAATCCGCCGGGGCGAAGCGTGACCGTTGATGGACGAACTTACGCCACTCCCGCGTCGTTCAACTGGCAGGCGGGAGAAGAACACTCGCTTTCGGCGCCCGTGGACCAGATCGGGCCGGGAGAGCGAATGGCGGTTACCGGGTGGTCCAACGGAGGAGGAGCGCTGCAGACCATACGCGTCCCGGAAGGAGGAGGTGTCTACACGGCGAACTTCGTGCGCCAGTTCCAATTGACGTTCTCCGCCTCGCCGGACCGGGACACGTTTGTTCTCGCCACGCCGTCTCGCGTCAATGGCGGCTGGTACGACGCGGGCACCACGGTCGGCTTGCAGGCCAATGCGGCGATGCCGATGCGATTCAAGAGTTGGTCCGGCGATCTTTCCGGCGAACTGAATCCGCAGACCCTGCTGATGGACCGGCCGAAATCGGCGCGCGCGAATTTCGTGATGCCGGTGGCGATTCTGAGCAATCCCGCCGGGCGCCGCATTCTGGTGGACGACAAGGAAGTAACCACGCCTGCAACGATGGAGTGGCTGCCGGACGAATCGCACACCTTGAAAGTAGCGAGCCCGCAGCAGCACGATGGGCGCGCGGGGCAGGATGCGCGCTATGTTTTCAGCGGCTGGAACGGTGGAGTCGGCGGCGGCGGAAGCGTCTTTGTGCAGACGGGCCAAACGGCGTACACGGCGAATTTCACGTCTCAGTACAAGCTGAATATCGCGACGCCCACGGGCGGAAGCGTTAGCAAGTCTCCCGATTCGGCCGACGGCTATTACGACGCCGGAACGACGGTCAGGCTCGAGCCTTTCGCGCCGCCGCCCCTGCAATTTGTGCGGTTCGAAGGCGAGCCCACGGCGCCCGCCGTCGCGATGACGCAGCCTCGGTTTGTGACCGCGATCTTCGGCCGGTCCGTCACGTTCGCCTCGAATCCGCCGGGACTGGAAGCGATCGTCGACGGCCGCACGATGACCACACCCGCGACGGTGTTGCTGGCGCTCGACCGGCCGCACACCTTTGGAGTCAACGCCTCGCAGGCTTCGGCCACGCCGGGCACCAGGTACTCGTTCACCGGCTGGACCGATAGCGGGCCGCGCGTGCGGGAGATTCCCGTGGGCGCCGGGTTCAGCGATCTGTACACCGCCAATTACCGCACCGAGCACCGGCTCATGGCGGCCGCCGCGCCCGTAGGCTTCGGCGAAATCGAGAGCAAGCCCGCCTCGCCCGATGGCTACTACCCCAGCGGTACCACCGTGGAGTTGTTTGCCTTGGCGGCGAACCGGCGCATTTTGGCCGGGTGGACGGGGGGCGTTCCGAGTCCGGCCAATCCGGTGCAGGTCGTCATGGATGGGCCGAAGAGCGTCACCGCCAATTTCAACCTCTCGGTGATTGTGGACACCCAACCAACCGGGCGCCAGTTCATCGTCGATGGGCAGCGCTACGGCTCGCGGCAGACGTTCAGTTGGCCGGTGGGCGGCCAGCACAGGCTATCGCTTCCCACGTTCGGATTCTTCTCCACCACGCAGCCAGTGGGGCAGGGCACGCGCCATGTGTTCCAGGGTTGGTCCGACGCCGGTGCCGTGGATCATGAGGTGACGGCGAACGCTACAACGATCGATTACACGGCGGTCTTCCGTACACAACACCTGCTGACCCTGGAGGCGGCGCCCGCGGGTTCCGGAACCGTGACGGCTGAACCCTCTTCAGTGGATGGATTCTACCCCGCCGGAACGGACGTTCGGGTGACGGCGGCGCCCGTCGCGCCCAATCCGTTCCGAGGATGGGGCGGGGATATTTCAGGCACCTCGCTCTCGCAGGTGGTGAAGATGGTGTCGCCGGTGCGCGTCATCGCGGGATTCGGCGCCGCGCCGCCGCCGGTATCGGGCATTCAATCGCCTGCTCCGAATTCGCAATTGCCTGGACCGAACGTCGTGTTTCAATGGCTGCCGGTACCCGACGCGGACAACTATCTGCTCACCGTGGGCGCCTCGCGCGGCGGGCCGGACTACTTCAACGGTCTGACGGCCTCGACTTCGCAGGGGGTTAACAGCCTGCCATGCGATGGGCGAATGCTGTGGGTACGTCTGCAGACGCGAGTGAATGGGCAGTGGCAGGAGCCGCGCGACTATACCTACACCGCCGCGGCGTCCTGCGGCCCGCAGTAAACGATCTTCATTCCAGTCCGATGGCGTAAAGCGTATCGCGCGTGCGCACGTAGATCCGTCCTTCGCTCGCCGCCGGTGTCGCGTAAATGTCGGATGCGAATTCGTTGATCGCCAGGATCTGCCAATCTCCGGCCGCGCTGAGCACGACAACCTTGCCGTGTTCGCTCGCTATATAGACCTTACCGTCGGCGCCGACGGGCGAGGCGTAGTAATCCTCGAGCGCGCCCGTCAACCGGGCCTGCTTGAGCACCTTGCCGCTCTGGGCATTCAGCGAGGTGGCGATGCCGCCGCTGCGCACCAGGAAAACCACGCCGCCGTAGACGAGCGGCGTCGGCACGTCGGGCAGCGATTTCTCAAAACGCCACAGCAAGTGCGTATCCGTCACATCGCCACTGCCGCCGAGCTTCACGGCGAACAGCCCGTTGCGGGACGCGCGGCGGGTGCGGAAGAACGTCCATTCCCGTTCATTCAGGAAGCCGTCGCGGTCGAGATCGATGGCGCGCCAGGTACCGGTGGGTTGCCACCGTGGCGGAAGTTCCTTCTGCGCGAGCTTGCCGTCATGATTGGCATCGGCGGCGGCCGCCACTTCCTCGAAAGGCGGCAGGTCGACCTGCTCCCCGGAGTCGTTCCCCGTGGTCCAGCCATTGAAATACACGACGCCATCGGCGATGGTGGGCGCCGATTTCGGCTGGCAGGTGAGGCCGCGCACGAACCACAGGTTCTCGCCGCGCGACACCGAGTACGCCGTGAGCTGGTAGGAACCGGGTGCGATCACCTGCGCCGCGCCGCCCGCCGGCCGGTAGACGATCGGCGTGGAATAGCCGTTGATCACGTGGCGTGGCGTCTTCCAGGCGATCTCGCCGCGATCGGCATCGACGCCGATGATGTAGGCGCCGGTGTCCTGGTCGCAAACCAGGATCAAGCGCCCATCGGCGTAGACGGGCGATGCCACGATGCCGTGCTGGCTGTTGAAGGGCCCAAGCGGCAGCCGCCAAAGCTCCTTGCCGGTGAGGTCGTACGCCGCCAGTCCGAAATCGGCGAAGAAGACGAACAGGCGTTTGCCATCGCTTACCGCCGTGGGGGCGGCGCGATGGTTCAGCGAGTGCTGCGTCTCCCGCTTGGCCGCGCGCAGCGAACGCCGCCACTCGAGTTTGCCGGTCCTGCGGCCGATGGCCATCGTAACGAGTTCCTCGCCCTCGGAGGCGGTGAGAAAGATTCGATCGCCTACCAGCACCGGCGACGACTTGCCTTCCGGCACGGCGGTCTTCCACAGGACGTGCTTTTCCGGTCCGAACTCCGCCGGCAGCCGGCCGCACGAAGCGCAAAGGCCGGAACCGTCCGGACCGCGGAACTGAGGCCAATCGGCCCCGGGCAGGATGAGTGCGAGCACCAGCGGCAGCAGGAAACGCATGACTCTGGCATCCATAATATGCTCGACGGCGAGTGTTAAGATAGCGGTCGCCGACATGTCACCGAGGTCCTTCTGCGCCTTAACCGCCGTCGCGGCGGCTCTCATCGCCGCCGACAGCGCGCCCAACCCGCTCGCGCCGGGGTTTGAACAGAAGGTAAAGCCGTTTCTCGAGCAGAACTGCCGCAAGTGCCACAATGCGGACTCGCCCACCGCCGGGGTCCGGGTGGATCAGCTCGATCCTTCGATCGACGACAGCCATGTACGCCTCTGGGAAGGCATTCGCCATCGTGTGAAAGACGGCACCATGCCGCCCAAGGGTCTGCCGCAGCCTGGCGCGGCCGAACGCGGCGAGATCGTCGAATGGGTGACGCGGGCGCTCGATGTGGCGCGGTCGCGTCCGGGGCCGAAGAACGGCCTGGTGCGCCGCCTCACCGTTTCCCAATACCGCAATACGCTGCGCGATCTGCTGCGGCTGGACGACGATCTCACCGAGGCTCTGCCGCCCGACGCCATCTCGAAAGACGGCTTCGTGAACAATAAGGATACGCTGCAGCTTTCCCCGCTGCTTCTCGAAGCCTACCTGGAAACGGCGGAAGAGGCGCTGAATCGCGCCATCGTCGACCCGAAATCGAAGCCCGCCATCCAAAGCTTCCGCCTCGATCTGGGCGCGGGCGTCAATCAGAAGCCGTTTCCCGAAAAGCTGATCCTGGGCGCCGACAGCCTGCTGCTCGAAAATCAGGACTTCACCGTCACTGAGCCCATGCCCGCCAAACCGTTCGCCTTCGAGCCGTATCATATGCGGACGAAATACCGCTTCATCGAAGGCTACGCGGGCAACGACACAGTGCGCGGCTGGCGCGAGTACGACAGCCTTTATCATTCGGTGTTTGCCTGCATGCGCGGCGAGCACGGATACCCCAAGGGCGAGGCTTACAGCACGGTGCCCCAAGGTCTGCTGCTGCGGCCGGCGATTCCCACCGATGAGCTGTTCGGCATCAACAGCACCTACGGTCCGCGGGCGAATTTCAAGATTTCCCTGCGCGAGCTGCCCGATCACGGCCGGTTCCGTGTCACGGTGACGGCGGCGCGCTATGACGACGGATTGCTGCTCGAACCGGACGCCACGCCGCCGCCTTCGGGCACCGCCTCGCTGGTGAGCCGCGACGGCCAGCCGGTTGTCATCGCCAGGCCGGGCATTTATCAGGTGGATGTCCACGCGGTGCCGCGCAGCGAAAAGGTGCCCGCGCCCGACACGTCGCGCCTTGGCGAAGCGCTGGCAGGCGAGTGGCCGCTCAATGGCGAGGTTTCCGGTGGACGGTTGGAAGCGGACGCCAAGTTCGTGGATTCGCCGTTTGGCAAAGCGGTGACGCTCGATGGTGAAGGTGATGCGGCGATCGTCGATCGCACCCAGGCGATGAACGTTGGCGAAGGCGATTTCACGGTCGCCTTGTGGATGCAGCCGAAGGAACTGCGCCGCGCGACGATCTTCAATCTCGGCGGCCGGGAGTGGACGCACGGCTGGTTTCTCGAGATGCCGAACAATGGTGGCGCCGTGCGGATCGAGACTTCGGGACCGGATACGAAATCGAACGGAGAAATCGCCTCGCCGCGCGGTGTATTGCGGGCGGGCGCCTGGCAGCATGTCGCCGCCGTCGTGCGGCGCGGGCAGAAGGAATCGCTGCTCTTTGTGAACGGCTTCGCGGTGGCCAAGGGACAGATTGGACCGGCGAATCTGGATAACGGCAAATTGAATTTGCGGCTTGGCCAGTCGTTCCACGGCGAGCTCGACGAGATACGTCTTTACCGCCGCGCACTCAGTGAAGCGGAGTTGCAGGCGCTCATCGAACCGGGGCGCCAATTCGCGCAAGCGCCGCCGGAAAAGCCAGGCCAACTGGAACTGACGCTCGGCACCCGCGAATTTTCGGGTCTGCTGCCGCAACCGGCGTTTCTGGCGGTGCGGCTGGCGGCGGGTTCGCTGGCTGTGAAAACGAAGTTCAGCGGCGTGCGCGGACTCGATCGCGTTGTGTTTACCCCGCTTGCCGCGGGCAGCGAAACGGCGCGCCGCTTTCTGGCGTTCGAGAAGCGCGTTCCAAAGCTGGGAGTGCATGTCGGATTGCGCCGCGATTGCGGCAGCACGCTCGCCCCGGTGGGTCCGGCGCAAGCAGTCGGCGGCGGGCCGTTGAAGCGCTACGTTTTTGAAGGCGCCATTCGTAATTTCCCCAGCCCGGATGTCGAAAAGGACAATGTGAATTATCTCGCGGGCATTCGCGAAATCGGCGTGCGTAGCGAGTACACCGACGGGCGCGATATGCCGCGCCTGCTCGTCCGGTCGGTGGAATTCGAGGGCCCGTTCCTCGAAAGCTGGCCGCCACCGTCGCATCAGGCGATTTTTCCCGATTCGCTGCCGGCAAACGACGCGCGCCAGGTGATTCGCCGGTTCGCCAACCGTGCCTACCGGCGGCCCATCACCGCCGCCGAGGAAGCCTCGCTGGTGTCCGTTTACGAAAGATCCTCCAAGGCTGGGCGGCCGTATCGGGAGGCCGTGAAGGATGCGCTGCAAGTGGTGCTGACCTCGCCCCAGTTCCTGTTTCTCATCGAGACCAGCAATACGCCAAAGCCGGAGCCGCTCACCGATTACGAACTCGCTTCCAAGCTGTCTTATTTCCTATGGAACGCGCCGCCGGATCGCACGACGCTTCAATACGCCGCGGCCGGCACGCTGCGGCGGAATTTGAATTCGGAAGTGGATCGCATGGTGGCCGACGCGCGCTTTTCGCAGTTCATCCGCGAGTTCGGTGCGCAGTGGCTGGCGCTCGACAAATTCCAGGTGCTTGAGCCGGATTTGAAGCGCTTCCCCAAGCTCACCAGCTACAACCGCGCGCAATTGCGGCAGGAGCCGGTGCAATACCTGCAACATCTGATTCGCGCCAATCTGCCGGTGCGCCACGTGATCGAGGCCGACTTCATGTTGGCCAACGAAGTCACCGCCAGCTATTACGGACTGGGGGAGAAGACCGACAGCGGCTTCCAGTTCATTCCAGTGGCGCATGGGAGGCGCGAACTGGGCGGTGTGCTCACGCAGGCGGCCATCATGGCCGGGCTTTCCGATGGACGCGAATCGAACCCGGTGAAGCGCGGTGCGTGGCTTGCCCGCAAGATCGTGGCCGAACCGCCCGCCGATCCGCCGCCCAACGTGCCCGCGCTCAAAGAGGATCCGGATCAGAAACTCACCCTGCGCCAGCGCATCGAGCAGCATCGCAACCAGCCCGGTTGCCGCCAGTGCCACACGCAAATCGACCCCTGGGGCGTGGCGTTTGAAGAGTTCGACGCCGGCGGCCGCCTGAAGACGGAGCCCGCCGATGCGCGCTCCACGCTTCCCGATAACGCGGAAGTGGATGGCATCGCGGGCCTCAAACGGCATCTCAGCCAGGACCGCATCGATCAGGTGGCCTTCAGCGTGCTCAAGCATCTGGCGACCTATGCCAACGGCCGCAGCCTGAGCTACAGCGAATCCGCTTTCCTCAAACAGGACGGCCAAAAGCTGAAGGCTTCCGGCTATCGCATGCGGGACCTGATGCAGTACGTGGTGAACAGCAAGCTGTTCCTCGAAAAGTAGTAGAATTCAAGCGGAGACTTCGAATGCCCACACTCGACCGCCGCGCGTTCCTCAAAGGCTTGGGAGGCGCTACGCTGGCGCTGCCCGTTCTCGACGCCATGGGCGCCGAGATCACCGGGAAAGCTCCACGACGCTTCTGCGCCATGTACACCGCCAACGGCATGTCCATGCCCAAGGAAGAGCACGGCATCGCGGACTGGCATTGGTTCCCCACGGCCGAAAAGGACGGCCAGTTCGTCTTCGGCAAATCCACGGAGCCACTGGCGCCGTTCCGCCGGCAGTTGAGCTTCATGGGCGGCTTCCATCACCCGAGCGGTCCCAAGGCCGATCCGCACACCTGTTCCGACATGTGGCTGACCGGCGCGCCGCTGCACAATCCGAAGCCCGGGACTTACAACACGGCCGGGCTCGACCAGGTGATCGCGCAGCACACCAAACAGCACTGCCGCCAGCCATCGCTGGTGTTGTCGATCGACGCGGGCACGGGCTTCCTGTCGCGCACCGGCACGATTTCCTACTCGCTCGAAGGGCGGCCGATTCCGGCGGAAAACAACCCCCGCCGCATTTTCGACCGGCTGTTCCGCGGCGACAACACGTCGGCCAAGTCGCAGCGCGAATACCTGCGGCATCGCATCAAGCTGGTCGATGCGGTGGCCGAAAGCGCCAAGTCGTTTGACACACAGCTTGGCAAGTCGGACCGCGAGCGCATGGATCAGTACCTCACGTCGCTCAACGAAGTGGAGTCGCGGCTGATCGCTTCCGAAAAGTGGATCGACATTCCGCTCAAGAAGCAGGATTACTCGCACCTGAACCTCGATGCGACATCCGAAGGCGAGCCCGCCGAGTATTACCGCAACATGTTCGACCTGATCGCGCTAGCCTTTGATGCCGATATCACGCGCTCGGTGGCGTTCATGTTGAACCGCGAGGACGGCATGGGCATCAGCGATACGTTCCCGTTGAAGCTGGGGCTGGCCAAGACGCACCACAACCTGTCTCACGCCACCGACAAGGAAGGGCAGTTGAACTTCGCCAAGTACGACCTGTTCCTATCGCGGCAGGTGGCCCAATTCCTGGGGCGGCTGAATGAATATAAGGATCGCGAAGGCAGCGTACTCGATAACACGATCGTGCTGTTTGGCAGCGGCGCCAGTACGACGCACAATCCGCGCAACGTGCCCACGCTGGTCGCCGGGGGCGCCAATATGGGCTTGAAGCACGGTGTCTATTGGCGCAACGGAGAATCGCGCCTGTCGAATCTTTACCTCAGCATTTTGCACTCGATGGGCATCGCGCAGGAAAGCTTTGCCGATAGCACCGGCACGCTGACCGGATCGATTTTCGGCCGCGCGTAACTGGGGCCCTGGAAATGCTATCCTAAAGCCGTTATGGCAATCCCGAACGTCAAGCGATTCCGGATCCAGAATCCTGCCAGCGGCAAGTGGGCCACCGTGATGGCCGTGCTGCCCAAGGGAGCGGATCAGGAAACCTACATCGCGGATGCTACCAAGCGTTTCGACTGGAAGAGTTGGGAAGAGTCTCAGCTCAAGCAGTTCAAGATCCGCGTCGGTCAGCAGAAGCAAAAGAAGGCGAAGTAACCTTTCGGTTTCCGGCGGGCAGTGGGGGCGGGTATCGCTCTCGCTGCCCCGCTACGCCCGGCGCTTAATCCCTCAAAATATAGAATCCGCTCTGGTTGCCTTCGGGCAAATGCCGCGACCACACGACGCGCGCCTTGCCCTGGAACAACTGGTGCGTAAAGGTCACTTCCGAACCCGTCGATATCAACTCGCCGGAGTAAGACGCCCGAAAGCCGTGATTGCTAACGTCGCACAATTCTGCTTTCACCACTCGCGTCAGCGGCCGGCTGACCGTGATCGACACGTCCCCCAGCAGCACGAACCGAGGCTCCCGGCGGGCGTCCACCAGGGTGCGACTCGCTTCCACAACCATTTCCAATTGTTCCAACGGCATTGCCGGCGGCGTCATGGTGTTGCTGCTGCTCATAAGTTCCCTCGGCGTATTCAAGGCAAGCCAAGGGCCAAAAGTACCGGTCCAAACGGATTAGCCAGATAGATTCGGTCCGGCCACCGGCGCGCGCCAACGTGTCCCGCCATCCGGACAATTTGTCCGGATCGGGCGGACGTTTTGTCGGATGTTAGAATCCGGTCTTATGGTGCCTCTTCGCCGCCGAGATCTGCTCGCGCTTCCCGCACTCGCCCAGGCCGCCCGCGCCGCCGAAAAAGCCTGGGAGGGCATCTTCGTCATCATGCAGACGCCTTTCCACGAGGATCTGGCCATCGACGAGGAATCGCTGCGCAAGGAAACCGATTTCCTGTGCCGGGGCGGCGTCCACGGCCTGGTGTGGCCCGCCGGGGCCGGCGAATCGAGCTCGCTTTCCTACAACGAGCGGATGCGTCACGCGCCCGCCGTCGTCACCGAAGCCAAGGGCCGCGCCACCGTGCTGATCGGCGTGCATGGCGCCAATAAGTTCGAAGCCATGGAATACGCCCGCTATGCCGAAAAGATCGGCGCCGACGGACTGCACGCGCTCGGGCCAACCGACGGGTTCGGCGATCCGGCGATTCTTGAGGACTACTTCACCTCGATCGCGTCCGCCTCGAAGCTGCCCATGTGCATCCAGGTTTCAAACCCCGGTATGTCCACCAGTTTTCTGCTGCGCATGGCCGATCAAATTCCCACGCTGCGCATCCTGAAGCTTGAAGCGGGCGACGTGCCGCAGGACGTGACCCGCGTGATCGCCGAGCGTAAGCGTCCGGTGATCCCATCCACGGGCGGCGGCGCTATGTATCTTTACCAGGAAATGGAGCGCGGTTCCGGCGGCACCATGGCGGGCGCCGGGTTGGCCGATATCCAGGCCCAGATCTGGGATTGGTATCACCAGGGCAAGAAAAAGGAATCGCACGAGCTGTTTCTGAAGTTCCTGCTCTCGGCCGCGCTTGAGCGCCGCGTGACCTACGTATTGCAAAAGGAGATTCTGCGCCGCCGAGGCATCTTCAAAACGACGGTGATGCGCCGCACCCGGCGTGTGACGATGGATGCCGCCGACGTGCGCGAACTCGACCAGATCATGGAATCGCTGCGCCCGTACTTCCGCGCCTGAAGCTCAAGAGCTGGTTTCTGAAGCTCCTGTCCTCGGCCGCGCTCCTCGCCTGAAGCTTAACGCCGCCGGAACTCGAGCACATCCAATGCGAACGTGACGCGCCGGGCGGTCTCCTCCCCCATGCCGGGCCGGTAGATGGCGTGGCGCAAGGCGGCGATCGCCTCGGCGTCGAGTTCCGCCGTTGCCGAAACGGGCTGCCGCCGTTCGAGCCTGAAGCCGGGTTCGAACAGGGCAACGGTACGCTCCTGCCGGTCGCGGCCCGCCGAGGCGCCGCGCAACTCCGCCAGGTCGCCTGGGCCGGGCGTCGCCACCACCAGTCGCCCCTCAGGCCGCAGAAGACGGTGGAACTCGGGTTCGTTCAGCCGGCCGGTAATGGAGAGCAGCAGGGTGAACGAACCATCGGCGTAGGGCAATTGGCGATCGGCGTTGGCGACGATCCAGGTGCAATCGGGGTAACGCCGTGCCGCCGCCTCTACGGCGGGCACGGAAATATCGGCTCCATGCGCCGCGCATCCGGCGAGGCGGCGCAGGTTGCCCACGTAGAAGCCTTCGCCGCATCCGGCATCGAGCGCAATATCGTCCGGCCCGGGGTGCGCGGCCTGGGCGATCGCATCGAGCAGCGGGCGCGTCACACCCAGGTCGTGGATACGCCGGCGGCCCGCGATCGCCGCGGCCGTGTCGCCCGGATCCTTCGACCGGCGATCCTGCGGCTGCAGCAGATTCAAATAGCCGCTGCGGGCGAGGTCGAAGCAATGGCCCGCCGGACAGACGGCGCGCCGCGGTTCGCGGGTGAGCGGCTTGCGGCAGCCGCGGACCGGGCAAACGAGCATCAGCCTGAGTGTAACAACGCCCGGTACTTACGCCGCGCCCATCATGGCCCGCACCACCGCCATCCGGTCGCCCGGCGCATAGGCCAGCCGCACCAGCGGCAGCGCGGCCCGCACCGGCATCGAGGCGGTCAGCACGGCCCAGGCGGTAAACCCGAAGCGGCCCCGCAGATCGAGATCCGGGGCGCTCCAGACCGCCTGCAGCAGACGCATGCTGAGGGCGAACGCCGCGTCGTCGGGGCTGGCCGAGGAGCCGAGCTTCAACAGCGCCAGGCGCAGCTTCAGATGCAGCCAGTGCGAGGTGACCGCGCCCGGCGATAGCGCCAGTCCACGATCGATGGTGAATCGCTCGAGCAGGCTGCGCAGGCGGCGATCGTTCTCCAGCATGTCGAGCAGCTTCGCCACCATGTCGGCGGCCGATGCGGTCGTGATGTTGGTCACGCTTTGCGAGTGGCGCCGGTAAAACGCCATCGGCTCGCGGAGGGCCCCGACCGCGCCGAAAAACGGAGCCAGAAAGACCAGGTAACAATCCGGGCCGTAGACCCAGTCGCGTTCGGGCATCGGCATCACCTGTTCGAGAAAGCCGCGCGCAAACAGGTTGCCCGAATTCGGGGGGCTGACATACATGCCGCTGGTCAGAAGATCCTGCTCAAGGGCGCCCTCGCGCAAGGGCGCGCGCGGCACCAGACCGCCGGTCGGCCGGCCATGCTCGTCGATGATGCGCAGGGGGAAATGCACCTTGGCGCATCCGGGCCGCCAGGCCGCCACCGCCTTGGCTACCGCCTCCGGATGCAGAACATCGTCGGAATCGAGAAAGAGCACGGCGTCGCCGGTGGTGGCCTCAAACGCCGCATTAAACGCCGAACCCTGGCCGCCGTTCTGCTTGAACAGCAGCCGGGCGCGGTCCGCAAAGCGCCGCATGATGGCCGGCGATCCGTCGGTCGATCCGTCGTCGACCACCACCACTTCCACGTCGCGATAGGTCTGCCCGAGAGCGCTCTCGATGGCGGCTTCGAGATACCGCTCGTAGTTGTAACTGGTGATGGCGATCGAGACCCGCATGACTATCCCCGAGGCCCGCGCTTGACCCCGAACGTCGTGGTGCCGGAGCTGAAAACATCCCCATACCCGGGCTCGCGGAGTTCCGACACGGCCAGGCGGCGGAAGCCGTCGTGCCCGGGCTCGGTTTTCTCATGCGTTGAGTTGTGCAGTGCGATCAGACCGCCGGTCCGCAGAAAAGGCGTCCAGATGTCGAAGGCCGAACGCGCTCCTTCCGGGGAATGATCGCCGTCGAGAAACAGCAGATCGACAGGATGGTTCCACCGCGCGCCGACGCTTTCGGCCGTGCCCTGATGCACGGTCACGTAAGGAGCCAGATCCGCCCCGGCAATGTGAGCCTCAAAGCGCTGCCGCAAGGAAGCCTGCGAGTCCGAAGCGATGCGCGTGTAATGGGGAACCGAGAACGCATCCCCGCTGGCGTCGAACGGATCGATGCAATGCACGTGCCCGCTGCCCTTCAGCTTCCTCGCCCCAGCCAACAGGACGGTCGCGCTGCCGAGAAAGCAGCCCACCTCCACCGTTACCGCTCCGTGACGCATCAGATAGCACTGGCGCAGCAACTCGACCGCTTCCCGGCCCCGCGTCCAGCCCGGAATCCGTTCCGAGGCCTGGAGCAGGTCCGCAAGGCGTCGCGCCTCGGCCCGCAGGCGCGAGTCGGCGAGGAAAACGGCAGTAGTCCAGCGCCGGCGCGCCCAGTTTCGGACGGACATGACTGAAATTTATAACACATTCTTACAGTAATTCGTAGTACCTATATGCGGATAGTACTTCTGGATTTCGGAGGGAGTGCTGTGGGGAATCTACCAGTGCTTGACATCGGGAAATGGTGTGCTAGGCTAGTAGGGTTTGACGAGTTGAAATCTTCCGCTCCTGGTAACCGTTCGTCTGTTTTTGGCGAGCCCGACCAGGGGCCGGCCCCGAGGCCGCTTAGGTAAACGCCGAAGGCGGTATGGGCCCGACCGAAGTACCCTCGCGGTATTCCAGGCAGTTCCGAGCTTCGCTTCAGGCTGCCTTCCACTCGTTCGAATTGGCTCGAAAGACCGGTGTGCCCGCGCGTATTTTCGTGCGCGTGCGGCCTCAAACCCGGTAATTGTGATTTTGTCCACAGAATTGCTGGCCGCGATCGGATAAAACCGGCCAAAAAGTCAGGAAAGGGAAGCTTCGTGCCCACGTTCAACCAGCTTGTGCGCAAAGGCCGCCGGCCCACGCGGTATAAAACCGCCAGCCCCGCTTTGCAGGCCTGCCCCCAGCGCCGCGGCGTTTGTACGCGCGTCTACACGACGACGCCGAAGAAGCCGAACTCGGCTCTGCGCAAGGTCGCTCGCGTGCGCCTCACCAATCAGATTGAAGTCACCACGTATATCCCTGGCGTCGGTCACAACCTGCAGGAGCACTCGATCGTGCTCATTCGCGGGGGCCGCGTGAAGGATCTTCCCGGTGTCCGCTATCACGTGGTGCGCGGTACGCTCGACGCCGCCGGCGTGGCCAATCGTAAGCAGGGACGTTCCAAGTACGGCGCCAAGCGTCCGAAATCGTAACGGGAGGAAATGAAATAGATGCCTCGTCGACGCAGAGCCACGACGCGTGAGATCGATCCCGATCCGATCTTCAATTCCACGCTGGCGGAAAAGTTCATCAACTCCATGATGTGGCAGGGCAAGAAGAACACATCGCAGCGGATTTTCTATGGGGCGATGGATATCCTCAAGGACCGCACCAACGACGATCCGCTCAAGCTGTTCAAGAAGGCCGTCGAGAATTGTAAGCCGGTGCTCGAAGTCAAGACGCGCCGCGTCGGTGGCGCCAACTACCAGGTGCCGGTCGAGGTGACGCAGAACCGCCGCACCAGTCTCGCCATCCGCTGGATTCTGATCAATGCCCGCGCCCGTCCGGACAAGGGCATGTCCGACAAGCTCGCCAACGAGCTCAACGACGCCGCCAACCTGCGCGGCGGAGCGATCAAGAAGAAGGACGACGTCCACCGCATGGCCGAAGCCAACAAAGCTTTCGCCCATTATCGCTGGTAAACCAAACCAAGCAAAGGATTTATGGCAAGGACCAAACCACTCGAGAGAATGCGAAATATCGGCATCATGGCGCACATCGATGCCGGTAAGACTACTACGACCGAGCGGATTCTTTACTACACCGGCAGAACCTATAAGATCGGAGAGGTCCACGAAGGAACTGCCGTCATGGACTGGATGGCGCAGGAGCAGGAGCGTGGGATCACGATCACCTCCGCCGCCACCACCTGTGAGTGGAACGATATTCAGATCAATATCATCGATACGCCGGGTCACGTCGACTTCACCGCCGAAGTCGAGCGCAGCCTGCGCGTGCTTGATGGCGCGGTCGCCGTCTTCGATGCGGTGGCGGGTGTGCAGCCGCAATCGGAAACCGTGTGGCGGCAGGCGGACAAGTATAAAGTGCCCCGCATCTGCTTCATCAATAAGATGGACCGGATTGGCGCGGATTTCTACCGTTCCATCGATACCATGGTTGAGCGTCTGGGCTGCCGTCCGGTGGCCATTCAGCTCCCGGTGGGCGCCGAGGATAAGTTTCTGGGCGTGGTGGATCTGGTGTCGATGACGGCACGCATCTGGCGCGACGAAACGCTGGGCGCCAAGTACGACGACGGTGAGATTCCGGCCGATCTCAAGGAAAAGGCCGACGAATATCGCGAAAAGCTGGTCGAAGCCGCCGCCGAGTGCGACGACGACCTGATGCACAAGTACCTCGAAGGCCTGCCGGTTACCGAAGCCGAACTGCGCGCGGCCATTCGCAAGGGCACGCTGGGCGAAAAGATCTTTCCGGTCATCTGCGGGTCTTCGTTCAAGAACAAGGGCGTTCAGAATATGCTGGACGCGGTTTGCGCCTATCTGCCCTCGCCGCTCGATGTGCCGCCGGTGCAGGGTACCGACGTCGATAAGCCCGAGATTCCGATTGAGCGCAAGGCCTCCGACAACGAGCCCTTTTCGGCGCTGGTGTTCAAGATCATGACCGATCCGTTTGTTGGCCAGTTGGCCTTCATCCGGGTGTATTCGGGCAAGCTGCTGTCGGGCGAAAACGTGCTGAACGTCGGCAAGCGCCGCAGTGAGCGCATCGGCCGCCTGGTCAAGATGCACGCCAACAAGCGGGAAGAGATCCAGGAGATTCTGGCGGGCGACATCTGCGCCGTCATCGGCCTCAAGACGGTCATGACCGGCGAGACGATCTGCGATCCGGCGAGTCCGGTGCTGCTTGAATCCATCAACTTTCCGGCGCCGGTCATTCAGCTCGCCATCGAGCCCAAGACCAAAAACGATCAGGAAAAGATGGGCATGGCCATCGGCAAGCTGGTGCAGGAAGATCCCACTCTGCGCGTCAATACCGACCAGGAAACCGGCCAGACGATTCTCGCCGGCATGGGCGAGTTGCACCTGGAAATTATCGTCGACCGCATGAAGCGCGAGTTCGGCGTCGAGGCCAACGTCGGCAAGCCGCAGGTGGCCTATCGCGAGACCATTCGCGGCAGCGCCGCCTCCGACACCAAGTACGCCAAACAGTCCGGCGGGCGCGGCCAGTACGGTCACGTCAAGATCCGCATCGAACCCAACGCCTCGGGCGCCGGCTTTGAGTTCATCAATGACATCACCGGAGGGTCGATTCCCAAGGAATACATTCCGGCGATTCAAAAGGGTATGGTGGAGGCGCTTGAGCGGGGCATTCTCGCCGGCTTCCCCATGTCCGACGTGAAGGTTTCCTTGTGGGACGGCAGCTACCACGACGTCGACTCTTCGGAAATGGCGTTCAAGATCGCCGGCTCCATGGCGATTCAGGATGCGGCGAAGAAGGCCAAGCCGGTGCTGCTGGAGCCCACCATGGCGGTGGAAGTGACCGTGCCCGACGACTACATGGGCGCGGTGAACGGGGACCTGATCTCCCGCCGCGGCCAGTTGCTTGGCACCGAAAAGGTCAGTTCCACGCAGATCATCAAGGCTATGGTGCCGCTGAGCGAAATGTTCGGCTACGCCACCGATCTGCGCAGCAAGACGCAGGGCCGTGGATCGTTCACCATGCACTTCGGCAAGTACGAAGAGGTGCCGAGGAGTTTGTCGGAAGAGATTGTCGCGAAGATGCGGGGCGTTGCCCGGTAGGTAAGTAAGGAAAGGATCGAGCACGATGGCAAAAGAGAAATTTGATCGTTCCAAACCGCACGTAAACATCGGAACGATCGGTCACA
>CADEFT010000041.1 GCA_902826685.1 uncultured Acidobacteriota bacterium
GCTGATTTGCGGTTTGTTGTTCTCCCAATCCCGGAAGCGTTCGGTGGATCTGAATGCGTTGCTGAACCAGCCGCTGCTGCGGCTTCCGGTAATCATTCAGTACCAGTCGGCTCCGAACTTTCTCGATCTTTCCAAACTGAACCTTCTGGGCGCGACCTCGACGCGTCAATACGCTTCATTGCCGGCAGTCTCGGCAAACCTTTCCATCGGCTCTTTGCTGTCGCTGGTGACCGATCCCAAGATCGCCTTCATCACGCCGGACCGGACCGTGGCGGGAACCCTGGATACGGCCACGGCGGCGGTGAACGCGCAGGCGGCCGCGGCGCAGTTCGGCTACAACGGCGCCGGCGTGGGCGTGGCCATCGTCGACAGCGGCGTGTATGCGCATGAAGATCTGAAGAACGACGCGGGCGCCTCGCGCGTGGTGTATCGCGAGAGCTTCATCGGCGGCACGGCGGCCGACGACTACGGCCACGGCACGCACATCGCCGGAATCGTGGCGGGCGACGGCCGGTCGTCGGGACCGGCGCGGCCCAATCAGGGCATCGCGCCGCGCGCCAATATCATCGACCTGCGCGTGCTGAACGCCCAGGGCGGCAGTTGGGATAGCGTGGTGATCGCGGCGATCGACCGCGCCATCCAACTCAAATCGTCTTACAACATTCGCGTGTTGAATCTTTCGCTGGGGCGGCCCGTGAAGGAAAGCTTCCGCAACGATCCGCTCTGCCGCGCCGTGGAAGCGGCCTGGCGCGCGGGCATCGTTGTGGTGACGGCGGCCGGCAACCTGGGCCGCAACGGCAACGCCACCGTTCTTTCGCCCGCCAACGATCCGTACGTGATCACGGTGGGCGCGATGAAGACGATGGCCACCATCGGCCGCGGCGACGATCAGGTCGCCAGCTACAGCTCCAAGGGACCGAGCTATCTCGATCAGATCGTGAAGCCGGACCTGGTGGCTCCCGGCAATCAGGTCGCTTCGCTGCTGGCGCCCGGTTCGTCGATCGCCCTCACCTATCCGGGCAACGCCGTAAGCGGTTCCTACCTGCGCTTGAGCGGCACCAGCATGGCTTCGCCGATGGTGGCCGGCGCCGCGACGCTGCTGCTGCAGCAGAACCCTTCGCTGACGCCCGATGCCGTGAAAGCGCGTCTGATGAAGATGGCCTCGAAGGCTTTTCCGGTGGCCAGCGTCTCCTACGATCCGCACACCAACCAGGCCTTCCCCGCCACCTACGACGTCTTCACCGTGGGGGCCGGCTATCTGGATATCGCCGCCGCGCTGAGCAATCAGGATATGCCGAGCGGACCGGCGCTCTCGCCATCCGCCGTCTACAATCTGCTTACCGGCCAGGTGACGATGGTGGTCGATCCGCTATCGGCCTGGGCCTTGGGATTGCTGTCGGAACCTTCGCAGATCTGGAGCCCGGCGATGCTGCACAAGCCATCGGGTTCACCGGTCTACGCCATCAACGGCGGATCGGCTGCGTGGGGTACATCGGCGGCATGGGGAACCTCGGCGGCCTGGGGCACTTCAGCGGCGTGGGGAACATCCGCCGCCTGGGGCACCTCGGCCGCTTGGGGTACGTCGGCCGCGTGGGGTACGTCTGCCGCCTGGGGCACCAGCGTGCAAGGCGCGGGCGAACGATAACAAGTCTGGAACGGGCCTCGCGGCGTCTCCTTCATGGGGGCGCCGCGATTTTGTTTTTCTACGCGCGAAATACGCGCGCCGGATCCACCGTCACCGCCCGCCGAACGGACGCGATGGCAGCCAGGCCGCACATCGCCAGGCTCGCCAGTATCATCGAAGCCGGAAGCCACCACGTCATCGCGATCCATGGAATCATCCCGCGCAGAATCTCCACCGCCGGAATCGCCGCCGCCACGCCGATGCCGCACCCGATGATCCCGCTGATCCACGCCTGCAGCAGCACGACCCGGCGAAGGTATCCGCCCGATGCACCCATCGCCTTGAGCGTGGCGAACTCTTCCAGATTCTCGATGGTGGTGGCGTACACGGTTTGGGAAACGATCACCGCCCCCACCAGAAAACCGAGGAGAGCGGCGGTGAGGATGGCGCTTCCGGCGCCGGTCAGCATCGTCCAGTACACCTGCGCGTGGCGGGCAAACTCCTCCCGCCGCCACACGGTGACCTCAGGCATTCGCCGTTGCAGATCGGATTGCAGCCGGCCGAGGTCGGTGCCTTCCGCCGCGTGCACGCCCAGGAAATGGACGTAGTTCGAATCGAGCCGCAGGTATTGCACGGCGTCGCGGTAGTTGGCGAAAACGAAGGGCTGGCCGAAGAACGAGCCGAAGCCGTCGACGACGCGCGCCACGCTCGCGCGGCGTTTGTTGATCTCAAACGCCGACCCGGCGCCGGCAACTTCGAGCCGCCCGGCGTTGCTGCGGTCAAGCAGTACCATCTGCGGCCGCACCGGTCCATCCAGTCCGGCATGATAGGGCAGGGGGAATTCGGCTCCGATGCCGGGTTCGCCGCCAATCAGGTAGACGAGTTGGCCTTTGCCCGACGGCTTCTTCCACACCGCCGCCCCGGTGATAAACCTTTGCACCGCGGTGACGGAGGGGTTGCCCATGGCGATCTCGCGAAAGCGGGCGGGCACCGGCGCCGCGCACTCAAAACAGGGAACGCCTTTCGCGGCAATCCAGATCCCGGCATCGGATGCATCGATGATGCGCGACGACGCGCGAATGAAACCGATCAATAATCCGCCCTGCAGCACCATGAGGAAAACCGAGAAGGCGATGCCGCACAGCGTGACGGCAAAGCGTCCACGTCCCACAAGTAAGTTGCGCCAGGCCAGCCGCACGATTTCCTGGTGATGGCAAGGGCGAAATCGTTTCGCCTAAGTCGCGCATCCGTGGTAGCGCGTTCCAGCCATGAAACGCGAGCGCAAACCGCGAGCACTACATCCCGAGTGGTGCTAAGAAAGGAGCCCTCTGAATGGAGAATTGGATCATAGGCGCAGTCGTGGCAGGCGGCGTTTATCATTTGGCGTTCGGCCTGTTCCACCTGGTGTTTCCCTTCGCCCTGCGATGGAAGCAGACGCTGGCGGGCCTCGACGCAACCAACCGGAACCTGCTTCCGGTTTTCAATCTGTGGATCGCTTACGCGATTTTGGCGTGGTCGGCCATCTCGCTGGCTCAACCGGAGCAGGTGGCCAACAGCCCCGTCGGCCATGGCGTGTGCTGGTCGATCGCGGGAGTCTGGACGTTCCGTCACATGATGCAGGTTTACTACATGGGCTTTTCGGGAAGCTACGCGCTGCCCGGTGGCTTTTGGGGCATCCGCGGCATTCATGCGCTGGTATTCGTTCCGATCTTCTCGCTGGGTACCGGCCTTTACCTGGTGCCCGTGCTGCGGGACGATGCGGCGGCGTGGCTGATGACCACTGGCGCAATCGGCGCATTGCTCTTTGCGTCGTGGCTGGCTCACCGTCACAGGCTGGCCTCGATGGCGCCAACCCGCGCCGATTCGGGCTACGCGGCCGATCAAATGGTCCTTGGCGGCATGAAAGGTGTGCGATGAAGGCGGAAGTCTTCCCTTCCGCACCTTTCGTGAACTCGGCAGCCGGTAGGGAGGGAGTGATCCTTCCCTACCTTCTGCTGGTTTGTGTGCCCGCCGCGGTTTCCGGCTGGATCCTGGTGAATGTGCCATCGGCTTCCGCTCCCGTTGCGGCCGCAAGGCCGGTGCACGAAGCCGCGGGCGTTCCGTTGGCGCTGCAGATTCTGGCGGTACTCGTGGCGGCGCGTGTGTTTGGAACCCTGGCGCAACGGCTCGGCCAGCCGCGCGTGGTGGGTGAGATGGCCGCCGGCATCTTTCTTGGTCCTTCCTTGCTTGGCCGCATGGCTCCCTCGATTTCCGCCACACTGTTTCCAGCCGATGGTCTCGCCGGTTTGAACGCCCTAAGTCAACTGGGTCTGATTCTGTTTTTATTCGTCGTGGGACTTCATACCGATTCCGGTGAGCTGCGCGGGCGCGGACGGAGTGTGCTGTTAATCAGCCACGCGAGCATCGCGCTGCCGATGTTGTTGGGGGCGGGCATCGCGGTGTACGCCCTGGCCGGGTTCGTGCCACCGGGCGTCGGGCTGGACGGATTCGCGCTGTTCATCGGCACGGCCATGAGCATCACGGCCTTTCCGGTGCTGGCCCGGATCCTGGCGGAGAAAAAGCTGCTCGGCAGTTCTACGGCCGCGATGGCCACTGCCTGCGCCGCCGTGAACGACGTGGCGGGCTGGTGCCTGCTGCTGCTCGTGGTGGCGCGCGTCAAGGGAACCGCGCCGGCGTCGCCGTGGATTCCGCTCGGCGGGTCGACGCTCTTTGTGCTCGTGCTGTTCGGCGTGGTACGGCCTTTGCTGCGGAAGCTGCCGCGGCCGGAGGAGGCTGCTCCGGAACGATTGGCCGCACTCAGCCTGGGCGTGGCGCTGGCATCGGCGGCCGTAACGGATTGGCTGGGCCTGCATGCGTTGTTCGGCGCGTTTCTGGCCGGCACCGCGATACCGCGCGTTCCTGAACTCACCGATTGGATCCGCCAGCGCATCGAATCGCTCACCGTGATCCTGCTGCTTCCGATCTTCTTTGCGCTGGCCGGACTGCGCACCGATCTCGGCCTTGCCTGGAATTCCGGCATGTGGGGCTATCTGATTCTGATCGTCGCCACGGCCGTCGCCGGCAAGCTGGGCGGCACGGTGATCGCGGCACGGTGTGCGGGCATGGATTGGCGGCGAGGCGCGATGCTCGGAGCGCTGATGAACACACGCGGCCTGATGGAACTGGTGGTGCTGAACGTCGGTCTGGAGATCGGCGTCATTCCTCCGGCGATCTACTCGATGATGGCGATCATGACGCTGGTGACGACGTTGATGACGGGACCGTTGGTCGATTGGCTGGGGCGGCCGCGGGCGGCTGAAGGCTACGCCGCCAAGCCGCGATACGCGCCCGCCCAGTAAACCAGTGGATACTCTTCCGGCTCATAGAGCCCGCCTACCACTTCGCCGAAAACGACATAGTGATCGCCATCGGCGACGGTGGACCGGCGGCGGCAAACGAAGTGGCCGATGGTGCCCGGCAGCAGTGGAACGCCATTCGGCCCCTCTTGCCAATCGATGCCGTCGAAGCGGTTCTCCGGACCCCGCGTGGCGAACCGCTGCGAGATCTCCTGCTGATGCGCGCTGAGCACGTTCACCGCGAAGTGGTCGCCTGCCAGCAGCATCGCCGTGGTGGCGGAATCGCGCCGCAGACAAATCAGAACCGTCGGCGGCTCAAGCGATACACCCGTAAAAGCACTTACCGTCATCCCGACCGGAAGACCATCGGATGGCCTTCTGCCGGTGATGACGGTAACGCCTTTCGGGAAGCGGGAGCAGACTCCCTTGAAGATGTCCTTCATCATGACTTCACCTCACCAAAGATAAGGAACCAGCGCTTTCACTTCGAGCGAATAGCGTGCGTACTCCTCGCCCAGATGCCGGTTCAACCATTCCTCCTCGTAGCGAATGCGGCGCCACACGGCGGCCGACACCAGCAGCAACGCCAGCGCGGCTCCCACCCAGGAATGCAGGAAGACGAGCGTGAAGACGTACATCAACAGCGCGCCCACATAGCCCGGATGGCGCATGAGGCGATAGGGACCCGTGCGCACCACTCGATGATCCGGCTGCACGATGATGTGCCAGGTGAAGAACCGGCCCAACACATGCACGGACCAGCTGCGGAGCGCCAGACCGGCAACGGCCATCAGCAATCCGAAAGTCGCTACGCCGTCCCATTCGAAACTCGCCGGGTAGCGGAAGTACACCGCCTCGAAGATTCCGGCCGCCTGCGAGATGTAGACGGACCACACCAGGTGGTTGCCAGTGTCGCGGTCTTGAACCGGGGCGGTGCGATCCACCGGCTTGTAGAGCGGCTGAAACACCTGCGCGGCGATTCCGATGGCACCCAGAATCCAGAGCTGCGGATGAAGCAGAGCCTCCGCATTGCCCGCCGCCGCGAAGGCGAGAAAGGCCGCGGTCACGAACATTCCGTTCAGCAGTTTTCGAATCATGTCAAGCCGCCTGTCTGGCAACGGCCGCGTATTCGGAGATCGCCGCCGGAGCCTGCCCCGCCAACATTCCCGCCACGGCTCGAACCCGTGCGCGTGTCTCATCGTCCATTGGATAGGCGAACGGACCGAATCCGCGCGCCGCCACCAGTGCGCCCGCGTACCAGAAGCCGCGCACGATGGCCCAATCCGCCGCTTCACCGGTCGCCGAAGAAGCGCGGCCGTAGGCCTCTATGAAGGCCTCCGCGAAGCAAACCGCGGCGTCCGTCAGTTCCGGCCGGTAGAGCGCCGGCAGCAGCGAGACGGCGAGCACGGTGGCAACGTCGAACGCCGGGTCGCCGATGAAGGCGCCCTCAAAATCGACGATGGCCGCCTTCACGCCTTCTCCAACCAGAATGTTCTTTCCCCACAGATCGGCATGCACCAGGCAATCGCGGCGCTTGCGCATTTCAAGAAGCATGGCATCCGCCGCTTCTGGAAACGCGGCTTTCGCCCCCGGCGCGATGAGCCCGTCGAAGACGATCGCCCTCAGCATCTGATCCTGCATCTCCGGACGAAACGGCGGCATTCCGGCGGTGGCGGCGTGTACGGCGCCCAGCGCCGCTCCGAGATTCGCCGCCTGGCCGAGCAGAAGTTCATATCGCGATTGGGCCACGTCGAGCAGCACGGAGCGGCCCTCGCCAACGTCCGTCATACCCAGAGCGAAGTCCTCGCCATCGACGAACAACACTTCCGGTACATCCACGTGACCGCCGGCGTGCGCCCCGAACCGACGCATCGCTTCGGCTTCGGAAAACACGCGCTCGCGCGGCAGCTTCATCGGGAGCTTCTTCGGCCGCTCCGGCACCACCTTGACGTACACATTGCGTTCGCCAACGTTGACCCGATAGACATGATTGAGATTGCTGTGCTCGGTGATCGGCGTAACCGATACCGCCTGCCCTCCGTCGATCCGCATGTTGCGGCGGAGAATAGCTTCGATGTGACCGGTTTCGCTGGAAACCGCTGCGGCGCTGGTCATAGAATTGCCTCCGGAAGTCCCATATAAGTCAACCTGCTGTCCTGCATTTCGCGCGACCATTCGTTGGCCATCATCAGGCGCTGCTCGGGCGACGTGGCCAGCAGCGGAATGCCAGCGGCGATTTCATATCCCTCCACCACGTCGCGATGTTCCCGCATGCCTTGCTGGAAAAGCACCTCGCGCTCGTAGATGACTTCGTTCACCGGCAGATCGCGCCACAGCAGGCGTCTCCGCAGGATCACGTCGGCGATGCGCTTCTTGTCCCCGGGGTTCCGCAGCAGGTGTTGACGAACCACGGAGCTGCCCACGCTCAAGTGGCGAATCTCGTCGATGTTGGCGCCGCGTTCGATACTCGCGGCGGCGGGATTGAGCAGCCGCCACTTCCGCTCGCTCAACTCGGCGGCTGGAGCGAGTACACCTTCCACCAGGATCGTCAGAATCACTACGCCGCAGATGAAGCTATCGGGTTGCGCGATCACCTCATCGCCGAAATCCTTCAACGGTTGCAGAACGCGCGCGCGCTTCTCGCACACCATCTGTTCGATCGTCTGCGCCAGTTGATCGCGCGGGACGCCGAGTTCCACCAGGTGGCCACGAAACGCAAGCGAGTGCCGCGCTTCATCGAGCAATTGAGTGGCGTAGAACTCCATCGAGGCCGTATCGGGAGCGAGCTTCACCAGGTCGCTGAGCGATCGCGTGGCAATCTCTTCCGACACGGAACGGAAAGCGAATTCCTCCATCAATGCCGAACGCAGCGGCCCCGGCTCGCGCATGTAGTCCGGGACTTTGGCATCTGGGGCGTGCTCGTTGACGAGGCCCATCCACGTGCCTTGAGCGGCCGAGCGGATCCAATAAGCAAGGCCGCATTGGTCCGGTGTCAGCTCGATGGATGTGGCGCCTTCCAGAAGGCCAGGTGCCGTATCCCATCCGGTTTCGGTTGCAGGCGGCATAGCGAGTGATGCGGCGCTCATGCGTGTTTCTCCTGTGTTTCGAATCTTTGAATGAACTGTGTGAAGGCGGCGTTGGGAGCCGGCTCAAACTCGAGGTTGGTCGATTTGTAGATGTTGCCGAAGATCGCGCGGTCGCCCAGCAAGTGAATCGGCATCGCCAGCATCGCCCATTCCAATTGGCGAGTAACCAGGTACCAGACGGCGGTTACGGCGGCCACAGCCAGAAAGCTGTGCGCGATGTTGTAGGCATGGTAGAAACCGGCAGGCACTTCGCGCCGGGCACCCGACCTCTTGTAGTACCAATACAGGCCGGGAAAGGTGCCGATGAGATCGCTCGATGCAAAGGCCAGCCCGAAGCGGATCCAGTTGACCTCGCTCCAGTGCGCGATCACCAGCAGCGACAGCGCCACCAGGAACAACGTGTGCTCCAGCCGCACGACGTTGTAGATGGCACGCGTGAAAAACAGGTTGTGCTTGTCCATGGCATTCCTCTTAAGCGAGCTGAAATTCCTGCCCCATCAAGTAGGCCGTCAGCGAGCCCGATGCGCTGGTTCGCGACGGTGGGTGAAAGGCGAGCGCGCGCGTGGCGGCTAGCAGGTAGGCCACCTCCGGATTTCCGATGAAGGCGATGCCACCCAGAAGTTCGGCCGCGCGCGCCACCACGCGCTCAATCGACGACTGAATGCCGAAGCGCACCAGCAGCGAGCGTGCCAGTGAGCTTTCGGTTCGCTCACCGGCGTCCATCGCGTGAGCCAGGCCTTCAAGAGCCGCCATGCCGGTCTCGGTCTCGGTGGCAAGCGCCGTCTGCTCGCAGGATGCACCTTTGCGCGAAGTCATCACGCGTTCCACCAGCGCGCTGGCCATGCCCAGGTAGGACGCCGAAACCAATAGTTCGAACCACAGGAAACCGGCGGTTTCGATGGGGTCGAGCTTTTCCTGAACCTGCGGAAAGAACATCATCTGTTCGGGAACGAAGACGTCGGTCAGAGTCAGTTCGTCGCTTTCCGCCCCGGCCAGAACGTTTGTTTTCCAAAACGGCTTGCGGCCGATGCCCTCGCTATCGGCTGAAATAATGGCGACGGCGCGCGCCGTGCCCTCAGGCCCGCCGACGCCGACACTCGCCGTGAGCAGGTGCATGGAGTGCGACAATGTGCAAGGCTTCTTCGACCCGTTCACCAGGTAGCCCCCATCCACTTTCGAAGCGCGAATGGCCGGCGTGAGAATGCTCGCGCCCGTGCGGCCTTCGGCGAATCCGGAAGCCACCAGCAACTGCCCTCCGCAGATCGTCTTCAGGAACTCACTGCTGTATTCGCCATACTCGACCAGCGTGGCGAGAGAAAAATTGTGCATCGTAGCCGCGATGCCGAGCGATGGCGACCGGCTGCCGATGGCGCGATGCACTCGTACGGCGTCGACGGCGCCCGCTCCCTGGCCACCATACGTTTTGGGGACCAGCATCGCCGGTCCGCCGGCCTCGCGGAAAAGAGCGATGCCCGGATTGCCCGGTCTTTCGAGTTCCTCAAAGGGCACTTGCCGTAGTTGCTCATCGAGTCCGGGCAGATAGGTGCGGAGAGTCTGCCGCTCCGTTTGCAGGTAGTTCATGGCGTTCCTCGTGCTAATTCCGTTGCGCGGCGGCTACTTCGAAGCCATGCCGCAAAGAGAGATCTTCAAATTCCAGGACCTGCCTCAGGTCCAGATCCAGGCCAAGGCTTGTATCGCCGTAGCGGTGCTCCAGCGCGAGCATCATCGTCTCGGCCATACAGGCGTAGACATGGCCGGGGTCGATATCGATGCGGAAGCTCATCGAGGATCCTTCGGGCAGACGGATGACACCGCCGTCGAGAATCGTCACATCCGGCCGGATTTCGCGTATCCCGCGGTCTACATTGGGCGGACGCGAGATATCGCAGACCACGGCGCCAGGGGCCAGATCGCCAGGCTTGACGATCTCGCCGGTGGCACTGGTAGCCGTAACGATGACGTCCGATTGCGGCAGCCATTCGGCGCTATCGCACGTCGTGACGACGCGCTCCACGTAGCCCGTCTCCGCCGCAATCTTCACCAGCCGCCGCATGCTTTCCCGCGGGTGGCTCGGATTTCCAATCAGAACCAGGCGCCGTACACGCCCCGCCAGCATAAGTGCCAACGCGCGGCCAATCGAGCCTGTGGCGCCAACGATTGCGACCGTGCAATCGCCCAAGCCACGGCCCTGGCGCGCAAGCGCCGCTTCAATCGAAAGCCGGCCCGCAACCGAGGTGTAGGAGTTGCCGGTGGTGAGCGCAGGCAGTCCGGTACCTTTCAGGTAAAGACCTCCGCGAGTCACCACCGAAACGAAGCCGCCAAGTCCGATGATCTCCGCGCCTCTCGAGCGCGCCAGTTCCGCCGCCATACGAATCTCGGCGATCGCGTCGCGATGAGGGAGCGCCACCATCTCCTCGGCGGTATGAGGAACCACGATGAAGTCGCCGTGCGCCCGCTTGCCCGAGCGCGCTTCGACAACAGCTTCCCCCACTACGAAAGGATCGAAGTTCTCACCCACGCAGGCGGCCAGTTTCCCCAGTTGCGGCTCGGAAAGCGCCTGCAGTGTGCTGTCGGCATCGGCGTAATTACGGATGGTCAGCGGATGGAACAGGAACGCAAACCGTCCGTCGCCGGCGCGCTTTCTACCGGTCGCCTGTGCGATCGATCGCGACCGCGGCGCGAGGGTCCGGGCGCTGTCGAAGCCCGTGATGTGCGCCGTGAAGGCGGCCGTATCGCGCCGGGCGAGCGCCACCAGCATCTCCTCGAAGGAGCGCAGGAACAGATCGCACTCTTCGCGGCCCGCCGTGAGCGGCGGCTGGATTCGCAGAATACCGCCCTGATTGAGCGTGTAGCCGAGCCGCACACCGTGGCGGTTGAGCATGTAAGTCACCACCAGCGGCGTGAAGAACTCGGTCTCGCCCAGGCATCCGAGCAGGCTATCCATCCAACCGTCGCGGGTCAGGCCGAACTTCACGCCCAGCATGAAGCCACGCCCGCGAACCTCTTCAATGAGGCCGGGATACTGGTTTTGAAGCCACAATAGGCGATCGCGGAGATACGCCCCGTGCCGCGCGACGTCGCGGATCAGCGCGTGGTTGTTCTCCTCCAGCAGATCGAGCGTAGCGAGTCCAACCCGGCAGGCGAGCGCGTTCCCAGCAAAGGTGGACGTGTGCTTCAGTGCGAAGTCGTCGGTCACATACTCGCCGCGAGCGAGCACGGCGCCGATCGGCACCATGCCGCCGCCAAGAGCCTTGGCTACCGTCATCACATCGGGCGACACTTCTGCCGCGTCGCAAGCGAACAGGACCCCGGTGCGGCCGAGACCAGTCTGAATTTCGTCGGCTACGAACAGCGTACCGGTGGCCTTGCAGATCTGTTCCACTCTTTTCAGATAGCCTTCGGGCGGCTCGACAATGCCGCCTTCGCCCTGAAGGGCCTCCACGAAAAAGCCCGCGTACTCCTTGCCCGCCAGCGCTTTCTCAAGCGCCGCGGCATCGCCGTACGCCACGTAGTCGAAGCCCGGAACG
The DNA here is from genome assembly GCA_902826685.1 of uncultured Acidobacteriota bacterium. Lineage (GTDB taxonomy): Bacteria > Acidobacteriota > Terriglobia > Bryobacterales > Bryobacteraceae > CADEFT01. The sequence goes on from CADEFT010000041.1 coordinate 11,573, forward strand.
GGTGCTCCGAACGCCTTCTGATACTTCGGCTTGTCGGTGGCCGAAAGAGCCCCCAGCGTCTTGCCATGAAATCCATTCGATGCCGCTAGAATCTTGTGACGACCCGTGGCGGAACGGCAAAGCTTGATCGCGGCTTCCACCGCTTCGGCGCCGCTGTTGGCGAACGTCACGCGGTTCAGCCCTTCGGGCGCCGCTTTTACCAGCCGCTCGGCCAGTTCTCCCGCGGGATTCAGGAGCGAAGGCTGCACGAAGCTCGGCTCCATGCTGTCGCGAAGCTGTTCGATCGCGTTCCAGATGCGAGGGTGGTTGAAACCGAACGGCAGCGCGCCGTATTGCGCGAGGAAGTCGAGATAGCGCTTTCCCGAGGAATCGAACAGGTAGCAGCCTTCGCCCCGCACGTAGCTCTTGTCGAGCATGAGCTGGCCCAGAACGCGAGCCAGCCTGGGGTTGGCATACGTCTCAAACGGATGATCCGTTCGGGCAGTTGGCGCGGAATCTTCGACCGATGCGAGCACAGTCACGTTTACCTCCCCCCCGCGCCAAGCTGCGCGGTGAGTGAACTGGAAAGCCCGCTCAGGCTCGGCTCTCCCACGAAAAGAATCTCCACCGGCAGTTCCACACCGAACCGCTCTTCGATCGCCGCCACCAGTTCCGAAGCGCGCAACGAATCGAGGCCATACTCGGCGATCGGGCGATTGCGGTCGAAACTCGATGGTGCGATTTTCAGCGCCTGGCAGAGTTCGGCTTCGAGCCAGCAGGTAACGTCGGGAGGCATCCCCGCCGGGTTCGCCGCCGCGGCCGGCGCCTCCGCCAGGTTGTGCCATGCCTTGAAGACTTCCAGTTCGCCGGCCAGATAGGCTTTGCGAGTCGCACTGCGTTGAATCTTGCCGCTCGATGTTTTCAGGCACGTGGCGGGCTGGATCAACACGACCTCGGAAACCGAGACGCCGTGTTCGGCCGCCACGTGCCGCTGAACCGCTTCGCCGATCTCTTCCATCGATGCGCCGTGACGGCGCTCTCGCGACACTTCCGCCACCAGGACGAGACGTTCTTCCCCGCCCGCATCGACGGCGAAGGCGACACTGCATCCCGGCCGCAACGCGGCGTGGCTCGATTCCGCCGTCAGTTCGATGTCCTGGGGATAATGATTGGCGCCGCGAATGATGATAAGGTCCTTCAAGCGCCCCAGCACGAACAGTTCCCCTTCGATGAGTACGCCCAGGTCACCGGTCCGCAGGAAGGCCTCATCGCCGCCGGTCAGACGCGCCTCAAACGTTTCCTTCGAAAGTTCCGGTTTGTTCCAATACCCGGTGGCGACCGATGCATCGGAGACCCAGATCTCGCCGACGGTGCCCTCGGGACATTCCCCCCGGCTCGCCGGGTCCACGATTCGCAAGGCTTGCATGTGCGACCGGCCCGAGCCGACGTGGCGTTCTCCCTCCGATGCCGCAACGGCGCGATTATCCTGCATCGCCCGGCGGTCGAACGCAGTGACGACGGGCGCGGCGGACACGGCGCCACCGGTGACGAACAGCGTGGTTTCGGCCATGCCATAGCAAGGGAACAGCGCCTGGTCGCGAAAGCCATACGGGCGGAACCGCGCCGCGAAGCGCTCCAGCGTACCCGCGCGCACCGGCTCGGCGCCGTTGAAAGCGATGCGCCACCGGCTCAGGTCGAGATTCGCGCAATCTTCCGGCTTCACCTTCTGCGCGCACAGATCGTAAGCGAAATTCGGACCGCCGCTCGCGGTGGCTCCAAATCGCGACACGGCTTCGAGCCACGTCGCGGGCCGCCGCAGGAAAGCCGCGGGCGACATCAGGTAGGCGCGAAATCCACCGTACACGGCCGCCAGTACGTTCCCGATGAGGCCCATGTCGTGGTAGATCGGCAGCCAGGAAACCACAACGGTGCTTTCATCCAGATCGAACGCCTTGTGGATGAGCGCTTCGTTGTGCATCAGATTGCCGTGGGTCACCATCACGCCCTTGGGCGCCGACGTGGAGCCGGAAGTGTACTGCAGAAACGCCAGCGTTCCGGCGGAAAGACCGGACGGCTGCCAGTCCTCGGCCCCGCTGAAATCGAAAAGATCGGTGGCGATCCATTCAATGGACTCAAGCGCCGGGTGATTGGCGAACGCCGCACGGACGTTGGCCAGCGTATCGGCGTCGGTCAACACATAGCGCGGCGCGCAGTCTTCCATGATCGAAAGCAGCCGCTTCAAGTTCCGGTTCATGCGCGGCGGATACGCCGGCACCGCCACGACGCCGCCATAGAGGCAGCCGAAGAAGGCGGTGATGTAATCAAGTCCGGTGGGATAGAGCAGCACGGCCCGGCTGCCCGAGGCGTTCGCCGCTTCAAAGAAACGGCCCATCGCGCGGGCACGGCGGTCCAGTTCACCGAAAGTGAGCCGGCCGCACTCGCTGCCATCGTCGGCAAGCATGTGATAGACCGTGGCGTCCGGCGAAGTCTTCGCCCGCGAAACCGCGACATCCACCAATGTTCGAAATTCCTTGTTCATGTGCGTACCCCTGCCGTCTGAAATGTTCCAGCCTCGAATTTGCTTCCTACGAATAAGTGGTGCGGGACGCTAGAGCGTTGCGCGATTTCCGCGGGAAACCGCGGCCGGCGCCGGCGCGGCTTCGTTCAGAAACTGGACGGTGACGCGCAGGCCGAGCACCAGGCGCGGCTCGGCTTCGTCAAGATCGACCAGCACCTCAAGCACGTCACGATCGCTCTTCTCCGCCGGGTCCCCGGTGCGGACGCGCTTGCGTCCCATCAACGAACCGAGAGACGCCACGCGGCCGCTTACTTTCCGCGCGCGTAACGCGTCGGCCGAAATCAATACCGGCTGTCCCGCCCGCACGTGTGCGATATCCCGTTCGTCCACTTCGGCTCGCACGCGCATGCGCGAGGCGTCTACGACACTGACGATCGGCTGAGGGAAAACGACGCTCACCACCTCCCCCGCGCGCATGAAGCGCCGCACCACCGTGCCACCGGTTGGAGTGCGCACGTTGCATTTGGCGATCATCGCGGCGAGAGCGCGAATTCGCTCTTCGGCCAAGCGAATCTCGGCATCGGCCTTGGCGACTTCTTCCGGCAGCGGCGGCGCGTTCAGCAGCTTTTCCCGTTCGAGAGCCGCGCGGACGACCGCTTCCGCCACTTCCTTATCGCCGCGGGCGCGATCGAACGAGGCGCGCGGAACGTCGCCGGTTTCCAGAAGCGTCGACTGGCGGTTGAAGTGAATCAGCGTCTGATCGAGCGCGGCACGGGCCCTCGACACCTCGGCCGCGGCCTGCTGCCGTTCTTCCACGCGGCTGCCTCGCAGCAGACGAGCCTTCGCCTGGCGCGCGGTTTCGGCGGCGGCTTTCGATTGATCGAGCTCCGCTTTCAGCTCCGGCCGCTCCACCCTGGCGATCGTATCGCCAGCCTTGACCCGCTGCCCTTCCTCCACCAGCACCGCCGACAGAACGCCGTCGATTCCAGCCGAGACGTTCACCGGCTCCGAGGCGCCTTCGGTTCTGCCCGGCGCCGCGAGCACAACGGGCATCTCCGCGGCGGGTTCGGCATGCGCCACCAGTTCCGGCAGTCGCGCAGGCGTATGACGGGCACTTCCACCGAACCATCCGGCCGCCCCGCAGAGGGCGCACAACATCAATACCGGCATCGGCCTTGACAGCGTCATTGGATCTCTCCTGAATCTTTGGTAACTTGCCCGTCCGACATTTCGACGATTCGATCGCCGCGTTCGAGCCAGCGGTTGTCGTGCGTTACGACGACGACGATTCGCCTGGCTCCGGCGGCGATGCCGCGTAGTAGCGATGCGATCTGCTCCCCCGAGGCATGATCGAGCGAAGCCGTCGGCTCATCCGCCAGCAGAATGGGTGGATCGTTGACCAGGGCGCGCGCGATCGCGACTCGCTGCTTCTCGCCTCCACTGAGCTCCGATGGCAGGCAGTTGGCCCGATGGCTTACGCCTACCGCCTCGAGCGCGGCTTTGGCTTTGTCGAGCGCGCGCGGCCCGCGCACTCCTCCAATCTCGAGCGCCACCAATGCGTTCTCGATCGCCGTCAGCGAGCGGAAAAGCCGGAACGCCTGGAACACGTACCCGATGGAACGCTGCCGCAAGCGGCCCGCTTCCTCCTGATCGAGGCCGCGCACGGTGGTCCCCATGATCGAAACCTCACCCGTATCCGGCGTCAAGAGCCCACCGAGCGCCGATAGCAACGTCGTCTTGCCGCTGCCCGAGGGACCCATGATCAAAGTCAGTTCGCCGGGCCGGAAGTCGAGGGTGACATCGCGCAGCGCCCGCACGGTGGCGGCGCCGCTGCCGTAAGAAACGCTGACATGATCGGTACTCAGACAGGTATTCATGCGCGAAACACCCTCGCCGGCTCGACACTCACCGCCTTGCGAACGGACACGATCGCGGCCAGGCTGCACATTCCCAGCGTCACGGCCACCATGCTCACTGGCATCCACCAGGGCATGTAGACCCATGCGATGCTTTGCTTCACCAGGCGCACCAGCGGGATCGTGATGGAAACTCCAATGAGGGCTCCGATCGATCCGCTGATCCATGCCTGGGTCAGCACGATGCGTTGGATATAGAAACGGGAAGCGCCCATCGCCTTCAACGTGGCGAACTCTTCCAGGTTTTCCATCGTGGTGGCGTAGATGGTCTGCGAAACGACGACCGTGCCCACCACGAAGCCCAAGAACGCCGCCGTGAGAATCGCGCTGCCCGCGCCCGTCAACATGGTCCAGTAGGTCTGCGCCTCCCACGCGAATTCCTCGCGGCGCCAGACGTTGACCTCCGGCATGCGGCTCTGAAGCTCCGACTGAATCCGCGCGAGGCTGGATCCGGTGGACGCATGAACCGCGAGAAAGTGTACGTCCTCCCCGCTCAGGCCCAGATACTGGACGGCGTCCCGATAGGTGGTGAACATGTACGGCTGACCGATAAACGATCCGAAATCACTGATGACCTCGGCCACGCTCGCCTGCCGGCGGTTGATCTCGACACCGATGCCCGCTCCCGATACTTCAAGCAGCTCCGCGTTCGATTCGTCGAGCATCACCATCTCCGGCTTCAAGGGTCCTTCCGAACCGCTGAGATAGGGAAGCGGAAATTCGCGGCCGGCGCCGTGCTCGGTCCCGACGACGTAGACCAGTTGGCTCTTGCCGGAAGGTTTCTTCCAGACGGCGGCTCCGGCCACCACGCGCTCCACGGCGATGACACCGGGAATACCCAGGGCGATTTCGCGGAAACGAGCGGGCACAGGCGTCGCGCATTCAAAGCACGCCACGCCCTTGGCCACGATCCAAAACTCCGCGTCGGAGGCGTCGATCACGCGCGATGCCGATCGCATGAAGCCGGTCAGCAGGCTGCCCTGAAGCACCATCAGCAACACGGCAAACGAGATGCCGCAGAGTGTGACGGCGAAGCGCGTTCGTTCGTGGCAGAGATTCCTCCAGGCCAAACCCATGACAACGACATAGTGGGAGCACGGCGAAGTCCGTTGCAGCCCGCCCTATTCTTTCGTGTCGCTTGTTCGTGGGAACGCACAAATGATCCGAATCGCGCGCGAGTGTCACTAGTTCGAGCGAATGGAGCCGACCGAGCTCACGCGACTGACGGACTGGGCCGCGCGTCTGCGGATCGATGACGTGCCCGGGCCAGTCCGGCAGCACGCCAAGAACCAGGTGTTTTCCATGCTGGCAGCGGTTCACGCGGGCTACTCAAGCGACCTTGGCCGCGCGATCGAGGCCAGCTATCCGCGCCGGGATGCCGATCCCATCTCCGCCGCCGCCTTGATGTCGGCGTGGTCCATGACGCTCGACTTTGACGATGTGATGCTCGGTGGACACACCGGTCACTCGTCCGTCCTGGTGCCGGCTGCCTTTGCCGGTGTCCACGAACTCTCCGGCGGCGGTCTGCTGCTGGCGCAGATCGCGGCGAATGAAATCGCGGCCCGTTTGAACATGGCGGCGGCCTTGGGTCCCACGCGCGGGCAGATGGCGGCGCGGCTGCATCTGGCGGGGGCCGCGACGGCTCGCGCCAAGGCCGAAGGACTGCCGGCCGGAACGTTCGCTCATGCCCTGGCGATCGCCTTGAGCTATCCAACCAAAGCCTGCTACGCGGGGTTCATGGGTTCGGATGCGAAGGTGTTGAGCGCGGCGTGGCCCATTCGTTGGGGCCTAGAGGCGGTGGATGCCGCGCGTGCCGGTCTTCGCGGGAACCTGCGAATCCTGGAAGACGGCGGCGGCTTCTTCGATAGTGAAACCCCATGTCCCTTGCGCGAGTTCCTGGGCGGACTCGGCACGCGCTGGCATACGGAGACCAATAGTTATAAGACGCATCCCGGTTCCGCCTATCTGCAGGCGGCCGTTCAGGCCGCGGAGACACTGTCGGTGCGCGTTCGCGCTGGAAATATTCGAAAGGTGGAAGTGTTCGGACCGGCGTTGATGACCGGCATGGAACAGCGTTCCCGTCCCTATCGCAACGGCGGCGGCTCCGCGGCCGCCACGCTCAGCTTCAGCACGGCCTACGCGGTCGCCTGCGCCCTGGTATTCGGCAGCTTCGGACCGGAGCATCTGAAAGAATCCGCGAAGAACGATCCGCGAGTGTGGCAAATGGTGGATCGAATCGAGATCCGTCACGATGCACGGTTCACGATAGACACGCTCCGCGCGCCGATCCCCCTGGGCGCCGCACTCAGCAATACAAGCCGCCTCAACCGCCTTCGCTTCCTGCTGTCCTCCGGAGGGCATACCAGCCCGGCGCAGAGGATCCGGCTTTCGGCATGGGACAAGATACGCATCGGCCTCGCGCTGTGCCGTCCGGCCGCCCGCCACGTTCCCGACGATTTCGCGGCGATGACGAAGGCATTGCCCGCGCGCGTGGTGATTCAGACCACCGGCGGCTCGATCCATCGGGAGACGGTAACGATACCCGACGGGTTCGCCGGGCATGGCGACTGGAGCGGCGCGCGCGCGCTGATGCGCGCCAAGTACATCGCCTGCGCGACGGAAACGATAGGCGCCGAACGTGCCCATCGATCCGCCGCCATGCTCGACGGCATCGAACACCTCAATCCCACGGAATTGCCGCAAGCCCTCGCTTTGAACGATCCCACTGCAACAGAGTGGGCCGATCCTGCACTAGAAATTCGGAGGTAGCTTGTGTGAGTCTCATTCTCAGCCCCCGGGAAGAACAAGTCGTGAAACTGGCCGCGCTGGGCCTGCCCAACAAAATCATCGCTCACGAGTTGAGCATCAGCGCCTGGACCGTAAATACACACCTGCGGCGCATCTTCGCCAAGTTGCGGGTGTCTTCCAGAACGGCGATGGTCGCACGCTACATAGAGGCGGAGACGCAAAAAGTGCTGGCGAGGGGAGCCAACTGAATATGACGGAAACCAAACCGGCGCAGGGCCACGCGGGCGGGATCGACCATCCGTCGGGCTACCTGGCGTTAAGCGAACGAAACACGCGGTTTCAGATCCCGGGTCTCGCCGGCTTCATCGCCTACCGGGAGCAAGGCAAGCACATGGTGTGCCTCGGCGGCGTCCACGCCCCCGAAGCCGCTCGTGCCGAACTGCTCGATGCTTTCCTGGAAGAGGCGGCCTCGCGCAAGCGCCGTATCGTCGTGGTGCAGGTATCGGGCTCGCAGGTGGAGTTGTTCCGCTCCCGCGCCTTCACCGTGAATTCCATGGGCGCCACGTATGCGTTGAGCCTTTCCGGTTATTCCCTGGTGGGCACCAAGAAGATGAAGCTTCGCAACAAGATCAAACGCGCCAAGGAGCAGGGAGTTCGCGTGGTGGAAGTGGGCGCCGATATCGCCGGCGGCGCCGCGCCGTTTGAAGAACTGCGCCGCGTGAGTGGCGGGTGGCTGGCGGCCAAGCGCAAAAAGGAACTCGATTTCATGATCGGCGAACTGGGCACTCCGGAAGATACAGACCGCCGGATCTTTGCCGCGCTTGATGCCACCGGAAAGATGTGCGCGTTCATTACCTATGTGCCGGCGTTCGGACGCAGGCCGGGATACCTGCACGATCTGACTCGCAAGATGCCGGAGACGCCGGTTGGTGTCATGGAATTGATTAACAGCCAGGCGATCGAGCGTTTCCGGCAGGAAGGCGTTCCTTACCTGCACTTCGGTTTCACGCCTTTCGTCCGCTGTGAGCGATCGGAGGCGGAAGACAGCAAGGCCGTGTCGTGGGTGATTCAAATGCTCGAACGATACGGCGAGTCCATCTATCCCACGCGCACCCAGGCCGACTACAAGATGAAGTGGGGACCGGATGTGATTGAGGCGGAATACGTCGCGTTCCGGCCGCTCTCCCCGTGCGCCGTGCTCGATCTGTTGAAGCTCACCGAATCGATCTGAATCATGAAGCGAGCGTTGCCGTTCGTTCTATTGCTGGTCTGCGTGGCGGTGGCCCAGCCGCCGGGATTGAGCCTCAAACGGGCCGTGGAACTCGCGCTGGGCGAGGAGGGTAGCGTGCCCCTGCAACTGGCGCGCGAAGCGGTGGTGCAGTCGCGCAGCCAGTCCGCGGTGGCCAAGGCGGCGTTGCTGCCGAACTTCGAAGTCTCGGCGGGCGCACAGAATCTGACGCGGAACCTGCGCGCGCTGGGGCTCCCGTCGTCTTCCGCCGGCTTCCCCTTCCCCGCTACGGCCGGGCCTTTCAACGTGCTCGATATGCGCGGCGGGGCCAGCCAGGCCGTGCTCAACCTCAGCGCACTGCACCGGTACCGCGCGTCGAAAAGCGATTTGCTGGCGGCCGAATCCGATGTCGAGGTCACCGCCGAACAGACGGCTGAGCGGGTCGCGAAAGCTTACCTGGCCGCCCTGCGCGGCAAGGCCCGGCTGGAGGCGGAACAAGCCGCCCTGGACCTGGCCAACGTCACTTTACGCGCGGCCCAGCACAATCTCGACGAAGGCACGGTGACGGCGCTTGACGTTTCGCGCGCGCAATTGCGGGTCGCCTCCGTCCGGCAGAAAGTACTCGAAGCGGCCACCGAAGCGCGCACCCGTCTATTGGCGCTGCGGCGTGCGATCGGGCTGCGCATGGATTTTCCCTTGGAATTGAGCGAGAACCTCGCGGCTCTGCCCCCGCCCGTGGATGCAAACCTCGCCTGGAATCACATCGCGAGCCAGCGGCCGGAGTGGAAAACGCAGCAGTTTCGCGAGCAGTCCCTCGCAAAAGCCGTCCGTTCGGCGCGCGCCGAAAGTCTGCCTTCGGTGCATGCCTTCGCCGACTACGGCGGCATTGGAACCAGCGTGCCGTCCACCCTGGCCACACACAGCGCGGGCGTGTCGGTCCGGTTTCCCTTGTTCGATAGCGGAAGGCGGCGTGCCAACACCGAGGCATCGGCGTCCCGTTTGCGGCAGGAGCGATCGCGCACGCAGGATCTTCGCGACGAGATTCAATTTCAATTGGAAGTGGCGGCGGGACAGGTTCGTTCCACTCAGGAAGCGGTGAGCCTGGCGGAGGCCGCGCTTGATCACGCGCGGCGGGTGCTCGAACAGAGCCAGCGGCGCTATCGCAACGGCGCGGCGGAGCATCTTACCGTCGCCGAGGCGGAAAACGATGTCGCGCAAACGCGCGCCTCGCACATTGAAGCGCTCTACGCCTGTCATGTCGCGTGGGTCGATTTTCAGAGAGCGGCCGGCGTGCTTCGCAAGGAGCTTCGCGAGAGGTAGGAAAGCCATGCAGCCAGCGTTGGAAGTGGGGGTCGCACTGGGCGGCGGATTTGCGCGCGCCATCGCGCACCTGGGCGTATTGCGAGTTCTTGAAGAGGCCGGCATCCGCATCTCGGCCATAGCCGGTGTCAGCGCCGGCGCCATCGTCGCGGCCGCTTACGCCAGTGGAACCCGGCTGGACGAGATCTGCGACGTCGCCTCCTCCATGCGCTTTGCCGACGTGGCGCGATGGTCCATTTCGAAGATGGGGCTGGCCAAGAGCCGCCGCATGAAGGCCTTCTTGCGCAAGCTGCTCAAGGTCGACCGCTTCGAACAAATGCGCATTCCGCTGGCGGTGGTGGCGACGGATCTCGGTTCCGGCGCGCCGCGCGTCTTTCGCGATTCCGGCGAAGTGGTGGATCCCATCCGCGCCAGTTGCGCCTATCCGGGGCTGTTTGAACCGGTCGAGATTCAGGGCAGCCGCTATGTGGACGGAGCCATCGGGATCGAGGTGCCTGCGCTTCCGCTGCGCAGCTTCAATCTGAACCGGGTCATCTCCGTGCGCCTGGCGGGCAGTTCGGAATTGCCGGGCAACCTCTTCGAAGTAGTCGGCCGGTGCTTCCGCATCATGAACGATCAGATGCAACATTCCTGGCGCGCGGCGTCCGATTGCGTGATTGAACCGAACGTAGAAGCCGCAAATTGGGACGGATTCGCCAGCACCGCCGCGTTGATCCAGTCGGGCGAAGTCGCGGCGCGCGACATGCTTTCGGCCATTCGCGGCTGGGGCGCTCCCTTAAGCGAACACCTTCCGGACCAGTTCCCCGCGAACGCCGGTCAGCCGTTGGTTCAGTCCCTGATAGAACCAGGTCAGCTTGGTGTGATCGAGGCCCAGCAGGTGCAGCATCGTGGCATGCAGATCTGAAACGTGTACGCGTTCTTCCACCGCTTCAAAGCCCAGCTCATCGGTGGCGCCGATCGCCTGTCCACCCTTGACGCCCGCCCCGGCCAGCCACATGGAAAAGCCATGCCAATCGTGATCGCGGCCGGGCTTGCCGACCCCTTCGCTGGTTGGAGTGCGGCCGAATTCCCCGCCCCATAGGATCACGGTCTCATCCCACAGCCCGTTCGCTTTCAAGTCTTCCATCAAGGCGGCGACGGGCTTGTCGGTTTCACCCGCGTGAAGCCTGTGGTTGGTAATGCAGTCGTTGTGGCCGTCCCAGGTGTCTTCAATGTGGCCGCCGCCCGAATAAAGCTGCACGAACCGCACGCCCTTTTCGAGCAGCCGCCTGGTAATGAGACATTTTCGGCCGAAATCGGCGGTGAGCTTGTCGTTCAGCCCGTATCGCTCGCGCGTGGCCGGCGTTTCGCGGTCGAGATCCACCACCGCCGCGGCTTCGGTCTGCATGCGATAGGCCAGCTCGTACGACATGACGCGAGCCGCCAGTTCCGATTCCTCCGGATGCCTCCGCAGATGCTCCTCGTTGAGTTCCTTCAAAAGATCGAGCGAACGGCGCTGCGTGCGATCGTCCACTGGCGGTTTCAGATCGAGCAGCGGAGCCGCCCCGCTGCGGAACAACGTGCCCTGGTATGCCGCGGGCATGAACCCAGCGGTCCAGTTCGAGGCGCTGCCGATCGGGCCGCCCCGTGGATCGGTCATCACCACGAACGCCGGCAGGCTCTCGTTTCCCGCGCCCAGCCCGTAGGTCACCCACGCACCCATGCTCGGCTTGCCGATGAAGATACTGCCGGTGTTCATTTGCAGGCAGCCCGAGGCGTGTGCCGCCGTATCGGTATACATCGAGCGAATGACGCACAGGTCGTCGGCGAATTTCGCGGTGTGCGGGAATAGATCGCTGATCGGAAGCCCGCTTTGCCCGCGCGGCTTGAATTCGAAGGGAGAACCCATCAGGTAGCCGATGGGGCGGCCGTTCGAGCCCACCGCCAGCTTGCCCCGATAGGCCGTGCCGTTCAACCGGGTGAGCTCGGGCTTGGGATCGAAAGTATCCACCTGGCTGGGCGCGCCGTTCATGAACAGAAACACCGCGCGCTTGGCTTTGGCCGGGAAGTGCGGCTGCCTGGGCGCGAGAATCGAGCCGGCGGGCGCCGCGAAACCATCCCGCGACAGCAGATGCATCAGCGCGATGCCGGCGAACCCGCCGCCGGTCTGCCACAAAAAGTCCCGCCGCGTGCGTTTAATTGGCATAAACAAACTCGTTGAGGTTCAGAATGACGCGCGTCATCTGCTCCAGGCTTTCCGTCTTGAGGAACGCGAGCATGGTGGACCGCTCGGTCGCGGTGGGCGGGCGAGCCAGTGCCAGACGAAATGCATGTTCAACCTGCCGCGCCGGATCCGGTCCCGCTTCCTCACGCAGACGCGAAGCAAAATGGTGTGCCTGGCGATTGATGAAGTCGCCGTTGAAAAGCTGCAGCGCCTGCGGAGCCACGGCGGTGGTCTGCCGCTTCGGCGCGCTGCGCACGGTGTCGCAAAGATCCAGCACTTCCATCAACGGGACCATGAGCGACCGTTTGACGAAGTAATACACGGCGCGGCGCGACGCCGCCTGCTCGTCGTAGGGCATCCAGATCTTGCCCGGATCGCTCGATCCTTCGAGCGCTTCCTTCTGCATGTGCGGATAGACGAACGGTCCATACATCCGCCGGTTCAACCGGCCGCTGACGGCGAGCGCGGAATCGAGAATGGCTTCGGCTTCCAGGCGCCGCATTGGACGCCGCCACAGCAGGCGATTCTCAGGATCCTCGGCGGCATAACGCTCATTGGAAGCTTTCGACATGCGATAGGTGCTGCTCTGGACGATGAGCGCATTGAGCTTCTTGATCGACCATCCATTCTCGACAAACCACACCGCGAGCCAGTCGAGCAATTCGCGATGTTCGGGTTTGTCGCCCATGACTCCGAAATCGTTGGCCGTGCGCACCAGGCCTTCGCCGAAGTGCCACTGCCAGACGCGGTTCACGATCACGCGCGCGGTCAAAGGATTGTCCGGTGACGCCAGCCATTCGGCGAATCGCAAGCGCCGCTGGCTGGTCCGCGCCCCAGCCGCAGGTTCGAAGGAAGGTTGTGCTTTGGCCAGCACCGCGGGTACCAGCGGCCCCACTTCCGGCCCCGGCACACCCGGCTTGCCGCGCACCAGGATATGCGTCTTCGGTATCTGACGGAACGTCTCTTCGAGGAAATAGCCGCGCGGCAGATCGGGCACTTCCTTTTTGAGCCGGTCCACTTCCGTCTCCACGGGCAGTGCTTTCAGTTCCTGCTCGTAGGCCTTTGTGTGATCGCGCACCAACTGCTTTTGCTCTTCCGTTCGCTCCGCAGCCGCCGTGAGAAAGGCCGTGACCGCCGCCGCCGGCAAGGCGCTTTTGCCGGAACCAAGCCAATCGAGCCGCGCCGCCTCCCGCAGATCCGCGATCTTCTTCTCGCGCTGGTTGAAGCGGTCGACTTCGTCGCGAATGCCGATGGGCCGGTCCAGTTCCGTGCGCCCGTTTCGCGGACGCTCTAGACCGTTAAACACGGCCACCATGCCGTAGTAATCTTTGGTGAGCAGCGGTTCGAATTTATGGTTGTGGCAGCGCGCGCAACCGAGCGTCAAGGCGAGGAACGCCTGCGACGTCGTGCTCACCACATCGTCCAACTGGTCGAAGCGGTCTTCGGCCGGGTCGGCGGGCTCATCGTCCCACGGCCCAAGCCGGTTGAAACCCGTGGCGATCATGGTTTCGGCATTGGCGCCGGGAAGCTCATCGCCCGCCAGTTGCTCCACCAGGAAGCGGTTGAATGGCTTGCCGGAGTTGAACGCGCCAATCACGTAGTCGCGATAGCGCCAGACGTGCGGCTTGATCGCATCGCGCTCATAGCCGTTGCTCTCGCCGTAGCGCACGACGTCAAGCCAGTGCCTGCCCCACCGCTCGCCATACTCCGAACGCGCCAGAAGACGCGCCGCTTCGGCATCGAGATCGCCGCGATACGCATCCTGTTCGGCGATGGTCGGCGGCAGGCCGATCAGGTCGAGATGAACGCGACGTAACAGATCGCCGCGAGCCGCCTCGGCCGCCGGCTTCCACCCGCGCGCTTCGAGTTTCGCCAGCACGAAGGCATCCACCGGATTGCGCACCCACGCCCGATCGTTCACCTCGGGCACGGCGGGCTTCACCAGTTTCTGAAACGCCCAATGATCCAGCCGCTTATCGCGAGTCTCCGGCGCGGCGGCGGTCTCCTCGCCCGGCCAGGGCGCGCCACCGTCGATCCAACGCTTCAAAAGGCCGATCTCCGCTTCGGTCAATCGTGGACCGGCGGGCGGCATGACCACCTTTTTTTCCGTGCCGCTCACGTAGCGGATCAGCAGACTCGCTTCGCTATTGCCTGGCTCGAAAGCGGGCACGCCGCTCTCCCCGCCACGCAGCGCGGCCGCCCGCCGATCCAACCGCAGCTTGCTCATCTGCACCTGCGCGCCGTGACAGGCATGGCAGCGTTTGGCCAGCAGCGGACGCACCTCGGTTTCGTAATCCGGCGGCGCGGCCCATAGTGAAATCGACGTGGCAATCAACGCTCGAAGCATCACAGCACCTGTATTATATTTCGAATGGGTCACACGCATCTTTCGCGGCGCGACATTCTCAAACGCATTCACATTCTCAGTACCGGAACCGCTCTGCTGCCGCTTTATGGCCAGAAACCGGATACTTCACGGCCCGGCGTGATCAAAGGATCCATCACCGACGCGGCCACCGGCCAACCCACCTCGGCCAAGCTCCGCGTGGTGGATACGGCGACGGGCCAGGCTTATATGCCGGCCAACGCCATTAAAACCATGCCGCAAAAATCGGGACCCGGCGTGCGCCACTATTTCTACGCGCGCGGCAACTATGAGATCGCCGTGCCGCCGGGCCGCTTCCGCATCGAAGCGGTGCGCGGCATCTGCCACGACGAAGCCGTCGAGTTCAGCGAAGTGGGCTCCGGCATCACCCACGTCCACGATTTCCGCATTCCCCTGCTCAAGGACATGCACGGCTCGGGCTGGTATTCCGGCAATACCCACACTCACTATCACCTGGAAATCGACGAAGACCCGGACGACCGCCTGCGCATGGTGCCGCCCGCCGAAGATCTCGACGTCAGCATCATCAGCTATCTGATCCGCAACGACGCGCCTTACATCACCAATCGCTATCCCGTCGGCGAGCTGCCGCAATTCTCGCGCGGCGGCACGTTCATGGATATGGGTGAAGAAGCGCGCAACAATCGCGGTTTCGGCGATTTCGGCTATGGCCATGTCCTGTTCGTAGGCATCCGGCGCGCGATTGAACCGGTGTCCACCGGCCTGCTTTCGAAAGACGGGAAGGCGCCCGATTTCCCCACACTTTCCATGCTCTGCGAAGAGGCCAAGAAAGCGGGCGGTACTACCATTTGGTGCCATAACGGCAGCGGCATGGAATACCCGGTGGCGGTGGCTTACGGCGTTCTGGACGCCTTCAACCTCGGCGACGGGCTGAATGCCGACTATCAGTCTTACTATCGAATCCTGAACTGCGGCTTCAAGCTGCCGGCGTCTTCGGGCACCGATTGGTGGATCTACGATCACAACCGCGTGTTCGCAAAAATCGATGGAGCCTTCACCTACGCGAAATGGCTGGCGGCGATCCGCGCGGGCCGGACGTTTATCTCAAACGGCCCGTTGCTCGAACTCGAAGTGAACGGGAAGGGTCCGGGCGATACCGTGACCGATCCCGGGCGTCTGCACATCACGGCGCGCGCGTTGTCGCGCCTGCCGTTCGACAAAATCGAAATCGTGCAAAACGGCGAGGTCGTGGCCGAGCAGCACTCCATCGGGGGCCGTGAATCGAAGCTCGAAGCCGATCTCGCCGTCGAGCGCGGAGGCTGGATCGCCGCGCGCATCGCCAGCAACGCCAAGACCCACGCCAATTTCGGTGTCTTCGCCCATACCAGCCCCGTCTACCTCCGACTGGCCGGAACGCCGTACCGGCTCGCGCACGCCGCCGGTGCGGTTGTCGACGACCTGGAAAACTCCATGCGTTTCCTGCGCAAGGTGTACAAGTTCGCTTCCGACGCCGACAAGGCAACGGCCATCGGCCGCTTCCAGGAAGCGCGCAATCGCTACGCCGCCCTCATCGCTCAAGCGTAAAAGCGGCTATACTTTTAGCTCTGGAAACGGCGATGAGTACCTCGCTGAAACCATCGCGCTTCAACTTCTCGGTTCCGGTTGCCGCCGGAGCCCTTCTCTACAACACCCATTCGGGCGCGCTGATTTCCCTTCAGGGCGAGGACGGCCGCAAACTCGCCGGGTGGCTTGCCTCGGCTGGAGTGGAAACTCTCGAAGGCACGCTGCCGCCCGCCGTCGAATCCCTGCTTTCAGACGGCAAGTTCCTGGTTCCTATCTCGGCCGACGAAGTGGCGGAGGTGCGGGAACGCTATTGGAAAGCCCGCGCCGAAACGCCGCTGGTGCTCACCATCACCACCACCCAGGATTGCAACCTGGGCTGCTTCTACTGTTATGAGGAGCGCTCGGGCGACAAGCTCGGCGACGGCGATGTCAACGCCGTGGTCGCGTTCGCCCGCCAAAAGCTGAGCCGCCGCGCGCATCGGGCGCTGCATGTCGATTGGTATGGAGGCGAGCCGCTGCTCAACGTCTCGTTCCTCGAAGCGGCCTCGCTCGCACTTCAGGCGATGTGCCGGGAGACCGGCTCGGTCTATCACGCTTCGGTGATCTCCAACGGCACGAATTGGCCCGCCGATCCAGCCGCCTTCGCGCGCCGCCACGCCATTCGCCAGGTGCAGATCTCTTTCGACGGCATGCGGGAAAAGCACAACCGCTCGCGCCGCTATCGCAAGAACTACGGCACGCCGTTGAGCTCCTCGTTTGACGAAGCCGTGAGCGTGGTGGACCAACTGCTCGAAGCCACGCGCGTCGATATCCGTTTGAACATCGGCCGTCACAATCTGGAAGACGCAGGCCCGCTGATCGAAATGGCGCGCGCCCGTGGATGGTTCCGCAAACCTTACCCGGCGGTGATACAACCGGCGAAACTTTCCGCGTTCACCGATCAATGCGGCTTCCTGCGGCCCCGCGAGTTTTCACCGGCGGAGTTCCAGCAGCTTCGCGCCAACATCAAAGCCGCCGTGAACGGCGAAGCCCTGATCGAAGAGACGGAAGCGCCCGATGGTCTTCCGCTCCCCCGAACGTCGGTATGCGCGGCCCTGGCGCCGGATTCCGCCGTGGTCGGCGCGGACGGTCTCGAATACCGGTGCGGCCTTCACGTCGGCCAGCCGCAACGCGCTACAGGGCAGGTGCGCCATTCCCCGTTTCCCATTCTGCAGGACCATCGCTTCGCCGATGCCGCCTGGTGGGAGTCGTTCGATCCCACCCATCTGCCCAAATGTTCGCGCTGTTCCTTCCTGCCCATCTGCCTGGGCGGATGCCCGCACAAGCACCTCGAGGCGGACCATTTCGCCCTCGACGAACAGGCCGCCTACTGGCGCACGAATCTGCCGAGGCTGATGGCGGAGCGGGCCGGCGTTTCCCTCGACACCGCGGTGGCCTTCACCGCACAGGATCAATACAAGTTCGGTTTGTAAGAAAGGACATTCGATTATGGCAATGAAGAAGACCGCGAAAATGACCTTGATCGCATCCCCGGAAAAGCGCCCGGCGGTTCAGGTGAAGGCGGGACAGGAACTGCGCGTCACGGCCGTTTCCATCCAGGGCGCCGATCTCGCCAAGATCAAGAAAGTCGGCGCACGGCTGTGCGGCGGCACGTCCACCTGTCTGGCTTTGATCGACATCGGCTCCGACGTCATCAATCCGGCTTGAGCCTATAAGCCCGATTGCGAACCATCGATCTTGGCGCGATTCACAAGCGCCATTAACAGCGGCCAGGTATATCCCGGCTTCTGCAGCGTGAGCACGCGGCCCAGCGTGCCGAACACCGCCCCCGCGCGCATCAGGAGTCCGGCGCTCATCCCGGCGCGTTTGCCCAGGTAGTGCGCCGCGCCGTTCAACCGGTCGGCCGCCAGCGTGGCCAATTGCTTGTCCGAATAAGCGGGCGCGGACTCGGTGGCGGAATGATCCGTCACCGCAACGGCCGTGGCGATGTAAGTCCTGCGGGCTGCGTGGCGGACTTGAAACGCGAGTTCCAGGTCGCCGCCAAACTCACCATACTTCTCATCGAAGTAATTCATGCCCTTCAAAAACGTCTTGGGAATCAACAGCGCCTTGCGCCCGGCGTATTCGTTGGCGATCAGCGGTTCCTTCAAATCCGGAACCGAAGCCGTCAGGGCGGCCGGATCGCGCCAGGCTCGTCCCAGAGCCTCTTTGTCAGGCAGCCGCCGCACCTGCGGCAGCGGCTTTCCCGCCGCGTCGGTCAACAACGGGCAGACGGCTCCGGCGTCGGGCGTTTGCGCCAGCACGGCCGCCAATTCGGGAATCGTCTCCGCCCGCACTTCAACCGACGGATCGAGCAGGAACAGCAGCCCGGCCTTGGCCGTGCGCGCCCCGATGTTCAGCGCCTTGGTGGCGCCGAAGTTTCGCGGCATGCGCAAGAACGTCACTTCCGGGAAATCGCTATCGAGCTGTCCGCTGCCGTCGCGGGACCCGGTGTCGAGAACGATGATGTCCAGCCGGCTGCGTTCGCGCGACTTTTCGAGCGCCGAAAGGCATCGCTTCAACGCGGCGGCGCGGTTGTAGCAAACGATCAGCACCGAGGCCAGCAGGCTCACCGGCTCGTTCTGTTGCGCGTCGACTGCTTCAGGCATGGGAAGGTAATTGACGATGATAGCTTACAACCCGCGCAAACAACGCTCCGCCGCGATGACACCGCGGTACTGCGCCTCTTCGAAAATCGAGAAGCCGCTGACGTCGGAATGGGCCCACAGCAAGGCTCCCGGCGCGGGCTCGGCCAGCCGCCCGCGATTGGCGCTGGTCAACCATCCTGGCACCGGCCGCGCCATGGCATGGCCGAACCGCATGACATCGATATTGGTCACGCACTGCCGGATATCGGGATGCGCCCGCTCGAGGTCGGAAAGGATGTATTCCTTCCAATAGGCCCAGTCTTTTTCGAGCAGCAGTGCCCGCGCGGGCTGCGGCGCCAGATGCGCCAGAGCGAGATAATACGTCCAAACCGTGCGCTCCACGCGCGTGCGCAGCGTCTGGTGCGTGGCCACGACATAACCTAGCGAAGGCGAGCCGTAGATCACGTTGTCCCAGGCGGGCTCCGATTCCTTCTCCGCCGGCCACCTGTCGAGTGTCAGGTTGGCCGTCAACCACGGCGAATAGACGAGGCCCGAGGTATCGGGCGGCGTCTCGCAGAGATAACGAGCCAGGTGCGCTGGCGCGGCGAAGATGACGGCATCGGCAAGATAAGATGTTGCGCCCGCGGCCACCAGCCAGCGGCGGCCGGCCCGTGTGATCGACGTCACCATCGCACCCGTCACCACCTGCGCCGCGAGCCCCACCAGAAGCTGCTTCACCAGCCAACCGTTGCCCTCGGGCCACGTCAGCGGGCCTTTTTCCTCGTGCTCGCGCGAGGCGAAGTAGTGGATGGCCGCCCACGCCGAAGTATCCTTTGCCAACGATCCATAATCGTCGCGGCAGGCGTAATCGACGTGCCAGCGCAGGTACGCCGAGCCGAGCTTATGGCGGTCGAGCCACGCCGCCATATCCAAACGGTCGAGATCCGCCCCGGCCGGACCCGCTGGTATGGTGAACCGTCCGCTCGAGGCGAATTCCTCCATCCGGTCGTGAAACTCGCGGAACTGGCGCCGGTCTTCGGCGGTGAGGCCGCTGTCGGGCTCCAGCCCCTCCTGCCAGCGCCCATGCAGGTGCAGCCGCTCCTTAGGCGAATGGCACAGATGCCGCTCATTCCAGCCGCTTGAGTCAACCAATCCCAGTTCGTGGCACAATTCGCGCACCAGCTTCGCCGAACGATTGGGCACCGGCAGGTAGTGCGCCGCCCATGGATAAGCCGACGCGTCGTTCTCTCCCCAGCGCGAATTCCCGCCCGCCTGCGACTCCATTTCGAGAATCGTGAAGTCGCCGAAGCCGCGCTGCTTCAGATAGCGTCCCGCCGAGAGTCCCGCAATGCCGCCGCCCACGATCACCACCGGCACTCGCCGCGTCGAGGCGGGCGGATCGAACCGGGCCCGGTCGCGCAATTTGTGTCCCATGCGATGGGAATCGTCCACGATGCGGCCGGTGACGGCGCGCTCGGTCTTTTGCGCCAATCCCACCAGCGCGAAACACTGGCGCCGCGTCATTTCAAACGGCAAAGAGGATCCCCCACCACGATGTTCTGCCAGCTTAGCGCGGGTATCGAAAGGTAGAAGCTTTCCGCCAGATTGCGCTTGCGCACGATGTAGGCGGGCAGCAGGATCTCGGGCCGCGGGCAGAAGCCGAGCTTCGGTTCCGACACATGGCCCGTCACCGCCGTGACGCCTTCGTGGATGTAGTCGGCAATGATGGTCTGCGGACTCCCCATGAACCACTTGCCGCGATCCTCTCTCTTCCAAGAGCTGATGTTCCAGCCGGCCGGCGGACGCTCGAACGTGCGCGCGTTGGTCGAGACGAACTCGGTCAGCAAGGCCCCCGGCAGCCACTCGAAGCCCAACATCCGCTGGCGGCGGTTGGAATCGTTCGATCCCCAGGAGGCGTATGCGATGGCCTCCCGCTGTTTGTAGAGAACGGTCTCGGAATCCTCCAGCACGGTGCGGCCGGCGGGCAGCCGGATGGCCGCCGTTTGAAGCCAGTCGTCCCCGGTCCGCTCGCCCGAATCCCGTTTGTCGAGGTAAATCCGCCCGCGGTCGCCCGCCGCCAGCGACCGGTCGATCAATCCGCGTACGTCGGCGAAATCATAGCCCGCCAGCCGCGTCACCAGGTAGATCGGAAACGCCGGATGGCTGAAGGCGGCGTCGGTTTGTTGAAAGAACGGGTTCGGCCAGGCCCCTTCGATGCGGTGCGTCCTGCCCTTCAACGAGGAGTAGAGCAGCGTCAGTTCCGAATCGACGGCGGCAATGTCGGCGCCCTCCTGACCTTCCACGCGCAGCGGGACCCCAAGCGTGGTGACAATATAAAGGATCTTCTCCACCAGCCCGCCCGACACCAGGCAGCGGGAGACCGCCGCGGCGATCTGCGAGTTGTAGCGCGCCCTCGGAATCTCTTCGGCGGTATCGGTCCGGATATAGCAGACGTTGGCCGCCGGTACCGCCCTTTTGCGGGCATAGTATTCGGCGATCGACTTTGAAACCGGTGAGGACTGATTGGCGACGATCAGTACGTTCTCCGCCGTCTGCGCCGTCAGCGCGGATTGCAGCCAGAATAGGAAGATAAAGCCCAAAGCAGCGCCATTCGAGACACCTTCAGTATTCCACACGCCCCCGCGGCCTGCCGGTATGAAATCGCGGATTTCAAGCCGCCATTTCGCTTCAAGCTCTTTCGAATCCGGATGCTATACTCGTGTGTGATTACCCGCAACCGGAGAGTGCTAAGCCGTCTGGCCCCTGTTTTGGCTGGCGGTTGAACCGCGCCGGTCCCTGTTTGCCCCTCGAGCGGTATGGACCTGGATCAACTGCACACGTTTTTGGAAATCGTGAGGCTCAAGAGCTTCTCGAAGGCTGCGCAAACCTGCTTCCGCACGCAGCCCGCCATCAGTGCGCAGGTGCGGCAGTTGGAACAGGAAACCAACACGCCTCTGTTTGACCGGCTGGGTACGCGAATCTCCCTCACGCCCGCCGGGAGAATTTTCGCCGAGTACGCCGAACAGATCCTCGATCTTCGGCGGCGGGCGCAGGACGCCATCAACGAACTCGAACGCGTCCCGCGCGGCGAACTGGTGATCGCCGCCAACGAAGCCACCTGCATCTACGTCCTGCCGAAAGTCTTCTCCCAATACCGCGAAGATTTCCCCAACGTCCAGCTTCTGGTCGATCGCAGCTACGGCGCCCGGGTCGTCGAAGCGGTGACCGACAATCAGGCCGATTTCGGCATCACCCAACTGCCCGTAACCGAAAAGAAACTACAGGTCGTCCGCATTTATTCCGACGAGATCATGCTGCTGCTGCCGCCGGACCATCCCCTGGCCGGCGCCGCCGAGGTGACGCCGCGGGAACTGGTGTCTCATCCCCTGCTGATGCCGAAGTCGGGCACCACCCGGAGTCGGTTAAACACCTGGTTGGAACCGGTGGAAGACAGTATTCAGATATCGATGGAGCTCGATTCGACCGAAATGATTAAAAGGTTCGTCATGGCTGGTTTGGGGATCTCGTTCCTGGCCGCTTCCAATTGCGAGGAAGAAGTGTCCGCGGGGCGGCTGGCCGTGGCGTCTCTCGGCCCTGAGCCGATGGAACGGCGCCTGGGGCTGATTTACCGCAAAGACAAAGCGCTATCGAAAGCGGCAATCGGGTTCATCGAAGTGATTCTGAAACACGCCAGTTCCGAGAAAATCGCGGCGGAGCCGAGAACTCCCGCCGTCAAAGCGAAATAGGGGATCTGATGGAACGGGTGAGGCAGAAGCAGTTCGTCGTTTACATCGCGACCGCCGAGAAAACGGAAATTTTCCGGTCGATCGACGATATGCCGGAATCGCTGCGGCAAAAGCTGGTGAGCGTGGCGCGCAACTCCCAGATCGATACGCTGGTCATCGCCAACGAAAAAGGCCGCGAGTTGCTCCAGAGCGAAGGCCTGCCGGGCCAGAAACGGGAAAAGCCCGCCGGACAGGTTCTTTCCAAAAGCTTGCGCTGGGCCATCATCTGCATGCTGGCCGGACTGGTGGGCCTGGTGATGCTGCTGGTCCTCCAATTCAGCCACTCCTGACAAAGCGTCCTCCCGGGGGCCTGCATGCTACTTTGAAAGCGTCATGCCAGCCCGAATCCCGCAACCGGCGAGAGAAGAATCGCTCGCGCGCCTTCGAACTCTTCTCGGCGATTTGCGCTCCAGCCTCGCGGCCTTCCAGGCACTGCCGGAGGATGAAGACGCCGTCCGCCAGGCGCAGTTGCAGCTCGATTCCTTGTTTCTGCTGGTCGTCGCGGGGGAATTCAACGCCGGTAAAAGCGCCTTCATCAACGCCCTGATTGGCGACCGCATCCTCGAACAGGGCGTCACGCCCACCACCACGCGCGTTCAGGTCTTGAAATACGGCCCCGCCGTCGAACGCATTCCCATCGACGAGATTACCGACGAAATCACCGCCCCCCTCGAGCTGCTGCGCGAGATTCATATCGTCGATACGCCGGGTACCAATGCCATCGAGCGCCACCATGAGACCATCACCCGGAACTTCCTGCCTCGCGCCGACATCGTCTTTTTCCTCACCTCCGCCGACCGGCCGCTGACCGAAAGCGAACGCCTGTTTCTTTCCCAGATCCGCGAGTGGGGCAAGAAGATCGTCATCGTTCTCAACAAGATCGATATTCTGGAAAGCGAAGACGATCTCAAACGCATCCTCGCCTTCATCGCCGAGGGAGTTCAGCGGCTGCTGGGCTTCGTGCCGGAGATCTTTCCGCTGGCCGCCAGGCCCGCGCTGCAGGCCAAGCAATCGGGCAACGCGGATCTGCTGGCCACCAGCCGTTTTGAGGCGCTCGAACGCTACATGACGGCGACGCTTGATGAAGAAGAGCGGTTGCGGCTCAAGCTGCTCAATCCCATCGGCGTCGGATTGCGAGTCACGGCGAAGTACCTGGCCGAGACCGAGGCGCGCGGCGAACTGCTCAAAGGCGATTCGCAGACCATCGATCAGATCGAGCGGGAACTCGAAATCTACAAGCAGGATCTGTCCAAAGGGTTCCGTCTGCGGCTGGCCGACGTCGACAACGTGCTGCTCGATTTCGAGAAGCGAGGCAATGAGTTCTTCGACGACACCATCCGCCTGAGCCGTGTCTTCGACCTGATGGACAAAGCCAAGGTCAAGGCTGAATTCGAGAAGCGGGTGGTGGCCGACGTGCCCAAACAGATCGAATTGCGCATCCACGAGATCATCGACTGGCTGGTGGCGAGCGACCTGCGCCAGTGGCAGAACGTGCGCGATCAGTTGATGCGCAGGCGTTCCGAACAGGCCGACCGGCTGGTGGGCCAGATGAGCGCGGGCTTTGAGTACGACCGCACGCGGCTGCTCGACGGCGTGGGCAAGGATGCGCAGCGCACCCTCGAGGATTACGACCGGGAGCGGGAAGCCAGCCGCATCGCCGAATCGCTGCAATCGGCGGTGGCCGGCATCGCCCTGATGGGCGCGGGCGCGGTGGGCCTGGGTGCGATCGTTTCGTTCCTCGCCAGCACGGCGGCGGCGGACGTCACCGGCCTGCTGGCGGCGGGGGCGATGGCCGCCATGGGGCTGCTGATACTGCCCCGCCGGAAACAAGTGGCGCGGAAGGAATTTCGCGACAAGATCGCCGCCATGCGCGCCCAATTGATGTCGGCGCTCAATGCCCAGTTCGATAAGGAAGCGCAAAGAAGCGTTGGCAAAGTGAATGATGCCATCGCGCCCTACACGCGCTTTGTCAGGGCGGAACGGGAGAAGCTGGACCACACCAGGGAACGGCTGAACCGGATCCAGAGTACGATGCTCAGACAGAGAGCGGCTTTGGGCGGAAAGGCGCCGGCGGCTGCGTCCAGCTAACCGGCCAGCGCGGAGACGCCCAGTCCCACACTGACGACCAGCACCGTCAGCAACAGAAAGAGAAGAGCCGTGGCGATCCGGTTGTCCTCTTTCGTTCGCGGAATGGTCTTTTGAAATAGGCTCGTCATTCCTCGATGCTCCTCTTTACCTACATACGGCGAGTGTGAACATTGCGTTACGCCGTAGTGATTCTTAGTTTTCCACAAGAGCGCAAAGATTTCCACAGGAAAATCATCAATCGGGCCCACGGCGGTACGGTTTTTTGCTCCAACCTCTCGCTTCGCGGGCGGCGTCCGAATCCGGCGCGACGCCCACGGCCCTCTCATAAGCGCCTATCGCACCCGGCCGGTTGCCCGTCATATCGTAACTCTGCCCCAGCCTCAGCCACGCCATCGACCGGGTATTCCCATCCAGTGCCACGCCATCCCTGGTGGCTGCCGTAAGTTGCTGAATTGCCGCCTGATATTCTCGATACCAGAACAGAAGCGTCCCCCGCGCCGCCTGGATTCTTTCTACCCTCAACCCGGCCACCTTCAGAGCATCAAGCGCGGCCAATTCAGCCAGCGCCTTTTCCTTATCGCCCGAATCGCTGAACATCTGTACCAGTTCCAGCCGGAAAAGATAGTTCCGCGGGTACCGCCGCACCAGGGCTTCGACCAATGGAATCGCCCGGGCCGGCTGCCGTTCCCTCCGGTAGACCGCTGCCAGCAGTACTTCGGCATCGGTCCGGTTGGCGCCGCCCTCCGCCGCCACTTCTTCGAGCGTCCGGATGCCGCCCTCCCGGTCGCCGCGAAAACCGGCGACGAAGCCCAACACCTTGTAAGCCCAGGGCAGGCTGCCCACCACGTAGTCGTGAAGGCCGGGCACGAGTTTGGCATCCACGCGCAGCGGATCCATTGCCACCACCCGCGCATGCAGCTTCCGCGCGTTCGTGAGATCGCGCAAAGCGTCCAGCCAGGCTTTGCGGACCAGAAAGTTGTAGTTTCCCCGCAGCCCGTAGGACACGCCCCGCGCGTACAAGGCGCCGGAATCTCCGCCGCCCTCGGTGAGAGCCAATGCCTTGCCGATGGCGTCCTCGAAACGGCTTTGATCGTCGAGGCTCGGCTTCAAGCGCTCACGGCGCAGGAACGGATTGGAACCGGTCACCAGTTCGCTCTCCAGCGCCCCCGAGCGCAACATCTCTCTATAGAGGATGCCGTGGGCGACGTGGTTCCACGCCTGAGGATCGTTGGGCGCCTGACCCGCCCTCTGGCTGAAAAGCTCGATCGCCCGGTCGAATTCCAGGTTGTAAAAGTGATCGTAGCCGCGCGTCGCGAGGTCCTCGCTCCAAACCAGCGGCAATAGCAGCAGCAGAAGCAATTTTCCCGATTGTAGCGGTTGTTCTAGAATCGAAGGTCATGAGCGCGAAACTCCTTTTCTTATTGGCGGCGCCGCTGGCCGCCGAAGTCGTCGAGCAGGGCACCAAGGACTCGGCGCCTTCGGGCCTCCTTGCCGGTGTCGCCCGCGCCGATATCAGCCCTCCGGTCGGCATCGCGCAGATGAACTGGGGGTCGCAGACGCACATTGGCGGCGAATCCATCGACCCGGCGGGCTTCTTCGCCACCGCGCTCGTTGTTTCCGATGGCAAACAGAAGTTCGCCATGGTGGACATCGACTTCATCACCTCCGACGGGCTGGAAGGCGCCATCGCGCGCGCCTCCCAGGCCACCGGCATCCCCACCGCCCATATCCGCATCGGCGCCTCGCACACCCACGCCGGACCGCTGCTCACCGCCGTCAAAGGACCCGTTGGCGTCGACCTCGGGCCTTTTCAGAAAGTGTTCGACAGCTACCGCGCAGCCATGGCGGACAAACTGGTGGGCGTCATCGTCGAAGCCAATTCGAAGCTCCAACCCGCGCACATCGGCGGCGCCAAAGGCATCGGCACCATCAATGTGAACCGCCGTTTTCGTGGCTCGGGCGCTAACCCGCCCGCCGTCGGCCGCAACCCCGAAGGCTTCCTCGATCGCGATCTGAATGTACTCCGCCTCGACGACGCCAAGGGCCGCACGCTGGCCGTGCTCGTGAATTTCCAGTGCCACGGTACGGTGCTGGCCTTTGAGAACAAGGTGCTCTCGCCCGATTGGATCGGCATGCTGCGCAAGACCGTCGAACAGGCGCTGCCTGGAGCGCTCTGCCTCTACTTCCAGGGCGCGGCCGGAAATCAGGGCCCGGTGGAAGGCTTTACCGGCGATCTTTCCGTCGCCCACCGTCTGGGTACCATCCTCGGCCACCAGGCTTCGGCTCTGGCGCTGCAGATCGACACCGTCAAGCGGGAACCGAAGTTCGAAGGCTTCGTCGAATCCACCGCCTACCAGGCGCGCCAGTATTGGCGTGTCACCGGACCGCGCGACGCACGCCTCAAGTTCGCCGTCAATCGCGTGGCCGTTCCGAGGCGCACCTACTCCCGCCAGGAGATCGCGGGCATGCAGGAACGGGCCGATAACGCCAAGGCTCGCGTCGAGGAGGCGCGGAAGGCAGGCGACAACTGGAAACTCTATCAGGCCGAAGCGCGCCTGCGACGCTTCAACGACCTGCTGCAGATGTGGAAGCAGCCGGTCGAACCCGGCCCCCGCGACGTCGACGTACAGGTGCTGCGCATCGGCGAATTCGCCATCGTCGCCATGCCCGGCGAGCCCTTCGCCGAGATCGGAGCCGCCATCAAGAAAGCGTCGCCCTTCGCCGTAACGCTGTTCTGCGGCTACTCGACCGGCGCCGGCGGCGACTACATGCCCATCTCCGAAGAGTTCGCCCACGGCGGCTACGAGGTCGAGCGCACCCTCTACAATCCCGGCGCCGACGCCAAAATCGTCGACGCCGGAAAGGCGCTACTGGCCGAAGTCGCCCGCAACTGAAGTCAGAGCATCGATTCAAGCCGCACGTAGCCGGCTTCCATGCCATGCTCCATCCCGGAGGCGAGCATGGCCGTGCGGGTCGCCCCATCGGGCAGCGTCATCCGCATGGTCATCAAGGTGCCGGTGCCGTCCGGCTCAAAGAGCGTCTCGACGTGGTTGTCCGGTGTCGGATCGGGCAGGTGCATCCGCTCGACGTGCACCAGACGCGAGAAAGGAACCATCTCGATATTCTCGCCGGTGAGGTGGAATCCGTTTCCCTTCCCGTCGGTCCACTCAAAGCGAATCTTTCCTCCCGGCCAGGGCTCGGCGATGCAGACCGGCATCGTCCATCCATCGGGCCCCAGCATCCATTTCTGAATCAGCGCCGGTTCGGTGTGCGCGCGGTAGACGGCTTCGGGCGGCGCCGCGAAGCGCCGGGTGACGACGACCTGGCGGTCGCCTTAGGTTTTGAGTGTCATCTTCATCGGGTGTCCTTTTCTTCGGCCAGCAGCTTATCCAGGCGGTCGTAGTTGGTTTCCAGAGCCCGCCGCAACATCCCCAGCCACTCGTCGATCTCCCGAATTCCCTCCCCCGCCAGACGGCACGGATGCCTGGCTCCGTCCACGCGGCGGGCGATCAGCCCGGCTTGTTCGAGTACTTTCAAGTGGCGCGAGACGGCGGGCTGGCTGATCGCAAACGGTTTGGCCAGTTCCATCACCGTCGCCTCTCCCCCGGCCAGCCGGGCGAGGATGGCGCGGCGGGTAGGGTCGCTGAGGGCGAGGAAGGTGGTGTCGAGGCTCGCTGTCATATAATATATTTGTTATATAATTAAACCTGCATCTTGTCAACAGTGGGGATGGATACCGCTTCGCTTGCCGTCCTGCGCGGCGAACTTCGTAGAGCTCAACTTGACAACCGGCGAAGTCGTCCAGCGAGACCTTCGCTCCCTTCTGACCGGACCGGTTTTTGATTCGATTCGTACAGACCTCAACCATTTCCGCCAAGTGCGAGCCGAGGATGGGAGCTTGGTGTGGCCGGGAGGGGTGGACCTTTGCCCGGATGCCGTCATTTGGGGCGGGTTGCCTCCCGCGGATTCGAATTCTCGCCCTAACGCGTCGCCCTTAACAACCGCAGCCCATTGAAGGTCACCAGCAGCGTAGCGCCCATATCGGCTGCAATCGCCATCCACAACGTGGCCGTACCCGCCAGCGCCATCGCCAGGAACGCGAGCTTCAGCCCGATCGCGAACGTCACGTTCTGTTGAATCACGCGCGCCGCCCGCCGCGAATGCCGGAACAAAAATGCCAGATTGCGCAAGTCGTCGTTGACCAGCACGACGTCGGCGGTTTCAAGCGCCACATCCGTCGATCGCTTCCCAAGCGCCACACCCAAGTTGGCCGACGCGAGCGCCTGTGCGTCGTTGATGCCGTCGCCCACCATCGCCACCCGTCCAAACTCGCGGCGCAACGCTTGTACGTGCTGCGCCTTCTCGTCGGGCAGCAGATCGGCGGACACCTCATCCAGGCTCAACTCCTTGCCCACCGCCTTCGCCGTAACGGAGTTGTCGCCGGTCAGCATCACCATGCGCTTTACACCCAATCCACGCAGGGCGTCGAGCGCCGCGGCCGCTTCCGGCCGCAGTGGATCGGACATCGAAACCGCCGCCCACACTTTGTGATCGGTGCCGCAGAGAAACGCCGTGTGGCCCGCGTCTTCGAGCGTATTCACGTGGTGGCACAACTCATCGTGCTCGAGCGATTTCTCATGCACGAAGCGGTGGCTGCCCGCCCAGAAGCGCTCCCCGTCGATGGTCGCTTCGGCGCCGCGCCCGGTCAGAGCACGAAATTCCGTGACCGCGGAAGCCGCCACCGGCCGATCGCCCGCGTAGCGGATAATGGCCTGCCCCACTGGATGTTCGCTGCGCTTTTCGAGCGCCAGCAGGCGGCCCAGAGCGGCGGATTCCGTCAATCCATCTACCGTGAGGAAACTCTGCACCTCGGGTTGGCCGCACGTCAGTACGCCGGTCTTGTCGAAAGCGATCGCCTTGATTTTGGCGGCCTCTTCAAGATACGCACCGCCTTTCACAAGCACGCCGCGCCTCGCCGCAGAAGCCAGCGCCGCCACCACCGTGACCGGCGTTGAAATCACCAGCGCGCAGGGACAGGAGATGAGTAGGATCACCATGCCCTGGTAAGCCGAATCCGCCCACGAACGGCCCATGAAAAGCGCCGGCACAGCCGCCACCAGCGCCGCCAGGACGAACATCACCGGCGTGTAGACACGCGAGAATCGTTCGACGAATTGTTCACTGGGGGCGCGGCGGTGCTGCGCTCCTTCCAGCATTCGCAACATCCGAGCCAACAGGCTATCGGTGGGCGCTTTCGATACGCGTACTTCAATCAGCCCGGCCCCATTCATCGCGCCAGCGAATACCGCCGCGCCCGGCTCCTTCGCCACCGGAATCGACTCCCCTGTAATCAGAGCCTGGTTGACCAGCGACGTGCCCAACGTCACCACGCCATCGCAGGGAATGCGCTCGCCCGGCTTCACTCGCACCACTTCGCCGATCTTCACCTTTTCCACCGCGACCTTATGCTCGCCGTGCCCATGCAGCACGGTGGCCTCGGTCGGCGTAACGGCTAGCAGGCCCGACACCGCCTTGCGAGCACGCGACATCGACCAGCTTTCAAGCAGACCGGCAAGGGAAAACAGGAAGGCCAGCGTCGCGCCTTCGCCCCATTCGCCGAGCGCCACGGCCCCGATGATGGAAACTGTTACCAGGACGTTCATCTCCGCGTTCCAGCGCCGTAGTGCCACCCACGCCTTGGGAGCGGCATGGTACATTCCCGCTCCAATCGCCACCAGGTACAGAACCTTCGAAGCGAGCGGCATTTCGTGGCGCCCCTCGTGAGCGAGCAGCGACTTCAGAAAATCGGAGCCTGAATCGGAGTGTGCCAGAGTGCCGGCGATAATCGCCAGTCCGCTCAAAGCGGTCAGTAGCGCGCGGCCGTGCCGCTGCCACCAGGGTTGGACGGCGGCAGCTTCAAGATAAGGCTCGGCCTTCATGCCAGTGCGGGCGACGGCCTTGGCGATCTGCCCCCGGTCAAGCCGGGCGGCATCGAACTGCACCGTCATCTTCGCCTTCACGACGTCGAAATTGAGGTCGAGGATGCCCGGCATGCCGGCCAGTTCCCGCCGCAGCAGCGAGACCTCTTCGGCGCAATCCATGCCTTGAATTCGAAACTCGGCGCGAGTACTGATGAAGATCTACCTCTGTTTACCAGCTTAATTGGATGGAACCGCCGCTCGCGAGGATGCATCCAACGATCCACTTGGGGTTTTGACAGGCCGTCATGGCCCGATTTGGCCGCTTGACGCCTGCGTAAGCGGGTCCTAGAATTAAGGTTAGCTTGGGAACGTCTGTTCACACGAGGGTTTGCATGAGATCCAAAGCGCGTTTCGTTCTCGCAATGGGCGCCGCCGCCCTCATTTCCCTTCCTTCCGCCAACGGAGCCGACAAGCGCAAACAGGAAGGCGCTGCCGCCGCCACCGAACAGCGGGAAACCGTGGCCAAACCACTTTCGGAAAAAGAGAAGAAGAAGCGGGAAGCCCGCCTGCGCAAGGAACTCGAAACGCCTTACCGCAAGTGGCTGAACGAAGACGTCGCCTACATCATCACCGACGAAGAACGAAAAGCGTTCAAGAATCTCAACACCGACGAGGAGCGCGAACAGTTCATCGAGCAGTTCTGGCTCCGCCGCGATCCCACGCCCGACACGCAGGAAAACGAGTTCAAGGAAGAGCACTACCGCCGTATCGCCTACGCCAATGAGCGGTTCGCGTCGGGCATTCCGGGATGGAAGGCCGACCGCGGCCGCATCTACATCGCCTTCGGACCCGCCGATGAAGTGGAATCGCATCCTTCGGGCGGTACCTATGAGCGTCCCTTTGAAGAAGGCGGCGGCACCACTTCCACGTTCCCCTTCGAAAAGTGGCGCTATCGCTGGATTGAAGGCATCGGCTCCGACATCATCATCGAATTCGTCGACACCACCATGACCGGCGAATATCGCATGACCATGGATCCTTCGGAAAAAGACGCGTTGATGATGGTTCCCAACGCCGGCCTGACCCTTATGGAACAGATGGGCCTGTCTTCGAAGGCCGATCGCTTCAGCCGTACCGACGGCACGCGCCTCGGCACCGGCACGTCACCCCTTCCGGCGCGCATGAACCAGTTCGAGCGCCTGCAGCAGTTCGCCCGGCTGCAGAAGCCGCCCGCCGTCAAGTTCAAGGATCTGGAAGCGGCCGTCAATTCGACCATCCGCTTCAATCTGCTGCCCATGAAGGTCCGTACCGACTTCATGCGCCTGACTAATTCCTCGATCCTCACAAACGTCACCGTCCAGTTCGACCGCCACGATCTGCAATTTGCGCAGAAAGAAGGCGTCTCCAAGGCGACGGTGAACATCTACGCGCGCATCACTTCGATGACCCGCCGCGTGGTCAACGTTTTCGAGGAAGTGGTGGCCATCGAAGTTCCGGCCGACCTGCTGCAACAGGCAATCAAAGGCTCTTCGATATTCCAGAAATCGATTCCGCTCGCCCCCGGTACCTACCGCCTGAATGTGGTCGCCAAGGACATCACTGGCGGCAACATGAACAACTATGAGATGGCTCTCAAGGTGCCGCATTTCGAAGAAGAGCGCATCGGATCGAGCAGCGTCGTTCTCGCCGACGTCATTGAAAAGGTTCCCACGCGCAGCATCGGCACCGGCCAGTTCGTGATCGGTACGTCGAAGGTTCGCCCGCGCGTCGGGGAAACGTTCCGCCGCGATGAGAAGATGGGCATCTACCTCCAGGTCTACAATCTCGCCACCGACGAGACTCACAAAAAGCCCAGCGGTACGGTAGACTACGAGGTGGTCAAGGTCGGCAGCAACGAAAAGATCTTTGAGTTCAGCGAAGAGATCGAAAAGATGGAGGGAGCTTCCTCTCAGCAGATGACGATTGAGAAGATTCTCCCGTTGAAGGACATGCAGCCCGGGCAGTACATGCTCCGTATGAAGGTGCAGGATAAGGTTGGCAATCAGACGCTGACCCCTTCCGCGGTCTTTACGGTGGTTTAGAAACTTCAGCCGGCGGATCTCCGCCGCGGTTCTAAAGAGTGCTGATGAGAGCAAATATCTCCGGTTTGCCGGTTGCACTGCTCACGATCATCGCAGGGTCGCAGGCTGCCGCCGCGGCCCCGAATACCCTTACGGGCTCGATCGGCGGTGTCGTGTCGAGCGCGCTTGGAATCCCTCAGTTCGGCGCCTCCGTCGCGCTGTTCAACCGGCTCGACCGCCAGGTCGGCCGTGTCCTCACCGACGAGAAGGGCGTCTTCCAGTTCGACACCGTCGCCTCCGATGTCTACTCGGTGCGCGTCACTCTTTCCCGCTATGCACCGGCGTTTCTAACCAATATTTCCATCCAACCCGGCATCCGCCGCGTGCTTTCCATCAACCTGGCAAGCATGTTGAGCAGCATCGAACTGGTGTACTCCATTCCGGTGACTCAAGGGTTGATGAGCGACGACTGGAAGTGGGCCCTGCGCAGTTCCCTTTCCACCCGGCCCATTCTGCGCCTTCTCGCCGGCGACCGCTTCAACGATCCGTTGCGGGCCATGAGGGTTGGCTCGGCGAAATTCAGCCACACGCGAGGCATGGTCAACCTGTCGGCGGGCGATACGGCTCCCACGCCAACCTTGGGCAGCCAGCCCGACCTCGGCACGGCCTTCGCGCTGGCCACTTCGTTCCTCGGTTCGAACAACCTGCGATTTGCCGGCAACTTCGGATACTCGGCCCAATCGGGCAATCCGGCGGCCGGGTTCCGCACCAGCTTCAGCCGTCAGATGGGCGAGTCGCGCACGCCGGAAGTCGCCATCACCATGCGGCAGACCTTCCTCGCCGGCCGCGCCGCCAACGGCATTACCGGCGGCCAGGCTTCGGGAGTGCCCGCGCTGCGCACCATGTCGATCGGCGTCAGCGACAACGTGCTGCTGGGGGAAAACATCTCGGTCACCTACGGAGCCACGCTTGAATCGGTGCAATTCCTCGACCGGCTCAACTTCGTCTCCCCTCACGCCAGCGTCGCCTACCGTTCCGAAGAATGGGGCACGTTCGTCGTCGGCTATTCCTCCGGCATTCCCGACCCCAAGCTCTATTCGCGCAATCTGCCCGCGGCCGAAAACGACGACCAGCCCGACCTGGCCGGCGTCTCCCTCTTTCCCCGCGTTTCCCTGCGCGATGGCAACGCGCATGTACAGCGGACGCAGAACTACGAAGTCGGCTACCGGCGGACCATGGGTTCCCGGACCGTCAGCCTTGCCGCCTATCGCGAGGGCGTAAGTAACACCGCTCTGCTCGCCGCCGGCGCCGACGGTGCCTTCGCTTCCCAGGACGTGCTGCCCGGCCTGTTTTCCACCGAAGCGGTGTTCAATGCGGGCCGTTTCCAAAGCTTCGGCTACATGGCGTCGCTGCAGCAGCGGCTCGGCGAAGATTGGACCGTCACCGGCACCTACGGCAACAGCGGATTGCTCGAAGCCACGCGCGATTACCTCGTCCTCGACAGTGCCGCCGAGTTGCGCGGCATCCTCGATGCGCGCCGCCGCCACTGGGTCAATACGCGGCTCACCGGCAAGCTCGCGGCCACCGGCACGCGCTTCGCCACCAGCTATCAGTTCATCAATGGCAAGGGCCTGACGCCCGGCCACTATTTCCAGACGCAGCGCATGAATCCCGAACAAGGGTGGAACGTGTATCTGCGCCAGCCCCTGCCCGCCATCGGCGTGCGATCCGGCAAGCTCGAAGCCACCGCCGAGATCCGCAACATGCTGGCCCAGGGATACCAGCCCATTCAATTCTCCAACGGCCGCCGCATGTACTTCGTCAGTTCCCCGCGTGCCCTTCGCGGCGGGTTGGCCTTCATTTTTTGACGCGACGCTCACGGAGGTATCTCGATGGTCGCCGCTCTCACCGCGGTTCATGTGTTACTGAGCCTGGCGGGAATCGCCGCCGGTTTCATCGTCGTCTCCGGACTGATCCGATCAAAACGCCTCGATGGCTGGACCAACCACTTCCTGTGGACGACAACCGCCACCAGCGTGACGGGATTCCTTTTCCCGGTCGATCGCTTCCTGCCCTCGCACGCGGTGGGGATTCTGTCCCTGTTCGCGCTGGCGCTGGCTTACTCGGCCCGCTACCGCTTCCGTCTCGAACGGGGCTGGCGCGGCGCTTACACCGTCGCCGCGACCGTGGCGCTCTATTTCAACGTCTTCGTCCTCGTCGTGCAGTTATTCCAGAAAGTCCCGGTGCTGCGGGAATCCGCCCCCACGCAATCGGAGCCCTCGTTCCTGGTGGCCCAACTGGCGGTACTCACGCTCTTTCTGCTGCTCGGCTTTCAAGCCGTCAAAGGGTTCAAGCCCGAACCCGCCGTCAGTCGAGCCGCCCTTTCTCGCGCGCAATCCCGATGATCATGAACTCCAGGTCGGCGGACCCGTTGTTCTCAAACCCGTGCTGATCGCCCAGCGCCAGCGGCACCGCGTTCCCCTTGGCGATCGGTTCGGTCTCGCCGTTCACCTTCGCCAGCCCGGCTCCATTCATCACGTAATAGACTTCCTCGACGCCCGTGTGGCGGTGTCCGCCAATCGACGCGCCCGGCGGCACTACCACATGATCGATGAAAGACCAGTTGCTGAAAAAAACTTCGGGCGGCAGCGCGCGCCGGTACATCACCGTACCCTGGCCGCCGTTCATCTTCTCCACCGGCTTCAGTAACGCGCGATCCAGGCGCATATTGATGAACACCGGCTTGGCGTCAAGCGCCACATCCACGCGATCGTCGCCCAGGTCGGACGCATCGTACTTGAGCTTCGAACTGCCCACGGCGATATTCATCCATTCGGTGGGTTTATCGGTGGGATTATAAATCGCATGCGAGCGGCCCATGCGGCACGGAGCGCCCGCGGGCCCCTTCAGAGTCGACGTCCGGCCGTCGATGGTGAACTGCGCCTCGTTGTCGAAAATCACGAACATCTCTTCCATCTGGTTGTGATAGTGGTGCCCGATTCCGCCTTTGGGCGGAATCACACCGCGATGCAGAAAGATCAGGTTCGTCGTTAGCGTCAGCGGATCGAGCAGGTTCGAATAGTGGAGCTCGCCCGCACCGGCGTGAACCTTGGCGGCCTTGCGGAACTTCGACGAGTCGGTACGGCCGATACGATCCTTCAGCGGCTCGCGCGCGATCAGTGGCAGCGTGAGCAGGAACAGACAGGTCCAGATGCGCATTGCTAGATTATATGGCCGTCCGCAGTTCGAGACGCGACGCACCCTTCGGCAGGTCGAAGCAGGCGGTCACCGTATCGCCGGCGCGCGTCCACGACGGGCCCTTAAGATCGAGGGGACGCTTCACTTCGCGCAACCGGGTGAGGCCGCCCGAAGTAGCCACCACCGGCGCGCCATTCGCTCGCGCGCGGAAAGAGATCGTAAATTCCGGACAGGCATAAGGAGCGCGGAACCCGACGCCGTTACCCTCGGCCGTAACCGCCGTCAGTTCCTTCGCCGCCCAGTAGCGCGCCAGTTCGCTCAGCTTCATCCACAGCAGGTTGTCGTGGCTGGCGTGGAGCCGTCTGGTGGTTTCCTTCACGATGTTGAAGCCCGATTCGGTGCCGTTAAAATAGATGCCCGGCCAATGGCAATACATCACCGCGGGCTCGCCGCGGCGGATCACGTCCTGCATGCGCCCGCCCTTCAGATCGGGCGTGACCAGCTTATCCACTTCGCCTTCCACCACCGCGTCCCAACCGCCGAACCAGTCGCTGGTGCAGGCGATGATCGACACGACGCAGCGCGGATTGGGACCGTCGAGCCCGGTGGCATACTCGACGCGCGGCGCGACGCTGCGATCGTCGAGATAGGCGTGCCGGAAATAATGCGGAATCTCGACGCGATGCACGTCGCGGCACGATTCGAGCACCGCCTGCGACAACGCCGGCAGCGAGCGGCCGCCGAACCCGCCAGGCGTCGTAATGCCCTCGCAATGCAGGCCGGCGTTTTTCAGAACGCGCAATGCGTAGGAAAGGTAGTCCCCCAGCTCATCCGCCGATTTGCCCACCGTCCAGCCGAAGTTCTCCATGAAGCGCTCCGTGCGTTCCTCGAACGGACGGCCCGTTTTCGTGTCGATGACCCAGGTATGCGTGATCATCTCCGGATGGATATCCCAGTTCGGCATGATCGTCGACCGCACCAGGCTCAGGCTGTCTTCCAGTTGCTTCCGCGTCCATCCGGGCACTTCGCGATCCATCCATCCCACGCAAGCCGGATTCGGCACCACGCTGTACTTGCCCTTCACGCTGTTCTCGATGCACCATTCGCCGAACTTCCGCACAAAGGCATCCGGAATCTCGCGCGGCATCGACCGCCACGGCTGCGTGTATTTATCGGGAAACACTTCCTGAAACTGCGGAATGCAGAAATGCGCCAGGTTCACCAAACAGGTGGAATCGTCGATCATCAGGGCCACCGGAACGCGCGTCCGCGGATTCAGCACCGTGACGCCTTCCGGTGGCGCGGCGGGACGCTGCCCGGCGACCTGCGCCGCCATCGGAAGGGCGGAGGCGGCAAGGCCGGCAAACTGGCGGCGAGTGTATAGCAGGGCTGTATCTCCTTGAATCTGTCTATTGTAAACAGTCGATCCAGGACTGGCACCGGCGAGTGCGCGCCAACCCCGGCGCGACTTCCCCGAAGACTCTCACATCACCGGCCACCGCCATCGTTTCCGCGATATCGGTGTAGCGAAGGATTCCCAGGTAATGCGGCCCGGCGCGATGCGAGGCGGGCGGCGAATGCAGAATCACGCGCCCCGCCTTGCCATCGAGCAGCGCCGCGTACAGAGCGTTGACGCCCATCTCGCCTCTGCCCGCAATGCTGACGCGCGCCGCATCCACCTCCGCGAAAGTGCGCATCAAATCCATCGCGCGCATCAACTCATAAACCTGTATCGACTCGATGGTGGTTCCCATCACCATCGCCTGGCGCTTCATGTGATGCAACGGATCGTTGTCGCTGAAGCTGCGCAGATTCCGCTCCAGAGCCCGGCTGCCCTGGTCGATGGTTTCCACCAGCAACACCGCGCGATCTCCCCACAGGTTCCGTTCCAATGGCTGCTCATTCCCCCACACCGGGATGCCCCGGCGGCTATCGGCCACCACCAGCGCCGGCAGTTTCCCCTGGCTGGTCTTCAGCGGCAGCGAATAGAGCGCCTTTACGCGCAGCCCATCGAGGGAAGTGAACGTCACACGCCGCAGGCGCCGTCCCTGCGCCTCGCTTTGCTCTCCCCACTCCAGCTTGGGTTCGGCGGGCTGCGCCGGAAAATAGCGAAACACTTCGTTGCGCAACAGGCTGGCGAGTTGGGCGCGGCTCCTCGCCGGCCGTTCCACCGGCGTCCATTCCTCATCGATGCGGCTCAGCCGCTCATCCAAAGGAAGCCCGCCGCGGTAGCATACCAGTTGCTCATTGGGCGGCTCCTCCGTCGGGCCTTCGCTCGCCACCGGCGCGTTCCTGCCCAGAAATTCGCGCAGGAAAAACGAATACACCGGCAGCCGGATCGCCTCGGTATCGGTGTGTCCTCCCGGTGCCAGCGCCGTCTGAAGCTTGTCCGCCGCGCCGTATAGCGAGTACACGTGCCGCATCTTGCCCACCAGGTCGTTGAAGGAGTCCATCGGGAAGCCAACGTCGGCGTCGGCGTTGACTTCCAGATGCGGCCGCGGCGCGATCAGCCCACCCACTTCTTCATAGAACATGCCATAACGGTTCACCGGAAACTGGCAATCGCAATGAGCGAATGTAAGCCGGTGTTTCACCCAAAGATGCGTGGAGAGGGTGCCCGAAACGGGCGCGGAGGCGCGAATCCGCTCGTCGATCGCCGCCAGATAGAACGTCGTCATGCCGCCGCCTGAGCGTCCGGTCGCGCCGATGCGCGTGGCGTCCAGATCCTTGCGCGACGCCAGATAATCGACGGCGCGGCGCGCATTCCAAAGCTCCACCGCCAGCGGCGAAAAGCCCCGGCTATACCAGTGGAACCAGGCGTGCGAATAAACGCCGTGATGGGTGAACTCGATCTCGCCCATCTCGATGTTATCCATCACGAACATCGCCATGCCATTCTGCGCAAACCACGCCCCGTGCTTTTTGAAGTAGTGCTTATTGGCGTGTCCGCACTGATAGAGGACGACGGGAAACGGCCCCGGCCCGCGCTTTGGCAGATAGAGGTTGCCGGTGGCGAACAGCTTGGGCGCCGTTTCGAGCACGATGTTCTCCACCGTGTATTCCGATTGCTCGAAGCGGTGCGCCACCACGGCGGCGGGCGGCGTATCGGGCAGCTTCCGGCCGTGCCAAAGCACGTCCATCAACTCGGCCCGCGCCTTGGGTTTGCGCTGCTCCCATTGCGCCTGCGTCGTAATGCCTTCGAATAGCCGCCGATGGCGTTCCTCCGCCGCGCGATCGAAATGCGCCTGCAGCGCCTCATACTCGGCGTTACCGGTGTTGGGGCGCTGCGTTTGCGCTCGCACGGCCCAGCACAGCACCAGGATCCACGATAGGAGTTTCAAGAAAGCCATGATAACTCCCGGCGCGCGGTTAACGGGCGAGCAACTCGCACACCTTCGCCGCCAACGCCTCGCCCGCCACTCGATGGCCCGTTTCGTTCCAATGTCCAAAGCCCGGAGCCGCGGCGCGCCCACGCCGGAAGCCGTGCAGTTCCGCCCTGGTTTCGTCCGCGTACCGCCGCATTGGATCGAGCAGAATCAGCGACGCAATCCCCTGGCCCGCGGCGAATCCTTCCAGACGCCGGTCCGGATACTCGAGATTCGCCGGACTGCCGATCCTCCGTCGAAACTCCTCCCGCTTCTCCACCTCCGGGTGCACCTGTACGGCCGTGGTCATCGTCATCAGCAGAAACTTCGCGTTGTGCACGCCTGTCTGGCGGTGCATGGCCGCGATCAGCGCCTCGGTCACGTCCCATGCCTCGCGCATTTCCCCGGAATCCGGCGCGTGATAAACCAGCCGGTCCGGATAGTCCTTGCCAAACCGGCTGACGGCCGCAGTGTTCACGCCCGCCCGCGCGGCGGCCCCGAGCCACGCTTCGGCGATCAGTTGCGCCAGGCGCGACCAGTTCGCCGCGCGCCCCAGCCACTCCCGCACCGGGGAGAACATCGCCTTCGGCGCGACCCGTTCCAAATTGCCGTTCACCAGCCGGTAATAGGGAGTGGTGTCCGCATAGATCGGGTTGAGCCCTGCATGATTGTTATAGACGTCGTTACCCGTGAAAAACGCGAGCACAATCACGTCGGGCTGCCAAGGCCACACCTTCGATTCCAGCGTCATCAGTTCCTGCGCCGTGCCGTAGTGCGAGACACCGAAGTTCAGCACTTCCGGCGTGCGCCCCGCGATCGCCGGACAACCCTTCAGCTTCTCCTCCGCCACCGCGCCGAATGTCTGGTTGAGCTCCACTTGCTTGGCCTCGGTGAAGGAATCGCCCAGCAGCGCGACCCGCACGACACCGCCGCCTTTTGACAGCTCACGCGCGCGGTCGCGCATGCCGTGACCGTTGATCGCGACGCGCGTCTCGCCTTCTTCGTCCTGCACACCTTCAGCGCCGGGCCGCGGCTTCCAGCCCAACTCGAAATCGCGCTGATAGAACGAACTCGAATAGCGGAATCCGGTGAACCGCAGCATGCCCTCGGCCAAGGCCAATACCGCCACCGCGCTGGTTGCCGCCAGCAAAAGATCCTTCAGGCGATTCGCCATACAATAAAGAGGATGAACCGCCGCCAATTCGTGGCTGCCACGGCCGCAGCCGCTACTATAGCCCATGCCAAGAAGTTGTCCGCCATCGGCGTGCAGCTTTACACCGTGCGCAGCGTCATTGACCAGAAGCCCGCCGAAATTCTCACCGCCATCGAGGACATCGGCTATCGCGAAGTGGAAGTGGTGCGAGCCAACATCGGCAAGATCTGGGATCCGCTGAAACAAACCAGGCTCAAGCCGGTGAGCCTGCACATCGACACGGCGCTCTTCATGGCGAAGAAAGACGAGCTGCCGGCGGCGCTCGACGATGCCGCCAAGCGCGGCTTCCGGTACGTTGTTTGCCCGTATATCGCGCCCGCCGATCGCGGCGGCGCCGATGTCATCAAGCGCCTGGCCGATACCTTGAATCAGGCCGCGCAACGCTGCCACGCGGCCGGCCTCACGCTCTGCTACCACAACCACGCTTTCGAATTCGAACCCGCCGGCAATGGCACGCTGCTCGACGTGCTGATGGACCATTCCGACCGCAAGCTGGTGAACCTGGAACTCGATATCATGTGGTCCGCGGTGGCGGGCGTCGACCCGGTTTCCGTGCTCGAAAAGTACAAAGGGCGCGTGCTGTTGATGCACATCAAGGACCTGGCCAAGGGCACGCCGCAGCGCTTCAACGAAGGAATCCCTCGCGATGCGTTCCGGGAGGCGGGCCGCGGCTCGGTGAATATCCCGGCTGTTTTGAAGGCCGCCTCCGCCACCGGCGTGCGCCACTTCTTCGTCGAACAGGATCAGACACCGGGCGCCCCGCTCGATAGCCTCAAGATCAGTTACGATTACCTCAAGTCGCTCAAGTTTTAGATAAGGAGCCAACGATGGATCTTTCCCGACGCAAATTCCTGGGAACCGCGGCCGCCACCGGCATGGCCGCTCAAGCTCGCAACGCTCCCATGCCGGCGCGCACGCTCGGCAAGACCGGCGCCAAAGTGTCCGTCCTCGCCTTTGGCTGCGGCAGCCGCTTCCTCATGTACAAAGAGGAAGACAAGGCGCTTGAAGCCGCCAATAAGGCCATCGATCTTGGCATCACTTACATGGATACGGCGTTCGGCTACGGCAACGGCGTCAGTGAAACGCGCATCGGAAAAGTGATGAAGACGCGCCGCAAGGAAGTGTGGCTCGCCACCAAAATCAACAAACGCGACGGCACCGAAGCCATGCGCGTGATCGAAGACAGCCTCAAGCGCTTGCAGACCGACCAGGTGGATCTGCTCCACATCCACTCGCTCACCACGGCCGAGGATCTGGCCGCCATCGAGGCCAAGGGCGGCGTACTCGAAACGCTATACAAAGTGCGCGATCAAAAGATGGCGCGCTTCATCGGCATCACCAGCCACACCGACCCCACCGTGCTCAAGACCGCGCTTGAGCGCCACGATTTCGACTGCACCCAGATGGCCCTGAACGCCGCCCGTGTCGGCATGAAGGACGGCCAGCGCGGCATGGAGCCAAATCCCGCCATGCCGACCAGTTTCGAAGCCATCGCCCTGCCCGTCGCCAACCGCAAGAAGATGGGTGTCATCGCGATGAAGATTTTCGGCCAGGGTCACATCGTGGACAAGGCGCCGATCGAGAAGCTGATTCGCTATTCGCTTTCGCTGCCGGTTGCCGCGGCCGTACTTGGCATGCCGCAGCTTGGGTTCATCGATCAGAACGTCGAGATCGCGCGCAACTTCAAGCCGCTGCCAAAGAAAGAGATGTTGAGCATGGCTCAGGATCTGGCACCGGTCAAGGCCGAGCTCGACCGCTTCTTCGCCGACCACCTCGACGCGTAACGGTCAGGACTAATCCGGCCCACCGCCACCTAACCCGCCCTACGCCAACCGCCGATATAGGCGTAGTGGCGAAGCAATGAAACGCAGCGTGGTTAACGAAAGCGGGCTCTACGGAGCCATGTGTCTCGCGGTGTCGAGAATGGAAGCGGCCCTGACGGCTCCGATGGGCAAGAAAGGTTTAGGGACGGCTTATCGCCTGACGAACCGTTACCTGCTACCCGGCGAGCCGCGTTGCCGGGCGGAAATCGCGCGCGATACCTGGATGAGGGTGCCCACGTTCGAACCCTATTGGGGCCCTGTGGCCATCGGGCAGCGTTCCTATGAGCCGGAAATTCACAAGTTGATGGTCCTGCTGCGCCAGCGGCTGGCGGGACAGGATTGGGCCTTCCTCGACTGCGGCGCGAATTTCGGCTACTGGAGCGCCATCGTTTCCGGGCCTGAATTCGATTGCCGCAAAGTCGCCGCCATCGAGGCCAATCCTTCCACCTGCGACCGGCTTCGGGAAACCGCCCTGCTCAACGGCAATCGTTTCCGCATTCTCAATAACGCCGTCTCAGCCACCGCCGGCGAGCGTGTGTTCGTCGAGGATGTCGGCCCCAAAGCGCACGCCACCGCCCGCGTCACCTCCGCCGCCGAAGGCGAATCGCGCCAAGGCGCGTACGTTTCGAGCGTCTCCATCGACAGCCTCATCGAGCAGCTTCGTTGGCAGAAGACCGAAGCCCTGGTGATCAAGCTCGATGTCGAAGGCCACGAAACCGAAGCGCTCGCAGGCGCTTCCCGTCTGCGCTCCCTCATCCCGGAACACATCTTTATCTACGAAGACCACGGATCGGATCTGGAATGCG
This sequence comes from uncultured Acidobacteriota bacterium, assembly GCA_902826685.1. Lineage (GTDB taxonomy): Bacteria > Acidobacteriota > Terriglobia > Bryobacterales > Bryobacteraceae > CADEFT01. The sequence goes on from CADEFT010000041.1 coordinate 54,281, forward strand.
GCAACTCCGTGGCTTTCTGGAGGCAAGGCTATTCGACCTTCTACGTCGATTCAGACGGCTCCATCACGCCGATGACGCGAGTGGAAGAGATTCGTTCGGTGAAGAAGAACCCGGTGCGCGGCTATAACTACGCCGCCACGCTTCCCGGCAGCAGGCTCACACGCGCTCTGGCCCATCCCGGCTACGAAGTCAACGCCTGATCGAGGTCCGCGATCAGATCGTCGGAATGCTCAATGCCGATCGAAGCCCGCAATAGATTCTGAGGAGTTTTGCTCTTCGGGCCTTCCACCGAAGCCCGATGCTCGATGAGGCTGTGCGTGCCACCCAGGCTTGTTGCCCGGATGAACAGACGCATCCGCGCGGCGGCCTCCATCGCTTCCTTGCGCCCGCCTTTCACGTGAAAGGACACCATGCCGCCGAAGCCGCCCGCCATCTGCTTGGCCGCCAGCTCATGCCTCGGATGCGCCGCAAGGCCCGGATAGTTCACCTGCTCCACGGCCTTATGCTGCACCAGAAAATCGGCAATGCGCGCGGCGTTCGCCGATTGCGTTTTCACGCGCAGGGGCAGCGTGTCGATACCGCGCCGCGTCAGCCAGCAATCGAAGGGCGAAGGAATGGCGCCACCGGTTCGCTGCGATTTCCGGCACCGCTCAAACAGATAGTTGTCGGAGCGCGTGATCAACGCACCGCCCACCACATCGCTATGGCCGCCGATGTACTTGGTGGTGGAATGCATCACCATATCGATGCCGAAATCGAGCGGGCGCTGCAGCACCGGCGTCGTGAACGTCCCGTCGCAGATGCTGATCGCGTTGGCCTGCCGTGCGATGGCTGCGATCCCAGCCAGATCGCAAATCTTCAGTAAAGGATTCGAAGGAGTCTCCACCCACACCAGGCGCGTCGTGGGCTTGATGGCGGCCCGCACCGCCTCAAGATCGGTCATATCGACGAAGCCCGCATCGATGCGCCATTTCTCGAACACTTCGCCCACCAGCCGCCGCAGCCCGTAATAAACGTCGTCCGGAAACAGCAGGTGATCGCCCGGCTCCATCCCCTGCACGACAGCCGTCACCACGGCCAGGCCGGAAGCGAAAGCCAGCGCGCGCCGGCCGCCTTCGAGCGCGGCCAGGCAATATTCGAGCGAGTCCCGGTTCGGATTCTCTTCGCGCGAATACGTAAACCCGCGGGGCCAGCGGCCGTCCGGATCCCGCTCAAACGTAGTGGAGAGGTGAATCGGCTGAGCCACCGCGCCGGTGGCCGGATCCACCTTGCGTCCCGCGTGCACCGCCAAGGTTTCAATCTTCATTCGTCGCGATGCACCGTCATCGGCGTAAACGCTGGCAGACAAACCGCGATGTACTCGGCGCCCTCGCTCAGCGGCGTGCTGTAGCGAATCCATTCGCCTTTCTCGGTGATCACGGCCTGTCCGGCATGCACATCCATGGCGCCGCTTTCGTGCTCCACCCGCACCATGCCTTTCAGAACGTAGGTGATCTCGTCGAACTGCGGCCGCTGCCCCGGTTCCTGCCAGCCGCCTGGACTGCGCATGTGCGCGACGCTTACGTCCTTGGTTTGCGTGTTCACGCAGCCAACGACTTCATCGATCAGCTTCGGTTTGTTCCCCGCGGCTTCAATTCGCGTCGGCTGAAGAATCAGAAGAGGCATTCCCTCAGTTTAGTGGACTTCGACGATCGCTTCCGTGATCTGACCCAAATATTTTCCGCCCGCTCGTACGTCGGCGGCGATCGCCAGACGAGGCGACGGCGCCGTCCACGACTTCGGAATGGTAACCGTGAAACTCGCCTTCGCATGCCCTTTCGCTGGAGCCTCGAAAGTAAGCACATCCGGCTCGATCCGCCACTCCGACGGAGCGATCACCGACACTTCCATCTTCATCGGTTCAGTCCGGTAGTTTTGCACCCGCACTTCGCCCTTCTGCGGTTTGCCCGGTTCCAGCATCCATTGGTACGGATAGATCTTCACCCAACTGGGATCGAGCCCGAAATCCGTCTCGCCTTCGGGCAGCATGTCAAAGAAAAATTTCTGCTGCGTGCGGAACTTCTGCTCCGTGGCCAGCATGATCTGCTTGTCCACCGGATACGGCTTGCCGTGCCCCGGCGCGATCAGGTTCGGCTCATGCTCGATCAGGTTGCGAATCGATTTCAAGTGGCTGTCGTTCTCCACGTGATTGCGGAATATCAGGTTGTGGCGCAAAGTGCCGTCGTTACGCGGATTGGGAAAGAAAGCGTCGCCGGTGAACGCCACGCGGTTGCCGTCGATGGTGGTGAACAGCGCCATCTGGTATTCGGTATGGCCGGGGGAATGCGTGATCTCGAACTCGAACTCCTCCCATCGAAAGCGTTCGCCGTGGCGGAAGCTGCGCGCCACCTTGAACGGCTCTCCCAGCGTGCAGCCGAGATTCTGCCCACGCGGATTCTCAAAGATATCCACCATGTTTTCGTAACACCAGACCTTGGTTCCGTGGTGACGCGAGAGGTGGGGAAAGCCGTTCATGTGGTCGTCGTGCATGTGGCTCGGCATGGCCACGTCGATCGCCTTCATGCCGTAGGTTCGTTTCAAATCGTCGATGGAATGCTCGACGAAGCGCATACGGTCGGTGGCGGCGGTGGCGCGCTCGAAGTTGCCGAAATGCACCCCCGACGCCGACCCGTAGTCGATAAACATCGCTTTGCCGCTGTTGCTCAGAATGGCGTAGAAACTCGATGTCGTCTGAAAATGACAGACCAGGTGCGGCGTAACCGCATAGGCTTTGTTCGATTCCACCGGATCGTTGCCCGTCTGGAAACGGTAATAGTCGGTCAGCCTTTGAACGGTCTGGCCGATGCCCGCATCCGGATCGGGCAGCGGATCGCCGTGCGAGGGACACAGCATCGCCGGCTTCTGTTCGCGCAGCCGCGCCAGCGAAAAAATGCCGAAATCGATCCCTTCCGACCCGCCGTAGTTCACCTGCGTGTCGAACAGGTTGGCAATCTTACCCGGCGCGTACATCAGGTCACCCGAAAACGCCACCTTGCGGCCGTCCACCGTGGCGACCAGCGTGATCGCCCCCAGCGTATGGCCCGGCGTGGGCAGCACGAAGAAATCGGTCTTCTGCCAGCGGAACGTGGAATAGTCGCTCAGCGACCGCGCCACCGGAATGTTCTCGGTGATCGTATTGAAATCGTTGCGGACGTAATAAAGGTGGAACACGCGCCGGTTGCGCCAGAAATTCTCCGCATCGTCGAACAGGTGGCGCTCATGCGCCGGCACGGCGATGGGAATGCCGCGCTCGGCCGCCCGGTAATCGCCCTGGCACTGATCGCGATGATGGTGCGTGTGCAGAATCCAATCCACGTGCGAGATTCCGAGATCTTTCAGGTGATCGAGAATCTTGCCCGAGCCGAAGTCGATCAGCACGCACCGGTTGCCCTCGCGAATGAGGTAGACGTTGCAGGTATCGGCGAACTGGTAGAGATTCTCCGATAGCTTCTTCAACGCGCCCTCGGGCGCGAAGCGCGACCGGCGGTACCCGGGCTTGCCCTTGGCCGGAGCCGGTGCCGCCGCCGCCAGCGGAGCCGATTGCAGGAAGTGACGCCTGGTTGAGTCAGCCATAAAGTCCTCAATTCGCCGGCGATTCGCTTAGCAGCCTCTGGTATTCCCGCCGGGCGTGCGCATAGGCTTCTTCCATCGCGCCGCGCTCATCGAGGCGCACGCGGTTCAGTTTCTGGTTGTAGCATCGTTCCACCGCGTCCAGGCACCATTGCGCGCTACGGCGCGAGGCGCGCACCGGCTTGCCCTCCACCGTCACCCATACGGGATTGGTGTGCGAGGAAGGCAGAATCCGCAACGCGACCCACGACGACCGCGCGATCTTCGTTTCAAACCGCACATCGCGCATCTGGCCGTCGGCGTCGATTTCACGGCGTTCCACCGTCTCGCCGTTGACAATCAACTCGAGCGGCACGCGGCGCGAATCGCCGATGCGGGCGCGCTCCAATTCCCAATACGGCTTCTCATCGGCACGCCGGGCGCGAATGACGGGATCGGGCTTCTCATCAAGCAGCGCGGCCACCTTGGCCGTGACACGCACCGCTCCCGGGGCCGCCAGTTTCACCTCGCCCGCCGGTCCCATCTCGGCATCGTTGATGCGGAAATCGAGCAGATGGCTCTTGCCGTCGGATACATAGTTGCGCCCTTCGCGAATCCCCTGCACCCAATCGTTGTAGTCCAGCGCCTTTTGCCGCACATAGCTGCGGCCCAGGCCCACGCGCTCGCCGTAAATGCACGGGAAATCGGTCTCGCCGCTGATGCGCGCCTTATAGCCGACGTTCAACGAGTGATACCAGATGTTCAATTCCCACGGAAACGGCGTATCGACGGTCGAGATGAAATCGATCAGCCCGTGCGTCACGCTGACGATGTACTCGTTGGCGCCGATGCCGTCAAAGGGCGGCATTTCGTAGGAAAGCGCCTTCTCTTCCTTGATCTGCAGGCCCCAGCCGGAATGCGCGTAGCCGGTCACCGCGCCCTGAGCCTTGGCCCACTTGAGAATAGGAATCCCCCAGCTTGGCCAATCCTCGATGCGCCGCGTGCCCGGATAGTCCTGCTCGCGCAAACCGAGCAGGCAGATGTGGCCCGTGTGGCTCGAAGGGTGGCCGGAGATCTCCACATCGTAGCGAATGCGGTTTTCCTTGGTGGACATCGCGTTGTCCTTGCCCTCGAAAAACGTCTTCTGGAAGTACCAGCCCGGACCCCACGTGAGCACGCTGCCGATCTTGAGATCTTCGCCCAGCACGTGGCGGATCATATCCTTCGGATACACGCCCTCGGTCGGCCGGTCATAGTGCGCGCATCCGGCGGCATGGATGTGATGATCGCCGGAATACCAGCCCATCTGCGCCGGGTCGATCCAACGCTCCAGCCGGAACGTCATCTCGATCGGCTTGGCTCCGGTCACGCTCAGCTTCTGGGTCCGTTTGCGATACTCCGGGCCGCGCGAATAGTCGATCGTGTAGTTGCCCGGCGGCAGCATGATGAACTCGCCATTGGCGCGGTAAACCTGCGGATGAAAGAAAAAATCCGGAGCCAGGCGCTTGCCCTGCGCGGGGTAAACACGCTGGCGCTCGTCGCGGACGAGAAACGAACCCGTGGTGGGTTGATCGTTATAGTCGAGCACGCGCAGGGTCACCTTCGCCGCGGGCACGGCCGTGAACAGGATGTCCACTTCGTTGCGGAAGCCCAGATCCTGCGTTCCCTGACCGACGTCGAAGGCCAGCTTGGCCTCGCGCTTGCCGGGGTCTTTCGAATAAATCTGCAGGATGCGGTATTCCAGTTCAAGCCCGGAAAGATGGCCGCGCAAGGGCTGCTTATTGAACATCGCCAGTTCGATCCACTTACGCTGCACGGCGTTGGCCGGTGAATTGGCCAGTTGGCCCGCATTGGGGCTATCGACAGCCAACACCGCGGTGACGCCCGCTTCGTTGTGCACTTTGACCAGGAATGTGCGCCAGCCCTGTTCCATCAACTCCGCCTTGGGCCGCCCCTGCTGCACTTTGACCCGGCTTTCGGGATTGATGTTCACACCGATCAAAGCGTGGTTGTCGAGAATCTTCTGTAGTTGTTCCACCTGCGCGGCGCCGCCCGAGC
>CADEFT010000042.1 GCA_902826685.1 uncultured Acidobacteriota bacterium
CGATCCGCGAAGGCGGCCGCACGGTGGGCGCCGGTACGGTGGCGGAAGTTTTGGCCTGATCCATGGCCTGATCCACGCCGGGGCGGAATTCAGCTACAATTGATCTGGTAGCGAAACAAGCGTAGGGGCGTAGGTTTAACGGTAGACCAGCGGTCTCCAAAACCGCCTGTGGGGGTTCGAATCCCTCCGCCCCTGCCATTCCTTCCCAAAAGTTCAGTCAAGTGTAGCCTGTGCAATACGGAAAGCGATGAATCGAGTGGCAACGATGGAAACCGAATCCCAGGGCGGATCGCTCGCCGAGCGGGCAGCCGGATGGCCCCAGCGAGTCAAGGATTATATCGAAGACCTGCGGTCGGAGATGCGCCGCGTCACCTGGCCCAGTTGGAATCAGGTGCGGGCCACCACCACCGTGGTTATCATCGCTATCTTCGTGTTCGCGGCTTACTTCTGGATCGTCGATATCGCGGTTACCCAGATCATCAAGAAAGTTTTCGACGCGTTTACCAAATAGGCGAGCATCGCAATGCCACAGGACGAAGTCCAGGAAACCCCAATGAGCGAAGACGCCGGTCTTGCCCCGGCCCCGCTCGACGACGACGGCAAGCAGTGGTACATCATCCACGCCTATTCGGGCTTCGAGCAGAAGGTGGCCGAATCGCTGCGCACCCGCGCCGAAGCGTTCGGCTTTGCCCATAAGATCGGCCAGATCCTGATTCCCACCGAAGAAGTGGTGGAACTGCGCAACGGCAAAAAAGTCACCAGCAAGCGCATGCTGTATCCCGGCTACGTGCTGGTGCAGATGGCCATGGACGATCAGCTCTGGCACGAGATCAAGAACACGCCGCGCGTTACCGGCTTCGTCGGCGGAGGCAATACGCCGGTGCCGCTGACCCCCGATGAAGTCAAGCAGATCCTGTTCCGGCAGGAGACTTCGGCCGAGCGTCCGCGCCCCAAGCTCACCTTCGAAAAAGGCGAAAACGTTCGCATCATCGACGGGCCGTTCGCCAATTTCTCCGGCAAAGTGGACGACATCAACTCCGAGCGCAGCACCCTGCGCGTGCTGGTGACCATCTTCGGCCGCGCCACACCCGTGGAACTCGAGTTTCTTCAAGTAGAAAAAGTTTAAGTAAGGATAGTTGTCATGGCAAAGAAAGTTACTGGACAGGTCAAGCTGCAGATTCCGGCCGGAAAGGCCACGCCCGCGCCGCCGGTCGGCACGGCGCTGGGGCCTCAGGGCGTCAATATCATGGAGTTCTGCAAGGCTTTCAACGCCAAGACCTCCGCCAAGGATATGGAAGGGCTGATCATCCCCGTGGTGATCACCATCTTTTCCGACCGCACGTTTACCTTCATCACCAAAACGCCGCCGGTGCCCGTGCTGATCAAAAAAGCCGTCAACCTGGCCAAAGGTTCGGCCGAGCCGAATAAGACCAAGGTCGGTAAGATCACCATGAAGCAGGTGGAAGAGATCGCCAAGGTGAAGATGCCCGATTTGAACTGCTTCACGGTGGAAGCGGCGATCAATTCGGTGAAGGGGACGGCGCGCAGCATGGGCGTCGACGTGGTTTAACCGCTCAACCCAATCTCTCCCGCAGCCGGTTCACCAGGGCTCGGCTCGCTTTCACATCCTTTTGCCAGGTCGCGTTGGTCGGATCCAACGCCGCCAACCGCTCGAAAATGGTCAAGCCCTTTTCGGCGAAGCGCAACGCTTCGGCTGGTTCCGTTCGCTCAAGGACCTGGGCCAACTTGGAGCAACTGACCGATAGGTCGCGCTGCCATTGGGCGTTGGAGGGATCGGCGGCGGCCAGCCGCTGGCTGACCAGCAGCGACTGGCGGAAGGAATCGAGCGCGCCGGCCAAATCGCCTTGATCCCGCAGCACGTTGCCTCGACCGTCCAGAAGCACGGAGCGTTCCCGCAGCCAGGCATCCTTCGCCGCTGATTCTGGGGCCAACCGCGCCAACCACGTCTCCACCGCATCCAGCGTGAGTTTGACGGCATTGAGCTGCCCCACATCCGTCAGGCGATCCCTTAAACCGTACAGGGCCAAGTTCGCCAAAGGCCAGAGCGTCTCATCGTCATCGGTTCGCAGCAACGCCGCGAGATGCTGTAGAGCCGTATCGAGCGAACGGGCGTCGTCCGAACCACTGGCGGCCTGCAGATGACTTCGCAGCCAATCGGCCAAACGCGTGCGAAGCGCCGGCTCGGAGCCCGACTCTCTTCTGGCAAACCCGTAGGCCAGCACGTGAGGAAACTGCCACCGATCGGCCCCTTCCGCACGGCGCAACAAATTGGCCTGCACCAGGGACCGCAGTGCCGCTCTGGCGGAGCCGCCCGCCGCAGCCTCAATCGCGGCAACCGGAAACGGCGCGTGCGCCAGCAGTCCGGCGGCATCCAGGGTCAACCGGGCCGCCGCATCCAAGCCGCGGGTACTGCGCCGGAAAAGCCATTCCAAGGTATGAGGCGCGGCGGCGGGATCGCTGAGCGAGGGCAGGCCCTGGCGGTCCACTCGATTAGCAGCGTTTCCGGATCTTCGTCCCCGCGCGCCAGCAAGCCGCCCGCCCAGGTCAGGGCGAGCGGGTGACCCTCCAGCAGATCCAGAGTCCGCCGCTCGATGCCGGGGCCGAGCCCGCTTCCGGTCATGGTCCTCAGCAATCGCGCGGCGTCTTCCGGGTCGAGTGCCGTGCGAAGGTCCACGACCTTGAACCGATGGGCCTGCGTGCCCAGTCGCGTCAGCAGCAGCCAACGATTTTCCTGAGCCAGCGCCTCCAGCAATTCATGGATCGCCGCCCGCCCGTTCTGACCGTCGGCCTCCTCACCGCCTTCGAAGATGACCAGCAGACGGCGTGCGCGGCAGGCCTCGTCGGCTCGCTCGCGGGCGGGCCGGTCCTTCAGAAACTCGATGCCTTCGATGCGGTTCGCCAGCGCGTTCCAAACGGCTTCCGCCATGCCATGCAGCCGGTAGAGATCGAGGAAAACGATGCCGTCGGGAAAGGGGCCCATTGCGGATCCCACCACCGTCCGGAGCGCCTCGGCGGCGAGGGCCGTTTTGCCCATTCCCGCCGGTCCCACCACCGCCGTGTTGCGCGTTTCCCGCAGGCGGCCTGTGAGAGCCGCCAACTCGGGGGTGCGTCCGAAGAACTGTTCCGCCGCCGGGGGCAGCTCGCGCGGGATGCGGCGATGGGGCCTGGAATCTCGATCCACGTGGACCGTCACCGCGATGGGTGGCGCCGGTCCAGCGGGCGAGGCAACGGCCGCCAGGGCGCGTTCGGCCAGCACGTATTTCTGTAGTAACTCCGAAGCTGCCAGGCACACCTGTGCGATCTTCTCGCGCGGCTTGGCGATGGAGAGATGATCCTCGTCCTGCGGAACCGCATCGCGCCCGGCGCCGCAGCGCGCGGATGTGCGATTGACGATCGTCGCGCCGTTCCAGGAACGCTGCTCGTAGTAAGTGGCGGTTTCAATCGAGGCGGCGTCGGCGTGATTGCGATACCAATCGTACAGGTCGCTCAGGTGAGCGTCGTGGGCTTGCAGTCCTTGCAGCGTAACGGTCGGCCCAAAGACATCCCGAAAGGAATCCGCCAGGGAAGCCAGCGACGATCCCGCGTGAGGTGTGGCCAAAAACATCACCGCACGGGTGTTCTGGAAGAAGCTTTGGGCGCGAGGCGAATCGGCGGACTTCCGCAGAATCTGTTTCGCCAGCAGTCCGCCCAGGCTGTGGCATATGAAGAACAAGGGACGCTGGCCAATGCCCTGTTGTCCCATCAGATCCAGCATCTGGAGCGCGCGGTCCGGCAGGGCCATGCCGTGCCCGGCGTCGCGGTCGTTGGTGAACCAACCCTGAACCCGGCCCCATTTCGACGCACTCGCGGCGTACCCGGCCGACCACACCCCAACCTGAGGAAACTCCTCGCTCAGCCAATGCGGCCACGAAGTCGATGCATCGTCTCCGTGCCGCCATGTTTTAAATGCATCGCCGCCGAGGCCGTGCAGGAAGACGACATCGGCTTTCCGATTCGCCCTATCGCAGCCACCGATTTGATGCAGAACACCCAATGCCGCATCGTATCAAACTGTAACTGCTCACCGCCAAACCACGCCGCGGCGGTCTAACTCGGCGACCAGGCTCTCATACCCCACGAACTGAACGGCATCGATCCCGTGGCGTTTCGCTCCTTCCACATAGGCGGCAATGTCATCGGTGAAGAAGCATTCCTCGGGGCGGCACTGCGCCAGGGCCAGCGCGGCTTCGTAGATCTTTTCCGATGGCTTCATGGCGCCCACTTTGTGCGAAAGGACGAAATCGTCCATGTGCCGCACAAGCGGGTAGTTCTCCCAGATCATCTCGAAGTGAATGGCGTTGGTGTTGGAAAGCAGCAGCAGCCGGTAATTCTTTTTCAGCCCGGTCACCAGTGATTCGGGAATAAGTGTGTGAGGCGGGAAGATGCTGCTCCACAGGCGGCGGAAATCCGGCTCCGAACATCGCAGGCCGAGCACGGCCGAAAGCTCGCGAATGAAGTCCGCGTCGGCCATCTGGCCGCTCTCCAGTCGCTTCACCAGATCGGTCTCGCCGATGCGCCGGGGGACATCTTCCGGCGCAATGCCGCAAAGCCCGGAAATCGCGCGGTAGCCGGCGGCGAAATCGAGCGGCACGATGACATTGCCTAAATCGAAAATGACCGTTTTGATCATGGAAGGATGGCGCTTTCCTCGAACGTGGCGTGACGGATGACGCTGCGCCTGTCGGTGGTGTAGAGCACGTGGATCTTGCCGTCGGCGGTTTGGAGCGCGGTGGGATAAGCATAGTCGCCCGCGCCTTCGGCGAGGTTGAGCCGATGCGGCCAGGTGCGATCGCCATCGGTGGAAATCGCCACCGCCAGCGGCGTGCGCCGGCTCATGCTGTCGTTATAAACCAGCAGTAAGTGGCCGTTGCGCAGCCGGATGAAATCCACCGCCGCGTTCGGATTGGGGAACTTGGAATCCGTACCTTCGCTCCAGCTACGGCCGCCATCCCGCGATTCCGAGCGCACCAGCCATCCATCGGTGACCGGGCCGTATCCACCGCCGCGGCGGCAGTAAGCGATCAGCCGGCCCGGTTCCACTTCCACCACCTGCGGCTGAATGTTGCCGAGTCGCGAACGGATGCGGCTGCTTTCGGTCCACGCGCCCGACTTCGGGTCATAGCGCAGAAACAGCGACGTGCTCTCAGGCCCCACGATTTCCGGGTCGTTGCCGGTTTCTTTGTAAACGGGTAGTAAGTACTCGCCGCCGGCCAGTACAATCGGACGGCCGCGCACCATCATGCCTTCTTCAAACGCGATCAATGAAGAATCCGACCAGGTTTCTCCGTTGTCGCGCGAGATCTTGGCGGCGATCCGCGATTGCGACCACGTCTTGCCAAACCGGACCACATAGAACAGCCACACCACGCCATCGGGCGCCTGCCACACCACGCCATTGCCCACCGAACGGAACGGATCGCGCGCGATGGCCTTCGGCGCCGACCATTCGGAAGATCCCTTGCGCTTGCGCGACGCAAACACCGAGGTATCGTTCGCATACTCGCCCTGCCCGCCATAAAACACCAGATACAGATCGCCGTTGCTCAGTTCCGTGAAACAGGCGGGATGCTTGTAAGGGCCGGTGGGCGTCTCCGGTCCGAAGATGCGTTCGATCTCGATGCCCGCGCCGAAGGCGAGCGTAGCCATCAGCAGCAGCGTGTTCACTTCATTTCCCTCCCGCCTGGCGCGCGGCGGCCTGCGCCAGTTCGTCGCAGCGATTATTATCGGCATGCCCGGCGTGGCCGCGCGTCCAGATCCAACTGGCTTTGTGGCGCGCCACCTGCGCCTCCAGCCGCTCCCACAGGTCGCGATTCAAAACATCGGTTTGCGCGGCCGTTTTCCAGCCGTTGCGCTTCCAGCCCTTGATCCAGCGCGTGATGCCGTTGCGCATGTATTGGGAATCGGTGACGATTTCCACTTCGCACTGTTCGGTGAGCGCTTCCAGACCCTTGATGGCGGCTAGCAGTTCCATGCGATTGTTGGTGGAACGCGCCTCGGCGCCCGACAGCTCTTTCACGTGTTTCTGAAACCGCAGGACGCAGGCCCATCCGCCCGCGCCGGGGTTCTGAAGACAGGAACCGTCGGTGATCAGTTGAACCTTCTTCATGCCGCGGCGGGGCTCAACTCAGCCTCAAAAAAGCGATCCACGCAATCGAGCACCTGCTCGGCCGTTTGCGCGTGATAGACGGCGCCGCGCAGCTTCGATCCGTTGCGCACGCCATGAGTAAAGTAAGTGGCGAATTGCTTCATCTTACCAACGGCGTCCGGCACCGCGGCGTTCTTCAGCATGGAGTAATAGCCGCGCATTACTTCATAGCGGTCGCGCTCGGAAGGCTGCCAGTATTCGCCGGTGGCTACATACTGCTGAATCTGGCGGAAGATCCAGGGGTTCGAGGAGGCGGTGCGTCCGATCATCACGCCGTCGCAGCCGGTCTCCTTCACCATGCGGCAGGCATCCTGCGGAGTCACGATGTCGCCGTTGCCGATGACCGGCACTTTGGTCGAAGCCTTCAACTCTGCGATACGCGCCCAATCGGCCTTGCCCGCGTAGCCTTGTTCCCGCGTGCGCGCATGCAGCGCGATCGCCTGCAACCCGCAATCCTCGGCCAGCCTTCCCATCTCGACGTAAACGAACTCGCGATCGCTCCAGCCCAGGCGGAACTTCATCGTTAAGGGGATTTGGATCGCCGCCCGCACCTTCCGCAGCAGCGTTTCCACCAGCGGCAGGTCGCGCAGCAGCCCGGAACCGCCGTTGCACTTGACGACTTTGTTGACCGGGCAGCCGAAGTTGATGTCCACCGCGTCAAAGCCCATGTCCTGGCAGATGCGCGCCGCATCGGCCATCACTTCCGGATCCGAGCCGAAAAGCTGCGCGCTGATGGGATGCTCTTCGGGCTCAAACAGCAGATAGCGGAAAGCGCGCGTGATGCGCCGCGATTTCTCGAGCGCCACCACGCCGTGCGAACTGGTGAATTCGGTCATCAGCAATCCGCAGCCGCCCTGATTGCGGATCAGGCGGCGGAAGATCGTATCGGTGACGCCCGCCATCGGAGCGAGCACCGTCGCCGGCGCGACGCGCACCGGGCCGATCGAGTAGCTGGAGGGTACAACGGACATGAAGCGTTTCTTCCAGTTTAGCTACAGCGAGAGCGAGGCCGCCAACTTGTCCAGCGCCTCGCGGGAAGGCAGCGTTCCCTGGGCCAGGCCAGGGTTGCCGCCGCCCCGTCCGCCATTGGCCGCCAGCAGCGATTTGAGAATCTCGCCCGCGTTTACTCCGCTATCGGCCGAGGCCGCCAGCAGCACGGATGGCGCCTCCTCGATCAGCGCCACGAACACGGCTTTTCCAGCGCCCGTGAAGGCCTGCGCCGTCACCCGCAGGTCGTCGTCGATGGCGCCCTTGGCGATCCTTCGCACCGCGCGCCTCAGGCCATCCACGCCGGGTCCGGTCGAGGCGTGTAACTGCCGGCCCTCATACCCGGCGACTTCCATCGCCAGTTTCTTGCGTGCCTTTTCGGCCGCCGTCATCCGTTCGGTCTGCGCCTTTACAAGCGCCGGCACCTGCTCGATAGGCGCCGAGAACAGGCGTGCGGCTTCGCTCAGGGCGTCATAGTCGCGCCGCGCCGCCGTCATCGCCCGGCGCCCGCAAACGAATTCCAGCCGCACGTTGCCCCGGATCTTCTCCAGGCGACGGATTTGAATGGCTCCGATGGCTCCGGTGGCGGCGACGTGCGTCCCGCCGCAAGCCGAGCGATCGAGGCCGCCGATGGAAACGATACGCAGCGTGCCCGCACGATCGGACGCTTTGCGCAGGTTCACCGCCGCGGCTGAGTCTTCATAGGAAACCGAAACCGGGCGATTCTCCCACACCACCTCGTTGGCGCGCTGTTCGCCCGCCGTCACCTGGTCCGCCGTGATCGACGGCGTGGCCAGCTCGATGGTGGAAGTCTCGGCGCCCAAGTGGAAGCTCACGGTCGCGAATCCGAAGGTTTCATCGAGCACGGCGGAAAGCAGGTGCTGGCCCGTATGCTGCTGCATGTGGTCGTGGCGGCGCGGCCAGTCGACCACACCGGCGACGGCGATTCCTTCCGGAAGCGGCCGTGTGAGAACGTGGGCGATGCGGCTCTCTTCGTCCACCACTTCAATGACCGGCACGCCGCCCAGAGTGCCCGTATCGAAGGGCTGGCCGCCGCTTGAAGGATAGAACGCCGTGCGATCGAGGTAAACGCGTGGGCCATCCGCCGCCACCACCCGCGCCTCGAATTTGGTCAGGAAAGAATCGCCGTAGTAGAGCCGCTCGGTCATCCCATCCAATTTAGCGGATGGGCAGGATCACGCGATTGCTCGCGTATCCCTCGCCGATCAGCCGCAGGAAGACGTCGCCCTGCGGTGAGTCGGCCGGAATCCGGACCACGATGCTATATAGTCCGACCATGCCCGGGGTGAGACCGGCGAAGTCCGGATCGCCAACCGTGGTTCCGGTGAAGGGACTTCCAAACTCGACCCTCGGCGCGGGCGAGACGCGGGCATAGGGCTCCTCCGTTGGCGCGGGCGACCCGGAGGGCACCGCGACGTCGGTGGCGCCGAGGCCGGTGCAAAAGATCGTGATGCTTTCCTCGAGCCGGGCCGGCGTTTCCGCCGTGGCCTGCACACCGTCGGGATTGAGAATGAGGCCGCCTTCGCCCACGCCCGTGCGAACGATACGCGGGGCGCGCGGCAGCACGGTGGCCGAAATCCGGTTGCCGCGCGTGCCTTGCCGCTCTACCGCGATCGCTGCGTCGCCGGGTGGCGTTTCCATCGGAATCTGGAAGGCGATGCGATGGGCCGATAGCAACGAGAGGGGAGCCGCCACGTCGTTCACCAGCACTCGCACGCCATTGACCTCGGTGGGCAATGGTAAGCCTTCGGGCGCCGCGGGGTCTTCGAAAGTGAATTGTTCCCCGCTCAGTTCGGCGAGGCTGCCAGGCGCCAGTTCCAGATCGCCCGCCGCCGTGTTGCGGGCCCCTTCAAAGAAAGCGAACGGCGGTGCCTGCGGCGTCACCTCAAGGCGTACGGGAACGTTCAATGTGCCGTTGGCGGCATTGGAGGCTACGGCCACGCTGCCTTGATAGAGCCCGGGCGCCAGCCCTTGCCCCTTGGCGGTCACCAGGATCTGATTGCCGTCGGCCGCCAGTTCGGCCGTCAGCCAATCTCCGCCGGAAGACGTGGATGTGGCAACGCCAGCCACCGCCAGGCTACCCATGCCGGTATTGACCGGAACGAACGCCGCCTTCACATCCGCCGAATTTTCCGCCGTCCGCAGCGTCACCTGTTCCGGCCCTTGCGCGATGGGTTGGGAAGTCACCTGAAGAGTCACCGGAACGGTGCGGTTTTCCGCGGGCACCTGCGATCCGCTGATGGCGATCTGGCCGTTGTAGGTGCCCTCCGGCATGCCTTCGAGATGACGGGCACGGATGCGGTGAGGAAATACGAAACGGAAGCTGCCCGTTCCATCGAGAGTCAACGACAGCCAGGCGCCGCCGCTTTGTGTGGTCGCGTTGCCGAACAGACTGCTGTTGCTCGAAAAGGTGGCTTCGGCCGAGGACCCGTTCGGCGCGACGAACAGATTGACCCGCGCTGGCACGCCGCCACCCACCTGGACGGTCACCGTGACCGTCTGTGGCGCGTCGAGGGCATTTGGATCGCTCACCGTTACTACGGCCGTTTGCATGCCTGCGGCCAGGCCGGCGGTGTTGAAGTTGAAATTGATGGGCAGGCAGGATGCGGGCCGGTCCGCGCAGGTGCGCGCGGCACCCGTGAAAGCGCTCACCCACGGCGCCGACGAAGCGTATTGCAGGCTCAAATTGCCGTCGCCGGCGTTGAACGCCTCAATGAAACGGCTGGCCGGATTGGCTCCCTGGGTGACGGAGATTGGTCCAACGGTGGTGGCCGAAAGCCGTAGCTTGGGAGCGGCGTTCAGGGCGAGTCCGGTCAGGATGGTTAGAAGGATAGCTCGAGTTGTATGCATGGAAGCCCCGCGAGAATAGAAGTGGCCAGCGTGAAGTGAGAAACCACACGGGCTTGAAATGGGAACGCGGCGGACATCGCGACCGCGGGTGTTCGCTTGGGAAAAACAGTCCGCTTTGGGCTACTATAACACGGGAATTGGCGGGCCTGAAAAGCAGAAAACTCCGCTGCGGTGTACCCGCAGCGGAGTTGTGAGTCCGATTCAGATGCTGGAGAGAAAGCTTAAGCCATCCGGCGCTTCAGCACCAGGGCCGCCAAGCCGCTGCCCATCAGCAGAAGCGACATCGGTTCCGGGATCGGATCCGCCGCGACGTCACCATCCAGGATGTCGTTGCCGCAGGTGGCCGAAGCGAAGCTCAGCGAAAACCCGCCGTTCTCCATGGCCGAAATGAACGCCGCATCCGTCGTGTTGACGTTGATGTTGACCTGGATCTCAACGCCAGCCGCCAGGATCGCGCTCACCGTTCCGGCGCCCCGGTTCTGAGCGCCCGTGGAGTTGCCCCACACGTTCGACGCCGGGCGGTAGGAAGTAGTGGGCGGGTCGCCCAGCACGGTCTGCGCCGTCAGGTAGCTGGTAACAAGGTACAGATTGCCCGCAGTGAGACCACCGGCGCCAGCCGTCGTATTGTTGTGGCTGATCAGCGGTAGCGCATACTGGGCTCCCCCGATCAGGAACTGCAGATCGCCGGGGTACAAAGTCGGGAAGGGGCTGATCCCGGTGATGCCGCTGAGCGTGGTGTCGCCACCCTCCTGGCCATAGTTCATGTAGATAGTGACGGTGAACGATCCACCGTTCCCATCGATCGTCAGGTTTTCAATATCGAAACGCCGCAGGGCGCCAACAACGTCACCGTTGCTACCAGCGCTGCCAGGGTTCGAACCGGCATAAGCGTCGAAGAAAACGTGGGTGTAAGGCGCCGCCGAAGCGGTAATAGTCGAAAGAGCCAGCGTCGCCAGTAGAGCAACTTTTTTCATCTATGGAATCTCCGATCTAAGCTATATCACTCAGACTCAAGGTCTACTTTACCTTGTTTCGTGAGCCTTGCCTAGGAGATTTTGCCGCCCACAACCACTTTTTTTCCTAGAACTCTCAGGGCGACTGCAGCCGCCAACCCTCAGATTCTTCTGGTTATTGGTTAATTTCAATCGGTTAGGGACGCGTCCGTGAGTACCGGAACCGAAGCCGCTCCTACCGCGGTAAATTCTCCTATCCTCGCCCCCCACGGTTTGGCCGCCGTTGTCCCCCCGCACTCGATTGGGCGATCATGGAATTTCGCCTATGAACGCAAAAAAGCCGGTCTCCTATAAAGACGCAGGTGTGGATATCAGTGAGGCCGACCGCATGATCGGCTACATCAAGCCTCTCGCCGCGAAGACATTCAGCAAGAACGTGCTCACCGGTATCGGCGCGTTTGGGGGGGGATTCAGCCTCCGCGGGTGGAAGGATCCGGTACTGGTGAGCTCCATAGACGGAGTGGGCACCAAACTCAAGGTCGCCATGCTGGCGGGCAAGCACGACACCATAGGCGAAGATCTGGTGAACCACTGCGTAAACGACATCATGGTTCAGGGCGCGTCGCCGCTGTTCTTCCTGGACTATTTCGCCACCGGGAAGCTGGATGCCGCACTGGGGCGCGAGGTAATTTACGGCATGTCGAAGGCCTGCGTCGAGAACGGATGTGCCCTGATTGGCGGTGAAACGGCCGAGATGCCGGGCATGTACGAAGGCGGCGACTACGACCTGGCGGGTTGCATCATCGGGGCGGTGGAGCGCAAACGCATGATCACCGGTGGACGCATCAAGCCTGGCGACGTTCTGATCGGGCTGCCCTCCACCGGCCTTCACACCAACGGCTATTCGCTGGCCCGTCGCATCCTGTTCGAACAGGCGGGCTACCGCGTGGATACGCATCTGCCGGAACTCGGCTGCACGGTGGGCGATGAGCTGTTGAAGGTGCATCGCAGTTATCGCGCCCCCATCCGCGCGCTGCACAAGGCCGGCATTTTGAAGGGCGCGGCCCACATCACCGGCGGCGGCATCACCGGCAACCTGCCGCGTGTTCTGCCCAAAGGCTGCGGCGCCGAAGTGGCGCTGGGCTCGTGGCCCGAACCGCCGGTGTTCCAGTTGTTGAAGAAACTCGGCAACATGGAAGAGGAAGACTACCGCCAGACGCTGAACACCGGTATCGGCATGATCCTGGTGGTGAGTAAGAAGAAGGCCTCGGAGGCGGAACGGCGTTTGAAGCGGCTGCGCGAGCCGTTCCACGTCATTGGCCGTGTCCTTGAAAGGAAGCGGCGGGCCGCGGTGACCTACCGATGAAACAGATTGCGGTGCTGCTATCGGGCAGGGGATCGAATTTTGAGGCGATCGCGGCCGCCATCGCGGACGGGCGGCTGAACGCGCGCATTGCGGTGGTGATTTCGAACCGCCCCGAGGCGCCAGGGCTTGAGACGGCGCGCGCCCTCGGGTTGAACGCCGTTGCGATCGCTTCTAAAGGCATGGATCGCGAAGCCTATGACAAGCTTCTGTTGACCGAACTGGCCAAGTACAACCTGGATCTGATCTGCCTGGCCGGCTACATGCGCCTGCTGAGCGCGGCTTTCATCCGTGCCTATCCGATGCGCATCCTCAATATCCACCCGTCGCTGCTGCCGGCGTTTCCAGGGCTCGATGCGCAGCATCAGGCCTTGGCCCATGGCGTCAAATTCACCGGCTGCACGGTGCACTTCGTCGATCAGCATCTGGACGCCGGCCCCATCGTTCTGCAGGCGGTGGTTGCGGTGAGAGATGATGATAGTACCGACTCGCTGTCGGCCCGAATCCTGACCGAAGAACATCGCACCTATAGCGAAGCGATCGGGCTGGTATTAAGCGGGCGGGTTCGCGTCGAAGGTAGGCGCGTGATCGCCCTTTCGCCATTAGAGGAGAAACCGAAATGAAAAAGTCTCTGTATCTGACCGCCGCTTTGGCCCTGGCACTCACCGGAGCCATGGCTCAACAGAAGTCCCCCGCCAAGAAGATCAAGGATGGCGCCGTCGAAACCGGCAGCGGCGTCAAGGAAGGCTCGGTCAAGGTCGCGGGCAAGGTGAAGGATGGCACCGTCACCGCCGCCGAGAAAACCGCCGACACCAGTAAGAACGTCGGCGGCAAGGTGAAGGACGGCACGGTGACCGCCGCCGAAAAGGTGGGCGACACCTCGAAGGAAGGCGCGCGCCGCGTGGTTCGCGGCGGCAAGGCCGTTGGGAAGGGCTTCAAGAACGCGGCCAAGGAAGTGACGTCGAAGGAAGAGAAGCCGAAGGAACAGTAGGTTGATTCGACGGCGGCGACGGCTGCTTGCCCAATGGCGGCCGTCGCGCGCCGCCAAGTTAGATCGTTGTCTGTATCGTCACTTCGGTGTTACGCTCTCAGCTTAGCCATGAGCGTAGAGCCGCTATTAAGCATAATCCACTCTTCCAATCAGGACTCCTGGCCGGAGCGCAATAGAGCGGCCTTCGAGGTGCTATTCGGAGGGAATGGTGGCCGATACCGCACCCACGCGAAGGACATAGCGACACTTCGCGCCCCCGAGTTCAGCATCGATTCGGGGGTCCCTTTTGCCGCCTACATCCATTCCTCAAACCCGTCGGCGGGTCCTTACGGCGGAATGTCCTTTGCGATTTTTCCGGCGTCCGGTGAGCCGTGCCTGGTCGCGATGGTCGTGGGCACGCAGGGACTCTCCCCCGACGAGGCGATCTTGGGGCGCCCCGGACACGCCCGAAAAATCCAAGCGATCTGCGCCTGGCTGAACAAACAGCATGGCAAGGGCCGGCAGATTGCGTGGGCCAAACAGGACCCCACCCGTGTTGACCTTGATATTCCAGATCCAGTCAAACGTCTGTGGTCGCCTTACCAAAGGATCTTCGATCGCTACGGGAAGGTCATCTACGCCGCCTTCACTCCAACACTGGATACTGAGACTACCGCCGCGGCCGTGACGGCGTTCCTCGATGTGATGTTCGAGGAGCGGGGGCAGCGGCCGTTGGCACAGTTTGCCGCACAGGCAGAGGCGATTCAGTCGGCGTGGTTCGAGCACTTGATGGCATCAACTACGCGTCAACAAGTTACCGCATTGCTCGATCAACGGCGGTATGTCGTCCTGCAAGGGCCGCCCGGCACGGGCAAGACGCTCATGGCCGGCCAGATTCTCCGTGACGACTACGCCTCCGTCGGTCGGTCGATCCAATTTCACCCCAACACCACCTATGAGAACTTCATTGGTGGCCTCGCACCCGTGGATGGCGCCGGCTCCCTGGGATTCCGGTTCGCGCCGGCGTCGGGATTCTTGATGGAATCAGCCGCCTTAGCCTTGAAAAATCCATCAAAGAAGTACCTGCTCCACATCGATGAGATCAATCGGTCCGACTTGGGAAAGATTCTTGGCGAGGCGATCTATCTGCTTGAGCCCGAGCCAGGCTTCGAACGGAAAATCGATCTGCCGTACGACTTTGGGGAACCGTTCCACCGCACATTTTTCCTTCCACCGAATCTTCACATCCTGGGAACCATGAACAGCGCGGATCGCAGCATCGCCATTGTTGATGTAGCGGTGCGGCGCCGGTTCGCGTTCGTGCCCTTGTGGCCGAGCATGCACGTGGTGGAACAGCACGGCTGCGAGCTCACGCAAAAGGCGTTTCGCGATCTGATCTCGATTTTCGTCGAGCACGCCTCTGACGATGCTCTGGCGCTGGTTCCAGGCCACTCTTATTTCCTCGCCAAGGACGAAGCGGCAGCCAGATCCAACTTACGAACCAGCCTCGCTCCATTGCTGGCCGAGTACCTGGCCCAAGGCTACGTGACAGGTTTTGCCGAAAGCATCCGTGGTTACCTGCAATGGCTCCACAGTCTCTGATCCCGCGATCGGGTTTACGCGGCCGGCAGCAGCGTCCGAACCATCGGCGCAGTCCCCTGGTCGCCGCGAAACCTTCAAGAGACGTCTACCTCGAATTGGAGGATCACAGCTCGATCGAAAGGTCGGCGGTTCAGTTTTTCGGCACCAAGGGATCAGCAGACCCCCAATCGCAGGCGGCCAGGCTTGCCGATCAGTTCATCACCCAGAATCGTCCGCTGTTGGAGGCACTTGAGGTATCAGTCAGGCGGGACTACGACGGCAACGACGTCCGCCTGCAAATCGAGTCGCATAGCGCCGTTGGAGCCGTTCCCCTCGTCTCTCCCTTTACGGCAAGGCCCGATTACGGTTTGGTTGTGCAACCCCGCTTTCCATGGCCGGGTATCGGGCCGATGCTGGCGGAAATGGGCTGGTTGGTCAGCCCCACACCGCTACGACTTCCCCTGCTGAAGCGATCAGAACGCCGGGTGCCGCCCTGGGTTCTATCGTTCATGGTGCTATCGCGGCTCAAAGCCTTGCTCGAACGTCTGGAACGCCGGTTTGAATTCACCGAGCAGCAGCGACTGGCTCCAAAGGGTACCGTGCTTTGGCAGCAATATGCCGTCCGCAACCTGGCGCGCGGGCAGTTTCTCGCCGTGCCGTGCGTGTTTCCGGATCTCCTCGACGATCGCCAACTCAAAGGGGCGATCCGTTTCACGATCGAGCGGCAACTCCAGTCTTTGGAGACCCAGCGAGAGCATGGGGCTTTCGTGCACAAGTTGATTGCACTTGCGGAATCCCTGCTGTTTCAAGTGCGGGCGGTTCCGGTGTGCCGTCCAACACCACGCGATATCGACGCCTGGCTTCGTCGGCCACTCCGCAGCGAAGTACTCGCTGACGGCCTTCAGGCCATCGACTGGACAGTTGACGAAAGAGGACTCGCCGGCTTGAGCGATTTGGATGGGATCCCGTGGACCATGCCGATGGAGCTCTTCTTCGAAGCATGGGTGGAGACGGTGCTTCGTGCGGTCGCGGTTCGCACTGGTGGCAACTTGCGCACTGGAAGGAAACGGGAGACGGTCTCCCCTTTGGCGTGGGAGCCGCCCTACGTCGGGTCTCAGAGATCCTTGATCCCTGACCTGGTCTTCGAACTCGATGGATGCACTCTGATCGTCGATGCCAAATACAAGCGGCATTGGGAGGAACTTCAGCAGGGCCGATGGACCACGAAAGAGGACGTTCTGCGCGAAGAGCACCGCCAAGACCTACTGCAAATCCTCGCCTATGCAAACCTGGCGGAAGCCCCTTTGGTCGTCTGCTGCCTGGTCTACCCGTGTTCGACTGCAACCTGGGAATCTCTTCGTCAACGACGACGCTTGTTCCACAAGGCTGAGATGTTCGCAAGGTCGCGCCGCATCCTCGTCTGGCTCACGGCGGTACCTATGCGCGCCGCGGCGGATGTCATCGCCTCCCCGATCGTCGATGAGATTCGTTCTATACGAACAGCGTCTTGATGCGCGCTCAGTGCCCGCCGGCCGAAGCCGGCACCGGCGCCGCAATCACCGGAGCCTTCATTCCCGGCTCCAGCGGCACCAGCATGTCTTCCTTGCGCATCACCAGCGTCGACGTGTTGTAGCTCGCCAGTTCGAACCCGTGGCCATGGGTGATGGCGTCGGTGGGGCAGGCCTCGACGCAATAGCCGCAGAAGATGCACCGGTTGTAATCGATGTTGTAGACCGTGGCGTAGCGTTCGCCGCCGCTGATGCGCGTCTTCTCCGTATTCTCCGCCGCTTCGATATAAATGCAGTCGGAAGGGCAGGCCGCCGCGCACAGGAAGCAGGCGACGCACTTCTCCATTCCGTTTTCATCGCGCTGCAGGACGTGCTTGCCGCGGAACCGCTCCTGAAACTGTGCCGGGCCGTCGGGATAGTCTTCGGTAATGGTGGGCTGGAACATTTCCCGCAAGGTGATGCTCATGCCTTTGGCGATTGCCGCCGCCGAACCCAGAATCTCCTGAATCTTCATGCTTGCCTTATCTCTTCAGATTCGCTCAAGTCCACACGGGACGTCAATTTTTCGAACCTCAGCCGGGACGCCATAGCGGCACCTGTTCGCCGGGTCCGAACAGCATGTCCACACCCGCGCGGCGCGCCAGCGCTTCCATCTCCGTCTTCGAAAATCCTTCCCAGGCGTGCGAAATGGCTCCGCCGGGCTCCACTTGAAAGGCCGATGGCACCTGCCGGATGCCGAAGCCGTTCGAAGCCGGATAGCCGTTCGCCTTCTCATCGAGCCGCGTCTCGAGCGTCACTCCGAAGGAGCGGTGGAACGCAGCCGTCGCTTTCGCGTCGTCCTGCGACACCGCGACAATCCGGATGCGGCCGTTCGACTTCAGCCGCTCGAGAATCGGCAGCGTCAGTTGGCACACCGGGCAGCTCACCTTGAAGAATACGATCAGCGCCGGCCCGGCTTCGGCCAGTTCGCGGAAGTAAGGCGCTTTCGCCGCGGCGTCCAGCATCAGGAACCTGGCTCCTTCTGCTGGCGCAGGAACTCCAGGATATCGAAGCGGCGGATCTCGCGCGCCGGAAAAAAGCTGTTGACCGCCTGCTGTTCCTCGTCGAAGCATTCAAAGACCGTGGTGAGCTTGGTGAGCACCAGCAGTTCCACGTTGCGCCGGTTCAGGTTTAGCAGTTTGAGCGCGCCGCCGCTTTTCTTGGCGCTGGTGAAGCAGATCACCATGGAACCCAGGCCCGAACTGTCGATGTAATCCACTTCCTGGAGATTGAACACGATCTTCGTCTTGGCGCCGGCGATCAGGCCCGCCACCTTCTCGCGCAGCAGCGTCATCGAGTCGCCCGCCACCAGGCGTCCTCTCAAGTCGAGGATGACGATGCCTTCTCTTTCCCGTTCTGTCAGTTCCAGATCCATGGAATCGGCTATTGTACCTGTTCAGCGGCGGCAGCGCTCCAATAATCCTTTAAACGCCGGGCGGCTGCGCGGCCGCTTATCTTCATGATGTCGCTCTCGGTGGCGGCGCGCAAACGCTCCAGACTGCCGAAATGTTTCAGCAGCTTCTCCACCGTCTTCGGTCCCACGCCTGGAACGTCCAGCAACTCGGTCCGCAGACGGCTGGAATCGCGGCGGTTGCGATGGAACGTGACGGCGAACCGGTGCGCCTCGTCGCGAATCATCTGGACCAGGTGCAGCACGGGTGAGAAGCGGTCGAGGATGATGGGCTCGCTCTCCTGGCCCAAAACATAGATCCATTCCTCGCGCTTGGCGATCGATGCCAGCGGCTGGTTGATGATGCCGATCGCTTCCAGCGCTCCGGCCGCGGCGTGCAATTGCCCCAGGCCGCCATCCACCAGCACCAGGCCCGGCATGGGCGCATTCTCTTCCTTCAGGCGCGCGTAGCGGCGCGTGATCACCTCACGCATGGAAGCGAAGTCGTCATTGCCCTCCACGGTGCGGATGATGAATTTCCGGTAGTCGGCCTTCTTCATCCGCCCCCGCTCCCATACCACCATGCTGGCCACTTTGTCGGTGCCCTGAATGTGGGAGATGTCGAAACATTCCACGCGCTCGATGGGCCGGTCGAGATTCAGCGACTCCTGCAGCGCCGTCTGAATCGCCTCCGACGAGGGTTTCATCACGCGGAAGCGCAGATCGAAGCTGTGCTTGGCATTGGTCTCGGCGAGGTTCAGCATGGCCTTCTTCTGGCCGCGCTGCGGCGTGGAAATGATCACTTTGCGTCCGCGCCGCTCGCTCAGCAGTTCTTCCATTACCTCGCGATCCTCGAAATCCACTGGCACGTGGATCAGGCCCGGCACGTATTTCTGATCGAGGTAAAGCTGCAGCAGCAGATCCTGAAAAAATTCCGAGGGCTGGAAATCGGCGCGGTCTTCCCAGAAAAATTCTCTCCGGTCGACGATGCGGCCGCCGCGCAGGTGGAACAGGTTCACGGCTACCAGTGGCGGCTCGGCGTAGTAGGCGAGGATGTCGGTGTCGTCGCCATCGGCCGATGCCATCTTCTGCCGCTGCTCCAACTCCTCGACGGTGGCGATCAGATCGCGAAGGGCGCCCGCTTCCTCAAACCGCATGTCCTCGGAGGCGGCGCTCATCCGCTCGCGCAGTTCCGAGAGCAACTGCCCGCGGCGGCCTTCGAGAAAATGCGTCACGTCGCGCACCGCTTCGCCATAACGCTCTTCGGTAACCAGTCCCTTCACGCACGGACCCAGGCAGCGGTGGATGTGATATTCCAGGCAGGGGTGCGTATGCTCGCGGGTCAGGTCCACGCGGCACGAAGGTACCTTGAAGTGGCGATGGATGAAGTTCACCAGCCGGTGCGCCAGGTTGCCCGGAAAATAGGGACCGCAAAACGTCGACCCATCCTTCACCAGGCGCCGCGTCACGTAAACGCGCGGATGCTTCTCGTTGGTGATCTGAATGTAGGGATAAGTCTTGTCGTCGCGCAACAGAATGTTGAAGCGCGGCTTGTACCGCTTGATCAGGTTGTTCTCAAGCGCCAGCGCTTCTTTTTCGTTGTCGACCAGGATGTAGTCGACATCCGAGGCCACCGAGATCAGCGTGCCCGTCTTCGAATCGGCCAGCCGGTCGTCATTGAAATAGCTGCGCACCCGGCTGCGCAGATTTTTCGCCTTGCCGACATAGATCACCGCGCCGGTGCCGTCTTTATAAAGGTAGACGCCCGGCTGCTGCGGAAGCTGGCTGACTCGTTCGTTCAGATCCATTGCGGCGGGTGGGCACCTTCATTGTCTCAGACCGGGATTATACTCAAGGGTGTGAAGCGCCTTCTTCCAGCCTTGCTGCTTTCGATCGCGCTGGCCGCGCAGGATCCGAAACCCCAGGAGCCGCCCGAGGAAGACGAATCGCTAAAGACCAAAGAGTACGGCTTCAATCCGCTGCAGGCGGCCAAGGAAGTGAAGATCGGTCTTTACTACGCCAAGAAGGGCAAGAATGCCGCCGCCGCCCGGCGGTTCGAGGAGGCGTTGAAGTGGGATCCGGGTTCGGCCGAAGCGTGGCTGGCGCTCGGCGAGCTGCGCGAGAAGATGAAGGATGCGGCAGCCGCCAAAGAGGCCTACGCCAAATACCTGGAAGTGGCCCCCGACGCCAAAAACGCCGCCGCCATTCGTAAGAAAATAGGCAAATAAACCGCGTGAAACAGGATCGCGCCGGTACACGTCTACTACAGCGAGGGGACACCATGCGCTATAAGCTGATCGCACTCACCACGCTGGCTTCGCTCGCCTTTGGCGCCGATTTGCAAAAAGGCATTGAGCTTTACAATTCGAAGAATTACGGCGAGGCTGTCGCCGCTTTGAACGATGTGGTGAAGGAAGAGCCGGAGAACGCCGATGCGCACGCCTGGCTGGGCCTCAGCCTGCTGGGCGAAAAGAAAACCTCCGAGGCACAGAAAGAATTTCAGAAGGCCGCCGAACTCGATCCGAAATCCGACCGCGCCAAGGTCGGTCTGGCTCGCGTCTATATCGAGCAGAAGAGCTACGACAAGGCCAAGGATGCGCTGTCCGGCGCCGGTTCCGATAACGCCGACGTTCCCTACTACCAGGGCGTCGCCAGCCTCGGCAAGAAGCAGTATGCCGAGGCGGCTAAACAGCTTGAGAAAGCGCTGGAGCTGAATCCGGGTAATGACTACGCGCACTACTATCTCGGCGTGGCCTACAGCTCGCTCAAACGGCCCGACAAGATGGTCGATCACTTTGAGACTTTTCTGAAGCGTCAGCCCGACGCGCCGGAAGCCGAAAAGGTGCAATCGGTTCTGCGCGCGGTCCGGTAAGCTGAGTACCGGGTGGGCCTACGAACCTGGAAGCGAATTGCCATTGCCGCCGCGGGGGTGATTGTCCTCATCCTCGCGGCGCTGTTTCTAGCGCATACCGCTCCCGTCCGCCGCTACATCCTGAAGCAACTCGAAAGCGCCCTGCACGCCGAGGCTCTCGACTATAACCTTTTCGCCGGCACGGCGCGGCTGAAAGGTGTCAGAGTCCCCGGCAATCCGAACCTTGCCAGCGCCGATGAGATTGCCGTCGTTTTCTCCCCCTGGTCGCTGCTATCCGGGAAGCCGCGCGTCGCCGAAGTGCGGATTCCCAACCTCACCCTGCACTATTTCAAGGATCCAGGCGGGCGCGACAATCTGCCCCCAGCCAAACCGGATGGGGCCGAGTCCGATCCGGACGCCTTTCACATCGACCGGTTGAGCGTGGGTGCGTCGGTACGCTATGACGACCGCGCCGCCGGCGCCCTGGCCGATCTCAACGCCTGCAAGGTCGAAGCGCGCGACGTCACGCCTGTCAATATCGCGGAACTTCGCCTGACCTGCGGGCCGTCTTCGGTCCGCTATCAGGACCGGAATCTCGCGCTCGATTCGTTGGCTTTGAACGGCTCGCGGGCCAGGGACGATTTCCGCATCGCCGCCTTCGATCTGCGCTCGGGCGCCTCCACGGTTTCCGTAAGCGGCACCGTGGGAAGCGGCTCCCGCGCCGATCTGACGGTCCGCGCTCACGTCGAGTCGCATCCGCTGGTGCCGGTGGAAGGAACGGCGGACGCCACGGTACGGTTGACCGGCACTCTGCCGCAACCGGCCATCGAAATCGCCCAAGCCACCATCCAGTCGCCGTACGGGCGGCTGGAAGCGCAAGCGGCGGTGAGCCTGGAGGAGCGCAACCCAACCAAGGGGCGCGCGACGTTTAGCCAGGTCGATGTGACGCGGCTGGCGCGCGAGTTTAAGGCGCCCGTGCCCATCGGAGCGCGCGCTTCGGGCGATGCCACTTTTGAATTTCCCGGCCTCGCCTATGAGCGTGGCACGGCACACGCCAACGTATCGCTTACGCCGGTGGCCGTGGGCACTCCGGTGGAAGGCCAGTTTACGCTCGACGCCGCCAACGGGTCCTACCGGCTCACCGCCCGGAACGCCCGCGCCATGGGAGTGCAGCTCGACGGCGCGATTCAGGCCGCTCGCGATGGCGCGCTTTCGGGTACCGCCGCGCTCTTGGTCCCCGATCTGAACAAGACCCCCGCCGCCATCGCCGGCACGGGCAAAGCGGATCTGACCTTCGGCGGCACCATCGGCAATCCATCCGCTTCCGCGGCTGCCACGGTCGAACATTCGGGGCTGACGTTGCGCGCGCAGGTAGAAGCTTCCAAGACCGCCGCCGAGGTGCGGCACGCCGAACTCACCTACAAGGACCGGGTGGTTGCCACCGCCTCCGGCCAATTGAACCCGCTGCGCATCGATGCGCGGGCCGATCAGGTACCTCTGCCTTTGCTGCTTGAAATGGCGGGCCTCGTCTATCCGGTGGAAGGCAGCCTCAGCGGCACCTTCCAGGCGGCGGCCGATTCCGGTACGGGCCGCCTTTCGATCGCGGGCCTGCGCGCTTATGAAGAGATGATGGGCGAGTTCACCGCCGATGTCGCGCTGCAGGGCAAGACCGTGCGGGTTTCGAACGCCGTTCTCATCAAACCGGCCGGCGGCGAATTACGCGCGGATGGCTCATATAACCTCGACGACACGTCTTTCCGCTTCTCCTCCAAAGGCACCGGACTGCTGGTGGAAGCGCTGCGATTGCCTTCCGGTATCGCCCACGCCAAGGCGTCGTTTACCGCGGAAGGCGAAGGCAGCCGCTCCGCCCGCCAGGTGGATGCCACCTTTGACGTGACCGAAGCGCGCTGGAACGATACGATTATCGGAACCGCTCAGGGCAAAGCCACGCTGCTGAACGACGGCGTCAATGCCAGCCTCGGCCTGCCCGATTTTGGCGCCACCACGCAGTTGCGCGTCAGCCTGGATCCGCCCTATGCCGCGGGCATCGAAGCGCAGTTGGTCAACACCGTCCTGCGCGATCTACCGGTGGAGGCGACGGTTACCGCCAGTCTTTCGGCCACCGGCAATCTCCAGAACTGGCAGGATGGCGAGGCCAAGGGCGAGATCACCGCCGTGCGGTTGAAACGGGGTGAGGCCGCCGCCGCCAGCAACACTCCGGCTCCCTTCTCGCTCGCCCGGCGCACACTCAGCCTGCAGCCATTCACGCTTTTGAGCGGCAGCTCCTCCATCACTTTGAGCGGTACCGCGCCCGTGGCCGCCGGAGCGCCGCCCGCCGATGTGCGCCTGCAAGCCAATCTCACCGCCGCGGACGCCAAGACATTTCTGGCCGCTTTCGGAACGGAGGCGCCGCCGGAGGTGGAAGGCGCCGCGGCGCTCGATCTCGCTCTGCGCGGAGAGTGGAAGAAGTTCGTCCCGCAGGGCGAGTTGACCATCCGCGATGGCGCCTATCGCGACCTGCGCGGCGTCACCGCCACCTTCACCGTTACACCGCAATCGATCGGCATGCCGACCCTCTCGGCAACCTGGCACCAGGCGCCCATCGAAGGCAAGGGTGTCGTTCCGCTGTCGCTGATCGCGCCCGAAGGGTGGCTCGCCACCGAGCCCGCCACCGCGCCCGGACGCGTGCAGGTGAGCTGGAAGAATCTGGACCTGGCAACGGTGCTGCGCGAGCAGAACGAGAAGCTGGGCGGTACTTCGGGCGGAGAAGCCGATATCGAGATTCGCGGCCTCAATCTGCGCGGCATCGGCGGCACCCTGACGCTCAATCCGCTCGACCTGCGGATGGGCGAGATCGGGTTCGCTCTCGAACAACCGGCCCGCCTCACTCTGAGGCAAGGCGTGGCCCATCTCGATCAGTTCAACCTCAAGGGTACGGCGGGCAACCTGTCGCTGAAGGGCGACGCGGGCCTGACCGCGCCGCAGCCTTTGCGGATCGAGGCTTCCGGCAAACTCGATGCGGCAATCGCCGCGGCCCTGTCCGATCAGTTCACCGCGGGTGGCGAGGCGCGCTTTCAAGCTCTTGTCAGCGGCACCGCGACGGCGCCCATCCTGGCAGGCTACTTCGAAACGGACGATCTGGACGCGACGCTGCCCGCGTTCAACGTACAGGCCGAAAGCATCCGGTCGCGAATCGACTTCAAGGGCGACGCGGTCACCATCGCCGCGCTGGAAGGCACGGTCAACGGCGGCGTGCTGCGCGGCACCGGCGGCCTGCGCCTGGTGAAGGGCGCGCCGGAAAACGTGCATCTCAACCTCACGCTGGCCAATGTTTTCCTCGAGTATCCACGCGATCTCAAGACCGCCCTCAACGCCGCCCTGGCGCTGCGTTCCGACGGGTCGCAATACGCGCTTAACGGCGACGTCCAGGTTCTCGAGGGCAGCTACAACGAGAACATCAATTTCGATGAATTCGTCATTCGCGGCCTGACGACGGAGACGCCCACCGCGGGCGCCGCCGAAGCCAGCACGTTCCCGCGCCGGTTGCGCCTCAACGTCGGTCTTCGCACCGTCTCGCCCATCCTGGTGAACAACAATCTCGGCAAGGCGGCGATTCAGACCGATCTCAAAGTATTGGGTACCGCCGCCCAGCCCGGGCTTTCCGGCCGGCTGACGCTCGAAGAGGGCAGCGAACTGCAGCTCAATGAGCGCACCTATCTGGTGGAACGCGGCACGGTGACGTTCGTCGACGACCGGCGCATCCGGCCCACGCTCGACATCCTGGCGCACACACAGGTGGGCGGCGAGGAAATCACACTGCAGGTGCAGGGCGAACAGGGGGCGCTGGAATCGAAGTTCACTTCCGATCAGGGACGCTCGGAACCGGATATCCTCGCCCTGCTGGTCACCGGCCGCACGCTCGACGATCTGGCGGGCAACGAGGCCGATTTCACCAAGGAGCAGGTGCTCTCTTACCTCACCACTCGCGTCGGCGGCGCTCTCACGCGCCGCGTCGAGCGTACGTTCGGCATCAGCCAGGTACGCATCCAGCCCAACCTCATCGCCGCCGAATCCGACCCCGGTGCTCGCCTTACCGTCGGACAGGACATCACGCGCCAACTGCGCCTTACCTACTCGATGGACCTGGCCAGCACCAACAATCAGCTTTGGCTCGGCGAATACGATCTCACGCGCCGCTTCCGCCTGCGCGGCTTTAAGGATTTCGACAATACTTACCGCTTTGAGTTCCGGCACGAAATGCAGTTCGGAGCCGCCGATCTCGGCATTGCAAGCCAGCCCCGCGCGCCGCTGCGCAAGATCGGCAAGGTGAACTTCGAGGGCAATTTCTATCTCACGGAGAAAGAGCTTGCCGATCGCGCCAAGTTAAAGACGGGCCGCGATCACGACTTCTTCGCGGTGCGCAAGGCGGCCGAGCGCATCGAGACGCGCTACCGTTCGAAAGCTTTCCACGAAGCGCGTGTACGTACCGAGCGCGACGTGCAGGAATCGGTTGTGAATCTGCTGTTCCGCATCCGCGAAGGCAGCGAGGTGGACTTCGTCTATGAAGGCTGGCATCCGCCGTCGTCGGTGCGCAAAAACGTGGTGAGGATTTGGCAGCGCGGCGTCTTCGACACCGGCCGCGCCGTGGCCGCCACGGCCGAACTGCGCCGCGCGCTAATCGGCGAAGGATACCTGCAGCCAACCGTTACCCAGCAGATCCGCCAGACCGATGAGCGGCACAAGCGCGTGGTGTTCGAGATTCATCCGGGCGCAAAATTTGAGAATCCGCTGGTCGCGGTGGAAGGCGCCAAGCAGCTTTCCGAATCCCGCATTCGCCGCGCGGTGAACCGGCATCGCCCGAAGACCGACGTCTATCTGCGCCCGCAGCGTGTAGCCGAATCGCTCACCGCGCTCTATCGCGCCGAAGGCTATCTGGAGGCCGAAGTCTCCGCGCCAAGGCTCACCGCCGATGCGCAGGCCCGCACCGCGGAGCTAAGACTGACGGTGAACGAAGGGCCAAGGTTTACCATCGCCGCCCCGCGATTTGCGGGCATTTCCGCCCTCTCCGAAGAAGAGCTGCGCAAAGCGCTCGAACTCGAGGACGGCGAGGTCTACCGCCAGTCGCGCGTCGACGAAGCGATCGAGGACTTGCAGTTACGCTACGCCTCCGAAGGTTACAACGAGGCGGAAATCGAAGCCGCCGCCAAGCGATCGGCCGGAGTCGTGGAACTTGAGTTTCGCGTGACCGAAGGACGGCAATCGCGCCTGGAGGAAGTCACCGTTACCGGCAACCGGCGCACCAGCACGCGTCTGATCCGCACACAAGCGCGGCTGCGGGCGGGACAGGTTTTGAATCCGCAAAGAATCAGCGACGCGCGCCGCAATCTCTACAGCACCGGCGCTTACTCGCTGGTGGAAATCGAAACCAAAGAGGTGCCGGGTCCCGATAACGAAAAACGGCTGAGCGCCACCATCAACGTGCGGGAGTTGACGCCGTTCGTGCTGCGCTACGGCGGCTTTTACGATACCGAGCGCGGTCTGGGCGGCATCGCCGATTTCGTGACGCGCAACTACCTGGGCTCGGCACGCCAGGCGGGCGTGCGTACACGCTACGATTCCCAGCTTCAGGAAGTGCGCGGCTACTTCAGCCAGCCGCTGCTCAGGCGCTTTCCGGTCGCCACCACCAGCGCCGTCTTCTTCCGCCGCGAGATCCGGCCGGCGTTCATCGCCGACCGCACCGGCGTTTCGGTCGTGCAGGAAACGCGCTTCAAGCGCCGCTATATTCTCAATTGGGGCTACAAGCTCGAAAAGACGCACACCTACGACCGCAATCCGGATGAAGATTTCCCATTCGACATTTCCTTGCGCGTCGCCCCGCTGCAATTGAGTCTCACGCGCGACTACCGCGACGATATTCTGGACGCCACGCGCGGCTCGTTCCTGTCGCAATCGCTCGAATATGCGCCGAAAGTGCTTGGGTCGGAACTGCGCTTCGCGCGCTACTACGGGCAGTATTTCCACTATCTGCCGCTGACCAAACCTTCCGAGATACCGTGGTCGAACGGCGCCCGCCGGCCGCGTGTGATCTACGCCGGGGCGCTGCGCGTGGGTCTGGCCAAGGGCCTCGACGGACAAAGCCTGGTCAGCAGCGAGCGCTTCTTCGCGGGCGGAGGCAACAGCATCCGCGGATTCCAGCAGGACTTCGCCGGTCCGCTCGACGCCCTGGGCAATCCGCTCGGCGGCAACGCGCTTTTTGTCACCAATCATGAAATGCGCTTTCCTGTGGCGTCGATCGTCGAAGGCGTGGCTTTTGTCGATTCGGGTAACGTCTTCCGCACGGTGAGCGAGTGGCGGCCCTGGGATTTGCGAACGTCGGTGGGGCTGGGAGCGCGGCTGCGCACGCCCTACTTCCTGTTCCGGCTCGACTACGGCGTCATCACCGGGCGCCGGCCCGGGGAAAGCTTCGGCCGGTTCTTCTTCAGCATCGGGCAGTCTTTCTAAAGAGGACGGCTGCGGCCCTGAAGTTTGTATTGTTCGAGGAGCTTTTTCAATTCCGTCACGACCGCGCCGTGCTTGGCGTAAAGGTTGTGGCGCTCCAGCGGATCGGCGGCCAGATCGTAAAGCTCGCCTTCCGGCTCGCCGGGCTTGGGTGTAATCTGCCGTGGCTCGGTGAAGCCTCCGGAACCGCGCCCCAGATTCAGCTTCCATTTCCCCCGGCGGATTGAGAACAGCCCTTGCACGGAATGATGAACCACCGCTTCGCGGCGCGGCCCGCCGTTTTCCTTGCCGCTGAAGGCCGAAAGCAGCGAATAGCTGTCCTCGCCCGACTGCTGGGGCAACCGCGTGCCGCAGAGGTCGGCGGCCGTCGCCATCAGGTCGGTGAGGCAACCGAGACGATGGCTTGTGGAACCGGCCTTAACCTGGCCCGGCCAGCGGGCAAGAAACGGAATGCGATGGCCGCCTTCGTAGATATCGGCCTTCTGGCCCCGCACGTTGCCATTGGAGCGGTGGCTGTGCGCGGCGATCTCTTCGGGTGTCCAGTGCGCCCCGTTATCGCTGGTGAAGATGACCAGCGTCTGGCGCGCCTGTCCGCTTCGTTCGAGCGCCGCCAGCACCTGCCCCACGGAATCGTCCACCTGGTGGGTGAAGTCGCCGTATGGGCCCGCCTTCGACTTCCCTTGAAACTTCGCCGTGGGCAGCCACGGGGTGTGCGGGCCAGTGAGCGGAAGGTAGAGAAAGAATGGCTGGCGTGCCGCCGGCTGGCCTTCCAGAAACCGGACGGCGCGGCCGGTGATTTCCGGCAACACGTCCTCATGGCGGAAGCCCGGCGCGATGCGCCCCTCGCGCCAGAAAATACCGCGCTGCTCGCGCATGCCTTTCACGAACGAAACCGGCTGCGTCAGGGCGCGATCGTTCTCGAAATAGAGATATGGCTCCATGTCGAGCGACGCGGGAATGCCGAAATACGTATCGAATCCGGTGTCGAGCGGGCCGGGCCGCAAAGGCTTCGAATAGTCGGTGATGGGTTCGTTTTGCAGGCCCAAGTGCCACTTTCCGATCCCCGCCGTACGGTAGCCCTGCTGCTTCAGAAATCGCGGAACGGTAAGGCGGCTGCGGGAGATGAGATAGGGCGAGGTGCCGCCCAGCACGCCGCGCTTCAGAGTGGAGCGCCAGCAATAACGCCCGGTGAGAATGCCGTAGCGGGTGGGCGTACAGACCGACGATGGGGAATGCATGTCGGTGAAGCGCATGCCTTCGCGGGCGAACCGGTCGATGTGCGGCGTCGGAATGTTCGAAGCGGCGTTGTAGCAGCCGAGGTCGCCGCATCCCAGGTCGTCGGCCAGGATGTATAGAATATTGGGCTTTTGGGGCAGCGCGGCCGCGGCCAGAGCGCCCGCGAACTGCCTTCGCGTGAACCGCATGAACTCATCAATCTATCACAAGGGTGTAAATTAGTGATGGAATGACCGTCCATCGAGCCCCGTCCGCCCTCACCGTTTTTTTCCTGTCGTTTTGCGCGGCCCAAGCCAAGGTCGATTTCGTCAAAGACGTTCAACCGGTCTTCGAAAAATCGTGCCAGGGATGCCACGGCGCCAAGAGCCAACTCGGTAACCTGCGGCTCGATTCGCGCCAACTCGCCATGAAAGCGATCAAACCGGGCGATTCGGCGGCGAGCAGCCTTTATAAGCGCGTGGCTGGAATCGGGACGGAGGCGCGCATGCCCATGGGGGCCAAGCCGCTGACGCCCGATGAAATCGCCACCATCAAGACGTGGATCGACGAAGGCGCGGAATGGCCGGAATCGGCCAGCGTGCGCGGCGCGGAAATCAAGAAGCATTGGGCCTATGTCGCGCCAGTGCGGCCGGAGGCGCCGAAGACCGGCGGCAATTGGGTCCGCAACCCGGTGGACGCCTTCGTGCTCGCGCGGCTTCAAAAGGAATCGCTGCACCCCGCCGAACAGGCCGATCGCGTCACGCTGCTACGCCGGCTCAGCCTCGATATCACCGGCCTGCCGCCCACCATCGCCGAAGTGGATGCGTTCCTCGCCGACCAAAGCCCCAGGGCCTATGAGAAGCAGGTGGACCGGCTGCTCGAATCGCCGCATTATGGCGAGCGCTGGAGCCGCCACTGGCTCGATTCGGCGCGCTATGCCGATTCCGACGGCTTTGAAAAAGACAAGATGCGCAACGTCTGGTTCTACCGCGATTGGGTGATCAACGCTTTCAATCGCGACCTGCCGTACAACCAGTTTCTAACCGAACAGCTCGCCGGAGACCTGCTGCCCAATTCCACCCAGGATCAGAAAGTGGCCACCGGGTTCCTGCGCAATTCCATGATCAATGAGGAGGGCGGCATCGACCCGGAACAGTTCCGCATGGAAGCGATGTTTGACCGCATGGATGCCATCGGCAAGTCGATGCTGGGGCTCACCATCCAGTGCGCCCAATGCCATACGCACAAGTACGATCCGCTGACGCACGACGAATATTACCGGTTGTTTGCGTTCCTCAACAATTCGCATGAAGCCAACATGCCCACCTACACGCCCGAGGAACAGAAAAAGCGCGCGGAGATTTTCGCGAAGATGCGCGAGATCGAGACCGGTTTGCAGCATCGGACGACGGATTGGCTGGCGCGCATGACCGCCTGGGAACAGACGGTGCGCCACGATCAGCCGGAATGGACGGTGATCACGCCCGAGGTGGACGACATCTCCACCGGCGGGCAGAAGTACATTCCGCAGAAAGACGGTTCGTTCCTTGCCTATGGCTATGCGCCCACCAAGCACAAGGTGAAGTTTCTCTATACCGCCAAGGCGGCCATCACCGGCTTCCGCGTGGAACTGCTGAACGATCCGAACCTGCCGCTGGGCGGGCCGGGCCGCTCGATCAAGGGTACGGGCGCGCTCACCGAATTCGAAGTGGAAGTGGACGGCAAGAAGGTCAAGTTCGGGAAGGCGACCGCCGACGTGAATCCGCCGGAACACGAACTCGACAAAATGTTCTTCGACAAAACGGATAAGCGCCGCGTCACCGGGCCGGTGGAATACGCCATTGACGGCAAGGAAGAGACCGCCTGGGGCCACGATGTGGGTCCGGTGCGCCGGAACCTGCCGCGCAAGGCGGTCTTCGTGCCGGAAAAGCCGCTGGAGCCGGGCGCTATCGCCGTCTTCCTGAACCAGCGTCACGGCGGCTGGAACAGCGACGACAACATGAACCACAACCTGGGCCGGTTCCGCTTGTCGGTGACCTCGGCGCCCGATCCGGTGGCCGACCCGCTGCCGGTGGCCGTGCGCGACATCGTGACTCGCGTTCCGGTGGCGGAACGAACCCAAGCGCAGCAGCAGGCCGTGTTTCGTCACTGGCTGACGACGGTGCCCGAATGGAGCGCGTCCGCCCGCGAACTCGAAGATTTGTGGAAGCAGATGCCCGAAGGCGCTACGCAACTGGTGTTGAGCGAGCGCAACGACATGCGCGAGACGCACGTGCTGACGCGCGGCGATTTCCTCAAGCCCGGCAAGTCCGTCGAGCCCGGCGTTCCGGCGTATCTGAATCCTCTGCCGGCAGGCGCGCCCGCCAACCGGCTCGGGTTTGCGCAATGGCTCACCAGCCGGGAAGCGCCCACCACGGCCCGCAGCATGGTGAATCGCATCTGGCAAAGCTACTTCGGCACGGGCCTGGTTTCGACATCGGAAGACCTGGGCCGCCAGGCCGATCCTCCTTCGCATCCGGAATTGCTCGATTGGCTGGCCGTCGATTTCATGGACAACAAGTGGAGCCTCAAGGCTCTGCACCGCACCATCGTCACCTCGGCCACCTACCGGCAATCGTCGAAGGTAACGCCGGAACTGCTGCAGAAAGATCCCGCCAATCGGCTGTTGGCCCGCGGGCCGCGTCTGCGCGTGGAGGCGGAACTGGTGCGCGACATCGCCCTCGCCGCCAGCGGTCTGCTGAACGGCAAGGTGGGCGGGCCCAGCGTGTTTCCACCGGCTCCCGATTTTCTCTTCCAGCCGCCGGTGAGCTACGGCCCCAAGAACTGGTACGAAGACAAGGACGCGGACCGCTACCGGCGCGCGCTCTACACGTTCCGCTACCGCTCCGTGCCGTATCCGATGCTGCAGACCTTCGATGCGCCCAACGGCGATTTCGCCTGCGTGCGGCGGCCGCGATCGAATACGCCCCTGCAGGCGCTCACGACGTTGAATGAGCCGTTGTTCTTGGAAACCGCGCGCGCGCTGGCGCTGAAGGCGCTCACCGAGGGCGGCGCCACCGATGCGGATCGCCTGACGTACGCGTTCCGCCGGGTGCTGGCCCGCCGGCCGCTGCCCGCCGAATCGGATGAATTGCTCTCGCTGCTGGCGCGGCAGACCGGCCGCTTCGATGGCGCCGGTGCGAATCCGATGGAACTGATTGCCGCCGATCCCGCCAAGCCTCCGGCCCTGCCAAGTGGCGCCACGCCCGCGCAGGCAGCCGCCTGGACCGCCGTGTCGCGCGTGCTGCTCAACCTCGACGAGACGATTACGAAGGAGTGACGCCATGAACCCGATTACACGCCGATGGTTCCTCGAACAATGCCGCGTCGGGCTGGGCTCGATGGCTTTGACTCACCTGCTGCAGGGGGCGAAGGCGGAAGGTCCGCTGGCGCCCAAGAAGCCTCATCATGAGCCCAAGGCCAAGCGCGTCATCTATCTGTTCATGGCGGGCGGCCCAAGCCACCTCGAACTGTTCGATAACAAGCCGCAACTGGCGAAATTCGACGGCACACTGCCTCCGGCGGACCTGCTGAAGGGATACCGCGCGGCGTTCATCAATCCGAATTCGAAGCTGCTGGGGCCCAAGTTCAAGTTCGCCCGCTACGGCCAATCGGGCGCCGAAATTTCCGAGTTGCTGCCGCACACGGCGAAAGTGGTGGACGACATCACCATCGTGAAGTCGATGGTGACCGATGCCTTCAATCACGCGCCCGGGCAGTTGATGATGAACACCGGATCGCAGCAGTTCGGCCGCCCCAGCTTTGGCGCCTGGACGATCTACGGCCTGGGCTCGGAATCGCAGGATCTGCCCGCGTTCGTCGTCTTCAGCTCCGGCAAGAAAGGCCCCAGCGGCGGCAATTCCTGCTGGGGCAGCGGCTTCCTTCCCACCGTCTATCAGGGAGTGCAATTCCGCGGCGCGGGCGATCCGGTGCTCTATCTCTCCAATCCCAAGGGCGTCGACAACGGCCTGCAGCGCGAGTCGCTCGATTCCATCAGGAAGCTGAACGAAATGCATCTGGGCGTCACCGGCGACCCGGAGATCGCCACGCGCATTCAGAGCTTCGAAATGGCGTATCGCATGCAAAGCAGCGCGCCCGAACTGATGGATCTTTCGAAAGAACCGCAGCATGTGCTGGATTCCTATGGCGCCGTTCCGGGCAAACCGTCGTTCGCCAATAACTGCCTGCTGGCGCGCCGGCTGGTGGAACGCGGCGTGCGGTTCGTTCAGCTTTATCACGAAGCGTGGGATCAGCATGGCAGCCTGGTCAAGGATCTGAACGCCAATACCAAGGACACCGATCAGGCCTGCGCGGCGCTGGTCCAGGACTTGAAACAGCGCGGCATGTTGAACGACACGCTGGTGATCTGGGGCGGCGAGTTCGGCCGCACGCCGATGGTGCAGGGCGGCAGCGACGGCCGCGACCATCATCCGAATGCGTTCACCATGTGGATGGCAGGCGGCGGCATGAAGCCGGGTCTGACGCTCGGCGAAAGCGACGAGTTGGGCTTTAACGTCGCCAAGGACAAGGTACACGTGCACGATCTGCACGCCACCACGCTGCACCTGTTGGGCTTCGACCATACGAAGCTCACCTATCGTTTCCAGGGCCGCGACTACCGGTTGACCGACGTGCACGGCAACGTCGTCAATCAGTTGCTCACTTAACCGGCTCGTAGTAGAGAAAGTCTTTCGCGTCGGAATCCTTCAACTTCGGAAACAGCGCGATGTGATCGGTGCGGCTGGGATCGAGCAGCTCGCCGATGTGTACGAACAGTCCTTCCAGATCCCATAGCGGATTGCCCAGGTCGATGTCGACGTCGGTGTAAACGGTCGGGTCGGGGAATCCCGCGGGGGGAGTCGCGAAACAGATTTGAAGACTGTTGCGTCCACCTTGGCGGAAGCTCGAAAGGCCGAACCGGGCGGCGTCGCTCTTGGAGATGCCGAGGTTCACCAGGCTGTCTTTCAGGCGTGCGTGGATGGCGGCGATCGGCTCACCCTCAGCCACCCATTGCTGCTTGTCCACCAGGCTTTGCACACGATCGACCAGGGCTGGCGCGGCGGCGGCGTAGATGCGATCCACTTCGGCGTAGTAGATGTACTCGAAGGAAGAGAGCAGCGGGGCTTTTAGACCCTTGGGCGGCGTGCGCAGCTTGGCCAGCATGTTCAACAGGCATGCCTTGCGGCTGGCGCGCGGCGTTTTGTTCGCAAGCCAGGCCGCGAGCCCCATGCCATCCACCTGCGACTTGGCGGCGTTGACGACGGAGGCGGTCTGGTCGTCCATCGTGCCCACCAGACGGATCTTGCGGCGGTCCGGAATCTCGTCGAGGGTGACGGTGGTGCGCTTGCCCGCCTTCAGCGTGACGCGGAACTGCGAGTTTTTGAACTGCCTGCCTTCGATCTCGATGGAGACGTCGTAGACACCTTGCGGCAGATTGATCCCCTTTCCGTCGGAAGGGGAAATGAGCAGCCCGCCCGCATCGAGCGAGACATTTAATTTGAACTCGCCCGCCGGCCAGTTATTCCGGCTCTGCACCCGGCGCAACGCATCGGCGGGCAGCACGGCTTGCAGGCCGAACGCGATGTTGAGCGGAGACGCATCGGCATGCGGCGCGAAGACGACGCCGGTGTCTTTCGAGAATTCCGCCACCGGCAGCGGCGCGCCTTCGGAGGTGAACTGAATGAGCAGGGTCTGAGTGTCCGCCATGACCTCAAGGTTTTACCACGAACCGGACTAGCGCGTCACTTCGCGCCATTCCTGTTCGTAGTAGCGCACCAGAACCTGATCGTTCAAACGATTGGGCTCGGCGGGCACCGGCCCCATGTCGGCCGGAAATTCGAATAGCTGTGGAACCAGCGCGGCGGTGAGGAATTTCAGGCCGGCGGGCAGCGCGCCTGGCGGCTGATATTCGCGCGTGCCGGCCAGCACGAAGCCCCATTCGCCGAACGACGGCACGTAGGCGTGATACGGATAGACGCGCAGACCGGCGGATTTCAACGTCTCCGCGATGCACCAGAAAGACCGCCGCGCAAATAGCGGCGACGTGCTTTGCGCCACCGCCAGCCCGCCCTGGCTCAAGTGCTTGGCCAGCAGCCGGTAGAAGGCCGTGGTGTAGAGCTTGCCAAGCGAGAAGTTGGTGGGATCGGGAAAGTCCATCACGATGAAGTCGTAAACGCCACCTTCCGATTCCAGCCACGGGAAGGCGTCGGCGTTCACCACCTTCACGCGCGGGGCGGTGAGGGAGCCGCCGTTCAGACCCTTCAACACCGGATGGGTGGAAAACAGCGCCGTCATTTCCGGATCGAGATCCACCAGCGTGATGCTTTCGACAGCGGGGTATTTCAGCATCTCGCGAACGGCGAGGCCATCGCCGCCGCCAAGCACCAGCAGCCGCCGCGCGCCCGGCACCGCCGCCAGGCCGGGATGCACCAGCGCCTCATGGTAGCGATGCTCGTCCTTCGAACTGAACTGCAGATGCGCGTTCAGAAACAGCCGCAGATCGTCTTTCCACCGCGTCAGCACGATTCGCTGATAGCGCGTGTTCTTGGCGAATATCACTTCGTCGGCGTATAGTTGCGCGTCGGCCAGGTTGAGGATGCGATCGGAGCGCGTCATGCCGAGCCCAAGCGCGGCGATCGCCACAAGGCAGGAGATTCGCAGGCCTGCCGGATACGCAAGCTGATCGCGAAACAACCAGGTGGACCAAAGCGCGACGCCCGCGTTCACGATGCCGAAAAACATCGCGCCGCGCACCATGCCGAGTTGCGGCACCAGCCAAAGGGGGAACAGCAGCGAGGCGCCAAGCGCGCCCAGATAGTCGAACGTCAGAACCTGTGCCACCAGGTCGCGAAACTCCAGCCGGTCTTTCAAAATGCGCATCATCAGGGGGATTTCCAGGCCAACCAGCGTTCCCACCAGCAGCACGATGGCGTAGAGCAGAAGGCGGAATCCGGCAGTGTAGGCGAAGGCCAGAAACAGGATCGTCGAACTGAAGCCGCCCACCAGGCCCACCATCAGCTCGACGGTGATGAAGCGCGAGACCAGGCCGCGGCCGATGAACTTCGACAGGTAGCTGCCAATTCCCATCGCGAAGAGGTAGGCTCCGATGACGGTGGAAAACTGGAACACGCTGTCGCCCAGCAGATAACTGGCCAGCGTGCCGGCCAGCAGCTCATAGATCAGGCCGCAGGCGGCAACCAGGAAAACGGAGAACAGCAGCAGGAAAGGCAAGGATCAATGTACGGCCGCGGCGATGATAATGCTCATGCCAAGCGACATCATCCCAATGAGAATCGCCAGCGCCACGTTCTTTTCCTCCACGATCTCCTTCCACAGTGCATAAGGCGTGCACTTGTCGAGAATGAGGAACGAGACGATGAAGATCAGGATGCCCAGCACGGCGTAAACCAGTGCGTTTACCACAAAGCCAGGATGAAATTCAGCCATGGTTATTTCCCTCCAGTGTACCTGCCACCGCCGCCGCCACCACCACCCCCCCAACTCCAACTGCGTCCGCCGTAATGCTGGCGGTAGGCGCCGGGGTTGTCGCGAATGGATCGCGGCAATCCGCGGACTTCATCGGCCTGGTCCAGGCTCCAGCCGCGCCAATGGGCGGTGGCAAGGCCCAGGGCGACAATGAGTCCGTAGATGGAAAACATGCTCTTGAGAAAGTCCACTTAGCTGTCCTCGCTTGATGTGGGGGCGTAGTCGCTTTCCTGCCAGCGCTTGCCTTCGAACATGCTGGAGCGCAGCGACGCGAAGATGGGCGGCACCAGCAGCAGAATCAGGCCGATGACGAAGAACACCCAGGTGGTAACGTCGCGGCGGACGTCGATCTGGTATTGCACTTCGCCTATGTTGCTGTAAGGCGTTTCCGGTTCGACGCGCAAATAATACCGGCCCGAGGGAACTGCCGGCAGCACCACATGATCGGACACGCTGGCTTCCCGCCCGAAATCGAGCGCCCGGCCCGTCTCTTCATTGATGAGCGCCAGGTTGTAGAAAAGCGTTCCGGCCGTGCTTGATCGAATGGAGACCTCGACACTGGAGGTGTGTCCCTTCAGATCGAAAATTTCGGTCACAAAAGCGTTGTCGGTCTTGCCGGGCTGCGGCTGAAACTTGAAGTGGCGCGAAAACACGAAGGTGTTGGAGTGGGTGGCGGAAAAGAGCAATTGAAGGGCCAGCAGCGCCGCCGCCCAAAACAGAAAGCGCTTCCATGCCTTGCCGATCTGGCCCTTGTAGGGCGACGGCTGGTTGGCGAAAACGCCAACGGGCGGCGGCGCCGCGCCTTTCAGTTGAAACGATTGCCAGATCGTGGCGCCAGGCGTGTATTCGCCAAGCGACCAAGTCACTTCGTTCCCGGTCCGCTCGGAGGAGAGCAGGCGCGGCGGATCGACATAATCGTCGCAGACCGCCGTCTCGCCCACGCGCACCTGCCACGGAAACTCGCCCATCACATAGATGGTGGTCGCGGTGTAGTGCTGGAAGTGGCGGAAGTTTTCGTTCAGATGTTTGGCGCGCTTGGAGCGGCCTTCGCCGGAAACTTCGGGCACCGACGTCAACACGTAGACATCGCTCCAGTGGCCGTTGTATTCGGTGAGGTAGCGGAAGCCCTTGTAGGGATTGAACAGCACGTACTCCGACCAGGCGTAGCTGACGCCTTCGACAACGAGCTGGCGCACCTGGAATCCGATGGCTTCATAAAGCTCGCCGCGCAGTTTCCCGCGCGTGCCCAATGGGATCAACGGCTGAAAGCGCTGGTTCGATTCGAACTTCTGCACCACCGCCATGGCGGGCGTGCTGGTGTCGATCACGCTCAAGCACTGCACACATACCGCGCTGACCGTCCGGCCCATGCCGCGCAACTCAACCGTGCCACCGCAGTTGGGGCATGAGATCGAGCGGACCGAAGCGGGCGGCGGCGATGTGGGGGCCATTTACCAGCCCTCGAATTGTCTCAGATTCTTCAACTGCAGCGAGTCGAAGGGAACGGATTCGCCCAGGAACAGCAGCGGCGGATCCTCGGTGCAATCGATGGTGCCGAAGCGGCTATCGGCGGTTTGCAGGTCGGCGAACAGGCACTCGGTCTTGTCCCAGTATTCAAACGGAAGCTCGCCTTCGACGCCAATGTAGCGGGCGCGGGTAAGCGAGGTGATCTCGTAGCGCGTGCCGTTGAGATCGAGCCGCAAGCCGGGTTTCAACTCCCCTGGCGGCGGCAGTTTCGGCGGCAAGGGAACGAGTTTCGAAACCGCGTACCGCGCCATCGCATCTGAAAGCCACCAGCTCTCGCCGAGGTTGGTCACGCAGTGCCATTCATTCCACGCGCCCTGCTCATATTGATAGAGAATGCGCCCCACCACGACGAACGAGCGTTGATTCCAGATCCCCTCGGTCAGCCGTTGAATGGGGGAGACGTCGGGCGGCAGGTTCGCCACCTGGCCCACCTTTTCGAGATCCACGTCGTGCCGCACCAGGATCGAGTGGCAGTAGGGGCAGGTGGTCTGCACGGCGCCCGAAAACTGGAACGAGACCGGAGCGCCACAATTAGGACAGTTCGCGGATGGCTTCGGCATGTATGACTCAGGCGGCCGGCGGCAGAGATCCGTAAGGCCGGTCGATACGGCGGACGCGCACGCTTTCAGCGCCGAAATCGCGCGCCAGGGTGAAGACGAAATTGAATTCCGGCTTCGGACTGCAGCAGAACAGATTCAAACACAGCGACCCGTGTTCGGGGAAGGTGTGGATGGACAGATGCGATTCCTCAAGCAGCACGTAGCCGGTAACGCCGCCCGGATCGGCGAACTGGTGCCAGGCAGATTCCCGCACCGGTTTCAGCTTCAGGGTTTGGAACAACTGCCCGAACAGGTTTTCCAGTTGCGTGCGATCGCGTAACGCCGCGGCGCGGCAGCCATAGGCGTCCACGATCCATTCGCGGCCGGACATCAGCTCTGCGCGCCGCCGCAGCCGGGACAGAACTTGGCGCGGGCGGGCATCGAGGCGCCGCACTCGATGCAGAACTTCGTATCCT
Source organism: uncultured Acidobacteriota bacterium (assembly GCA_902826685.1). GTDB lineage: Bacteria > Acidobacteriota > Terriglobia > Bryobacterales > Bryobacteraceae > CADEFT01. Next base: position 38,498 of record CADEFT010000042.1, read on the forward strand.
TGGCCGGACCGGCGGGCGCGGCCGGCACCGGCGCGGGCTGGCCGCCCGGCTGGGGCGGATGCATGCCCTGTTGAACGGCTCCCATCATGGCTTGCGCCATCGCCACTCCGGCGCCCAACTGCGCTCCCAGGGCCGCGTTCCCGCCCCCTTCGTTGGCCGCGGCGATCGGCATCGACTGCGCCACCTGGAACTGCGTGTAACGGCCCATGTCGCCGATCATGTTCATGCCGATGCGCTCATCGAGGCGCTTCTGCAACTCGTCGGGCAGCGACAGATTTTCGACCACGAACGTGTCGAGGGCGAGCCCGAGTTCGGTGAAGTAGGGCTTCAGCCCTTCCTGGATTCTTTGCGCCAGTTCGACCTGGTTGGCGGCCATGTCGAGAAACGGCACCTGGCTTTCGGCGAACGCATCGGACATGCGGCCCACGATCAGCGTGCGAAGCTGGCCGTCCATCTCTTCGACCCGGAAACTCTCGCGCGTCCCGCTCACCTTGGTATGGAAAGCGCGCGGATCGCTGACGCGCCAGGAATACACGCCGAAGGCCCGCAGGCGTACGGCGCCGAAATCCTTATCGCGCACCGTCACCGGCATCGCCGTGCCCCACTTCTGATTCAGTTGCAGCCGGGTGGAGAAAAAGTAGACGTCGCTTTTGAACGGGGATTCGAAGAACTTATCCCAGTTCATCAGATTCGTGAGAATCGGCAGCGTCTGGGTGCCGAGCGTATAGAGACCCGGTCCGAACACGTCGGCCAGCCGGCCTTCGTTGACGAATCCGGCCATCTGGGACTCGCGAACGGTGAGTTTGGCGCCGTTCTGAATCTCCATGTCCAGCATGGGATAGCGCCACGCCAGAATGCCGTTTTCGGGCTCGGTCCAATGGATAACATCGATGAACTGCTTCTTGAAAAAGTCGCCGAGAGCCATCGGGTCTCCTTTCCCCTATCTGAGTATACGGTAGAGGCCGCGGAGTTGTTCCTCGGTTAGGATGAAAAGGGGATGACTCGCCGTAACCTGTTCCAACTGGCCGCGGGGGCGGCTTTGCCGGGCTTCGCTCAATCGCCGCTTTTGCCGGAAGCGCTGCGGGAAGGCGACACGGTTGGCCTGATCACGCCTTCGGCTTATGTAGCCAATCCGGACGCGATCGCGCTCGCCGAACGCACCATCCGCTACTTCAAGTTGAACCCGCTGTTCGGTCCGAATGTCCGGAAGAAGGATGGCTACGTGGGCGGGACGGTGGAGCAGCGCGTCTCCGATCTGCACGCCATGTTTCAAAATCCACAGGTGCGGGCGGTCTTCTGCATTCGCGGTGGCTTTGGCACGGCGCATCTGCTCGATTCGATCGACTACGATCTGATCCGGCGCAATCCCAAAATCTTCCTCGGCTATAGCGATATCACCGCGCTGCACCTGGCCATTCACCGCAATACCGGACTCACGACGTTTCATGGACCGGTGGTGCTCTCCGGTTTCAGCCCCTACACTCGCGAACATTTCCGGCGCGCGTTGTTTGAAACAAAACCGCTCGGCGTGCTCGCGAATCCGCCGGACCGCGACGAACTCCGGCCGTCGCACACGACGCGGACCGTCCGCGGCGGTCAGGCGCGCGGCGCGCTGGTGGGCGGAAATCTGACGCTGATCAGCACTACGCTCGGGACGCCGTATGAGGTCGATACGCGCGGCCGGATTCTGTTCCTGGAAGATGTCGACGAGCAGCCCTACAGCATCGACCGCATGCTGACCCATTTGAAGCTGGCGGGCAAGCTCGATGCGGCGGCGGGCATCGTCTTCGGCGAGTGCGCCGATTGCCGTCCGCGCGAGTTCAAGCCGTCGTTTGAATCCACGTTTTCCCTTGGCGAGGTGCTGGACCGGATTCTGGGGCGCCTCAAAATCCCGGTTTTCACCGGATTGACGATCGGCCATACCACCGACCAGTTGACACTGCCGCTGGGCGTGATGGCGTCGCTCGATGCCGGCAAAGGGACGCTGACGATTGAGACGGCGGCCGTCCGCTAACGGCGGTTCGATTGGAGCTTCCGTGCGAAAGCGGCATGCTCCGGAGTTGCCAATCCCTTTTCGACGGCCACGCGGATCGACTTGCCCGGGTTCCAAAGCGCTTCCGGATCGAGCCAGAGACCGGGAAACGTAAGGGAGCGGAGCCAGCCATCGGCGCCGGCACTCAACTCGCGATAGCGTCCGCGCGACAAAGCTCTCCAAACGATCTGCCGCGGCTTCAACAACACCGTGAGATACTCGCGTACGCCCGCGCGGCGGTATAGATCGAGCTTGGCTCCCAGATCTCGGGACGAGGTGGACCCGCTCACCTCTACCACCAGTTCCGGGGCGCCCGCGCCGTAGCTGCCCGTTTCGTCTGACTGGCCTCCGTAGGCAGGTAGTATGCGCATATAGGCGTCAGGCTGCGGCACATCGCGGGCGCTCATCACCCAAGTGCTTTCAGAACCACAATCGCAGCCGGGCGTGGAATCCTTGTATAGCCACAGCCACGCGATCATGGTGCCATGCAACATTCCGTGAGGCATACCAACGGGAGAGGGCATGAAAACGACTCCGCCGATCAATTCCGCATGCTTGAGATCCGGATCGGCTTCCCAGCGCCGCAGGAACTGGGAACTGGTGAGACGATCCCCCTCCCGGAGCGGCGGCGGAACCGTGAAGGCGGCGTTCGGCATAAAAACTCAGCCTCAGCTTAGCATGCGGCTCCAGTTACAATAGGCGCCGATGTATCGAAGCCCCGATTCCGGATGGGCTCATCGGCGTCAGGCTTGGATCAAGCGTTCGATTCACGTGCTTCCCACCCGGGCCAAACGAGTCGTGCCGAAGCAGGCCGCTCCAGTTACAATAAGCTCCGATGCATCCCACCCGCCGCGCTTTCCTCGCCGCAACCGCGCCGGCCCTTTTGGCCGCCCCCGGCAAGACCACCATCGCCATCGACCGCGACGCGTTCGTGCTGAACGGCAAGCCCACCTATGCCGGCCGCCAATACGAAGGCATGAAGATCGAAGGGCTGCTGATGAATACACGCATGGTGCAGGGCATCTTCGACGATGAGAATCCGGAAACGGCGGTGCGCTGGAAGTATCCCGATACCGGCAAATGGGACGCCGAACGCAACACGCGCGAGTTCCTGGCGGCCATGCCCGAATGGCGCAAGCACGGCGTGCTCGGGTTCACCATCTGCCTGCAGGGCGGCAGTCCCGAAGGCTATTCCAAAGCGCAGCCCTGGCACAATTCCGCCATCCGGGCCGATGGGACGCTCAAGCCCGCCTACATGAAGCGGCTGCAGAAGATCCTCGACCGGGCCGATGCGCTCGGCATGGTGCCGATCGTCAGCATTTTCTACTTCGGCCAGGATCAACGGCTATCAGGCGATGCGGCGGCCAGGCGCGCCGTCGAGGAAACCGTGGGTTGGCTGCTCGACAAGGGATACCGCAACCTCCTGCTCGAAGTCGCCAACGAGTGCGACAACCGCTCCTACGACATCGACGTCATCAAGGCCCCACGTATCCATGAGCTGATCGATCTGGCCAAGTCGGTCACCCGCGGCGGGCGGCGTTTGCTCACCGGCGCGAGTTTCAACGGCAACCGCGTTCCCACCGCCAACGTCGTCAAGGCATCCGATTTTGTCATCATGCACGGCAATGGCGTCACCCATCCGCCGCGCATCCGCGAGATGGTCGATCTGGTGCGCAAGGTGGAAGGGTACCGTCCGATGCCGGTGCTGTTCAACGAAGACGATCACTTCGATTTCGACAAGCCGGTGAACAATATGATGCAGGCCATCGGCGGCTATGCCTCGTGGGGCTACTTCGACCCCGGCAAGAACGACTATTCCGACGGCTACCAGTGTCCGCCGGTGCGGTGGGGGTTGAACACGGAGCGCAAGAAGGCGTTCTTCGAGCTTTCGCGCAAGGTCACCGGGGCCGCCTGATATAATCCAAAACTTCGTGGATACACCCAAGTCCGGCGGATTTACACCGCCCGGCAGGCCGCAACTCGTCAAGCTGGGCGCCCTTTTCCTGGTTTACTTCTTCGTTGTCCTGGTGCTGCCGCGGCCGGAGACCGTGAAGCCGGAAGGATGGCGGCTGCTGGGCATTTTCGCGGCGACCATTGCCGGATTGATTCTCCAGCCGTTGCCCGGCGCGGCGCTGGTGCTGATGGCCGTGATCCTCAGCGCGCTGATTGGCGGCTTGAAGATGAGCGAGGCGCTTGGCGGCTATGCCGATAGCTCGGTATGGCTGGTGGTGGCCGCGGTCCTGATCTCGCGCGCGCTTATCAGCACGGGCCTGGCGCGGCGCATCGCCCTTTTGTTTGTGCGAACCTTCGGCGGCAGTTCGCTCGGCATCTGTTACTCGCTGGGATTCACCGATGCCGTTCTGGCGTCGATCATCCCGTCCAACGGCGCGCGATCGGGCGGCGTGGTGCTGCCGATTCTACGCTCGATCTGCGAGCTTTATGGCTCGCACCCCGGACCCACCGCGCAGCGTCTAGGCGCGTTTCTGATGGTGGCCGTGTATCAATGCATCTGCGTCTCGACGGCGATGTTCTACACCGGGCAGGCGAGCAACCCTATTGCCGCCAAGATGGCCACCGACATGGGATATCCGGTCACCTGGGCCAGTTGGTTTCTGGCGGGCATCGTGCCCGGATTGTGCTCGCTGCTGGTGCTGCCGCTGGTGGTGCGCGCCGTCGTCTCGCCCGAAATCCGCACCACGCCCGAAGCGCCCGCCTTCGCCGGACGGGAACTGGCGGCGATGGGCGGGTTGAACACCGCCGAAAAGATCGTGGCCCTGGTGTTCCTGTGCGTCTGCGCGGCATGGGTTACCAGCGACCGCACCAAGATCGACATTACGCTGGCCGCGCTCGTCGGCTCCTGCTCCCTGATCCTGGCCGGTGTGGTGGACTGGCGCGACGTCGCCGCCGACGCGGGCCTGTGGGACATGTTCATCTGGTACGGCGGCATGGTGCGATTGGGACGCGCTCTGTACGAGGCCGGCATCACGCAGGCTTTCGCGAAATCGGTGGGAGCGGCGTTTCCCGACTCCGGCTGGGTGGCGCTGTTCGTGGTCGCCCTGCTGGTCTATTACTACACGCACTATGGACTGGCGAGCATTACCGCGCACATCCTGGCAATGTACCAACCCTTCGTCGCCGTGCTGATCGCCAAAGGCGCTCCTCCAGGACTGGTCACCATGGCCTTTGCCACCTACGTCAATCTGGCCGCCGGACTCACCCACTACGGCACCACGCCCGCCCCCATGTATTTCGGCCAGAATTACGTGAGTCTCGAAACCTGGTGGAAGGCCGGATTCATCGTGTCCCTGGTTAACATCGTTATATGGTCGACGGTCGGGTTTTTCTGGTGGCGCGCCATCGGCGTATGGTAAGCTGAGACGCGAAAAGGATCCTGTGGCTTCCGCCGAGAACCATACCGAGACCCGTTACTGGTGCGCGGACCTTGTTCACGTTTCGGTGAAGGAAAACAGCCGTTGGAAGAGCGCGGGCGTCGGTGTGCTCGAGGACATTTCCAGGTCCGGCGCCTGCATCCAGATGGATCTGCCCATCAAGAGGGGCACCGCCATCCGGTTCCGCCATCCGCAATGGAAGAGCGAAGGCGTGGTGCGCCACTGCGAGTATCGCGAGATCGGCTACTACGTGGGCATGAAATTCGCCGACGGCATCGAATGGACGCCGCAGGCGTTTCGACCCAAACACCTGGTCAATCCCGACGAGATGGTGGCGGCCCGGCTGCAGAAAAAGTCGCGGGCGGCGAGCGCGCGCTAAGACCGGAGCGCATGACCACCGGCTCCAAATCCGAACAAACACGCCTGCGCATCCTGAATGCCGCGCTCGATCTGTTCCGCACAAAAGGATTCTGGGAAACCACCATGCGCGAGATTGCATCGGCGGCGGGCATGGCCACGGGCGCGGCTTACTACTATTTCCCTTCCAAGGATGCGATCGTGCTGGCGTTCTATGAGCGCGCACAGGCCGAAATGGCCCCGGATGTGGACCGCGCGCTCGACGGCAGCCGCCGTTGCGCGGCGCGGCTCGAAGCGATGATTGAAGCCAAGCTCCGCTATTTCGAGCCCAATCGCAAGTTCCTCGGCGCGCTGCTCGGGCATACGGCGGACCGTAACAATCCGCTGTCGCCGTTCGGCGACGGGACGGCGCATATGCGCGCCAGCGATCTCAAAACCTTCGAGCGCCTGTTGGAGGGCGGCGATCTGGAGCCGCCGCGCGACCTGGCGCCTCACCTGCCCGGCATGCTGTGGGCCTACCAGATGAGCATTATTCTGTTCTGGCTGACCGATGGTTCCGAGGGCCAGTCGCGCACCCGTCTTCTGCTCAACCGCAGCAGCCTGCTGATCGTCCGCCTGCTGAAGCTCTCCTCGCTGCCCTTGATGCGGCCGCTGCGCAAGCCTGTGATCGAGATCGTGGAATTGGTCAGAGGCTGAAATCTAAACCATTGCCCCGGTTGGTACCGTTGACAACGGCTTTGGGCGGGTAGATATTAGAAGCACGCAATGACCTGGGTATGGCTAGTACTTGTCGCGATCCCGGTGTTCGCGGGCGATTCGAAACCCGCTGCGCCAAACCGTGTCCGGGAGGAGCAACTCTCGCCGGAACGCTTCTCGGAAATTCACGCGCCGCTGCTTGAATCGAAAAAAGCGAGCGCCGCCGAGGTCACCGAACGGGTGGCGAAAACCCTGCCCAAACCCACCGGCGTGACCCGCGATTATCCGCGGCGCAACCTGATCGACCGGCATATTTTCGGCCGGATGGAGCAGGATGGCATTCAGCCCGCCGCGCTTTCGAGCGACCACGAATTCATCCGCCGCGTGACGCTGGATTTAACGGGCCGCATTCCCACCGCCAGCCAAGTGCGCGAATTCGTCGCCTCCTCCGATGCCGGCAAGCGCGACAAGCTGATCGAGCAACTGCTCGCCAGCGAGGCGTTCGTCGACAAGTGGGCGTACTTCTTCATGGATCTGTTCCGCGCCAACGGCAAGATGGGCCGCGGGCAGAACCTGTTCCACTATTGGATGAAGGAGAACCTGCGCGTCGACCGGCCCTACGATGAAGTGGCCCGCGCCATCGTCGCCTCATCGGCCAAGAGCAACCACGTGGTGGCCGCATCGAACGTCATCGCCCGTGAACATGTGCAAGGCAAGCCCCAGCCGGACGACGGCAAGGATCTCGGCATGGTGCAGCAGCTCGATACGCACGACGAACTGGCGGTGCTCTACGGCAAGACTTTCCTCGGCGTGAATTTTTCGTGCGTTTCCTGTCACGACGGCAAGAGCCATCTCGAAAAGGTCAACGTCTATCTGACGGGCCGCAAGCGGTCTGACTTTTACCGCTTCAGTTCGTTCCTTGGAAACAGCCGCTACCTGATGTATTGGGAGCACGGCAAGCCGCAGTCTGGCGAATTCCTGATCGACGACGGCAACCCCGGGTACGATTCCAAAGGCGCGTCGATGATCCGCGTGCCGCGCTTCGGCGGACCCGCCGATCCGGCCTTCATCCTCACCGGCGAGAAGCCGCGGCCCGGCGCCGAGCCGCGCGCCGAACTCGGCCGCATGATTACCGCCCATCCGCAGTTTGCCCGCGCCACGGTGAATACTTTCTGGTGGCGTCTGATGGGGCAGGGAATTGTGGAGCCCTATGACGAATTCGATCTGTCGCGCCAGGATGCCAGATCGCTGCCCGCCGGCTGGGAGCTGCAGCCGAGCCATCCCGAGCTGTTAAACGAAATGGCCGCCGATTTCCGCCGCGGCGGTTTCCGGCTGAAGAACCTGTTCCGGATGGTGTGCCGGTCCACCGCTTATCAGCTTTCGGCGCGCTACGACGGCGAATGGAAAGATTCCTATTCGAAGTATTTCGCCCGCAAGTTTGTGCGGCTGCTCTCGGCCGAAGAGCTGCACGATTCCATCACTCTCGCCACGGGCCGCTCGGCATCGCTCAAGTACGGCGACGTTCAAGTGCCCATGACGATGCAGCTTTCCGGGCCCGGCGGCGGCGGCGACCTCAAATACTTCATGCAGACTTTCGGCCAGTCCAACCGCAACAATCCGCCCAAGATGTTGCAGGGCTCGCCCCTGCAGCCGCTGTTGCTGATGCAATCGCCGGTGGTGAACGACCGCGTGCTGGCCGCCAAGGATTCGACCGTCCAGCGGCTGGTGGAGACCTACAAGACCGACGATAACCGGCTGGTGGACGAGATGTTCCTGGGCACCTTGAACCGCCCGGCGAGCGCGGTGGAAAAAGAGATCTCGCTCAACGCTCTGCAAAAGGATCGCGTGGCCGGGGCGCAGAACCTGCAATGGGCGCTCCTCAACCTGACTGAGTTCTTCTACAACTACTGACCACGGAGCCCACAGCCATGAAGAAAGTAGGAGATCTGGTTCCTTCCCGCCGCGACCTGCTGCAGTTCGGCGGCTACGGCCTGGCGATGGCGGCGGCGAATGCGGCGGCTCCCCTGCGGACCTTCGCCGCCGAGGGCCGCAAGTCCGCTCCGCGCGGCACGGCGAAGAACGTCATCTATTACGAGATCTCCGGCGCCATCAGCCACCTGGAGTCTTTCGACTTCAAGGAAAGCGCCGGCATGCCCAAGGATCTGGACGTGCGCAGGATCAAGGATGGGCTGCATATTTCCCGTCTGTTGTTTCCACGTCTCGAAAAGCAGATGGATAAGTTCGCCATCCTGCGCTCTTTGCTCAGCCACGAGGAAGTGCATTTCCGCGGGCAGTATTACGTCCAGACGGGCCGCCAACTGAACCTCGCCTTCGCGCGCGAAATTCCGGCCGTCGGCTCGGTGATGGCGCTCGAACTCGAGAAGCGGCGGCGTGCCGGCGACACCTTTCCGAGCTACATGTCGTTTAATCTCGACAAGGCGTTTCCGGGAGCGCTCTCGACCGGGTTCCTGCACCCGCGCTATTCGGTGGTGGATATCAATCCCGATTCGGCCACCAAGGGCATGTCGCTCGATGAAAAGGCGGTGCGGTTGCTCGAAGAGCGCTGGCGCCTGTTGAGCGCTCTGCGCCAGTCCGAACGCGACCGCGTCGCCAAGATGGGCCGCGACATGGCCGGCTATGAGGATTTCTATGAGACCGCGCACCAGTTACTGAGCGATGAGCGCTGGCCCGCGGCGTTCCGCATTTCCGAAGAGGACCGCCAGCGGTACGGCAACACGCAGGTGGGCATTTCGGCGATTCTCGCGCGCAACGTGCTCATGCAGGACGCGGGCGCCCACTACATCCACATCTGCCATCCCGGTTGGGATCATCACGTGCAGATCTGGGATCGAAAGGCGGCCACGAATCACTACAAACTGTGCGAAGAATTCGATCCGGCGTTCGCCAGCCTGATCGAAGACCTGGCGCGCACGCCTTCGAAAAGCGATGCGTCAAAGACGCTGCTGGACGAAACGCTGGTGGTGGCGATGAGCGAATTCGGACGGACGCCCGGCGCGCTCAATAACATGGCCGGCCGCGATCATTACAACAAATGCTTCCCGGCGCTGTTGGCCGGAGCGGGGGTCAAGGGCGGCCTGCTGCTGGGCGCCACCGACAAAGACGGCGCCGTGTGCCAGGACACCGGCTGGCATCGCAAGGAGCAGCCGCGCATCGAGAACATCGTGGCCACCATGTACTCGGCGCTCGGCATCGATTGGACCAAAGAAATTCGCGACACGCCTTCCAAGCGCACCTATCCGTATGTCGACCCGCTCGGCCCATCCGGATGGATACCCACGGATGACATTACTTCGATTTACGGCTAGCGTTCTGTTCACCGCAGTGCTTGGCGCGCAGGCGCCCACTGGCATGACTTTCATTCCAGGCGGCGAGTTTCTACGCGGCCGTTCGCACAAGCTGCCCGACGACGGCCTCAAGTGGTGGCCGGAACTGCTCAGCGACGATCAGCCCGCGCGCCGTATCTCCGTCGATGCCTTCTATATCGACACCTACGAGGTCACCACCACCGAATATGCTCGGTTCGTCTCGGCGGCGCGCCAGAAGCCGCCTTATAACTGGGGCAGCGCCAATCCGCCCGGCGGCAAGGAAAATCATCCGGTCTCGGGCGTGTCGTGGTTCGATGCCCAGGCGTATTGCCGTTGGGCCGGCAAGCGCCTGCCAAGCGAAGCGGAATGGGAGCGCGCCGCGCGCGGGCTCGCCGAAGGACGCACCTATCCCTGGGGCGACCGCAAGCCGGGTAAGAAGGATGCGCGGTTTGAAACCGTCGAGGGGCCCGGGCCGGTCGGCCAGTTCACGCCGAATTCCTTCGGGCTTTACGACATCGCGGGCAATGTCTGGGAATGGTGTTCCGATTGGTATGAGCGCGAGTACTACGCGCAGGCGCCGGAGAAAAACCCCGCCGGGCCCCGCAAGGGCATGTACAAGGTGATTCGCGGCGGTTCCTGGGCCGACGTGGATAAGTTCCTCACCACGGCCTACCGCAGTTGGACCCGGCCCGCGGAAGAGACGCCGACCGTGGGGATCCGTTGCGCGGTCTCGATCGGCTCCGCGCGGCGCCGCTAGCCGCCAATGCGGCCCTCATCGGCCGACGGTCCATAGACGGAGGGCACCGGCAGATCAAGCAGACGCAGATAAACGCCCAGTTGCGCGCGGTGGTGGATGATGTGACTGATCACAAAGCCGCGCAGCACGGCCGTTCGGGGCATCGTCATCAGGGCCTTGCCGCCCATCAGCAAAGACCAGTTCCGCATCAGCTGCTCATCGGAGGCGCCCGCGATGGAGTCCCGCGCGGCGGCCGCGTTCTTGTCGAATAGCGCGAGCAATTCGGCGCCATTGTGCGTCACCGGCGGCTTCTGCGGCGGCGCGCCCGGAGGCGCGAGGTCAAGCTGGTCCTGGCCGATGGTGGCGACCGCCCAACTCGCCAGCGCCGCGATGTGCGTCGCAAGCGCGCCCATCTTCATCGATTTGGCGTGCGGCGCCCAATCCCACTGCGCTTCGGGCACACGTTCCAGCGTCTTGCGCGTCAGTTCCATCTCCCGATCGAATTCCGGTAGCAATGCCTGACTCAACGGCATGGAGAGATGGTAGCATCGGCAGTTCGTGTTCCGCGTTCCGAACTTCCGCTACGTCGTGGCGGCCATGCTGCTGCTGGCCACCATGATCAATTACGCCGACAGGTTGATGCTTTCGGTGGTGGCGCCGCAGGTGCGGCAGGAGTTTGGTATGAGCGAACAGGACTACAGCCACGTCCTGTTCTGGTTCATGGCGGCCTACGCGATCATGTACGCCCTCTCCGGTCCCATCTGCGACCGGCTGGGTACGCGGCGCGCCTTTGCGGTCTTCATCGCGGCCTGGTCGCTGGCGGCGGTGGGGCATGCGTTGGCCGTGGGCAAATGGTCGCTGGCGGCGTGGCGCTTCCTGCTGGGCTTCAGCGAGCCGGGCAACTGGCCCGCGGCGGCGAAGGCGGTGGCCGAATGGTTCCCGGCCGAGCAGCGGGCGCTCGGGATCGGGCTGTTCAACTCCGGGTCGTCGCTTGGGTCGATGCTCGCGCCGCCGATGGTCGCGTTTCTGACGCTGCACTACGGCTGGCGTACGGCCTTCGTGGCCGTGGGTGCGATGGGGTTCGTCTGGCTGGCGCTATGGCTGCTGCTCTACGATCCGCCGCACAAGAGCCGCTTCATCACGGAGCGGGAATGGGAATTTCTGAAGGGCAGGGTACGGCCGCCGGAAGAGGCGGTGCCCGTCCGGCCGCCGCGTGGCGAATGGTGGCGTGTGATGCGGATGCGAGAATGCTACGCGTTGATCTTCGCCCGCTTCTTCACCGACCCGGTGATCTACTTCATCATCTTCTGGCTACCCGAATACCTGCGCAAGGAACGCGCGTTTGATCTGGCGATGATCGGCAAGTACGCCTGGGTGCCGTTCCTGTTCGGCGATATCGGGTACACCTTCGGCGGCTGGTTTTCGGGCTACCTGATGCGGCGCGGGTGGCGGATGCAATCGGCGCGCACCGTGCTGCTGGCGGCCGCCGGCTGCCTCACTCCCGCGGCGTTTCTCGCCCCGCGTGTGTCGGAGGCGTGGATGGCGATCGGCATCACCTGCGCCGTGACATTCGCGCATGGCCTGTGGATCTCCAACCTGCTTACCCTACCGACCGATATGTTCCCCGCCTCGCGCGTCGGCACCGCCAGCGGACTTTCGGGCATGGGTGGCGCCGTGGGCGGCATGATCGCCAATCTGGGCACGGGATACCTGGTGCAGAATTATTCCTACCGGCCCGTATTCCTAATGGCGGGCTTCATGCATCCGCTGGCGTTCGCCGTGGTCTACGGGTTGCTGCTACGGCACTGGTTCGCGAAAGGACCGGAGAGGCCGGCTTGACGATTCGTAAACGGCTGAAATGCTTTCAGCGTTTGAAGCAACCGGTTGCGATGGCGGAGCAAAAGGAGATCGAACCCGAAGTCCACCTCCACCGGTACGGTCAGTGGAGTACGGGCGAGTTCGAGCGCCAACACGCTACCTTCCTGTGCCAGTCCGGTGGCGGGGCCGGATCGTACGCTGAGGAAAGGCAACTGGCGTCTTCGTGCGAATGCTTCCAACTGGCGGCAGGTGAGAGCGACTCCGTTGACTTCGTGAAAGCAATCGGCGAAGTGCGCGACCCTCAGGAGAGCACCTCCTGTTTGCGGACGAAGGCGAAGCGCAGTACATCAAGCGTGCGGCGATCCCCCGCGAGGTGGGCCAACCCGACGAAGCGCCGGATGAGCAACGGCGACCGGCCGCCGAAAATCGCCGTCAGCGACCGGGCGTTTCCGTCGTCGCACCGATAGAAGATGCGGTCGCTCCATTGCGTCCAGCCGAGTTGGTGCCCGGTGTCTTCGCGCAGTACGTCGCCGATGGTCTGCAAAACCCGCAATGCGCGGGACTCGTTATACTGCGGCAGGAACAGGGGGAGACTCAGCCGGTCCCGCCGGACTTCGCCCACAAACTCACTGAACGTGGCGGCGTTGGTCAGGTTGACGGCGGCGTTGGGTTCGCGTCCATGGCGGTCTCCGCCGGAAACGACCGGTATCCCCAACGACGAGGCCAGCCCGGAGACCCTTGCGTTTTCGTTCCATGAACGAAGGCCGTTCAGCTCCAGCGCATGCACACAACGCCGGTACTGCCACAGGAACTGATGGACCATCCGCCGATGGTTCTCAAACCCGATGCCCTTCTCATCCCAATAGGGATGATTGAGCACGATGAGCACATCCGGAATGGCGGTAAGCGTTTCGAGCAGTTCCCTAAGCTCCCCCTGCACCGGACGGCTGGTGTACTCCTGCATCGCCGCCACCAGCCGGCCCGCCCGTGCGGCGGGCAGGTTGTGCACCCCCAGATGCAGAAACGATGGCGTGAGCGGAACGGTCCATTCGATGGAGGCGGGATGCTTGTCTTTCATCCCCGCGGCGGCAAGAGATTCGATCGCACCGATGTCGTCGTGATCGGTCAGCGAAACCAGCGGTCGCAAGGACAGCAGGCGCGCTATCTGATCGCTTTCGAGGCGAATCGCCTGAGCGGGCGACAGCGGAGGTGTCCACCAGGCGCGCGACAAATCCAACTCGACTCCGTAGTGCGCCTGCTGCCAGCGCACCGCGGCGTTCAGCAGGACGTTCCTCGCGGCCACGCCCGGGATGAACTGCAGGCTTTCGCGGGAATGCAGCGTATGGCTGTGAAGGCTGACAGCCGTTCGATATCTACGGCAGACCGGCCGGGAATCGGGTTGCCAAAAGAAATGGAGTGCGTGTTTCATAGGGCACAGCCGAGGATCGCCTGAAACCCTTTCCAATCCCATGACGATTCCGTGAAGCTTAAAACATGAAACGTCGTTTGTGTTTGAGCGGACCTATGTGCCCGAAGCCTCGACCCCTTTCGAAACCGGATCGCCCGAAGGCGTGAGACGGCCCGGCGCCGATAGAGGAGGGAGGCGGGGAACGCATCTCAAAGTCGATTGCGTCCGGGAGAAATTCGAGGACCACGCGCGGCAGAAATGGCAACGGCAGGCGGCCTCTAACAGGGAGGGTAGTTCAATTTTCACAGTTCTCTTGTACCTTCCCGGAGTGAATCCTTCAAAACATCGCGGTTACAAATGGCGCAAGACCACGGCGCTGTCCGCACCTCGTCGATTCTTGAGCCACGATTCTCCGCCAAGGGCCGCCGATTCACGGCTCACGGGGATGATATTCTGAGCCTCGATGAAACGACGCGATTTCCTCTCCGGCGCCGCCGCCGCCGCCGCCATGCCGGCCGCCGCGCAACAGCAGGCCGAGCGAAAACTGGCCGGACTGCCGCCGCTCAAAATCACCGGCATCAAAGTCATCCCGACCTCCGGCGGACGCCGCTACCGGTGGATCTTCCTCAAGGTCCTCACCAGCGAGCCGGGCCTCTATGGCATCGGTTCGGCCAGCAATCATTTTCAAACGCACGCCGTCATCACCGCGCTCGAAAAGCATCTGGGGCCGTGGCTCATCGGCCGGGACCCGATGCGTATCGAAGATCTTTGGCAGGCCGCTCATGTGCGCACTTACTGGCGCAACGGGCCGGTCAACAACAATGTCCTAAGCGGACTCGATATGGCCCTGTGGGATATCAAGGGCAAGCGCGCCGGAATGCCCGTGTATGAACTGCTGGGCGGGAAAGCCCGCGACGCGGTGCCCTGCTATGACCACGCCGGTGGCAAGGATAAGGAATCGGCCGCCGAAAGCGTCCAGAAGTCGCTCGAGAAAGGTTTCCGTCACGTACGTGTGCAGTTGGGCAATTACGGCGGCGGTGGGTTCGTTCCGCCAAAGGAAGGCAGCCGCCCCGAAACGGGCTGGGATGGGCCCGCCTTTGACGAAGAGATCTATGTCGATACCATTCCCAAGCTGTTCGACCACGTGCGGCAGAAAGTGGGATTCGGGCCCAAGCTGCTGCACGACGTGCATTCGCACCTGAGCGGCATCAACGCCGTGGAACTGGCGCGCCGCATGCAGCCTTACCAGATGTTCTTCATGGAGGACATTCTGCCGCCGGAGCATTTGCAGTGGTACCGCCAGATCCGCAGCATCTGCACCACGCCGCAGGCGGTGGGCGAAGTGTTCTCGCATCCGCTCGAAGTGACGCCGCTCGTTTCCGAGCGCCTCATCGATTTCATCCGCTGCCGCGTTTCCGCCATGGGCGGCATCACGCCGGTGAAGAAACTGGCCACGCTCGGCGAGTTCTTCGGTGTACGAACCGCGTTTCAGGAAGGCGGCGAGAACGATCCCATCAACCAGCTCGCCGCTTATCACGTCGATATTTCGAGCACCGCCTTCGGCATTCAGGAAGAGAACGCCTTCCCGCCCTCGGTGCACGAAATGATGCCCGGCTGCGCCGGGATCCGCAAGGGCTATCTTTACTGCAGTGAGAAACCCGGCCTCGGCATCGATATCAACGAGCAGATTGCGGCCAAGTACCCGATCGACGTCATCACCGGCGGCGGTGCGTATCCGACCGACCGCGCCATGGATGGTTCCGTCGTGAAGCCGTAAGAAAATTTCGTATGAACTGATCCGAAATCGAGCCAAACCGCACGTATATGAGTGAAAGGTCAGAGAGAACGAGCTGATCGAGGCCGCGATCTCCAGACCGGTGAGGATGCCCCCGTAAAACTGGCACCGATGCCGCAATTCGCGCCGGCATTGGACTGGGCCTGATATTGTTGGGCTGCGGGGAAGCGCGACATCCGCGCCGTTGCTGGGTGCCGGGTGCGCCGCCGGTCAGCTCCTATCTCGGCCGCCGCATGTAAAACTGAAGGGTTATGCCCTTCCCGGTCCACCGTCCGCGCCGCCTCCGTGCCACGCCTGAACTGCGCAATCTCGTCCGCGAGACACAACTCGCGCCGGGCGATTGCATCTTCCCGCTTTTCATCTGTCCCGGTGAAGGCGTGAAGCGCGAGATCGGCTCGATGCCCGGCAACTACCAGATGTCCATCGACGTCGCGGCGAAAGAGTGCGAACAACTCCTCGGTCTCGGCGTGGGCGGCACGATCCTGTTCGGTATCCCCTCGGCGAAAGACGAAGACGCCAGCGGCGGTTATGACGACCAGGGTATCGTTCAGCAGGCGATCCGCGCGATCAAGAAAACCACGCCGAATCTGCTGGTCCTCACCGACGTCTGCAATTGCGAGTACACCAGCCACGGCCATTGCGGCAAGATCGTCGATGGCGATGTCGATAACGACATCACGCTCGACTGGCTCACCCGCTCCGCCGTATCGCATGCCCGGGCGGGCGCCGACATCGTGGCCCCTTCGGACATGATGGATGGCCGCGTCGCCGCGATCCGCCGCGGACTCGATGCCGCCGGTTTTCCGAAGGTCCCCATTCTGTCCTACGCGGCCAAGTACGCCTCGGTTTTCTACGGTCCGTTTCGCGAGGCGGCGGAATCGGCGCCGCAGTTCGGAGACCGGCGCAGTTATCAAATGGATCCGGCCAACGCCCGCGAGTCGATGCGCGAGATCGCGCTCGATATCGAAGAAGGCGCCGACATGATCATGATCAAGCCGGCCATGCCATACCTCGACATCATCCGCATGGCGCGCGACCGCTACGATCTGCCGCTGGCCGCCTACCAGGTTTCGGGCGAATTCAGCATGATCATGGCCGCCGTCCGCAACGGCTGGCTCGATCACGACCGCGCCATCCTGGAATCGCTCACCTCCATCCGCCGCGCCGGCGCCGATTTCATCCTCACCTATTTCGCCAAGGACGTGGCGAGGCTTTTGTAGAATAGAGGTTCGTCATGTCTCAAGCCGCCACATCGTCTTCCACCGACCGGGAAAAACTGCGCGCCGAGCGCAAATTACGCCTCATCGCCTCTTCGGAGGAAGGTACCTCCATCGATATGACTCCGGAAGGAGTCTATGGGTTCACTTACTCGCCCGGCACCGAAGGCGTGCCGCTTTACCTGAAGCACACCTTTCAGAGCTTTGAAGTGCACAAGCTGTTCAACGGCTCTCTTCACCTGCTTGGCTATATGACGGCCGCCGAAGCCGCGGCGTTCGCCTCCGGTAAAGACGCCGCCGAACTGAAGCTGTACCCCGAACCGTACGAAGACGCGCAGACCTTCGTCTCCCTGCCGCAGGAACGAGTGCTGAAGGCGAAGCCGGCTTCACGGGAGTTGGGCAACTGGATGTCGTTCCTCTGCCTGCCGAAAGAATGAGGTCACCAGCAGTATGAAGGCCGACGTGGCCGTGATCGGTGCCGGGGTGTTCGGAGCATGGACCGCCTGGCACCTCCGCCGCGCGGGCCTTTCCGTGTCTCTTTTCGATTGTTACGGCAGCGCCAACGGCCGTGCGTCATCCGGAGGCGAGTCGCGCATCATCCGCATGGGCTACGGCCCGCGCGAGATCTACACCCGCTGGTCCATCCGCTCCCTGGAGCTTTGGCGCGGATGGATTGCGCGCACCGATCCAACGCTGTTTCAACCGGCAGGCGCGCTATGGCTGGCCGCGGCCGGCGACGTGTTCGCGCAGGAGACCGAAGCGACGCTCAAGCGATGCGACGTCCCTTTCGACCGGCTGAGCGAAGCGGAGCTCTCCAAACGTTTTCCGCAGTTTGCGTTTGCGCCTGGTTCCTGGGGTATCTTCGAGCCGGCGGCGGGAGCGCTGATGGCGCGGCGCGCCGTGCAGACATTGGTTCGATCCATGCTGGGCGGGGGCCTGCAGTATTACCAGCGCATCGTGGGTCTCGACTCGGGAACGGTGCTGACCGACAAAGGTGAAATCGTTTCCGCCCGCCACTTCGTCTTCGCCTGCGGGCCGTGGCTCTCGAAGCTTTTCCCCGATATCGTGGGCGGCCGCATCCGCACCTCGCGCCAGGAAGTGCATTTCTTCGGCGTGCCCGCCAATCGCGATGAATTCGCGCCGCCGCGCATGCCCTGCTGGATCGACATCGGCGCGCGCGCCTATGGCATTCCGGATCTGGAATGCCGCGGCTTCAAGGTCGCCCTGGACCCGCACGGAGCCGAGATCGACCCCGACACCGAAGACCGCTACGCCACCGAGGAAAGCGTGGTGGCCACGCGGGCTTTTCTCAAAGAGCGATTTCCCATGCTGGCTCAAGCGCCGCTGCTTGAAACCCGCGTCTGCCAGTATGAGAACACCGAACTGGGCGACTACATTCTCGACCGCCATCCGCGCTATGAAAATGTGTGGATCGCCGGCGGCGGCTCCGGTCACGGCTTCAAACATGGCCCCGCCGTCGGCGAATACATCACCGAGATGATTCTCAACCGGCGCAAAGCCGATCCGCGCTTCAGCCTGGAATCGAAGTCCACTTCGACGATGGCGAGTTCGGGTTCCAGTTTCTACCGCCAATGACTCTGATGATGGCCGCTCTCCTGCTCCAGTCGGCAGTGGAGGAACGAACCCAAGGCCAGGCGGGCGGCGCTCGTTTTTTCGTCC
>CADEFT010000043.1:0-47668 GCA_902826685.1 uncultured Acidobacteriota bacterium
CCATTGCGATAATAAATCTCCGCCCGCGGTGAACATGAAAATCACGGACCTTAAGCTCCATCCGGTGGCGATCGCCGATCCGCCGCTGCGCAGCTCCTATGGGCTGCACGCTCCCTACGCTTTGCGCACCATCGTCGAAATCGAGACCGACGAAGGCATCAAGGGGTGCAGCGAGACGTATGGGGGTGAGGGTCCGCTGGGGCTGCTCGAAGCCTCGCGCGCGCGAATCGTTGGCATGGACGTGTTCCAACTGACGCGGCTCTGGCTCGATTATCAGAAGCTGGGAGCCGGCGAGGCGCGCCAGATCGCGGCGGGGGACCGGTCGCAGACGTGGCTGGTGCCGGGCGAGAATCCGCTCGACCGCTACGCCCGCACGTTCGCGGCCATCGAGATTGCCTGTCTCGATGCGATGGGCAAGGCGCTTGGAAAACCGGCTTGCGATCTGCTGGGCGGGCGCGCCCGCGACGCGGTGCCCTTTTCCTGTTACCTGTTCTACAAGCATGCGGGCGGCGGCGGCCTCGGCGACGACGAGCGCGAGGACGAATATGGCGAAGGCCTCTCGCCCGAGGCGATGGTGCGCCAGGCGCGCCAGATGGTAGCCCAATACGGCTTCAAGGAAATGAAGCTCAAAGGCGGCGTGCTCGATCCCGACGTGGAGATCGAAACCATCCGCCAGTTGCGCCGCGAGTTTGGACCGAAGATGCCGCAGCGCATCGATCCCAATTGCGCCTGGAGCGTGGATACTTCGGTGCATGTGGGCGAATCGCTGGTGGAGGAGCTTTCCCAGGGCGGCTACCTGGAAGATCCCGCGGCGGGCATGGACGGCATGGCCGAAGTGCGGCGGAGGTTGCTGGCCAAGGGGATCGATACGCCGCTGGCGAGCAACGTCGCCGTCACCGCGTTTTCTCATATTCCCGAAGCCTGGAAGAAGGACGCCGTGCAGATTGTGCTCTCCGACCCGCACTATTGGGGCGGCCTGCGCGCGCAGCAGCGGCTGGATCATGTTTGCGAGGTGTTCGGCCTGGGCGTGTCCATGCATTCCAACAATCACCTGGGCGTGAGCCTGATGGCGATGACGCACGCGGCGGCGGCTTGCCCGCACCTGACCTATGCCTGCGACACGCATTATCCTTGGCAGACCGGGCGCGACGAGGTGGTGGCGGGCGGGCGCATCCGGTTCGAGGCCGGGTCGGTACGGATTCCGGATAAGCCCGGCCTGGGTGTGGAACTTGACTACGACCAGATCGCCAGGCTTACCGAGCGCTATCGCAAGTTGCCGTATCGCAAGCGCGACGACGAGGCCGAAATGCGCAAGCGCGTGGATCCGAACTGGAAACGCATCCTGCCGCGCTGGTAAAATCTCGGTCATGCGCAAACTCGCGTTTTGTTTGTCCACGCTGTTTCTCAGTTCCGCACTGGCCGTGGCCGGCGAAAAAGGCATGATGCACTGCTTCGCCTACACCCCGATCAAGGACGCCACGCAGGCCGACTGGGACGCCTTTTACAAAGCTACCGACGCCATGCCCGGGAAGATTTCAGAAGTAAAGAAAGTCTGGTACGGCAAGCTTCGCGCGCCGCTCAACCAGTATGGAACCACCGACGCCGAAGCCCGCAAGAAAGCGATCGCCGGGGAGAAGGGGGTTAGCGGGGAGCTCACGTTCACGCGCCGCGAACATGGCGTGTGCATGTTGATGGGCGGTCCGGAAGACCTCAAGACCTATGTCGCCAATCCGTATCACAAGGTTTGGCTGGCCGCTTACGAGAAGGTCCGGGTGGCGGGAACGACCACCTACGACATCATCGGCCAGTAGGCCTCAACCGGGACCGGTCCCCCACGGGCCGGTCCTCCCCCTTTAAGCCGCCGTTCCGCCTCCACCCATCCCCCGCGGATCGCCCGCCGCGGGTTCCAGAATCGCCGACATCGACCCCTTGCAAGCCTTCACGCGCCAATCGGCGCCATAGCCCTGGATCTGATCGCGCGCAAACGAGGCCACCGGCAACTCGGCCGTGAGCACGATGCTGCGGCTGTTGTGATGGACCTCAAGGGCGTGGACGTGCGCGGCGTCGCGCGAAACCAGGAAGAGCCGCTGCAGCATCTCGACCACGTACTCAACGGTGTGGTCGTCGTCGTCGAGCAGGACGACGTGGTAGACCGGCGTGAGCACGCCTTGCGTTTCAAATTCGGTGGAAGGGAGTGTCGCGGGCATCGGGATTCAAACCAACAGCATGACACGGCGCGACGGATTCGTGCAGGCCAGGCGCTATAATGGGGTGGAAAGGGGGCGCAACGGCTTCGACGGGTTTGTGTCGGTTTGGGAAGGCGTGCCGGGTTCCGAGCTCCCGTTAAACGATCGGAAAACCAAAACTGCCAACACGCAGTTTGCATACGCTGCCTAATTAGGTAGCCGTTCAAGGTGGTAGTATCCGTGGACCACTATTGAGCGTAATCTAGCGGGTTAGGTCCAACGCTTCTGTCCGGAGCGGAAAGCCGAGATGAATCGGGCTAGGCTGCTAAGGATTTTGCCGGTTTAGAATCGGTGGCCGAAACCAATAAAATCGAGCTACGCACGTAGGCTTTTCAGGTCGAGCTTTCTCGGACGCGGGTTCGACTCCCGCCGCCTCCACCAAGTTTTTGCCGCTAACCACGTTAATTGCGGCGATGCCAAACCAATGGGAATTTATCGATGCCAAGCGTCGATGTGAGTTGGCGCGGTAATGTTTTGGACTCGACGCGTCGAAGGCAGTCTGCGGTCGAGGCTGCATAGCGAAATTTGATAAGGCAGCCAACACGAGGTGACAGGCATGTTTGGTGCTGTCGAATTAAAAATTAGACTTGAGATCGACCTGAGGCCGGATGGCGACTGTTGGATAGCCCACTGTCCACCCTTGGACCTTTATACTCAGTCAGATAGTAAGGATTCCGCTGAAGAATCCATGCGCGAGGCCGTTCTCCTGTGGTTTGAATCTTGCCTGGAAAGGCGTGTTTTGGCGAAAGCCTTGGAAGATGTCGGATTCAAGCTCGCCAAACCAGGAGATAAGATTCCGCCCCAAGCGAGCGTGATTGGCCTCGCGACCGCTCGTGCGACATCTGCGCAGATCAAAGAAGTGGAGGTGTCAGTCCCTGCCTATATCGTTGATCAGATAAGCGCTTCAACCCATGCGCCGTGTTGATTGGAAAGAGATGAATTTGCGAAGCTCACGGGTGCGTGCACGACCGTACACGCGGCGATCACTATGTGATGACGCGTCCTGGAATGGCCCGACCGGCGGTCATTCCGATGAAGAGAGATCTTAAAGAGGACATTGTGCTCAACATCGCCAGGACCATCGGGATATCCCGGAAGGAACTCGAACGTATCCTGAGCGGCGGCTGATCGCTCCTTGCTTGAAGGGCTCTCGGCGTACCGGTTAGTTGGCCTCGTCTGAGAAGGCTGATTTTTTGTCCAGTCGGTTCACGGGGTCACCTTCTTTACCGGCACCGATACGGCCGGTTCATACAACCCGAAAGCGAACACCGCCGAAGCCGAAGCGATGGCGACGTACTGCTTGCCGCCGGCTTCGTAAGTAATCGGCGACGCCGTCAACAGTTCGCCCATGTTGAAATGCCACAGATGCTGGCCGGTCTTGGCGTCAAGTGCGAGCATGTGGCCGTCGTCGTCGCCCGAAAACAGGACGCCGCCGCGCGTGGATACGGTGCCGGTCCACATGCGTCCCGCGCCGGTCATGGGATACTCCCAGGCCCGTTTGCCGGTCTTTGGATCGATGGCGCGCAGAATCACCTGTCCGCCCTCCTCGGTGGCGCCGCCGCCGGAGAAATTTTTCATCGGCTGCGGCGTCTGCGCCGATGTGCTGAAGAACCCACACTGTTCGAGCGTGAGAACATACAGCAGCCCCGTGCCCGGATGATAGCTCTGGCCCATCCAGTTTGTCGCGCCCTTGACGCTGGGGCAGACCCAGTTGCCTTCGGGAGTCGGGTCCTTGCCGGGAATCAGAACGGGCCTCCCTTTGTCGTCGAGGCCGGTGGCCCAGGTCAGCTTGTCGATCAGCGGCGTACCGCGCAGGAACTCGCCGGTGACCCGGTCCAGCAAGTAGAAAAAGCCGTTGCGATTGGCATGCAGCACGGCTTTGCGCGGCTGGCCGCGCCATTCGAGATCGATCAGCACGGGCCAGCTTTGCGCATCCCAATCGTGCGTGTCGTGCGGGGTGAACTGGAAATACCATTTCATCTTTCCCGTCTTCAGATCGAGCGCCAGCAGCGAGCAGCTATATAAGTTGTCGCCTTTGCGCGTGCCTGGCGCGAAGTCGGGCCATGGGTTGCCGGTGGTCCAATACAACGTGTCGAGTTCGGGATCGTAAGTGCCCGAAAGCCAGGTGGCGCCGCCGCCCCACTCGATCAGTTCGCCCCAGGTCTCCGAACCCTTTTCGCCCTTGGCTGGGATCGTATAGGTGCGCCAGACTTCTTCGCCGGTTTCGGCGGAAAGGGCCGCCACGAATCCGCGCATGCCGCTGTCGCCGCCCGCGCTGCCGACAATCACCTTGTCCTTCACCACAAGCGGCGCCGACGTGGAACTGATGCCTTTCGATGGATCGGCGAACTGCTTGCTGAAAACCACCGCGCCGGTTTCGCGATCGAGCGCGGTGAGGTAATTGTCGCCGGTGGTGAAGTAGACGCGATTGGCGAAGAGGGCCGCGCCGCGATTGACGCCGCCGCCTTTGGCCCGGGTATCGATGTAACGCCACACCTCGCGCCCGGTGCGTCCGTCGAGCGCGTAGACCGAGTTGGCATTGGTGATGTAGAGAACGCCTTTGTGGACCACCGGCGAAGACCGCAGTCCGCGCGCGTTGGGCACGTGATAGACCCACTTGGGCACCAGCGTCTTGGCGTTGGCGGCCGTAATCTGATCGAGAGGGCTGAAGCGCCACCCCTGATAATTGCCGGCGTAGGTGGTCCAGTCGGCGCCGGGGCCTTTGAGCAGGTCCTCGTAGCGTACCTGCGCCGAGGCGGTAATGGCGAACAGGGCAAGCAGTGTCGTCGTCGCGCGATTCATGGCTTTAGTTCTTTCCCCGGCTATAGGTGTCTTCGGCGGTGCGCAGGGCCTGGCGCGCCAGAAACGCCAGCAGGTCGGTCATCTCTTCACTGGTAAGTTTCTGCGCGTATCCGTCGGGCATGGGCGACTTCGATGAGACCGCCAGGTCCTTGACGCCGGCCATGTCGATCAGGCGCAGGGTTCCGGCGCGGTCGATGATTTGTAGCGAGTAATTGCTGCGATTGCGCGCCACGCCTTTGATCGTTTCGCCGCTATTCAGAGTGACGGTCACGGCCTCGTTGCCGAGCAGGAAGAGATCTTTCGACGGCTCGACGATGGCTTCGCGGATGACGGCCAGCGGACGGCTGCCGCCGATGTTGGAGAGGTCGGGTCCCATGCGTCCGCCTTTGCCGCGAATCGAGTGGCAATTGGAACAGCCGGCTTTCGATCCCCAGAACACCTTGGATCCGGCCTCTGGATCGCCCGGGTTCCGGTTCTCAAAAGCCGGACCGCTGATGGCGTGGACAAAGGCCACCAGGTTCCAGGTCTGATCGTCGGGCAGCTTGGTGGGCGGCATGTCGGCGCCGGGCACGCCGTCGCGAATCGACTTGAAGATGGCATCGTCGCTCAAGGGGTGCCAAAGGGCGCGGCGCACCAGGTTCGGTCCGCGGCCGCCCGCGCCATCCCGGCCGTGGCAGCCCGCGCACGATCCATTAAACAGCTTGCCGCCGGCGGCGATCGCTTCCGGGTTGCCGATGGCGGGATTTTTCGACTCGTTGAGGTACCGGCCGTGCTGCGCGACAAGCGGCAAGGCTAGCAGCAAGCAAGCGTATAGGCGCATGGTTCTGACCATTATACGGGCGCTTCCGCCGGGAGGCTAAACCTTGTCCGCCATGCGGCCGAAACAAGGAGAAGATCGAAATGCCGCGCCTCAGCTACGGATGGTTGGTATGGTTGGCCCTCGTTGCGCCTTCAGGCAAGGCGCAGACGTCCGTATTGCGGACGATAGGCGAGGTGGGCGGCCTTTCGCAGGCGGAGGCGGCGTCCGGGCGCAGGGTGCATCTGCGTGCCGTGGCCACCTACGTCGACCCGGAATGGGGCCTGCTATTTCTCGAAGACGCGACGGGGGCCATCTTCGCCGGCACGCGGAACACGCCGCACAACGCCGAAGTTGGGTCGTTGGTGGAGATTGAGGCGGTCACGGCGGCCGGGGACTTGAGGCCGGTGCTCGCCCCCACGGCGATCCGCGCGATTGGAAAGCAAGCGCGGCCGGTTCCGCTATCCACCGGGTTGCGGGAACTCGATGCGGGCCAGTTCGATGCGCGGCTGGTGGAGGTGCGCGGCGTCGTGCGTCCTTCCAGCGCGCCCTGGGAGCGAACCGTTTTCTGGATCCATGAAGGCGCTCACGCCGCGCAGGTGGTGCTGCTGGCGCCTGACGACGGACTGTCAAGGCAGCTTGTCGATTCCGTGGTGCGGGTGCGCGGCGTGCATGGCTGCCGCATCGAAGCGGGCAAGTGCTCGGGTCCGCAGATTTTCGCGGCTGGCGCCGGCGACGTGATCGTGGAACAGCCGGCGCCCAAGAATCTGGAAGGGATACCGTCGCTCGCCCTGGGCGCGGATTTCGCCGCCGCGGCCGGCCGGATGGCCCATCGCGTGAAAGTGCGCGGCGAAGTGACGCTGCATTATCAGAAAGAGCTCTGGGTGGAAAGCGACGCCGGGGCTGTGCCGGTGCAACTGGATGCGGAAGCGGCGGTGCAGAACGGGGACGTGGTGGACGTAGCGGGTTTTCCCGCCAAGACTCGCTATGGCCACGGCCTGGTCCATCCCATTGTTCGTGTGGTGCGGGCCGGGCCGCCCCGGTCGCCCTCCGCCAGCCTTCCGGCCGACGTGATCGGCGGCGCCATGCACGGCCGTCTGGTGAAGCTGCGCGGGCGGCTGATTGAGCAATCGGGCGCCATTCTGCTGCTCGACGGAGGCACGCACCGGTTCAAGGCGATGCTGGCGGGCGCGGGGCCGCGGCCGAGCGCGGGACTCGCTCAAGGGGCCATCGTCGAAGTCGCCGGCGTAGCCATCCTCGAGGCCTCGTCGCTTTCGGTTCTGGTGCGCGAGGTGAGCCTGCTGCCCGCGCCGAACTACGTTTCGCGCGAGTATGTGCTGGTGCTGGTGGGCTTGATTTCGCTCGCTGCCGCGTCGGCCCTGGTGTGGATGAACCTGTTACGCGGCACGGTGCTGCGGCAGACCGGCATCATCCGCGCGCGCCTGGAGCGCGAGGCGCAACTGGAATCGGAATACAGGCGGCTGTTTGAGCGCAACATGGCCGCCGTTTTCCGCTGGCGCCCCGGGGGAGCGATCGTCGATTGCAACCCCGCCTTTGCGAAGATGACGGACTATGGCTCGCGCGAGGATGTGCTCGGCCGCTGCTATTGGGAATTCGAAGTGAACCCGGCCGCGCGCGACGAGCTTCAGGAGTCGCTTCGCGCCGGAGCGGTGGCGAACCGCGAAACCTGCCTGCGGCGCAAGCAGGGTGAACTGCTGTGGCTCGCGCAGAGCATCTGTCTGGTGGAGACCTCCGAAGGGCCGCTCTATGAAGCGACGGCCATCGACGTGACCGGGCAGCGCCGCTACCGCGAAGAACTCGAAGCGGCCCACGGCGAACTGGAGCGGCGCGTTCAAGAGCGTACCGCCGAACTGGAAAGCGTCATTCGCGAGCGCATGCGGGCCGAAGACGAATTGAAGGCGGCCAAAAGCCAGGCCGAAGAAATGAGCCGCGCCAAGAGCGAGTTCCTGGCCAACATGAGCCACGAATTGCGCACTCCGCTGAACGCCGTTATCGGATACAGCGAGATTCTCACCGAAGATCTCACCGCCGCCCGGCAACTCGACCTGCTGCCCGACCTCGACCGCATCCAGCAGGCGGCCCGGCACCTGTTGCGGCTCATCAACGATGTTTTGGATCTTTCCAAGATCGAAGCGGGCCGCATGGAGATCTGCCAGGAGGCCTTTCCCGTCGCCGATATGGTGGAAGACGTGATCGCCACGATGGAGCCCATGGCGCGCAAGACGCGCAACCGGATGGCGGCCGATTTCTCGAAGGCTCCCGCCGTACAGGTGGCCGATCCCACCCGCTTCCGCCAGTCGCTTCTCAACCTGCTGGCCAATGCCTGCAAATTCACCGACGGCGGCGAAGTGAATCTCACCGTGGAGCGGGTTTCCGGCAATGGAGCCGAATGGGTGGAGTGGGCCGTCACCGACAATGGCATCGGCATCCCGCCCGAACACCAGGCGAAGCTATTTCAATCGTTCACGCAGGTGGACGCCGCCTCCACCCGTAAGTTCTCGGGAACCGGGCTTGGCCTGGTGATCAGCAAACACTACTGCCGCATGATGGGCGGCGATATCACGTTTTCGAGCGAGCCCGGGCGCGGATCGCGATTCGTGATCCGCCTGCCCGGGGCCACCGCTCAGAAATAAAACTTCAGCGCCATCTGCATCTGGCGGGCGGAGTTGGAGACGTTCGTCACGCGCCCGAATGTGCCGGCGCCGGTGGTGACGTTGGGATTGGCGAAATAAGGCGTATTGGTCATGTTATACGCCTCGGCGCGGAACTGCAGGCGATAGCGCTCGGTGAAGTGGAAGAACTTGCTGAGCGTCATGTCGATGTTGCGCTGTCCGGGTCCCCAGATCAGGCCGCGGCCGGCGTTGCCCGGCGTCCATTGCGCCGGCGACGAGAAGCGGCTGGTGTCGAACCAGCGGCCTTCGGTGCGCTCGCCTTTCGGCAGGTTGGGGTTGCCGCTCACATTCGGGTAAGTCGCGCCACCGCAGTTGCAGGTGTCGATCGAATTGCCGGGATTCAATGGGAAGCCCGCCTGCAACGTGGCGACGGCCGAAAACTCCCAACCGCCAACGAACGCATCCAGAGCCCGGCTCTGCACGTTGAACCTACGTCCACGGCCGAACGGAAGTTCATAGACGGGCGCGAGGGTGAAGCGGTAAGGGGCGCTGTCGAGACTGATGCCGCGATCAAGCGACCGGTTGC
Organism: uncultured Acidobacteriota bacterium; assembly: GCA_902826685.1. Taxonomy (GTDB): domain Bacteria; phylum Acidobacteriota; class Terriglobia; order Bryobacterales; family Bryobacteraceae; genus CADEFT01. Next base: position 9,064 of record CADEFT010000043.1, read on the forward strand.
CGATCGGATCCCGGTATCCGTTCTCGCCCATATTGATCAGCTTAGAGAAGGTGAACGAGGCCAGATAGCTCAGGCCGCTGGAGAACCGGCGCTCCGACTTGATCTGCACGGAGTGATAGTTCGATGCGCCGATCCAGGCCTGATTGGTCACGCCATTGGGATAGCGGGGATAGGCGATGAAGGGGGCGATCCGGCGCCCCTGCGCCTGCGGCGAGAGCGCCGCAGGAATCGCGTTCAAGTTGTAGGCTCCATAGTGCAGATGGGAGCCTTTGCTGCCGGCGTAGCCCGCCTCGATCAGAAATCCACCCACTTCGCGCTGAACGTTCAGGTTCCACTGGTTGAAGTAGGACATGGGGTTGTCGTCGGGATAAACGCTGACCGAGAGAGCATTGCGCCCCAGTTTGTCTACCGGCTCATAGGGGATGCGGTCGAGGGAGGTGCGCGGCATAACCTGATCGATGGTGTTGTAGCGGCCGCCATCGGCATCGGCGAAGATCGGATCGGAGAGCATGAAGCCGAACGCGCCGCTCGACATCGTGCCAACCGAGAAGAGGCCGAAGCCGCCGCGCACGGTGGTCTTTGGAGTGGCGGCGTAAGCGAATCCAAACCGCGGCCCGAAATTATTCCAGTCATTGTTCCAGGGCGTGCGGCGGAAGCCGTTCTGGCCGAATTGCTGATACTGGCCCGCGTTCAGATCGAACACGCCGGAACGGTCCTTGGCTTCGTTGTAGTAAAGCGGTGCGTCCCAGCGCAGGCCGAGGTTCAGCGTAAGCTTCCGGTTCACGCGGATATCGTCTTGTACAAACAACGCGTAGACCGAGGTGCGGGAGAGGAAGAAGCCGGGAAAGATGCGATAGCCAAACGTACGCGGCATGCCGAGCAGGAAGCTGGCATAATCCCAGCCCGTGTTGGCCACGCCGGTGCGATTGGTGTAGATCGGCTGGAAATTCCAGACCGTGGTGCCGGGATTCGGTTGCAGGTTATCGGTGCGGATCTTGCGCGCCTCTCCACCGAATTTCAGCGTGTGGCGGCTGAACACCCACGAAGTCACATTCACGATCGATTTGCTGTCCTGCAGCTCGAAGAACAGAGTGTCGCCGGACGAGCCGAGCGGGGCATAGTTGGTGAACTGGAAATCCGGCGTGCCGAGCTTGTCGTCGCCATTGGGAAGACCGAGGATGCCCAGGGAGTTGGTGGACACCTGCCCGTAGCCGGCGACCGTTCGTTTGGGATAGGTCTGGAACCAGCCGAGATGCAGGTCGTTGGTGATGCGCGGCCCGAAGATCTTGACGTAATTCACCACCACCTGGCGGCTGTGATTCTTGTTGCTGCCAAAGCCCAACTGGCCGGGGTTGCGGCCTCCGGCGTTGGGATCGGGAAACGCGCTGGCGGGCGTCGAATCCGTCTTGCGGCCCGAATAACGCGCGAAGAATTTGTCGGTGTCGCTGAAGTTGTGGTCAACCTTGGCGTCGTATTCGTAGTTGTCGTTCTTGACCGATCCAAAGTTGGTGTAGTTGGCGAAATTGTCCCCGGTAAGCGGCAGCGGATAGAGCGCCTGCACATTGCGTGCCGCGGGGCTGATGCGGCTGGCGGGAACGATGTTACCGGTGAACGGGGTCCGGTTGGCTCCGGTGACCGTGTCGGTCAGCGGATCGAAGATCATGGTGTTGTTGGGAAGCGACGAAAAATTGCCCTGGCGGAAGGCGGCCGAGGGTACGGTCAGATTGTTGAACGCCGAAGTGCCGCGCTGCGTGGTGACCTGCAGGTCGCTGAAGAAGAAGGTTTTGTTCTTGACGATCGGGCCGCCGATGGTGCCGCCGTACTGATTGCGCCGCACGATGGGCCGGGTGTGCGTATAAAAGTTGCCGGCATTCAGCTTGTCGTTCTGAAGGAAATTGAACAGCGAGCCGTGGAACTCATTCGTACCCGACTTGGTCGTCGACTGCATCACCGAACCCGACGTCTCGCCGAATTCGGCCGAGAACGAATTGGTGACGATCTTGAATTCCTGAATCACATCCGGGTTGGGGTTCACCGGATTGCCGGACCATACGTGGCTCGAAGAATGCGCGCCATCGATGTAATAAGGATCCTTGCGCACCAGGCCGCCTTGTGTGATGGAGTTGCCGTCGCGATTGAGCACCACGCCCGGCACCAGCAGACGGTAATCCTGCGGGTTGCGGCCGAGCGTGGGAAGGCTCACCACCTGCCGGTTCTCGATGGTGCCCGATAGCATGCCGGTCTCGGTTTCCAGCAGCGGCGTCTGCGCGGCGACGCTTACCGTTTCGGTGATCTGCCCGGTTTCAAGCGCGATGTCGATGCGAAGCTGGCGGCTCATTTCGAGACTGATGTTCTCGCGCGTGAAGCGCTTGAAGCCGCTGACCTCCGCGTCCACCTTATATATGCCGGGCTGCAGGAAGTTGAACAGGTAATTGCCCACCGAATCGGTGGTGGTGTCCAGGCTCACGCCGGTCCGGGTGTTAGAGATTTGAATCTTGGCTCCCGGAACGACGGCGCCGGTGGCGTCGGTCAACGTTCCCAGAATCGAGCCGGTATTGCCTTGGCCGAACAGGCCTACGGCAAGAAGGAAAAAAGCGACAAGGCTGCGGTACATGGCGGCAACTCCAAAACGAGGTCTTTGCGGAGTCTATCACAAGTTATTTTCCGCGATGGTATTCGAGCGAGGGCTTGGGTTCCTGCTCCTTTTTCTGGATGGCCCGCATGCGCTCGAAGGCCCGCGCGGCGTCAGCCTGGCGGCCGGCTTTCTGGTACGCCTGCGCCAGGTGGAAGGCGGCCGGTGAGTAATCGGGCCGCAGCTTGAGCGCCAGCTCCAGTTCGCCGATGGCTTCGGCGGCGCGGCCCGCGTTGAGCCGCCGCTTTCCCAACAGAGCGTGCGAGGCGGCGAAGTTCGGATTGAGCGCGATGGATTCGGCCAGCAGCGGTTCGATGCGGTTTTCCTCCACCTTCGCGCCATCGAGCGCGGCGGCGGCGAAGTACGGGCCGCGATAGTCCTTGGCGTTGCGCGCACGAAATCCATCGGCCAGCGCCCGCAGATCCTCAAAGCGCCGGGCTTGCAGGTAAACGGTTGCCAGCGCATCGAACGCCACCCCAAGAGCCGGTGCGCCGGCCAGGCATTGCCGCAGATCGGTTTCGGCCGCTTCGTAACGCTGCAGGTCTTTCCAGGCGAGGCCGCGGCCGAGACGCAGCATCATCGACTGGGGATGCAGCGCCAGCGCTTCGGTGAACACGTCGGCGGCGGCTTGCGGCGTGTTGCGGCTCAGGAAGATTTGGCCGAGTTGCAGGTGCGCCGCCTCGGAGCGCGCATCGATGGCCAGCGCCGCTTCGGCCCGTGCCACCGCCTGCGCCGGATCGTTGAGGGCGTCATAGGCTTTCGATTCGAGCAGATGCCGCCCCACCGAAGCCGGCTGCTTCGCCAGCAGCTCGAGTGCCTGCTTGTAGCGTGTGCCGGCGATCAGCTTCTCCGCCGTCGTCAGCGGATCCTGCATCCCGGCCAACAGCAGCAAGGCCGCCCACATCGTGCCTATAGAATAGCCTCGCGCACCGCGGGCATGCGATCGGCGAAACCGGCCTTGGTGCGGCGCAACTCCGCGATAGTGGCCGCGCGCATGCGCTTCAACGTGTCCTGATGCGCCGGCTTCACCGCCAGATTATCGAGCTCATCGGGATCGGTATTCAGGTCGTAGATCTCTTCGAGGTCGGGCACCAGCGGCCGCACGTATTTGAGGTTCCGCTCGCGCAGCAGCACGTACCACGGCACTTCGTTATGAAACGCTCCCTTGCCGGGCGGAACGGGATTGGTATCGGAACCGAAATGGTGGCCCGTGGACACCATCATCATGGGATGGGTCCACTTCGCCTCCGGATTCTGGATCAGCGGCGAAAGGTCGCGCCCATGCATTTCCCACGGCAGCTTCACGTTGGCGTAATGGTGAATGGTGGGCGGCAAATCCACGCCCGCCACCGGCGTTTCGCACACCCGGCCCTGCGGCACGCGGCCCGGCATGGAGAAAATCAGCGGCGACCGGATGTTGGCGTCATACGGCGCCAGCTTCACGCCGCGGAACCCGTGCTGGCCGAACGCCAGGCCCTGATCGGAAGTGAAAACGACGAAAGTATTCTTACGCTGGCCGGTTTCTTCGAGCGTCTGCACCAGCTTGCCAACCGCTTCATCGAGCGCGAACACGCCCTGATGATACTGCCGCACCCAGGAGGTCAGCGAACGCCCGTCGTTCACCGGCGTGCCGTCGGGACCCTTCTTCCAATGCTCGATCTTCTGGGCCCATTCGGGCTTGCCAGTGCGCGGCGGGAAGATGTCTTTCGGCGTTTCGAAATCGATGCCTTTCAGCTCTTCCAGGTGCCGCTTGGCGGGCTGATAAGGAGCATGCACGCCGCCGAAACACAGCCACAGATACCAGGGCTTATCCTTGGGCCGGCCGTTGCCTTTCATCAGGTCCACCGCCCAATCGGTGTATTGATCGGTGGAATAGCGCTGCAGCATCTCGGTCTTGCCGCCGTTGTAAGTAATCGGCTGGTCGTAATAATAATGAGTGCTGGTTTCGGTGTACTTGGGCCGGTTCCAAACGTATTGGAAATCCCAGTCGCGGCCATAGCCGGTATCGGTGCCGGTGTGCCATTTGCCGATCTGCGCGGTGAAGTAGCCGCCCTTTGACCGGAACTCTTTCGGCCAGAACGGGCACTTCGCCGCGTCATAGACGCAGCCCGGATACGGCCCTTCCATGCGCATCGATTCGACGGCGAACTGGTGGTGGCCGGTAAGCATGGTGGCCCGCGACGGCATGCACCAGGCGCCGTTGTAGGCGGCGGTGAAGCGCACACCCTGGCTCGCCAGCCGGTCGATGTTGGGCGTACGGACCCACGGGTAGGCTTCCTTATAGCAGCTCAGTGTGCGGTAGGAATGATCGTCGGTGTAGATGAAAAGGATGTTGGGCCGCTCGGGTGTTGCGGCGGACGCGCCGGCCGCCGCCGCGAGCGAACCCAGCATATGCCTTCGGGTGAGAGTAGTCGCCATGGTGCTCCTTCCTTGGGGGCAGATGGCCATTCTACTGCATCCCGGCTGCGCGTTATTGCTTGTCGTAGACGAGGACGCTAGGCGCCGGGCTTGCCCTCGGCTTATTCGCCGCTTACGCTGGCGCCAGACCCATGCGCAAGCAGGCTCGCTCGCCACAGGAGCGCCTTTTTTAACCAATCCGAAAGGGACGGCCATTCGGAGGCGAGCCGCTGCCAGCCGGACAAGTATCCGGCTAGAGCCGGTCCGATCGGCTCGATTCCCGCGGATTCCATCGCCGCCGGAAAAAACCAATCGCCGGCAGCGATGGCCGTTTTGAGCACGGCGCGAAGCTGCCAATTGGTGCGGGCGGCGATCTGACGGGTGCACAATTCCGGCCTCGGTGACAGCCGCCAGTCCCGGCCGGCAATGACGCGGCGCTCCACCGAATCGATGGCGGCGCGCAAGGCGGCGAGCGCTTCGTTTGGCGCGGATGCCCGCAGGGTGGCGGCATCGAGCGGCGTCAACGCCGGCAGCGCGCGGCCCCCGATCATGACCCCGCCCGCCGCGTATTTCCGCAGCAACAGGCGCGGCGCCGATTGCAGTGTGTCCAGATCGTCGATCAATAGATGCATTTGCCGTTTGCCCGAAGCAGGCGTGGGCTGAACGGGACTGCGGAACGTTTCCACCACCCACTCGCCCCCCGTACTGGCCGCGAACTGTGCGGCGCACTCTTCGGCGCGGCTCAAAAGATCCGCCGCCGTCGCCAGCGTCATGCGATCGACGACAACGAAGAGGTCGAGGTCGCCTACCTCAACGAGCGGTTTGCGCGCGGCCGAGCCGACTACCGAAAGATGCCGCGGACGCGCCTGGACCAGGGGAGCGAGCAGCAGCCGCCACCCGGCGCGCGTCATGTGCGGAAACCGATCAGGACGCGATTCAGTTTCGCGATCGCCCAGCGCGCTGCGGGCGTTTCGCCCCTGGTGCGCCGCAGCGATTCCAGATCGACGAAACGATCCTGCCAACTGTACTTGCCCGATTCATAGGGGTACACCACCGATGCGAGAAAATGCAGTTGGTCGGAAAGCCGCGGCTCGGCCGAGGCGGGTTTGGTGTCAAAAGTCCGCGCCGTCGAAAGCGGATCGCCCAGCCGGCCCGCGCCTTCAAAATCGAGCAGCCGCAATTGCCCCGAAGGCGCACGCAGGAAATTGGCGATCTTGGCGTCGCCCAGGTAAAGCCCCCTCTCATGCACCTGGCCGATCATCCGCCAGCAGCCTTCGAGCAGCGTCACCGGAAGGTTGCCGGCCAGCTTGAGATCGAGCAGCGACGGGCCTTCGATGTGTTCCAGCACGAGGATGGTCTTGCGGGGAAGATCGAGCGAGTCGATCAGTTTGGGGGCCAGTCCCTGCAGACCGTGGCGGCGCAGCAGCCGGTAAAACCGCAGCTCGCGGCGGAGAAAATCGCAGCCGTCGGTGCCGTCCGGCTGCACCTGGCCGCGATGGTAACCGACTTTGAGAACCACCGGTTCAAACGTTTCACTTTCGAGCCGCATGGCGCGAAAGATGCCGCACTTACCCTGCTGGCGAATCGCGTCGAAGACCGGATAGCGCAGCAGCAGGCGGCGCACGGCGGGGTCCTGCTTCACCGGTCCGGCGAAACGGGCCAACTCATCTTCGATGCCGGGAGGAACGGCCGCCTGGGCCTCGCGGCTGTCGTCCACCGCTTCTCCCTCAAGCTCGATGCGGCCGCCGTGATAGGCGCCGTAGCGATAGTAGAGCGGCAGGTCGCGGCCGAACGGAATCGCGCAGGGAACGGCGGGACACTGATCGCGGAACGGCGCCACCACCCGCTTCATTCCCGCTACGGCCGCTTCGCTCACCTGCGGCAGATATACCACCAGGCACTTGCCGATCTGCGTGTAGCCGAAAATGCCGGCATTCATTTTGCGCAGCAGTTTCACCGTGCGCACGTACTTACAATGAAGGCCGGCCGAAGCGATCGAAGGCAAAGCCGCCGAGAGAACCTGGTGCGCATTCATGGGCGTGAACGGCACATAAAGTTTCCAGCCCTGCGCCGCCAAGGGAATGGCGCCGCAGGCGTACCACATGTCCGTTTCGACGGCTTTGATGCCGGGAAGCAGTTCTTCCGGCCGTGGAATTTCCGGTCCGCTGAAAGGGGCTCCGCGCCTGTTAGTAGGCACTATCCTCGAGGATGAAGACCGTTGTGACGGTCACCGTGGTCCAGGTGGCGGCGAGAGCCTTGCCCTTGACGCGCGCCGGTACCAGGGCCGCCAGTTGGCGCTCGTTGGTGGCGTATTTCACCAGCACCTTGGCCTTGGCCTTTTCGGTTTTCGCTTTTCCCATCGCCGCGCGCAGAGCCTGGTATTTATCCGGATTGGCTTTGAGTGCGGTTATGGCTTCGAGGATCAACTCTTCCGGAGCCGGCTCGGTCGAGACTTTGGCGGGTTTCTTGGTTGTAGTGGCCATGGTTTTTCTAAGTACTTCCTTTCATGATTGGTTGGTCGGCCGTTTGAATCGAATCCAACGGAACGAATCCGGACGGGGGAGCGTAGTGCAGCCAATCGGGCGCCTCGGCGTGCCGGGGCCTGTTGCGGCAGGTGGCGAGCGCGAGCACTTTGCCGTTGACCTCGAGCGCGATCTCCAGCCCGATCCAGCGGTCCGCTATTGCGCCGGCGCGGCCCAGCGACTTCCGGCTGACCGCGGCATCCATTTGCAGATAGAGGCGCGTCTCTTCCGCCGTGAGGGCGATGCGTTTGGGTTGGCCTTTGCGGCGCGTATCGCGGATTTGAGAGCTGCCGTCGGGCAGCACGGTAAGCGTCAGCTTGGCGCCGCGCGCATAGGCGGAGCGCCAGACCCGCAAGGCCGCCTCGACGGCGGAATCGTCCACCTGCGTTCCTTCGAGACGCTCGAAGTCATGCAGATAGACCAGCCGGTCCACCTCTTCCTGCGGCAGCGGAAAGGTGTAGCGATACATCGGATGCGCGCCGGTCCAGCGGATGCCGAATTGTTCGGGATGGTCGAAGTAGGGGCTGAAGCGATGAAGCTGAAACCGGCCGCCGCCCGAGGGAGGGCGAAGATGATGGAGCTTGGGAATCATGGCCGCCATGCGGTCGTAGGACGCCTGTTTTTCTCCCGGCAGTCCGGACAATAGATTCCATCCGCAGAAAATCGAAAGCTCTTCGCACCACTTGAGCAATTGAACGTTCTGCAGAGCCGAGACGCCCTTCTTCATCAACGCCAGCAGGTCGTCGTCCAGGCTCTCGATTCCCGGCTGCACCCAGCGCACGCCTGCCTTGGCCAGCGTTTCGGCCTCCTGCCGCTTCACGTTGGACTTGATCTCCCAGAAAAACATCCAGTTGTGGCCGCGGCGGGCGACTTCGGGCAGCAGCGTCCGCATGTACTCGCGCGGAAGAATCAGGTCCATCGCGTAGAAGCGGCCCACGCCATAGCGCTGCTCCAGCCGTTCCAGTTCTTCGAGGACGGGCTCGGCCTCCCAGGCGCGAAACTTCATGATCTCGTGCAGGCCGCAGAACGTGCATTGCGACTTCTGCCCCCACCAGCAGCCGCGGCTTCCCTCAAACGGGATCCAGGGCTTCATCTTGCCGTGCAGGTTCAGCCGCTCCAGCCGGTGGAAGTAGGCATCGTAGTCGAGCGGCAGACGTTCGGAAGCCGGATACAGATCTCCTGCCGGCCCGGCGGCGACAGCGCCATCGGGTTGGCGCAGACTCATTCCAGGCATGGGCCCGCTGAGCCGCCCCTCGGCGCGGATGCGCCGGACCAGTTCGGGCAGGATGGCCTCGCCTTCCATGTGCACGGCGTAATCGACATAAGGGCACGTGCCCAGGATGGCGCGGCCCATCTCACCGGCGCATTGCGAGCCCCCGAAGACGATCACCATCCGTGGATGCTTCTTTTTCAACAGCCGCGCCAGCGCCATGGACGCGCCCAGTTGCGAGATGGTGAGCGAGAAGCCCACGATGTCGTAGCGCGACCAGTCGGTTTCCTCCATCGTGCGGTCGAGATAGCGGGCCGTGACCGGCTCCAAGGCTCTCAGGATGGTGTTGCCCGCCCCTTGCCAGGGAATCTCGCTCAACGGATCCTGCGCGAACATTTCTTCCAGCCGGTCGCCTGTTTCGGCGCCGTAGTAGTGGCGCGAGAAGATCCATTCCGGCAGATAGCCGAGAAGATTGCCGAGCTGATTGTAGAGATTCAACCCGATGTCGGCGGCGTAGTCGACGAACAACTCGTGCACATCGGCTTCCATGCCCTTCGACCGCAGCGCCGATTGCAGCGTCGCCAGTTGGATGGAGGGCAACGCGGGCGACATCCAGGGCATCGAGATCAGGCCGACCCGCGGCGCTCCGTCGTCTTGAACCTGAGCCGGCCGCCGCTTCAGACGCTCCGGATCGAAGGCGGTTCCCGGCGGCTCGCCGCCCGCGGAAAGGAGCCGGTCGAATTCGTGCAGCAGCGCGCGGGCGGTCCTTAGCTTCGCCGCCGCCCGTTCCTCCGCGCTCATCTGCGACACCAGTTGCCGCATGCCCGCGGCGACCGAAGCGCTGTCGATGTTGGATTTCGCGCGTTTCGAGGAGCCGCCCGCGGCGGTTTTCCCCGGCCCGTCTTCTTCCAGTAGGAGAAATGCCGCACGCAGAAAGGGAAGCCGCAAAGGATCGGCAATTCCCAACTGTCCCGCCTGTGACTGGGCCACGCCTTGTACCTCTAAGCCGGAGCCTGCCTCGAACCAGGACGAAAGTTAACATGAATTTGAAACCGCGTCAATGACTTGACGGTCACTGCGGCGCTCACGCGGCCAAAAGCTGCTGAACCTTCTGCTTGACCGTCTCATCCGCTCTTGCCACGTATTTCTGCGTCAGATTGTTGAGATCCCTCTCCGCTCTTGTCACGTCGGCGTCGGTGGCGGTGCCGTTCTTGAGGGCTTTGTTCAGTTGATCGTAGGTGAGGCGGCGGATGTTCCGGATCGCGATCTTGGTCTCTTCTCCCCTGGCGTTCGCCGTCTTAACGTAGGTTTTCCTCGTAGCGTCGTCCGTCGCGGGCACCGTCACACGAACCGTTGTGCCGTCGTTTCCCGCCGGCAGCCCGAGAGTTGAATTGATCGCGTTGGCGATCGGCGTCAACATCTGGCGGTCGTATGGTTGGATGAGGACCAAACGCGGCTCCGGAATGTGGATCGAGGCGAGTTGCGGCACCGGCGTTGGAGTTCCGTAGTAGTTGACAAATACTCTCGAGAACGTTGAGGACGTGACCCGGGTCTCGCCGATCGCGGCAAGGTCTTGCTTTAAGCCGGAAATCGCGGCTTCCATTTTGGTCTCGGCCGCGGAAAGCATTTCGGCGGGCGATTGGGCGCGGGCCGCCGGAGCGAGCGCCACGGAAACGATTAACGGCATCAGATGTTTCATTCAACAATATATGGGAGAGCGTCCGGCTGAATTTGCCAACAAAGAGAAAAAGCGCTCGCGGGGGTACAATAGAGGCGGAGATCCAAGCCATGGAAGTTCCCGGCCTGCTTCTGATTCTGGCCTTGCCGGCGCTTTCCGCGCAGAGCACGACGCCGGCGGTGCCCGCCCCTCCCTCCTCCACGCCTATTGCCGCCACTCCCGCCAAGCCGTTGGGCCCGGAAACGCGCGGCGACATTCTGATGGCTCGCAAGATGTACCGCGAGGCCATCGACGTATATAAGGAAGCGCCCGCCGATTCGGCCATCGTGGTCAACAAAATCGGCATCGCCTACCACCAGATGATGCAGCTCGATCCGGCGCGCAAGCACTACGAGCGCGCCGTCAAGATGAGTCCGAAGTATTCGGAAGCCATCAACAACCTGGGCACGGTTCACTATGCGCGCAAGAGCTACCGCAGGGCGGTGAATCTCTACAAGCGCGCTTTGCAAGCCAATCCGAATTCGGCCTCGATTTACAGCAACCTGGGCACGGCTTACTTCGCGCGCCGGAACTATGAGGCGGCCACCGAAGCCTATCAGAAGGCGCTCTCGATCGACCCGGAAGTGTTTGAGCATCGCAGCAGCCACGGCGTGCTTTTGCAGGAACGGTCGGTGGATGAAAAGGCCAAGTTCCATTTCTTCCTCTCGAAAACCTACGCCAAGGCGGGGCATGTGGAGCGCGCGCTGCTCTATATGCGCAAGGCGATCGAGGAGGGCTTCAAGGATCGTCAGAAATTCCGCGAGGATCCCGAGTTCGCCGCGCTGAAAGAGCTGCCGGAGTTTCAGCAACTGCTGACGATGGAAGTGCGTGTCCTCTAGACCGCTGTTGCTGGTTGTCCTGCTGACCGCGGCCTGCGCCGGCAGGCGTGCGGAACGGCCCTTTGACCGCATCGCGATTCTTCCGTTCGACAATCTGTCGGCCGATGCCGGGCTCGATTGGATCGGCCCGCTCGCGCCCGGTGTGATCGCCACGCAAACCACGGGCGCGGCGCGCTTGCTGCCGCTGGTGGCCACGGGAGAATTCGATCTCGCCAGGCTGCGCGCCACCCAGGCCTTGCGCGGCTATTACCAGATGGAAGGATCGAGGCTGCGGCTGCGCGCCACGCTGACGGACATCGCTACCAACCGCACGGTGCGCGCCTTCGATCACTCGGGGCCGGCGTCCGATGGACCGCTGCCTCTGCTCGACGCGCTGTCGAAAGACCTGGCGGACAAGGTGCGCCCTTATCCATCTTCGAACCGCGAGGCGGTGGCGTCGCTTGGCTCGGCGCTGCTGGAGACCGGGGCGCGCGAGCGGGCGCAACTGGCCGAGTCGGCCTACCGGAAAGATCCCGCGTTGACGCCGGCGGCGATCGAGGCGGCGCAGACCTACATCGCCTCGGGCGATCCGGCCTCGGCCGCGGGCATTCTGCGGTCGCTGGCGCCGGGCGAATCGGCCGAAAGCGCGCAGGCCGGTCTCATGCTCGCATTGCTTGAACGGAACCAGGCCGCCATCCGGCCCGCGCTTGAAACGGCGGTTCGCTTTTCGCCGCGCAATTCCGATCTGCTCGGCGAATTGGGTCAACTGGCCACGCGCGCCAGGGACTATGGGTCGGGGGTGCGGTGGTTTCAGAAGGCGATTGAACTCGAGCCGGAACATCCCGGTCCCTGGAATCTGTTGAGCTACACGCAGGCCTACGCGGGGGATTTTCCGGCGGCTCTCGCTTCGGTGGAACACCTGCGCACGTTGAGTCCGCAGGATCCCAACAGCTTTGACAGCATCGGGGAAATCAACTGGATGGCGGGCCGCTTCGACCAGGCCTACAAGAGCTTTCTCGAGGCGCAGCAGAAAGATCCGCTGTTTCAAGGCGGCCTCGAATTCGCCAAGGCCGCGTTTTCGCGATTGATGGCGGGCGACACCGCCGGCGCCGATCAGCTATTTGGCCGTTATCTGGAATCGCGCCGCGCCGCCGCCGATCCGATCGTCGACCTGCGCCAGGCGCACTGGCTTTCGCTCACCGGCCGCCGGGCGCAAGCCTTGGAAGCTTCGGCGAAACTCGCCGCCGCCGGGGGAGAACTGGGATCGCGCGCCGCCAGTTTCCGGTCGATGTGGCTGGCGCAGGCGGGCCGCCGCGAAGAAGCGCAGGCGATGGCGGCGAATGCGCGCGGTCTGGCGCGCAGTCCCGGCGCGGTGAACATGGCGGCGCTGGCCGGGTTGCTGGCGAGTCCCAATGCGCCTCCCCAAGCGTGGCTCGCGCGGGCTCAAGCGCTGTTCCATCCCAATGCACCCGCCAGTTTCGCCGAGAGCGCACTGGCCTATGCGCTGTTTCTCAACGGTCATTATAAGGAGGCGGCCGCGATCCTGGAGCGGCTGGTGCGGCAGACCAACCCCGGCGTCGTCGATGAATTGCAATCGCTGCTGGCCGGCGCCAGGCTTCAATTGGGCGATGCCAAGGGAGCCTTCGAATTGCTCAACCGGTGGCCGCTCCCTCCGGTGCCCGGCGAGAGCCTGTTCGCCTCCCTGTGGTTTCCAAACGTGATCGAATGGCGCGGCAAAGCTACCGCATCGGTGCGCGGCGCGGCGGCGGCCCAACCGATGTTGACGCTGTTTCAAGCGCTTGAGGGAAACCGGGCGCGGTAATCGAAAAGTTGTAGCCGCTCAAAGACCGGGTGGCAAGTACCCGACCGGCTGTGATACTCTTGATGCCAGGATAAGACTGAGAAATAGGAACGCGAGGAGTACGCATTTCAGATCATGTCGCTGGTCACTGAAGTCAGATCGCAGGTGATTTCCAAATATCGTGTCCACAAGACGGACACCGGTTCGCCTGAAGTGCAGGTCGCGATTTTGAGCCAGCGCATCGCGCAGCTCACCGAACACTTCAAATCGCATCAGAAAGATCATTCCTCCAGGCTCGGGTTGCTGACCATGGTGGCCAAGCGCCGCCGTCTCTTGAAGTATCTCAAGAACAGCTCGCCCGAGCGCTACAAGGCTTTGATTTCGAGTCTGGGCATTCGCCGTTAGGCCGCCGATAGGCTTTCGGCGGGCAAATCACCTGATTCGAACCGTCCGTTAGAACTCCCGAGCCAAGACAAGACTTGCGAGGACGCGCGGGCGCGGGCGAGCGAGTTCCTTCGCATCAGTCTTCCTAACTCTGCCGGCCAGGCTGGTCCTGGCAGGTTGAAGATTTGGAGGACTTTAAATGACACACACCGTTTCGGTGGACCTGGGCACCCGGGTCATTACGTTTGAGACCGGGAAGATTGCCAAGCAGGCTGACGGCGCCGTTGTCGTCAAGAGCGGAGACTCGGTGGTGCTCGCCACCGCCTGCTCGAACGAGGAGCCGAAGCCCGGCGCCGCGTTCTTTCCCCTTACTGTCGACTATCGTGAATACACTTACGCCGCCGGGCGGTTTCCCGGAGGCTTCATCAAGCGCGAAGGCCGCCCGACCGAGCGCGAAATTCTCACCAGCCGGCTGATTGACCGGCCCTGCCGTCCGCTGTTTCCCGAAGGCTACACCTGCGACACGCAGATCATCGCCATGGTGTTTTCCGCCGATCCCACCCACGATCCATCCTCGATGGGTATGATGGGCGCGGCGGCGGCCCTGGCCATTTCGAACATTCCCTTCTATCACACCCTGGCCGGTGTTCGCGTCGCCCTTCTCAAGGACGAACTGATCGCCGAACCTACCTATGAGCAACTAAAGGCAGCCGAGTTCTCCATCGTCGTGGCGGGTACCGAAGAGGGCATCGTCATGGTGGAGGCCGCCGGCACGGGCGTGATCGAATCGCGCGTCGTCGATGCCATCGAGTTCGGCCATCAGTGCTGCCGCAAAATCATTGCCGGCATCAAAGAACTCCAGAAGCTGGCTGGCAAGACCAAGCGCGTCTACGAAAAGGCGCCGGAAAATCAAGAGCTCAAGTCCGCCGTCGTCTCCAAGTTCCGCGCCGATCTTTCGGACGCAATGAACACGCAGAAGTACGACAAGATCACCAGCTATAAGAAGGTCGACGCCCTGCACGACGCCTGCCTGGAAAGCTTCCCCGAAGAACAGCGCGCCGAAGCCGGGCAGATCTTCGACGGTCTGAAGGAACGCATCTTCCGCGATGAAATGCTGAACGACCGCCGCCGCCCGGACGGCCGCCGCTTCGACGAGATCCGCAAGATCGACATCGAAGTGGGCCTTCTGCCGCGCACGCACGGTTCGGCCCTGTTCACCCGCGGGGAAACGCAGGCGATGGTTACCACCACGCTTGGCACCAAGGACGATGAACAGCGGCTGGAACTGCTGAGCGAAGGTGAAGTCTCAAAGCGCTTCATGCTGCACTACAACTTCCCGCCGTTTTCAGTCGGCGAAGTCAGCTTCATGCGCGGAGCCGGCCGCCGCGAGATCGGCCACGGAGCCCTCGCCGAACGGGCGCTGCTTCCGGTGGTGCCACCCGATACCGCGTTCCCCTATACGATGCGCATCGTCAGCGACATTCTGGAGTCGAACGGATCGAGCTCGATGGCTTCGGTCTGCGGCGGCACGCTGGCCCTGATGGATGCGGGCGTTCCCATCGCCGCGCCGGTGGCGGGCATCGCCATGGGCCTGGTGATTGAGGACAGCAAGTACGCCGTTCTCACCGACATCGCGGGCGCCGAAGACCACTACGGCGACATGGATTTCAAGGTCACCGGCACGCGCCAGGGCGTCACCGCGCTGCAGATGGACATCAAAGTCACCAAGGTGACGGCGGCCATCATGCGCGAGGCGCTTGAGCAGGCGCGCAGGGCGCGGCTGGAAATTCTGGACAAGATGGAAGCCGCCATCGCCACGCCGCGCAAACAGCTTTCGGCCTACGCTCCCCGTATCTACACCACGCACATTCCGGTGGACAAGATCCGCGAGCTGATCGGGCCGGGAGGCAAGGTGATTCGCGGCATCATCGAGGTCACCGGCGTCAAGATCGACGTGCACGACGACGGCATGGTGAACATCTTCGCCACCACAGGCACCGCCGCCGACAAGGCGATGCAGATGGTGGCCGATATTGCCGCCGTCGCCGAGCCCGGTAAGACGTACCTCGGCAAGGTGGTCCGCATCGTCGATTTCGGCGCGTTCGTCGAGATCTTCCCCGGCACCGACGGCCTGCTGCACATCAGCGAGATCTCGGAAAACCGCATCAAACAGGTGCGCGATGAGTTGAACGAAGGCGACCAGATTCTGGTGAAGGTTCTGGCGCTCGAAGGTAACAAGATCAAGCTGAGCCGCAAAGCGGTGCTGAAGGAACAGCGCGATAAGTTGAAGAAGGAAGCGACGGCTTCGGCCCCGGCGGAATAGGCCCGGGGGCGAACGGCACGGGTTTAGGGAGGGGGGATGTGTATTCCCGCCTCCTGCCCTTCTTTGAGGTTATTGTGTGGAACGCCGTGAATGAACGCACACGCAGCCCCAAACGTCTCGTTTTTGTGAGTCATAGCAGCCAGGACACCTGGGTAGCGAAGCAGATTGCTCGCGAGATCGAGGCCAGAGGCGCAACGCCGTTCCTCGACGAGGCTCAGGTCGATGCTGGAGCGGACTTTGAAGAGGACATCCTCAATTTCCTCGAGCAGGCACATGAACTGGTCGTGTTGCTGACTCCCTGGGCGCTTGAGAGGCCGTATGTGTGGGCCGAGATTGGCGCCGCTTGGGGGCGCCGTATTCCAATCATTGCCCTGCTCCTCGGCATCACTGCGACGGAGTTGCAATCCAGGCCGGGGATTCCGGTACTTCTCAAGAAGCGAGATCTTCTACAATTAAATGAGGTTGAGGTGTACCTGGATCAATTGGGCGCCCGACTGCGGCACCAAGGATAACAGTCATGCGAAAAGTGTTCATTTCACACACGGCACGCGACATAGACTGGGCACGCTCCTTCGCGAGAGCTCTCAAGGAGCGGGGTATGAGCGTTTGGTTCGATGAGTTTGGTGTTCAACCGGGTGAGTCTTTCCGTGACGCCCTGGAATCTGGTCTGCGCGATAGTGACGTCCTGGTGGCCTTGCTCGACGCGGAGGCTTCAGCCACGCCAAATCTCTGGCTGTTTTTTGAACTTGGAGCAGCTATCGCCATGGGTAAGAAAGTTGTACCCATTGTGCCAAAAGGTGTCGACCCAAGCGCAGTACCGCTGGACCTGCGACTCCGCCGCTATCTGGTTCGAGATACCCCGGAACAGACCGCCGAAGAACTTTCGACGACGCTTCAAGCCGCTTAGCTAATCCTTTAGCGAAGAGCCATCCCACTCATGACCGGCGTCCGGGACAAAAGTCAGGGCGCCGGAGTGGCTGGCCACCAGCCAGCCGCCCGGAATGGGCGCGCGGTAGATCGAAATCTGCCCCTGCGCCCTGACGTCCAGGGTCTCAAAAACCAGTTTGTCGCTCGCATCCGGTTTCGCCGCGGCGGGATTGGAAGGCGGCGCGCCCAAGGCCTGTAGCGCCCCGGCCACCGCTTCTCTGGCCACCTGGTAGCGGTCGCCCATGTAGGCAAAGCGCACCAGCTCTTCGGAAATCTGAATGCTCTCGAGGATGGCGCCATAAGGCACCGTGACCGGGTGCTCGCCCAGGGGGGCGCCCGTGCGCTTGTTCAACTTCTGTGCTTCTACGGATTTGCCAAGTTCGTACTTGCTCATCGCTGCGCGCTTTTAGGTGGGAGTGACTTTCAGTTCGTTGATCACTTTTTTGACGCCCTTGATCTTATGGGTGAGGCTTTCCGCCTTGTTGTGCGCCTTCTGCGTGCGCACCGAACCCTGCAGGGTGACCACGCCATCGTTCACCTTGACTTCGATCGCGCCTCCCTTGACGTCGGGATGGCTGGCGAGCTTCAGCCGCACCTGATCGTAAATGCGGTCGTCGGCGGTGCTTGACTGCGCCCAGCCGGCGCCGGCCGAAAAGATCAGCAGACAGAATGCAAGAACAGACGCCAGAATGCGCATCTTTTAGAACCTCTCGTTGAACAGTGTAGCGTATCATGGAGGTTGACCTCACGTGTGCGGTATCGCCGGATTTACCACTCTTGACCGGAACGCTCCCCCCGATCGAATCGAGCAGCTGATCCGCGCGATTCATCACCGCGGTCCCGATCAGCGCGGAGTG
Source organism: uncultured Acidobacteriota bacterium (assembly GCA_902826685.1). Classification (GTDB taxonomy): domain Bacteria; phylum Acidobacteriota; class Terriglobia; order Bryobacterales; family Bryobacteraceae; genus CADEFT01. The sequence goes on from CADEFT010000043.1 coordinate 26,652, forward strand.
CATCGCGCCCCCTGGATCGCGCTCGGCGCGGTGAGGCTGAGCATCATCGACCTGGCGGGCGGCGATCAGCCCATTCGCACCGTCAACGGGGATTCGGTCATCGTGTTCAACGGCGAGGTGTACAACCACGCCGAAATCCGCCGGGAACTGGAATCGCGCGGCGTGCATTTCGAGACGCGGTGCGACACCGAGGTCGTGCTCTACGCGTTTCTCGAATGGGGCGTGGCCGGATTCGCCAAGCTGCGCGGCATGTTCGCCGCCGCCATCTGGACGGAATCGCAGAAGCGGCTGGTGCTGGTGCGCGACCGCATGGGGATCAAGCCGCTTTACTTTTCGCGGCGCGGACGCGATCTCTACTTCGGCTCGGAATTGAAGGCCATTCTAGAGAACGACGAAATCCCGCGTATCGCCGAGCGGCGGGCGCTCAGCCACTATCTCTCGCTCAACTACATTCCCTGTCCGCTCACGATGGTGAAGGGAGTCGAGAAGCTGCCACCGGGACATTGGCTGGAGTGGCGCGAGGGCGTGGTGCGCTCGGGCTCGTATTGGAAGCTGCGGTTCGCGCCCGATGCGAACATTACGCTCGATGAGGCCAAGGAAGAACTGGACGTACTGATGCGCGATGCGGTGCGCGAGCATCTGATCGCCGATGTGCCGTTGGGCGTGTGGGCTTCGGGCGGACTCGATTCCACCGCCGTGCTGCATTACGCGGCGCGCGAGGTGCCGCGGTTGAAGACATTCTCGGTCGGCTTCCGCGGACGCACTTTCGACGAAAGCCCGTATTTCCGCGAAGTGGCCGGGGCCTATTCCACCGAGCACCACGAGTTCGATTTGAATCCGGAACAGGACCTGCCGGAGACGATCGAGAAACTGGCCTGGTATTCCGATGAGCCGAGCGCCGACGCGGGCGCGCTGCCGGTCTGGTTCCTCTCGCAAATGACGCGGCGGCACGTCAAAGTGGCGTTGAGCGGCGAAGGCGCCGATGAGCTTTTCGGCGGCTACTACACCTATCTGGCCGACCGGTATGCGCGCTGGCTTGGGTTCGTTCCGTCATTTGTGCGTCAGGCGGGGTTGGGGCTTTTGAACCGGATTCCCGCCTCCGACGACAAGATCAGCTTCGAGTTCAAGGCCAAGCGGCTGCTCGAAGGCTCGTTGCTGCCGCCCGATGAGGCGCATCTTTTCTGGAACGGCACCTCGTCGGCGGAGCAGAAGCGGCGGCTGTGCCATGTGCCGCAGGTACGTGTACCGCTGCCCGACGAAGCGCCATCCACGGGCCGGTTGAATCAATATCTGTGGCTCGACCAGTTGCTGTATCTGCCCGACGACATCCTGTATAAGTGCGACCGCATGAGCATGGCGCATTCGCTCGAGGTGCGGCCTCCGTTTCTCGATCACCGCATTGTGGAGTTCGCCGCCCGGCTGCCGGAGAATCTGAAGATTCGAGGCTCGCAATTGAAGTTCGTGCTGCGGGAGCTGATGCGCGGCAAGGTGCCCGAAGCCGTGCTCACGCGCAAGAAGGAAGGCTTCGACATTCCGGCGCATCACTGGTTCCGCACCATCCTGAAGCCGATGCTGCTCGATGTGGTGAATGAGCGCGCCGTGCGGCAGAGCGGCATTTTCGAATGGCCCGAAGTGTCGCGGCTGATCGGGCGGCACATGGACCGCAAAGGCAACTATGGCTATCATCTGTGGGGACTGCTGATCCTGTTTCTATGGAAGAGCAAATGGAAAATCGCCTGGTAGTCGCGTTGGTGGCGGCGGCTATCTTCCTTGGGTGCGTGGTGAGCCCACCGGGGTTGATGGACGATGTGGACGCGGTGCAGGCGCAGATTGCGCGGAACATGCTCGAATCGGGCGATTGGGTGACGGCGCGGCTCAACGGCGTCGCTTATCTCGAGAAATCGCCGCTCATTTACTGGATGATGGCCGTTTCCATGGGTGTCTTCGGCCCGCACGATTGGGCGGCGCGGCTGCCGCTGGCTTTGTCGGCGGTGGCGCTGTGCTGGGTGACGATGCTGTTCGGGCAATGGGCGTTCGGGTACCGGCCGGGCATCTACGCGGGCCTGGTGACGGCGACTTGTATCGGGCTGTGGCTGTTCACGCGTATCCAGATTCCCGATGCGATGCTGACGCTCACGGTCACCGTGGCGCTGTGGGCGTTTCTGCGCTCGCTCGAAGAGGACGGAAGGAAATGGCCGCTGCTGATGGCGGCCATGATCGGTGTGGGGCTGCTGCTGAAGGGATTGATCGCGGCCGTGTTTCCGGTTGGCGCCGCCTTGTTGTACCTGTGGCGCACGGGGCGGCTATTCGATGGCGCCACCTGGAGGAAGCTGCGGCCCGTGGAAGGCTGCGTGGTGGCGCTGCTGATCGCGGCGCCGTGGCATGTACTGGCCACCCTGCGCAACCCGCCCTACTTCGATCTGACCATGAAGAGCGAGCCGGGGCACTATCATGGATTCTTCTGGTTTTACTTCCTGAACGAGCATGTCTTCCGTTTTTTAAATATGCGCCACCCGCGGGATTACAACACCGTTCCGCGTCTTTACTTCTGGCTGTTCCACCTGCTGTGGCTGTTTCCGTGGAGCGTGTTCTTCCCCGCCGCGGTGAACCTTTCCTACAAGCCGAGGGACCGGGCCGGGCGGACACGGCTGCTGGCGCTGTGCTGGGCCGGGTTCCTCCTGCTGTTTTTCACCTTCTCGACCACGCAGGAATACTACTCGATGCCGTGCTATCCCGCGCTGGCCTTGCTGCTGGGCTCTGCGATCGCCACCGATGCGCGCTGGATCCATTACGGCAAGCAGGTGTTGATGGGGGTGCTGGTGCTGGCGCTGACGGCGATCGTGTTCGTGCTGCTGCAGGTGAAAGACCTGGCGGCACCCGGCGATATCTCGCGCGCGCTGGTGCCCAATCCCGATGCCTACACGCTGTCGCTCGGCCACATGGGCGATCTCACCATCGCTTCGTTCGCTTACCTGAAAATGCCGCTGCTTCTGGCTGCGCTCGCCTGCCTGGTGGGAGTGGCGGGATCCGCCATGACACGCTTCCGGTCGATCGCGGTGATCGCGGCGATGATGGTGCTGTTCTTCCATGCGGCGCGACTGGCGCTGGTGGCGTTCGATCCTTACCTGGGGTCGCGGGCGCTGGCCGAAGCGTACCGCACGGCGCCGCCCGGCGAGCTGATCGCCGACAATCAGTACTACGCGTTTTCGTCGGTGTTCTTCTATGCCAATTGCCGCGCGCTGCTGCTGCGCGGCCGCGTGAACAATCTGGAGTACGGGTCCTATGCGCCCGAAGCGCCGAATGTGTTTCTCGACGATGAAGCGCTGGCGCGGCTGTGGAAAGACGTCCGGCGCCGCTATCTGCTGGTGGAGGAACCGCAGGTGGAGCGTATCGAAAAGCTGGTGGGGCGCGACTGGCTTCATGAAGTGGCCTCGAGCGGAGGCAAGTTCCTGTTCAGCAATCTGCCGCGATGAGAATCACCATCGATGCGACATCGCTGCTACTGCGCAGCGCGGGCGTGAAGAGTTACATCTACTATTGGCTGCGGGCGCTGCGGCAGACCGCGGGGGGCGGCAACATCCGTGCGTTTCCGCTGTTGGGGAAGCCGGGCGCGCTCGACCACGACCGTTCGATGCTGCCCCCGTGGGCCACCTATCCGCGGCTGGCGGTGCTCTATGGCGTCAACTTCTTTCCTCCCGCGCTTGACTGGGCCATCGAAGGCGCCGATATTTTCCATGCTTCCAACCAGGTGCACCACGGTCCGCGGAAAGCCAGGCTCACGGCGACGATTCACGATCTGACGTGCTGGAAACTGCCCGAACTCCATACGGCGGCGAACGTGAAGGCCGACCATCGCTTCGCCGAGCAGGTGTTGAAAAAAGCCGATGGCATCATCGCGGTGTCGGAAGCCACGCGCGAGGACGCCATCGACATCCTGGGCTTGCCCGAAGAGCGCGTGGTGACGATTCATTCCGGCGTGGCCGACGCCTATTTCCAGGTGCCGGCCGAACAGGTGCTGACGGTGCGGGAAGACTTGAATCTGACTAAGCCATACGTGTTGTGCGTGGGCACGATCGAGCCGCGCAAGAACCTGGACCGGCTGCTCGATGCGTGGCTCGGGATGCGCGCCGATCTGCGCGAAGCCTTCGATCTGGTGGTGGCGGGACCGGCCGGGTGGGCGGGGACGCAAACCGTCGAGCGGCTGAAGGCCACGCCCGGCGTGCGGCTGGCCGGCTATGTGCCGGAGCCGTTCCTGCCGGCGCTGACGGCCGGTGCGCTCGTGTTCGCTTACCCCTCGCTCTATGAAGGCTTTGGATTTCCGGTGGCGCAGGCGATGGCGGCAGGCGTGCCGGTGCTCACTTCGAACATCTCCTCGCTGCCGGAGGTGACCGGGCGCGCCGCCGAACTGGTGGATCCGCTCAGCGTGAACGAGATTCGCGCGGGGCTCGAGCGGTTGCTCGAATCCGAGGATCGCCGCGAAGACCTGGCCATTCGCGCCAAGGAGAAGGCACAGAGCTATCGCTGGGAACGCTGCGCGCGCCGCAGCATGACGTTCTTTGAAAACGTCATGGGCGGCTGACGCCCGATTCGGCCTGCGACGGAAAGATCACGTATCCGGTGACGCCATCCTTGTTGAGATCGGTGACCACCAGATCGTGGCGCAAGGTTTTCTCGCCGGCGTAAAAGGCGATGGTCTGCAGCACGCTTTCATCTCTCAGCCAAAGGAACTTGCCGCTTTCGACCAACTGCAGCCATCCGGCGAAGCGTCGGTGGCCGATGTCGGTTTTGGCGATATGCAGCAGGATGCCGGGGGCGACCTCAAGAGAGCGTCCGCGAATGGCTTCAAAACGGGTACGCGGGCGGTTCTGGAAACTGGTGGCCTCGGCGGCGGCCCGGCGGCCGGTCTGTTCGATCTGCCGCTGCAGGTGCTGCTCCCCGACGCGCGCGTCCTGGCTGGCGGAGGCGAGGCGCGAACTGAGGTCGGCCACCTGCCGCTTCAACTGGTCGTTTTGCTGGGCCAACTGCTGTTCGAGCGCGGTGGTGCGGGCGGCCTCGGCGCGCTGCGTGCTCTCGAGGTGAGTCACGCGCGCATCGGTCGTCGCCTGGCGCGCATTGGTGGCAAGCAGGTCCCGGCGCAAGGCGACGCCGACGGTCTGAATGTTCTGCTTGGCCAGATTGAGGCCGTTCAGCACACGCTGATCCACGCCTCCCATTCGCTCGCGAAGGCTTTCCATCCCGGCCGGAATGCCGGCCACCTTCTGCTCGATGGACGCCACGCGGCCGCTCAGCACATCGAACAGGCCGGGCAGGGAAGTGAGCTTGCTCAATGCGTCGCCCTGCCGGTTCAGACGCGGATAGACGCTGTAGAAGCCGTAGGCGCCGGCGGCGGCGAGCGCGGCCAGCGAAAGCCAGATGGCGGCGCGGGATCTGGGGCGGCGCGGTACTTCGTAAAGCTGCTCCAAGGGGCGGCGGGTGGTCCAGGGTGTGGCACTGAGCGGATCGGCTTGTTCCCGTTTCTCGTCAATAATCGATGGCATTGGCATGAAGACACACTCCTCTTCGGAAGGAATGTCAGCAATTTCCGTACCTTGCCGGTTTCCCCCGCCCGCGGGCGTCAATCCGGCGGCAAGAGCCGTAAAAACACCAGGTACCAGGAAATTATTTCAGAGGTCCATCTGCGTGCCGATCTCCACCACCTGGCGATGAGGGAGACCGAAGTATTGATCCGCGGCAACCGAGTTGCGCTGCAGGAAGCCGAAAATGCGCTCCGGCCACTCGCCCATACGGCCGCGGCTGGAGGCGATGAAATTCTCCCGGCCCAGGTAGTAGGTGGAATCTTCCGGTACGAACGGGATGCGATGCCGGCGAGTGGCTTCCTCAAGCACGGCCGGAACGGCGGGAAGATCCATGAACCCGTAGCGGATGGTGATGCGATGGAAGCCGTTGGGTTCGCTGGCATAGCTCCAGCGGTTGGACGCCGGTTCGACCGGGTTGGGCGTGATGTTGACGTGCAGCAGGATCACGTTCTCATGCAGGGAGCGGGAACGTTCGACGTAGCGCACCAGAATCGGCGGCAGCGAGCGCGGATTGGACGCCATGAAGATGGCCGTGCCCGGGACGCGCGCCACCAGCCGCTCGTCGATGCGTTCCTGGGCGAACTCGGCGGTGGGGTAGCGGACGGCGTAGCGGATGGCCACCAGCGACCGGCCGCGCGCCCAGATAATCATCACCGTGGCGAAGCCCGCGCCCACCAGCACCGGAACCCAGCCGCCATCGAAAAACTTCGACAGATTGGCGAACAGGAACGGCAGGTCGAAACTCAGAAACAGCAGCAGAAGTGGAAGCGCTTTCGCCACCGGCCAGTTCCAGCTTTCGCGCACCACCAGGTAGTACATGAACGAGGTAATGGCCATGGTGCCGGTGACGGCGATGCCGTAAGCGGCGGCGAGGGCGGAGGCGGACTTAAAGGTCACCACCAGCAGCAGGCAACCCACGGCGAGCAGCGTGTTGATTTCCGGAATGTAGATCTGGCCTTCGGTGTGGTGGGCGGTGTGTCTCACCGTCAGGCGCGGGAAATAGCCGAGCAGCATCGCCTGGCGGGTGAGCGAGAATGCGCCGGAGATGAGCGCCTGCGACGCGATCACGGCGGCGGCGCTTGAAAGCAGCACCAGCGCGTAAGTGGGCCATCCGGCGGGCGCCTGCGCGAAGAACGGATTGGCCGCGGCGCGCGGATCGGCGAGCACCAATGCACCCTGGCCGAGATAGTTCAGCAGCAGGCTGGGCATGGCGCAGAACAGCCAGGCCGTGCGGATGGGCGCGATTCCGAAATGTCCCATATCGGCGAAGAGAGCCTCGCCGCCGGTTACCGCCAGCACGACCGAAGCCAGGATATGAAGGCTGTTGCCGCCATGATGGAGCAGATATTCCACCGCGTAGTGAGGCGAGAGCGCCTGCAGGATCGCGGGATGGTGCATCACGTTCCAGAGGCCCAGCACGGCGAGGGTGGCGAACCACGCCAGCATGACCGGGCCAAACAGTTTTCCCACGGTTCCCGTGCCGCGGCTCTGGATGGCGAACAGACCCACGAGAATGACGACCGAGACCGGAACGACGTAAGCGGTGAGGCGCTCATCGGCCACCCCTAAGCCTTCCACCGCGCCCAGAACGGAGATGGCCGGTGTAATGATGCCGTCGCCGTAGAGCAGCGACGCGCCCACGATGGCGAGCGCGGCCAGGGGCTGAATGCGTCCGTGCGTGGACGTGCGCAACTTACCCGGCACCAGCGCGAGCAAGGCGAAAATGCCGCCTTCCCCCTTATTGTCGGCGCGCATGATGAAGACCAGGTACTTGACGGTAACCACCATCGTCATCGACCAGAAGATGAGCGACAGCAGGCCGAACAGATCGACGTGGGTAACCTTGTCGCCGCCCGCCGCGTGCACGCATTCCTTCAGCGTGTAAAGCGGGCTGGTGCCGATATCGCCGAACACCACGCCAAGGGCGCCCAGGGTCAGGGTCCGAAAACTCGTCGAGGAGGTGTGGGAGTGGCCGTGACCGGGCTCAGACATGTAATCCCTTCAGTGTAACGGACGGGAGGGGGGAGGACCGGGGTACCCGGGCTCGGGCCATGGTTCGAACGAGTGTACTGCGAAGGTAGATGGCCCTGGTTTGGTACTTCCGCGCCGTTGTGGCCATGGTAGACCGGCGGATACGCTCAAGACGTCAACATGACTCACAAAAGCCTATCTCAAATTCCGGTCCGGACCATACCGTCGCTGGTGGAAACCGCCGACGTGGTGTTCCGGAATACGAGAGTGCTGGCGGGCATGGCTACGGCGATTACCCTAGGCGCGCTCCTTTACATCGCTGCTTATCCGGCGTCTTACCGGTCCGAGGCTCTGCTATTGCTGCGGACCGACCGGGCGGGCGCGATTCTCAACGCTTCCGTTCCAGGCGCCGCGGCGCCGGCGCGGATTACCGAAACCGATATTCGAACCGAAGTGGAACTGCTGCAAAGCCGCGACATGCTCGAAAGGGCGGTGCGCGGGGCGGGTCTGATTTCGATAGAAAGCAAGAACCGCGGTGAGATGGAGGAGATCCTGGCGCGCGTGAGCAAGGCGTTGACGGTGACCGCCATCGCCAAGGCCGACATGATCCGGCTCGAATACCGCAGCCGCAGCCGCTCCGAGGGCGCGCACTTTCTGCATGAATTGACGCGGGTCCACCAGGATCGCTACGTGACGCTGCGCACCGGGGCCAAGCTCAAGATGTTTGAGGAAGAGGCGGACCGGCTCAGCGCGGAACTGAAGGAAAAGCAGAAAGAGCTTTCCGAGTATCAGAGATCCAGCGATGTGCATTCGCTTTCCGAACAGCGGTCTCTGCTGCTTGGGAAGATGGCCGCGACCGAATCGCAATTGCGCGAGACGGAGCTGCGCAAGATCGAAGGCCAGCAACGGGCGTCGCGCATCGGCGAACTGATGGCCAGGTTGCCCCAGCGGTTGACGACCGAAGTGCGGCGGGTCCCTAATCAATATTCGATCGAACGGCTGCGGACGCTGCTGGTGGAACTGGAAAACAGGCACGCCGACGCCGACCAGATCGAGCGGACGCGGAAGGCGTTGAATGACGCGGCGGCGGGGCATTCGGTGGAGGAATCGTCGAATGTGAATCCGGCGCGGCAGACGCTTGAGAGCGAACTGGCGCGGACGCAGCTCGACGAGTCGGCGGTGGGGGCGCGGATGTCGAAGCTCGGTTCGCTGCTGGCGAAATACAAAAAGGAACTCGACGATCTGGAGTCGTCGACGGCGGGTTACGAGACACTCACGCGGGAAACGCGGGAACTCGAAGATCGCTATCAGTTGAACGCCCGCAAGGCGGAGGAAGTACGGATTCAAACCACGCTCGACGACCGGCGCATTACCAACGTGGTTCTGGCGCAGGAGCCGCAGGTTCCCAGCCACCGGGAAGCGGGGTTTTACTGGCTGGCGGCGGCCGTCTGGGCCGCGGCGATGGTGTTGACATTTGGCGGGCTGGTGTGGGCCGGGCGGAAACGCAAGACGTTCTTCACGCCGGGCAGCCTGGAAGCATTTGCTGGAATCCCGGTGCTGGGAACGGTGCCGCTCGACAGGAGAGTGATCGCATGAACGCGCTAATGGAACGTGGTACCGGCTCGACGATTGAAATCCGGCGGCGGCTGGAGCTCGAAAAAGGCCCCAATCTGCAGCCTTTGATCGAACGGATGGGTGCAGGCCGGGTGCGCAACCGGAGCGGAGTGTTCGCCGTAACGGCGGTGCGCAAGGGCCGCGGCACGACGCACGTGACGCGGCTGGTGTCGCAGGAACTGGCGGCATCCTATAGGGCGGAGACGCTGGTGCTGACGCTCGACGAACTGCTGCGGCTGCCGTATCCACCGCGGGCGAAGGACACCAGCCTGCTTCACGAGTGGAGCCCGAAATCCTGGTCGCCGGTGGCTTCGGCGCTGATGAAGCATCCCTGCCCGATGGACAAGCTGCCGATCCGCATCGCGGAGTTGCGGGAATGGGGCGGCGCGTATGTGCTGATCGACTGTCCGGCGCTTGAAGAGGGCGCGGCGGCCATCGCCACGGCCACCTATACCGACGGCGCCGTATTGACGGTGGCGGCGGGAGAAAGTGAACGGGCCGAAGTCGAGTCGGCGATCCGGTCGTTCCGCAACTCCGAAACACCGCTGCTCGGAATGGTTCTCAACAAGCGCACCTATGCGATTCCCCGGTCGATCTTTCGTTGGCTGTAAATGAAAACCTGCAGAAGGCGAGAGCCGGTGCCCACCGGGCGGCGGCTCCCTAAAATCGGGCCGCGCCTGCGCTGCCGGAAGCGAAAGCCTTCGGAAACGCGGAAACAGGCGCCGCGATCCAACAAGGACCAAGGATGACGATTCTATACATCATCGGCAGGACCGGAGACGGCATGGCGCCGGAATACGTGCTGGACCTGGTGCGCGGCTTCGCCAGCCAATTCGAGATTCACATCGCATCGCCGGGGGAAAGCGTCTTTACGGCCAAAGCGGCCCATGCGGGTGCGCGGTGCCATGCGGTGCCGGAACTCGATTGGGCGCGCAGTCCGTGGCGCGCTTTTCAGGCGGTAGGGCGGCTCGGCGAACTGGCCACCCGGATCGGGGCGGAACTGCTAGACGCGCACGATTCGAAAGTGGGTTTTCTGGCTCATCGCGCCGGTGAGCGGCTTGGGATTCCCGTCGTATACACTGCCCACGAATGGCTGCGGCACGATTCGGGCGGAGCGCTGCGCTCGCCGGGCGCGCTGCTCGATTGGATGGCGGCCCGTTCTTCCACCTGTGCCATCGCCGGTTCGAGCCGGGCGCATCGGGCGATGATGCGCCGCGGCATCGACCCGTTCCGGACGATGACGATTCACCGCGGCGCCGCCGGGGAAGGCATCCGTGCGATGCCCCCGCAAACCGCCATGCCCAATCTGGTGGTCCGCTCGAATTTCGATGGAAAGAGCGACGACCGGTTGATTCTCGAAGCCATGGCCGGCGTGGACGCTCCCGCTGTACTCACCTTCGTGGGCGAAGGCGGTTCGCTCGCCTGGATGCGCGGATTGGCGCACAAGCTGGGCATCGGAAACCGCGTCCGCTTTCTGCCGGCGGCGATGGAACTGGCGCAGGTTCTGAGCCGGTCGCATGGCTTGGTGTGGCTCGGCCGCGCCGCATCGGAAACGCCAGGTCCGGTGCTCGAGGCCATGCGCGCCGGATTGCCGATGGTGGCCATCGACTCGGGCGTGGTCCATGAAGCCATCACCAATGGCGAGAACGGCTACCTGGTTCCGGGGGGCGATATCGCCGGTTTACGGAATGCACTCTGGGCCCTCGCCGCCGACGCATCGTTACGGAAGCGAATGGGCGAAGCGTCGCGAGTTCGCTTTGAGCAGAATTTCAGTATGGAGCAGATGCTGGGCAAGACCGAGACGGTCTACGAACTGGCGTGCAGTCTGTCGGGAAACAAGCGCGGCGCCATGAAATCCTTGAGCGCCGCGGCAAGCTGAGGAACAGGGGAGTCGCTACGACCGGCGGCGCATGGCCACCAGAGCCAGACCCGAGAGCAGCAATCCGATGGAAGCCGGCTCCGGCGTGTCCACGTCGGCCGCCAGCGCCGACGCATCCAGATTGACGTCGTCGAGAAGGATACCCACGTTATCGCCCCCGGCATGATCGAACACGATGGCCCCGGACGAACCGTCGCCGGTGACCTGGATCGTGTAGGCCTTCCAGGTGTAAGCGGCCGTGTTCGCCAGAACGATCGTCTGAGTGCCCAGACTGCCGAGAGACACCGTTACCTCGTCGAAGTCGCTGGCGATGTCAAAACCGCGCTGGTTTTCCGAGAGGTAAAAGGTCAGGGTATAAGTGATGCCGGCGGCGAAGTTGAAGTTCTGGCTTTGGATGCGGCCGCCGAGGCGCGTCGTGCCATCCAAATCGAGGCAATTGGATCCGCTGTAGCAGCCGAGGATCCATGTCGTGTCCACAACGTCCACGCTCTGACGCGTGAGGCCCCATTTGCTGGGAGTGGCGTTGAGACCGATCGCGTCGGACTCGAAACCATCGGAAAAAATCGATATGGCGAACGAGGACTGAAACGAGAGCAGGGCGAGAGCGGCTATCTGTGAGCCGTTCTTCAAAAATTTGAGCACAAGGCCTCCAATGAAGCATTAACCACGAGGTGGAAAAGTTGTACTTTCCCGGACACTCTAAGGTTGGTTTTAGCCATGCTACCACAAAAGCGCTCAGGGTGGAGGGGAAAAGCACGGACAAATGTGGGTATGGAAGTCGTAGGACCCACTGAAGCGGTGGCACTAGTATCCTGTATGGGATGATTTCCCTCGCCGCCGCCCTCGCTCTTTACCTACCCGCCCAGGCCGTTTTGCCGGGCACGCAGCCGTTGACCCGGACCGATGACCTGGCGGTGGCGATGGTAGAGGGGATCCACGGGTTTCTGGATCAGGCCACGCTGGACGCGCCTGGCAAACGGGCGCAGTACTGGAAAGGCCCGGTGGAGGGCAACCGGGCGAGCTTGCGGCGGATGATCGGCGTGGTGGATAACCGGGTCGCATCGCCCGAGGTGCAATTTGTTGCCACCACGGACCGGCCGGCGTTGCGGGCGAAGACCGCCGGGTTTACAGCCTACGCGGTTCGCTGGACGGTGCTCGATGGCGTCACGGCCGAAGGCTTGATGCTCGAGCCGGAGGGTGAGGTTAAGGCGCGCGTGGTGGCGGTGCCCGATGCCGATCAGGCACCCGAAGCGTTCGCCCGGGGCATGGCCGGGCGGTTGGCGGCGAACGGGTGCCAGGTGCTGATTCCCACGCTGATCGACCGGGGCGATGAGTTCAGCGAGATTCCCGGACATCGGAAAACGAACCAGCCGCATCGCGAGTTCCTGTACCGCATGGCGTTTGAAGTGGGCCGCCACATTATTGGCTACGAGGTCCAGAAGGTGCTGGCGGCGGTGGATTGGTTCGAAGGCCGCAACGCCAGATCGGGGCGGGTGCCGATTGGCGTGGCCGGATATGGTGAAGGCGGGCTGATCGCTTTCTACAGCGCCGCCGTCGATACGCGGATCGAAAGGGCGCTGGTCAGCGGGTATTTTCAGAACCGGCAGAACCTGCACCGCGAGCCGATTTATCGCGATGTATGGGGGCTGCTGCGCGAGTTTGGCGATGCCGAGATCGCAGGGCTGATCGCGCCGCGGATGCTCATTGTGGATCCGGCTCCGATGCCGATGGTATCGGGTCCACCAGTGGAGACCGCGGACCGGCGTGGGGCCGCGCCGCTTGGACGGATCGAGACGCCGGAGCTGGCGGAAGTGGAAGCGGAGTTGGCGCGGGCCCGTCCGTTCAGCCATGTGAAGCTCGCCGGCGGGGAACGCGGCATCGAAGCTTTCCTGGGCGCCAAACCGCGGCCGGCGGCCGAAGTGCCCGCGATCGAACCGGCGGATTTACAGGGACGGCGGCGGCGCCAGTTCGATGAGTTGGTGGCGTTCACGCAGAAGCTGGTGGACCGCTCGCCGCAGCGCCGTGCCGAGTTCTGGGCAAAAGCCGACGCCTCTTCCCCCGAGCGCTGGAAGGCCTCGACAGGCCCGATGCGCGACCACATCTGGGAAGAGATGATCGGCCGTCTGCCCGATCCCACGATGCCTGCCAATCCGCGCACGCGCCAGATCTACGACGAGCCGAAGTTTAAGGGATACGAAGTGATGCTCGACGTCTGGCCGGGCGTGTTCGCCTACGGCATTCTGCTGGTGCCGAAGGACGTCAAGCCGGGTGAGAAGCGGCCGGTGGTGGTCTGCCAGCACGGGCTCGAAGGGCGGCCGCAGGAGGTCGCCGATCCGAAGGTCGACAGTCATTACTATCACCGCTATGGCGTGAAGCTGGCCGAACAGGGATACGTCGTGTTCGCGCCGCAGAATCCCTACATAGGCAAGGACCGGTTCCGCCAGATCCAGCGCAAGGGGCATCCTCTGAAACTGGCCCTGTTTTCGTTCATCCTCGGCCAGCACCAGCGGATTCTGGAATGGCTGGCGGGACAGCCGTTCGTCGATGCAAGGCGCATCGGTTTCTATGGACTTTCCTACGGCGGCAAGACGGCGGTGCGGGTGCCGCCCCTGCTCGATGGCTACGCGCTTTCCATTTGCTCGGCGGATTTCAATGAATGGGTGTGGAAGACGACCAGTCCCACGGCCCGGTACAGCTACCTGGGAACGATGGAATACGACATGGTGGAGTTCAATCTGGCCAACATCGCCAATTACGCGGAACTGGCGAACCTGATGGCTCCGCGCCCGTTCATGGTGGAGCGCGGCCATGACGACGGGGTCTCGACGGATGAATGGGTGGCTTATGAATTCGCGAAAGTGAGACGCTTTTACAACAAGTTAGGAGTGGGCGGGCGAAGCGAAATCGAGTTCTTCGACGGCCCGCATACCATTCATGGAGTGGGTACCTTCGACTTTCTGCGCCGCCATCTGAAGCTTGGAGAGTAAGGCTTGGTCTGATAGACTCCAAGTCAGACATGGACCCACGGCGCAGCCAGCGAGTAGCGGAAGCTCTTCGCGAAGAGATCACCGAAATGGTGGCGTTCGAGCTCGAAGACCCGCGTTTGGAAGGCGTTACGGTTACCGATGTCAATCTGAGCCCGGATTTGAAGCTGGCGGTGGTGCGGTTGGCGATTGCCGGCGGCAAAGAGGCCGAGACTCTTGCCCTGGAGGCGATTGTACACGCTAAGTCCTACTTGAAAAGGGAGTTAGCGCTTCGCCTGGACCTGTTCCGTACACCGGATTTGCGCTTTGAAGCCGACCTTTCCCCGGATTCGAGCGAGCGTCTGAAACACTTGCTCAAACGGGTGAGAAAAGGGCGTCCCCGCGACCCGGAATTGCAAGAAAAATCAGCGGAAAGTTCGCAAAAGCGCTGATGGAACCGGGTGACTGTGCTAACTTTGTTTCTTGGAGTTGCGGCTACCCTCCAGGCCGCCGAGTTGCTTCGATTGGAGCAATCCTTGGACGCCATGGGTTCGGTCTACACCGTGGTTGCTTACGGCGAAGATCGGACGAAAATGATTGCCGCGGTTGACCAAGCTTTCGAAGAAGTCCGCCGCATTGACCGGATGCTCTCAAATTATCGAGCCGACAGCGAACTGAGCCGGATCAATCGGGAAGCCGCCGCCAATGCGGTGCTGGCGAGCGAGGAGATGTTCGGTCTTCTCGAAGCCTGCCAGAACTACAGCGCGGCGAGTGAGGGCGCGTTCGATATCTCGGTCGGCCCACTTATGAAAATCTGGGGCTTTTATAAAGGATCGGGCCGGCTTCCGCACCGGGCGGAAATACGCGGCGTGCTGGGGCGTGTCGGGTACTCGAAAGTGAAGCTGGACGCCCAGGCGCGGACGGTTCGTTTCACGCGGCCGGGCATGGAACTCGACCCTGGCGGCATCGGAAAAGGCTACGCGGTGGACCGCATGGTGGAAATCCTGCGTGCCGACGGAGTAAAATCGGCCCTTGTCTCGGCCGGCAATTCCAGTATTTATGCGATCGGCTCGCCACCCCATGAAGATGGCTGGCCGATCTCGATCCGTCATCCAAGAGATGTGCGCCAGGCGGTGGACGAGGTGAGACTGAAAGACCAGTCGATGTCGACTTCCGGCACGTCGGAAAAATTTTTTCGAGCCGAGGGGCGCTTGTATAGCCACATCATGGATCCGAGGACGGGATTTCCGGCGCAGGGCATGTTGTCGGTGTCGGTGATCGCGCCGCGCACCCTCGACAGTGAAGCGTGGACCAAGCCCGTGTTCATCAATGGCCGGAAATGGGCCCAACGAAACCGGCCCCAACAAATTCGTGCGTTTCTATGTGAAGACAAAGGCGGATCGGAACAGGCATGCGCGTGGCTCCAATGACATCCCGTTTTCTCGATGCCTGCCGGCGGCGTCCCACCGACGTGCGCCCGGTTTGGTTCATGCGGCAGGCCGGACGGTACATGAAACCGTACCGGGACCTGCGCGCGAAGCATTCGATACTCGAACTGTGTAAACGTCCGGACCTGGCGGCGCAAGTCAGCCTGATGCCGGTGGAAATGCTGGACGTGGACGCGGCCATCATTTTCGCCGACCTGCTGCTGCCGGTGGAACCGATGGGTCTGAAGCTGGAATTCGTCTCGGGCGAAGGGCCGGCCATCGACAATCCGATCCGCACATCGAACGACGTGGATTCGCTTTCCATCTCCAATACCGACGATCTGGGGTACGTGGGCGAGTCGATTCAAATGGTGGCGCGGGCGCTTAGCGGCAAGGTGCCGGTCATCGGTTTCGTGGGCGCGCCGTTTACCGTCGCCAGTTACATGATCGAAGGCGGCCCGTCGCGTACGTTTCTGCGCACCAAGCAGATGATGTATCGCGATGAGACGCTGTGGCGCCGGCTGATGGGTAAGATCGTGGACGTGCTGGGTCCGTTCGCGCTCATGCAGGTGGGCGCGGGAGCGAGAGCGATTCAGGTTTTCGATAGCTGGGTGGGCGCGCTCGGTCCCGACGACTATGTGCGCTACGTGGCGCCTTACTCGCGGGCGCTGATTGAACGCATCCGTTCCTCCAGCGTGCCGGTCATCCACTTCGGCACCGGAGCGGCGGGTTTCTTCAAGGAACTGCATGCGGCGGGCGGCGATGTGATGGGCGTCGATTGGCGCATCAACATCGACCAGGCGTGGATGGATATCAGCTACCGCTCGGCGATTCAGGGCAACCTGGATCCGGCGGTGCTGTTCGCTCCGCTGCCGGAACTGCGGGCGCGCATTCACGAATTGCTGAAGCGCACCGGCACGCGGCCCGGCCACATCTTCAACCTCGGCCACGGCATTCTGCCGGAAACGCCGGTGGAGCATGTGCGCGCGGCCGTGCAGTTCGTTCGCGAATTCCGGCCGTGATCGCCGTGGTGGGCGGCGGCATCTCCGGCCTTTCCGCCGCCTGGTACCTAAGCCGCGCGGGGCTTGAGTGTACGCTCATCGAAAAGCAGGCGCGTCTGGGCGGCGTCATCGAAACCGGCTACCAGGAAGGATGCGTGCTCGAAGGCGGGCCGGACAGCTTTCTGGCGGCCAAGCCCGAGGCGCTGGAACTTATCCGCGAACTGGGCCTCGAAGACGAAGTCATCTCCTCAAACGACAGCCAGCGCGTTACCTACATCTGGAAGGACCGGCGCATGATCCCGCTGCCCGACGGGCTCATGATGATGGTGCCCACGCGCATCGCGCCCATGGTGACGACGCCGCTGGTCGGATGGCGGACCAAGATTCGCATGGGGCTTGAGTATTTTCATCGCGCGCCCGCTCATGCCGTGGAAAGATCGGTGGCCGAATTCATTGGCGAACACTACGGGCAGGAGACCGTGGACTTTCTGGCCGAGCCGCTGCTTTCGGGCGTCTATGGCGGCAGTCCCCAGGCGTTAAGCGCCGATAGCGTGCTGACGCGTTTCGTCGAGATGGAAAAGAAATACGGCAGCCTGACGCGTGGCGTTCTGGCGTCGCGGCGGAACGCATCGCCCGGTGGCGCGATCTTCCGGTCCTTGAAGCACGGACTGGGGAGCCTGGTGGAGGCGCTGCGCCGCCAGACCGGCGACCGGATGCGCGTGGTGCACGGCGAGGTGGAGGCGCTCGATCCGGCCGCGGGCGGATACCGGTTGCGGGTGAATGGAGAATGGCTGGAGGCGGCGCACGTGGTGCTGGCGCTGCCCGCCTACGCCTCCTCGCGATTGCTGGCGCCGTTCGACGCGGAACTGGCGCGGCTGCTGGCGACCGTCGATTACGGTTCTTCGATGACGGTGACGCTCGTTTACCGTCCCGGCCACCTCGACCATGAGACGCGAGGCTTCGGATTCCTGGTGCCGCGCGGCGACGTGCGATTCATTCGCGCCTGCACCTGGGCGCATCGCAAGTTTCCTCATCGCGCTCCGGAAGGATGGTCGATCGTGCGATGCTTCCTCGGCGGCAAGGGGCATGAGGCGGTGCTGGATCTCTCCGATGAGGCGGTGCTCGAAGGCGTGGCCGAAGACATGGTCCGGCTGATGGGTGTGCGAGGCGCTCCGGACTTTCACCGCATCACGCGCTGGCGCCGCGGCATGGCGCAATACACGCTGGGCCATGCGCATCGGGTCTCGCAAATGCGGGCGCGGCTGGCGGCGTTTCCAAACCTGCACCTGGCGGGGAATTTCCTGGCGGGCATCGGCATCCCCGATTGCATTCAGACCGCCAAGGCGGCGGCGGCGAGGATTCGCGCGGCATGTTGATTCTGGCTTCGAAGTCGCCGCGCCGGCGGGAGATTTTGCGCGACGCCGGATTCACGTTCGAAGTGCAGCCATCGGATGTGCCGGAAGTTTTGGCCGCCGGCGAGGCGCCGCAGGATTATGTGCAACGTCTCGCTCTGGAGAAGGCGCGGGCCGTGGAGGCGGCGGCCGGCGACATCGTGCTGGCGGCCGACACGGTGGTGGTGGCGGGTGGCGAAGTGCTCGAAAAACCGGTGGACGCCAACGATGCGGCGCGGATGCTGAAAAAGCTTTCGGGCAAAACGCACGAGGTGTTCACCGGCATCGCGCTGCGCCGGGGCGCGCAAGAGATCGGCGATCTGGCGCGGACCAAGGTCCACTTCATGCGGATGAAACCGGACGAGATCCGCGATTACGTGGCGAGCGGCGAGCCCATGGACAAGGCCGGCGCCTACGGCATTCAGGGACTGGCGAGTAAGTACATCCGCCGCGTGGAAGGATGTTACTTCAACGTGGTGGGCTTGCCGGTTTCACTCGTGTATAAGCACTACCGGACCTTGCTGGGTCACCCGGCCTTGTGAGCGAGCATGTAGGCCGACGTGTCGTAAAAGGCCTGGTATTCGATCACCTTTCCGTCCTCGATCCGGAAGAGCATCGCCCAATCCGTCTCCGCTTTCTTGCCGGTGGCGAGGGCCGTGCAGGTTTCGCTGCCGAGAGCGAGCACGTTGTTATCCCGCTCGAAGTATTCCTTGACCTCGAACCGCGTCACGTTCTCGCTGGCGGCGAGCTTCTGAAAAAAATCGGCGGCGCCCGCCGGGCCGGTATAGATGCCGGCGTTGGGGATGCCCGCTCCGGGAGCGGTCCAGCGGCAATTGGGGGCGAGGCGTTCGAGGATGAATGGAATGTCGCCGCGTGTAAACGCGCCGTATAGGTCTTGGACCAGTTCTTTTGGGGTCATCGTCTGTCTCCGGCTATGAATACGCGAGCGGTGGCGGAGTTGGATTTCCCCGTTTCGATCCGTTTAGCCAACGGCGCTGATGAGCCGCTGCCGGCGCTCGGCCCACTCGGCGGTCGGAAACACGCGCGGGCCGACCTCGATCAACCGGGGCAGCAGATCGAAGACATCCTTGGGGGTCCAGGCGCCGCCGCGCCGCGTGTGGTGGCCCTGCTCGTTGAGCTCGCGCGCGATTTGCGAGAGCCGCTTGTCCAGTACGATGCCGTCGAAGATGGCGAGGATGACGTTCTTCTCGGCCGTGTCCTCGACCAGCGTGGAGCAATCGCCGGCAATGCGCAGACCGAAGGGGACCTCTTCGCTCCACGGCTCCGGTTCACCGGAGGCATCGGTCTCGCGTTCCCAGACAATGGCCACGGGCTTCCATCCGGCAAACGCGCGCTGGCGGAAATATTCGGTGGTGGGAGTGCCCAGCAGCGCTTCCCTGATCCGTTCGGTGGATTTCATCCCTCTCTTATACACCCGTAGTATGCTGAGCGTGTATGAACGCGCGAATTCTGCTTTCGGTTCTGCTGGGGATGCCGGCGGCGTTTGCCGGAAACTGGCCGCAATGGCGTGGTCCTTCGGGCGACGGCGTGAGCGAAGAGAAGAATCTTCCCGTGCGCTGGAACAACGAGGAAAACGTGGTGTGGAAACTTGCCATGCCGTCGCGGAGCGGGTCGACACCGGTGATCTGGGGCGAGCGCATTTTCCTCAACGTCGCCGAAGGGGACAATCTGGAAGCCTGGGCTCTCGATCGCACGACGGCGAAAGTTTTATGGAAGCAGCCGCTGGCGGGCGGCAATTACAAGATCAACAAGCAGAATATGAGCTCGCCGTCGCCGGTGACCGATGGGTCGACGGTGTGGTACCTGACCGGCACCGGCATTCTGAAGGCGTTCGATTTCGAGGGCAAGGAACTCTGGTCGCGCGACATCCAGAAGGATTACGGACCTTTCGGTCTGAATTGGGGTTACGGGTCGAGCCCGCTGCTGCACAAGGGCTCGCTCTATGTGCCGGTGCTGCATGGGATGAAGACCGATGAGCCGTCGTATCTGCTGCGCATCGACGCCAAGTCCGGCAAGACGCTGTTCAAGCAGGACCGGCCGACGACGGCGGAACGCGAATCGCCGGATTCTTACGTGACGCCGCAACTGCTGCGCGTCAACGGCAAGGAAGAGATTGTGCTGAACGGCGGCGATTGCGTGACCGCGCACGATGCGCAGACGGGCAAGGAGATCTGGCGGTCCTGGGGACTCAACCCCGGTAACGACGGCAATTTCCGCATCATCGCTTCTTCGGTGGTGCATGACGGCGTGGTGTACGCGCCGACGCGCATTCGTCCGTTGCTGGCGATCAAGGGCGACGGGCAGGGCGACATCACCAATTCGCACGTGCTGTGGAAGTTCGACAACGGGCCGGACGTGCCGTCGCCGGTGACCGACGGCAAGCTGCTCTATCTGCCCAACGACAAGGGCATCGTGTGGGTGGTGGATGCCAAGACGGGCGAACAGGTTTATGGCGGCAAGCGGATTCAGGCCGCCATCTACAGTTCGTCGCCTGTGCTGGCGGACGGAAAGATTTACATCACCAACGAGCTCGGCACAACGACGGTGTTGAAGGCGGGGCCGGCGTTTGAGGTGCTGGCGGAGAATGTGCTGGACGAGTATACGCTGAGCTCGCCGGCGATTTCGGATGGGCAGATTTTCTTGCGGACGGAAAAGTTCCTGTATTGCATCGGCGCGCGGCGCAAGTAAGCGGCGTTCGCTACTTACTTACTGATATCATGCCTTTTCATGCCAATGCGGGACTATCGGGCGGAAGCTCTTCAGGGCCGGCGGGATTTCACCGGCGAAGATCTTAGCGGCGCCGATTTCCGCGGCTGTGAACTTCGGGGCGCAAAGTTTGATCGCTGCCGGCTGCTATCCACGCGGTTTCATCGCGCGGATCTGACCAGCGCGTCGTTTGAAGAGGCGACGATGGGCCGGACGCGCGGCCGAAGCGTTGCCGTTCAGATTGTTGCGTTTCTTGTTACGGTGCCTGTTGCCTTTCTCGCGATTGTGTTCCTTGGGGGGATGCTCCAGCTTGCGGGGAAGTCTGACGCCGATGCGTGGCCATCTCGGATCGCACTCGTCATCACTCTCGTCAGCCACGCGTACATCGTTGCTTACGGCGCCCGCGCGGGCGTCGCGGGCGTCGCGGGCGTCGCGGGCGTCGCGGGCGTCGCGGGCGTCGCGGGCGTC
>CADEFT010000043.1:47768-53944 GCA_902826685.1 uncultured Acidobacteriota bacterium
GCGGTCGGCGCGGTCGTCGCAGGCGTCGCAGGCGTCGCGGTCGGCGCGGTCGGCGCGGTCGGCGCGGTCGTCGCGGGCGTCGCGGTCGTCGCAGGCGTCGCGGTCGGCGCGGTCGGCGCGGTCGGCGCGGCGACGGTTTGGCTTCTTTTCCTGTCGCTCCTTCTGAACGCACGCGCGCGTAGCAGGCGCTCCGGGTTCGAATGGTTCCACGATCAGCAAGTTCGTTTGAACGCGCTCGCGAGTACCAGCTTTCAAAATGCGGTCCTCGTGGATGCGTCATTCCGGCACGCCTTCCTGGCGGGCGCTTCTTTCGCCGGAGCAAAACTCGCCCGAACGCAGTGGTCCGGCTGCCAAGGGTTGGACAAGGCGTGGATCCAGGAGGGCTGGCGGCATTCTGGCATTCAACAATTGCTCGTAACCGGCAACGGATTGGGAGAGGACTTCGCCGGCCAGAATCTGATGGAGCTAAATCTGAGCGGCGCAAAGCTGGTTGGCGCCAACTTCACTCACGCGGACCTTACCGGGGTCTCCCTGGCCGGTGCCGACCTTCGCCAGGCGAACCTCGCCGAGTCGCAAGCATTAGGCGCCGACTTCCGCGGTGCCGACCTGACCGGCGCCTGCCTTCGCGACTGGAGCATCGATCCCAATACCTTTCTTGAAGGGGTCCGCTGCCGCTACTTTTTTCTCTCCGAGAAAGAAGACCCGCGAACAGGTTTGCGGGAGCGCCGGCCGCACGATCCGGATCGGTTCTTCGAAGACGGCGACTTCGAGAAGTTGTTCCGCCATGTGCAGGACACCATCGATCTGCTAATTCGAAAAGGCGTAGACCGGGCGGATTTCGCGCATGCTCTGCGCACGATGATGGCTTTGTACCCGGAGACGCAGGGCACGATCCGGTCAGTGGAGCAGGTCGATGGCGATCTGGTTGTGCGGCTGAACCGCGATCGGGAAACTGACGCCGTGGGCGTCGAACAATCCTTCTATCAGGCCTTGGAATCCCGTCAAATCGAAGGCACGCGCCGTGAGCTTCTGCCCGCCAGCCCGGTTGACCCTGTCATGGTGCGGACTGAGCCGATCGCCAAAGCCAGCGTGTTTCTGAGCTATTCCCACAGGGACCCGCGGCGGTTCGAAGAATGCCGCCTGCACTTGACCACTCTGGAGCGCAACGGAATGGCCGAGATCTGGCACGACAACCGCATCAACGAAGGGGACGACTGGGAAGCCGCCATCGACGAACGGCTGGCCAACGCGGACATCGTGCTGTTGTTGATCAGTCCGGCGTTCATCGCCTCCGATTTTTGCTTCAAGAAGGAAATGCCGGCCGCCTTGGCCCAACGGCCGAAGACCACGGTAATCCCGGTGGTCGTGGAATCCTGCGAGATGGAAGGGCTGCCGTTCCATAAGTTGCAGATGGCGCGGCAGGGCAAGCCCATCGACAGCCGCAACCGCAACAAGGCATGGACGGAGGTGGTGCGGGCCGTGCGGGAAGCGATCGTGAACCGCGCTCCGCAGGCGAGAGGGCAGGCCGTTTGATAGACTAGCGGACCGTTCGCGACTTCAAGGAGGTCCGATGCGGTTCCTGTCAGTCTTTTTGATGACGTGCTGGGTGCTGGCGCAGGCGCCGACGGCCGAGATTACCGGAACCATCGCCGATTCCTCCGGCGCGCCGATCTCCGGAGCCGCCGTCACGGTGACCAATCCGGCCACCAATCAGACGCGCGCCACCAAAACAACCGATGCCGGCATCTACGTGTTTCCGACGCTGCCGCCGGGCGTATACAACCTGAAAGCCGAGTCGAGCGGGTTCTCGTCGCAGGTCCGCAACGGATTGGAACTGCAGGTGGGCCAGGTGGCGCGGCTCGATTTCTCGCTCACCGTGGGCAGCGTCTCTGAAGTGGTGGAGGTGCGGGGCGGGGCGCCGGTGCTTGAAACGGAGACGGCCAATATCGGCGCGGTGGTGGAGAATCGCCGCATCGTGGAATTGCCGCTCAACGGGCGCAACTACCTGCAACTGGTATCGCTGATTCCGGGCGCCACCACCAACGCGAGGCCGCCGGGGGTGGCGCAGTTGCGCATGGGCGGCGCCCGCAGCGATTTCACGGTGAGCGTCAGCGGGCAGCGGCTGGCCTTCAACCGCTACACACTCGACGGCATTGAGAACACCGACGTGAATTTCGCCAGCTATCTGCTGCTGCCGTCGATCGACGCGCTGCAGGAGTTCAAGGTGGAAAGCGGCGTCTTCCAGGCCGAGTTTGGCCGCGGCACCAGCCAGGTGAATGTATCGACGCGCGGCGGCGCGAATCAATTTCACGGCGTGCTGTTTGAATTCGCGCGCAATGCCGTGTTCGACGCCAGGAATTATTTTGATGCGCCGGGTCGCGAGATTCCGGCGTTCAAGC
Organism: uncultured Acidobacteriota bacterium; assembly: GCA_902826685.1. Taxonomy (GTDB): domain Bacteria; phylum Acidobacteriota; class Terriglobia; order Bryobacterales; family Bryobacteraceae; genus CADEFT01. The sequence goes on from CADEFT010000043.1 coordinate 50,168, forward strand.
GCAATCAGTTCGGCTTCACGGTGAGCGGTCCGGTGACGATTCCCAAGATCGTCAACGGCAAAGACAAGCTGTTCTTCATGGCCAATTACGAAGGGCTGCGCGAGCGCAAGGGATTGACGCAGGTGGCCACGGTGGCGCTGCCGCAACAGCGCACGGGAGATTTTTCCGCGCTTCCACGCGGCATTTTCGATCCGGCTACGCGCGCCTATGGGGCGGGCGGGCAGGTGACGGCGGTGTCTCCGTTTCCAGGCAACGTGATTCCGTCGTCGCGGCTTTCCCCGGTGACCACGGCGGTCTTTCAGAAATACGTGCCGGCGCCGAATGGCGCCACATCCATCGATGGCGGGTTCTATGTGAACTCGGAAGGGCGCAATTCCAACGGAGATCAATTGACGGCGCGCACCGATTTTCTGCGCACATCGAACGACTCCTGGTTCTTCCGCTTCAGCCGCAATAAGGATACGGGCTACGTGCCGGCGATTCTGCCCGATCAGGGCAATAACGTCGATGTGCTGGTGCATCACGGCGTGCTGGCCGATACGCGCGTCATCGGCGCCAATAAGGTGAATGAGGCGCGCTTCGGGCTGGTGTACCTGAGCGCCGCCAACATCCAGCGCCGCGCCTTTACCGAGAACGCCGTGGCCCAGCTCGGCATTCGCGACATTCCGGGCGCTACCGTGCCGCTGTGGTACGGCGTGCCGGTGTTCAACGTTACCGGGTTCTCGCTGATCGGCGATTGCAGCGATTGCCCCTGGAACGGCTGGAACACGTCGCTGCAATTTCTCGACGCCTTCACCTGGACGCGCGGCAAGCACAGCCTGAAGATCGGCGGCGATTTCCGGCGCGTGCGCTTCAATAACGCGGTGCCGGGCCGCGCGCGGGGGCGGTTCGGCTTCGATGGCCGGTTCACGCAGAATCCTTTGGCGGCGGTGCGTTCCTCCACCGGTTCGGCGGTGGCCGATTTCCTGCTCGAAGGGATCAACAATTCGGAAACGCTGGTGGGATCGCCGGTGTCGAACTTCCGCAATTTCCATCTCGGTCTGTATGTGCAGGATGCCTGGAAGGTGTCGCAGAAACTGACGGTGAACCTGGGGCTGCGCTATGAGAATGAGCCTCCGTGGGTGGATAAATACGACGCGATCGTGAACATGGACTACCGGTGGGACCATTCGATCACGCCGGCGTTTGTGCGCGCCGGAACCGGCGATTTATATGAAGGCAATCCCGCCCTGCAGGCACCGACGACGGTGGCGCAGGTGCGCGACGGCCGCTTCGGGCGCCACCTGGCCGAGTGGCGGAAAACGGATTTCGCCCCGCGTCTGGGCATCGCCTATATGCTGACGCCGAAGACGGTGATTCGCTCAGGGGCGGGGATTTATTGGGTGCGCGAGATTTCGAATTCCGATTTCGAGGTGGTGCGCAATCCGCCGTTCAGCGCCCAGCGGGGCGAACCGGCGGCGTTCGAAATCCCCAACCTGAATTTTCAAAGACCGTTCGCGCAGCCGGTGAGCGTGCCCACCTTCGCGCTGGCGGTGCAGTTCAAGGAGCCGACGGCTTATGTCGGGCAATGGTCGTGGGGGTTGCAGCGCCAGTTGACCGAAGACACGATGGTGGAGGCGACTTACATTGGCGCGGCGGGCAATCATCTGCGGCGCATGCAGATTTACAACCAGGCGCCGCCGGGGCCGGGCGACATTCAGGCTCGCCGGCCGTTTCCGCAGTTGGGCACCGTGCAGACGGTGACCGGAGCGAGTCACAGCACCTATCACGCGCTGCAGTTGAAAATGCAGCGGCGGTTTTCAAAAGGCCTGACCGTGCTCGGGTCGTTCAGCTACGGCAAGTCGATCGACAACGGAAGCCAGATCCGCAACACGGCGACCGAGACATTGACGCCGAGCAACGATTACGACCTGCGGCTGGAGCGAGGGCTTTCGGGGTTCGACTTCCGGCGGCGCTGGACGACGTCGTGGTTGTACGAACTGCCGGTCGGCCGCGGAAGGCGCTATTTGGGCGGCGCCAATCGCGCGGTGGATGCGTTCGTGGGCGGGTGGCAGTTTGGCGGCATTCTCACCTTCCAGGATGGATTTCCGGTCACCGCCTACTGCGGTGGCGGGCTGATTCAGAACGGCGGAGGCGTGTGCTATCCCGATGCCACCGGCGCCGCCGTGCGGCTTCCCAAGAGCGAACAGACGGTGAGGCGGTTTTTCAATACGGGCGCTTTCGTCGATCGTCAGGCCGGTGGAGCGCCGTTCCGCTTCGGCAACGTGGCGCGCAACTCGCTGCCCGCGCCCGGCATCGCCAACTGGGATTGCTCAATTAACAAGATGTTCCGGTTGAGCGAGCATGGCCGGCTCGAGTTCCGCGCCGAGGCGTTCAATCTGCCCAATCATCCGATTTTCGGCCCGCCGGGAGGGACGCTGCGGACGGCGAATTTCGGGGTGATTACGAGCACGGCGGTGGATTCGCGGCAGATGCAGTTGGCGCTGAAATTGAGTTTTTGAATGAGATGGTTTACCGTCTTCATCGAACCGGCGGCCACAGGATATAGCGCGCATTTGCCCGATGTGCCCAGCTGTATCGCCGCTGGCTCCACGCTCGACGAGACGCGGCAGTTGATGAAAGGAGCGATCGAGTTTCACATCGAAGGCATGCGCCTGCAAGGCGAGACCGTGCCGGAGCCGGCGCGCCACGTGGTATCCTAAAGCTTTGGGTGGTCGAGGCAGGCGGGCGCTAGCGGCCGTGCGCCTCCAACACTGCAAATCTGGACAGGTGGCCGAGTGGTTAATGGCAGCAGACTGTAAATCTGCCGCGCCTTGCGCGCTACGGAGGTTCGAATCCTCCCCTGTCCACCAGCATTTCAGACTAAAATAAAACCGATGGAGCAGGTCACCATTCATCAGGCTGCGACCGAGCTTTTCCGGCTGATTCAAAGAGCCCTGGATGGGGAAGAGATCATCATCGCCGAGGGGAGCCGGCCTTTGGTGCGGCTCCAGGCATTGCCTAGCGAACCTGCCAAGCGAATTCTTGGTAAGTATCCAGGTCTGATTCGCCATATGGCCTCCGATTTTGACGAAACTCCCGAAGACTTCGCCGACTACACCGCGTGAAGCTGCTGCTCGATTCCCATGCTCTGATCTGGGCGCTCGCCGATCCGCGACGGATACCTGGTCCAACGCGCGCTTTGTTGGAGGACGGGACAAATATCGTCTTCGTCAGTGCGGCGTCGGTGTGGGAAATTTCAATCAAACTAAGCCTGGGAAAACTGGAGTTGGACGAAGGTTGGAAGCGATCTCTCGATGCGGAGATCGAAAACGGTGCGTTCACATGGTTGCCGATTTATCGGGCCCATTGTTTCGAAACGATCGCGCTGCCGTGGCGCCATCGCGACCCGTTCGACCGCCTTCTGATCGCCCAGGCCCGTGTGGAGAACGCGGTGATGGTTACCGAAGATCGCGGCTTCGATAGATACGAGGTGCGTACGGTCTGGGCGCAATGATAAAATAGTCCGGACAGCGGGTGTGCCCCTGTCACCACCAGTTTCGGTAGTATAGTTTGAAGACGGGCCGATGTAGCTCAGATGGTAGAGCGCGTCCTTGGTAAGGACGAGGTCACCAGTTCAATCCTGGTCATCGGCTCCAGAAAATTTCCCGCCTGCTATCTTCCCGAAATCGAAAAAAGGGACCGGTGAGCGAGCGAAGCTTTAGGAAGGGTTCGACATGGCCAAAGAGAAATTTGATCGTTCCAAACCGCACGTAAACATCGGAACGATCGGTCACA
>CADEFT010000044.1:0-27270 GCA_902826685.1 uncultured Acidobacteriota bacterium
AGATAGGCCACCGGGATCGGCTTCAGGTCCGGCTTGCCGTAGAAGAAGAGAATCATCAGGTCGACGGCGGAGATCGCCAGAATGCTGGCGTACAGGATCACCGCCGCGAGCCATTTGCCCAAAATGATGGACGCATCGGTTACCGGGGAGGTGGCCAGCAGTTCGATGGTGCCGGTCTTCTTTTCTTCGGCGAACAGGCGCATGGTGATCATGGGAATGATGAACAGCCCGATCACGCTGACGTTCATGAATACGGGCCGCACGATCCACTCATTCAAGTCCATGGGCATGCCTCTGCCCTGCATCATGGGGTCGGTGGAACGGAGCACGAAGATCGCCGTCGCGGCATAGAAGAAATAGCCGCAGATCAGGGCGAAGAACGCCATCAGCCCGTAGGCGATGGGCGATGAGAAATAGCTCTTCAGTTCCTTCTTGCAGATGATCCAGATATTGCTCATTGCGCCCCTCCGGCGGACTGCTTTTCAGTGCCCGTCAATTGCAGGAAGATCTCTTCCAGGCTCAACCCGGCCGAATGCAGTTCCATGAGATTCCAGTCCGATTCCACCACGGCACGGGCCAGTTCGGCTTTCACCGAGCGGCCTTGCGCGCCCTCCACGGTATAGAGCAGACGGCCGTCGCGTGTGTCTTTGAACTCGACGTGCCCGACGCCGGAAACCGCCTGCAGCTTCCGCTCGACGGCCCCTCGGTCGAGCGGATGCCCGTCGCGCGCCGCCACTTCCACGCTCACCAACTCGGCCCCGCGCAGGCGCCGGTTCAGATTCTCCATGCTATCGGTCGCCACCACTTTGCCCTTGGAAATGATAATGACCTTCTGGCAGGTCTGCTCCACTTCGGGCAGGATGTGGGTGGAAAGGATGATGGTGTGCTCGCCGGCCAATTGACGGATGAGGGAGAGCGTTTCACGGCGCTGCTCGGGATCGAGCCCGGCGGTGGGTTCGTCCAGAATCAGGACATCGGGGTTGTGGATGATCGCGGCGGCGAGTCCCACGCGCTGGCGGTAGCCCTTGGACAGCTTGCCGATCAGCTTGTTCCGGACGTCGGCCACGTTGCACCGCCCGCAGACTTCGTCGACTTTGGCCGTCAGGCCGGTTTTGGGCAGTCCTTTGAGGCGGCCGACGAACTCCACGTATTCGGCGACTTCCATTTCCGGGTACAAAGGTGGAGTTTCGGGCAGGTACCCGATGCGCCGCTTGACCTCCATGGATTGCTCCATGACATCGAAGCCGGCCACCTCGGCCTTACCGCCCGTGGGTGGAAGGAAGCAGGTGAGCACACGCATGGTGGTGGTCTTGCCCGCGCCGTTTGGTCCTAGAAAACCAACGATTTGGCCCTTTTCGACTTCGAAGGAGATGTCGTCGACGGCCACGTTCCGTGCGTATCGCTTGGTGAGACCTTCAACTTTGATCATATGTGTTTACAGAGGATCGATACTTTCCGCCGCGCCATGGTTTTAAGCGAGACCAGCTCGCCCGATGGCTTGGGATGGCGTTCGTCTAACAATGATAGAGATTGCCGGGCGGCATTTCAACACAGCCTCTCTTATGGACGCGGTGGACACCCAATCGTCACAGATCCCAACCCAATTGACGGCGAGGCTGCCGGTTCCCAAATTTTCGCTCTCCTGCGTCAAAAAAACGCGCCGCTCTCCCATATGAGAGTGACCGCGAATCATAGAGAGGAAAAGAAGATGTCACTCGTCAGGATGCTAATCGTTTTCTCGCTCGCCATGGCGGCGTTCGCCTGGGATGCGGGTCCCAAGGTCTGCCGCCACAACGAATGCACGGGCGGTGTCAACGCTGGGTCTGTCCTCGACACGCAGCCCCGGTACGCCGCGTCGCAGTTGCCCAGCGCCACTTGCCCGGCTGGTACCGAGTTCTACGGCGGCCTATGCTACAAGGCCTGTGATACGGGATGGCATCGCACCGCGGTTTGCACCTGCAAGAAGAATGGCGGCGGCATCTTCGATCTCTGGACCGATTGCGGCCGTTTCGGATCCTCCGGGGGGCCCACCAGAGCTTGCCCTGCGGGAACGGACTCCTACGGCGGTCTTTGCTATGCCGGGTGCCCGGCCGGTTCGGTACGCACGGCGCTCAGCACCTGCCGGCACGATTTGAAATGGCGTTCCAACACCCATCTGTTCGTAGTGAATCGCGCCATTGAGCTGCTGGCCAAGACCAACGACCCGATTGCGGCCGCCGCGGTACAGAAAATGAACACGGCTTCCTGCCGCGTGCAGTGGGAGGGCGGTCTTTGGGACGCCGACGACGGCAACCTCTCCGAAACTGGCGGCGCGCGTGGCACGCATTTCTACAATGGCGGCGGCAAGGATTTCCTCGGCAACGCCACCAAGGTGGTGACCTACATGCTCGGCCTGAATGAGCAGAACGCCGGCGGTAACGCCCGCCAAGCCGCCAAGAAGTACCTTGCGGCCGCGGCCAACCTCTCCTCCGACGCCAACTGCTATCAACTCGGCCTGTCGCTGCATTATCTGACCGACATGACGCAGCCCATGCACGCGTCGAGTTTCAGCGCGGCCGATATTCCCACCAGCCAGCACCCGGCTTTCGAGGACTATGTCGGCAACGTGCAAGGCAGGTTTCCCACGGCTTCGATGACCTGGGACCAGCGCTGGAGAACGATGATCGCCGACGATGTGTTTCATCAGACCGCGGCGAAGGCCAATAGCCTCGCGCCCAGCCTGGCGGCCGTCATCAAGTATGAGGGCACGATCTGCACCATGACCACCGAGCCCGATACTCCGGTGACCTATACGGGCCGGTGTTTCGTCAACGAGAAGGCGGCCATCGACAAGATCGGGGAGCTGTTGCGCGACGCCTACCAATCGACGGCCAGCTACATTTACACGGCGTTCCGGCAGGCGGCAGGCTCTTAGGAACGAGAACTTCACCAGAGGAGAAGAAAATGAAAAAGACTAGTGCTCTCATGATCGCCGCGATGCTGCCGCTGACGGCGGCCGAAGCGAGCCCGGACGACCAGAAGATCCGCGACTATCTGATGCGCCATCCCGAAGTGATCATCGAATCCCTTCAGGCCTACCAGGCCAAGCAAAAGCTGGCGCAACTCGAAGCCGCCAAGTTCGCTCTGACTTCGGAGCGCAAGAATCTGGTCGAGAATCCGGGCACTCCGTGGGCCGGCGCGGAGAAAGACGGCATCACGGTGGTGGAGTTCTTCGACTATCGCTGCGGCTATTGCAAGAAAGTATCGGGCACCGTGTCGAAGCTGATGGCCGACAATCCGAAAGTTCGCGTGATCTACAAGGAGTTCCCGATTCTTGGGCCGGAGTCGGAACTGGCCGCCAAGGCCGCGCTGGCCGCCCATGAGCAGGGCGCCTATCAGAAGTTCCATCAGGCGTTGCTCGAGATGACGGCCGGCATCACGCCGGAGGCGATCGAAGAACTGGCGAAGGGCTTGAAGCTCGACGTGGCGAAGTTGAAGTCGGATATGGAATCGGCGAAGGTGCGCAAAGCGATTGAGGATAACGCCAGGCTGGCCGGCGCGCTGGGCGTTCAATCGACGCCCACGTTCGTAGTGGGATCGGAGCTGGTTCCAGGCGCGTTGGATGAAGCGGCGCTCAAGGCGCTGATCGCCAAGGCGGCTCAGCCGGCTCCGGCGGCCGCCGCGGGCGGATTCTAGAACCTCCAGCAGGGGGTTCCGGGTGATAAACTGTCATCGTCGGAACCCCCTCATGAAATCCCTTTCGATCCTTCTCTACGCCGCGGCTGCGTTCGCCGAACCCGCTCGAGTCAAGCTGCCGCCGCCGAATCACACTCCTTCCGCGACCAATCCGCCCAAGGTCGTCCCGCAGCCCAACGGCACTCAGCTCAAAGTCCCGGCTGGATTCCAGGTGGAAGAGTTTGCTTCCGGGTTCCAGAAACCGCGCTTTCTGCTGCCGCTGGCAACGGGCGCGGTGTTGGTGACCGACAGCGTAGCCAAGGGGACCGTGACGGCGATTCTGCCCGGCCGGACGAAGAAGGAACTGATCGCGGGGCTCGACCGCCCCTTCGGCATGGCGCTGCAAAAGGGATACCTCTATGTCGCCGAGCCGGAGTCGATCAAGCGATATCCGTTCGACGTCAAGACACTGGTGGTAGGCATCGGCAAGGAGATCATCTCCTATAAGGGTTACGGTAAGGGCCACTGGACGCGCTCGCTCGCCTTCGACAAGAAAGGCGAGAAGCTCTATGTGGGCGTCGGCTCGGGATCGAACGTGGACACGGGCGATCCGGAAAATCGCGCCGCCGTCAATGTGTACAACGCGGATGGATCGGGGCATGAGATTCTGGCTACCGGCCTGCGCAATCCGGTGAGCCTTCGATTCCAACCGGGTACGGCCAGGCTTTGGGCCACCGTGCAGGAGCGGGACGCTCTGGGCGACGACCTGGTGCCGGACTTTTTCACCGAAGTGAAGCGCGGCGCGTTCTACGGCTGGCCCTATGCCTACATCGGGCCGAACGAAGAGCCGCGGCACAAGGGTAAGGCTCCGGATCAGGTAGCCAAAACAATTGAGCCCGATGTTGTTTTGCAGGCCCACGCCTCGGCCATGGATTTTCTGTTCTACACAGGTAAGCTGTTCCCCGCCAAGTATCGCAGCGGAGCGTTTGTTGCCTACCGTGGTTCGTCCAACCGGTCGAAGCGAGTGGGATACGCCATTATGTTCGTGCCGTTTGAAGGCGGCAAACCGTCGGGCGAGCCCGAGGAGTTTCTGAGCGGCTTTATGCTCGGCGCGGACCAGCGCGAGGTTTGGGGCCGCCCGGTGGGATTGGCGCAGCTTAAAGATGGCAGTCTGCTGGTGTCTGAAGATGGGAACAACAAGATCTATCGCGTGAGATACCGGAAATAGCGCCCTATCTACGGAACTCTGCGCCGCATTTCGACGATTTCTTCCATTTGGGCGCGATGGGATGCTGTTCGTTCGCCTCTCCCGCGTAGCTCGAGCCGGAAAATGAATGCGCTATCGGATGGGTCTACGACATTGATAAGGCCTCTCGCAATTCCGCGCCGCAATGCGAATTCCGTTGGGCCGGTCTCGTCGTAGGCTTGGATCAACGCACCTTTGTACTCCTTCGGGTCGATGTCGATTAACGCTAAAGCAGCACCGGTTCGAATACTGCGGTCAACATTGGAATCCGTATGAAATCCCCGCCGCACCAGGATCGACGCGATGATCGGTCCGGCCTTCCTTTCCTTTAACCGGCCCAAAATCTTGATCGACTTCGCCTTCAGCTGCATACCTGGGTGTTCCGATCGGTCTCGGGCATTGCGATTCTTCTCCAGGATTCGCAGCAGCGCGTCACCGATCTCGTTAGGCGGACCGATACGCTCCAGGTCCCCTTTCTCGGGTTCGATCAACAACAGATAGTCAACCACGCGTTTTTCGAATTCCGCTGGAGTGTCCTGGCCTGAGACGAGCACGGAAGCGCAGATCAAGCAAGCGATGGTTCTAGCCAACAATCTGTTCATTCCCCTACGGCACTCGCCGCCGCATTTGGGCCACTATCTCCGCGTAACGGGCGCGTTCAAACGGACGTCGCTCTGCGCGGCTATGTGCTTCCACCCGTTGGATAAACGCACGATCGGATGCATCCGCAACTTCAATCAAGCCTTTCGCAATAATTAAACGAAGCTGGGTCTCAGTTCTCAAATCTGTCGCGTCAAATGCCTGGATCAGCGTGTCCTTGTACGATTTCGCATCAATGTGTATCAAGGCCACTGCGGCTTTGATGCGAATTCCCTGATCCACATTTATATCCGGATGAAAGCCCTTTTGCAGAAGAATTGACGCGATGAGTGGTCCCGCTCTTTTTTCTTTTAGCCGGCCCAAGATGCTGATTGACTTTGCTTTAAGCTGCCCGCCGGGATGTTCGGACCTATCACGGGCATTGCGATTCCTTTCCAAGATCCGAAGTAACGCCGCAGCGATTTCGTTCGGGGGACCAATTCGTTCCAGTTCGCCCTTTTCCGGCTCAACTAGTGTCAGGTAATTGACGACGCGATTTTCGAATTCTGCGGGCGTGTCTCCTTGGCTTGAAGCGAGTACGGAGCCGCAGATGAAACAAACGATGGTTCTGACCAACGATCTACCTGCATTCCTTCTACGGCACGCGCCGCCGCATTTGGGCCACTATCTCCGCGAACTGGACACGGTCAGTCGCACCCAGCTCCGCGCGCCCACGAACTTCCAGCCGTTGGATGAATGCCCGGTCGGAACCATCCACGACGTCCACCAATCCTTTCGCGATGACCCATCGAAGCGACGATTCACTCCGCATCTCTGTGGCGTCGAATGCCTGGATCAGCGTGTCCTTGTACGCCTTCACATCGATCTGCATCAATGCGTGTGCTGCTTTGATGCGGAATCCCCGATCCACAGTCTTGTCCGGATGAAAGCCCTTCTGCAACAGAATTGAGGCGATTAGTGGTCCTGCCTTTTTTTCCTTTAGCCGGCCCAGGATGCTGATTGACTTTGCTTTGAGCTGCGCGCCGGGATGTTCGGACCTATCACGGGCATTGCGATTTTTCTCCAAGATCCGGAGCACCGCTGCAGAAATTTCGTTGGGCGGGCCGAGTCTTTCAAGCTCGCCTTTCTCCGGTTCAATGAGAAGCATATAGTTGACGACTCGTTTCTCAAATTCCGCTGGGGTATCGCCCTGGCCCAAAGCGACTACCGAACCGCCAAGCAAGCAAATCAAAATTTGCGAAAACAAGTTCTCTGTTGTCACTGCCGTCTCCTGTTGCGTTATTGGTGTTGGAATTGTCCGCGGCTCAGCATCAGCTCCCGTTCAGCGCGATTGAGATCAGCTCCCAAATTGTCGTTAGGGAACATCAGAGGGACTGAATATGGTGTGAGCCTATGAGCTTCGTTTCCGCCCAAGATTGTGTGTCCAAGTTCGTGCGCCATGACTCGGCTACTTGGTAGCTGTGCCATGCAGACGGCCGCCCCGTCACCGGCTCCCGATGAAAACCCTGCGAGGTCGTTCTTCGAAAATGCAGGGCCAGTACAGTCTGGAATGTAGTAGACCTTGAAGCCACCTGTGTCGCCGAACAGAAGGAACAGGTCGGTAATCGCGAACGGGTCGCTGGTTTGGCCAGTAAACTCGTTATACAACGCCGAGTTCGCCACACGCCAAACCGCCTCCGCGGGTGATGGCCGGTCCAGTATGAATCGAATGCCTACTTGCGACCAGATCCGATTTGCGGCTTCAAAATCCTCCAGCACCTTACTAGTTTCAGCCGCGCAATCGACGAACTCATCTCTACACAGAACAATCAGCCTTACCGGAATCGTGGCCGCGACCGGAATAATCTGGACGTCGGCTTGCCTGGCCAATTGTCCGCCGCCCGTAGCCGGAGCCGTCACGCCCAGCCGCACCCATCCCTGACCCAATCCGGAGACTCGGCGCGTATCGGCCGGCGAGCGTGAGTCGACACCCGATATAGAGGCAGCACCCCCGCCACTTGGTGACGTGGTGCCCGGCGGTGGCGTGAACAGTGTGGTAATACTCCAGGTTACGGCGCAATTGCCCGAAACACTGCGAGGAATCGCCTGGAAGGATTGGGTCTCCCCCTGAATGATGGCCGTAGGATTGAAGATCGGAAGCCAATACAGACTGGGATCCCGTGGAGTGCCCCCTTCAATCAATCCTTGTGGAACAGGCTGGCTTGTTTCCTCATCGAAGTTGAGCAGATAGCATCCTGCCTTGACTGTGAGCGGGCGTGAACCGCTTCTCTGCTGGCTCGATCTCGTCCCCCCTCCGGCTGGCTGAGCCGTTCCGCCTTGGAAGCTCATCCCCCGATTTCCCTGGCTTTCCAACTGCACATTGTACGTTCCGCTAAAGGCGGCGGTGATGGCGGCGGTGAATTGAGAGTCATTGTTTCCGGACAGAGGCGTGTACGTGATGCCAGAGCTCGGTGTGAACACGAGCTTGGGAACATTCGTGCCGAAGCGCGTGCCGTAGAAAGTCACGTTTGTGGGTACTCCCTCGCCTATCTCCATGGGATCGATGCTGTAGAGCTCGGGCGTAACATTATAGACTTGAAGTCCACCTCTTATGGGACGATAGACGCCATTGTTCCGGCAGGAGACCGCATAGATGCCAGCGCCAGCACTTGGATCTGCCCGAAAACGGATTCTTACGCCCGTCTGGCTGCCGGGGTCGGCGTTCAGAATCATGGCAGACACCCCATGAATATTGCTGGTGGTTCCATTGACCTGGCACACATCGTTCGGAATGACGCTCCGCGTGACGGAACCAGACGTCGGGTTGCCATTGAGATCGACTGCCGTTATATAGAGGATTTTCTCATAATCCAGATTGTTGTCCGCCAGAATCGACATGGCTGGAGGAACCGCTGCGTCCGCTGGAACGCTGCGGTTGAACTCGACATCGGCGGCGGGTGTCACGGCGCGGGCGAAATAGCCGGTCACGTCAATCGTTATCTGGGCGGGCGTAGTGGGAAGCACGGCAACAGCCCCACCTGAACCTGACGGAATGATGGCGGCGTTGCCCGCTCCTCCGCCGTCGAATGCATCTAGCAGCGAGGTTACCGGCCACGGCTGACCGGCTGGCCAAACCGAGAGAAAGGCCATGGGACCGGAGGGCTGAACGCTCACGTTCATCGCAAAACCTGGCGAGTTCGATGGGACGCCACAAAGGCCGGCGATGGTCACATTCGTTTGGCTTCCAAGGAATGTATTTGCCACCCGGCAGGGCGATATTGTGCTGAGGGCCAAGCCATCCGCCTGGTCCCGATCCGTTGCGAAGTAGCCGAGGATGTCAACGGCCACGTCGGTTCCGCTACTTGCATACAGACTGATGGAGCCGTTCGGATCCGCGGGCACAATCGCGCCATTGGCAACGATGCGGCCATCCCATGAATTCAACGTCGAGGCATAGGGCCTTAAGGTTGCCGTTGGATACGCGGTTATGTACCCCAGTTGCGAAGTTGGAATTGCGGTGATGTTTACAAAATAGGCTTTCGCTCCGGCAGGAACCGGGCAACGACCCGATGGAACCGGAAACGCCCGCGCGGAATCGGCGGCAAGGGAGGGCGCCCCAAACAGAGCTCCGATATCCGGCGGCGCGTATGCCGGGCGGGTATCAATGATCCGGCACGGATTGAGCGGGTAGAACACATAAAGTCCAGCGTCAGAAAAATAGCCATTGATGTCGAGAACCAGATCTGTTTTGCCTGTTGCGTAGACATCGATGGAGCCGTTCACTCCAGCAGTTATGATCGCGTTATTGGCAACGACTCTTCCATTCGGCTCGACAAGAGTGTGCACTCCAGGCCGGCCTTGGCCAGTCGGCCATAGGGTGAGCGAAGAAACGGCTTCAAAGGGAACTACCGTAACGTTCAATGAGTATGCTTTTGCGGTTGCCGGAATTCCGCAACTCGAAGACAGCAAGGGAATCGGTCTTATAGCGCCCGCTGACAGGTACGGTGGACCAAAATTTCCAGAATAACCGTAGCCCGCGCGGGTATCCATGATGCGGCAAGGTGTAACTGGAACGAATCGCAAATTGGCCGAATAAGGCTGTGACCAGCAACATATACATGTGGCTATGAACGATGCGAGATGAATCAAAAGAAGTCGCAAGTTAGTCATGCTCCCATGTTTGCTTGAAGCAATATCATAAGCGTGTTACTGACAATATACATACCCCGCCAAATGCAGATAATTTAAAGATATTCGCGGCTAGTATTGGTATTGCGGGATACGACTTGAGCCCGTCTGAAGGATCAATGCAAGCGGTGTCGATCTGACGGCCCGTGGCGTTTAATCCACAACGAACGCTAACCCCTCATTTGATCCGCCAGCCACACGATATAAGCGGCGTTGCGCTTGCGCACTTCGGCCAATAGACCCTCGGGCATTTCGTCCAGCTTTTCTTTAAAGAACCGGTAATCGCCATCGGGGGCGTGCACGTCGCGCGATCCATTGACGTTACCGAGCCAGAACACCAGAAACAGATTGCCGTCCACGCGTCCGCGCAGCGCATCGCCCAGATAGGTGCCGCGGCCCATGTCGAGATATTTTTTGGCCAGTTCGCTCTCTTCGCCGAAAGCGCCGCGGGCGGCAAATTCGTGCGCGCGGCCGGTCATGCGGTCATAAAGCTGGCGCCAGGGCGATTGAGCGGGCTGCTCGTACAGCACATCGAGTAACTGAAGCTGCAACTCGCCGGAAATCTTGTAATTCCAGCGGCCGGCCGTCGCGCGCGCGATCTGTTCGAGCACCTCGGCCTGTTTGCCGCTACCCGAATGAATGCTCAGAGTGGCGTTAAAGAATCGAGCGACGTCGGCCAATTCGCCGACACGGGCGCGAAACTCATCAAGTGGCTTGCCGCCGAATTCCGACACCACGCGCGGCGCCAGTTCCGGCCACATCTTATGCCACACATAGTCGTTGAGCCCGACCCCGGTGGCGGGCGAGCTTTCCATCGCCACCGGATAGGCCTGGCGCTTTTTGAATCCCAGGTTCGGTGGCACCAGTTGGGCCGCGCGGCCGCGCGCACGCAGCCAATGCATGTAAAAAATCAATTCCTTGGCCGTGGTAAGCGTTTCGGCCTCGTCGATGGAAGGCTCAAAATCGAAAGCGCGGCTGAGCGAGCCCGGGGCCTTTACCTTGCGGATGTGATCGTAGAGATCCTCGTTCAGTTTGAGGCTGCGCGCGAACTTCACCGCCAGGCGCCGGACCTCGGCGGGCGTGAAGTTGTAATTGGCGCCGCCGGTGGAAAAGGGACGCGCAAATTCCGCCAGGACCCACTGCCGTTCTTCCGCATTGAGCACCTGCTCAAACCGGCTGGCGACGGCCGCATCGTCCCAGGCGCGAGGGTGCCGCGTATCCGCTTCAAGCTCGAACAACCGCGAGGTGTCGGTGGTGAACTTGGTATAGCCCGCCGCGTGCAGAATCGCTTCCTTGGTCTTCTCCACCGATAGCGCGATTTCTCGGTCGTTGTTGCCGGTGATGATGAAATGGTCTGCCTCGGCGTTATAGCCGTCGCGCCAACCCGCGCGAATCGCCGCCCAAAGTCCCGTCTCATAGAGGTGGCGGATGGAAACGCGCGTGTGGCCGGTGGCGGTCGGATTCTCGCCGTCACGAGCCTCAATCACGTCATCGGTGCTCATCTCGCGCGTAGCGGAAAGCTGCACCGTGGAAGCCAGGTTCAACCCGCTCTTGCGCAGAATCGTCCGGAACGCCGTGAACGCCGCCGGAAGGCTGATCTCCGGATGCCGGTTGCCCACGGCGATGGCCGCCTGCCCGCCCTGCGGCCGGGGCAGGAACGCCCGGTTCAACTGCTCGGCGAAGGTGCGGATCCGGTCGCCGTCATGGGAAGAGAACGGCACGGCGTTGACGACGATCTCCCGCCCGCCGCCAGGCCGCATCCGCCCGATCAGCATCGCCTGGGGAAACAGGCTGCTGGTGGGAGAAGAAGCGAGCGCGATATGCAGCAACAGAGGCTGCGCGGGCTTGGCCGCGATGCCATCCACCGCCATGTAATAGGTGGACCGGTGCGCCGGATCCTGTTCGAGCGAGCCCAAATAGGGCGCAATGCTGGTCAGGTCCAGCGTTTGCGCCCGGTTGGCGATCCTCTGCCGCAGTTCATCGGTCAGCGGCTTGTTCTCCGCCATCTGGTAGATCAGGTCGGCGAGCGCAGCCGCTTCGCTGGCCTTCACGGGGAGTTCGAATGGTATCGTCACAAATTTCGGTCTAGAGCGAGAGCGTTTTCAGGTATTCGCGGAACGGACCGCCCAGGTCGTGGCGCTGCAAGGCGAACTCCACCGTCGCCTTCAAAAACCCCAGCTTGTCGCCGGCGTCGTGGCGGGTGCCTTCGAACTTCAAGCCGTAGATCGGCCTGCTGCGCAGCAAATGCTTCAACGCATCGGTCAGTTGCAGTTCCCCATTGGTCCCGGGCGTGATGGATTCAATGGATTGGAAAATCTCCGGCGTCAAAATATAGCGCCCGATGATGGCCAGATTCGACGGCGCTTCCCCCTGCTTGGGCTTCTCCACCAGGTTGTGAATGCGATAGAGACGGTCGCCGGTGCCGTTATGCGCGATGGGATCGGCGGCCACCACGCCATAGGCCGAAATGCGCGACGGTTCTACTTCCATCAGCGCCACCACCGACGCGCCGTAAAAATCGTGCACATCCAGAAGCTGCCGCAAACAGGGAATCTCGGAATCGATCACGTCGTCTGCCAGCACCACGGCGAAGGGTTCATCCCCCACCAGTTCCTTGGCCCGCAGAACGGCGTGGCCCAAGCCGAGCGCTTCCTTCTGGCGGACGTAGGACACATCGATCATGTCCGATATATTGCGGACAGCGGCCAGCAGTTCACGCTTCCCGCTCTTCTCTAGCAGATGTTCCAGTTCGAAGCTCACGTCGAAGTGATCTTCAATCGCCGACTTCCCTCGGCCGGTGACGATAATAATGTTCGTCATGCCGGAGTGGATCGACTCCTCGACTCCATACTGGATCAAGGGCTTGTCCACCAGAGATAGCATCTCTTTCGGTTGTGCCTTCGTGGCTGGCAGAAATCGCGTGCCGAGACCGGCGGCGGGAAAGACTGCCTTTCGGACCTTCATTTTCGTTTCCACAGTTTCGCCCAACATTTCATTCTAAAGCTTTCTCTTCTGAACTTTCTGGCGCAAAAGCGCTTCGAATGGTTGAGCATGCAGGGCGTTTCGCGCTACACAGGAAGGAACCAAATGCACGACCAGCGCCTCGAAACCGCCAAAGAGCTCTTCCAGCAGGGCTATCAGAGGCAAACAGAAGGCGAATTCGATCTTGCGGTTTCTCTCTACAAACGGTCCATCAGTCTCTATCCCACGGCCGAAGCCTACACCTTCCTGGGCTGGGCGTATCGCTATCAAGGCAAGCTGGAAGAGGCGATCGAGGAGTGCAAGAAGGCGATCGCCACCGATCCGGATTTCGGCAACCCCTACAACGATATCGGTGCCTACCTGATCGAGCTCAATCGCGCCGAGGAAGCGGTTCCGTGGCTTGAAAAGGCGGCTGCCAGCCGGCGCTACGACACCTATCACTACCCCTGGTACAACCTGGGCCGCGTGTACCTGAAGCTGGAAATGTTCAACCGCGCGCGCGAGTGCTTCCGCAAGTCGCTGGAAATGCAGCCGGGCTACGATCTGGCGGCCGACGCGATGGCGCGCCTTCGCAAGCTGGTGCAGTGAGCGTCAGGCCCCGCGCAGGGCTTCAAGCCATACCTTGAGATCTTCAGTGGTGCCCTTCAGTCCTTTGTGAAGCCGCATCAGCCCGCGCTGGATGGAATCAAGCACGGCCGGTTCCGGCTTCAGGATACTTACCTGCCGCAAGGCGGCCAAACCGATGGCACGATCGCCAAGGCCAAGATGGGCCGTCGCTTTGGTCGCCGTCGCCCAGTAGCCTTTGTCCCCCGTTTTTCCCAGCGCCTCCAAGGCTTTCCGGAACGCGGCTTCCGCGGCGCCGGAATCGTCGAGCAGCAGGCTCAACTGGCCGACGTTGTCAGCCATGTAGTGCGAATCGGGATTGGCGGCTAATCCATCCGAGTAAGCGTCTCGCGCCGCCCGCAGATCTTCTCTGTCCAAGGAATGTTGAAATTTCTGCCAGTACAGCCGTCCTTTCAATCCCGCGATCTCCGTGCTCCATTTCACGGCGGTTGGATCGACCTTGCCGATCCGGTTCAGCATCTCCTCGGCGCCAGGTTCATTACCGGCTTCAAGCAACGCCAAGCCGTTTTTATGCATCAGGAAGATGTCGCGCGGTGATAATTTCAACGCCAGCTCGAACTGCCGCACCGCATCGTTCGGACGCTTGGAGAAGAGGTAGATGTCGCCCAGCCGCCGATGAATCCTCACATCGAGCGGCGTCTTGAAGCCGTTGTCGCCTGGCGCGAACACGCTGACCATCGCGCGATGAAGTTGAGCGGCTTCCGAACGGCGGTCCGTTTGTTCGAAGTAGGCGATGCGATGAAGCCACTCCTGAACGTCGGAGTCGGTGAGCGCCGGCGGAGTCTCCGCCATGGCCGTCGCCACACTCTTGAGATAAGGCTCCAGGTGGGTGTTGGCGTATTTGTTCAAGTGCTGCGGGCTGACAGGGGTCGCTTCCTTTAGAGTTTCCAGCACACGGCGCATCGATTCCCGGTCTTCCCCTCGCGCCGCCTGGCGGGACCGCAGCGGGCTTGGAACCTGCTCCATCGACAACCGGTATACGATCGGCATGATGGTGGATTGTTCGCCCTTGGCGATCGAGATGCCACTCACCGCGCCGGCTTCCCACATCAGCCACGGCTTGTCGATCGACCTGGGAGTTAGCAGGACGGCGGTAAACCGGCAGGTCCGGATCTGGTCGTGAATCCAGTCCAGCCAATCGCTGCCAGCTCCGATACCGCCGGACGCGGGCGACGAGGACGAGGACCGGACCTCAATGTGTCCCGGAAAGCAGCCTTCGACGAGATCCTTCAGGGCGTTGGCAACTTCGTGATCGCCGTGGGAATGGCTGAGAAACAGTGTCTCCATTGTCGTCCTCCTCTCTACAACCGGAACCTCAGATAGATGGCGCCTTCGGTGGGCGCCGGCGAATAAGGAGGCGTGATCTCAAAGCCTCGCCTCTCATACATCGCCAGCGCGTCTTTCATGACCGGCATCGTATCGCCCACCAACTCCTGGTAGCCCATCCGCCGCGCCTGCAGGATCGCCCATTCGAGCAGCGCCGCCCCAAACCCGTGTCCCCGGAACGCCGGCGGGACGAACAGGCGCTTGGCTTCGGCGCGCCGGCCGTCGAAGGGGCGGAACGCAACGCAGCCGGCAGGCTGGTCCGCTTTCCATGCCAGAACCAGAGTGTAATCGCCAGGCAGCGACTCGAGTTCCGCGGCGAAGTTTTGAAAGCACGGCGTGAAGCCGAACGATTTCCAGTAGGCCTCAAACAAGGCGCGCACATGCACCAGATCGCTTGCGCCCGCTAGCCGGATCGACCAATCCGGATGGCTCACCATGTGGCCAGCCGCTTCGAGGACGCCGCCCGCGGCCACCAGATCCGCTTCCTTCACCAGAACATAATCGGTATCGAATGTCGAAACGGCGAAGATGGGAATCCGCTCCCCGGCCAACGGGTGCAGGACCGAATCGAGCACGCCGGTCTGATCGAACGGAATCGGACCTTCCAGCTCGAAACACCGCCATCCGCGCTCGCTGCGCACCGCCGCCGGGACGTACGACTCCGCGCAAACCAGCGACATCTCGCTCGCGGTCCTCGTCATGTGGACCAGCCCCTTCGGCGGAAGCCATTGCGGAACCGGCGCATCCGGAGCCAGCCGGCTCACGGCGAATATTTCCGGAAGAACCGTGAGATTCATCTTCAAAACATCAGCTTCAGACCGAACGAGAGAATCCTTCCAGGCCCGGCGGCGGTGACCGACCCGTAGTTGTTGATCGGCACGCCGGCGGCGTTGAACTGCGCGTTCGTATTGATGGCCGTGAAGTTGGCGTGGTTCGGCAGGTTGAACGATTCGGCGCGGAACTGCAGGCCCGCGCGCTCCCCCAACTGGAAGTTCTTCAGTAGAGCCACGTCCCACACCTGAAAACCCGGGCCGATCAGAATGTTGCGGCCGGAGTCGCCAAAGCGGCCCTGCACCATGCGATCGGCGGGCAGGAACGCCTGCGCATTGAACCAGCGCGCCAGGGTGCGGTCCGCCGCGCCGAGCTTTGGATCGGCAATCACGGAAGCGCGTGAACTGCCCACGCCGATCCGCGCGACGTCCGACGGCACGGTGACCGTGTTCGGAGCGCCGGACTGGAAGCTGGTCACGCCCGAAAGCTCCCATCCGCCAACGGTGTGGCGCAACGCCGCGCTCGATGCCTTCTTGAAAAACGGCAGTTCATAGATGTAGTTGAAGTTCAAAACGTATTTGCGATGCAGACTCGACAGTCCATAGTCCGGCCCGGCATTGAAGGCGTTCAGTGGCGTACCGCTGGTCGAATCGAGCGTCCGCGACCACGTGAAGTTGCCGCCAAACGAGAATCCGCTTTGCATGCGCCGGTTGAGAGAAACCTGCAGGCTGTTGTAATTCGAAGAATCCCCGTGGTCGCGCATGTTGATCGCTCCATAGCCGGGATAAGGCCTCAGCGCATTCGGATTGATCCCGGAGTTGGGAGCCGTCAGCCGCGCTCCCTCGCGAAGCTGGTTGATATTGACGGTGCGTGCCAGGTTGCGGGCGATGTTGCCCACGTAGTTCACCTCGGCAATCACGCCGCGGGGCAATTGCTGCTGTACGCCCAGGTTGTAGGAGGTCACCCGCGGGTTGCGCAGATCGCGCGGCCACATCGTGACGTTGAGCGGAAACGCGCGCCGCGTGCCGCCGCCCGGATTGTCGATATTGCCGTCGAAAATATTGGCGTTCTCGTTCCACGGCGGATTGCTGTTCAATCCGGTGATGGCGTTCTGCGAGATGCGGTCATAGAACATGCCGAAGCCGCCGCGAACCGCGGTGTTGCCGTTGCCGAATACGTCATAGGCGAAGCCGAGGCGAGGGCCGAAATCGGTCTTGCGTGTATCGACGCCGGAAAGCGGCAGCCCGGCAAACAGGCGCTCAAACTCGGGCCGTCCCACTTGCGGAACACGTCCCCGCGCGGCCGCGGGCCAGGTCTGGCCCAGAATCGCGATGCCGTTGTAAGGGTCGCCGGTGCCGGGCACGAGGGATCCGTCGGCCGGGCTGATCTGCGGAGCTCGCGCCGCATCGAACCGGCTCAGCACGAACGTCGACGTATTTCCCTGCGCGTTGTAGAACATGGGAATCAGGTTATAGCGCAGTCCCAGCTCAAGCGTCAGCCGCCGCGTCGCTTTCCAGCTATCCTGCCCGTAAAACTCAAACTGCGAGAAGCGCGACCACCAGATGGGATCGGTGGAGTCTTCGGTGTAATTCTGGAAATTGCCCAGCAGTACATCGCCAATCACGTTTCGCGTGCTGTTGCGCGCGCTGATATTGAACGTCACCACGCCCTGATCCTGCAGGTTCGAAGTCTCGTTCTTCCGGCTGCGCGTGATCTGCGCGCCGAACTTGAGCGAATGCCTTCCGACGACTTTGCTGAAATCGTCGCGCCACTGGAAGGTCGTATTGAAATTTCGAATGCGGTCGCCGGAGTTATAGCCCGTGAACCCGGCGATGGCGACATTCGGTCCCGTCGCCGAACGATTCTCGGGGTAGATCTCCGGATAGGTCAGCCCCAGCGTGGCGCGCTTCAGCTGCTCATTGCGCGGCCCTCCGTTGATGTCGTTGTGAGTGATGCTGAAGCTGAAGAAGTTGAGCGCGGTGGGGGAAAGGGTCCAGTTGGCGCTGGCAAGTGTGACGTAGCCCGGCCGCGGGCGCGCACCCGGCACGAATCCCAGCGCCGTGCCTTGAAAGGCATCGAGGATCTTCCAGCTATCGTGCGTCCAGCGGTAGGTCAATTGAAGATTCGAACTGACGTAGTAGTCGGCCCGGATCAGCTCTTCGCGTGGATCGGTCTCGCTCTTGCCGCTGACCGAGTAGTTGCCGCCCGGTCCGGCGAAGTTCGGTAGAGGATAGGGCCCCAGCAGGGCTGGCCCATTGCGCGCAAAACGCGAGGAGGGAATGACGCGGCCCGCAAATGGCTGGCCGTTGTCCGGGTCGATGGGCGCGGCGAGTTGAGAAGCGCTGAAGTCGCCCGATCGTTCCGCCTGCGTGGGCACGTTCCCCAGGTTGGTGACACCCTGGCGGATGAACTTCCATTCCTGGCTGGCAAAGAAGAACAGCTTGTTCTTGTCCGTATTCCAGCGCTTGGGAAGGAACACGGGGCCGCCCAGCGTCCAGCCGAAATTGTTGAAGCGCAGCGGGTCCACTTGCCTGGCAAAGAACGACCGCGCATCGAAGCGGTTGTTACGCACGAACTCGAACACCGTGCCGTGGAACTCGCGCGTGCCGCTTTTGCTGACCACGTTCACCATGCCGCCCGCGCGCCCGCCGAACTCGGCGCTATAGCTGTTGGTCTGGATGTTCACTTCGGCGATCGCATCCACGTTGGGATTGACGATGGAATTGCTATTGCCTCCGTTATCGAGGTTGTCGGCGCCATCCACCATGAAATAGACCGCATTGCCGCGCACGCCGTTCAGCGCCTGCCCGGTGGTGGAAAGGTTGAGCGCGAACGGATTCAGATTCGTCGCCACCGCGCCCGGAACCAGCCGCAGCAATTGCGTATAGTTGCGGCCGTTGAGAGCGATCTGGCTCAACTGCTTGTCATTGATGATGCGGCTCACCTCGCCCGATGCCGTCGCCACTTGCTGCGCCGAGGCGGCCACCGTAACCGACTCGGCCGTGGATCCCACCTGAAGCTGAAAATCCACCGTGCGGCGTCCGGCCGAATCGAGCACCACGCCCGTCTGTTCGCTCGCGCGGAAACCCTGCACTTCGACACGAATTCGATAAGCGCCGGCGTCGAGGCTGGGGAACGAGTAGAATCCGCTCGAATCGGTGGTGGCTTGGAACGCTTTGCCAGTGCCGATGTCGATGGCGGTAACCCCCGCCGAAGCGACAACGCCGCCGGAAGCGTCGGTTACGGCTCCGCTAATGCGGCCGGCATTGGTTTGCGCAGTTGCAAGCGAGGCGCACAGGGCCAGAACAAGTAGGCGGAACATAAGGGCGACCTTATCACAATTTGGAGCTAAACTAACGGGTTCACGAATGAAACTCACTATCGCTTTCAGCCTGCTTTTGGCCGCCTACGCGGAGGCGCGCGATCACTGGGTGGTCACCTGGGCGGCGAGCCCGGCCCCGCAGTTGCCACCCGCCGAAATGCGCGCGGCGAAACTGGAATTCGACAATCAGACGCTGCGCGAGATCGTTCGTGTAAGCCTGGGCGGGCGTTCGGTGCGCGTACGCCTTTCAAACGCCCACGGGAAGCAGAAGGCTGAAATCGGCGCGGCGAAGATTGCGCTGCGCGGGGAGGGTTCGGCCATCGCCGCCGGCTCAAGCCGCGCGCTGACCTTCGGCGGACGCACCGGCGTCACCATTCCGCCCGATGCCGTGGTGATCAGCGATCCGGTGGCGCTCGACGTTCCCGCGCTGGCCGATCTCGCCATCAGCCTCTACCTGCCGAAAGCCATCACAGGAGCGGGCGTGCACTACGGCGCGCAGCAGACTTCCTATATCGGCGCGGGCGATCAAACCGAAGCGTCCTCCATCTCCGATGCCGCCACGTTCACGTCCTGGGCGTTTCTCACCGGCGTGGATGTGCTCGCTCCAGAGCGCGCGGGCACCATCGTCGCGTTCGGCGATTCCATCACCGACGGCGCACGCTCCACCGTCGATGCCAACAAGCGCTGGCCCAATATTCTGGCCACACGCCTGCAGACGCGGCGCAAACGCCTGGCGGTGGTGGATGCCGGCATCGGCGGTAATCGCATTCTGCACGATCCTGCGGCCAACATGCGATTCGGCGTGAACGGCCTGGCACGCTTCGACCGCGACGTGCTGTCGCAGCCGGGCGTGAAGTACGTCATCGTCCTTGAAGGCATCAACGATCTGGGCCACGCCGGCTCCTCGGCGCCAGAGTCGGAGACGGTGAGCGCCGAAGACATCATTGCCGGTCTCAAGCAGATGATCGAGCGCGCCCATCAGAAAGGCATCAAGATCTACGGAGCGACGCTGACGCCCTTCGACGGCACGCCGTTCAAGGGATACTACTCCGCCGAGAAAGACGCCAAGCGCAAGGCCGTCAACGATTGGATCCGCTCCGGCCGCGCCTTCGACGGCTACGTCGATTTCGAAAAAGCCGTGCAGGACCCCGCCAAGCCCGGCGTAATGAAAGCCGAATACGACAGCGGCGACCACCTGCACCCGGGCGACGCCGGTTACACCGCCATGGGAGAGGCGGTGGATCTGAAGCTGTTCCGCTAGTTCGCGCGCCGGTGCTGCAGCATCCAGTAGTAAAGATCCCAGCCTTCGTAGACGCGCCGCCACACGTCGTGCGACATGTCTTCATGCACCGTGAACCGCACCGCCGGATGCCCCGCCTTTTCGAGATCGATGGCCGATTGCGTCACCCACTCGGGCCGCACCACCGGGTCCTTGCCGCCTTGCGCGATCCAGATGGGCAGCTTCGCCGCGGCGACCATTGGAATCACCTTCGGATCGGCGGCACCGCAGATGGGTGCGGCGGCGGCCCACTTGGAAGCGTGCGCGCCGGCCATGTACCAGGTACCGAATCCGCCATAGCTGAGACCGGTGATGTAGACGCGATCGGGATCGCCGCGGAATTCCTTAACGGTGGCGTCCACCATGGCGATGAGATCCTTCTCAACGGTCCACCAGCCAAGCGGCGGTCCTTCCTGAGCCCAGCGGGGTTTGTCCTCGCGCATGGCGCGCGAGATCGGAACCGGGGTACGAGGACCGGCGGGCCGGGGCGAGGGCGGGGCCGCATTCGGATCGCGCGGCATCGTATAGAGCTGCGGTCCGATGATGACGAACGGCAGATCGCGCCCTTTCACCCACGCCTCCATGATCGGCCCGTGGGCCAGCGTCTTCTCCAGATCGCTCTTGCCGTTGCCGCGCTCACCGCCGCCGTGCAGGAAAAGAATCACCGGCCATCGCTTGCTTTTCTCGGTGTCATGGCCTTGCGGGAGATAGACCAGATACTCGCGGTCAAGCTCGGTGGTTTCGGTGGCGGCGGACGTATAGGCGCGCCGCAGCAGTTGCGCCTTGGTCCGTCCATCCACCTGCGCCGGCGCGAGGGTGCTTGCCGAAAGCAGCAGTGCAAGACAGGGCAGGAGTTTCATGTCTGCCGATTTTACGCCAGCTAGAAGGTCCGCGGTAACATCCGCAGCGCCCGCGTCCGGAAACGGTCCGCTTCCTCCCCGCGCCCTAAAAGCGCGGCCAGTTTGTGGAGAACCTCCGGCTGCACCGGATCCTGATCGAGCGAGAGCCGGTAATACGCCTCCGCCTCGCGGCGCCGTCCGGCGGCGGCGAGCAATGCTCCAACCGTCGCGTAAAGCTTTGGGTCCATCGCCTTGCGCGCGGCGGCTTCCCGCAGCAGCGGCCAGGCCTTTTCGAAATAGCGGCTGTCGCGCCGGTCCAGTGCGATCTGAAAATAGCCGAGCCCGAGGTCGCGCCCTTCCGGCTTCCGGCCGAAATAGGAAACGATCTCGCCGGTATCCGGTTCCTTCAGGCGCAGCGTATGGTCGGTGAACACCGTGTGGCCGCCGTCGCGCGCCTTCGACTTCGGCATATGGCATCCGGCACAGTCAGGGCCTCTCGTTTTCGCACGGTGCGCTCCGGCATGGCAGGATCGGCAGATCGCCGCATAGTCCACCGCCGCCCGGTGCGGATCATGGCAGGTGCCGCACCACAGCGCGCCGCCCGATTCCTGCTTGCAGCGGCTGGCGGCCAGCGCATCGGAATGCCCGTTTACCCGCACGCCGCGGCTCTGCCCGGTGAAGACTTCCAGGTACTCGGCCAGATCCTCGCCGGGCTGGAAGTCCTGCAGCCGCTTTCCCGCTTTGCCGATGCGCGCGGTACCCGCAAGATGGCACTGATCGCAGACCGAGTCCCGCTTGCGTCCCGTAAGGCGGGCGGGATTGACGAACTGTTGGTGATCGGCGCCGGCGCCATGACAGCGTGCGCAGCCGATGCCGTAGTCTACCTGCGAATAGCGATTGATGGAGTCCGGGGCCAGGCGTGACGAGGTGGCGTGGCAGAACAGGCAGTCGGCGCCGATGGGCCTGCTGAAATCGGGAACCTTGTCGCGTTCGTACCCCGGCGCCAAGTCCCATGCGCCGCGGTTGGCGTAATAGCCCACCGGCACCTGAAACAGGAACCCGTCTTGCGAGTAGGCGTAACTGCGGCCCATGCGCCGCGAGCCGATGAACACCGCCAGATCCACGGCGCCGCCGGGCCATTCCAGACGCGCTCCGTCGATCTTGTAGGTGGAACTAACCCGGCCCGGATGCTCAGCAGCGGCGCGGACCGGACCGCTGGAATTCGCCATCGGGGTGGCGGCAAACCGCGCGGCCAGGTCCCGGTGGCAATCGGCGCAGATCAGCGCCGCGGCAAGCATCGGCAGCATCTGATCGAATCAAAAGATTAGTTTCAATCCGAACTGAATCACGCGCGGCGAGTTGCCCTGGCTCGCGATGCGGCCAAAGTTGACGGCCGAAAAATCCGTGGAGGGCGCGCCCAAAACCACACGGTTGAAGACGTTCGAAATCTCCGTCCGGAACTGCAGCTTGAGGCCTTCGCGAATCACAGTATCTTTGAACAGGCCGAACGACTCATTTCTGGTGGCCGGCTGGCGCACCGCCATGTAGACCGGGGCGTTGCCAAAGGTAAGCGACGACGGGTTGGCGAATGCCTGGCTGAACAGGAACACATCCTTGTTGGGGTCGGCGAAGGCGGTGTTGCGAATCGGCGATCCGGTCAGATTCGGCCGCAGCCCGCCGTTGAAGACCAGCGAATTGATGTTGTTGGTACTGATGGCCAGCGGGAAGCCGCTGCCGTAAGTACC
Organism: uncultured Acidobacteriota bacterium; assembly: GCA_902826685.1. Taxonomy (GTDB): domain Bacteria; phylum Acidobacteriota; class Terriglobia; order Bryobacterales; family Bryobacteraceae; genus CADEFT01. The sequence continues at coordinate 22,556 of CADEFT010000044.1, forward strand.
CACGCCGCTCATCGACCAACCACCCATCCAGCGGTGCCGGAACGGAATCGCGTAGTTAAAGCTGAACGAAAGGATGTTGGTCTGGTCGGCCGTGTAGAGCGCCTTTTCGCGTTGGAAGAAGTTCTGCCGCACGACGCCGCCATGCGCATCGCTGCGGCCGGAGCCATCGGACAGGTATTTCGAGAACGTGTAGGCCACGGTCGACGTAAACCCATGCGAGAAGCGCTTGTCGAGCTTGAACTGGAACGAGTGATAGCTCGAATTGGCGTAGGGCGACGCGACTGTGCTCACACCCTGATACTGCGGAAACGCGCGCAGTGCCTGTGCCACCGTGGCGCGGCTGCCATAGAGCGACGCAAAGCCGGGGAACGGCTCGCGGAATCCGGCATTCTGCGCGGCCGGCGAATTGATGTTCGCTCCCAGCAGGGCGGCGCCCAGCCCATAGAAGCTGGGGTTGACCTGGTTGCGATTCCAACTGTCGTAAAGGTGCGTGCTTTTGTTGGCCACGTAGGCGCCGGAAAGCATCAGTGCGCCGCCGAACTGCCGTTCGAGCGTGGCATTCCACTGCTGGGCGTAAGGAATGTTGCCGCCGTTGTTGCGCTCCACAACCTGCGCATTCTGGCCATTCACTACGTTGGGTGAAATCAGCGGCGGCCGGTTGAAGCCCTGCGGGAATCCGCTGTCCCAGTTGAACCCGGGCGTCAGGCCGTTGTCGGCGCTGGCAAACGACGGCGTGATCGAAAATCCGTTTTGCGGGCGGCCCACATTGCCGTCGATGTATTCCAGGTAGAAGATGCCATAGCCCCCGCGGAACACCGTGTTCTTGGCAAGCTGGTAGGCAAGGCCGATGCGCGGGGCGAAGTTGTGGAACTTGGTGTCGAAGATCTGCTTCCAGCCCTGGCGTCCGGCGCCGTCGCCGCCAAACACGTAAGCACCCGGCAGGTTGCCGGCGCCCGGATTGGCCAGCGAGGGATCCATGTAGCTCAGCCGGCCGAGTACGTCGGCGGTAGGCGTCTGAATTTCATACCGCAGGCCGAAATTGAGTGTCAGCTTTTGCGTGACCTTGTAGGTGTCGTCGATGAACCATCCGTAGTAGGAGTAGCGGCTGCCCGGCAGCGAATCGCGGAAGTAAGCGCTGCCGCTATCGACCGTGCCCAGCAGGAAACTCGCAAACGGATTGCCCGAATTGGCGACGCCCGGCATCTGTGTCTCGAAGTGGCTGAAGTTGAAAGTGCCGCCGCCGTTGCCGTAGTTGCGGAAGTTATCGCGATGGCGCTGCACTTCAAATCCGGCTTTGATGGTGTGCTTGTTCTTGATCAGGGTCAGCGTGTCGAGCAGCGACAAGGTGGTGAAGTAGTTGTCCGACGCGATGTCGTCGCCCAGGCGCGTATACCCCTGCGTGAACAGCACCGTGGGCGCCAGGTCGTACTGCAGCCCGCGCAGGCCCAGTTTGCCGCCATCCGGCTGCGTCCAGCCCTGGTTGAAGCCAAGGGAAAAGTTCGGATTGCGGAAGCGCGAGAAGCCCGAACCGATGTGGTTCATCATGGTTGGGCTGATGTTCCAGTCGTAGTTGACGCGAATCAGGCGCGTGGTCACAACCTGGAAATTGTAATTCTCAATCGCCGTGGAGCGGCCCACCCCCAGCAGCCGCGAAGGCGCCGGACTCTTGATCGAAGGGCGGTCGGTGAAGTTGAACATGCCGCTCAACCGGTGGTTGCTCTTGATGGCGTGATCGACCTTGAACCCGGACGTGCGCTGATCGGCCATCGGGCTGCCGAGCGGGGCCACGCTGTTGTTCACGATCCCGGCCAGTTCGGGGGCCGGATAGAACGGCAGCAGCTTGGACGTCACGGCCGAATACCGCGACCTCGGAATCATGTTACCCGGAAACAGACTGCGTGTGGCCTGGCCCGCCGCATTGAATTGCGTCGTCGCCGGGTCGGCGATGCCGCCGGCAATCTCACCGAAATCGCCGTTCAACATCCGCGGGGTCGCCAGCGTGTTCAAGCCCGCCAACTGTCCGCCGCGAATGTAGTACTGATCGAGCGAAAAGAACCAGAACGTGCGGTCGCGGCCGTTATAGAGCTTGGGAATCAACACCGGTCCGCCCACCGTGAAGCCCCACTCGTTCTGTTTGCGCGGCGCCTTGCGGGGATTGAAAAATCCGCGGGCATCCAGCTTGTCGTTGGCCAGAAACTCGAAGGCCGAACCGTGCAACTGGTTCGTTCCGGATTTCATCGTGTAGCTGGTCACGCCCGAAAGCGCATGCGTATATTCGGCCGAGTAGTTGTTGGTCACCAGCTTGAACTCGGCGATCGCATCCACCGACGGGTTCACTTCCGCATCGTTGCCGATATCGCCGCGCGACAGGGCGATACCGTCGAAGTAAATCTGGTCCATGAACGAGCCGCCGCCACCGATATGCTTTTCCCACGTACCGCTGGTTCCCACGCCCGGCGTCAGTTGAATGAACGACGACGGATTACGGATACCACCGCCAAGGGTCAACGGCAATTCCAGGAATCGCTTGTCGTCGATGACCGTGCCGACGTCGGTCGATTCGGTCTGAATCAGCGATGCATTGGCGGCCACTTCCACGCTCTGCGTGACTTCGCCGACCTGCAGCGTCACGTCCGTCTTGGCCTGCTGGTTCACCTCAACCTTGATGCCGCGCACCTCGGAGCGCCGGAAGCCCGTCGCCTCCACCGTCAGATTGTAAAGGCCAACCGGCATGTTGAAGAACGCGAAACCGCCGTTCTGATTGGTTACGGATTCAAGTTTGGCGTTCGTGGCCTGATTTACGATCTTCACACCCACCGACGCCACGACGGCGCCGGTGGGATCGGTGACGGTTCCCGTGACGTTGCCGCGATCCACCTGAGCGAGTGCGACAATGCTGACAAGCAGAAATGCGGAAAGCGCACGTATCGGATTGGACATGGAATGGGGGCTCCTTCCCTGAAGGGCCCAATTCTATCAATTCCTTAACTATTCTGGCAACCCTAACCGTTTCGGTAATGGCGGCGGCCGGCGACCTGGAGTCCGGAGCCGCCGCTTTCCGCGCGAAGAACTGGCCCGCCGCCGAGCGCGGTTTCAGGGCCGCCGCCAGCGCTCATCCCAAGGACTTTGCCGCCTGGAAATGGCTGGGCATGACTTACGCGGCGCAGGAGAAATTCCTGCTCGCCGAGCCGCCGTTTTCCAAGGCTTGCGGTTTGAATTCGAAGGATCCGGACGCCTGCTATTACCTGGGCCGCACATTGTATTCATTGAGCCGGTTCGAGGAAGCGCTGAAGGCGTATGAAAGAGCTCCAAGGAATGGCCGGACGATGTTGGGGATGGCACTGGCTTTCGAAGCTCTCGGCCGCGACGACGGCGCCCGCCGAGCCTACCGCCAAGCCATCGGCGCCGGTGAAAAGCAGGCCGCGATCGACTATGAGCGCTTCCGTCGAAGCCGTCAGTTGCAGGTCGTAACACCTTCGCCCGAGATTCGCTTCGAGCCGGGAGATCTCCCCTTTACCGCGCGCAACGGTGCGGCCGGCCGAAGGCTATTACCAGAAACGATGCTGGCCGGCGTGGCCGTTCTCGACTTCGACAATGACGGCTGGCCGGATCTTTACATCGCCAGCGGCGCCGGTCTCACCGGCATGCTGCTGCGCAACAATCGCGACAGAACGTTCGTCCCGCACGGTTCGCTGAGTGGCGACGGCTACTCGATGGGCGCGGCCGCGGCAGATTTCGACAATGACGGCCTGACGGATCTGTTGGTGACCGGCGTGAGCGCCAACCATCTTTATCGCAACCTGGGTGCGGGGAAGTTTGAAGACGTGACGGCGAAAGCGGGCCTGGCAGGCGATGGGCAATGGTCGGTGGCGGCGGCGTGGCTCGATTTCGATGAGGATGGACTACTCGATCTCTTCGTCGCTCGCTACGTCGAATGGAGCGCCTCCAAGGAACCCTACTGCGGAACGCCCACCGTCCGCCAGTATTGCCATCCGCGGGAATTTGCCCCGCTTTCGAACCGCCTCTACCGCAACCTGGGCGGCGGGCGATTCACCGACGTCTCGGTGGATGCCGGAATCGCCGCCCATCGCGGCAAGGGCATGGGCGTCGCCGTGGGAGACTACGACGGCGATCACCGCCTCGACATATTCGTAGCCAACGATACGACGCCCAACTTCCTGTTTCACAACCTGGGAAAAGGGAAGTTCGAAGAGATAGCGGCCCGGGCCGGCGTCGCTTATAACGAAAATGGGACACCCATAAGTTCGATGGGCGCCGAGTTTCGCGATTACAATAACGACGGCCGCGAGGATCTTTGGATCACCGCGCTTTCCAACGAAACTTTCCCGCTGTTTCGCAATACCAGCCGCGGCAGTTTTGAAGATGTAACTCTTGGTTCCGGCATCGGCAAGGCCAGTTTGCCGTGGTCGGGCTGGTCCAACGCGATTGCCGACTTCAATAACGATGGCTGGAAGGATCTGTTTGCCGCCAACGGCCACGTAATGGATAACGCGGAACTGACCTCGGGCCGGCGCTCCCACCAGCCGAATCTTCTGCTTACAAATGGCCGCACTGGCTTCACCCCGCGCACCCTCCCGGGCGAAGCGTTTCACCGCGGACTGGCCGCCGCCGATTTCGATCGCGACGGCTTAATCGATCTGGCCGTTACTCGCCTGAATCAGCCGAAACCCCACCGCTTGATCTGAGGCAGCCTG
>CADEFT010000044.1:27280-51245 GCA_902826685.1 uncultured Acidobacteriota bacterium
ACGAACATCACTTGATCAGTGAGGCGTTGAGGGCGGGCTTAAACTGGAAACGTCCGGCGGGCGGCAGTGGAACCGTGGCCCCGCATCCACGGTCTATGGCGCAAGCCCTAGCAGAGTCATGCACTTTGGCTTGAACAACAAAAGATTTGTAAATCGTCTTACCATTCGATGGCCCAGCGGGCAGATACAGCAAATTCCTCGCCCGGAGATCGGCGGTTTCATTCGCGTGCGTGAGCCTTGAGCCGTATTGAATCTTACTCAGACGATTCCTTAGTACGACTTGCTGCTACGTAAGTGGCGCGAAAGAATTTCCTGTTCCGTTTTTCACGTTTCTGGAATTTTCTTCCAACTCGCCTGCGCCAACATGCTGTCTTTCGATGGATTTCGGACTGGCACGAAAGTTGCATCTCTTCTAGCGCCGACCGAACGTCAATGGCAAGAGGGCATTCGGCGGCAACTCTGGTAAGACTTCACCGTGGGGGATGGCAGCAGGCACGGGTACACGCGTTCTTTACGCCGCCCCGGCCTCGCCCCCACGGATCGATTGGACTGACTGCCTTTCCCCCCACTGAACGTTGTCCCAATTCCTGACTCCTTTGCGCTTATTCGATTACGAAGCGAATGCGTAAAGGAGTCTTCCTCATGAATTACCGGATACACGCGGCCATGCTCTGCCTCGCCGCTCGCGCCACATGCCAGACGTCTCTGGACCCGCCCGTACTGACCGAATTTAAGTTGGGCTCGGCCGTGCTCGCCGGGAGATCGATTCCCTTCCCCGGCAAGGCCGTCACCTATGACGTCGCCGGTGACGACGCCTGCCAGGAGAAGTTCCCGAAAGCCAATGAGCAGAGCGATTCGCTCCGCGGTGATTTCACGATCCGGCTGGCGAAGCCGCTTGGCGAGGGTAAGATCTACGTATGCCAGACCGTCGAAGGGTCGGAAGCCGCGAGAGTCTCGCCGAAGTACACAGTCAGCGACACTAACGCTTATTGGATCAACATCGAACAGGAGAGGCCGATTCGCGAGGGCACGGAGAAGATCTCGGGGTCGGTGGGAGAGGCGGTGAAGGCGGTGCGGATCATGGTGTACTCGCCCACCTTCGCGCCGGGCCCAGGCGCGGAAGGATCCGCGAAAAGCTTTGTCGAAACCGATATCGAAGTAAGCGAACTGGGAACGGCGTTCTACAACAAACTCATGCATTTTGTCGAAGAGAAAGGGCAGGCGCCCGCCAATGGCAGGGAGTATCTCGCTCGCGCCGTCGAGTGCGCGCTCGGCGATCTGGAGCAAGTGATGGACGTCCCTGTCTCCAAGGGCAGATTCGAATCCGCCTTCAAGCGGCCCATCGATGCCGGCCAATGCATCGTGGTGCGCGCTTCCTCGGAGGACGGCAAGATCCGCAGCGAAGGGCCCGATGTGGAGTTCGTACACCCGGCCTTCGCCGATTGGGGGAGGATGCGGGGCATCTTCACCGTCGGGACGACATTGGGGAATTCGCGCGGAGCCACCGAGGCGGCGCCGTATATCGGCTTCTACGCGGATGCCAATGCCGGCAGTCACCTCCTGCAGCGCGAGTCGGCACGCAAGGCCAATAACAATGCCGCGCCGAAGATGTTTGAGCTAAAGAAACGGACCTGGGCGTTTCACGTCTTCTCGGAAGCGCGGCTGACCCAGGCGGGCCGGGCCGATGTGACCGATCCCGCGGCGCAGACACAGGCACTCTTCTTTCAGTTCGGAACTTACTTTCCCCTCAGACTGGCTGGCATGGACTGGCGTCATAAAGGCCGCCTCTTCTCCTTCTTCGTGGCGCCTGTCGCCAAGTACGGAAGCCTGTGGCTGAAAGAAGGAGTGGTGACGCGCGAGACGACCAGGGAGATACCGGCGGACGTCGGACGTCTCACCGGGCAGCCGGTAGCCGCCAGCAGCTCCACCAGTCCGGTGGTCAACAAGGGCGCCCATCCCTTCTACGGTTACGGCGCGCGTTTCGGTTTCTTCCGCTATGACCTGATTGGCAAAGTGATCCGGAATCGCCAGGTGGCGCCGGAACTCATCGGCTACCTCGATCTGACATACGGGCAGAATAGTAGCTTCCGCACGCCGTTTACCTTCAGCTCGCAGACCGATGCCAATCAGATCACACGAACCGTCACCGGCTACCGTACCGATCCGCGCTATCAGATGGAAGGGCGTCTCAAGCTGCCTGCTCTGCCCGTCCAGATAGGTGTGGATCTGAACGTGAACGCCAGCAGGCCGGATCGCTCCGCCACCGAGTTCCGCTTCATCGTCGCTTTCCGCGTGGATGCGGCACGGGCCATCGGGAGAGCGCTCGGCTCGAAATAGCCGCTGTCAACGCCGCCGGCATGCCCATACCAGGGCGCCGGCGGCAACCAGCAGAAAGCTGGCGGGTTCGGGCGAGCCTGCGTAAGTCGTGCCCGAGTCGGCGAGCACGGTCAGTCCCGTGAGCGGTGTTCCGTCGGTCTTGTAAAACTGAATAAACATCCGCAGGTCCGCGACGTTGATGGAATAGTCGAACGACAAAGCAGGCAGGGTCATCACGGATCGGAATGGGATCGTGTCGCCGCTGACGAACGCGCGATCGTAGTGAAACGTTTGTATCCCGTTCACGCTGGGAAGCACCAGCGTAGACCGTAGAGTGTTGTCGACGAAGAGCTCCGATTTGTTCGAAGTTTGGAAGCCGCCGGGCTGGCTCTCGCCGCGGCCCGAGAGAAACCAAATGAATCGGGCGTATCCGGAGCCGCCGGTCACCGTGATCGCATCGTCAAAGGAGCCGCTGTAGTTGGCGTTCGAGGTGAGGGAACCACCGAGCCCGTCAAGCGCCGTGGAGGTTCCTTGAATCAGGCCGTACGTCGAGGATCCTGAAGCACTGGCGCTGCTCGATCCGTTCACCGTGACTCCCTGTGGCGTCAGCGGCGGGTTCGGATCCGGGGTAAAGCCGCCGCATCCCGGGGCCGCGGAGTTCGCGCCAGAGGCGGACACCGGGCGGATGGCGCCAATCGAAAAGGTAGTTCCGATTGGCGTCAGGTAGTTCATGCTGATGTTGCATTGAATGTTGGCCGTCGCCAGGCTGGTTAGGCTGGACCCGTGCGCGGCGGTCGCGAACAGCAGTGTTGTGAGCAGAATTCGAGAGTTCAAGTTGGGTTCTCCTGTTCCGAAGATTGGCGGGAGCTTACCAGAACCGTTACCGCGAAACAAGGGTATGGACTCAAAAAGGTACTCATTTGACCGTAGTGCTACGCTGAAAGGTGCGCTCCCCATTGGGCGGAGCGCGCCACATCTTCTATGAGCAACATTTCCGTTACCCTGCCGGACGGGAGCCGTCAGGAGTACCCCGTCCAAACCCGGCCCCTCGACGTCGCCAAAGCCATCGGCACGCGGCTCGCCGATGCCGCCCTCGTCGCCAAAGTGAATGGGGAGCTATGGGATCTCACCCGCCCGCTCGATGGCGATGCCAAGCTTGAGATTCTGACCAGTAAGAATCCCGAAGCGCTCGAAGTATACCGCCACTCCACCGCTCACCTGCTGGCTCTGGCCGTGCTGGAGTTGTATCCGGAAACCAAGCTCGGCATCGGCCCTCCCACCGAGGCCGGATTTTTCTACGACTTCAAACGCGACACGCCGTTCACGCCGGAAGATCTCGAAAAGATCGAGGCGAAGATGTGGGAGATCCAGAAGCGCGATCTGCCCTATGAGCGCAGGATGACGCCGAAGGTCGAAGGCCTGGCCAAATACAAGGCCGCCGGCGAATTCATGAAGTGCGAGCTCATCGACGAAAAGGCCGACGCCATTTTTTCCGAGTACACGCTGGGGCCCACGTTCATCGACTTCTGCCGCGGCCCGCACGTGCCTTCCACCGCGAAGATCAAGGCGTTCAAACTGCTGTCGACTTCCGGCGCCTTCTGGAAAGGCGATGAGAAGAACCACCAGATGCAGCGCATCTATGGGACGGCGTTCTTCACGCCCAAGGATCTGGAAGAGCATCTGAAGCAGATCGAAGAGGCGAAGAAGCGCGACCATCGCAAGCTCGGCGCGGAGCTCGACCTTTTTTCCATTCAGGAACTCGCCGGGCCGGGGTTGATTTTCTTCCACCCCAAGGGCGGCATCATTCGCAAACAGCTCGAAGACTGGATGCGCGAGGAGTACCTGAAGCGCGGCTATTCGCTGGTGTACACGCCGCACGTCATGCGCCGCGATTTGTGGAAGACTTCCGGCCACGCCAATTTCTACAGCGACAACATGTTCAAGCCCATGGAGCTGGATGACGCCGAATACCAGCTCAAGCCGATGAACTGCCCGGGGCACATTCTCATCTACGCCAGCGGCCAGCGCAGCTATCGCGACCTGCCGGTGCGGTTGGGCGAGCTCGGCACGGTCTACCGCTATGAACGCTCAGGCGTCATGCATGGGCTGCTGCGCGTGCGCGGTTTCACCCAAGACGACGCGCATATCTTCTGCCGGCCCGACCAGATCGAGGAAGAGATCGTCAGTTGCCTGCAATTTGCGGCCGATACTCTGCATACCTTCGGCTTCGACAGCTACGACGCCGAGCTTTCCACCTGGGATGGCGGCGCCAGCGGCAAGTACGATGGCACGCCCGATCAGTGGAAGGTAGCCGAAGAGGCGCTGCGCAACGCCACGTCGCGGCTGGGGGTGAAGGTAACGTTCGCTCCCGATGAGGCGGCGTTCTATGGACCCAAGATCGACGTCAAGCTGGTGGATGCGATCGGCCGCCGCTGGCAGCTTTCCACCGTGCAGTTCGACTTCACGCTGCCCCGCCGTTTCGACTTGAGCTACATCGGCGAGGACGGACACAAGCATCAGCCGGTGATGTGCCACCGCGCATTGTTTGGATCGATCGAGCGCTTCTTCGGAATTCTGGTGGAGCATTATGCCGGCGCGTTTCCGGTGTGGCTGGCGCCGGTGCAGGCGGTAGTGATGCCGATCACCGACCGCACGCAGGAATACGCCAGGCAGGTCACCGAGCGGCTCTCGGCCGCCGGGCTGCGTGTCGAACTCGACGACCGCAAGGAAAAGGTGAACCTCAAGATTCGCGAGGCGCAGTTGCAGAAGATTCCCTACATGCTGGTGGTGGGCGATCGCGAAGCCGCCGATGGCACGGTTTCCGTACGCAACCGGCGGCATGGCGATCAGGGCGTGAAGGCGCTCGATGGTTTTCTGGCGGATATCGGGAAGCTGGTGGCGGAGCGTACTCCGACGGAGTAGGCGGCGGTCATGGCACCGGTCCGCTTCGAGTAAGAGGTGGTCAGATCATCTCGTTCAGCAGTTCCGGCCGCGGCTGCGGGATCACGACTTTATTCACCAACAATCCCTTACGCCCCACCATCCGCGCACCGGCTTCCACCGCCGCCGTCACCGCTGCCACCGACCCGGTGCAAGAGGCGAACGCCTTGCCCCCGAGCGCCATCGCCAGCCGTACCTCGATGAGCCGCACATTCGCCGATTTCGCCATCGCGTCGGCGCCTTCGATCAGCGAGGCCACCGAGAAGCTTTCAATGATCCCCAGCGCCTCCAGTTCGTCCACCTTCGTAATGCCGGAGATGGCCGGGAAAATCGACTCATGCACGTTGGGAATCACGAACGTGTCGATGATGGAAAAATTGCCCGCGGCCGAGCCCGCCTGCACAGCCGCTTCGACCGCCGCCACGTCGCCACGAATCAGCACCATGTATTTGCCCGAGCAGATGGTGCGCGAGAGCACCAGCGACACGTCCGCGGTCTTGAGCATCGCATCGGCCACCAGAAATCCGGCCGCGATGCTGCCCATCTCGATGAGTCCGATCGAGGTCTTGGCTGCCATTAGGATTGGATCTCCACGTAAGTATCGGTCACGGCGGTAACCTGCCCCGCGATGCTCGCATGCACGGTGGCGCCGAGTTCGTTGTCGGGCACGCGCCCCACCGCCTCTCCAGCCCGCACGCGGGCGCCCTTCGTCACAACGGCGTGGGCGGGCCGGCCGGCGTGCTGCTTGAGCCGGATGCGCACCATCGCCGGCCGCGGCGACGATTCGGTGAACGGGCACTCGGTCTCATACTCTTCCACCTTCAGCCGCTTGCGCAGCATCGAGAGCGGCACGCGCCGGTAATCTTTCATGGGATGCACGGTGACGGGCTTCTCCTGCCGGAACTGGATCCCGGCCTCGCGCAGGCTGCCTTTCGCCTGGTCGCAGGCCTCTTTGGGATAGAGATCTTCCGGGCAGGCGTACAGCGTGCAGAGGCCGCAGGCGCAACAGAGTTCGCCCCATTGGTTCCAGTTGTTGGCGCCGGTGAGCGTGAATCCCAGGCTGCGCATGACTTTATGCGGCTGCACATCGTAGCCCAATAGATACCGCGGACAGAATTCGGTGCAGTAGGAACACTGGTCGCACGCCGATTTTCCGATACGGTTCATCGACTGCAGCGGCTGGTCCTTGCGCGCGATCAGGTAATGATCCCGCGGCAGCACGATCAGGCCGGTGAGGGTCTTGGTCACCACGTCGTCGAGATCGAACGACAGCGACCCCATCATGATGCCCGAGACGAACAGACCGAAATCGCCGGTAGTGGCGACGCCGCCCACATGCGCGATCAGGTCGCGGAAACTGGCGCCCACCGGCGCCCAGAACGAAGCGGGCCGCCGGACCGCGCCGGTCACGCTCAGGAACTTTTGCGTTACCGGTACGCCCTTGGCGGCGTGAAAGGCGTTGTAGAGCGTTTCGACGTTATTGACGACGCAGCCGACGTGAAGGGGAATTCCGGCGGGAGGAATGAGGCGGCCGGTGGCGGCATAGACGAGTTCGTACTCGTCGCCTGAAGGATAGAAGTCGCCGAGCAGCACCAGTTCCGTGGCGCGCTTGCCGGCTTCGGGCCGGATGGCCGTCACCGCATGAGCGTTCTTCTCCTTGATGCCGAAGCGGGCTTCCCGCGCACCGGTCCACTGGCGCATGAGCGAGAGACCTTCGCAGATCTCGGCCGGGTAGCGGCACATCAACTCGTAGTCTTTGTGGAGCAGCGGTTCGCACTCGGCGCCGTTGGCGAGCACGTATTCGGCCTGCGCGGCCGCCTTGACGTGGGTGGGGAACCCGGCACCGCCGGCACCTACCACTCCCAATTCGCGCAGCGTGAGGCTATCCATAAGACCGGACCTTCCATGATAGCCGCCCCCGGCGGCGTTACTCTCTCGCGCTGCGCCTCAACTGCTCGAGCTCCTGACGCAGGGGGCGCCAGTAGGCGGCGTCCTGTTCCTTTTCAGACCGCTCTTCTTCGTCGAGCCGCGACTGCACCAGATCTTGGGCGCCTTCTAAAGCGGCGCAAACGGCAGGGCGAGTCTGGCAGATGCTCCGAGCCAGTTCGGGGTCGTCGTTGGCGGCGGCGATCAGAAGGCCGGGTGTGCGCAGACGGCGCAGCCAGAAGGCTCGCCGGTCCCGGCCAGGATGCTCGTCAGACGAAAAGTAGTCCTGCTCCACCAGGCGGCGGACCATGGACCAGTCCTTGTCCCGCTGCGTGAGCTTGGCCGCTACCAGGTCTTCGAGGCTCAGCAGATCGATCTCCTCGCCATCGGAAACGAGAGTCGTGCGGCGCTCCCAGAGCCGCTCAAAAGGTTCCACGTTGCGAAGAACGGACATCACATCGATGCGGAGACCGGCCACTTCCGGATGACGGCAACGAAAGTGGACCGCATGCCCGCGACCGAGATATCCGGACTCGAATTTCGGGACCGCGATATTGACCGCATCGAGTCCGGCCAGCGCGGCACCGAGGCGCTCTATGTTCTCTTGGGATACCAGAATCAACAGATCGAGGTCCCGGCTAAACTGGGCCGCGCCGTATAACACGCACGCCTGGCCGCCCATCAGCAAGGTTTTCACGCCATTCCTTCTCATCGAAGAAAGGGCTTTGCGTATCGGGTTCGGGGTCAAGCGAGCCGCCCAGGGCCCGGTAGGTATCCCACAACTTCATCGATTCCGCGAAGCGCTCCGCGGGAGTCATGAGATACCACTCGGCCCATTCTTCACCTACCAGATCGACGAGATCGCTTGGGAGTTCGGGCGGCATGCCGGACTACTCCGCCGGCGGTTCGTCCTTGCCTTCGCGCATCGCCTTCAAGCGCTCTTCCTTGCGCTTGGCGCGTTCGGCGGCGCGCTTGACCAGTTCCGACCCCACCAGCTCAAGCATCGCCAGTTCCGCCCCGTCGCCCTTGCGCGGGCCGATCTTGACGATCCTCGTATAGCCGCCGGACCGCTGGCCGAAGCGGGCGCCGATCTTATCGAACAGCTTCTTCACCGAATCCTTGGTCTGCAGATAGGAAGCCGCCTGCCGGCGCGCATGCAGCGTGTCCTGCTTGGCGAGGGTGATCATGTGTTCCACGATCGGCCGGACGGCTTTCGCCTTGGTCACGGTGGTGATGATGCGCTCGTTCTCCACCACGCTGGTGGCCAGGTTGCGCAACAGCGCCCGGCGGGCCGAGATGTCCCGGCCCAGTTTGTATCCGTCTACTCGATGTCTCATGACTTCCCCTAGAATTTGCCGAGATCGTCGCCGTCGGCTTCGTCTTCGTCCTCGTCGGCGTCGAGATCGTCGCCGTCGTCACCGGCCGAAGCGCCGCCGCCACCGGTGGGAAGCGCGCCACCCGCCAGCGGCGTCACCGGCTGGCCCGAAGGTCCGATCAGCCGGCCCTGCGAGTCGAACTTCATGCCGAAGCTCAACCCCAGGCCGCCCAGAATCTCCTTGATCTCGTTGAGCGACTTGCGGCCGAAATTCTTGGTGCGCAGCATTTCGGCTTCGGTCTTCTGCACCAAGTCGCCGATGGTCTGAATGTTGGCGTTCTTGAGGCAGTTGTAGGAGCGCACCGAAAGCTCGAGCTCTTCCACCGACCGGTTCAGCACTTCGTTCATCTGCGACAGCGCGCGCTCGGCCGGCTCTTCCGCCATCTCCGTCACTTCCTCGAAGTTGATGAAGATGGTCATGTGGTCCTTGAGCAGCTTCGACGCCATGCCGATGGAGTCGGCGGGCGAAACGGCGCCGTTGGTCCAGACCTCGATGGTGAGCTTGTCGTAGTCGGTCATCTGCCCGAGACGGGCGTTCTCGACGTGATAGTTGACCTTACGTACAGGCGAATGCACCGAGTCGATCGGGATGTAGCCGAGCGGCAGGTCTTCATCGAAGTTGCGGTCCGCCGACACATAACCGCGTCCGGACTTGAGCCGCATCTCGATCTGCAGCTTGCCGCCTTCGCTCACCGTGGCCACCGGCAGCGTGCGGTCGAGCACTTCGACGTCGGCGTCGGTTTCGATCTGTCCGCTCAACACCTGGCCGGCCGAATCGGTGCGCAGGCGCACGGTCTTGACGGCGTCGGTCATCATCTTGAACGGAATCTGCTTGAGGTTGAGAATGATGTCGGTGGCGTCCTCGACCACGCCGGGAATCGGACTGAATTCGTGAGCGACCCCCTCGATGCGCACGGCCGTTATGGCGGCGCCTTCGATGGAGCTGAGCAGAACCCGGCGCAGGCTGTTGCCGATGGTGGTGCCGAATCCGCGCTCAAAGGGCTGAGCGGTGAACTGCCCGTACCGGTCCGTAAGGGTCTCGGTATTGGCGACAAGCCGTTTGGGCTTCTGGAAACCTTTAAACATCGCTTGCTCCTTTGCGTTCCTTACTTGGAGTACAACTCGACGATGAGCTGTTCGTTCAACTGGATCTGGACCAGTTCGGCGCGCTTGAACGTGCCGATGACTTTGCCTTTGAAGGCATCGCGGTCCAGTTCGAGCCAGGTGGGCGAGGGACGGCTGGCGGTGACTTCCATCGACGCGACGATGGCGGGGTTGGTACGGCTCTTTTCCCGTACTTCGATGACGTCGCCCTGACGGGTGAGAAAGGAAGGAATGTTGACCTTCTTGCCGTTGACGGCGATGTGCCCGTGGCGGACGATCTGGCGCGCCATGCTGCGCGAAGTGGCAAGGCCCAGGCGGTAGATGACGTTATCCAGGCGATGCTCCATCATCGAGAGCAGGTTTTCGCCGGTGATGCCCTTGACGTTGACCGCTTTTTCGAACGTGTTGCGGAACTGCGCTTCGAGCACGCCATAATAGCGGCGCGCCTTCTGCTTTTCGCGAAGCTGCAGACCGTAGCCGAGGATCTTCGGCTTGCGCTCACGGCCATGCTGGCCGGGAATGAAATTGCGCTTTTCGATGGCGCACTTTTCCGAATAGCAGCGTTCGCCCTTGAGATAGAGTTTCATGCCCTCGCGCCGGCACTGGCGGCACACGGGACCAATGTATCGAGCCAAGTTCAATTACCTCTCTTTAAGCCAAAGTTAGGTGCGGTTTACGGCGCCTGGCGCCTTCTTCCCGCTTACGGACCGGAAAAATCGTCAGACGCGGCGGCGCTTGGGCGGCCGGCAGCCGTTGTGGGGAATCGGCGTGGTGTCGCGAATCTGGCGCACCTCGATCCCCACCGTGGCCAGCGCGCGAATCGCCGATTCGCGGCCCGAGCCCGGCCCCGCCACTCGCACCTCGCACGAACGCATGCCGGCGTCTTTCGCCTTCTGCGCCGCGGTGAGCGAAGCCTGCTGCGCGGCAAAAGGCGTCCCTTTGCGGGAGCCGCGGAAGCCAAGCGAACCCGAGCTCGACCACGAGATCACGTTGCCCACCGGATCGGTGAACGTGATGATGGTGTTGTTGAATGTAGCCTGCACGTGGACGAAGCCGTGCGGAATGCTCTTTTTCTCTTTTTTCTTGAAAGCCTTCTTCTTGCCGGAAGCCTTGCCCGCCGGTTTCGCCGCCGCTTTCGCTACTTGTTTTGCCATGTAAGTCCTTACTTGATACCGGCCTTCTTCTTATTGGCCACCGTGCCGCGGCGCGGACCCTTGCGGGTGCGGGAGTTGGTGTGGGTGCGCTGGCCGCGCACCGGCAGTCCGCGGCGGTGGCGCAGCCCGCGGTAGGACTGCATTTCGATCAGGCGCTTGATGTTGAGCGACACTTCCTTGCGCAGGTCGCCTTCGATTTCGCCCTCGCTCTCAATGAGCATGCGCAGGCGGTTCACTTCCTCTTCGGTCAGGTCGGCGACCTTCTTGTCCGGGTCGACGTTGGCCCGGTAGAGGATGGACTTCGACCGCGTGCGGCCGATACCGTAGATATAAGTCAAGCCGATTTCAGCCCGCTTCTTGGCCGGAAGATCGATACCCGAGATACGCGCCATATTGGTTCCTTTTCCCTAACCCTGCCGCTGCTTGTGCTTAGGATTGGTGCAGATCACGCGCACGACGCCTTCACGGTGGACGATCTTGCACTTGTCGCACATCTTCTTAACGGACGCTCTTACCTTCATTCCAAACTCCTCAAACTCTCTCCGAGATCACTTTCGTGATCCGCCCCCGTGTCGGATCGTGGGGCGATAATTCCACCAGAACCCTATCCTTCGGACGCAGCCGGACGAAGTTCGCCTGGCTGGCGCTTGCCGCGTGCGCCGTAATCTGCGTCCGCGTACTCAATTCCACCCGGTAGGCCGCCTGCGGCAGCAACTCGAGCACCAGGCCCTCCACCGGTTTCTTCATGGCCGGGTCAACACCCATGGCCCATCCTTGGTGATCGCCACCACATGCTCGAAATGCGCCGAGCACTTGCCGTCCTTGGTTACCGCCGTCCACTTGTCGGAGAGGACCTTGGCTTCCGGGCCGCCTTCATTGACCATCGGCTCGATGGCCAGCACCATGCCCTCGCGCAGCCGAGGATTTTCGTGCTGCCGGTCGACGTAATTGGGAATCTGCGGTTCTTCGTGCAGCTTGGTCCCAATGCCGTGCCCCACATATTCGCGCACGATCGAAAACCCGTTCGAAGTCACGTACTTTTCCACCGTGCCGCAGATATCGAACAGGCGGTTGCCGGGTTTGGCCTGGGCGATGGCGAGTTCGAGCGACTCGGCGGTCACGCGCAGCAGCTTGCGGAGCGAGTCGTTAATGGGGCCTACCGGAACCGTGAGAGCGGAATCGCCGAAGTACCCGTCGAGTTCCACGCCCGTGTCGATCGAGACGATATCGCCCGCTTGAAGCGCGCGCTTGGAGGAGGGCATGCCATGAACGATTTCACTGTTGACCGAGGTACAAAGCACGTAGGGATAGCGGGAACCGGCGGCGGGCACGTAGTAGCCCTTGAACGCGGGACGGGCGCCGGCGTCGCGGATCATCTTCTCGGCGCTCAGTTCGAGATCGTGCGTGGTAACGCCTTCCTTCACCATGTCCGCCAGCGAATGCAGCACTTGATACACGAGTAGCCCGCTGCGCCGCATCTTTTCGAGTTCCGAGGGGCTCTTTCGCGTAATCATTTCAACTCAACAATCCGGGCCGGACTAAATTGCAGATGCGCCGCGCAATGGCCGGAGGGGCATCGTCGACGCCATCCACTTCGTAAAACGGGCAGCCTTCGCCCGAGAAAAAATTCAACAGCGGCCTGGTCTGCTCTTCGTAGCCTTCGAGGCGCCGGCGGATGACCGACTCGCTGTCGTCATCGCGAATCACCAGACGGGATCCGCACGCATCGCACACGTTCTCCCGTTTCGGCGGGCTGGAGACTAGATTGAACACCGTCGCGCACTGCGAGCACTGTCTTCGGCCCGCCAACCGCGCGATAATCTTATTGTAATCCACTTTGAGGTGGACTACAGTCCAGCCGAATCCGCGCGCCGCCAGACGCCGGGTCATCGTTCCCGCCTGGCCCAGGGTTCGCGGATATCCATCGAGGATAAACCCGGCGGCGCAATCGGCCCGCTGGATCCTGTCCTCCACCATCCGGTTCACTAACTCATCCGTCACCAATTCGCCCTGATCGAGCAGGCGGCGAATCACGTGGCCCAGATCGTCCCCGGTTTGCATCCGCTCGCGGAGCATGTCTCCGGTTGAGATGTGGGGAATGGTCAAACATTCCTTGAGCAGCCGTGCCTGAGTCCCTTTCCCAGAACCGGGAGGACCAAACAGGATCAACGCGCTCTTCTGTCCATCGCCATTGGGCTCGGCCATACGGGGCTGCCTCTAGGCGGTCCTCCGCCCGCGAATACGGCCGGCGCGCGGCGTGAAGCCTTCATAGTGGCGCATGATCAATTGCGCTTCGATCTGGTTCACCGTATCCATGGCCACACCCACGACAATCAGCAGCGAGGTGCCGCCGAAATAGAACGTAACCCCCAGACCGTCGAGCAGCCAGCGCGGAAACCAGGTGTCGATCCAGTTGCCGACCAGCGGCAGGTGCTGCAGCTTGACCCCGGAAATCATGATCGTGGGCACCAGCGAAAGGATCGCCAGGTAAAGTCCGCCCACGACGGTGATGCGGGTGAGAATCTTGTTGAGATACTCGGCCGTGTTCTTGCCCGGCCGGATGCCCGGAATGAAGCCGCCGTACTTGCGCATATTGTCGGCCGCTTCGTTGGGGTTGAAAATGATCGAAACGTAAAAGAAGCAGAAGAAGATGATGCCGGCCACGAACAGAATGATGTAAAGCGGCTCGGCATATCCGATCGACTGCAGCGCGGAACGAACCCACGGAATGTCGCGCAGCCATGGCACCTGCAGCAAAGTTTGCGGGAAGGCCAGCAGCGAACTGGCGAAGATGACCGGGATGACGCCGCCCGCGTTCACCTTGAGCGGCATGTGAGTGGACTGGCCGCCCATCATCTTGCGCCCTACCACGCGCTTGGCGTACTGCACCGGGATGCGGCGTTCGCCACGCTCGACCAGCACGATCAGGCCCACGACGGCGATCATCATCAGGATGATGATCAGGGTCTGGAAGACGTTCCAGTTCCGCGTTACGAATACGTTGGTGTAGATTTCGCTAAGGGCCTGCGGGAGTCCCACCACGATCCCGGCGAAAATGAGCAGGCTCATCCCGTTGCCGATGCCGCGCTCCGAGATCTGCTCGCCCAGCCACATAATGAAAGCCGTGCCGGTGGTCAGCGACAGCATGGTCATGGCGACGAAGCTGAAGCCCGGATTCAGAACGAAATTGCCGTCGGAGGCCTGCAGGGCGGTGGCGATGCCGAAGCTCTGCATCAGCGCAAGGCCAACGGTGAGATAACGCGTCCACTGGGTGATCTTGCGCCGCCCGAGTTCGCCTTCCTTGGAAAGCTTCTCGAGAGTCGGCACCACAACCGTCAGCAATTGCAGAATGATCGACGCCGTGATGTACGGCATGATGCCCAGGGCGAAGATGGTGAGCCGCCGGAACATCCCGCCGCTGAACAGATCGATGAATCCGAACAGCGTGCCCTGATTCTGCTCAAAGTACTGCTCCAGCCGGTTGGCGTCGATGCCGGGCGTGGGGATGTGACCTCCCAGCCGGTAGATGGCAAGCAGTGCCAGGGTAAACAGAATCCGGTTGCGCAGGTCCGGCACCCGGAACACATTCGCGACCGCTTCAAGGAATTTCTGCATGACGTTCCAAATTCAACCCGTCGGGGACCGGTTTCGAGGTTACGGCTTGGCCGGAGCAGGCGCGGGAGGTGCAATCAACTCGCACACGCCGCCGGCGGCTTCGATTTTCTTCTTGGCCGATTCGGAAAAGATGTGGGCCTTGACCGTGATCTTGCGCGACAACTCGCCCGAGCCAAGTATTTTCAGCCCGTCTTCGAGCTTCTTGACCACCCCGAGCTGCTTCAGCCGGGTAAAGTCAAAGGCGTCGCCCGCCAACTGCTCAAGCGTACCCACGTTGACGATCGAATAGGTTTTCTTGAACGGAGCGTTGGAAAAGCCGCGCTTGGGCAGACGGCGGTGCAGCGGCATCTGGCCGCCTTCAAAACCGCGCATCATCGAATAGCCGGAAATGGACCGGGCGCCCTTATGTCCGCGGCCCGAGGTCTTGCCGCGGCGCGTACCCATGCCGCGGCCGATGCGGCGCTGGGCTTTCTTTTGCCCCTCTGGCGGTCTGAGATCGGAGAGATTCATTGGTTCGGCCTTCCTATTTTACGATGGCGAGCAGATGGGGAATCTTGGCCACCATGCCCCGGAAATTGGCATCGTCGGGACGCTCCACCACCTGGTTGATCTTGCGCAGCCCAAGCGCGCGCACAATCACCTTGTGCTTTTCCGGCGTGCAGATGGGACTGCGAACGAGCTTGATCTTGATCTTGGCGGACATTACATCTTCTCCTGGGCGATGCCGCGCAGGTCGGCCACTTCGGCCTTGTCGCGCAGCTGGCCGAGCGCGTCGAGCGTCGCCTTCACCGAGTTGTGCGGATTGCGCGATCCAAGCGATTTGGTCAGCACGTTGGGAATCCCCGCCGCTTCGATGACCGCGCGCACCGAGCCGCCGGCGATGACGCCCGTACCGGCCGGGGCGGGCTTCAGCAGCACCAGGCCGGAACCGAAGCGTCCCGTCACCACGTGCGGAATCGTGCCGCCAAGCAGGTGAACCTTGCGCAGGTTCTTCTTGGCCGCCTCGATGCCTTTCTTGATGGCCGCGGGCACTTCCTTGGCCTTGCCGGTGCCGTAGCCCACCACCTTCTGAGCCGAGTCGCCGACAACGACCAGCGCCGAGAAACTGAGATTCTTACCGCCCTTGACCACCTTGGTGACACGGTTGATGGCCACCACGGTTTCCTTGAGCGAATACTGGGCCGGATCGATCTTCTTGACGATTATGGGCATCTGGGGAGAATCTCCTAAAATTCCAACCCGGCTTCGCGCGCCGCTTCGGCCAGCGCCTTGATACGGCCGTGATAAAGGAAGCCGCCGCGGTCGAACACGACTTTCTTGATTCCTTTTTCGATGGCGCGCTCGGCGATCAGCTTGCCGATCGCCTTGGCGGCGGCCACGTTGCCTCCGGTCTTCAAACCGGTGCTTTCCTGAGTCGAGGCCGCGGCCACCAGCGTGGTCCCCTGGCGGTCGTCGATTAACTGGGCATAGATATGGCCGATGCTGCGGAACACGGCCAGGCGCGGACGCGCGCCTGTACCGGCGATCCGCCGCCGGATGCGGGTGTGAATGCGCCGCCGCACTTCATCGCGCTTGAGCAGGGTCTTCATCGCTTACTTGCCTCCCTTGCCGCCGGCCCCGGCCTTGCCGACCTTCTTGCGCAGCACTTCGCCGGTATAGCGGACGCCCTTGTTCTTGTAAGGATCCGGCGGACGCAGGGCGCGCATGTTGGCGCACACCTGGCCGAGCACCTGACGGTCGTAACCGGTCAGCACCAGGTGCGTCTGTTTGTCGATTTTGCAGTCCACCCCGGCGGGCAAAACAAACTCGATGGGGTGCGAATAGCCCAGGCTGAAGCTGACGACATTGCCCTTGACGTCGGCGCGGTAGCCGATGCCGACAATGTCGAGCTCGCGCGTGAAGCCCGTCGAGACGCCGGTGACGGCATTGGCCGTCAGCGCCCGCGTCAGCCCGTGCAGCGCCGCATACTGGTTGCTTTCGCGCTTGACTTCGAGCTTTCCATTGGCCTGCTCGACGGCGATACCCTTCGGCAGCGGCACGCTCAGCTTGCCCTTGGGCCCCTGCACGTCGATCTGCGCGCCGACGGTGACTTTCACGCCCGCCGGAACGGGGATCGGTTTTTTACCAACTCTTGACATCGCGGCTCCTCAAATTCCCTACCAGACCTGGCAAAGCACTTCGCCGCCGACGCCGGCCTGGCGGGCCTGTTTGCCAGTCATGACGCCCTGGGGCGTGGTGAGTATGTTAATGCCGAGACCGCCCAGCACCTTGGGAATATCTTTGTTGCCGACATAAACGCGGCAGCCCGGCTTTGAAATCCGCTCGAGCTTGGAGATCACCGGCTGGTTGCCGGCCGAATACTTCAGATAGATCTTGATGGTCCGGCGCACGCCCTCTTCGGCGATCTTGAAGTTCTGGATGTAGCCTTCGTCCTTCAAAATGCGGGCGATGTCGGCCTTCAGCTTCGAGGCCGGCACGTCGCACTTGGAGTGGCGCACGGACATGGCGTTGCGGATGCGCGTCAGCATGTCGGCGATGGGATCGGTTGTGTTCATCGGGTGCGCTCCTTTCTACCAGCTCGATTTCGTCACGCCGGGAATCTCACCGGCCAGCGACAACAGGCGGAAGCAGATGCGGCAAAGGCCGAACTTGCGCATGTAAGACCGCGGACGGCCGCAGCGGAAACAGCGGTTGCGATGGCGGATGGCCAGCTTGCGTGTGTTCTTCTTGCGCTCGGTAAGGAGCTTGACGTCTTTGGCAATCTTTGCTGTCGTAGCCATTTGCTCTAAATCTTCTCCCAGTGCTCTACTGCCGGAAAGGCATGCCCAAGTGCTTGAGCAGCGCCATCGCTTCGGCGTCGGTTTTCGCCGTGGTGGTGATGCAGATATTCATGCCCTTGGTCTTTTCCACTTTGTTGTAGTCGATTTCGGGGAAAATCAACTGATCGCGCAGCCCCAGGGTGTAGTTGCCGCGCCCGTCGAACGATTTACTGGATACGCCGCGGAAGTCGCGTACGCGAGGCAGCGATACGTTAAACAGCCGGTCGAGAAATTCGAACATGCGGGCGCCGCGCAGGGTGACCGTGCAGCCGATGGCCATGTTCTCGCGCAGCTTGAAGGCGGCGATGGATTTCTTCGCCTTGGTCACCACCGGCTTCTGGCCGGTGATCAGCCCCAACTCGTTCACCGCGCCATCCATCAGCTTCGGGTTCTGCGTGGCTTCGCCCATGCCGATATTCACCGACACTTTTTCAAGCTTCGGCACCGCCATCGGATTGGCGTAACCGAACTCCTTCTTGAGGGCCGGCACGACGGTTTTCGTATACAAATCTCTGAGTCTCGGCATATGCTTACTTCTTGTCCAACGTTTCGCCCGTCTTGCGGGCGACGCGCGTGCGGCGCACTTTTCCGCCTGCGGTATCCACCTTGAATCCGATGCGCGTGGGGACGCCGCCCGAGGTCAGCACCATCACGTTCGAAACATGGATGGAAGCTTCCCGCTCGGCGATGCCGCCCTTGATCTGCCGCGCCGGATTGGCCTTGGTATGGCGCTTCACCAGGTTCATGCCCTCGACGATCACGCGGCCGGTCGAGCGGTTCACTTCAATCACGCGGCCGGTCTTGCCGGCGTCGGAACCGGTGATGATCTTCACCGTGTCATTCTTGCGGATGCGGATGCGGCGGGGCGGTTCTGCTTTCTTGGCGCGAGGCATGGCGGCTAGATAACCTCCGGAGCGAGCGAAACGATCTTCATGTAGCGCTTTTCGCGCAGTTCCCGGGCCACCGGTCCAAACACGCGCGTGCCAACCGGCTCGCCCAACTCGTTGATCAACACGGCGGCATTGGAATCGAAGCGGATATAGGTGCCGTCCTTGCGGCGCGTCTCCTTGCGCATGCGCACGATCACGCAGCGCACCACTTTGCCTTTTTTGATGGCCGATTCGGGCGCGGCTTCCTTCACCGCGGCCGTCACGATGTCGCCCAATCCGGCGCGCAACCCGAGGTCGCCGCCGCGAGGCAGGATACAGCTCAATTTTCGGGCGCCGGAATTATCGGCCACCTCGAGAAGGGTTCTCATCCCGATCATGGGTTAATCTCCTTTCCTCGCTTCCTTAAATTTCGACCGCCGCGACCTGAACGGCCTTGCGCACCACTTCGGCCAGGTTCCAGCGCTTGAGCTTGCTCAACGGGCGCGACTCTTCGATGCGCACCACGTCGCCTACGTTTGCCAGCCCCTTTTCATCGTGGGCGTAGAATTTCTTGCGCTTCTTGATGATGCGCTTGTAGGCCGGGTGCGGCACGCGGCGGGTCACGCTGACCACGATGGTCTTGGCCATGCTCGTCGAAACCACTTCGCCGACCTTTTCCTGCTTATGGAGCTTCTTTTCTTCGTTGGGAGGCGCCATGGCTCAACCTTTCTTCCCGAGTTCGCGCTGCCTCACCGTGGTGAGCATACGCGCGCGATCCTTCTTCAACTCACGGAGCTTCTTGACGCCCTCGGTCTGCCCCATCGAAATCTGGAACCGGAGGCGGAACAACTGTTCCTGCATGCCGGAGAGCCTGGTATTGAGCTCGGCCGTATCGATCTCGCGGACTTTATCTGCCTTCATTGCTCCCATTCCTTCCTTTAGGCGGCCTGCTCGCGCTTGACCAGCTTGCAGGGCAGCGGGAGCTTCTGCGCCGCCAGCCGCATCGCCTCGTCGGCGATGGCCGGCGTCACGCCTTCCATTTCAAACAGAATCCGGCCGGGCCGCACCACGCAAACCCACTGCTCCGGCGCGCCCTTGCCCTTACCCATGCGGGTTTCGGCGGGCTTCTTGGTAATCGGCTTGTCGGGGAACACGCGAATCCAGACCTTGCCGCCGCGCTTGATGTAGCGCGTCATGGCGATACGGGCCGCTTCGATCTGCCGGTCGGTGATCCAGCCGCAGCGCATGACCTTGAGGCCATACTCGCCGAACGAGAGAGTGGAGCCGCGCCAGGCTTTCCCCTTCATACGACCGCGCTGCTGCTTGCGGTACTTGACTTTTTTCGGCATCAACATGGCGTTGGCTCTCCTTTACGCGTCAATCCTTCTTGTCTTCGCCTTCGGGCTTGGCTTCCTGCTTCCAGGAAGGCGCCACAGGGTTGGCGATGGGCGGCACCAGCGTCCCGCGAGCCGGCTGCGGCAGTTCGGGCGGAGCGGCCTGAGCCAATCCCCCGCCGGCCACCGGAGGAGGCGGCGCCTGCTGCACCGGATGCCCGCCACGGT
Organism: uncultured Acidobacteriota bacterium; assembly: GCA_902826685.1. Taxonomy (GTDB): domain Bacteria; phylum Acidobacteriota; class Terriglobia; order Bryobacterales; family Bryobacteraceae; genus CADEFT01. The sequence goes on from CADEFT010000044.1 coordinate 46,961, forward strand.
CGCGATCCCCGCCATAGGCCGGACGCGGCCCACGGCGATCGCCGCCGCGGTCGCGGTCCCGGTCGCGCTGGCGGCGCGGCTCGGGTTCGTTCCGCAACACCCCACCCTTGCCGCGGATCCCGGTGTCGAAAATCTCGCCCTTGTAAACCCACGCCTTGATGCCGATCACTCCGTAGGTCGTGTAGGCTTGGGCGAAGCCATAGTCGATATCGGCGCGCAGGGTATGCAGCGGCAACTGGCCTTGCAGATACCATTCCGAACGGGCGATTTCAGCCCCGTTCAGGCGGCCCGACACGCGGACCTTGATCCCCTTCACCCCATAGCGCAGCGCCGCTTCGACCGACTTGCGCATGGCGCGCCGGAAAGCCACGCGCTTTTCCAGCTGTAGCGCGATCGATTCGGAAATCAACTGCGCGTCGGCGTCGGGCTTGTGCACTTCCTGGATGTCGATATAGACTTCGCGCTTGGTCTTGCGCGCCAGATCCTGCTTGAGCTTCTCGATTTCCGCGCCCTTGCGGCCGATGATGATACCGGGGCGCGAGGTGCGGATGGTGATGCGCAGCTTGTTGCCGGGACGGTCCACTTCGACCGAGCTGACGCCGGCCGCCTTCAAACGCTCCCGCAGCGCGTCCTTGAGGTCGAGATCCTCCTTGAGGAGCTTCGAATAATCGGCCTTGGCAAACCAGCGCGAGCGCCAGGTCTTGGTGACGCCAACGCGGAAACCGTAGGGATGAACTTTCTGACCCATTGTTAGCTCGCCTTCCTGCCGCCGACTTTGACCACGATGTGCGAAGCCCGCCGCTGGTAACGGTAGGCACGGCCCATCGGCGCCGGACGGATGCGCTTCATGCGCGGTCCTTCATGGACGAACGCTTCGGTAACGTATAAGCTGTCGACGTCGAGATCGGCGGCCTTGTTTTCGGCGTTGGCGATGGCCGAACGCAGAACCTTTTCCACCACCGGCGCAATGCGCTTGTTGGTGGCCCGCAGGATGTTGATGGCGTCGCCGCACTTCACTCCGCGGATCAGGTCGATCACCAGGCGCGCCTTCTGGGCCGAGATGCGAACGTATCGCGCTTGCGCTTCTGCCGTGCTTTGCGGTGTTGCCATGATCGTGTGTCTCCCTTAGGCCGGCTTGCCTTTTTCCACCGTCTTGGCGGCGTGCCCCTTGAAGGTGCGCGTGGGCGAAAACTCCCCGAGCTTGTGGCCCACCATGTTTTCGGTCACATAGACCGGAATGAACTTGCGCCCGTTGTGAACCGCAAGCGTGTGGCCGATAAACTCGGGCAATATGGTAGACCGCCGCGACCAGGTCTTGATCACCTTCTTCTCGTTGGCCTTATTCATCGTCTCCACCTTTTTCGAAAGGTGGGTGTCGCAGAAAGGTCCTTTTTTGAGGGATCGGCTCATGGAGAATCCTTACTTCTTCCTGCGCTGGACAATCTGGCTGTCGGTGCGCTTGTTGTTGCGGGTCTTGAAACCGCGCGTCGGCTGGCCCCATGGGGTCACCGGATGGCGTCCGCCCGAGGTACGGCCTTCGCCGCCGCCGTGCGGGTGATCGACCGGGTTCATAGTGACGCCGCGATTGTGCGGCTTGCGGCCGAGGTGACGCACGCGGCCGGCCTTGCCGTAGGTCACGTTTTCATGATCGACGTTGCCCACCTGGCCGATGGTGGCCATGCACAACGAATGCACCTTGCGCGTTTCCCCGGAAGGCAGCTTGAGCAGGGCGTAATCGGATTCGCGCGACACCAGCTGCACCGCCGCGCCGGCCGAACGCGCCATCTGTCCGCCCTTGCCCGGCCGCAGCTCGACGTTATGAACCGTCGTGCCGGCGGGGATGTTCTTAAGCGGTAAAGCGTTACCAACCAGGATGTCGGCTTCCGGGCCCGACACCACGGTGCGCCCCACTTCGAGGCCGATCGGCGCCAGCATGTAGCGCTTCTCGCCATCGGCGTAATGCAGCAGCGCGATGCGCGCCGAACGGTTGGGATCGTACTCGATGGCGGCCACCTTGGCGGGCACGCCGGTCTTGTCGCGCTTGAAATCGATGATGCGGTAGGAGCGCTTGGCCCCGCCGCCGCGAAACCGGCTCGAGATCTGCCCCGCGCTGTTGCGGCCGCCGGAGCGCTTCTTGCCTACCGTAAGCGCCTTCTCGGGCTTTTTGTCGGTCAGATCGTCGCGGACCAGCGTCGTCTGGTAGCGGCGGGTGGGCGTAAAGGGACGGTATGACTTGACAGGCATCTTAGCTCTCCACGTACTCCGGCATCTTTTCGCCCGCCTTCAGGCGCACGTAAGCCTTTTTCCAATCGCTGCGGTAGCCTGAATAGCGGCCGCGGCGGCGCAGCTTGCCTTCGAAAATCGAAGTGCGCACATCGGCCACCTTCACCTGGAACAGCTTCTCGACGGCCGACTTGATCTGGATCTTGTTGGCGTCCCGGTGCACCTGAAAGCAGAGCGCCGATTCGCTTTCCTTCTTGCCCACGGCCTTTTCGGTCACGATGGGCCGCAGAATGACATCGTAGATCGTGATCATCGAGCGAGTCCCTCCGACAGTTTCTTGGCCGCGTCCTGGGTGAGCAGGATGTTCTTATGGCGCAGCAGATCGTAGGTGGTGACGTCGCGGGTGAGCACGGCCTTGGCGCCCGGCAGGTTGCGCGAACCGAGCATCAGCTTGGGATTGTCGGCCGCCTCCACCAGTAACACCGTCGTCGAAGCCTCCAGCCGTTTGATGGCCGCCGCCACCTGCTTGGTCTTGGCCTCGTCGAAACGGAAGGCGTCGACGATCTTCAACTCGCCGTCGCGCAGCTTGGCCGACAGAGCCGACCGCAGCGCACCGAGCAGCATCTTCTTAGGCAGGTGATAGCTGTAGTCGCGCGGCACCGGTCCGTGAACCGTACCGCCGTGGCGCCATATGGGCGACCGGATCGAGCCCATGCGCGCGCGCCCGGTTCCCTTCTGCCGCCACAGCTTCTTGCCGGAACCGGAAACTTCATGCCGCGTCTTGGTCTTGTGGTGGCCGCCGCGCGTGCCGGCGGTATAGTGCCGCACCGACTCATACAGCAGGTCGTTGTTGACCTCGGCGCCAAAGACCGAGTCGGCCAGTTCCATTTCGCCGACTTTCTGATTATTGAGATTGACGATATCGACTTTGGGCATGGCGGCTATCCCCTCTTGGCTCGGCGCACGACGACATAGCCGCCGTTGGGTCCCGGGACCGCGCCCTTCACCATCAATACGTTGTCTTCGAGATCGACGCCGATGATCTCCAGGTTGCGGATGGTCACGTTGCCGACGCCCATGTGGCCGGCCATGCGCGTACCTTTAAAAACGCGCGACGGAAAGCTCGAGGCGCCAATCGAACCGGGCGCGCGGTTAAACATCGATCCGTGCGACCCCGGGCCGCCGCGGAAATGATGCCGCTTGACGATGCTCGCGTAGCCGCGGCCTTTGCTGATGCCGGTGACATCCACCATTTCGGCGGGCTGGAACTGATCGACCAGCACCTTGTCGCCCACCTTCGGGTCGCCGTCGCCCGGCCGCAGCGGCAGCTCGCGCAGGAACTGCACGCCATCGGCGCCGGCCTTCTTGAGGTGGCCGGTCTTGGGCTTATTGATGCGCGAGGCTTTCACGAATTCGAGAAAGCCCAACTGGATGGCGTTGTAGCCGTCGGTGGTAGGCGTTTTGCGCTGCACGACCACACAGGGACCGGCTTTCACCAGCGTCACGGGCACCACTTCGCCGTTCTGCCGGAACACCTGCGTCATACCGATTTTCTTACCTAGAATTCCTGGGCCCATAATTCCCCCACGGGAAAGCGTCTTCCGTCCAAGCGCGGCGGCCCCTCTACTGAAAGGTCCCGCGAGTCCATCGCTTTTTCGAGAAAGCCGCCCTACTTCTTGTCCTTGCCAAATGCCTTGATTTCCACATCCACACCGGCCGGCAGGTCGAGCTTCATCAGCGCGTCCACCGTATCCTGCGTGGGCTCGAGAATATCCAGCAGCCGTTTGTGGGTGCGGATCTCGAACTGCTCGCGCGATTTCTTGTCCACGTGCGGCGACCGGTTCACCGTATAGCGATTGAGCGAGGTCGGCAGCGGAATCGGGCCCGCGATTTGCGCGCCCGTCCGCTTGGCCGTCTCGACAATTTCGCTGGTCGACTGGTCGAGGACCCGGTGATCGTATGCCTTCAGCCGAATGCGAATGCGTTCTCTTAGCATTGTTTGCCTATGCCAAAACTTCCGCCACCGTACCGGCGCCCACCGTGCGGCCGCCTTCGCGGATCG
>CADEFT010000045.1 GCA_902826685.1 uncultured Acidobacteriota bacterium
AAGAGATTCTTCTGCTCGAGGGCCGAAAATGCCCGTTAACTGCGAAAGTCAGGCTTAGCGACGCGCAAGGCCGCACTTGCCTTTGGATCCAGACCCGATGTCCTGGCTTCTGGGCGGGCGTCGAGGTTCGAGTTCAGGTTAAGCCCCAACGGTTTCGCGTACCGGATGTCGTCGTCATGCGTGGCGGCAAACTGGCGAGCCGCGTCGTTCCTTGGCTGGAGACCCGCCGCGCCTGGATTCACACCAGCGAAGGATCGCGCGAAGCCAAGGATGGCGTCCTGCGGAACGCGGCGGGAGATCTGGCCGTGCCCCTCGCCGCCATCTTCGATTGAGCCGGTTGAGCTACTGCCGCGCTACCGCCTCTACCCCTTCGAGCACCTTGCCCGCTTCGGACCATTTACCCTGCGACATCAGCTCACGATAGCGCTGCAACTGGCGGCGGATTTCGTCCAGACGGCGGCCTGCCTGGGTTCCATCGCCGGCCGGCGCCGCCGGTGCCGGTTTGCCATCCGCCGGCGCCGGTGGTGGAGGCGCCGCACGGGCGAACTGCTTGCCGGTGAGCTCGGCCAGGGCTTGCTCGTAGGTATCGGCGTAGGCCAGCGAATTCCCGGAAGCGATGGCGATCTTCTTCAACTGCGGCATGCGCGCCTGGCTCGCCTGCAGGTAAATCGGCTTGATGTAGATGAAATTGTCGTCCACCGGCAGCACCAGCATCTGCCCGCTCAAGACCTGCGACCCCTGCTGATTCCATAGGTTCAGATCCTTGCTGATGTTCTGATCCTGGCTGATGCGCGCCTCCACCTGCATGGGGCCGAAGATCAGCTCCTGTTTCGATAGCTGCAGGAAGAGCAGCTCGCCAAGCTTGTCGCCATCGCAACGGGCGGCCATGAAGCCGATGAGGTTGTCCTTGTTCCGCGGCGTGAAGGGAACCATCAGCAGAAACTCGGGCGCCGATTCGCCGGGCAGCGTAGCCACCACGTAAGTAGGCTCGTAGGCCGTGGGACGGCCGTCCTGGCGGGTGAGAACGCGGGCGATATCCCAGGAGTCCTCTTTGTTGTAGAAAGCTTCCGGGTCGCGCATGTGGAAGTTGCGATAGATCTCGGCCTGCGCGAGGAACAGGAACTCCGGGTAGCGCACGTGTTCGCGCAGATCGGCGGGCATCTGCTCGCGCGCGGTGAAGAGCTTCGGAAACAGGCGGGCGTAGGCGCGGATGATCGGGTCGGAAGGGTCGAAGATGTAGAGCGACACCGTGCCGTCATAGGCGTCGACGGTGGCCTTGACCGAGTTGCGGACGTAGTTGGCGGCGGCGCCGCTGGGTGTACGGATTCCGCGGGCATAAGGATGGCGGTTCGATGTGGTGTACCCGTCGATCATCCAGACCAGCCGGCCTTCCTTGGTAATCACCATGTAGGGGTCGCTATCCCAGGTCAGGAAGGCGGCCAGCGCGCTGACTCGCTGGCGCACGTTGCGGCGGATCAGGATACGGCTTTCAGACGTTAGAAAGCCGGTGAGCAGGATGTTGAAATCGCCCTCGGAAATCGCGGTGGCGAGGCGCATGTGCAGCGGAGCGATGGGGAATCCGCCCTTGCCCTCGTAACGCGTGTGGACGTTTTCCGAACCCGAAGGATAGTTGAACTCCTGCTGGTTGGTGCGCACGAAAACCGGTTCGTGCACCAGCTCGCCATAGTAGATTTCGGGCCGGGTGATGCGGATGCTGGACGTCTTGATCTGCGGCGGCGCGTCCTGCACGTAGAGCAGCGGCAGGCCGTCGGGGGTGATGCGATTCGCCTCCGCCAGGACGAGACCGTAGCCGTGTGTGTAGATGAAATGCGGATTCATCCAGCGCGACTGCGCGTCGGCCGAAAGCTGGCGCACATCGAGTTCGCGCGGCGTGAGCATCACCTGCCGCAACTGGCCGTCGAGCACGTAACGGTCGACATCGGAATCGGCGAAGGAATAATACGGCCGCAGCGCCTGAACCTGGGTAACGGTGTCGTGGAAGGCGCGCCAATCCCACAGGCGCACGTTGTCGAACAACGGCTTGTGTTTCGCCAGATCGATGTTGGCGCTGAGGCGCGCCTTGTATTCGACCTCGCGGGAACGCTTGTCGAGCGCGAACGCCTGCCGAGTGGCTTCGATGTGGCGCTGCACGTAAGGCCGCTGGATCAAAATCTCGTTTGGTCTGACGTAGAAGCTTTGTACCAGACCGGGAACGACGGCACCCGCCACGATGGGCAGCGCCAGGCACACGCCCGCGAAAATCCACTTGCGCAGGAAAAGCAGGACGCAGGCGGCGACGCAGGCCAGCACTCCGAACAACTGGATCGGCAGGCGCACGTTCTCATCGACGTAATCGATGCCGGTCATGAACGCATGGTCGTTGGTCAGCATGTCGTAACGGTCGAGGTAGTAGTTGGCGGCGATGGAAAGCAGAAAGGCGGCCCCCGCGGTGCGCACAAACGGTGAGTCGAAAGCGCCCGCGATGTCGATGGCGCCGAACTCGATTTCACGCGACTGGAAGATTTCCGCCGCGCGGGAGCGTGCCCGCCAGGCCTGTTCGGTCAGCCAGCGGACGATGGCGGCCAGCAGAGCAAAGGCCAGCAGCGCGCGCAGCAACATGCGGTAAAAGGGCAGTTCGAACAGGTAAAACGAAAGCGGCTTCTGAAAGACCGGATCGGTCCAGACGGTGGCTTCGGCGGGCAGTTGCGTGCCGCCGAAATAGCGCACCACCGTCCAGCCGTCGATGGTGATGCCGGCCACCACCCAGGCAAACAGAAATAGCGCCAGGGTGGCCATTTTCGTGTAGCGTGGAAAGCCGCCGAGCCCGGTGCCGGCCGCCTTCAGCCCGCGGGCATGCGCCACCCAGAACAGTACGAATCCAGCCGCCGCCACCAGCAGCGACGGCAGATAGGTGTAGAGAAGGATGGAGGCGAGCGTATCGCCCTGCCCGAGCTCCCGCCACCACTCCAGTTCGAGAATCCAGCCGGCGAAGGTGCGGATGCCGCCCAGGGCCAGGAACGCGATCAGGATGAGAAAGACGATCGCCGGGGTGCGATCTTCACGGACTCCATTCATGCCGGGCTCCTTCGGGGCGGAGGCCCCTTCAACGGTCGCGGCGCCAAACAAACCGGCCATTCACGATGGTGGCCGCCGGCCCGCCGCGGAATTCGTGGTTGTGATAGGGCGAGTTGGCGCTCTTGGAATGGGAACGGTTCACGTCGTACGTCCACTTTAGCTCAGGGTCGACGATGGTGACGTCGCCGGGGGCTCCGATGGCGAGCGTGCCGCGGTTTAGACCAAGAATGCGCGCCGGGGCGACGGTGAACAACTCGACCATTTTGCGCAGCGGAATGAGGCCGCTGTGAATGAAGGTTTCAAAGGTCAGGCCGATGGCGGTTTCAAGGCCCAGGATGCCGAACGGGCAGCGCTCGAATTCCTGCATCTTTTCCGAACCCGCATGCGGCGCGTGGTCGGTGGCGATGGCGTCGATGGCGCCCGACACAATGCCGTCCACCGCCGTCCGCACATCCACGCGGCCCCGCAGCGGCGGCTTCATCTTGTAGTTGCTGTCATAGGCGACGATGTCTTCGTCCGACAGCGAGAAGTGATGCGGACACACCTCGGAGGTGATGGGGAGGCCGCGCGACTTGGCATGCGCCACCATGGCGATCGAATGGCGGGCGGAAATATGAGCCACGTGAAAGCGGCAGCCCGTCAGCTCCGCCAGCAGAATGTCGCGCGCCACCATCACGTCTTCCGAACACGAGGGAATGCCGCGCAGGCCCATGCGGACCGATGCCAGCCCCTCATGCATGTCGCCGCCGGCGGAAAGATGCAGATCCTCGCAGTGATCGATGACGGGCAGGTCCATCGACCGTGCCATCTCCATGGCGCGGCGCATCACGCGCGCGTTCATCACCGGGCGCCCATCGTCGGAGATGGCGACGATGCCCGCTTTCTTCATGGAGCCGATGGAGGCCAATTCCTCCCCGGCGCTGCCCTTGGTGATGGCGCCGATGGGATAGACGTTTACCACCGCCACGCGGCGCGCGCGCTCGACGATGTAACTGGTCACCGTGACGTTGTCGTTAACCGGCGACGTGTTCGGCATGCAGCAGATGGAGGTGAAGCCGCCCGCGGCGGCGGCGCGCGACCCGGTCTCGATGGTTTCGGAATGTTCAAACCCCGGCTCGCGCAGGTGAACGTGCATGTCGATGAAGCCGGGACAGACGGCGAGCCCGTGCGCATCGTAGACTTCGGCGCCGGGCGCTTCGATGCCGGTACCCATGGCGGCCACCACGCCGTCGTGCAGCAGCAGGTCGGCCGGCCCGTCGAACTTCGACGCCGGGTCGATCACGCGTCCGTTGCGGATCAGCAGGTTTGGCACTTACTTCATGATCCTTTCGAGCACGGCCATGCGCACCGCGATTCCGTTCTCCACCTGGTTGAGGATGACGGAACTGGGCGAATCGGCGACATCGGAAGAGATCTCGCGGCCCCGATTGATGGGGCCGGGGTGCATGACCAGCACGTCGGGCTTGGCGGCCGTCATATGTTCCAGCCGCAGCCCGTAGAACGGATAATACTCACCGGCCGGGAAGGGCGATTCATTCTGGCGTTCGAGCTGCACGCGCAGCATCATGATGACATCCACGCCTTCGATGGCCTGGCGCATGTCGTTGGTGAGCCTCACGCCCGGCGCCAGTTGCGCCATGCAAGAGGGCAGCAGCGGCGCGGGGCCGCACAGCACGATGCCGGCGCCGAACCGCGAAAGCAAATGAATGTTCGACCGCGCCACGCGGCTATGCACGATATCGCCAATGATGGCCACGCGCAGACCTTCGAGCGTGCGGCGGTGATCGAGGATCGTGAGCGCGTCGAGCAGCGCCTGCGTGGGATGCTCGTGCGTCCCGTCGCCGGCGTTGATGATGGGTGTTTCCAGATGCCGGGCGAGAAAATCGGGCGCGCCCGAAGCCGAGTGGCGCATCACGATCGCATCCGGCTTCATGGCCGCTAGCGTGTTGAGCGTATCGACCAGCGATTCGCCCTTCTGCACGCTCGAACCCGAGGCCGTGATCGACACCGCGTCGGCGCCCAGCCGCTTGGCGGCAATCTCGAAACTGGTGCGCGTGCGCGTCGAGGTTTCAAAGAACAGGTTGACGATCATGCGGCCGCGCAGCAGATCGAGCCGCTTGTTGGTCTGGTTCTGCAGGGGCTGAAAGTCTTTGGCGCGCGCCAATATCGCTTCGATCTCGGCGCGGCTGAGGGATTCGATTCCGAGGAGTCCTTTTGCCATCGCGGTCGCGCTTAGGCCGTCTTCTCGACCAGCAGGACTTTTTCCATGTCGTCGATTTCCTTGAGCTTCACTTCGATGATCTCGTTGGCGGTGGTCTGCACCATGCGGCCGACATAGCGGGCTTCGATGGGCAGTTCGCGCCAGCCGCGATCGATCAGCACCAGCAGTTGCACGCGCGCCGGGCGCCCGCGCTCAAACAGCGCATCGAGCGCGGCGCGCACCGTGCGGCCGGTGTAGAGCACGTCGTCCATCAGGATGAGATCCTTGCCGGTGATGGAGAAGGGAATCTCGGTCGAGTTCACCACCGGCTGCGTATCGACGGTGGAGAGATCGTCGCGATACAGGTTGATATCGAGGATGCCGGTGGGTACGTCGCGGTGCTCGAGCGACTTGATCTTGCCCGCCAGGCGCTGGGCGATGGGAACGCCGCGCCGCCGCACGCCGATGAAAGCAAGCGAATCCAGATTCTCCGTTTTTTCGAGAATCTCGTGCGCGAGCCTGACCAGCGTCCGGTCGATTTCAGAGGCGGACATCAACTGTGCTTTTTCGCGGGTGAGCGGCATGGGATCTCAGGGGATTAGCGTAACACAGCCGGTCCGCTCCACCGGCGCGCTTGCGGGGCGCTCAGCAGGCGTGGCTGTAGCCACGGCGCAACAGGGCGTGCGCGGCGGCGAACGCCTCGTCTTCGAGCAGTTCTTCCGGATCGTCGCCGGGCCGGGCGAACTGGCAGGCCAGAGCGAGTTCTTTGGCGAGCAACTCGTCCTGTTTGGGGACGGGCTGGGCCGCCAGCCGCGAACTGACGAGGATCGTCGTGCTGTTCACGGCGGCGGCCAAAGCTCCGCAAGAGGCGAGAACGGAATCGACCGCCGGGCCGGTAAGCCAGGAGATCCGATCCAGGTAAGAGTGACGTTGCATACCCGCTAGTGACCGCCGGTGGCAGGGCGTTTCACCGGTTGTAACGGATTCAGCCGTTGCTCCGAGCGCTAGTTTAGCTTCTCGATGTCGATATGGGCTCCGCCGGCACTATCGAGCGTGACCGCGCCGAGCACGCCGAACATTTGAAGCGTGATTAGATCGCCCGCAGAGAGTGAAGCGATGGTAGTGCGGCAGAAAAGCCGGCTTGAAGAACCGGGAGACCGCAACGATGAAGTCAACGGGGAGCCATTGACCATCACTCTGGTGCTCATAAGGATATCCGACGTTATGCGGATGCAGTAAGACATGCGGTATGCCCCGGCAGTACCTAGTGTAAACGCGGTATTGCCGCCATTGACGGTGACATTTTGGAACAATTGCGAGTTAGGCAGCGGCACGTCGGTGCCACCGAGCACAACGGCAATTACCGGGCCGGAGTCATTAGCCGCAGTCGCATAGGCGCCCAAGCCGGACCCCCCAGTGCCGGTGGGTCCCGTTACGCCAGTGGGTCCCGTTGCGCCATTGAATCCGGTTGGGCCAGTTGGACCAGTCGGACCGGGGATGGTGGAAGCCGAACCGGTGGGACCCGTGGCACCGGTACCGCCCGTGCCTCCGGTGGGACCCGTCGATCCGGTGGGGCCGGTTGGTCCGGGTACCGTGGAAGCCGAACCGGTGGGGCCAGTCGCTCCGGTGACGCCGGTAGGACCGGTGGGACCCGGTACGGTAGACGCGGAACCGGTGGCGCCCGTCGACCCGGTGGGACCGGTGGGTCCGGGCACCGTGGAAGCCGAGCCCGTGGCGCCGGTGGCACCCGTCGCACCATTGGCGCCGGTGGCGCCGGTTGGTCCGGCTACGGTGGATGCGGAGCCGGTGGCACCTGTCGCGCCCGTCGCTCCGTTTGCGCCGGCCGGTCCGGTGGCACCGGCCACGCCTGTCGCACCCGTGGGTCCCGCCGCGCCCGTCGGCCCGGCCACTCCCGCCGCGCCGGTCGAGCCTGTCGGTCCGGCCACTCCGGCTGCGCCCGTCGCACCCGTGGGTCCCGCCACGCCGGCGGCACCAGTCGCGCCGGTGGGTCCCACCGCTCCCGTCGCACCGCCCGCTCCCGTTGAACCCGTGGGACCGGCCACTCCGGCTGCGCCCGCCGGTCCGGTCGGCCCGGCTACCGTGGAAGCCGCACCCGTGGAGCCCGTTGGCCCGGCAGGTCCGGTCGCGCCAGCGGGTCCAGTGGAACCGGTCGGGCCGGCCGTTGTCGACGCCGCCCCCGTCGCTCCCGTGGCGCCGGTCAATCCAATCGGACCCGTGGGGCCCGTGGGTCCGATAGGTCCGGCTACACCGGTCGCGCCTGTCGCTCCCGTGGCGCCCGCCGGACCTACGCCCGCCCCGCCCGAAATGTCAACATAAAAGCCATTGATATCGATCACGACATGCGTCGCGCTCGTTACAAACACCGACACCGCCCCTCCCACTCCCGCCGGCACGATCGCCGCGTTGGCCGTGATATCGCCCGTGAAGGCGTTCAACGTCGATACGAACGGCTGCGGCTGTCCGGTAGGCCACATGGTCAGGTAGGCCAGGGGTGCGGGCGGAATCACGGTTACGTTGGCCGAGTAAGCCCTCGCCGTTGCTGGGATGCCAGGGCAGTGCGGACTCGACCATAGAACAAAGTCGCGCCTGGCTCCCGGCCCCATGATCGGCGGGCCGAAACTGCCCGCTTGGCCCGATTCTCCCCGCGTATCGACCGGGCGGCAAGGCGTCATCGCCACAAACGTCAACTGCCCGGTGGTCACATCCCGTTCCCCGGACGAAGACGAAGTGCTGGCGGACAGAGAGTCGCTCACCGGCGGACGCCAGTACAGAGGAGCCGCCCAATTCTTCAACGGCACGGCATCTTTCGGCTGTGCCAAACCAGTCGGAGCGAACATGGCAATCGCGCCCGTAAGCAATGCTGCTTTCCGCCAATATGACTTCATACACTCCTTCAAAAGGGACACGTCGACACTTCGACGGCCTTAAGAAGTTAGTGCGATCCGTGGTAAATATTTCTCAATGGGAATCGGAAGGAAAAACCCGATCACCAATAGAGCCGCCCGGCGATCTGCAGAACGCGCGGGTCGAAGGTCGAAGTCACCAGGCCGAAGGTCGGCGTGTTGAACGTCGAGTTCGGGTTCACAAACTGCGTATGGTTGAAGAAGTTGAACCATTCAAAGCGCAGTTGCAGGCGTCCGCTTTCGCCAAGGAACGGCATGCCGAAGTTCTTGGCGGCCGAGAAGTCCCAGTTGTTGACGCCAAAGCCCGGCTGTGTATTGCGCGACAGCGTGCCGAAGCTTCCGCGCGCGGGCAGCGCATAGGCCGAGCGATCGAGCCCAAGCAGCCCACTGGTTCGCGGGTCGAGCTTGGAGGGTGCGGTGCCGGTGGTATTGGCCCGCTGGCTGCCAGTGGCCACGTTGGCGATGTCGCCGGCGGTAAAGATGCTGTAAGGCGCGCCGGTGCGCATATTGGCGATGCCGTTGATCTGCCAGCCGCCGATGACGGCGTTGGCCACCGGGTTGTCGAGATTCAGACCGCGGCCTTTGCCGACAGGCAGATCGTACACAAAGCCGGCAATGAAGTTGTGACGGATGTCGGTATCGGCGAGCCCACGCTCCAGGCGGCGGTTGTACATATCCTGGCCGGGTCCGGCGGCGTCGATCATCTTGGCCCACGTGTAGTGGCTGGTAACGCTGAAGCCATGCCACATGCGCTGTTCCAACTTAATGAACCAGGCGTTGTAGTTCGACCACTGATAGTTGGTGGTTTCGCTGAAGGTAGGCAAGGCGCGCGGGTATGGCACGCGGGCGGCAAAGGGCTCGGGCGCCGCGGGATTCGAGGGCAGGCGCGGCTGGTTCACATACACCGCCCCCACCTGCTTGTGACCGGTGTTGCCCATGTATCCGGTCTCGATCAGCAGCGTGGGGCTCAACTGGTGCTGGATATTGAAGTTGTAGGAATACATGTAGCCGTCGCGCCGCTTCAGGTCGTTGTGCGAGCCGATGGAGCCCGCCGCCTGCGCCGCCGTCGGGAACAGATTCGAAGCAACCAGCGTCGGCGTGGTGGAACTCGAAATCAGATTGGCCTGCACGAAAAACGGCAGCGTGCTCATAATGCCGTTCAGCGTCGCGCCGCCAGTATTCAACAGGCTGAAAACACCGCCGCCGGCCCGGATCACGGTCTTCGATCCCATACGGTAGGCGAGGCCGAGGCGCGGCATGAAGTTGTTCTTGTCGGTGAGGATGGGCCGCTCGGGCAGCGCGGGCGATTGGGTGTTGACCAGTCCGATACCCGGCTCATAGTAATAGTTCTGTCCGGCCAGCAACTGGCGGTTCAGACCGAGATCGAAATTCGCCAGCCGCCCGCGCCAGTTTTGAAACACCTCATAGCGCAGGCCGAGGTTGAGCGTGAGGCGATCGGTGATTTTCCAATCGTCCTGGAAGAAGCCTTGAAAGCGCGTGCCGATGGCGTACTTGGCGACGCCGCCGAAATCGCCGATGCTGCCGAGTCCGCCCTGCGCGCTGAGCGGGAACCCCAGCAGATAATCGCCGAACGAATCGCCGGTGAAATTGTTGGCGAAGTTGAAAATGCCGTTCTGGTTCGAACCCTGGTCATAGCCAACCATCAGCCGGTTCACGTCGCCGCCGAACTTGAAGCTGTGCTTGCCTCGGATATAAGTCATCGTTTCGGCGACGCGGTAATAAATGTTGTTCTGCACGATGCGCAGTCCATAGCCGACAAAGCCGGAGGTACCGGTGGGAGTACCGGGCGCGTATTCGGAGAGATTCACCGAAGGTTCGGTGAAATCGCCAGGGATGCCTCCCAGATTGCGGATGCCGAACTCGGCGGCATAGTTCTTCGAGAAACGATCGCCGTCGCTGGTGCGCGCCAGGTAGGCCTTGGTGAAGCCGAGCCGCGTTTCGCTGATCAGATTGGTGCTCAGCGTGTGCGTGTAGCCAACCGCCATGTTCTGGGTGCGATCGGGCCGGACGAGTCCTTTGCCGATGCGGTAAGCCGCGTCGCCGAGCGAATTGTCGGCGAAGCTGTAGCGGCCGAACAGCGACCCGTTGGACGAGACCAGGTAATCCACGCGGCCGGTGAATTGATCGCGGCGCTCCTTGTTGCTGGGCGTTTGCAGGAAATTGATACCGGGACGGCCGCTGAAGTTGGCGGAGGGGAAATAGGGGAGCAGGGCATTGGTGAGGCGGTCGAAACGCGACGCGGGAATCCGGTTATCGGCGAAGGGCGCGTTGCCGTTCAGAGGATCGCGAACGACTTTGTTCGTTCCCGAAAAATCGCCGGCCTTCATCGCCTCGGTTGGCACCAGGCCCTGCAGGATGTTGCCGGTGCGCCGCCGCCGGCCTTCATAGTTGCCGAAATAGAAGACCTTGTCCTTGACGATTTTGCCGCCGGCGTTGCCGCCAAACTGGTTGTAGCTGAAGCGGGGCGCGCCGCTAGGCGGACGGAAGAACTGGCCGGCCTGGAAAGCGCGGTTGCGGGCGAATTCGTACACCACGCCGTGAAAAGCGTTGGAGCCGCGTTTGGTGACCATGTCGATTCCAGCGGCGCCGTAGCCGTAGGAGGCATCCATGAAGTTGGTCTGCACCTTGAATTCCTGAATGGCGTCGAGTGAGAGCGCGATGGCGGGGTTGTTCACGTTGGCTACCGAGAAATCGACTCCGTCAAGCGAGGCGTTGGTGGAGGTGTTGCGCACACCGCCGATTTCGATCGAACGCTGGTCCATCACGCTCGATCCGCTGGCGACGCGGACCGAACCGGGCGTGAGCGCCGCCAGATCGAAAAAGTTGCGCGAGTTCAGCGGCAGCTCGATCATCGTGCGTGCGTCGATCACCGTACCCATCACGGCCGTATTGGTTTGCAGTTGCGGCGTGGTGGCTTCGACCAGCACCTTCTCGGTCACCCCGCCCACCTGCATGACGATATCGGCGCGCAGTTGCGAGTTCACGCGCAGTTCGAGATTGGAGATGGTGGACGTTTTGAACGCGCCGCCCGCCGCGCTGATGTTGTAAAAACCGGCCAGCATGGCGTTGAACTGATAATTGCCGCTGGCGTCGGAGGTGAACTCGCGCGTTTCGTTGGTGGCGGCGTTGGTGGCGGTGACCTTCATGCCGGGCACCACGGCGCCGGTGGCGTCGGTGACGGTGCCGAGGATCACGCCGCGCCCATATTGGGCGGCGCAGGGAAGCGCGAGGATTGAAGAGAGGATGGCGGTTTGGATGAGACGCAACATGGCCGGACAGGTCTCCCTACCTGTCCCATAGAGCATATTGAGTCGGGCCGGTCAGGTCAAGACCGAAGGCCACCCAGGGTCATCTCCGTGTGCTCTATTACCGCCGCTGAATTGGCAGTCTTCGTATTCGGATTGATTCCCTCGTCACGGTGATGAAACAACCGGAGTCGAGTTCATGTCCGACTCGATCGAGCATGATTCGGATGAGCTCCGCGGCTTCATGCCCTTTGAGTCGTTGCACTCGAAGACGGATAACCGATGGACCAGCGGCAGAAGCAGTTGCGATCAAGGAATGGAAGTCCGCGTCTAGTGTGACGATGCTATATCCGTTCGTCCGCGCATACTCCGTTCGTCCGCGCATACTCAATGATTGACTCGTCCGGGGCGGCGGACATGTCAACCTCGCCGGCGTGAATCGTGTCGATGCCAGTCTCACGAAGAAGAGCGGCGCTTGATCGCGGAAGCCCTTGGTCCAGAAGAAGCTTCATGCCACGCGGAAGTCGATCACTTCTTCCAGGTTGGCGGCGGCAAACTCAAGGGCCTGTTGAACATCCTCTTCTCGAAGCTCTGGATACTCTCCGAAGAGTTCTTCGCGCTGCGGATAGAGAGACACCGCTTCTAAGACACGGCGCACCGTCAGGCGCATGCCTCGGATACACGGCTGGCCGTTCATCTGTTTCGGGTCTACTGTGATGCGGTCAAAGCCCGCAGCGGTCATATTAAGATTTCCAGACTACCCTCAGTCTCAATTCTACGATTTCCCAGAACAATCGGATCGGCTCCAATGGTGCCCTTCAACTCTTCCAGGTAGGCCTCCGATCTCACACGCGCCAGCCGGGCCGTGTCGCGGAACCGCGTCCAGAACCGCACGTCGATGGTTTGCTTGGCGCGCAGGCGCTCGCGGTACCAATCGCTCGCCAGCAGCGCTTCGCGCGTGAACAGCGCGCGGAATCGCGGGTCGTGCTCGGTCATGCCCTGGTAGGTCCCATGCACCATGATGTGCAGCAGCGCCTTCACCGGCGGGCACGCCCACTCCACGCTGCCATCCTCGAAGTACAACTCCGCTACCGAGCGCTGTGCGGCGGCCATCGCATCCACGCCTTCCACGAAACTCTCAAGCCCCTGCTTTTCCGGCCGCAGCATGTCTTCCGGGAACACGGCGTTGGGCAGTTCAAAAATTCGTCCCAGGAAGCGATCGACAAAAGAAGGCGTGATGCGGTAACCGAGCCGGCCCGCCAGCACCTTGCGGCCCTGATACTCGAAATCTTCCACCTTTTCCAGATACCCGTTGCGAATCAGGAAATCGGCTTCGCGCTCCCAGACGCGCATGCGGCACCAGACTTCGGGCACCAGCATGCTGTTGTCGTGATCCACGCGATAGTTGGGGCCGACATAACCGGCGGCGGTGGTGAAGCCGGGATAGCCGGTCAGGATCGCCGACACCAGCGCGTTGTTGACGTCGATCACCGGCGGCAGCGCGTTGAACGGGCTCTTGGTCAGAGCGCCTTCACTGCCGAAGCCGGTGGTCGAAGGCGATTTGCCCGTCAAACTGCTGATGAAATCCATGAACAGTTCCGGCAGTTCCTGGTAGTGAATGGGCCCGTGCACGGCGAGCGGCGGCAGCCCGATTTTCGCATCGGCCGGATTGTTGCGTCTTCCGGCGAGCACGGCGTTCACCGGGAAATACGCCGGCGTATCGGGTGGAATCTCGCGCGCCAGCCGTGTGCCGATTTCAGCGAGGTAAGTGCCACACCGGTTGACCTGGTCCGGACGCCGCTGCAGGTAGCGGGGATTTTTCGAAGGCTTGCCGTCCACCAGGCGCGGGTGCGCCGATGAAACCGCATACGCGCCGTTTGAAACGCCGGTGAACTGCCGCAGCAGCGCTTTCATCGGATCGGTGAAGGCATCGAACTCCACCACTTCGTCGACGATCTCACGCGCTTGGGCCACCGTCAGCGGCTCGAAGTTCGAAAGAAACGTTCCTGGCGCGGCGATGTCGGCTTCGGCGTCCTTGTCGAAGCCGCGATGAATCGCATCGTCGGGACGCTGGAACAGAAGCGTTTCGCAATTGACGGCGAGCTTTACGCTCGGATGCGGATACTCGGGATCAAGCTTGGCAAGCCTCTCTCGCGGCAGCGTCACCGAGGCGGTGATGTCGTCTTCGGCCTGCACTTTATCGGCGGGGTTGAAATCGGGGCGCAGCTTGTAAATGCGCCAGGAGCCATCCGGGTCGTAGCCGACACGCAGATAATTGCCCATCAGTTTCTGGCTATCGAACTTCAACTCGTGGCCCAGCATGCCGTTGATGCGGTCGACGCTGAAGTGCTCACGCCAACCGGCGCCCCAATCGGGCTGGTAGTAACGCTTGACGGTGATCAGCAATTGCCGCACGGTTTGAGGCACGCTGGCGATCCAATCGTTGTGGGCATCGGTGTACTCAGGCGACGGCGTCATCAGCTTGATTACCGAACCGAGCGAGCGGTCCGTGCTCAGCACCGCGCGGCGTGCCCGCTCGGGTGCGGGCGGCGTCTTGTAGATGCCGGAAAAGTCGCGCCCCACGATCTCGGCCACCTGGTCCATCTCACGCTGGAAATCGCTGACGAAGATCGGTCCCTTGAGGATGATGCTGCCGATGGATTTCGAAATCTCCGATTTGCCTCCACCGGAAACCGTGCAGGGTTTGTGGCAGAAGATGCCGTCGGCGCGAACGGCCACCAGGCGCCAGGCCGAGCCTCCGGTCTGTTTCTCCAGCCGGATCTTGGTGCCCCAGGGCAGCACGTAAGTCTCCCCGGCCCCGAGCGTCAGACGATGGCGGGCGCCCGAGGCGCGAGTCCATTCCACCGAACCTTTGCGCACGCTGAACTCGGCGTTCTCGGGCACATAAAGGATCTCGGGAAACTCGCGGTCGATGGCGTAACCTTCGGGCTGAATTTCGACGCGATTCCCGAGCCACACCATCGCCTGTTCGAAGGTCACCTTCTTGGTCAACACGGTGCGGCCCGCATAAAACTGCGGGCCCAGCACGTAGGCCGGAAACGCAATCGCACCGCCCGCGTGCTCTTCCTCGCACAGGCCGAAGAGATTGGCCGCGTAGCCGATCTGCGTCTTCACTTCCTTCTTGCAATAGCCGTAGTAATTGTCGGCGATGATCGTGACAATCACGCCGCGTTCGTCGCGGCAGGTCAACTTGAAAGCGGATGCTTCGTTATAGGGCTCGCCGGCGGTGCGCCAGCACATCCCATCGCGCCGCTGAAGCGGCGTTGCGTCGTCGTAATGAGGCAGGCCGAGGCGATCCTTCGCCACGCCGGCCAGGTGCGGGGCCAGAATGACGCAGCCGGTATGGCCGCTCCAATGGGATAGATCGAGCGCGGCGTCGTTTTCGGGCAGATACGGATCGCCGCCGTTTCCGAAGATCGATTCCACGAAATCGAGGTTACTCACCAGGCTGGCGGGGGCGAAGAATCGGGTCTCCATCGTTTTGGCCGGTTCCTCCGCCCAGCCCGGGCAGACCAACGGCCGCAGCAGCAAGGTGACGAACAGGCGCGCCTGGTCGCTCTGATCGGAAGTGAACGGCAGTGCAAGCACATCGTCGGGCGGCTGCAATGCCAGCCGGAGCAACTCGGCGAAAGCGCGTTTGGGAACGGCGATCTTATCGGCGGGAACCGGCAGGCCGCCTTCCACGACATGGAAGATTCCCTTGGTCGTGCGGCGGTCGCTGCGCGGATTGTGCAGAATGCCCTGCGGCACGCGGTAGGAATTGAGGAACGGCGAGGAAAAACTCTGCTGTCCGGGCGCAAGCGACATGACGCGCGCAAGGCCGGGCCGGTCGAGCGCGAAGGTTCTGGCGGGCAGCCGCGGCGCAACCGCCACACCGTCCAGATAGGCGTCGAGGAACGCCTGGATGCGCGCGTCGACCGGGCACAGACGGTCGCGCAGCAATTCATCTTTCTGGAAATAATTGCGCAGCAGCGGCGCGGCCAGTTTCTGGAAATCGTCATCCACGCTCTGGCGGGTCGCCGGTTGCCCGAGCGCGGCCAGTTTCAGATTGATGTAGCGAACCAGTTCTTGCGGCGCCACGAGCGGCCTCCTCAGTTTTTGGAATTACGGCATCCCAAACAGGACGAGGTTCGCGGATGACAATCCTTCAGTCTAACAGCGATCAGGGCAGTTCGGCCGCGGTGAACAGGAGGGGCCGGTCGAGCACCATCTCGATCGCCGCGCCCTTGGCCATGTCGATATCGGGGCCGCGCGATCCAAGAACGCGTCCCAGTCCGGCGGCGGCTCCGGCCGCGGCGCCCACGGCGGTGCCGAGTCCAGGGTTGCCGGTGGCCGATCCCACCACGGTGCCGATGCCCGCGCCGGCCGCCGTCGTTTTTCCCACCGTACCCGCGTCGCCGGCCTTATCCCCGTCGCCTTCGATGCCGCCTTCGCCCCGGTCTACCTTGCCGGAGCCGGGCTCTGCGCCGCTCAGCCGCGCGCGGAAGTCACGTGTGGTGCCGTTGTCGAGAATGATGGTGTCGAAGCGGATATACAACTGGGCGCGGCCTTTCACGCGGCCGGGGCGTTTGGCTTCGGTGAGCGTGGCGTTCACCTGAGTGCCGGCCGGAATTACGATGCGCCCGTCGACGCTGATGGGAAACGTGGTTTCAAGCAGCACGCGATCGCCTTCGGCCGCCGTCTTTGTGTTGAGAGTCTGCATCAGCCGTAAAGGCAGCCTGGTGCCGGCGGGCACGACGTAGCTTCGCGAAGCGGTGCGAGCGGGCACCGGCGTGGGCGGTGCTTCGGGCGCCGACGGGCCACCCGGGAATGCGCCTTCCCGCAAATACACCAGCGTGGATTCAGTCTCGCCCGATCCGCGGGAAATCTGGCGGCGGATGGTGAGCTTATTGCCGCCGAGCGATAACCGCCAGCGATCCATCAGCACAAACTGCCGGTTCCCGCCGGCGATGGAGTTCACGATCAGGGCCGCGCCTTCCCACTTAGCGGCCGTGCTATAAGTCATGCCGCCTGTAGCCGTCTTGGACGACTTGCCATCCGTGGTGAAAGCCAGACTACCCGCCTTGACGATTCCCGAAACGATTTCGATCGACAGGCGCTTTTCCGGAGGATCGGGCATCCAGGCCAACTGGCTCTCCGCCTCGACCAGTATCCAGTCGCCGACAAACAGCTTGGCGTCGTTGGCGAGGCAAACGGCAGCCGCGAGCCAAACCGCGCTACTTCGGCACAGTGCCCTCACGCCACCAGTATCCCCGATCGGCGCGCGCGGGATCAAACTTGGGATTGGGCACCGGCATCTGGGCGCCAACCGATTGGCGCCACGCTTCGAGTTTCGCCTGTAATCGCTTCGCTTCCGCGGGTCTCGCCTGGGCCAGGTTGTGCCGCTCACCCGGATCCTCGCGTAAGTGGTAAAGCTCGGTGGAGCGGTCTTCATAGAGCTCCACCAGCTTCCAGTCGCCTTCGCGGATCGCGCCCGCGGGTTTGCCGAGCTGGTTGCTGTAATGCGGGTAATGCCAGTACAAATCGCGTGGGCCAAGCGGCGTGCCGCGAGTAAGCAGCGGCATGAGACTGGCGCCATCCACGGCCGGCGCGGCGGCGCCCGCGGCTTCGGCGAACGTGGGCAGAAAATCGATGCTGCACACGGGCGTATGCTCGACACGCGGCTTGACACCGGGCCAGCGTACGATCAGCGGCTCGCGGATGCCGCCTTCATACACGTGGCCTTTGCCCTCGCGCAGCGGCGCGTTCGAAGTGACCGGCTTCAGCTTCCATTCCGGCGCGGAAAGTCCTCCGTTGTCGGAAGTGAACAGGATCACCGTGCGATCGGCCATCCGCGTTTCTTCCAGGGTCTTCATGATGCGGCCCACGCTTTCATCCATGCTCTCAATCATGGCGGCGTAAACGGGGTCGTTCTGCGCGGCGCCGGGTTTGATGCGGCGGCGGTACTTTTCGACCAGCGCCTGCTTGGCTTCGATGGGTACATGCACGGCGTAGTGCGGCAAATAGAGGAAGAACGGCCGCGCCGTGTTGGCGCGAATGAAACTCTCGGCTTCGGCCGTGAGCCGGTCGGTGAGATACTCGCCGTCGCGCCCTTCGATCGGCGGGTTGCCTTTCCATTGAGGATAGAAAAAGCTCTTCGGCATGCCGCTTTGCGAGCCGCCGATATTGACGTCGAAGCCTTGGCGTTCCGGCCAGTACTCCGCGGTTGGTCCCAGGTGCCACTTGCCGATGTGGGCCGTCGCGTAGCCCGAAGGCTTCAACACCTCGGCGATGGTTTGCTCTTCCAGAGCGAGGAATTGCCTGGTTTTGGGCGGCAGCAGTTTCGAATACGGCAAGGGATGCCCGCCTGGCAGATAGTTGGTGATGCCAACGCGCGCCGGATACTTGCCCGTCATGACGGCGGCGCGCGTCGGCGAGCAGACGGGGCAGGCGGCGTAACCATTGGTGAAGCGGACGCCTTGCGCGGCCAGCCGGTCCAGATTCGGCGTCTGGTAGAACCGGCTGCCGTAGCAGCTCAAATCGGCCCAGCCCAAATCGTCCATCAGGATCAGAATGAAATTCAATTTGGCGCTGGATTGCGCCATGGCGGAAGCGGCCGTGGAGGCTGCCAGAAAGTCTCGTCTGGTCATGGTCGTCACCAAATCAGTTTCAAAGCCAGTTGTGAGATCCGCGCGTCGCGCGCGCTGCGCACCTGCCCGATGAACTGGCTGTTGACGTTGAGATCGGGCTGGTTGAACTGCGCGTGATTGAAGAAGTTGAAGAACTCGGCCCGGAATTGCGCCGTCAGACGCTCGGTCAGGCGTGTGTCCTTGAGAATCGAAAGATCCCAGTTGTTGAGTCCCGGAATTTCGACGATGTTGCGCCCGCCGTCGCCGAATGTGCCCAGGCGCGTGGTGGTGAAGCAGCCCGTATCGAAGTAGCGGTCGATGGTGCGCGCACCGCGGTCCAGGTTGCCATCGCAACTGCGATTGGCCCGCTGGAAGGGGAAGCCGCCGACGTTGGCGCGATCGCCCGCCACGGTAACGGAGAAAAAATTGCCAGTCATGAAACTGGCGATGGTGTTCACCGACCAGCCGCCGGCGATGGCGTTGGCCGCTCCGCTTGCGTTGCCTAGGAAGCGCTTTCCCT
Source organism: uncultured Acidobacteriota bacterium (assembly GCA_902826685.1). GTDB lineage: Bacteria > Acidobacteriota > Terriglobia > Bryobacterales > Bryobacteraceae > CADEFT01. The sequence continues at coordinate 18,615 of CADEFT010000045.1, forward strand.
TGCCGAAGGGAAGCTGGTAGATCGCGCTCGACGTCAGGCGCTGCCGCACGTCGAAATCGGAGCTGCCGCGATCGTCCCGCAGGCGGTAAGCGTTTTGATGCCAGGATCCGCCGGAGCCGCGCGACGCCGTGTCGATGGCATGCGACCAGGTGTAGCCCATCAGAAAGCTCAAGCCATTGGCGAAGCGGCGCTCCAGGCGCGCCTGAAGGGCGTTATAGATCGAGTTTTCCTGCCAGTTGGCGGAAAGAATGTCGCCGAACGAGGGAAACCGGCGCCGCGAGGCCAGCGGCGAGATGTTGTTGGGATCGGCCGGCAGCACGGCCTGATTGATGTTCACACGCTCGGTCAGCTTCGTGCCTTTGCTGCCGGCGTAAGCGAGTTCCACCAGGAGGTTGGCGCCCAGCGATTGTTCGATATTCAGGTTCCATTGCTGCAGGTAAGGCGAGCGGTCGCGCGGATCGACCGAGAACGGCGATAACGTCGAGACCGGAAAACTGGGCGACGCCGGATCGGGGAACGCATCGCGATCCCAGTTGAGATTGGGCACGCCGACGGCATTGTTCAACGTGGCGGAGAAAACCAGTGGTGGCGCGTTGATTTTGAACTGCAGCTCATTGCCCTGCGACTTGGCGTAGAACCAGCCATAACCGGCTCGCAGTGCGGTGCTGTTGGTCAACCGGTAGGCGAGGCCGATGCGGGGCGCGAAGTTGTTGCGATCCGGAAACCAGATGCCCGGCCGCAGACCGGGATTGAACTCCAGGCCCGGGATCTCGCGCCTGATGGGCGATTCCTCGCGCGAGATACCGACGACGAATTTGGCGAGCGAAGTATCGAAGTAGCCTTCCTTGCCGTTGACGTCGGCCATCGGCGAATCGTATTCGTAGCGCAGCCCCAGGTTGAGCGTCAACCTTGGCGTAATCTTCCAATCGTCGGCTACGAACAGGCTGGTGCTTCGCGAGCGCCAGCGGCCGACGCCCAGTCCGATTTGCGCGGTGGCCGTGTTGAAGTGGCCAAGCAGGTAGTCGCCCACCGGACTGCCGGTATAGCGGTCGTCGAACGAGAACGAGCCGTTGTTGCTCAGCCCCAAACGCTGATCGAAGCGGATGTAGCGGAAATCGGCCCCAAAGCGCCATGTGTGCTTGCCGCTTACCAGGTTCACGGTGTCGCTGAATTGGAACAGATTGTCCACGCCGCCCTGGTTGATGCCGGTGCCGCCGCCCACGTAGAAGCCGCCGGAAAGGCCGGCGCCAGGCAGGCCGTATTCCTCCGGCACCTGGGGAATCTTCAGGCCGAGCTCGCTCGCGAGGCTGGTAGGCGTGGTCTCCCAACTGTTGAAGACGACCGCCCGATTGAATCCGAATTTAAACACGTTCAGCAACCGCGGCGAGAAGATGTGCGTGTGTTGCGCCACCAGGTTGCGCCCCTGGTAAGGAAAGACGTTGCCCGCCAAGGGGCCGATGCCGGGGCGGAACAGAGTGGACTCGTAGTTGGTGTAGCGAGCAAAAACCGAATCGGAGGCGGAGATCTGATAATCGCCGCGCGCGCTGTACTGATCGTCGTCGCGATTGGTGGTTTTGATCGTCACGAAGTTGCGGCCGCCGATGTTCGTGTTCGGCGCGGGCGTGTATTTGGAAAAATTCCGCGTCACCGAAGAGATCCGCGAGGTGGGAATGCGATTGCCGGGAAATGGCGTTCCGGTCAATGGATCGAGCAGCGCGCCGCCGGGCTTGGAAGAACGCAGCGCGCTCAGGTCGCCGGCAAGTTGATCGGCCGTGGGCACCAGCGCGCTCAGCGTCCCGCTGCGCCGGCTGCGCAGCGATTCGAAGTTGCCGAAGAAGAACAGCTTGTTGCGCACGGCCGCGCCGCCGAGCGAGGCACCGAAGTTGTTCTGGCGGAATGGCGCCTTGATCGTCCCGAAGTAGTTGTCGAAAAAATTGGCGGCGTCGAACTTGTCGTTGCGCAGGAACTCATACACCGAACCGTGCAAGGCGTTGCCGCCCGAACGGCTCACCAGGCTGACCACGCCGCTTCCCTGTCCATACTCGGCGGAGAACAGGTTGCGGTCGATCTTGAATTCCTGAATGGCATCGACGGAAAGCATCACGCTTGGGGAGTTGAACCAGGAACTGCGGGTCTCGACGCCGTCCACCAGGTAACTGTTGGTGTCGCCGCGGCCCCCGGAAATGTGGACCGCCATGTCGGTGCGTCCCGATTGGTTGGCGATGGTCGCGCTGCGCGCATTGTAGGCCGGCACCACACCCGAAGAGAGATTCGCCAGTTGCATGAAGTTGCGTCCGTTCAAAGGCAAATCGACGATGTTCTTCTGCTCGATCACCTGGCCAAGCGACGATGTTTCGCTTTCCACGCGCAGGCCGGACGCTTCGACGCGTACCTGCTCGGCGACGTCCCCGATCGTGAGCTGCACGTCGGCGCGCACGGTCTGATTGACCAGCAGGACGAGCCCGGCCGCTTCGTATTTCTTGAAGCCCGGCGCGGAGGCCGAAACCGTGTAGGTTCCAGGAGCCAGTTGCGGGAAAACGAAAGCGCCATCGGCTCCGGTGGCGGCGTTGCGGGCGATTCCGGTGCTTTGATTGGTGACGGTGAGAGCCGCTCCCGGAACCATGGCTCCGGTGGCGTCGGTTACGCTGCCTACGATGCTCGACGAGACGATCTGGGCGGCGGCTACGAAGGCGGCGCTGATGAAAATCAGGGCAAGACGTCTCATGACAGTCGGCAAGCCTATCACAACGTCCCGCGCGCCGTGATGAGATGGAAGGATGTACCTGCCGCCAGCTTTCCGTGTGGATGATGAGGAGGCGCTGTACCGGTTCGTGGATGAGAATTCGTTTGCCACGGTGGTGACGCACAACGAGGGAGAAATGATCGCGTCGCACCTGCCGGTGTTGCTCGACCGCGCCGGGCCGTCGCTTCTGATTCACCTGGCCAGGCCCAATCCGCAGGTGGCGCACCTGGAGGCGGGCGCGGAAACGCTCTGCATTTTTCACGGACCGCACGCCTACGTTTCCCCCTCGTGGTACGCCACCGCGCCCGCCGTGCCGACCTGGAATTACGCGGCCGTGCATGCTTACGGAAAGCCGTCGGCGTTAGAAGACGACGGCAAGACGCTGGCCATGCTGGGCGCCATGGTGGCGCGGTACGAGGCCGGCCGCGCGCGCCCCTGGACCTTCGATCCAGGCCTGGACTGGAACCGTCAAATGCTGCGGGGGATTCGGGCTTTCTCAATCGCCGTCACACGCCTCGAAGGCAAGTTCAAGATGAGCCAGAATCGCAGCGCCGAAGACCGCGTGGGCGTCATCCGCGAGCTTTCGGGCAGCGGCAGCCAGATGGACCGTCAGGTGGCGGAACTTGTGCAGGCCGCTAATTCAAAGCGCGGCGCTTGAGGAACGGTTTGGGGTCGGGGGCGGCGCCGCGGAAGTCGCGATAAAGTTCCATGGCATCGCGGCTGCCGCCGCGTGAAAGCAGCCTGGAGCGGAACCGGTCGCCATTGGCGCGCTTGAGGCCGCCGTTCTCTTTGAACCATTCCACGGTGTCGGCGTCGAGTACTTCACTCCATAGATAGGAGTAATAACCCGCCGCGTAGCCGCCGGCGAACACATGCGAGAAGTAAGTGGACCGGTAGCGCGGCGGCACGGGCGCGAAATCGACGCCATGCTTCTTCAGAACCGCCGCTTCGAAGGCTACCGGATCGTCCGGCACTTCCTCCGGCTTTAACTGGTGCCAGGCCTGATCGAGGAGGGAAGCGGCCACGGCCTCGGTTGTTTTGAAGCCCTGGTCGAATTGCCGTGCGGCTTCCACCTTTTGCAGCAATTCGCGAGGCATCGGTTTGCCGGTCTGATAGTGAACCGCATAGTGTTCAAAGATCTCCGGCCACCCGGCCCACATTTCGTTGACCTGCGAAGGGAACTCCACGAAATCGCGCGGCACCGAGGTGCCGGCAAAGCGCGGATACTTGACGTTGGAAAACAGGCCATGCAAGGCGTGGCCGAACTCGTGAAACAAGGTGTTCACTTCGTCATGCGTGAGCAGGGTGGGCTCGCCGTCGGACGGCTTGGGTATGTTTAGATGATTTCCAATGACGGGCTTCTCGCCGGTAAGACCCGACTGCGGGACATAGGCGCTGGCCCAGGCGCCGCCGCGCTTGTTCGGACGCGCATAGAAATCGCCGAGAAACAATCCCAGTGGCGAACCATCGGCATTGAACACTTCAAACGCCAGCATATCGAGCGAGTAACCCTTCAGATCCTTGCGTTCCTGGAACATGATGCCGTAAAGGCGCGTGGCGGCATGGAAGACTCCATCCACCAGCACGCGGCGCAATTCGTAATACGGCCGCAACTGCGAATCGTCGAAGGCGTAGCGGGCCAGGCGCGTCTTCTCCGCCAGGAAGCTCCAATCGGCGGCGGTCACGTTCGAACCCATTTCGCTCGCTTCGCGGCGGGCGTTGGCCACCGCTGGAGGAGCCAATCGCGCCAGCAACTGGTTCACCGCCTCCACCGTCCCGGCCGTTTGTTCCTTCAACTGATACGCGGCGTAATTCGGGAAGCCCAGCAGTTTCGCCAGTTCGGCGCGCTTCCGGGCCAGGGCGACGACGGTGGCGCGATTGTCGAACTCATTGCCGCGAGTGCCGCGGGCAAGCGACGCTTCCATGATGCGTTGCCGCAGCGCGGCGTTGCGCAGGAAATCGAGCGGAGGCTGCCCGGTGGTGTTGGTGAGGCGGATGGCAAACTTACCTTCGGCGCCCAGCGCCTTGGCCGCGGCCGCCGCAGCGCGGATCTGCGGTTCGGGCAGCCCCTCCAGTTCTTCGCGCGTGCCGGCGATCACCGCCGAAGCGTTGATCTCGCCCAGCACGTTCTTCCGGAAGGCCGCCGAAAGGCTGGCCAGATCGGCGTTGAGGGACTTCAGCTTCACTTTGTCGCCGGGCGAAAGATTGGCGCCGCCGCGCACGAAGTCGTCGTAATAGCGTTCGACCAGCCGCTTCGACTCGGCATCCAGTTTCAGCGAATCGCGCCGTTCGTGAAGGCTGCGGATACGCACGAACAAATCCGGGTTCATGAGAATCGCGCCGGAATGCGCCGCCTGCTTCGGCGAGATTTCCGCGTCCAGCTTCTGCAGGTTCGCATTCGTAAGCGAGGCGTTGAGGATGCTGAAGGCGCGGCTGGCGCGGTCGAGCAGCCGGCCCGAACGTTCGAGCGCGACGATCGTGTTCTCCAGTGTCGGCTTGGCCGGGTTGGAGGCGATTGCGGCGACTTCCTTGAGTTGCTCCGCCATTCCCTTTTCGATGGCCGGAAGGAAATGTTCGTCGCGGAGTTGGGCGAACGGCGGCAGGTGATAGGGCAGGGGGCTTTCGGTGAAAAGCGGGTTCATGTCTGCTGAGAAGCAACAGCTCATGCAGAGAAATAAGAGGTAAATCGTTCGCATGGCTTATTCGAATTATACTTTCCGGATGCGAACCCGGTTGTTGCTAACCCTCTTTTGCGCGATGCTTTCCGCCCAAACGCCGCGCCAATCGCTGGCGAAAGCGGATTTCGAGCGCCTGCTGACGGAGCTTTCCAATTGGGGCCGTTGGGGCAAAGCGGATGAATTGGGCGCCTTAAATCTGATTACGCCGGAGAAGCGCCGGACGGCGGCGAAGCTGGTGCGCGACGGGGCGGCGGTATCGCTTTCCCACGTGGCGGAGAAAGAGAAAGCGGCCGACAATCCACGCCCGTTCGGCCATGAGATGCTTTCCACCGCGCAGACGCCGGGAGCGCAGTCGCACAGCGATCAGTTCACCGTCGCCCATCACGGCCTGGCTCACACGCACATCGATGCGCTGTGCCATTTCTTCTGGGAAGGAAAAATGTACAACGGCTTCTCCCGCGAAGAAGTGACGGGGAAGGGAGCGGGGAAGCTTTCCGTTTTCCACATGCGCAACGGGATCTTCACGCGCGCCGTGCTAGTGGACATTCCGCGCCTCAAAGGCGTGCCGTATCTGGAGCCCGGAACCGCCATCTATCCCGAAGATCTGGATGCGTGGGAGAAGAAAGCCGGCGTGCGCGTGCAGGCGGGCGACGTGGTGCTGATTCGCACCGGGCGCTGGAAGCGGCGCACGGAGAAGGGGCCGTGGTCGGGGGAACTGGCGGGCTTGCACATGACGTCGGCGAAATGGCTCAAGAGCCGCGATGCCGCCATTTTGGGTAGCGACGCCGCGCAGGACGTGATGCCGTCCGGCGTGGAGGGCGTGCGGCAGCCCATTCATCTGTTGGTGCTGGTGGCGATGGGCATGCCGATTCTCGACAACGTCGATCTCGAAGCCGTGAGCGAGGAGGCGGCGAAGCGGAAGCGCTGGGAGTTTCTCATCACCACCGCGCCACTGGCGGTGCCGGGCGCCACGGGATCGGCCTTGAATCCGATTGCGATCTTTTAGCCGTTCCGTTTCGCCTGCAGCCGCGCGGCAAACCGCGGTACGTGGATGACGAACCGCTCGTGCGTGCCTTCGGCGATCTTCTCCTTCTCGTCGAACGCCTCCACCTTGCAGGTGACGCGGCGCTCGTCCACGGCGGCGATCTCGGCATGGAACGACACCCGCATGCCCATGGGCGTTGCCGCCAGGTGCTTCACATCCACATGCGTGCCAACCGTATCGAAGTCCGCCTCCAGGTACTGCTTGATCAGGTTGCGCGATGTCATTTCGAGCAGCATGATCAACCACGGCGTACCCAGCACGCGCGCGCTTTCCAGTCCCAGAAAATCGACCGCGATATCGCCGGTGACCAGCGTCTTGTGTTCGCCCTTGGCTCCAATCGGGATTTCCGCCATGGTTCCGATGCTACCGCCGATCGCCCTTCGGCGGCCAGACCGTAGCGTACTTCTTGCGGTACGTGGGATCGGGCTCGGTTTCGATCAAGGCGACGGCGGTAGCGCGAACGGCGTCGTCCGGGACGGCGTCGTACAGCCGCCGCAGGCAGACGGCGATGTCGTAGCGGATCAGCGTGGTGTTCTTCTCCGCGGCACACTCCTTGAAGCGGCGCGACAATCCCTGCAGCAAGACCTGCCGCTGCTTCTTCCCCGCCGCGCCGGCTTGCCACAAAGCTTGCAGGGCGTGGCGCGCGGTTACGAACTTCCGGTCGCGGGTCACTTCGAGCAGGGCATCGAAATCGCGCAGGATCCGTTCTTCCGGATCGCTCGCCGCCAGCGCGCAAAGCAGTTGCGCGGCGATGGAGCGCAGGCGGTTGTCCTTGGCGCCAAGGGCGCGCACCAGCACGTCCCAAGCCTCATACGTCCACGCCACCGGTGGACGCCCGGCCGCTTCGAGCAGAGCGCGGAATGCCTCTCCTTGCGCCTCCCGTTCGCCGGAATGAATCGTTTCCAGGTGCTGCCTGATGTCGGTGTGATCGCTCATTGGAATGGGGCAAAGGATAGCCATGTCCTTTGGGTACTGTCAACCATTTTGAGTGGATCCCCTTACACCCACCCCGGGAATCGCCGGATTTTCGCGATTCCCACTATCTTTCCGTCCACCCTCTGATATGATGGCCCTGGGAGCGTTCCTGCAAAGCAGGTAGAAACCTCTAAAAATTGATCCTATGCAATTTGTCATGGAGCTCGACTCGTACTAGTTTGATGCGTCGGTGTGCAGGCTCCCGCGGGAAACCGCGATTGGAGAAGCCTAAAGACGCCCGGGGAGCTCCCCCCTTTAGGTTCAGGGGTCAATGACAGGGGTGGATACGGCCGAGTGGTGCGCTCCCAACCTCTCTCCCGCTCTTACCAATGAAGATCCTGTTTATCGGCGACATCTTCGCCGCCACCGGCCGCAAGCTGGTCGCCGAGCACCTCGCGTTTATCGTTGAAAACGAAAATATCGATTTGACCATTGCCAATGCCGAGAACGCCGCGGGCGGCTTCGGATTGACGCCGCCGCTGGCCGAAGGGCTATTCGAACTCGGCGTACACGTGCTGACCTCCGGCAATCACATCTGGGACAAACGCGAAATTTACGATCACCTGGCGCGCTGTCCGCGCCTATTGCGCCCGGCCAACTATCCGGCCGATCTGCCGGGATCGGGTGTGGCGATCGTGGAAGCGCGTAACGGCGTCCGCTGCGCGGTCATGAACCTGCAAGGGCGCGTCTACATGCCCGCCACCGATTGCCCGTTCCGCAAAGCGGATGCGCTGCTTGAATCGCTGCCACCGGATGTAAAAGTGCGATTCGTCGACTTTCACGCCGAGGTTACCAGCGAAAAGATCGCCATGGGCTGGCATCTCGATGGGCGCGTTTCGGCGATGGTGGGAACCCACACGCACGTGCCCACCGCCGACACTCGCATCCTGCCGCGCGGCACCGCCTATCAGACCGATTGCGGCATGACCGGACCTTACGATTCGGTGATTGGGGTCGAGAAAGCCGACGTCGTGCGCAAGTTTCAGACGTCGCTGCCGGTACGGTTTGAAGCCGCGCACGGCATGGCCGAATTGCACGCCGTGGTGGTGGAGGTGGAACCGGCTTCCGGACGGGCGCTGGCGATCAAGCGGGTGTGCGTGCGCCAGAACGGCGAAGCTTAACCCGCGCCATAATCTTACTCATGCAGCGACGAGCCGCCCTTGGCGTCCTGGCGGGCTTTCCCGCGATCCTGAAACCGCAGAACCGCCGCCCTAACGTGATCTTCGTCATGACCGACGATCAGCGCTGGGACGCGATGAGTTGCGCGGGCAACCGCATTCTCAAGACTCCGAATATGGACCGGCTGGCCGAAGGCGGCATCCGCTTTACGCAGGCCTTTGCCACCAATCCGCTCTGTTCGCCGAGCCGGGGCACCATTCTTACCGGACTCTATTCGCACGCGCACGGCGTGACCACCAATGCCGGCGCTTCGCATCATTTCAAACCCGATTCGGTGTTCTATCCGGCGCTGCAGCGGCAGGCGGGCTATCACACGGCAATGGTGGGCAAGTGGCACATCGCGTCCACGCCCAGCGGGTTTGACCACTGGTGCATTCTGCCGGGCCAGGGACTCTACAACGATCCCGTCATGATCGCCAACGGCGGACGCGTGCGCTTCCGCGGCTACGTGGATGACGTCATCGGCGATCAGGCGCTCGAAACGCTCGCCAACCGGCCCAAGGACAAGCCCTTCAGCATGATCTGCAATTTCAAGGCGCCGCATCGCGACTGGCGGCCGGCCAGGCGCTTTGAGAACGCCTACGACGGCATCGAGATTCCGGAACCCGCCGATTTCCACACGCCGCTCGATGGACGGCCGAAGGGCATTCAGGCGACCGACATGCAGGTGGCGGACATGCCGGACTTCTTCGATCGCGGCGTGGATCGCAACCTGCCGCGCGAGCGGCGCAAGAAGCTCAATTACCAGTTGTTCCTGAAGAATTACTACCGGACCATTCTCGGCGTGGATGAGAACATGGGCCGCATTCTCGACTATCTGGACAAGGACGGACTGGCCGAAAACACCATGGTCGTCTACACCGGCGATAACGGATTCTTCCTTGGCGAATACGGCATGTTCGACAAGCGCCTGATGTATGAGCCTTCGATTCGTGTGCCCATGCTGCTGCGTTATCCGGGCGGCACGCGCGCGGGTCAGGTGAACGAGCGGCACATGGTGTTGAATAACGACGTTGCGCATACGATCGCCGATTACACAGGCGTCAGCCTGCCCGAGCGCGCCCGGACGCATGGGCGCAGTTGGAGACCGCTGCTCGAAGGTAACGCGGGCGGCTGGCGTGAGGATTGGCTCTACGAGAACATGGAGTATCCAGGCCCGCATTGCGCCCCCAAGGCTCGCGGCGTGCGCACGGCCGACTGGAAGTTGATCCATTATTTACAGCAGCCGGTGGAGTATGAGCTGTTCCATCTCGCCGCGGATCCCGCCGAGCATACCAATCTCGCTGCGGCGCCGGCGCATCGGGCGAAGCTCGAGGAATTGAAAGGGCGGCTCGAAAGGCTCCGCCGTGAGACCGCGGACGACCGGTCGGAAGACGGGACGCAGGCGGCGCCGTGCAGCGGGCGGATGGAACGGCGGGGTTGAAAAGCGGGCCGCTATACTGAACTTCATGCCAACAGAAGGCGCCATCGAAGGCGCAGCGCCGAAGCCCTCCAATTTCATCCGCGACATCATTCTCGAAGACAACGTGAGCGGAAAATATGGAGGGCGGGTTCACACGCGGTTTCCACCGGAACCGAACGGCTACCTGCATATCGGCCACGCCAAATCCATCTGCCTGAACTTCGGTCTCGCCCAGGAATTCGGTGGCAAATGCAACCTGCGTTTCGACGACACCAACCCCTCGAAGGAAGAAGTCGAGTACGTCGAATCGATCATTGAAGACGTGAAATGGCTCGGGTTCGATTGGGAAGACCGGATGTTCTATGCCTCCGACTATTTCGATCAGCTTTACGCCTGGGCCGTGCAGTTGATCCGCCAGGGGCAGGCGTTCGTGTGCGACCTGACGGCGGAGCAGATCCGCGAATATCGCGGCACGCCCACCGAGCCTGGAAAAAACAGTCCTTATCGCGACCGTTCCGTCGAAGAGAATCTCGATCTGTTTGAGCGCATGCGCTTGGGCGAGTTTCCCGACGGCTCGCGCACTCTGCGCACCAAGATCGACATGGCCTCGCCGAATTTCAACATGCGCGATCCGGTGATGTACCGCATTCTGCGTGCCGAACACCACCGCACGGGCAACAAGTGGTGCATTTACCCCATGTACGACTTCGCCCACGGCGAGTGCGATTCGATCGAAGGAATCACGCATTCCATCTGCACGCTGGAGTTCGAGGATCACCGCCCGCTGTATGACTGGTACGTCGAGAATCTGGGCATCCATCATCCACAGCAGATCGAGTTCGACCGGCTGAACCTCACGAGCACCATGCTGAGCAAGCGCAAGCTTCTGATGCTGGTGCAGAAGGGTTTCGTCAGCGGCTGGGACGATCCGCGCATGCCCACGCTATCCGGCATGCGCCGCCGGGGCTATACACCCGAAGGCATCCGTCTGTTTTGCAGCCGCATCGGCGTTTCCAAAACCAACGGCATCATCGAGTTTGCGCTGCTCGAGAACAGCCTGCGGGAGGATCTGAACAGGCGGGCGCTGCGCGTCATGGCGTCCGTGGACCCGATCCGCGTCGTGATCGACAACTATCCCGACGGCCAGGTGGAAGAGATGGATGCGGTGAACAATCCCGAGGACGAATCGGCGGGCACGCGCAAGGTTCCGTTCTCGAAGGTTCTCTACATCGACCGCGACGATTTCCGCGAGAATCCGCCCAAGCAGTACTTCCGGCTATCGCCCGGCCGCGAGGTAAGGCTGCGCTACGCCTATTTCGTCACCTGCACCGGCGTGGTGAAAGACGCCGCGGGCGAAGTCGTGGAGGTTCACTGCACTTACGATCCGGCCACGCGAGGCGGCAACACGCCGCCCGATGGGCGGAAGGTGAAGTCGACGATTCATTGGGTCTCGGCGGCGCACGCCCTCGACGCCGAGGCGCGCCTCTATGAAAACCTGTTCCTCGAAGATGCGGGCGAAGAGAAGGACTTTACCGACACACTCAACCCGAAGTCGCTTGAAGTACGAACGGCGAAGGTGGAGCCCAGCGTGAAAGGCGCGGCGCCGGGCACGCTGTATCAGTTCGAGCGGGTGGGCTACTTCTGCGTGGATAAAGATTCGACGCCGGACAAGCCGGTTTTCAACCGCACCGTGCAGTTACGAGACACCTGGGCGAAGATCGAAAAGGCGCAGAAAGCTTAAGTGCTGATAGTCGCTTTCGGCGTTACTCTCTTCGCCAAGCTGGTGCTGGCGCGGGAAGGGTGCGCTTTATCGGGAGTTGTCGTTGCTGAGAACGGACAGCCAGTTCCAGGAGCAATCGTTCGCGCATGGAGCGCCGGCCGCTTCTTGACGTCGCCTGTTGCCGGAACCGGCACGGACGATCGGGGACGCTTCTGTTTTTCGGCGGTGCGCAGGTCAATATTCGATCGCTGCTTCCGCAAGAGCTCACACACCATCTGCTTCGCCACGGTGTCAGGAATGTTGTGACTCAGTCAGGGAATTCGTCCCTATAACGTATCCTGCGAAGGTCACAGCGAACTCTGGCGGAGGGATCAAGATCACCCTTCGAAAGGTCCCCGCATTCTGCGTGCGCGGCGAAGTAAGGTCTCGAACGGACGTTCTGCCACCTCATTTCACCATCGCCGTCGCGGAGCCGGACATAGACGGCGCCCATACGATCCTGCACGAAGACGGCAGGTTTCTGATGACAGCATTTCCGCCGGGCGACTATACGATGGAGATTTCGCGATTCGGGAAGCTTGGACTTGGCGACTCCACCCTCGCGCGGGAGAAAATTTCCATCACCGGAAACATGAATCGCCTCGTCGTGTGGATTCCGTAGCCCCTACAGATCGGTCAGCCGCTTACCGGTGTCGCCGAAACGATCAAGCTCGACGCCCATGCGATCCATGATCGACAGGTAGAGGCTGCAGGCGCGGCGGTTGTCGTCGCCCTTATCCAGGTAGTCGAGCACCCGGCCCGGCTTGAGGGTCCCGTTGCCGCGGCCCGCCAGCACGATGGGCATCTGCTCGGCGCTGTGCGCATCGCCGTCAAACAGATTCGAACAGCCCATCAGGATCGAACTGTCGAGCAGCGACTGCCCGCCGTCGTCGATCTTGCTCAGCCGGTCGATCAGGTAAGCGAACTGGCTGATATGAAACTGATTGGTCTTGAGGTACATCGCCTCGGCCGCCGCCGCCTTGCCGTTGTGCGTGAGATCGAGATGCAGCGCTCCGCGAACGCCTTCGATGAACTTGAAATTCATCTGGGAAAGGTCGTTGTTCAACATCAGCGTGACCAGGCGCGTCTTATCCATCTGGAACGCCAGCACGACGATGTCGAGCATCAGCTTCATGTGATCGGGCACGTTCTGCGGCAGGTTCTCGGCGGGCCGCTCCATGTTGGGCTCTTTGAGCGAAGGCCGCCATCCTTCCAGCCGCTCCTCGCGCGAGGCGCGGTCGATGCGCTTTTCGATGTCGCGAATCGACTCCAGGTATTCGTCCAGCTTCTGCCGGTCGCCGCCGCTGACCTTGGGCCGCAGCGATTGAGAATCGGCGAGCACGGCATCGAGTATGGAGCGATCGAGGCGGCGGCCCTTGCCGTCGCCCACCAGCCGGTCAAAAGCGCGCGCCGGATAGATTTCCTTGGTGGCGGGTCTCGATGGCGTGGCCCAGGAGATGGACGAGCCATAAATCATCGAGAGGCCGTCTTCGAGGCGCAACTCGTTGGGTTCGATTCCCAGCACCATACTGGGCACGGCGGTCTGGGCGCCGATGCGCTGCGACATCACTTGATCCATGGTGGTGCCGACGCGGATCACGGCCGGATCGAGGCTCACCGTCGCCCCGGAAAGCATGTTGGGCATACGGCCCAGGTGGGGGCTCGACGAAGCGACCGCCTGCTGGTTATAGAGACCGCGCAGGAACAGGATATCCTCGCGGTGCGGCATCAGCGGCGCGGCGCCGGGCCCGAGTTCCATGGCCGAGCCCGAGCCTTTCGCCCACCAATGAATCGGCTCCACGCCGTTTGAGAAGTAGATGCAGGCAAAGCGCAGCGGCGGCTTCGAGGGAGCAGCGGCCACGGGCAGCGATTCGAGCCAGGGGAGGGCGAGCGCGGCTCCGGTGCCTCTGAGGAAATGACGGCGCGACGTAGCTTTCATTGGGGCCTTCCCATTTTATCGAAATTCCGCGCGACCGGCTTTAGCGCGCCGGCGGCCGGCTGGCGGTGACGGAACTGGCGGCTGGCGGCGATCTGCACGGCCAGATCGGCGAAGGTGGCGTTGCCGCCCGCCGCCACCATACGTTCGATCAGCGGCTGATCGGATAACTGCACCGTGCGGCCAAGCGCGTAGCCCAGCAGTTTGTTCGACATGGTGTGCCGCACCTGATCCTGGCGGCTATCGAGATAGCGCAGCAAACCGTCGACACCCAACACCTCCGCGCCCGCCATCTCGGTCTTGTCGTCGACCGGCTTACCGTCGGAGTACGTATCGCGCCAGCGTCCCACCGCGTCGTAGCGTTCGAGCGGAAAGCCCATCGGATCGATGCGCGTGTGGCAGCCCGCGCACGTCGCGTTGCGCTGGTGGGCCTTTAACTTTTCAGCGAGCGAGAGTCCGCCGAACTGCTTTTCGTCGGCCGGGATGGAGCCGGCATCGGCGGGCGGCGGCGGCGTGGGCGTGCCCAGAATGCGGCGCAGCAGCCAATCGCCCCGCTTCACCGGACTGGTGCGCAACGGCGCCGACGTGGCCGTGAGCACGGCGCCCAGCCGGAGCAGACCGCCCCGGTGATCGGCGCCGCGCACCAGTTCCACGGTTTCTTTCGAAGCGGCTTCCTGGCCGGCTCCGTAGTGTTTCGCCAGCGCCTTGTTCAGGAACGTGTAGTCGGCGTTCAGGATCTCGTTCACGGGCCGGTTCTGGCGCACCAGGTGTTCGAAGAACGTCACCGCCTCGTCGTACATGGCCGATTTGACTTCACTCGTGAATTCGGGGAAGCGGCTGGTATCGACGCCGCGATACTGATCGAAGCGATAGAAGCCGAGCCACTGCCCGAAAAATTCGGTGGAGAAGCGGCGCGCCCTGGGATCGGCGAGCATACGGCGCACCTGCCGTTCGATCTGCCGCGGCGTGGAAAGATCGGCCCGGCGCAGTTCCTCATCGGGGATTGAGGACCACAGAAAGAAGCTGAGGCGCGTGGCCAATTCCGGTTGCGAGAGCAATTCGCCGGTCTGTTCCATGCGATAGAGGAAAGCCGGCGAAACCAGGACACGGGCGATGACGGCGCGAATGGCGCCGCGATGATCGAGTTCCGATTCTTTCCGCGCGGCGGCGTAGAAGCTGCGCAGTTTCTGCCTTTCCACGTCGCTAAGCGGGCGGCGCCAGGCGCGGCTGGCGAACTCCAGGCAATCGTCCAGATGCTTGCGCTGGCCGGCGGTCTGCGCCGCCATTACCTGATCGTAGGCGGGCTTCAGCGGGCGGGCGTATTTCTGCATTTCCGCCGGAAGCTCTTCCAGTTTCGTCTCGACGGCGCCTTTGCCTTTCAGATCGTGTTTGAAGTGCTTGGCGAGCAGGTCCAGATACGCGTCGTGGTACTCGAACGAGGCGTAAAGATCGTTCCAGGCGTGATCGAGCCGCGCCCGCGTGGCCGGATCGAGAATCTTCTCCACCACGAACCGGTCGTCGCGGATGTACTTCACCTTGACCACGAACTCATCGTGTTCGGGCACGTTGTAGGTGTTATCGAACGGTTCGGGGATGGGGTCTTTATCGGCGGGCGTGGGCTCGCCATGAGAGTTCGGCGGCAGAATGCGGGCAAACTCGAACACCCCGGCCTTGAACTCGCGGTAACCGGCGCTTTGCGGATCGCCCACCAGGCCCCACACCGGGACGCCGCGCGTGCCGCCATCGGCGCGATCGGAGATGGTGACGCGCAGAACCTGGTCGCGATCGGCGCCAAGGCCCGCTTCCACTTGCAGATCGAACACGGAGATGCCGTCGGGCACCTTCACGTCGAACGAGATCGAGCCTTCGCTTGCGAACGTTCCCGCTTCGTCCGGCTTCAGCTTGGCGATCGACGCTTCGGTCAGCACATCCTTCAACGGAACACGGGCGGCGCTATTGTCGGTGCGGCGCTGGCGCACGTCGCCCGGCTTGCGGAAACGGACCGATGCTTCCCGCCAGAGCACCGCCGGTTTGACATTGCGAGTGGGGTTGGCCAGCACGGCGTTGAGATAGATGGTGGCGGTGCCGCCGGTGGGCAGCTCGGAGCCGCGCAGGCGCAGGCCGCGCAGAAAGGTGAACTTCCGCGCGGGCATCACTTTGAGAGACGCATCGCTGAATTCAAGCGGACGCTCATCGCCGGCGCCGCCCGCGGCCACGTCGCCGCGCGCGAACAGCCAACTCGGCCAGGTGACGGAGAATTTCTGAAGTTCGGCGCAGGCGGCGCGAACCGCGACCTCCGGCTGATCGGGGCCTGGCAGCTTGTTCCAGCGCGCGGCGATCTCCGCCGATGGATACCCCAGCGTTTTCGTGTTGACCACGGCCGAGATGTGCTCGACGAACGCGGCGTTGATGCCTTCGCGCCTGGCCAGTTGCGTCAGCGTGACCGTGGGTTCTTTCAAAGCCGCCCGATGACGGTAGCGCCAGGCGGCGAAGAATGCCTTGCCGTAACGGTCGAGTCCGAAGGGCTTGCCGCCTTCGCCCGACACGGTGCGGAATCCATTCTTCTCGTAAATCTCGCGGATCCGCGAGATGGCCGAAAGCTCGAAGCCGGTCTTGCCGGCGTCGGGGAAAAACTCGAGCGGGCCGGAGCCGATCACGGCGCGGTCGGCGATGTACTTGGCGGTTTCCAGATACCGCTCCATGGCCGACTCCTGAACGAACTGCACGTCGCCGAAATTGGTGAACCCTTCGCCGCCAACTTCGTCGGAGACGAACCCGTTTGAAAGATCGAGATCGAGCCCGGTGAGATCGCGCACCGCGTAGGCATACTCGCCGCTGGTGAGCCGCCGGACCGTGACCCGGCCGGGGTCGCCCTCATGCCTGGCGGCATAATCGTGCAGTGCGGAACGAACCCACCGCACGGCGGCCTGACGCTCGGCCTCGGGCGGCTGCGGCAGGTTTTTGGGCGGCATCCGCTTCTCTTCGAGCGCGGCGGCGATTTTGTTCCACTGTTGGAACGATTCGTTGAAAGCGGGGTTGGCGCCGAGGGCTTCGAGGCTGACGCCGCCGGCCGGCTTCGACTTGCCGTGGCATTGATAGCAGTATTGTTTAAAGGTGGCGGGCGGTTCGGCGCTCTGAGCCGCGGCCGCAAAGAATGAGGCGAGGAAGACGAGTGTCTGCACGATCCTGGTGAGCCCCCACCGCTGATTTTATCATTTGCGATCAGACGGCCACTAACGTAAGTCCCGCGGAGATTCGCCGCAGGTCGGCCGGATCGCTTGTGGCGACCGCCTGCCCGGCCCTCTCGGCACAAATCACAACATGGGCGTCTACGATATCGGCCGTCCCGGTTCGTGCCAGGCGTAGACCTACCGCCGTTGCGTCAGGGGCATCCAGCGCGATCAAGTCCGTACCCGGTTGCCGCACAAGACGTGAGAGGCGAGCCTGCCTGGCGGGATTCCGCATGGCCTGGGCCAGAGCCGTCGCCGGGACCGTAACACGCATGCCGCGCTCTCTGGCTCGCTCCAAAAGAGCCAGGACCCGGCGATCGTTCCGGTCAACGGCAATCAGTGCGCCCGCATCGAGCGTGATCCCGCTCACGCCGCCTTCCCTTTTCTCGAAGATCTTGGTGGCCGTGCCGATCCCAGAATCTGGTCGGCCCACGCCTGTTCCTTGTCCGATAGAGGGCCGCCAGTCGCACGAAGCCCGTCCTTCAGCATCTCTCGCCACCCCGCCGCATCGGAAAGAGCCATCTGAACGGCATGCTTCACGAACGCCGAGGTGTTGGCGGCTTGTCCGGCGGAGACCAGAGCGCGAATTTCACGCAGGTGCCCCTCTTCCAGAGTGATGGTGATCTTGGTGGTCGCCATACCGAGTACCATACCACGCTTCCTAACTTAGCCAGCGATCCAGGTTCTCCCGCACAAACGCATCGTCGGTCAGGTGCGGATAAGCGCGAGTAACACGGTCGATCTCTTCCGCCTGCCCCGGCGACAGACCTTCCTTCGGGTCGAGACACCAGATCCCTTCAAGCAGCCCCTGCCGGCGCAGAACTTCATGAATACCCGCGATGCAGCCGTGGAAGTGATGGGCAACGTCGAACAGTGCGGCGTTGGCGTCGGTGAGCTGCGTGTTGAGAGCCAGCATTTCGCCCGTCGCGCCGGTGCGGGTGCGATTCAGAATCCCGACGGCGCGGTGGGTCCAGACGGCCCACTGGCCCAGCAGTCCGCCGGTGATGCGCAGGGACGTCCCGCCGACTTCAAAAGGCGTGATCAGGTCCGCGATGATGTTGTCGTCATTGCCCGTATAGAGCGCGATTTCCCCGGCGCGTCCGCTCGCGGCCACGGCGCGGATAACGTCCAGGGTCTGATAGCGGTTGAATGGCGCCATCTTGATCGCCACCACGTTCTCGATCTCCGCAAAGCGGCGCCAGAATTCGAACGGCAGGACGCGCCCTCCGACGGCTGGCTGCAGATAGAATCCGAAGACCGGCAGGACGTCCGCCACCGCGCGCGCATGCCGGATCATCTCCTCCACAGTGGCGTCTTTGAGTGCGGCCAGGCTCAGCAGAACCGCGTCATAGCCGAGCGAGGCGGCGAGTTCGGCTTCCTTCACCGCCTGCGCGGCCGGTCCCACTACACCGGCGATACGCAGCACCCCACGGTTGGCGGAAGCTTCGAGCGCGAGCGCGAGAACCGGCTGCAGCAAGCCCACTTCGCGGATGGCGAACTGCGTGGTGTGTACGCCGACGGCCAGGCCGCCCGCGCCTGCATCCACGTAATAACGGGTCAACGCGCGCTGGCGGCGCTCATCGAGTTTGCCCGCGGCGGTCAACGCCAGCGGATGGGCGGGAATGACCATTCCCGCGCGGAGTTTTTCCCGTAATGTCATGCCTTGGTTTCCCAGGTGGCCCGGCGGCCATTACGATAAGCGATGTTGGCCAGGTGGGCCGCACCGGCGGCGTAGTGGCCTTCGTCGGCATTCTCGACGCTCGGCTTGCCTTCGCGCAGGCTGAGGATGAACAGTTCGGAATGAGACGGGCCGCGCTCGATCGCGATCTCTTTGGGTTTCGCGGCCCGAAGAGGCGGCGTCTTCGGGCGGCCGGCGGCGGTCCATCCATGCTTCTCAAAGTAGGCCGCACGCATGGCCTTGGGCCAGGCGATGGTGCCGTAGGATTGCACGTCGGACGCTTTCGTCTCTTCGATCAGCGTGAGGCTGTCGGGGCCGGACTGAATGAGCGTGGCATCGGTACCCATTACCGTCATCGAACGGCCTGCGTAGGCATTGTCCAGGTTCACGTACATGTCCACCAGAAAGCCGGCTTCGTATTCGAAGCTGGTGCTCATGAGATCCGGTACCTCACGGCCGTCTTTCCAGCGGAAGATGCCGCCCTGCGAGACGGCGGATTTCGGGCCGCGTACATCCATCACTTCATGCAACTGGCTGAGCAGGTGCACGTACAGATCGGTCGCCACGCCGCCCGAATAATCCCACCAGCAGCGCCAGCGGAAGAACGTCCTGGCGTCGAAGGGCCGCTTCTTGGCCGAGCCCAGGAACCTGGCCCAGTCGATCGTCTTTTCGGAGGCGTCGGGCGGGATGGGATACACCCAGGCTCCCTGCGGGTTGTTGCGATGATCGCAGCAGCGCACCATGTTGACCTTGCCAAGCGCGCCCGACTTCACGATCTCGCGCATCTTGGCAGTGACGGCCGAAGTCTTGGCGCCGCTGCCAACCTGCAGGAGCTTACCCGCTTTTTTGACCGCGTCTATGATGACCGGGCCTTCTTCGAATCTCCAGGTCATCGGCTTTTCCACATAGACGTGCTTGCCCGCGGAAAGGGCGGCCAGGGTCATGGGCAGATGCCAATGATCGGGTGTGGCGATGACGACGGCGTCGATGTCGCGGCGGCCGAGGATCTTCTCATAATCCTTGGTGAGATCGAGGGACTCGGCCTGTTCGCGAGCGCGGGCCAAGTGGCCGTCGTAGAGATCGCAAACCGCCAGCGGCCGGGCGCCGGGAATCTGGAGAAAATCTCGCAGCAACTGCGAGCCGCGAATGCCGCTGCCAATAAAGCCCATGCCGATCTGGCCATTGGCCGGCGCGGCTTTGAGGGGGCCCGCGGCGCCCTCGACGAGGCGGAATAAAGTGGCGGCTCCGGCGGTGCGGAGCACGTCGCGCCGCGGCGGTACGGTCGTCATCTTCACAGGGTCGCACAGCTGTTTCCATGGCATCGCGTAAAATGCGAGGGAAGATGAAATCGCGCCGCGTTCTGGTGTTTTTGCTCTGTGCGTCCGCCCTGCAGGCGGAAAAGCGCTCGATCCCGAAGAAGGGCTACACGAATTGGGAAGTCTACGGCGGCCCGGATAACATCCGCTATTCGAGGTTGACGCAGATCAACCGGGACACGGTCAGCCGCCTGCGCGTCGCATGGACCTACGACACCGGCGATGCGTTCCAGGGTTCCGAGATGCAAGTGAACCCCATCGTCGTGAAAGGCACGCTATACGCGACGACGCCCAAGCTGAAGGTGTTCGCGCTGAATGCGGCGACCGGCGCGGTGAAGTGGTCTTACGATCCGAGCGGCGGAAAGCATCAACCCGGGCGCAGCCGCGGAGTGACGTATTGGACCGACGGCAAGCAGGAGCGTATTTTTTCCACCTACGGCTTTCACCTGTTCGCGCTGGATGCCAAGACGGGAAAACCGGTGGAATCGTTCGGAGACAAAGGGCTGGTGGATCTGCGCGAAGGGCTGGGACGGGAGCCCGGAACACTGAACGTCACTTCGCGCACGCCGGGTATCGTCTACAAGGACCTGCTGCTGATGCCGACGGTGATGAGCGAAGACCTGCCTTCGGCGCCCGGCGATATGCGCGCTTACGATGTGCGAACCGGCAAGATCCGCTGGACGTTCCACACCATTCCGCGGCCCGGAGAGTTCGGCCATGACACATGGCCCGCCGACGCGTGGAAACATACCGGAGGCGTTAATAACTGGGCGGGCATGGCGCTCGATCACGCCCGCGGACTCGTGTTCATTCCGACCGGCTCGGCTTCCTCCGATTTCTATGGCGCGGACCGTCATGGCGATAATCTGTTCGCCAACACGCTGCTTTGCCTAAAGGCAGACACCGGCGAGCGCGTCTGGCATTTTCAAACGATCCGGCACGACGTGTGGGATCGCGATCTGCCGTCGCCGCCGAGCCTGGTCCGCGTCCTCCGCGACGGCAGGTTCGTGGATGCGGTGGCGCAGATCACGAAGTCGGCTCTGCTGTTTCTGTTCGAACGTGAGACCGGTAAGCCGATCTACCCCATGGAGGAGCGCGCGGCACAGGCCTCGCCCGTCGACGGGGAACTGCTGGCCAAGACGCAGCCGGTACCTTCGAAGCCGCCTCCGTTTGCCCGGCAGGTTCTGACGGAAGACCTGCTGACGCGGCGCACGCCGGAGGCGCATCGGGCCGCGCTCGAAACTTTTCGCAAAGTGCGCAGCGAGGGCCAGTTCATTCCGCCCACTCCGGAAGGGTCGATCGTATTTCCGGGCTTCGATGGTGGCGGGGAATGGGGCGGCCAGGCCTTCGATCCGGAGACGGGTCTTTACTATGTGAACGCCAACGAAATGGCGTGGATTCTGCGACTGGTGCCGCGGCCGATACCGGGCACCGCCACCAGCGCCAAGGCTCTTTACGAACAGAACTGCGCCGGCTGCCACAAGGCGGATCGCACCGGCACACCGCCCGAGTTTCCTTCGTTGATCGACATCGGCAAGCGGCGCAAAGAGGCGGAAATCGTGTCTGTGATCCGCGCGGGCGCCGGGCGCATGCCGGGCTTTGGCGCCATCGGGCGTCCGGCGATTCAGGCGATCACCCGCTATCTGGTCACCGGCGAGGATATGAGGGCCAGCGCATCGGGGTTCGTGAACCGGCTCAAATACACGACCGACGGGTACAACAAATTCCTGGACCCCGAGGGCTACCCCGCCATTGCGCCGCCCTGGGGCACGCTGAACGCGATCGATCTCGACAAGGGTGAGATCCGCTGGCGGATTCCATTTGGCGAGTTCCCCGAGTTGGCCGACAAAACGACGGGTAGTGAAAACTATGGCGGTCCGGTGGTCACGGCGGGCGGGGTCTTGTTGATTGCGGCGACCAATCACGACCGTAAGTTCCGTGCGTTCGATAAGGTCAGCGGCAAGCTGTTGTGGGAAACCACGCTGCCCGCGGCCGGCAACGCGACGCCAGCGACGTATGAAGTCAATGGCAAGCAGTATGTGGTGATCGCCTGCGGCGGCGGAAAATCGGGACGGCCGTCGGGCGGCACGTACGTGGCGTTCGCGCTGCCCTAAACGCCGCCGGCCGTCAGTTTTTTAGGCTTCGATTTGCGGGCGCTGTCGCGGTAATGTTCGGCAATCAGTTTCGCCGCCAGCCTCTTCGCCGGTTCGACAATCTGCCAGGTGGCGGAACATGGCCCAGGTGTCAAAGCCTCCCTGGAGGATTGGTTGCACCGGCACCATCCTGTAATTTTCCACGATCATTGTTACTTCCTGAATCACGCTGGTGGCTTCGCTGATATCGGCGATGACGAAACGCACCATCGAGGCCAACACGCGGACCGTTTCAAACACGTCCTTGTTCCTGGGCACATCGAAATCCAGCAGGATGGGAACGAAGCCGAGATCCCGCAGGCAATCTCGAAGGGCGTCCAGCACTGCCTTGCGCTCCGGCTTGAAGCGGCCCAGGATCAACACCGCCTTGCAACCCACTGTTTCGATGACATCGCGAATGCTCGGGTTGTCCAACAGCAGGAAGACGAACTGCGCCACTTCCAGGTTGTCGACGGTGATCGCGGGGCCGGTCCGGTGGGCCCGGACGATGAGATTCGATTGGTCCTCCGGTTTGCCCTTAATGTGCCACGCGGCGATTCCGTAAATCTCGGCGCCGCGAAGATTCGCTCGTTCGAAATCGGTCTCGACGCAGGAGACATGGCGCAGCACCGCCCCCTGCAACTGCGCGCGGTGCAGTTTGGCGCGGCGCAGGCTGGCGGCGCGAAGGTTGGCGCCTTGCAGTTTGGCATCGCTGAGGTTGGCTTCGCTGAGAATCGCCGAACGCAGCAGTGTGCCGCGCAGATCGCAATCTCGCAGGTTGGCGCGGCGAAGGTTGCAATGCGAAAGGTTGACGCCCCGCAGATCCATTCCGGAAAGGTCGGCCCAGTTGCGGCTGCAGTTCGCGATCCAGTTTGCGCCACGCGTTTCAGGCGGTGACGCCGCGGCGAAGCATCTTGAGGTGGGATGAGTTACTCATTGGGGAAGATGGATGACTTGTTCCACTTTGCCGAGAATCAATCCGTAACATACCGCCGAAAGCATCAGCATGCCGGACGCCACGGCAAAGGCGGTGAGGTACGATCCGGTGGCGGAAAGGCTCCAGCCGGTGAGGATCGGCGCCACTACGCCGCCCATGTTGGCGATGGCGTTCTGCCATCCGGTCCAGGTGCCCGCGGCTTCGCGGCCCGCCAGGGTTTGCGTAATGGCCCAGGCGTTGGCGGTGAAGATGCCCATGCCGATGAATGCGGCTACCAGGCAGGCCATGGCGATGTCGTTGGCCACCAGGGCGGACGTCATCAGCATGATGCCGAATAACAGCAGGCCAAACACGGCGACACCGCGGCGCAGGCTGCCCGGGTCGGCGCCCTGGCGGATGCGAGCGTCCACCAGCGCCGCCGTGACCAACGCCGAAACGGCCGTGGCGGCAAACGGCAGCGCGCCGAAGATCGACATTTCCTTCATGGTGAAGCCGCGCGCGGAAACTAAGTAGGACGGCAGCCAGGTGAGCAGGAAGTAGAACGCGTAGTTGTAACTGAACAGGCCGATGAACGTCGCCCAAGCCTGGCGCATGCCCAACAGCACGGTCACCGGAAGCGCGGCCTCGCGGGTGGTCCTCTGCTTGCGTTCGCGCGGCACCAGCAGCATCCACGGCAGCAGCCAGATCAGCGACAGAGCTCCCATCCAGATGAAAAACGGGCGCCAGCCGTAGCTCTGGATCAGATTCGCGCCGAGGAACGTGCCAACGGCCGGGCCGGCCTTGGTTCCCACATCGATCAGCGCGTTGGCGAGACCGCGATGCTTCTCCGCATAGCCGCCCGCCAGCAGCCGGGAATAGGAAGGATAGGCGACGGACTCACCGGCGCCCAGAACCAGGCGCGTAATCAGCAGGCCGGTGAGAGTGTGCGTGAATCCGGCCGCCATCACCGCCGCCGACCACAGGCCAAAGCCCGCGGCGTAGACCTTGTACACGTCGTAGCGGTCCACCAGCCACCCGGCGATGGGTTGCATCAGGGAGTAAGTCCAGAAAAAGGCGGAAAGGAGGATCCCCATTTCCGTGGGCCCAAGGGCCAGTTCGGGACGAAGCGACGGAGCGGCGACGCTCAACGTTCCGCGATCGATGTAGTTAATCCAGACCGAGATGCAAAGAAGGGCGAAGAGCGAACGAGGCATCCTCCGATGCTACACTCCGGGCATGTTGCGGCGGGCATTTGCGGTGTGGCCGGCGGCTTTGTGGGCCCAGAACGCGCCGCGTCCGCGGGCTCGCGAGATTGGCCTTAAGCCCGGCGTGCTGCCGCCTGGCCGATGGAACGCCATCACCGATGTGGCCGGCGTTCGCGTGGGCCACACCACGCTGATCGAAGGCGATCACATTCGAACGGGTGTTACGGCCATCGTGCCGCACGGCGGCAATCTGTTCCAGGAAAAGGTGGCGGGCGCCGTGTTCGTTGGCAACGCGTTCGGCAAGTTGGCCGGATCGGCGCAGGTGGAAGAGTTGGGCACGATTGAGACGCCCGTGGTGCTCACCAATACGCTGAGTGTTGGCGCCGCCGTGGAGGCTGTGGTGGCGTGGACGCTGGCGCGGCCGGGGAACGAGAGCGTGCGATCCGTGAACGCGCTGGTGGGCGAAACCAACGACGGCGGCTTGAACGACATTCGCGGTTTGCACGTGAAGCGCGATCACGTGTGGCGGGCGATTGACGGCGCGCGCGAAGATGCGGTGGAAGAAGGCTCGGTGGGTGCGGGCACTGGCACCGTCTGTTATGGATGGAAAGGCGGCATCGGCACTTCGTCGCGTGTTGTCCGCGGCGGGTGGACGGTGGGGGTGCTGGTGCAGACCAATTTCGGCGGCGTGCTGACGATGGGCGGAAAGATCGTTGGCAAGGCGGGCGGCGGCGCGGACGGTTCCTGCATGATCGTGGTGGCGACCGATGCCCCCTGCGATGCCCGCGACTTGAAGCGCCTGGCGGCCCGGGCGCTGTTTGGACTGGCGCGCACCGGGTCCAGCTATTCGAATGGCAGCGGCGATTTCGCTATTGCCTTTTCCGTTTCGCCCGAACTGCGCTATCGCTTTGGCGAGACCGAAGCGCGGGCGCGGCGGATACTGCCTCCCGACGCGATGTCGCCCCTGTTTCAAGCGGCGCTCGAAGCGACCGAGGAGGCGGTGTACAATTCGCTGCTTCGCGCGGTCACCGTGCAATCGAAGTTCGGTGTGGCGCGCGCCATTCCGCTCGATCTGGTACCGCGATAGACGCGCTTTCAGCCGCGCGCATAGATGGCAAGAACAATAAAAACGAAGGCGCCCGCGGCTGCGATCGAGCCCAGCACGATTTTTGTGGCGAGGCTCATGCCCGTATCGAGTTCCTTGATCGACCTGACGTCCGTGAAAGCCAGATTCTCGCCGGCGGCTTGACCACCCTGGGCGTACTGGATGGAAAAACCTCGCTCGGTGGCGGCTCCCATCCGCCCTCGCAGCTTCCGTTTGTCTTTCAGCCTCACCTCCACCGGGGAGCCAACGCCGATGGAAAGCACCCGCTCCTGTATCGTGGGCGCAGCTTCGGTCTGAGCGGGCATCGGCGTGGTGGCGAGCGCCAGGCATAGCAAAACAGATAGAAGCTTCATGAGGTTCTAACTGAGCGCCAGCGCGATGCCGACCAGAATCAGAATTGTCGCGCCAGCGCCGGCCGCGACACCCAAAGCGATCTTCGAGGCGGAGCTCATGCCTGGATTCCTGGTTCGCACCGACTTCACATCGGCGAAGGCGATGGCTTCGTCAATCACTTTCCCGCCTTGGGCGTGCTGCACCCGAAAGGAATCGGCGGAAACCTCGCCCATCCTTCCCAGCACCTTCCTCTTGTCCTTGAGCTTCACCTCGATTACGGCTCCCGCGGGGATCAGGACCACCCTCTCCCTTATGGAAGAAGACGGGTCTTGAGTTTGAGCGGGCAAGCCTCCCACGAGAAGGGCGGCGCAAACGGTTGCCGTCAACCAATGGAACATTCCGAGCGCAGGATACCACTGCGAGAGGCATATCATGAGGAGGTGCCGCCGCTCCACCGCCTTGCCGTCGTTGCCGCGCTCGCGGTGTTGGCCGCAATGGCCCAGCGCTCGGGCGGCGAGCGGCGCTGGGCCAAGTACGAACATGAGATGCAGGATCCGGCCGAAGATCCACCCGATGCGTGGGAGCGGACGGAGTTCGCCTTCGCCCGGCTGCGCTATCGCTCGGGACGCGACGGCTACTATTCCCGAGGCTCGCGCTGGGGCATCGACGCCAACAAATCCGATCGCCAGTTCATTCAGGGCCTGCGGCGGCTGACGCGCGTGCATGCCCGTTCGGTGGAAGAGATTGTCGATGTCGACAGCGACGAAGTTTTCGACTGGCCGTGGATCTATGCCGTCGGCGTGGGCGACTGGTCGTTCAACGCCTCGCAGGCGGCGCGGCTGCGGCACTATTTCGAGCGCGGCGGGTTTCTGATCGTCGACGATTTTCACAACGAGCGAGAATGGGCGCGGTTCATGGCCGGCATCGATTTGATTCTGCCCGGGCATCAGGTGGTGGAGATCGATGCCAGAGACGCCATCTTCCACACCGTGTACGACCTGGCGGAGCGCGTGCGTGTGCCGGGGCTGAACGTGGTGCATGGCGATCAGATTGAGCGCGGCGGCATCGATCCGCACTGGCGCGCGATCGTCGACAACAAGGGCCGCGTCGTGGTCGGCATCTTCTTCAATATGGACCTGGGCGATGCCTGGGAATGGGCCGATTTGCCGGAGTATCCGGAGAAGTACGCGTCCATGGCGTACCGGCTGGGAGTGAACTACATCATCTATTCGATGACACATTGATGGTGCGTGATAGAGTGGCTGCTATGCTCATTCGCGGCCTCTTCGTTCTGGCGGGCGCGGCCCTGGCCGGAGACTCCCGCATCGTTCTGGATAAGCCTGTTTCGCCGCCCGTATGGGCGCTGCTCGAACGCCAGCTTTTGAAGGAGTCCTCGGCGGCTTGTGAGCGGTTCGCGTCCAAGTACATCGACGGGCGCGGCTATCTGTTGCACACCCCGCGCTGGGGCACGCTCGATGGTCCGGACGACGCCATCGAAACGTTCTACAACTGGACGCTTCTCTACGCGCTGGGCGGGTCGGATCAGGTGCTGGCGATTTACCGCAAGGCGCTCGAAGGCCACCTGCAGCAGTATAAAGAGCTGCGCACCACCAAGACGAAGCTGGCGCAGGACGGCGCTTACTACAAAGAGTTCATCACGCAGTCGGATTGGTTCCACACGGGCGAAGGCATGCGCGGGTTCATGTTCCTGGGCCTTGCCGATCCCAACGACACGCTGTTGCGGGCGCGCATGAAACGCTTCGCGGGGTTCTACATGAACGAAGATCCCGAGGCGCCGAACTACGACCCGGTGAACAAGGTGATCAAGAGCATCTGGACCGGCAGCAAAGGTCCGATGCTGCACAAGGCGACCACCTACGATTGGGTGGGCGATCCGACGCCAGGTTCGTTTCATCTGCTACACGGCAAGAACGGGCGCGGCCAGCTTGTGGAACTGAACAAGGTCTATGACAAGATGCTCGCTCACTGCGCGGAGTATCTGGATAGCGTGGGCGATCATCCGCTCAACCTCGCCTCCACCGGCCTCGCTTTGAATGCCTACATGCTGACCGGCGAGAAGAAATATAAGGATTGGATTCTCGAGTACGTGGGCGCCTGGAAGCAGCGCACCGACTCGAATGGCGGCAACATTCCCACCAATATCGGCCTCGATGGCAAGGTCGGCGGCGAGTATGGCGGCCGCTGGTATAAAGGCACCTACGGCTGGAATTTCACCATCTACGACGGCGAAATCGATCAGATCGCGCATCGCAACACGGTGGAGGCGGGATCGTGGCCCGGCTTCGGCAACGCTTATCTCGCCAGCCGGGGCGATGCGGGCTTCGTGGCCACGCTGCGCCAGCAACTCGACAATCTGTACGCGCAGAAAAAGGTGGTGGATGGCAAGGTGATGCTGCCGCAGATGTACGGCGATCCGCGCGGGCACAAGTCCACCGGCCGCGAGGAGTGGTATCACTACCAGCCCAACCTGCGCATTCCGCGGCTGACCGAGATTTATCTCTGGTCGCTCGATCGCAAGGATCTGGAGCGCATTCCGGCCGAGGGCTGGATCGGATACCTCGAAGGCAAGGACGCGGCGTATCCGGAGAAGGCGCTGCGGCACGATCTGGAATTCGTGCGCGCCACCGTGCAGGAGATGGAAGAGGATCCGACCACGCCCGATACACGGCTGGCCGATTACCTGATGGGCATGAACCCGGCGGCCACCGACGCGCTTTCGAAACTGACGCTGGGTTCGTATCTCACGGGCAATATCTGGACGCTGCACGCTCGGGTCCGCTACTTCGATCCGAAACGGCAGCGGCCCGGCTTGCCCGAAGACGTGGCGGCGCTGGTGGAAAAGTTCGACGCCGGCTCGGTGACCCTCTCGCTGGTGAATTTGAGCCAGGTGGAAACGAAGACCGTTTCGGTGCAGGCGGGCGCCTATGCCGAGCATCAGTTTGTTTCGGCGACGGTGGATGGTAAACAGACTGAAGCGAAGGGATCGGCGGTGGAAGTGAAGCTGGCGCCGGGCGCGGGCGGACGGGTGAAGTTCGAAATGAAGCGATACGCCAATGAGCCCACGCTCTCGCTTCCATGGGAAGGGGGACGCAACCGATGAACGCGACTACCGAACAGGCCCGTGCCGCGGCCGCCGCCGCGCGCCCCGGTGTTTCGCCGATGCGCTGGTGGGTGGTGTGCCTGCTCAGCCTGGGCATGGTGATCGGCTACTGCGACCGTGTCAACGTGTCGGCGGTGCTGCCGGAAATCGGCCGGGCGCTGAATCTCAACAAAGAGCAGTTGGGCATGACGCAATCGGCGTTCTTCTGGACCTATGCGCTGTTTCAGATTCCAGCCGGGATGCTGGTGGATCGCTACGGCGTGCGGACGCTCTATCTTTGCGGATTCCTGCTGTGGAGCGTGGCCTCGGCGGCGACGACCATGGTAACCGGCCTGGCGGGACTCATCGCGATCCGCATGCTGGTGGGGACGGGCGAGTCGGTGGTGACGTCGTGCTCGCTGCGCTACATCAGCGCGCACTTCGCCGAAAAGGAACGCGGCTCGGCGGTGGGCATTTACATGAGCGGGACCAAGATCGGTCCGGCGATCGGGATTCCACTGGCGGCGTTTCTGGCGCAGGCATACGGTTGGCGGCCGATGTTCGCCATTCTCGGATTAGGCAGTCTGCTTTGGCTGATTCCCTGGCGGTTATGGGTAAAGAAGGACGATCCGGCGGCGCAGGGACGGGCGGCGGGACCGGCTCACGCCGCGGCCAGCGTACCGCTTGGGAAGGCGCTGGCGAGTCCCTTAATGTGGGGGATCATCGGCGGCACTTACTGCTACATGTATTTCGTGTATTACTGCATGACGTGGATGCCCACTTACTTCCGCGAAAAGCACGGCATGTCGATCGAGAAGATGAGCTGGTTCAGCTTCGTATCGTTCGCGGCGATGGCGCTGGTGGCGGTGATCGCCGGTTGGGCGGCGGACCGGCTGATTTCCCGCGGCCATGATGCGGTGAAGGTGCGCAAGTGGTTCACCATCGCGGGCTTCTTCGCCGCCGCGACGCAGACGCTCAGCGTATTCACCGATTCCCAGACGCTGATGGTGTTCTTCACCGTGTTCTCGCTTTGCGGGCTTGGCCTTGCCACCGCCAACTACTGGGCGCTCACGCAGTCGCTGATGCCGGGCGCGCTGCCGGTGGCGATTCAAAATACGGCGGCGAACCTGGCGGGCATCGTGGCGCCTTGGTTCACCGGGTTCATGATCCAGAAGACCGGCAGCTTTGACACGCCGATCAAGGCGGTGGGTGTGTGGCTGGCGCTGGGAATCGGATGTTACCTGTTGCTGGTACGGCGCGAGTACGCGCCCAAATCGTCCCAGTAAATATATTTTGAAAGGTGATCGCCGGTTGAATCGTTCTTGATGATGTAAACGACAGCTCCGGTGACGGAGTTGGAGGCATCATGAAGAAGATTCCCGTTTTCCCTTTTGTCACCACCCTTGCCTGCACCGTGCCGGAGAATGCCGTGGCCGGCGCGCTTGCGCCGGGCATGAAATCCGCTCCGGGGAAGTGACGATGGAGGCGGCCCCGAACCGCTGGACGCGGATGCTGCGTCTGTGTGCCGCCTTGACCGCCCTCGCCTGTCACTCCTCCGAACTGCGCCGGCTGCGCGCGGAGATCGAGCTTCGCGAATCGGCCCGGAGACGGGCCGCCGCGGAGGTGAGCCGCTTGAGGCAACTGACGGAGGCGCGAATCGCCCGGAATCCCGCCGCCGCAGGAGCGGTCGCGCTTATGAAAGAGGGGCATGACGGCCACCGGAAAGTGACCGGTGCCATGGTGGGCAGCGGCTACTGCCTGTTCTATGGCGAAGAGTGTGCTTCGCTCGCGGCGGACCTCACGGAGCTGTCGGCCGCACGCGAGCGCTATGAGGAGGAAGCGAAGATCCTCACGGGCGAAATCGATTCCCTGGAAAGACTCTGGATGGAGACCCAAAAAACGTCATGGTAAAGCGGCAAGGACCGATGATCGGGGCGCCATGCGGGTTTTCGCTGTGCGCCCAAGCAGCGGATTACACATTTCAGCGGACCGTCGACAACGCTTCCGGTGCGCAAGTGCGGAGCCTGGAGGTGCCATTCCATCTCAACAACCGAGGCGAGGTGGCATTTATCGCCCACCGAACGGACGGAAACTGGGAGGAATCGCGATCGCCTCGCACCGCTCGCCGTGCCCTTTAAAATGCCGTTCAACGACAACGGCACGGCGGCTCTGTTTGGACCGCTTAACGGCCGCGCCGGTCTTCACCTTGCAAACAGCCGATCCATCGCCTTCGTCTTTGGCGGGGGGCGTGGCGGGTCTTTCTATGACACTAAACAACAAGGATCAAGTCGCTGTGCCAATCCGGGTGATCGGGGCAAACGATCCCTGTTGATGCCGTGGACCACCTTGGGCATGGAACTGAACGACGAGGGCCATGTGGTGTTCCAGTACCTGCTCGCCAATGGCATGGGCGGCATCGCGCCGGCGACTCCAACCGCGCCGCCGCCGGACATCGCACCTGTCGTATCGGAAGGCGGAATCGTACTGGCGGCCTCCGATGAACCCGAGCGCGGTCTCGCTCCAGGGGCGCGGGCTTCGATATACGGGTGGGGACTGGGCTCCCTCCTGACCGCCGCTTCCGGAGCGTCGCTACCCACAACCCTTGACGGCGTCAGCGTCCATGTGAATGGCGTTGCGGCGCCGCTGTTTTTACCAGCCCCGGCCAGATCGATTTTCAAATGCCATTCGGGCTTACCGGTCCTGACGCGGAGGTGCGCGTTGTCCGAGCCGCCGGTGAGAGCCAGTTACACCGCGTTCGCCTCGAACCGCCAGGTGCCGACGGTGAATCTGGTACTCAATGAGAGATTCGCCCATGCGGTCTTTACCGGCCCCCGACTCCCGGTTCGCGAAAGCGGGAGATCTTATATCGATGTTCGTTAACGGACTAGGTGAGGTGGCACCCGCGGACGGCAAGGCCGTCGTTCCTCCCATCCTTCGAATAGGCGATGTTACCGTGCCGGCCGAAAACATTCTGTTCGCCGGACTTTCGACGAAAGCGGTCGGACTCAATCAGATCGACCTACGCCTTCCACCGGCGATTCGCAGGCCGGCGGCCCTCTCGATTCGGCAAGGGTCCGCCGAAAGCCAGCGGAACGTTGCGATCGCGGTCGAGCGAAATGCCGAAGTTACTGGGAATCTGAAGGGAAGTGAGATAGACTCATTGAATCCAAGGAGTAAGACTGTCAGCGAAGCCTCAACCCGAGCTCGACCCGGAGAAATACAGGAAGTTGCGCGCCCGGCTACTCTCGGCGTGCTGGCGGGCCTGGCGCGTCGAGGACAAAGAGGACCTCGTTGAGGAAACGCTGATGAAAGCGTGGCAGGATCCAGTAGCTGGCAAAAGCCTCGTGTATTACTGTGGCCATTACCCCGCCTCCGTGGAACCGGAAATGAATCGGGTGTGGCTACTTTGGAACGACGGGCAAGAGGCGCAGAATCAGCGAGTTGAGC
>CADEFT010000046.1 GCA_902826685.1 uncultured Acidobacteriota bacterium
CTCAACTCGCTGATTCTGCGCCTCTTGCCCGTCGTTCCAAAGTAGCCACACCCAAGTCGAATCGATACGTTCTCCGGTATTTCCTGCTGCATGACCGCCTTTTTCGGGCCATATTCCAGTCGGTACAGCTTTCGAGATTTCATATCCCGTAACAGCCCAAGCTGACGCGCGGTGGTTTTCCCAGTCTCGGAGATGACAAAGCGCTTTATTTCAGAACCATCCGTCGCTCGCAAGAAAACTC
Organism: uncultured Acidobacteriota bacterium; assembly: GCA_902826685.1. Classification (GTDB taxonomy): domain Bacteria; phylum Acidobacteriota; class Terriglobia; order Bryobacterales; family Bryobacteraceae; genus CADEFT01. Next base: position 242 of record CADEFT010000046.1, read on the forward strand.
CCCGGTGCTCTTGCACCAGCTCCCGCTCGCCAGTGGACGTTACCTGATACAGGCGGTGACTGTAGGCGGCCTGCACCGGAATCAATACCTCGGCAGCTTCAGCCTGGACGCTATAAGCCGCCAGAAACAAAAATGATAAGACATGCTGCATAGGGTTTTCCTCGTTGCTTGCGTATCGTTTCTCGCTTACGCAATACCACAACAACCGCAGTAATATGTTTCATTTTGCCACGTATCATAGCAAAATACGATCGTATATTCTTGAGGGTACATGTTGTTGCATGTGTTCCATCCGAGACAGCCACCTGAAACCTGATAGCACACGTATGGCCAGCATGCGGCATGCATCGGGATCGCCGAAACAGCCAGCAAAGTTGCCGATATCGTTAGTCTGCGTAGAATGGAGGAGGTTATATGTGGAACGCTATCATCAAAATTAGTTGTTGTCAACGCGCATGTAAGTCAATCGTGTAAAAATTAGCAACGTAAAGACTGTGTAATAAGCCGCACGGCGCGTTGATTGATGATCGATGAAGTCAGGTGGGCGGTGGAACTGGCGGCGCAACACCGGGCGAACGCTCGTTTCTATAGTGAACAGCAGATTAAGGAGCAAGGCGGCAAGCTGCTAATGGGCGCGCCTGGCGCGGCCGGAAGACATCGCCAAGGCGGTGGCGTTTCTGGCTTCCGGCGATTCGTCGTATATCACCGGCGCGACGCTGCGCGTGGATGGCGGGCTGGTGCTGCCGCCGCCGGCTTAAACGAACAGTTCCTTGATCTCCGTCGACCCGATAAACCCCACCGACGACATCGGCTCGACGTAAATGAACTCGCGGCCCGAAGGCGCGCCGCCCAGCTTCTTCGTCCAATCGATGCCCAGCGCCGAATAGATCGTCGCCGTCACATCCTCCGGATAGATGGGCCGGTTCTTGTGCCAATCGAACTTGGTGATCTTCGCTCCCTGATCGTCGGTGGCGCCAATCACCCGGCCGCCTTTCACGCCGCCGCCGAGGAACATCGCGCAGCGAACCTGCGGCCAATGGTCGCGGCCTTGGATGTCGGTGAGCGGGCCCGGCGTACGGCCGAATTCGCCCATCACGCACACCAGCGTGCGATCCAGTTTCCTGGCGGCTTTGAGATCCTGCACCAGCGAGGCCAGCGCCGGGTCAAGCTCGCCGCAATTGGCGTAGAGGCCGCCGCGCGCCCGCCGGTCCTCCATCGTGGAATTGCCGGTCTTGCCGTAGATATCGCCGTGATGATCCCAGCCGCCCTGGTTGACCAGGATGTAACGTGTGCCCGCGTCGGCTTTCACCATGTTGCGCGCGATCAGGCAGGCATCGCCAAACGGCGTCGCCCCGTAGCGCTTGCGATCATCCTCCTGCAGTTGGAAGATGCCGCTCACCTGCGGCGACCGGATCATCTTCTCCGCGCTCTTTGAGAACGAATCCCACTCGCGCAGCAGCTTGTTCACGCCGCTCGATTGCTGTTGGCGCGACGTATCGAAGGAATGCAGGAAGTCCAGGCGCTGGTGGAATCGCTCGCGATATTCATCCTTCAGCAGGAACGGCATGTTGCCGCCGTTGCGCACATCGAGCGTCAGCGGCGCCGCCGCCGAATCGAGATAGCCTTCGCGGATCAGCGTGCCGTTCACCGCCCCCGCCGGAAAATTCATCGACACAAACGGCGGCAGGTAGTCGGCCGCGCGCGCCTTGCCCAACATCTCATAAGCGATCACTGAGCCAATGCACGGCATCTCCTTGGCGCGGGCGGCGTTGAAGGCATGCCCCACCTGCAGGTAAAACTGGCCGAGGTTGTGCAGGGTTTCCCACGCTCCCATCGATCGCGTGAGGACGGCGTCTTCCAAAATATCCGCCGTGCGCGGCAGCAATCCATGCGGCCAGGTGATGCCCAGTTTGTGCGGGCGCGGGTCCAGGTCTTCGGGCGTGAAGCGGTACTGCTTGTAGTCGAACGTATCCATCTGCGACGGACCGCCCACCAGGTTCAGAAAGATCACGCAATCGGCCGAACCGCGCGGTGTGACTTTCGATGTGGCGGCCGCCCGCACCGGCTGCGCCAACGGAGTGAGAGCGCCTCCGGTGACCGACACCGCTCCATATTGGAAGAACTTGCGCCGAGTGAGAGTGGGAAACATTGGGAACTCCGTACTACTGCACCATGATGAAATCGAGCCGGTTGAAAAGCGCCCACAATAAATCTTCGGCGCCTTTTTCGCGCCCGCGCGAGAGAAGCTGCAACGACTTGGCCTTTTCTTCCTTGCTGGGCGCGCGGCTGATGGTGGCGAGGAACAACTCGTCCACCAGGTCTTCATCCGTCTTCTTGAGAAGCGATTCCAGCCTTCCGCCCTTCTTCACTTTCACCCGTTCGAGCACCAGTTCGTGATTGAGCAGACTGGCGGCCTGCACCATGCTGGCGCGATCGGTGGGCGGATCTTCGCGATCGGTCTGGCCCCAGTCCTGCAGCATGTTCCAAAGCCCTTTGTGGCTGGCCGCGAAATCCTGGTTGAAGCTCGCTTCCATCACGTACTTGAACTTGCGGTCGAGATCCTTCACCTTGAACGATTCATAAAGGCCGCTAGAATCCTGCACCGCGTCCCAGAACTCCTCGGCGGCCATGCGGCGCGCCTGATGCCGCGCGAAGTAGGTGTCATAAGAAGGCTTCCATTCGCCGGGGAAGAAGCCCGAAAGCTGGTAAGTCTTCGATTGCACGATGGTGCGCATCAGCCAGCGCAGATCGTGGCCATTCTGGCGGAAAGCTTCGGCCAATGCGTTGAGCAATTCCGGATGCGAGGGCTGCACGGTCCAGGGCGCCGGCGGTGGATTGGCCGGATCCTGGCGGTCGAGATCGAAGCTGAACGGCGGATCGACGATGCCGCGTCCCATCAACTCGGCCCAGAACAGATTGACGGCCGCGCGCGCGAACTGTGGATGCGAGGTGAGCTTGCGGGCGTACTGCTCGCGCTCGGTTTCGCCCGGCGTGGGCTCAAACCTGGCGCCGTCCAGAATGAACGTTGGCGTCACGTCGGCGGGATAGCGCGGCAGGCGCACTACGCTTTTGGTTGTCAGCTTGTAACCCTTTTCCGAATCGTTCACGCGAAATTCAGGAATGCGGCCATACACGGGCGCCACGTAGGTTTTGCCGAAGAACGCTGCCTGCCGCCAGACATCGGCCCGCTTGTGCCGCGCCGACCAGAGATTGACCTTCTCCAGATGCCCCTTGCCGTCATGGCAGGAAAAACATTCCAGATCCACGCCCAAAAACAGCCGCGTGGTCCAGATGGCCAATTCGTCGGCCGTGTCTTCGTGATTTCGTTCGGAGTAGCCGTCGCCGGCCATCACGCGATGGCGCGCCACGAAGTTTGCCGGACCGGTGGTCCAGGTCGATACGCCGCTCGATGTGACCATGTCGCGCACGAACTCGTCGTAAGGCACGTTCAATTCCAGCGATTTGTAAATGAAGTCGTGGAAGCTGTTGATGCCCTCGCGCAACTGCTCATTGTTGCGGAACAGATCGCCGAAGAACGTGGACCAGCGGTCGAGATAGGGGCCCACGCGCGTCGGCCGCCGCCCGATGCCCGACGTCGGCAGCTTGGGAAACAGCGTCTCGATGTACTTGTCGCGCTTGCCAGCGTCCTTGTCGGCGGTGAAGGCTTTGATGGCCTCGGGCGTGGGCAGGCGCCCTGTCAGATCGAGCGTCACGCGGCGCAGAAACTCTTCGTCCGAAGCGATGGGCGCGTGCGGAATGCGATCTTTCGCCATCTTGGCGAAGATGTGCTCGTCGATGAGATTCTTTTCGGCGGCGGCCAGGGGCAGTGCCGCCAGAAACAACAAAACTCGCATCGGCGCTCCTTTTTCAGAAAATCAGCTTCATGGCCAACTGCACCACGCGCGCATCGCGCGAACGTGTGATGGTTCCAAACGTACCACTCTGGTTGCGTCCGTCGGGGCCGGGCACGAACGATGTATTGGGCGACAGCAGGTTCACGTGATTGGCGAAGTTGAACGACTCGGCGCGGAACTGCAGCCCCAGCCGTTCGGTAATCTGCGTAGTCTTGATCACCGACAGGTCGAGGTTCTGCAGACCCGGTCCGCGCACATCCGGCAGCAGCCGGCCCACGTTGCCGAACGTGAAGTTCGGCGGATTCACGAACTGCGTGGTGTCGAACCACCGCGCCGCGCTGCGCTGATCCTGAGGCAGCGCCGCGCTGACGCCGGTGGAATTCGGCCGCGAAGCCAGGAAGTTGTTCGCGCCGCGAATGGGCAGCGGCCCGCCGCTCTGGAACGTGAGCACGCCGTCCACCTGCCATCCGCCGATAATGCGATTCACGATGCCGCTTGAAGAGCTGAACATCTTGCCGCGGCCGAACGGCAGTTCGTAGATCGAGCTGAACACGAACCGGCCCGCCGTATCGGTGGCTTCGATCGAACGCTCCGCCCGCCGGTTGAACTTGCCGTTCTGATAATCGAGCTGATTGACCAGTTCCGAGCCCGCGAATCCGAAGCCGTTGATGCCGTCCGAGATCAGCTTGCCGAACGAGTAAGAGGCCAGCATCACGAATCCGCCCGACATGCGCTTCTCGAAATTGAGCAGGAACGAATGGTAGTTGGAATTGGCCAGGTGCGGCTGCTGGATTCCCACGCGATTGTAGTAAGGGAACGGCCGCAGCGATTGCTGGCGCGTGATGGTTGCGCCGCCGAAAGCTCCAGTCACCCGGCCCGCGTAAGGATTCGCCACCAGTTCGTTCAACTGCGTGCCCAGGTTGAGATAAGACAGATCGAGCTGATTGAAATCGTAGCCGCCGCCGCGCAGCTTCGTGCCTCGGTTGCCCGAATACGAAGTCTCAAGCAGTATCCGGCCGGGCAACTGATGCTGCAGCGTCATGGTGAACTGCTGCGAATAAGGCGTCCGGCCCGAGCGCTGATCCACCGTCACGTTGCCGCTCAGGAACGCGCTTGGCCCCAAGCGGTTGCCGATCGGCTGCACCACCGGCGTGGGGAAGCCGTTGCGCAGCAAAAACGCGGGCTGATCCAGGTTTCCGCCGGGAGCCGTGTAGACGGTTGAGTTGCCGCGATAGCCCAGTGCACCGAAATCGGTGGCGAAGTTGTGCGTCAGCGGGTAATACATGCCATAGCCGCCGCGCAGCACCGTCTTGCCCGTACCAAACAGGTCCAGAGCGAAGCCCACGCGCGGACCGAAATCGTTGAAGTCGGGATCGATGACCGTGCGGCCGAAATCGACACCGGCAAACTCCAGCCGCCCCTGCAAGCCGGTAAGCGGATTCACCGCGCCGGGATTAAAGTTCGAAAGCCCGTTGTTGCGTTCCCCGGGCACCTGCTGGTAGTCGTACCGCAAACCGAGATTCAGCGTCAGCCGCCTGTTGACCTTCCAGTCATCCTGGAAAAAGTAGGCCTGCGTGAAGCTTGGATTGGTGGTGCCGACGTTTAGGTCGATATTGGAGTCGGCCACCGTGCCCAGCAGAAAGCTGGCCAGGCCGGAGCCCGTGCCCGCCAGCCCCTGCGGATTTCCCGTGAGCCTGGGATTGAAGTTATACACGCCCGAGCACTGGAAACAGGCATCGATGCTGTACATGTTCTGCCGCAGTTCCAACCCCGCCTTGAAGGTATGCTTGCCCTTGATCCAGGTGATGCTGTCAAACAGCTGCCGTACGTCCATCGTGATGTAGCCGCGAATCGTGCCGAAGCCGGAAGGGAAGCCTTGCAGCGTCGGCGTGCCGGACATATTGATGCCGGGCAGGGTCACTTCCGGAACGCTGGCAGGCAGCCCCAGCTTCGACGTTGGGTTCGTTCCCACACTTGCCGGAATGAACGGAAACGCGTTGCGCACATAGCCCACGCGCAATTCATTGATCAGCGACGAACTGAAGAAATGGGAATCGGTGACGTTGAAATTCTTGTTGCCGTAGTTGTCGTTGCGCACGCGCGGCAGCCGGTCGGGGTAGTATCCGTTGCCCGTACCGCCGTTGTCGTCTTTGTGCGTCCACGACGTGTAGCGGAACGAAATCCGATTCTTGGTGTTGAAACTGTGATCGCCTTTCCCGCTCAACTGCATCGCGTCTTTGTTGGCGCCCAGGTTGGCGAGAAAGTTGTTGGAATTGGTGAATGGATCGGTGGGCGTGCGGTTGGGACGCGGATAAAACGGCAGAATGTTCTGCGATACCGGGTCCAGCCGGTTGGTGGGAATCACGTTGTTGGCGAACGGCTGGCGCGTGAAGCCGCCGCCCCCCGTATTGGCCGCCGTGGTCTGCGGATCGTAAACCGGAATGCGTATGCCGCGCGCGTCGAACAGGTTCGAAAGATCCCCCGTCCGCATCGGGTCGGTGAGCGTCGTGCCGATCACCGTATATTGGCGCCGGAACCGCCACTCCTCATAGTTAAAGAAGAAGAACGTCTTGTCCTTGCGTACCGGGCCCCCGACCGCGCCGCCGAACTGGTTGTAGCGGAACGGCGCCTTCACCGCGGCGAACGCATTGCGCGCGTCCAGCTTGTCGTTGCGCAGAAACTCGTACAGCGAGCCATGGAATTGATTGGTGCCCGATTTGGTCACCATGTTCACCACGCCGCCCGCCGTGTAGCCGAATTCGGCCGACATCACGCCGCTTTGCACTTTGAATTCCTGGATCGCGTCCACCGCCGGATTGACGTTGACGTCGCCGGCGCGCGGGTTCACGTTGGAACTTCCATCCAGCATGAGGTTGTTGGCGCCGCTGGGTCCGCCATTCACACTGAAGCCCGAGACCAGCACCCCACGATCGCCGAAGCCATGCGGCGATTCGGCGTGCGAGCGAACGTTAGGAGTAAGCACCACCAGCGCCAGGGCCGACCGCCCGTTCAACGGCAGTCCCGTCATGCGCGCGTTCTCGATCACTTTGCCAACCGTCGCCGACGATGTATCCACCAGCGGCGCCGACCCCACCACTTCCACCGATTCCGCCACCGCTCCAATTTCGAGTTGAAAATCGACCTGCGCCCGATCGTCCACCTGCAGCACGATGCCCGATCGCACGGCGCGTTTGAAGCCCTGCATTTCGACCGTCACCGTGTAGTTGCCCACCTGCACGCCCGGCACCAGGTAGTACCCGGTTTCGTTTGTGACCGTGGGAGTCGAAGTATTGGTCTCGACGTGCGTAACCCGCACCGCCGCGCCCTGAATGACCGCTTGCGCCGAATCCGTGACCGTGCCCTGGACGGTGGCACGCCCGATCTGCGCCGGTAAACTGGCCGCTCCAACGCAGAGCGCCACTGGCAGTAGAACCTGAAAAGACCGCATCATGTCCCCGCTTTCCGAGATTTTTGAATTGTAGAATTTTCCTCTTGACCGGGGAAGTTCCAAGGGGTCTGTTACGAGCTGTTACGAAGCGGTTTCAACGAGTTGCGTTTCCTGATACGATGACTTTCGACGAGCCATGTCTGCCGCGCCCGCCCCTCCGAAAGACCACGTGGATGTTGACGCCGTCGCCAATAGCGCGGCGCTGAGGAAGGCGCCGGCCGTACGCGCGCTGTTGCTCTATCTTTGGGAACATCGCGCCGAAGCGGTCAACGAATTTAAAATCGCCACCGAGTGTCTTGGCAAGAAAGACGACTTCGATCCGAAGCTCGACGCCACGGTGCGCGTGCATGTTTCCCGCCTGCGGCAGAAGTTGAAGGAGTACTACGACAGCGTTCCCGCCGCCCCGCCGTATCGAATTGCCGTTCCGCAGGGAAGCTATCAAATAGAGGTCGTCGCGGACGCGATGCCGCCGGCCGCCGCCGAGGTTCCGCTCGCCGGTCCGCCCGCCCCATCGCGCGCCGCTCTTTATGCTCTGGCCGCTTGTGCGATATTGCTGGCCTGTCTCAGCGCCTGGCTTTACCGGCAGAACCGCGAGTTGGCGTCGCTGCAAGCCGCGCGCCAGATGCCGCGATTCTGGGCCGATTTCTTCGCCGGCGGCAAGCCCACGACCGTGGTGCTGCCAACGCCCGTCTTTTTCGAGTGGCGAGACAATCTGCTGAAAGTCCGCGATACCCGCGTGAATGACTTCGAGGATCTCGCCGCTTCGCCGCTGCTGAAACCGCTGGCCGAGCGCTACGGTCCGCCGAAGCTTATGCAGAACTACACGGTGGTCTCCGACACCTTTGCCGCCGTGAAACTGGCGCAGTATTTGCAAGCCCGGGGCGTCACGATATCGTTCAGCGGCACGGCCGATTTTTCGCTCGATCAGTTTGGCGGCCGTAACGTGGTGTTGATCGGACTGGTCTCCACCAATTTCCACATCCGGCGCCTGATGGAGCGATCGAACTTCTACTCCAATCCCGAAGAAGCGTCGACGGTGATTAACCGGGCCCCCCGGCCGGGCGAGCAGGCGCGCTACCGCATGGTGGAGCAGTCCGGATCGCGCCGCAGCTCCACCGGCATCGTGGGTCTGTTCGCGGGCACCGAACCGGATACGCGCATCCTCATGCTGGCCGGACAGGCGACGGCATCGCTTGTCTCGTTCCTCACCAACGACGGATCGCTCGCGCAGCTCGATCAGGTGTGGCGTTCGGCCGGAACTCCTCCGCTTTATGAAATGCTGGTGCAGAGCGAGATTGAAGGGAACGCCGTTCTGCGGGCGTGGCCGCGAGCCCTGCGCGCCGGCGGGAAGTGATCACTCGGCTTTCTTCTGCAAGGCGCCCTTGGCCCGCGCCAGCGGCGCGCCGTTAAATCTCGCCAGCGTCAGCTCGACGCGATTACCGACCTGGCAGCCGTTTTCCAGATGGCCGCCAAACGCTCCGCGCTTGGCATTGGTGAGCATCACATGCAGATGCGGCTCGCCCGCGGCGAGGATACCGCCAAGGGCGTTGATCTCCATATCCTCCTTGATCGATTGCTTGGTGCCGCCCACGCCGTGGAACGTACATTCACTCAGCGCGCCCACCGCGGTCAGCACAGCCCCGTCGGTGATGCCGTTCTTTCGCGCCGCCTCCACGATGGATTCGAGCAGCATCGCGCCCTTATCCAGGCGGACGCGATACACCTGGGTCACCTGGGCGGGAAAGACTTCCGGCGCGGGACCTTCGGCCAATAGTGCCAGCGGCAGCAGCATGAGGATTCGCATAGGACACTATTATCCACGGATTTCCGCTTAGATAAATTAGAGACACTCTTGGATCGCACAGCCACAACTCCGGGGCGCGGCCTGCTGATGAAGCATGTCCCCTACGTTTACTACCTTCGTTTCCCGCTCATCGGCTCGTCGACGATGGCGGCGCTGGGGCCGCTTTCCTTCTTCGCCGCACCGTCGCTGCTGCGCGGCATCTTCGACCTCTCCCAATCCGGCCTAGCGGGGACCGTCTTCCTTTCCGGAGTGGCGGTCTTCGCGTTCACGCTGGCGACGATGATCGTGCTGGAAAACGCGGGCGAGCGCTTCTGGGCCGCCGCGCTCCCCGAAGACATGGAACGGACGGTGTACGTGTTCTGTGGCCAGCGGCTGTCGCGCCTCGGCCGCCGCTTCTTCCGCTTCTATGCGATCTGCGGGCTGATTCTATGCGCGTTCGCCGTGGAAGGCTGCCGCCTTCGCGGCGGCTGGCTCCAGGCGCTTAGTGGAGCGGCGCTGGGTGTAGCCTTCGCCCTGGGAATGGCCTTCCTGTTCCGGCGCACCTGGCAATGGCTCGGCGAGTATGTGCTGACGATGCCGGCCGGTTATGTGCTCGGCAGTTGGCAAGGCTACCTGGAGCGTGCACCATCGGCATCGGGCGAAGAGCTGTGGCAGCCGGAAAGGCCGTTCCGCCTGCGCACCGGCCATGGTCTGGCGGGCGTGTTTCTGGTGCTGTATCTGATCGCCTATGCCGTCTATCTGTTTCACCTGCTGCCCGACCGGGTGTGGCCCGCCGCCACGCTCACTTCGCTGCTGACGCTGATCACCCTGTTGTGCTGGCTGCTGTCCGGTCTCGCCTTCGCCGTCGACCGGTTCCGGATTCCCGTCATCGCGCCGGTGGTGCTTCTGCTCCTGTTTGGCGCGCAATGGCCGGGATCCGACCATACGTTTCCCACCGTGGCCGTGGAGAAGCCGTCCGTCGCGGTGTCGCCGGGCCATGTCGTGGGTTCCTCGCAGGAGCCGGTTGTCATCGTATGCGCCTCGGGTGGCGGCATTCAGGCCGGCGCCTGGGCGGCGGCCGTGCTCGATGGCCTCGAAACGGCCTTCGCCGCCCGGCCCATTCCGTTCTCGCGCATGGTGAAGCTCATCAGCTCCGTCTCGGGCGGCAGCGTGGGCACCATGTATTACGGCCATGCCTTCGAGGGCGGAAGATACCGGTCCGGCCAGAACGTGGTGGAGGCCTCCATGAGCTCCAGTCTCGACTATGCCGCCCACGGCCTGGTCTACCCGGATATGGTGCGGTCCGTGCTGCCGGTCTCCTCGCGAATGGACGACCGTGCCCGGTTGGTGGAACGCGCCTGGTCGGCTCAGATTCCCAACGGAAAGCGAAGCGTAACTCTGGGCGAGTGGCGCGATGAGGTGCGCGACGGTCTGCGGCCGGCGCATGTGTTCAACACCACGGTGGTGGAAACCGGTGAGCGTATGCTGATCGCCACCGTCGATCTGGCGAAAGTGCCGGGGCGCAGCGATTTCTACGACACCTACGCCGCCTATCGCCGCGATCTGCTTCCGGTCACCGCGGCCCGCCTCTCGGCCACGTTTCCCTATGTCACGCCCGTGGCGCGCATCGATCGTCCGGTGCGTGTCGGGCTCCGTTATCATCTCGCCGACGGCGGTTACTACGACAACTCGGGCGTAGTCTCGGCGCTCGACTTCCTGACGGAAGCTTTTCCCAAAGACCGCCCCGCCAACGGACGCAAAGTGCTGCTGCTGCAGATTCGCGGCGCCGAGCGGCGGCCCGCCCCCGCGTCGGGCGACCGCGGCTGGTTCTATCAGTTGTTCGCGCCGCTCACTACGCTCGAACGGATGCGCGACGCCTCTCAAGGCGGGCGCAATTCCAAAGAAGTGGAGATGCTGGGGGAAGTGCTCGCCGCGCGCGGCGTCGACTTCAAGCTGGTCACGATGGCCTACACCGATCCGGAAGCGCCGCTATCGTGGCACTTGCTCGAAAGCCAGAAACAGGCCATTCGGGAAACGTGGCGGAGCTACGCGACACGCGGCTCTGGACCGGTGTGTGACATTGCGGCGTTTCTCTACGGCAAAGGATGCGAACCATGACCGATCCCGTCGTGTGGAATCTTATCTGCGATTGGCCGCCCGATTTCCGGAGATGGGCGCGCGAAATACGCGAGTGGCTGCGGCAGGGTTCGACCTGGATTCTGATGGGACTTCTGCTGCAGATCGCCGCCGGCGTTTGGGTCGCCGCGGCCGGAGTCGATCGCAACGTCGATCTGCCGCGCGGCTTTGAGTCGCCGGTATTGGCCTATGAGCTGGCGCGCAACGAAGCGGAGGCGCTGGCCGTTGTGGGAACCAGCAATCGCGGACCGCTTGAGCGCCAGTTCGAACGCGACACGTGGCTTATCCTCGCCTACACCGCTACCTTCGCCGGCATCGGATGGCAGTGGCGGCGCAGGCAGAGCAGGCTCGGGTGGGCGCTCATCGGTGTGGCGCTGGCGGCTGGCACGGCGGATTTTATCGAAAACCATCATGCGCTCGAATCCCTGGCCCGGCTGCACACGGCCGGGGCGCTGCCGGCGTTACTGGCGATGAGCACCGCGGCCCGCATCAAATGGGGCCTGTTCGCGCCCGTGTGCGTGTTGACCGCAAAGGCCGTGTGGCCGGCGCATGGTGCGTTCCTTTACCAGATCTTCGCGCGCGCCACGGCGTCTTTGATGATGCTGGCCGGTGGCTTTTACGCCTTCGGACTTCTGGGACAGTCCTTCGAACCCTACTGGGAGTTCGCCACCTCCAGCCTGGTGCCGGCTTCCGCCGGGCTGCTGCTGATTCTGGTGTTATGGGCGGGGGAGTTTCGCGGCGATTCAGCGCTGCGGCACGATCCATAGGTGCAGCTTGCGCCCACCCACTTCCACCTGCTTCACCGGCTTCCAGTCGCCCATATCGAAACTATGGGAAACCACGCGCGTGCCGGGCTTCAACTCGCTCAGCAGCCGCGGTTTCAACTTTTGATTCACGCCGGGCAGCAGGTATAGCGTCACCACCGAGGCCTGTTTGATCTCGGCGTCGAAGAGGTTCTTTTCCACGAACTTCACACGGTCGGCCACGCCAGACTTGGTGGCGAGCTCACGCGCCTCGCGGATGCGCTCGGGGTCGAGGTCGTAGCCCAGGCCGCGCGCGTCGAACTCCTTGGCCGCGGCGATTACGATCCGGCCGTCGCCGCATCCAAGGTCGATCACGAAATCGGTACTCTTCACCTCGGCCAGTTTCAACATGCCGGTGACCACTTCCGAAGGGGAAGGCACATAGGGCACGTCCAACCCGTTGTCGAAATCCTGGCTTGCGCCGAGCAGCGCCGTCAGCAGCAATGAAACAAGCATGCGCATTCTCCTGGAAATTTGACGCGGGCCGGAGCCCTACGCTACCAGTACATTATGATTGCACGCTATACGCGCCCGGAGATGGGCGCCATCTGGAGCGACGAGAACAAGTATCGCCAGTGGCTGGAAGTAGAACTGGCGGCCAGTGAAGCGCTGGCGGAACTTGGCGTCGTTCCGGCCCAGGATGCGCGTCTGCTGCGGGCCCATGCAAGCTGCACCGCCGCCCGCATCCTGGAGATTGAAAAAGAAACCCGCCACGACGTCATCGCCTTCACCACCGCGGTGGCCGAAAGCATGAAGGCCGCCGGCCACGCCGAAGCCTCGCGCTGGTTTCACTACGGCATGACTTCCAACGATGTCGTCGATACCGCCCAGGCGCTGCAGATCGGGCAATCGGCGGCGCTTCTGCGCAAGGGAGCCGAAGGGCTGATGGAATCGTTGAAAAGGCGCGCCTTCGAATTCAAGGATGCCGTTCAGATCGGACGGACGCACGGCATTCAGGCCGAACCGGTCACCTTCGGCTGGAAACTTGCGTTGTTCTACGACGAAGCCGGACGCGGGCTGCGGCGGCTGGACGCAGCGGCCGGGGATCTGCGCTGCGGCAAGATCTCGGGCGCCGTCGGCGTGTTCGCGCACATCGGTCCGGATGGCGAGGAGCGCATCTGCCGCAAGCTCGGTCTCGAACCCGCCGCCATCGCCTCCCAGGTGATCGCCCGCGACCGGCATGCCGCTTTTATTTCCGCCCTCGCGCTGCTCACGGCCACGCTTGAAAAGATCGCGCTGGAAGTGCGTCACCTGCAGCGCACCGAAGTGCGCGAAGCCGAGGAGCCGTTCGCCGCCGGCCAGAAAGGCAGCTCGGCGATGCCGCATAAAAAGAATCCCATCGTGTGTGAACAGATCTGCGGCCTGGCGCGCGTGGTGCGCGGCCATGTGCAGGCGGCATTTGAAAACATCGCGCTCTGGCATGAACGCGATATCTCCCATTCCTCGGTGGAGCGCGTCATTCTCGCCGACTCCTGCATTCTCACCGACTATTTGTTGAATCGGACCACCTGGCTCATCGACGGACTGCGCGTCCACCCCGGCCGCATGCTGCGAAACCTGGAACTCACCAAAGGCGTCATTTTCTCTGGGCAGCTTCTTTTGGATCTGGCGTCGGCCGGAATGCTGCGGGAGGATGCCTACCGCGTGGTGCAGAAGCACGCGATGCGCTGTTGGGAGGAAGAGTCCGACTTCCGGGCGGCTGTTGCGGCGGACCCGGAGATCCAGAGATTTCTGGATGAGGGTCAACTCGGCGAAACATTCTCAGTCGATCGCCAGTTGAAGAACATCCAAGCCATATTTGGGCGTGTGTTTGGGGCGTAGGTTGTTGGTGGGTAGACGTCTGTAACGGATCGTACTTTCAGGCTTTTAGACCGGCACCACCCCCAAATTGGTACCAAACTGAGGGTTGAGAAAATTGGTTTTTGAGTTACACTTGCTCAGGAGTACCCGTGGAGCCGAAGAACTGTACTGCCGTTCGCACCATTGGTGTGCCGCGCCCTTTGGCACGGCTGGCACGAGTGTTGCTCGTGGATGACAATCCGGCTTCGCGGCTGACGCTGCAAGCGGTACTGGAAGCAGGCGGGTACCATGTGGATTCGGCGGCATCGGCTGCCGAGGCGCTGGGCAAGCTCGATGGCAAGCAATATGAACTGGTTTTGAGCGACCTGCAAATGGAGTCGCCCGAATCTGGGCTTCGTGTGCTGGCGCACGCCAGAATGATGGATTATAAGCCCGCCACGGCCATTCTCACCTCCTATCATAATGCGTTGCGGAGTCCGCATTCTCCGCGCACTATCCTTATTCAACCCGAGGACGTACCGGACCTGTTGACCAAGGTCGCCGATCTGATCAGCGGCCGAGTTGCCAAACGATTGGGACGGGAAATGCGCCACCAGCAGGTGGGTGCCGGAGCCTGATCCCACCGATTGCTTTTCAGCGTAGCGGCTACATTTTTAAGGTGTTTCCCGCAATCATTCCCCACGATTATTTTTGCCACCTTTGGAAAAGCTGTGATACGATAAAATTGCGTTGAAGGCCTGCGTCATCGCAGCACCCCCACCGACATTCTCCACTGGAGTGAGAAGCACCATCGAATGAGTTTCACTGTCTTTCTAGGGAATCTCCCTATCTGGGTGACCAAGGACGATATTCTGTCCTGGTTGCGGGCCGAAAATCTGGTAGCCGATGACGTCAAGGTCATTCGCAACCCGGAAACCCAGGAATCCAAGGGCTTTGCTTTCATCGAGGCGCCGAACCAGGAAGAGATGGACTCCATCATTCGCCGGTTTGACCGCGCTCCCCTCGAAGATCGCATCCTGCGCGCCAATCCCGCGCAGCCGCCCCGTTCCCGGACCGGCGGTCCGCCTATGCGTCCCATGGGTGCTCCGGCCTCGGGCATCGCCGCTTCCCCCGCCGGCAGCAATTCCGCCGGTGCCCGCCCGCCCATGGCCCAAGACGATCGCCCCCGCCGTGGCGGCAAAAAGCACAAAAAGCCGCGGTCTTCGCAGCCGCAAAGCGCTTTCGCGGAAGAGCTCGCCAAAGCTCTCTAAGCCCTGTCTGCCGCTCGCGCCCTCCCGTCCGCATGCAGGAATGCGGCGTCTTTTTCACTCCATTCCTACCCTTATCGTCTCGCACCCTCTCATTTAGGGGTGTTATACTCGTTAGCCAGTTCCATGCAAAGGAATGCCGCTCTCATCCAGGGGGAATGGGGATGTGAATGACCTTTTGTTTGTCCGTGTTTTCTTTGTACTGTTAACCCTCGTTACTGCCTTCTTCCTTAAGCCGTTCGGTATGGCCGCTCCCATGGCCGCCCTTCTGGGCCTCGCCGCCGGGATCGGTATCGTCGTCTTCGAAATAAGGCTCAAGGAGGTCAGCCTCAAGCGTCTCATCGGTGCCGCCGTGGGCAGTGTCCTCGGCATCTTCGGCGCCTACCTCATCACGCTTGTCCTGCGGCAGGCTCTGCCGCACGACGCCTCCACCGTTCCTTTCCTGCAACTCGGCGTTCTGTTTCTGATGACGTATGTCGGCCTCATCGTGGGCGCCAACAAAGGCGACATGTTGAACCTGGCCGCGCTCGGCGGCGTCTTCGGCAGCGAGAAGATGCCGAAGCACTCCTTCAAGATCCTCGACACCAGCGTGATCATCGACGGCCGCATCGCCGATATCGTCGAAACGGGTTTTGTCGACGGCACGCTCGTCATCCCGCAGTTTGTGCTGCGCGAATTGCAGCTTGTCGCCGACTCGGCCGATTCGATGAAGCGCAATCGCGGCCGCCGCGGGCTCGACATTCTGCAGCGCATTCAGAAGATGACCGATCTCCACGTGCAGATCGTCGAAGACGATTTCCCGCAAGTGCGCGAAGTCGACATGAAGCTCATCGAACTCGCCAAGCTCTACAACTGCAAAATCGTCACCAACGACTTCAATCTCAATAAGGTCGCGCAGCTTCACGGCGTGGAAGTGCTTAACATCAACCAACTGGCGAACGCGTTGAAGCCGGTGGTGCTGCCCGGCGAGATCATGCGCGTCTTCATTCTGAAGGAAGGCAAGGAGTACAACCAGGGCGTGGCCTATCTGGACGACGGCACGATGGTGGTGGTGGACAACGCCAAGCGGCTGATCTCGAAAACCATCGACATCTCGGTCACCAGCGTCCTGCAGACCACCGCCGGGAAGATGATCTTCGGCAAGCACGACGAACGCACACACACGGTTCACGACAAGGGCGGCGCCGGGCGGGAGCAGCATAGCAGCGCCGCCGCCGGTCCGCCACAATAGAGACAGGTTCTTTTTTCCTTCATGAGAGTTGCTGTCATTATTCCGGCCGCGGGACTGGGCACGCGCATGAGCCGCTCGCACGCCGAACACTCCGGCATCAGCCGCAAACAATTCATGCTGCTCGACGG
This sequence comes from uncultured Acidobacteriota bacterium, assembly GCA_902826685.1. Classification (GTDB taxonomy): domain Bacteria; phylum Acidobacteriota; class Terriglobia; order Bryobacterales; family Bryobacteraceae; genus CADEFT01. Next base: position 16,672 of record CADEFT010000046.1, read on the forward strand.
CTCGCCGATTCTGATGCACACGCTGCGCAAGTTTGCGGCCAGCTCCAAGGTCAGCGAGATCGTGATCGCTCTTCGCGCCGACGACATCGAGTGGGTCAACGGCATGCTGGCCGAAGAGAAACTCGGCAAGCCGGTGCAGGTGGTGGAGGGCGGGCAGTCGCGGCAGCAGTCGGTGGAGAATGCGCTGGCGGTGATTGCGCCCGACACCGCGCTGGTCGCCGTGCACGACGCCGTGCGTCCGTTCATCGATGCCGCCACCATCGACAAAGTGATCGACGAGGCCGCCGCCACCGGGGCCGCCATCGTGGGCATCGTCCCCGTCGACACCGTCAAGCAGGTGCAGCGTAATAAAGTACGCGCGACCATTCCACGCGACCGGCTGGTGCTGGCGCAAACGCCGCAGGTCTTCCGCTTCGATATTCTGCGCCGCGCTTTTGAACAGGCCGTCACCGACAACTTCACCGGCACCGATGAAGCGAGCCTGGTCGAGCGGCTGGATCAGGAAGTGAGCGTCGTGGCGGGCAGCGATCGCAATATCAAGATCACTCGTCCCACCGACATGGACGTGGCCCGTCTGTTCCTGGCGCAGGAAAAAAACTAAGAGCCGCATGGAATATCGCACCGGCCTGGGCTGGGACTCGCATCGCATCGCCGTGGGCCGCCCGTTGATCCTCGGCGGTGTCGTCATCGCGGCCGACTTCGGACTCGAAGGCCACTCCGATGCCGATGTGCTGGCCCACGCCATCACCGACGCGATTCTCGGCGCCGCGGCGCTTGGCGACATCGGCATGCATTTCCCCGACACCGACGCGCGATGGAAAGGCGCCGACAGCATGAAGCTGCTCGCGCACGCCGTTGCGCTTGCGCGCGGCGCGGGCTTTCACATCGTCAATGTCGACAGCACGGTGATTCTGGAAAGGCCGAAGCTCAAGGACTATCGCGCTTCCATTCGCCAGCGTCTGGCCGAGTGTCTTGGACTCGAACTCGATCGTGTGTCGGTGAAGTTCAAGACGGCGGAGAAGGTGGGTCCGGTGGGAGAGGGCCGGTCGGCGGAAGCGCAGGCGGTGGTCACGTTGCGGCGCGATTGAAAAAAACGTTCTTCCAAAAAAGCGAAAGGCGCCCCGTTGCCGGAGCGCCTTCAGACGAACCAGTTTCCGCCTGAACTACTTCTTCTTGGCGGGTGCCTTCTTGGCAGCCTTCTTCGCCGGCGCCTTCTTGGCGGCCTTCTTGGTTGCGTTTTTCATCGATTGATTCTCCCTAACAGTCAAAATTCGCGACCTTGCTAGAAGATCGCAGTGTGATTCATATATAAGGTTGTTTGGAAAGAAAGTCAAGAAAAAAATGAAGTGCAGATCGCATCCGAACGCATGCCAGGAGGTTGTAAAGGGGCAAAAACGTTTTAGGGTAGAATTGTTTTAGACGATTGGCATGCTTGGAAAGCCCATGAACAAAGGAGTTCGCGCATTATGCACCGTCCTGGTGGCATGCGCGGTGTTGCTTGCCTCCTCTTGCGCAAAAAAATCGCGCGCTTCGGTGCCGCGCATGCCGCGCAAGGGTGAAACGCAAACCGGCATCGCGAGTTGGTACGGCGTTCCCTACCATGGAAGGCGCGCGGCCAATGGCGAAGTCTACGACATGAACAAGCTCACCGCCGCGCATCGTGAGTATCCCTTCGAGACCGTCGTGCGCGTGCGTCATCTGGGCAATCGAAAAGAAGTGGATGTGCGCATCACCGATCGTGGACCTTTCGTCGATGGGCGCATCATCGATCTCTCTCGCGCCGCCGCCGATCGCATCGGCATGGTGAAGGAAGGCGTGACGAAGGTGCGATTGAAAGTCGTACGCGCGCCCGCCAAGGCGGCGCGCAGGTGATGGCGCGCTTGCGGGCATCGAGCGCGGTGGAAACCTAGGAGTAATGCAGTACCGTCACCCTTCGTGCGGTCCTCGCGCGCCACATAAATCCGCCCGCGCCTAGCCCTTCCAAGATCTTGAGACTGGCCGTCAGAAAAGCTTAGAGTTTAAGTAACGAATCTGCACTATTTGATTGAGACGACGTGCAGGCTGCGTTCACTGGAACTCCGCTCACAGTAGACCGTGGCCGGGCGCGTATCGGGGAGTTGTTGTGTACATGGAACCATTGCCGGGCGATACACCGGACCGTTCGAGCTTCATGAAGGAATCAAGCCCGCGCAACCCGCATCAGTTGTTCTTCGGCGACACGCTGCGCAGCAAGCAACTGGTGAGGCTCATCCACAAGCTGGGCAACAGCCGCTGGCCGGTACTGGTGCTGGGCGAGACCGGAACCGGCAAGGAGGTTGTATCGAAGTCGATTCACAGCCTCAATCCGGTTGGACCCTTCGTGACCATCGATTGTTCCTCGATGGTAGGCACCATCATTGAGAGCGAGTTGTTCGGCCACGCCAAGGGAGCCTTTACGGGCGCGGTGGCGCCCAAGGTCGGATTGATCGAGGCCGCCAATGGCGGGACGGCGTTCTTTGACGAGATCGGCGAGCTTCCGCTCGATCTGCAGGCCAAGCTGTTGCGGGTACTGCAGGAGAAAGAGTACAGGCCCGTCGGATCGCTGCAGCCGCGCTATTCGGATTTTCGCGTGATCGCCGCCACCAATCGCGATCTGGTCAAGGAAGTCGAGCGCGGCACGTTCCGGCGCGACCTCTACTATCGCCTGAACGTCGTAACGGTCAAGCTGCCCCCCTTGCGCGACCGCAAGGACGAGATCGCCCAACTGGTGGAATGCTTTCTGGACAAGTACGGACGCGGTCATCGGCTGGCGAACGAAACGCTGGACGCCATCTACAGCTATGACTGGCCGGGCAACGTGCGCGAACTCGAAAACTGCATCCAGCGCATGGTGGCGATCCACAGCGGGCCGCTGCTGACCCTGGCCGACCTTCCCTCGAGCGTATTGAATCATCTGCGCGCCGCCCGCGGCGAACGTCTGGCGATGGCCGCCGGAGGAAACGGCTCCGCTCCGGCCATGGCCCGCGCCACCGAGTTTTCTCCTCTGCAGCCCACGGCCGAGCCGATGGTCATCCCTTTGGTTGAAGTGGAGCGGCGCGAGATCATGAAAGCGCTCGACTACACCAAGGGCGATCGCGGACTCGCAGCGACGCTGCTGGGCATTGGACGCACTACGCTTTACCGCAAGCTCAAGGAATACGGCGTTCCAAACCTGGACTGATCGCGCAAAGCGGAATCAGCGAAAATCTGACTGAGAATTTTCTCCCTTCCGGCGCACCTTCCTTAGTGAGGGTGCAACAATGACCGAACATCCCATCCGGGTGCTTCTCATCGACGGCCAAGTGGAGGACTCGCGCTGGGTTCAGGATCTTCTCCTCGATTTCTCGGAGAGCCTCTATGGCGGAAGTCGATGGATGGCCGGCATCGAAGTGTTTCATCTCCAGCGTCTCGAAGAATCGCTGCTCTTACTCGGCGATCAGACCGAAAAAGGCGCGGAAGCACAGGAAGCGTTCGATGCCGTGCTCCTGAATCCGGCGCTACCCGATAGCTATGGCCTGCCGTCCTTGTTGAAGGTGCAGGCGGCCGCTCCCCGGCTGCCCGTGCTGATCCTGTCCGATCTTGACGATCCCGATCTGGCTCTGAGCATGATCCGCTCCGGCGCCCAGGAGTTCCTGATCAAACCGGAACTGGACTGCATTCCACTCGGCCGCTCTCTGCGGCTGGCGATTGAGCGCCAGCGCTCGATCAACGCCTGGCGTGCCCTGTCGTGGCGGGAAGCCGCCACCGGCCTCTACAACCGCCACGGCTTTGAAACGCTGGGCGCGCAGTCGATCGCCGCCTGCCGCCGCATGGGTCATCTGCTCGCCTGTTTCGTGGTCGAAACCGAAGGGCTTGGCGAGATCGTGAACCGCTATGGCCGCGAAGAGAAGGAAGTCGTGCTGATCGAGCTCGCCGAAACCATCCGCGCGGTGGCCGAGCCGCCCGCTTCGGCCGCTCACCTGGGCGATGGCCGCTTCGCGATTCTTTATCCCACGCCCGATCCGGCGGAGTCCTATCGCGTCGCCGAACGGCTGCGCCGCGGAGTTCTCAAAGGGCAGGTGGCGGCGGGCCGCGCTCTACCACGCGCACGTTTGGGCCTGTATATTCATCAGCCCGATCTCGATGCCTCGGTGGAAGATCTGATTCAGGCCGCGCTCAATGGCCTATGCGAAAATATGGGGGTGTCGCGGCCCACCATCGCCGACCCCGTGGCCGGCTGGTATGAGCGTTGGGCGCGCAAGACGCTGCACCAGTCACCGGAGAGCAAAGACGATCGACCCCTCGCGGCAGCTCATCGCGCTGGACGCCACTCATAGCGCCGGTGGCAACCTTTCGGGCGTCGGCGTCTATTCGCGCGAGATCTTAAACGGACTCGCCACGCTTCATCCGCAGCAGCGGTTCCGCTGGTGTTACCGCCCGCACCGGTTCCTGAAGTCCTATGACCGGCCCATGCCGCCCAACTGCGGGCGCAGGCTGTTCACCGACTCCTGGATGCCCAGGTGCGATCTCTTTCACGGGTTGAATCAGCGCCTGCCCAACCGCCGCGCGCGGCGCATGATCGTCACCTTTCACGATCTGTTCGTGATGACCGGCGAGTACTCGACGCCGGAGTTTCGAGCGCGCTTCACGGCGCAGGCTCGCCACGCCGCCGATCGCGCCGACCTGATCGTCGCCGTCTCCGAATTCACCGCTTCCCAAGTGGAAGCGCTGCTGCGGGTGCCGCGCGCCCGCATTCGGGTTGTGCCGCACGGTACTCATCTGCCGTCGCCGTCCGTGGACCGCCAGGCGCCACGGGATCAAATGATTCTGCACGTCGGCGTCATCCAGAAACGCAAGAACATCCAGCGATTGGTCGAGGCTTTTGAAAGGCTGCCGGAACCGTGGCGGCTGGTGCTCGCCGGTGGCCGGGGCTATGGATCGGAAGAGATTCTGTCGCGCATCGAAACAAGCCCCGCCAGGTCCCGCATCGAGGTGCGCGGATATGTGACGGAAGCCGAGCTCGAAGCCCTTTACCGCCGCGCGGCGCTCTTTGCGTTCCCCTCGCTCGACGAAGGTTTCGGCATTCCGGTGCTGGAGGCGATGGCACACCGCCTGCCGGTGGTGACTTCGAATCGTTCGGCTTTAAAGGAGGTAGGCGAGGGCGTAGCTATGCTGGTCGATCCAATGAGCGTGGATGAGATTACGGAGGCGATGGTACGGCTGATGGGGAGCGAACAGATGCGGCGGGACGCGGGCGAGGCGGGCTTCCGTCGGGCCGCTCAATTCACCTGGACTCAAGCGGCGGACAAAACGTATGCCGTCTATGAGACTTAGCGGTCTTCGGCGGAAATCTTCAACGCTTTCAGGAATTTGTGATCCTGCGACGTCCACTTCAGGCGCGTGGCGGCGTCGTAGGTGGTGGGTGCTTCACCCGATTCCTCATCCTCGTCGTCGGTGCGCTTGTTGAAGCCGATCGTAGCTTCGAGCACGAGGAACACATCGTAGCCGGAGCGCTTGATTTCGCCGATTGCCTCGGCGATTCGATCGGAATCCGAGAGGGACTCGTTGATCGCGTTACCAAGCTCCTGCATGAGCTCTTTTAGCCTATCGTCCAAGTAGTGCCCCTTTTTAGGACGCTTTCAGCATAGCATCTTTTTTCCGGATGTCGCCCCATCCTGAATCTCTCATCGACGGAATCGCCACGCGGCTGCAGCGCTTTCCGCCCCCGCTGCTAAACTTAATTCTCGGAAGCATGCTCTCCAAGGCGCGCACCTTCGCCCAACACGTTGTCCCGGCGGTGATCAAGCCCTTGCGTGTCCTTTGGAACGAGATGATCGGCTTCGTTTACCTGGTCTTTGGCGTCATCGTCAGCTTCCGCGTCTGGCGCGAACATGAAAGCGGCGAAAGCCCCGGAATGGTCGCCATGGGCAGCGGCTTCGCCGCCATCCTGCTCTACTTCGGCGTTACCTCTTTTCTGCGAGCCCGCAAGATCAACCGGACATGAGCGGCGCTTCCGAACAACCCGGCCAGTTCCCCTATACGCGCGGCATCTACCGTGACATGTATCGCAGCCGGCTGTGGACCATGCGACAATACGCCGGCTTCGGTACCGCCGAGGAAAGCAACAAGCGCTATCGCTACCTGCTGTCCCAAGGAACTACCGGCCTCTCCGTTGCCTTCGATCTGCCGACGCAAATGGGGATGGATTCCGATCACCCACTGGCCAGTGGGGAGGTGGGGCGCGTGGGCGTCGCCATCAGTTCGCTCGCCGACATGGAGCGCCTGTTCGACGGCATCCGTCTCGACCAGGTCTCCACGTCGATGACCATCAACTCGACGGCCTCGATCCTGCTGGCGCTCTACGTCCTCACCGCGCGCCGCCAGGGAGTGGATGCGCGCAAGCTGAACGGCACCATCCAGAACGACATCCTGAAAGAGTATGTCGCCCGCGGCACCTACATCTATCCGCCGCGCCCGGCGATGCGGATTATCACGGACCTTTTCGCCTGGGCGGGCGCCGAGGTGCCCGAGTGGAACACGATCTCCATCAGCGGTTATCACATTCGGGAGGCCGGAGCCACCTGTGTTCAGGAGGTCGCCTTCACGCTCGCCAACGCCATCGCCTATATCGAAGCGGCGTTGCAGTCCGGTCAAACGGTGGACGATTTCGCCCCGCGTCTTTCTTTCTTCTTCAACGTCCACAACGATTTTCTCGAAGAGGTCGCCAAGTTCCGCGCCGCTCGCCGCCTTTACGCGCACCTCATGAAGGAACGCTTTGGCGCGCGGAACCCACGGTCGGCGATGCTGCGCTTCCATGCGCAGACGGCTGGATCCACGCTGACGGCGCAGCAGCCGGATGTGAACCTGGTGCGGGTGTCGATTCAGGCCATGGCCGCCGTGCTTGGCGGCGCGCAATCGCTGCACACCAACTCGCGCGATGAAGCGCTGGCGCTGCCCACCGAGGAATCGGTGCAACTGGCGCTGCGCACCCAGCAGATCATCGCCTATGAGACCGGCGTGCCGAACGTGGCCGATCCGCTCGGCGGCAGTTATCACATCGAGCAGCTCACCGATCGCATCGAAGCGGAGGCGCGCGCCTACATCGATCGTATCGACGCCATGGGCGGGACGCTGCGCGCCATCGAAGCGGGCTACGTGCAGACCGAGATTCAGAACGCCGCCTACGAATATCAGAAGGAAATCGAGGCGGGCCGGCGTGTGGTGGTGGGCGTGAATCGTTTCCGCGCCGCCGAGCCGGCGCGTGAGGAGACGTTCCGTCTCGACCCAGGCCTCGAAGCGCAGCAGGTTGAGCGGCTGCGCCAGGTGCGCGCCTCGCGCAACGCGCGGCTGGTCGAGGACCGACAGATCGCGCTCGAACGCGCGGCTTCGGGTAGCGGGAACCTGATGCCGCACATCGTCGATTGCTGCGCGGCCTTTGCCACGGTCGGTGAGATTTCAGACCGGCTGCGGCGCGTCTTTGGCGAGTATCAGGAGGGCTGAGCGGCTCCCACGCGCGCATGGGTTCGACCGAGAGGGGTCGCTCGCGTTCTTCGCTGCGGCGGGTCTTCGCGCCCCGGTTGACGCTGAAAGAATCACCGCCAGATCCGATCTACGGCGACACCTTCGCTGCGGACGCGCCTTCGCACCCGGCTTGGTGCCGAAGGAATCGTCATCAAATCCGATCTGCCAGCGCCGCTTCGCTACGGATGAGCCATCGCGCGCCGGTTGCCCGCTGAAAGAATCACCAACAGATCCGATCTGCCGCGACGCCTTCGCAACGGCAACCCTTCGCCGCGGTTGCCGCTGAAAGAATCACCGCAAGATCCGATTTTGCCGCAACGCCTTCGCTACGGATGAGCCTTCGCACCGGGGTTGCCGCTGAAAGAATCGCCATCAGTTCCGATCTACCAGCGCCGCTTCGCTACGGATAAGCCATCGCGCCCCGGTTGCAGATGAGAATAGCTATCTACCGCGACGCCTTCCCACGGACGAGCCTTCGCGCCCCGCTTGCCGCGGAAGGAATCGCCATCAGATCCGATCTACCGCGCCGCTTGGCTACGGATGAGCCATCGCGCCCCCTGGCCGATTTGCCACGCCGCCTTCGCCACGGCGAGTCTTCGACGCCCTCGCCAAGGCAGAACCACCACGTCTCTGCGCCAGCAGGCACCGCCACCTACCCGATTCCCCGCACAGCCTTCGCTACGGCGAGTCTTCGGCGCCCGCGCCCGGGTTACCGCGGCTGAAAGCTACGGTCGTCTGCCATGCCGCCGAAAGGATCGCCAGACCGGCAATCGCCGCCGTCTCCGCGCGCAGCACCGTCGGCCCGAGCGAAACGGCCTTGCATCCGGCGGCCATCAGGCGCGTTCGTTCCGCTTCCACCCAACCGCCTTCCGGTCCCACGATCAACGTCACCTCATCGCTGGCATGGCGGCGCTCCGGCAGCGCGGCGAGAATCGGCTGTGACGCCGCTTCATCGAGCAGCAACACCAGCCCCGGCCGCGGCAACGCCTTCGCCGCATCCACCGGTTGCTGCAGCAGAGGCATCACGGTGCGGCGGCACTGCTGGCTGCTCTCTCGCAGGAGGCGGATCCAGCGCGTCATGCGCTTGCCGGCCGCGCGATCGAGACCTTTCTCCGAGCGCTCCGCCACGACCGGCGTAATCGATTCGACGCCCAACTCCGTCGCTTTCTCAAGCGTCCATTCGAAAGGATCGAACTTCACAAGCGCGGCCATCAGATGCAGCCGCAGCGGCGCGGGCCGCGATTCGATCTTTTCCATCAGCCGGAAAACCACCAGCGACTTACGGACGCTCTCCACCGTGGCCAGGTAACGCTGGGAGTTGTCGGAGACCTCATACATCTGGCCCTCTTCCACCCGCAACACCCGCGTCAGATGTTGCGCGTCCTCTCCGGCAATCTGGGCGCGTCCGCTGTGTACGTCCTCCACAAAGAACAGCCTTCGGGCCATGTACAATTGAGTGTCTCACGGCATGATCGGACATCTGCGCGGCATTCTGCTCGAAAAACATCCCAACGAAGTAATCGTGGAAGCACAGGGAGTGGGTTACCAGGTCGTCATTCCGGTCTCCACTTACACCTCCCTGCCGGAGGCCGGCGGCGAGATCCGGTTGCGCATCCACACGCACGTGCGCGAAGACGCCATCGCGCTGTTCGGCTTTCTCACCGTCGAAGAAAAAGCGCTGTTTGAAAAGCTGATCGGAGTGAGCGGCATTGGACCGAAGCTGGGCATCACGGTACTTAGCGGACTCGCTGTCGCCGATCTGGTGCAAGCCATTCGCTCCGGCGATGTCGTGCAATTGACCAAGGTGCCGGGCGTCGGCAAGAAAACCGCCGAGCGCATGGTGGTCGAACTGCGCGACAAGCTGGACGCCATCGGCGCCGCCAGGCCGGCTTCCGCTCCCGTTCCAGCGGCGCCCGCGCGCAGCGCCGTCGAAGACGACGTATTGAGCGCTCTCATCAACCTTGGCTGCCCCAAGCCGGCCGCCGAAACGGCGATCCAGAAGGCACGCGCCGCCGGTGCTCCGCTCGAATTCGAACCGCTGTTCCGCAAAGCGCTGGCGCTCGTGCGCTAATGCTTATTGATTGGTATTGGTCTGGCCGCGGTTGGGCAATTCCTGCAACAGCTCGCGGATGGCCGCATCCAATTGCGAATCCCGCGCGCCGTAGCTCTCCCCCACCTGCCTCTCTACCGGAACGTCCACCGGACGCGGGTGCATTTCCATCATCTGCCCTTCGGCGTCGAACACCTTGATGCGCGGAAGCCGCAGTTGTGATCCATCCACCAGCGCCTCATTCCAGGTGTAGACGATCCAGCCCGCGGTCGGTTCGCCCACCACCTTACCGAGGCGCAGACGGCGATAGCCTTCGGTGAAATCTTCGGCATCGGAAAGCGAGTGCTGATTGGTCACCAGCACCGTCGGCAATTCGAGCGCGCGCTGTCCGAGCACCGGTCGCGCCGGAGCGGCCGGCCGGCCCCGTTCCTGGAACGTTAGATACGGGCGGCGGCTGAACACGTCCAGCGCGTAGGCGTTCACGAACCCACCCGAGTTGTTGCGCAGGTCGATGACCACGCCTTCCCTGGAATGGTTCTCCGTATCGAGATCGATGTGGAGCTGCGCCAGCGCCTCGGCACTCATGTTCCGCATGTGAACGTAGCCGAGCCGTCCGCCGCTGGTCTTCTCCACATACGACCGGCGGTCGTCGACCCAGGCGCGATAGAGCAACTCCTTCTCCGCGGTGAGCGGAACCGGGCGCAGCGCCAGCACGCGCGCTTCCTTCTCGTTGGCGCCTACCGCGATTTCCACTCGCCTGCCGGCTTTTCCTTCGAGCAACTCCTGCACGTTCGTCTTCGGCGTGAGCTTCACGCCACCGATCGAGAAGATGGATTCTCCCGCCTTCACCCCCGCGATCGCGGCCGGCGACAGCGGAATGACTTCGGCAACCGTAAATTGCCCCGCTTCGAGCGCGCCGGGATCGAGCCGCACGCCCAGATGACCGTTCGTGCCTGGCGCCGCGCGCCTGGGCGATATGCCCATGTGCGAGGCGTTCAGTTCGCCCATCATGAGATTCAAAATCCGGTACAGCTCCGGAGCCGTCCGCGCGCCGGCCACCAGCGGCTCGTAGGTTCGTTTCGCAGCGCCCCAATCGACGCCGTTGTACTTGTCGTCGAAGAAATGATCGCGCTCATAGCTCCACGCCTGTTGGAAGACCTCGCGCTTTTCCTGGTCGAAATCCACTTCCATCCCGGCGCGCACGCTCAACGGACGCACGGCGCGCGACTCCACGTTCACGATGCGCGGGCTGCCGTCTTCGAGGAAATACACCTCTTTGCCGTCCGGCGTAAACTGCGGGTCCGCTTTTGGCCGCGCGGTGGACGTCAACTGGCGGACCGAGGCGGACTCGCCGCGCAGTTCTTCGAGCGGCCAGGTGTAGAGGTTCTCCTGCCCGGCGGAGCGGCCGGTAAGCAGCAGCGTTTTGCCGTCGCCTGAAACCACCAGTTCGCTGGCCGCGACCGGCACGGGCAGAAGAGTGAGCCGTTTTCGAATCGCCTCGAAGTCGAAAGCGGCGGGCGTATCGCGCTTGCGGGCGGCTTCGAACAACTCGCGGAACCGGTCTTCGCGAAACTCGGGCGTGGGCGCCGTGAGATCCACGCGAGCCACGCGCGGCTCCTCGGTGCGCTGGCCGGTGTTGAAGAGAAGATACCGGCCGGCGGGACTCCAGGCCACCGCGTCGGTGTTGTGGTTGGCGAGGAAAGAGACCGGCTGAGCGGGTGCGCCGCCCTTGGCTTCCACCACGTTGATGTTGGTGAATTCCTTGGCGCCGCGCGAAGCGAAAGCGATCCACCTGCCATCTGGCGACCAGGCGAGCGTGCCCGCGGAAACCAGCGGATGCAGCGGAACTTCCGCCGCCGCCACTTGCCGTTCCTGGCGGCTTTCGAGGTCGTACACCCACACTGCCTTGCCGCCGCGGAAGAATGCGATCGACTTGCCGTCCGGCGAAAAGCGAGGCACGTTGTCCGATTGCCCGGACGAAGTTAACTGCGTTTCGTTCTGCGCCGCGAAGTCGTAGAGAAACAGACGGTGAACGCCGCCGCGGTCCGACGTATAGGCGAGCTTGAGCGAATCGGGAGACCAGACGGGATTCGATTCCTGCGCGAAGGTGCGCGTCACGCGCTGTGCATCGCCGCCATCCTTGGCCGAAGCCGCGAAAATTTCGCCGCGCGCCGCAAACGCCAGCTTCTTGCCGTCCGGTGACAGCGCAAGGCTTGAGAATCCGTTGGTGAGCGTCAGCGTCTGCGCCGACGGCGTGGAAGGAGCGCCGCGCAGGGTGATGGGCACCGGCTGTGCCTTGCCGTTGCCCGAATCCATTTTCCAGATCGCAAAGTCGCGCTCGAACAGAATGGTCTTGCCATCGTGCGAGATGGCCGGCCAAAGCACTCTTCCATCCTTGAACTGGCTTACCTGCCGCGACGTGCCGCCGAGCGGCTGGCGCCAGACGTTCTCCACTCCCGTGCGGTCGGATACGAAGAAGAACGATTTGCCGTCGGGATGCCACATCGGCCAGATTTCCTTGGCCGCGCCGTCGGTCACCCGTGTATAGGACGGCTTGGCGCCGCCGCGCACCAGCCAGATCTCACTGCGGTCGATGTTGGAATGCCCTTTGCGCCACCATTGGGAATTGGCGATACCGCGCGCGTTGATCGCTACCGTCTTGCCGTCGGGCGCGGGCGCGGCGAAAAATTCGTTGGTGTAGCGGTCGGCCGCCACCGCGATGGGGGTTCCCCCGCCGGCCCGTACCTTGAACACATCGTTGACGGCGCTCACCTCCTGGCTGCTGCCGTGGAAATAGATCCACGCCCCGTCGCGCGACCAGCCGTCCAATTGCTCCACGCCATCTTCGAACGTGAGACGGCGCAGCGTGCCGCTGGCGAAATCGAGCACGTAGATATCGCCGGCGCCCGAACGCGTGGATTGAAACGCCAGTTGCTTGCCGTCGGGCGAATACATGGGCCGCGATTCATCGGCCGGATGCGACACCAGAAGCGAAGCTTCGCCGCCGTTGGCCGGTACACGCCAGATGTCGCCTCCCGACACAAAGGCGATTTCGGCACGGTCCGGCGCCATGGCAGGCTCCGCCAGTGGGACACGTTGCTGCCCATGGGCGGCGGCGACGGAGAGAAGCGACAGGAGCAGCCTCACATTAATAGATTGTAAGGGAATCCGAGGCTTATAATCGGACCATTCATGACCACCCAAACACAGCTCGCGCGCCGCGAAATGCTGGCCGCCACATTGGCCAGCGCCGCGCTATGGGGCAAAGAGCCCGCCCAGCTCCATCAGGCGACGGGCCTTAAGATCGGTGAGATTACGCCCGAATCGGCCGTCATTTGGACGCGCCGCACCCAGTCGGTGGCCCGTCTCGATTCGGGCCTGCGGCGAAAGGGCCACGCTCCCAATGCCGTTCCGGTCAAGCCCGGCGAGGATGTCAACACCTTTGAAGGCGCTTGCCCTGGCGGCGCCGGGTTGGTGCGCGTCCGTATCGAGCCCGTATCCGGCCGCGCCCGCCGCCTTCGAACGCCGTGGGTCGAAGTGGGACCGGAGGGCGACTTCTCTCACCTGTTCCGCGTCGAAGGACTGCGCCCGGACACCGCTTATAAGCTCGCCGTCGAAACCCGGCCCGCGCGCAACAAACCCGAGGAAGGCGCGCTCACCGGCGGCTTCCATACCGCGCCTGAAGTTTCGAAACCGGCCGAGGTGAGCTTCGCCCTTTCGAGCTGCCAGATCTACTGCCGTACCGACCGGCCGGATGGCTACAACATCTACCCGTCGATTCAGAAATTGAATCCGCGATTTCTCCTTTCCTGCGGCGACAACGTCTATTACGATTCCGAAGATCCCGTGGTGAACAGCATCGCCGCCGCGCGCTACCACTGGCAGCGTATGTACAGCCTGCCCACGCTGGTGGAATGCCTGCGCCATGTGCCGGGCTATTGGCAGAAGGACGATCACGACGTTTATACCGACGATGGATGGCCCGGCCGCTCCGTCGCCAAACACGGCGCCTTCACTTTCGAGAATGGCCAGACCATTTTTCGGGAGCAGGTGCCATCGCCGGCCTCCGGCAAACCGATGTTCCGGACATTCCGCTGGGGCAGCGAACTGGAGCTTTGGCTGCCCGATTCGCGCGACTACCGCTCGCCTAACGATGCGCCGGATGGACCGGCCAAGTCCATCTGGGGGCCGGAACAAAAGAAGTGGCTGAAGGATTCGCTGAATGCCAGTACGGCGCGCTGGAAGATCATGGTCAATCCGAACCCCATCGTCGGGCCGGATCACGCGCGCAAGAACGACAACCACGCCAACCCCGCCTTTGCCACCGAAAGCCGCGAGTTTCGCCAATGGCTCAAAGACAACGCCGCGGGCCGCGTCCTCGTGATGAATGGCGACCGTCACTGGCAGTATCACTCGGTGGATCCCGAATCCGGACTGCACGAATGGAGTTGCGGCCCGGCGAGTGACGAGCATGCCGTTCCTCCCAGCCGCGGCGAGGACAAGCGCTACCATCGCTTCCTGCGCGTCAAGGGAGGCTTCATCACCGTGAAGCTGAATCCCGCCGATGCCGATGCCAACCTGGTCTTCGAGCATCGCGACGTGATGGGCGCGGTGGCTTACCGCCAGGTTTATAAGCGCCCGGCCGTGTAAGTGGTATCCAAGAGGGTATGGCTGCCCTCTTCCGCTTCGACACGCCGGCCTGGGAACTGATCGTCCGCGGCACGATGATCTATTGGTTTCTCTTTCTGTTGTTTCGCTTTGTTCTGCGCCGCGATCCAGGCTCGAACGGTCTCGCCGATATCCTGCTGGTGGTGCTGATTTCGGATGCGACGCAGAACGGCATGGCGGGCGAATACAAGTCGATCGCCGAAGGCATGGTGCTCATCGGCACCATCGCCGCCTGGAACGTCTGGATCGATTGGATGTCCTTCCGCTTCCCGTGGTTTATCAAGTTCGCCGAGGCGCGCATGATTCCCTTGATCCGTCACGGGCGGATTCTGCGCGCCAACCTGCAGCGCCAAATGATCACCGAGGAAGATCTGAAGCGCCAGTTGCGGTTGCAAGGCGTGGAAGACCCGCAGCGGGTGAAACACGCGGCGCTTGAGTCCGATGGTTCGGTCAGCGTGGTTCCTTATGGGTCCTAAGTCCACGGACCTTCGAGCGCCGAGGCGGGCGAGGCGATGCTGCGAAAGCCGGCGATCCGCACCGCACCGGAATCCGGCATGCAAACCAGCGGCATCAATCCGCTCTCCTGAATCACTTCCACCGCCTGATCGCCGAGGAATACTTCCGCCGCGGGCTTGAGCTGCGATTGGCCCGCTTCGTCCCGGTAGACGGGCAGCGGCAGGTCTTCCATCGCGCTTACCGCGCCGGGACGCATCCGCCATCCCATCGCGCTATAAGCCGCACCAAGCAGATACGCCGCGGCAAAGGCACCGTTGCCCCACAGAAAATCCTCGTGCCGGGGCGTGCCGTTCATCTCCTCGAAAGGGAACTCGTCGCAGGTCTCGCCTTCTTTCCCATAAGGCGTGCGCAGCAGGAAGCGCGGCATCACCAGGCCTACGTTGCGCGCCTCCGGCAGGCTGCGGATCAGATCCCAGCCCTCGCGTTCCGTCTCTCCGTTCCACTCATCCGGATACGGATTCTCCGTCAGCGACTGGCAGCCGACCAGGGCCGGCGACGCCCCGGCCAGCAGCACCGCGCGTGCCTGCTTGGCCACCATACCCGAGCGCGCGATCAGGTTCAGATCTTCCATCGCCGCCGAGATCTCGTAATTAGCCGCCACCACCGCCCACTTATGCCCCGTCAGGACGCGATATAGCGCGGTCTTGCGTAAGTCGTCGGCTTCGCCTAAGTCCGCCGCCAGGTCCGCTTTCGAAAGCTGCAGGACGTGGATGGAGAATCCGGGTCCGGTTTCAAGTCCAAATACCAGCCGGTGCAGCGCCCGCCACGCCGATTCGATCTCCTGAAATCGCGGATGGTGCAGCAGCGCCCGCATGACCTGGATGGCATCGCTGAAATCGGCCTTCGCCTCCGGCGCGGTCAGATGCGGATCCACGATGGACTTCAAATACCTGGTAAACGGATCTGCCGAAACCGGCGGCGGCGCCCCGGTCGAGCGCGCTTCGGTGGCGTCGAGCGCCGCATCCAGCAAGCTGCCGCCCAAGGCCGCTTCCACACCGCTTTCGGCCGGAGACTCTTCGCGCCGCGCGGCGGGTCTCGACGGCCCCTTCATGACGCCGGCCGGAACCCGGTGCCGCAGTTCATCGGGATGAAAGTCCGCCATCGAAAGGAACCGCAGATCGAGTCCCGCGATCGATGCGCGAACGTCCATATCTTCAAGCACATCCTCAAAGTTGTCGCGGTCGATCTCCATCGGCCGTGCCTCGGCTCGCGCGCCGAAGTCGCCGATCACCAGGATGCGGAACGGCTGGTCATCGTCTGTATCGGGCGTGATCGGGTCGAGTGCGGGTAGGGCCCCGCCGGCGTCAACGTCCAATTGAACGTCAGCGTAGGTAGAACGCGGCATGCAGCCCGATTATAAGCCCGAAGTGGCCGTAAATGAAACAAAATGTTGGCCCTTGGGCAAAACCAACACCCATTCGTCCTCGAATTGCCAGATTCGTGGCTCCGCCGCTTCTCCGTCCACCCACATCTTGCGGGGTGGCTTACTGAATCGCGCCAAGGCACGGGTACGGCAATCATAGGAAAATTCGATGCCGCCCGGCCGCGAGGCGACGCTCCGCAAGCTGGCGTTCAGGTCGAGCAGCCGCACTTCCGGCTCCGCCGCACCGGGTTCGATGACATGGCTTCCGGGCGGCAGCCAGACGAACCCATCCGACACCGCCGGCCATGGATTCCCGTTGACTTTCGCCGGGCCGGTCCAGCGGAGTCCGAAACCGGTAGCGCTCGACGCTTCCATGCGCTGCGGAGTGCCGGCGATGCTCGACGGGTTGGCCAGCGTCGCCGGCACGAACGGCCAATCCAGATTCAGGATGGAGCTTTCAAAATAGACGGCAAGCCGCGAGAACGCCGCCGCCGCCAGCCTCAGTTCCTGAAACAATTCCACGCCGGTCTGCTGCTTGGTGGGGTAAACGTCCTGGTATCGCTCCACCACGTTGATATCGATGGCCACTTTCGACATGCGCTTGGTCAGCGCGGCATAGCGGCGCGCCAGCTCCGGGTAGCGCATGGGACCCATATTCCAGGCCGTAGCCGGATCTTCCACCAGCAGTGTCATGTCCCGTTTTTCGAGTAAAGGGAGAATCGCCCGGGCATCGGCGCCAATCTGATCGCGCGTGTCCGGCTGCAGCAGGTTATCGACGTGTGTTAGCACCAGGTCGAGATGTGGCAGCGTCTGGCGCATTCGTTGAATCTCCGCCACCCACTCCTGCTGTAACTGGCGGGCCAATTGCGCGCGATAGTCGAGGAACAAGCGCAGCTTCGCGGCGTCGGCCTTTCCGCGGAACAGCTCGATGGGATCGAAGCCCTGCGCCTCGCGAAACTCGCGCCGGACGTCGTCGTTCATCGGCGTGAAGCGCGACGGGTTGGCATGCCCTTCGAGCGATTCGAAATAGAGCTCCGCCAGGTTGATACCGTCCCAGTCAAAGCGCGAGAGCAGATCGTTTAAGCCCTGCCGTGCCGCGTCCCGGCAATCGGGGTTGCGCAGATTCATCAGCTTGCGCCAGTCCAGGTGCGCATCCGCGCCCGACGCGGTCTTCTCGCGCCAGGCCGGATGATCCTGCCAGAATCGCTCGCTCACGTGCGGAAACTCGACCCACGCATAGACGTGGATGGCATTGCGGTGGCAGGCGTGGATGAGGTCGTTCAAATAGCGGTCGCGCTGCTCATCGGGTTCAAAATAATGCCAAGCGGCCACATGCAGCGCACTGACTCCGTTTTGACGCCAGCGGCGCGCCAGATAGACCGGATCGGCCCGCAGCCGGTATGAGGAATCGAAGAACGCCCATAGGGAGCGTGCCGCGGCGGCGGGCCTCAGTCCCAGATCGGCCAGCGCGTGCAGTAAGTAAGGATAGCGCTCAAAGCCCGCCACCCCGGGGGCCACCGCCAGCCATAACAATCCACCCGACCCACGCTTGATCCCCGCCATCAGCGGTGTCCCCTGGCGGCGCTCCCGCGCAAACACCATGGCGTTGTCCGGTACCTCGAACACCGGAACCGGCAGTTCCTGCTCCCAGATGATGGACATCGCCGGCTGCCGCAGATCGACCACGTTGCGCACCGGCACGGCGGGCCGCACCGCACGGATCCCCAAGGACCGGGCATGAGCCGAGTCGCCGGTGAGGATCGCGAAGGCGCCCAGTTCGATGCGCTCGGCAAGTCTGGCGGGCTCCAGCGTCTCGCAATCGCGCGGCGTCAGCACGCCCATCAGGTTGACCGACGAGAGGATGGCGGCCCAGGGATCGGGCTGAGGCTGCGAGGCGGCGTAGAGCGCGCCAGGCAGCAGGCTCAACAGCAACCATCGCTCAACGAGTCTGCGCATACCAGACCCCGATCCGTATATCGTAATATCCTCCGGATTGGCGCAAATAAGTCCCGCGAAGCAGATCGACGGAAACCACCATGGAGGAGGGAAGCTGCCTGTGCCGGAAACGAAACGCCGGCCCGGTGTCGATAAAATTGGCCCATGCTTCGCCCTTGCGATCCGTGGTGAGGTTCATGTTCCAACCCGCCTGCCACTGCAGCCCATGCCAATCGGGCAGTTTGTAGCCCACCCGGTTCTGCGTATAAAGGAGTAAGTTCCAGGCGAACCGGCTCAAGTAAACGGCGTCGTTCGTATTCTCAAGAAACAATCCGGGATTTTCCGACAGGATGCCGCGCCCCCAACGGCGTGCATAGGACACGCCGCCCCGATAATCCGGCGTCATGCGCCCGATATCGCTCCGGTCTTTATAACGGATTGCGTTGCCCGCTTCCGACCAGGCCATCAAGCCGTGCCAGGGAATGGTGGCCACACCAACGCCGGCGATGAAACTGCTTTCGGAAAGATAGCCCGGCCCGAGCGCGCCCGCCGCCCGCTGCGAATCGCCGACGAACCGCACCGACGCGTAGGGCCGCAACGGCAGCTTCCCCAGCTTCAGTTCCGTCTTCAATTGTCCGTAAGTAAAGGCCTCATGCCAGCGCGTGGAGAACATGGGCAGCATCCACAACGTGGTCTGGAACCGCGCCAGCGAGGGACGGATGTTACGATAAGCGCGGCTCGCGTCGCCGCGGATCCTGGCGTTTGGCCCTCGCCTCGCTGCGTCGAAGTAGCGGATGGCCGTCGCGTCGTCCTTCAGCATGTTGTAAGTGAAGCCGAGCTTCAGGTTGATCTCCTGATCCTGCGGATTCTCTTCGAGCGCGGCGCTGTAGAAACGCAAGGCGTCCTTGAGATTGCCCGCGTCGTAGCTGCGGTCGCCCATCGTCTTGGGTGGCAGCTTCGGTTGTTCCACGACCTTGGGCGCGGGCGGCGGCTTTTCTTCCCGCGGACGCGGCAGCGCAACCTGGCGCGACGTCAGCGCCTCGCGCAGGCGGCGAGCCAGCGCTTCGTCGCTGCTTTGCAGCACCTGTTCGATCAACGGCATGGCGCGTTCGGTATCGTTGCGCGCCAGCCGCAGCAGGCCGAGCTGCGCCAGGCTCAGCAGATCGCCCGGTGCGATCTGGAGTAACGTCTCAAATTCGGCCTCGGCTTCCTTCTGCCTGCCGATGGCGAGAAACAGAAAGCCCAGTTCCCGCCGCAGCGCGATGTTGCCCGGCTCCAGTTGGATCGCCCGGTAAAACTCGTCGGCATAGGGATAGCGCGGCGGCAGCAGATCGATTCCCGCCTCGGCCGCCCGCGCCGCCTCACCGCGCGAGGCCGCCAGGAACGCCGCATTGGCGTTGGACAGATCGCCCACCGCCCGCGCCATGCGGCCGTAATCCACCAGCAGATCGCGATCGCCAGGCTTCAGCTTCCATGCCGCCAGGTAATGAGCGGCGGCCAGCTTGGTGTCTTCCCGCGTTTCGGCGGCGCGCGCCAGATCGACATGCGCCGAATAGTCCGCCGGATTCACTTCCAGCGACCGGCGGCAGCGTTCGATCGCCGCCACCAGCGGCTCCTCCACGTTCCGCAGCGCCTGGGTGGCGGTGGCCTTCACTTTCGCATCGGACGATTGGCTGAGCATGGCAAAGACGCGCCGCGCGGCGATGGTGCGCTTGGTTTCGTGGCATAGAAACGCGTATTCGAGAGCCGAATGTTCGTCCTTGGCATCGATGGCGAACACCTCGCCGAACTGATCGCGCGCGGCTTCGGTTTCTCCCGTCTTGAGCAGCGTGTAGGCAAGCTGGCGCCGCCAGTCGGTGCGTTTGGGCTCGGCGGCGAGGGCATCCCGGAAAAGCCCGATGGCCTGATCGTAATCTTTCTCTTTGAGCGCGTCGTAGGCGCGGGTAGCGGGGCTCGGATTCTGCGCCGTCAGGGCGGCAGCGGCGATGCCAAATAGAAACACGAACGTCCGCACATGAGATAGTGCCGCCAGCGCGCGATTCTTCGCACCCAATTTTAGGGGGTTCGCTAAGATGAACGGATATGCCGGCTTTTCGCGGTGTGGACTACCTTCTCATTGATTCGTGCTTCTCAGACCAGGAGCGGATGGTCCGCCAGACCGCGCGCCAATTCGTCGACGAGCGCCTGATGCCGGTGATTCGCGAGTGCTGGCGCGACGGGGCGTTTCCGAAGGACCTCATCGGCGAAATGGGGCGGCTCGGATTCCTTGGCGCGAACCTCGAAGGCTATGGCTGCGCCGGCATGTCGAACGTCGAGTACGGCTTGCTGATGCAGGAACTCGAGCGCGGCGATTCCGGCATCCGGTCCTTT
Organism: uncultured Acidobacteriota bacterium; assembly: GCA_902826685.1. Classification (GTDB taxonomy): domain Bacteria; phylum Acidobacteriota; class Terriglobia; order Bryobacterales; family Bryobacteraceae; genus CADEFT01. Next base: position 37,092 of record CADEFT010000046.1, read on the forward strand.
GTATCCGTGCAAGGCGCGCTGGTGATGTACCCGATTCTGACGTTCGGCTCCGAAGAGCAGAAACAGCGCTGGCTGCCGCGGTTGCAGTCGGGCGAGGCGGTGGGCTGCTTCGGACTTACGGAACCGGACTTCGGCTCGAACCCTTCCGGCATGCGGACCCGGGCCGTGCGCGACGGCTCGGGCTGGGTGCTGAACGGCGAGAAAACCTGGATCACCAACGGCACTGTGGCCAACGTGGCTGTGGTGTGGGCGCGAGCCGAGGATGGCATCCGCGGATTCCTGGTCGAGCGCGGCACGCCCGGCTTCGCGTCTTCGGAAATTCACGGCAAGCTTTCCATGCGCGCCTCGGTTACGGCGAGCCTGTCGTTCAGCGATTGCCGCCTGCCTGCCGGGGCGCTGCTCGAGGGCGCCAAGGGATTGAAGGCGGCCCTTGCCTGCTTGAGCCAGGCGAGGTTTGGCATCGGATGGGGCGTGCTGGGCGCCGCCATGGATTGCTATGAAACCGCGCGTCAATATACGATACTGCGCAAGCAGTTCGACGACCGGCCCATCGCCTCGCATCAGCTAGTGCAGGAGAAACTGGCGGCGATGATTACCGAGATCACAAAGGCGCAGTTACTCGCACTCCATTGCGGGCGATTGAAGGATCAGGGCAAGCTGACGCCGGCCCATATCTCCATGCTCAAGCGGAACAACGTGGCGATGGCGCTCGATTGCGCCCGAGCCTCGCGCGATCTGCTGGGCGCCAACGGGATCATGGATGAGTATCCGATCATGCGCCACCTGTGCAACCTCGAGACGGTCAAGACCTACGAGGGCACCGATCACATTCATGCGCTGGTGATCGGGGAGGCGATTACGGGGGTTGCGGCTTACCGGTAGGCGACTTTCGGTTCCCGCCGTTTGGTGCGGCGAATTTCCCGATCCACGACGGATTGTACGGCTTGATCCGCGCCACGAGACGCGATTAACAGGTTGCAATAATCGCAAGAACGGACATGCTCCTGGACTCGGAGACTTATCTCTTGGTCCCGCCCATATCCGGCTAAGTCGTTCTCCGTCAGGCAATCTTCACCTGGATAGTCCATGCTTGCAATTTCGGCTTCGGCGGCCGCCAGCAATTCCTCGGGGGACCTGCCGAGACTCGACGCAAACTGCTCGAGCGCGGTTGCGTAGTCCACTTCCGCTCGCTTGTCGTAAATGATCACGTTCATTGCCCATATAGTTAAACGCGGCTCCAAAACATTCCTACCTCATTTTGAAGAAACTTTTACACCGACCGCCGCCGGTGGGCTGTCCGCGAGGACCGCCCGGGCCCATTTTCGGAGCTTCGTCAACTCATTGTAAGTTTTTTGTTTTGTTTGATTTAAATGTTCCGATATTTCGCGGGCGGTGTAGCCGTCGAGAAGCATCTTCGTCAATTTCCGTTCCGGCTGGCTCAGTTGTCCCCAGAGCAATTCGATCATTTGGGAGTGAACAAATTGCGAACGCGGGTCGGAGGCTGGTTCAGCCTGAACCTTATCGGATTCGGTCCGCCGCTCGTGGATATGAGCGCGTAGATGATCCACCACCACGCTGCGGCATACAATGGAAACGTAAGCTCGGAAACGGCGTGGTTCGTCCTCGTCGCACTCGAAGTGGGCGCTCCGAATAATACGGGCCATAACCTCTTGTACCGCCTCTTCCAGGTCGAAGGAATGCCACAGGCGGCACCGGAAAACCCGGGCCACGATTGAGGGCCTGATTTCATGGTAAACAGCCATCCAGGCGTCACGGTCCGCCCGGTCGTGGGCCAGCTTTGCGAGCACATTCTGAAGGGGATCAACGTGATGCGAAGGTTCCTTTACCACGAGGTTTCCCTTTCTGCGCTTCTTTAATTAGCGCGAGAATAGCATAATTTGCCGCAGCGGGCGGATACAAGAGCTTTGGATTCTCATCCACGGCCTTGGCTACAGTGCGCCACAGCAGCCTTATGGCCACTTTGGCAGCGGCATCGGCATCCACCCTTCCTGTAAGTGACGGATGATTGGCCAGTGTTGCGCGGAAATATGGGAGCAGTGGGCCAGGCGTCCATTCCCAGCAGCCGCCGCCGAGACGCTCCGCCTGCCGTTCGAGTTCGTCCCAGTTTTCCTCCTGCTCCAGCCGGTTGCACTCCAAGCACAACTCGCGAAAATCTTCGTAGGCTCTCGGAGAGATGTCCCAAAGAAAGGGCAGCCAGAAAGTCCGGCTGTGGTGGCACCCGGCGTGGAAGTCGTCGTGGGTGAGTTCTTCATAGCGGGCATTTATGACTCGTACCTTTTGGACCGGCGAGTATCGCCCACACGGGCACGAAGGAAAAGTGCAAGCCTTCCAGTGATCTCGTGGATCGTTTAGATCCAGGGCGCCCTGACAGCGGAACCGCAAGAGCCCCGAACTCCCCATGTACTTCACGAACGGTCGCAACGCCATAGCCAGCAGCGGCACCCCATCCTGACCGGCAACCTCGTTCCGGACCGTCTCAAACAGACCGGCAACCCGCTGCCAGGGAAATCGCCGGCTCAACACGCATCCTGTCAGGATAATCTTGCCCACCTTGACGCGATGGACGGTCATCATTAACCCCAGCAGATAAGTCCCAAAGCTGTGCGCAATGATGTGCGGGCGTGGGCCGTCTCCCGCCACTTTATCCACGAACTCAACGAAAGAATTTGTGAGCGCGCGCCGCCGGCGCCAGGAAAGAAACCAACAGCCCGCCACCAGGACCGCCGCGGCCGCACCCAAACCCCTCCACTCGGTGGCGGCCAGCGCCGACGGCCGCTGCCAGATCCACCATGCCGCCACCGCCGCCATTAGCGCCGCACACGGTACCAAAGCAAGCCACGCGATAGCGACCGCTTTATGCCGGAAATCCTTGTATTCAAACTTCTCGTAACGAAAGTGTGGTGACAGCACACCATCGCAATCATCCTGCCAGTTGTGCTTGGACCCGATGCCATGGATGGATATCACGGCCCGCTGGCTTCTTCTCGGCATTCTATACGGTATAGATCGTAATTTAACAAGAATCCAGACCGGATTGGGCAGATTTATGAGGGGCCAACTATCGAAAACGTGCCGTGTAACGTATCTTACTGTAGGCGGACCGTCACATCAGAACGAATAAGTAGCCTTCAACATGGCGTTCCACTCCGGCGCCTTCACATCGGAAAACTTCGCTCCCATGCCCAGCCCAATATTTAGATCCTTGCTCGGAGCCGTATCCGCTCCCAGGAAAAGATTGAGCGATCTGACGGCTTGGCCATCACCGCCATCGGGAAGTTTGGGCCGGTCGTAGGCGGCCCCGGCGCCGAACTGCAAATTGCCGCTCTCAATCGGCACCTTCAGCAAGGATTTGGCTTCCAGGTGGCGTACCTTCTCGTTCTCGATGCGGCCGCTGAGGTCCAGTTTCGTCTCCACCAGTTTGAACTTATAAGCCGCGCCCGCCTTGACTTCGATATCCCGCTTCGATGGAACAAACGTGGGCACGCCGAGACTGAGATCCAAACTGCCGAGCTTCATCGATTTCAACAGGGCCGACGCCATCTTGGCCTCGAGCTTAGCCGCTGGATCGCCGGTGCGGAACCGGTACATCGCGTACGCACCACCGAGCGACAGAAGCCCACCGCTGATCACCAGCAGCGTCCGGTTATCGTCTACCCATAGCCCGAAGGGCGTCTTCTCGAAGCTGCTTTTGGCTCGATCCAGACTGCCGGTGAAAAGCTGATACTTCTGCGAGCCCTTGATCTGGGTCTCCCATGAGTCGCCGACCGCCTTCAGCGTCCCCTGCCCAATGCGGTATGCGGGGTCGCCCGACAGGCTCAGTTGCGTGAAACCCGGAGCGACGAGCTGCCCGGTTTCCTTTTCGATCATCTCCTGGATCTTTTTGTAGACGGACGGCTGCTGCAGGGCAAATGCGATGCGGTCGGGCGAGTGGGAGATCTCGTAGCCGGCCAGGTCGACGGCGAATGTCAGAGTCTCCTGCGAGAGCTTTAGAAGATCATCCGATGTTTTGTCGGGCATGTGTGACGGTCCCTCGTCAGTAAGAGCGGAAACCGCGCACCTGCTCCGTCAATAAATCTTCTATTCCACCCGGTTCAACGATTGAATCCGGAAGAACGGCTTGTCCTTCTCCGCTGGATCCTGCACATACTCCTGCCCCGTCTTCGCCGCGTCATACTCCCGCCACAGCCAGATCAATTCCTCGGCCAGCTCCACATTGCCGCCGTTGCGCGAATGCGAGCCATTCCCCCAGGACGCCTTGAAATCGTACTCCTTCAGCTTCAGGGAATTCACCAGTGCCAGGTTCGCCGCCGGCCACGATCCATGATCGTTCTCCAGGTCGTTGAATCCATCCTGCAGCCACACCCGGATGTTCTTCTTGGGCGATTTACGAATCATGAAGGGGAACGACTGCCCGCCATCCTTCTTTGTGAGACCATCCTCGCCGCGCTGCCATTGGATGCTGGTGAAACTGCCGATGCGCAACAGCACGCGGTGAAACTCTTCGGGCTTCCACCAGGCGGCGTTCAGGGCGCAGATGGCGCCAGAGGAGTCGCCCGCGATGGCACGGCTATAGCCGTCGGTGCGCAGGTTGTAAGTCTTCGCCACCTCGGGCAGAATCTCTTCGAGCACATAGCGCGCGAAGCGGTCGTCCACCGAGTCGTATTGAATGCTGCGCCACCGCCGGCCGTCCTTCACGCCCGGCGAGACCAGCACCTGAATCATCACGGGAATCTTCTTTTCATGTGTGAGGTTATCCCAGACGTTCTGCGCGCGCGAGCCCGTATCGCGGTTGAGATGCACCTCGCCGTCGGTCCAGAACATCACCGCCGCCGGCGCCGATGCCTGATACTGCGCCGGCGCATAGATCCAATAATCGGCCGCCATGCCGTCGTAAATCCGGCTGGTGTGCGACCTCTTTTCCGAAAGCTTCCCTTGCGGCACGCCCGGTTTCGAATCGTGATAGCCGCCGTAAGCCATCACGTCCATGCGGCCGCCGAATTTCTTTCCATCCACCATGTAGTGGAAGTTGTGAGTGCGGCCGGTGGGCAGTTTGGTCTCGGCCATCCAGCGGCCTTCGGAGCCCTCCACGCGTTTCATCTTCGGCCCCGGCAGATCGTTCAAATAGAGCCGGGGCTCGGTCTTGGCTTCGACGGCGAACAGAAAGTCGCCGCCCTCGGCGGCAAAGGCGATGCCCTTGGCGATCTCGTCCGGCTTGAGGCTCGAAAGCATAGGCTGCTGTGCGGCGGCAATCGGCGCGGCCGCCAGGAGAAGCAGGAAACGATAGTTCATAGTAGCGCTCCTTATCATAACGGACCGAAAAAACTTCGGCCGCCTGTAGTTGATTCCGCCCTAAACTGGTCTTTAGATAGGAATATCCATGCCATCGATGCCGCTGGGAAGGGAATGGACCGGACTGTTGCGTTCCGCCAAGTCCACCAACTCCCTTCAGGACTGCGTCGCGCGCCTCTATGAGGAAGCCCGCGACGACGTGTTCCGCTATCTGATGACGCTTGGGCTCGCTCCGGCCCCCGCCCAGGAAGCGGCGCAGGAAGTGTTCCTGCGTCTATACGTCGAAATGAAAAAGGGAACGGAAGTTCAGAACCCACGCGCCTGGATTTTCCGGGTGGCTCATAACTATGGTCTGAAGGTGCGGGCGGAAGAGGGATCGCATATCAGCTTCGATCCGCAGCTCGAGCTGAGAATCGAAGCGAAGGCGAAGACCCCGGAACGCCAGATGTTGGAAGCGGAGCGAACCGTGGCATTTCATCGTGCGATCGAAGGGCTATCGGATCAGCAGCGCCGCTGTCTGTTTCTGCGCCTGGAAGGATTGCGATATCCCGAGATCGGCGCTGCGTTGGGCATCAGCGCGTCGGCGGTGGGCGAATTTCTGCGCCGCGCGATCGTGAGGTTGAGGAAGGTGGGTCATGAGTAGTTTCGAAGGCCGCCATCCATCGAAAGAGCATCTGTTGAGCTTGCTCGACGGCGAGTTGCCGCCGCGTGAGACGGGCGCCGTGCGTTCGCACCTGGAAGCCTGTTGGCAGTGCCGCTCCGAGGTGGAGGAGTTGGAAAAGACGATCGCCCGGTGCGTGGACTACCGGAAGGACGTGCTCGAAGAATTACTGCCCGCGCCGCCCAGACCCTGGGCGGACCTGTACGCCCGCATGGACGCGGTGGATGGCGAAGCGGCTGCCGGCGGTTGGTTCGACCGTGTGTTTCGCATGCCGCGCTGGGTGCCGGTGGCGGTGGCGCTGGCGTTGTCGGTCGGCGTCTATCAAAGGTTGTCTCTGGCGCCTATGGCGCAGGCGGCGGTTGTGTTGCGGAAAGCCGTTTCGGCCGCCGAAACGCGTAAGGATACGCCGAGGCGGATTCAGATCCGCACGCGCACGCAGAAGCTGGTGCGTTCGCTGCCGGTCGCGGTGCAGCCCGTTGTGTCCGATCCGGAAACGGCGGCTCTGGCGGCGCGATTCGAGGCCGCGCGTTACGACTGGAACGATCCGCTGAGCGCGCGCGCCTTCGAGAACTGGCGCGACCAACTGCCGTCAAAGTCCGACGAGGTGACCGATGCCAATGGCCGTGTGCGGATCCACACCACGACCGAAGCCGGTGAGATGACCGAGGCGACGCTGGCGCTGCGCGCGGGCGATCTCGCTCCGGTGGAAGGCACGTTCCGCTTCCGCGACGACGAACTTGTGGAAATCACCGAGCTGCCGGCCGCGCCCGTGGCGCCGGTGCGCGAGACCGCGGTGGCGCCCTCCGCCGTCCGGGAGACGCCGGCGGCGGCGGAGCCTGCGCCGCCGCAACCCGCGCCGGAAACCACCGTCGCGCTGGAACTGCGGGTGGTGGCGGCTTTGCAGCGCGCCGGAGCCGATCTCGGCGAATCGATCGAGATCCATCGTTCGGCCGGACGCATCGAAGTGCGCGGCGCCGGCATCGATCCGGATCGCCGCCAGAAAATCAAGGAGGCTTTAGCCTCGCTGCCTCTGGTGGAGGTGCGATTCACCGATACCGCCCCCGGCGATCGCGTGGTGGAACGAACCCAAGCCGTCAGCGGCAACGTGGACACGGCCCTGCAATCGGAGCTCGAACAACGCGCAGGAGGACGGGTCCGGCTGGAACAGATTTCTTCCGCCGCGCTCGATCTCAATGAAAGCCTGATGGCCCGTGCCTTCGCCCTGCGCCGCATGGCGGAGCGGTTTCCGGCAGCGGCTGAAATCCAGCTAGGTGACTCGGACCGGGCGTCCATGACGGCGCTGCTCCAAGAGCACGCTTTCGTTCTACGGGCTAAGGCCGCGGAACTTGAAACCAGTCTCGCGCCCCTGGTAGGGACGCCTGCCACGCCCGGGATGCCAGCCACGCCGTCCTCCTGGCAGGCCGCCACGGCGGACTTGTTCCGCGCGGCGAGGCGCACCGAAGTGTTACTGGCGGCTCTTCTGGGCGGCGCGGCCACCGATGTCACGTCCGCCGATTTGCCGGGCCAGTTGTCCGCCAGCATCGGAGAATTGAAAGGGAAAGCCGAAGCGTATCAGCGGATATTAGACAATAGTCGTAACTGATGTTCTGGCGGAAAGCTTCGTTCCTGCTGTGCGCCGCTTCGCTGTGTGCCCAGCAGTTGACCGATCTCTCCGGCGTCATTGCCGATCCTTCCGGACTGGCGGTTTCGGGCGCTTCCATTTCGATCGTCAACGAAGATACGGGATTTCGCAGGGCTACCCGCTCCGGCGCCGATGGCGGCTACCTGGTGGCGTCGCTACATCCGGGTTCCTACAAGATCACGGTACGCAAGGAAGGCTTCCGCACCACCATCCGCTTCGGTGAGAAACTGGCGGTTTCGGCCCCGGCGCGCGTCGATTTCCGGCTCACCATTGGAAGCGTTCTGGAGTCCATCACGGTGGAATCGGATTCCGTTGCGCTCAATACCGAAGACGGATCGGTCGGCACCGTGGTGGGCCAACAAACGATTCAAAAGCTGCCTCTCAACGGGCGTGGATTGCTGAGCCTGCTGGAACTGGCGCCTGGCACCATCGTCACGCCCGCCACGCGCGGCGAAGCGGGCCAGTTTTCCACCGCCGGCCAGCGGCCCAACATGAACTATTTCAGCGTCGATGGCGTCAGCGCCAACAACGGTGTCTCGGGAGGCGGGCTGCCGATGCAATCGACCGGCGGATCGCTGCCGGGACTGACGGCTTTCGGAACGCTCCATTCGATGGCGACGCTCGAAGCCGTGGATGAGTTTCGTGTGCAGACTTCCACCGCGATGACGCAGTTCGGGCGGCTGCCGGGCGCGCAGATCTCCATCAGCAGCCGCTCGGGTTCGAATGAGATTCATGGCACCCTGTTCGGCTACTTCCGCCACGAAAAGCTTGCCGCCAACGACTGGTTCGCCAACCGCTACGGGCTCGGCCGCTCGCCGCTGCGCGCGGGCGACTTCGGCGGCGGACTCGGCGGCCCGCTGAAGCGCGACCGCACGTTCTTTTTCGCCTCCTATGAAGGAATCCGGCTGCGGCAGCCGTTTGCGTGGCGCTCCGCCGTGCCCTCGATGGAGATCCGCGAGGAGGCGCCGGGTTGGGTCGCCGCGCTGGTGGACTTGTTTCCCCTTCCCAACGGCGCGGCGTTGACGCCTTCCATCGGCGAATGGATCGCGCGCGGCAGCCGGCCGTCGCGAATGAACTCGGGCAGCATCCGCGTAGACCACGCGCTTACCACCGCCGTGACGCTGTTCGGGCGATTCAGCGAAGCGCCTTCCATGAGCCGCTTTGGCAGCTCGCCGGTTAGCGAGTTGTCGCTGGGCTCGCGCGGCATCACGCTGGGCGCGAACATACGCCTGCCGCTCAGCATGGTGCTCGACCTGCGCGGCAACGCCGCGGACGCCACCGGGGAATCGCTCTGGACGCAGCCCGGTGCGCCCGCGCGCCCCGAATGCGACCCGCGCACGCTGACCGCCTCGAACCTGCGCGAGCCGGGCATTTGCAATCATCTGATTCGCGTCACGGTGGCTGGGGTGGGGCAAGCCAACTCGGGCCGCGAAGGCTACTGGCGGCAAACGCAGGTGAACGCTTCCGGGGTGTTAAACCTGAACCTGCCTTCGCATCACGTGAGGCTGGGGTATGACTATCTGCGACTGCTGCCGAGCTATCGCGATACGCTGGGCGGCTATTTCCTGATGGCGGAAAACGTCGCGCACCTGGTCACCAGCCAGAATCTCTGGACCGGCTTTTCGTCGCCGCGCAACGGCTCGACGCACTTTCGCAGCTATGCCGCCTTCGCGCAGGATACCTGGCGCCTCCATCCGCGATTCACCGTCAGCTACGGCCTGCGCTGGGAGTTCGGTCCGGCCGCCAGCGGCAGCCAGCCGGCCTATATCGTCGATCCGCTCACCGGGGCGTTTGAAACCTCCCACCGTCCCACCTGGCCGCCGCGTCATTCGAACCTGGCGCCGCGCGTGGGTCTGGCGTGGCAGTTGCGGCGCGGCGGTGCCACGGTGCTGCGCGCGGGCGGCGGTGTATTTTACGATTCCAACGTCGCCGTCGCCGCCGACCTGGTCAACAGCGGCCCGTTCAACGTCCAAACCTTCGGCAGCGGCCGGTTCGCGCCGTTCCAGGGCCTGATGAGCTACGGATTTCTACCGGATTTCCGTGTGCCTGAAGTCCGGCAGTGGAGCGCTGCGCTTGAACATGCCTTCTCCCCTCGTATCGCCGGCACCGTTGTCTATGCCGGGTCCGAGGGACGCGACCTGGTGCGCCGCGAGATGGGCGGTCCGGGCACCACCGATACGGTTCGCCTGGCGCTTGCCACCAACCATGGCGCATCGAAGTACAACGCCCTGCAGATGCAGACGCGGATTCGTCCGGCCGCCGGGTGGCAGGGGCTGATCTCCTATTCCTGGTCGCATTCGATCGACAACAGCTCCACCGATTCGCTGCTGCACTGGGCCGGGCGCGGCTTCTCGCCGGACCGCGATCGAGGCTCCTCCGACTTCGATGCGCGCCACTCGGCAACGGCGGCGTTGACCTATGAGTCGCAGCGCAAGGAGCGCTGGTGGCGCGGCTGGGCGATCGATGGCATTCTGCGCGCGCGTAGCGGCTTTCCCATCGACGTTCTGGATGCCGAACAGGCCATGGGTCTGAACTTCGTGAATATTTTCCGCTTGCATCAATTTCCCGGCACCAACCCCTGGATCGCCGACGCCGCGGCGCCCGGCGGCAGGCGCCTCAACGCGGCGGCTTTTCAGAACGCGCCCGCCGGAACGCAGGGAAGCCTGGGCCGCAACGCGCTTCGCGGATTCGGCATGAGTCAGGTGGACCTGTCGCTGCGCCGGGATTTCGCCTTCGCCGAGCGCCGCTCGCTGCAACTGCGCGTGGAGGCGTTCAATGCCTTGAACCAGGCCAATTTCGGCGACCCGGTGCGGTTTCTGGCCAGCCCACTTTTTGGAAGCTCGGCTTCGATGCTGAATCTGATGCTCGGCACCGGAAGCCCGGGCAGCGGACTGGCGCCTTTGTTTCAGATGGGCGGGCCGCGCTCGGTGCAGATTTCTCTGCGCATCCGGTTTTGATGCGGGCTGATACAATCTACTCGGATGAACGAACCGGGCCATGACGTTACGCAGCTTCTGATTGCCTGGCGCGAGGGCAAGCAGGGCGCGCTCGACGACCTGATGCCGCTGGTTTATTCCGAGCTGCGCCGGTTGGCCGCGTACTATCTGCGCCGCGAGCGGCCCGATCATACGCTGGCGCCAACGGCGCTGGTGCATGAGGCTTACCTCAAGCTGGTGGATCAGAATCGCATCCAGTGGCAGAGCCGGGCGCAGTTTTTCGGCGTGGCGGCGCAGATGATCCGCCGCATCCTGGTGGATCACGCGCGCGGGCATCAGGCGCAGAAGCGCGGCGCGGGCGCGCTGACGGTGACGCTCGACGAAGCGCTGGGCGTCAACGACGGCAAGGATCTGGATATTCTCTCGCTCGACGACGCGCTGCAGGCGCTGGCAAAGATCGACGAACAGCAGAGCCGCATCGTGGAACTGCGCTTCTTCGGCGGACTGTCGATTGAAGAGACGGCCGAAGTTGTGGGCGTATCGCCGGCGACCATCAAGCGCGAGTGGACGGTGGCGCGGGCGTTCCTGTTCCGCGAGATGACGCGCGCCGGGCGGTGAGCAGCAGCGAGGCGGGGCGCGAATCGCCCGGTGCCCTGGGTTCCTCGACCGCGATCGCGTCGAAGCCGGCCTGTTCGAGCAGCCGGATCCAATCCGCCTCCGTGCGGCCGAACCACGGCATCGGCTGCCAGTCGCCCAGAGCCGCGAGCGTGGTGAAGGTTTCCGTCTGCCAGCCGCCGGCCGCCGCACCCGGGTGCAACGTCTGAATCACGAGGCGGCCATCCTGCAAAAGCGATCGATGTACGGCTTGGAGCAGCGGCAGCAGGTTCTCTTCGAACAGCGAAAAATTCGCGACGGCCACGCCGGCGAAAGCCGGTCGCGTCCTGCTGGCGAAGGCCGCGTAGCTCAGCACTTCGAAATCCCCTCGCGGGCAGGCGTCGCGCGCCGCCTCGACCAGATCGGGCGACAGATCGAAGCCGGTGACGCGGCAGTGCTCGCTGAGTTTCGCCGCCAGCCACCCTTCGCCGCATCCGATATCGAGCACGTGCCGAGGCCCATGGCGCAGGACGGCGGCCAGTACGGCATCATTGGTCACCCGCGCGCGGCTGGG
>CADEFT010000047.1 GCA_902826685.1 uncultured Acidobacteriota bacterium
CAAAACCGGCTACACGCCGGCCCGAGCGCCGTCGTTCCAAAGTAGCCACACCCATACCAGTTGAAGTCCCGATTCAAAGGACCAAGGCAGGGCGTTGGGTTGCAGCTATGGTCGTTGGATTTGTCCTCTTGGCCGTGGCCTTCGTGACTTCACGAAAATTGACGGCCGTTCCCGACGCCAAGCATTTGGAGGATCAGACATTGGCTGCGACTGAAAAGAACGGCAAAGAGCTATGGCGAGTCGACTTTCCTTTGGGTTTCTGGAAGGAATATTACAGCGGAGATCGGCTGCGATCATTGGTCTGGACTGGCGACATCGATGGCGACGCCAAAAGCGAAGTCCTATTTGTTTATTATCAGCCTGATCCAATCGGAACCGGAACGCAGCTTTACTGCTTTTCGCAGGACGGCACCGTGAAGTGGCAGTACAAGGCCGGAAGGCCAGTTCAAAATGACCGCGGAGAGCGATTCGCCGGAAACTATTACTCCCTTATCACTGCCGACACGGCTCACCGCCAGGTCATTGTTCGTAGCAACAACTCCGTCGGACACCCGCACCAACTTTCCCTGCTGGATTCGTCTGGCAAGCTATTTGGAGAGCACTGGCACCCAGGGCATATCAACTACACGGCCATCGCCGACCTTGATTCGGATGGCAGGGATGATCTGCTGTTTGCGGGCGTAAACAACGATGCGGCCCAGGCGACCATCATCGTATTGGACCCCGAGGAATTGAGCCGTGCGGGACCAGTTCCAGAGGGCACGCTCGATCAGATGTGCCGGTTTTCCAGGAGGCTCCAGAAGCGCATAGTATTCTTCCCTCATAGTTGCATCACCACGAAATTCAACCCCTATAACCGGGCATTCAAGCTATTTGTGGGAGAGAACAGCATCACCGTCTACGTGAGTGCAACGTACGGGAAGGCGTAACGGAATACCTGGTCTATACGCTGAATTTCGATCTGCAGGTTCAAAGCCTCGTTGTATCCGACGGCTTCCTGAGCACGCACAAGAAATTGGAAGCCGAAGGGAAATTGGATCACGCTTTCTCGAAACGAGAATACGAAGATCTGAGGCATGGCGTCACCGTAACCCGAAGGTAGGCGGATACCCCGGCTTTTTACAGCTACAAAATTGACTACGAGCCGAATTCCGGAGGGCGCGCAGTCCCGCACATCTCCATGAAAACATTGGTCGGGGCGGGGCGATTTGAACGCCCGACCCCCTGCGCCCAAGGCAGGTGCGCTACCAGGCTGCGCTACGCCCCGACTACACCAATCATTCTAGGCGACCGTGCTCCCCTACGGCAACGGCACCGAACAAGAGTCGTTCAGCGCATGCGAACGGCTTCCGTCGGCCCCCACGCCTTTGAGCAATTCTTCGAAAGTCTGCAACGGCGCCGGGTGTCCGCCCGCGCCTGCGGCCGGCAGCCCCGCCCACTTCTCCGCGGCGCTACGGGGAAACATCGCGTTGCCTCCAGCCGCCAGAACGCCCGGTTGGGCTTCACGATGACCCACCGGGACACACAATTCCGGATGGTCGAAGGGAGCGCGATCAAACCGCGCCCGCTCGTCGGTGAGCGCCTTGAGGAACGCCACCTTCTAGAATTCGCGAGAGAGACGCCATCCTATCTGCAGCCCACTGGTGCCGTAGTGCCATCTCCACCCGGCGCCCACTTGAAGATTGACCCGGCTCTTCCGGAACTGCGCCTGAGGCATCAGCAACAGGCCGCGGCCGGAGTTGCCGCGTCCCTTGATGTTCGATTCCAGGCCATAGCTCACGGTGTCCCGGACATGGAAGAAGAGCGAGTAGTTGCCGAGAAAGGCGTGAGCAGCCCTTGTTCCACTCTCCCTCTCTACTCCGGTCATGGAAAACACGCTCCAGTTCCGGTGCCAACGGGCTCCGGCTAGGTACAGCAGATCGATTCGAGAGCGCCCGCCCTCGCGGCTCTTCTCTCCGAGTACTTGCCAGCCCTGAATGAATTTCCTCTTCCATGGACCAGGCAACGTACCCTGAATCGCGCCCTTCCAACTATCGATGCCGCCGTTCTCCATCGGTAACTCAAACTCGACGCCGTATCCCTCCAAGAAGGCGTACTCGATCTCGGGCGCCCACAACAGACGGCGCGGCCTGTCTCCAGGGCTGAAGCGGAATAACGAGTTGACTTCGATCTCTCCGCGCTGTGCGCCGAGGGGCCGTATGAGGTCAAACACCATCGGCTCCGGGATTCGTGGCTTGATGCTGGAGAGCGTTCCTTCGTCGGGGTCGAAGGGTGGATTCTGCGCTAGGACGGGGCGCAGTCCGAATGCAAGGATGCAAATGATGACAAATGAGACTGACCGGTTCAATGCAATATTCCTTTCCTGGTGAGGTGAATGAACAACACCCTTCCAGTGACGGGAATGCGCGGACACTCGGGCCGACAGACCAGAAGTCAGGCGCGTTCAAGTGCTGGAAGGGAAGGTGGCCGAAACGTCAGCAGGAAAGAGGAGGGCCGCGGCTCTGGCGTGGGTCTTGCCAACTGGAGGTAACGTATGCCGGATTCTCGACAGCACCGCGAGGAGAACCGGGTGCGAACGGAGAAGGATCACCGCTCTGTATGAGTGAAGCGTAGGTCTTCGAGGACGGGGAGACGGCAAGTTGATGGAAGGGCGAGAGGGGCTTTGCAAGAACGGGCAGATTGTCACCGGCGCCGGGAAAGCGTGACAGTTCGGTTTCGGAGAACTCGCCCCTTCCATCGTTGAGCCAGATGCCAAGGGCCTTTCCGGCGAATGGCTCCCGCAGGACGAGGTCTTGGTCGTGGTCCGCATCGATATCTCGCGCGCTGAGAACCAGCCCGATTGGAGGAAACGAGTCGAAGATGGGTGGAACCGAGTCCTTGCAGAAAGCGAAGAGGTCAACCCCGGACGCGACGACGCTGTTTCCAGCCCGTCCGACCTTCACGCGCGCCAGATCGACAGCGTTATCGCCATCGAAATCGGCAACGGCCCATAGGCTCTGGGAGGAGTTGGAGACTGGCGAGCAAGCGAGCGCTGGGCCCGAGCCGGCTTGCGCTGTGCTGGCTCCGAAGACAGCGATCAACACCGGAGCTAAGCGCAAGAAGGTGCGCAACAGCCCGTTAGTGAGCATCTGGTCAGGGAGTGCTTGGTGCGTTGCAGTCGGTTCGCGCATCACCAAATACCAACTTTACAATGATCACCACGCCGATACGAGCGTACAGCAGGGTGCTGCCGACCCAGGCCGGGTTGTTCTCGACGCCACTTCTCGGCGTCTCGACGAACACGAGTGATGATGCAGGATTTGACGCTGTGTCCCTCGATCGCCGTCACGTCGATACGAATCACGAAGTGATTCCGAAGGAGGTGCTCACCGAACTGGCCGCCAATGGTGCGCCGTTGGAGGTTGCGGAATGGATTCGGACGCGGCCCTCGTGGATCGAGGTCGCCTCGGTGTCGCACACCGACTTTGGGCGTCCAACTCGCCGCGGCACGAATTCATCTCGTTCTAGATGCGACCGTGCTCCCCTACGGCAACGGCACCGAACAAGCGTCGTTCAGCGCATGTGAACGGCTTCCGTCGGCCCCCACGCCCTTGAGCAATTCTTCGAAGGTCTGCAACGGCGCCGGGTGTCCGCCCGCGCCTACGGCCGGCAGCCCCGCCCACTTCTCCGCGGCGCTACGGGGAAACATCGCGTTGCCTCCAGCCGCCAGAACGCCCGGTTGGGCTTCACGATGACCCACCGGGACACACAATTCCGGATGGTCGAAGGGAGCTCGATCAAACCGCGCCCGCTCGTCGGTGAGCGCCTTGAGGAACGCCACCAGCGCCGCCGATTGCGCCGCCGTGACGTTGAACGGCCGGATATTGTTGTTGTTCGGAGCCACGTTGCCGCCGCGCCGGTAAAATTCCACCACCTGTTCCAGCGTCGCTTCGCCGCCGTTGTGGAAATAGGGGCCGGTGAGTTCGATGTTGCGCAGTCCGGAAGTCTTGAAATTACCGTTCCCGCTGCCGCTATCCTCTTCCACCGGCCGCACGCCGGTGCGTTGGAACGCGCGCCCGGCGTTCCTTCCCTGCCCCGCGGCGGTGAAACTGGCGGCGGTGAATTCGGCGCCGCCGTGGCACTGCGTGCAACGGCCAGTGGTCTGGAAGAACCGCAAGCCATCCTGTTCCTGCGTGGTGAGCGCGATGCCGTTGCTTTCCTGAAAGCGGTCAAACGGCGAGTCGTTGCTTATCAGAGTCGCTTCGTAGGCCTGGATGGCCAAGCCCCAGAACAGCGGGAAATTATGTTCGGCCTGAGTGAACCCATCGGTCACTTCCGTCGACTCCCAGTAAAGCGGCTGGAACGCCGCCTGCACCATATTCAAGTAAGTGAACCGGTCGTCCAACCCGCGTCCGCCCGCCCGCGCCATCGGCCCCAGCACGCTGTCGTCGGAGGCCACCCGCTGCAGACCCAGCGGACGCAGGCCGAACAGCTTGCGCGCCAGAACGGGCCAGGTGCGCCCCGCATAGGACATTTCGAGATGATCCAGCACCGGCCCGGCGGCTTGCGATGCCAGGCTCGAGTTGTCGATGCGAACCTGCTCCCTCCGCAGAGTGCCATCACGAGCCACCAACAGGCCCGGTGCGTCGGCGGCGCTGCCCGAAGGCGTCGCCCCGTTGAAAATCCGCGCCGCCCGGCCATCCCAGAAGTTGCGGACGTTATACACCGCGTTGTAAGTGGAAGGAGTATTGCGCACCGTCACGCGGCGCACCTGCAGCCCGGCGGCGATAAATTCGGGCCGGTCGAGCATATCCTCACCCAATTCGGCGGCCTGCCCCGGGACAATTTCCTTGAACACGCGCCGGAACGTACCCGCCGAGCCCACGCGCATCGAGGAGTCGCTCAAAATCTCCGAACCGCGGTTGGATGGATCGGCGAACCGCCGGAACGGAAAGCTCGCCGTATCGAGCGTGGAGTTCACCGGAAACGGCCGGTTCTGATCGGAAAGCTGATTCTGCGAACGGTGATCGGCGCCCGCGTGGAAGTGACAGGTGGCGCACGCCGTCTGGCCGTCGCTGCCCGCCTGCATATCCCAAAACAGCGCCTTGCCGAGCGCAACCAGCGCCACTTTGTCCTTTACGTACGTGTTCAGATCGGCCGGCTCGGGCGTCGGAACGCTCTTGAGCGACCGGAGCGCCTGCGGCCAGGCGGCGCAGGACGAAAGCAGAACGGCGATAATCAACCGAAGCATAGGCTCCCCCCTTTGTTATCGGTTATACAACACCCAAGCGCCAGTGGAGTTCCGGATAAAGCATTTTCCTGGTAAGGGGTTAAGAACACTTTACATTCCGCCGATGAAAATCGCGGAGGCGGCCCCGAAAAACGCAACGCAGCCGCGCCGGATCGAATTTATATGAGTATAGGTTTCCACTTGTCTCGATACCGAACGCTAACTCTTCTTCTCACTTTCGCCACCCTCCTGCCGGCCGCACGGATACCAGGGCGCTACATTGTGGAGCTCAATACGGAGCCGGTGGCCGAGCGGGTCGCCCGGCTCGGCGGCCGAAACCGCATGGCTTCCCCGGTGGCGGCCACTCATCGCGCACGCCTGGCGTCGGAGCAGAAGCTGATGCGAAGCCGGCTCGAACAGCGCCGGGTACGCGTCATCGAATCGGCCAGCACTGTCGCCAACGCGCTATTCGTCGAAGCGTCCGAACAGGCGGCGGCGGAACTGGCGGCGCTTCCGGGTGTGAAGCGGGTTTCGCCGGTGCGCGAGGTTCGCATGCTGCTCGATTCGGCGGTGCTGGTGCACAGAGTGGCCGACGCGTGGAATCGCCTGGGTGGGCCGGAGAACGCGGGCGCCGGCATCAAAGTCGCCATCATCGACAGCGGGATTGATACCGGCCACGCGGCGTTTCAGGATCAAAACCTGAAAGCTCCGGACGGATTCCCAAAAGTATCTTCGGAAGAAGATCTGGCGAACACGAGCGCCAAGATCGTCGTGGCTCGCAGCTACGTGCCCATGTTGACCCGCCGCGACCCGGACAATTCCGCGCGCGATCGCGTGGGCCACGGCACGGCACTGGCGATGATCGTGGCTGGTGTGCGCAACGCCGCTCCACGGGCCACCCTCACCGGCGTGGCGCCAAAGGCGTTTCTCGGCAACTACAAAGTGTTCGGCTCCCCAAACGTCAACGATGGCAGTACCGAAGACGCCATCATCAAGGCCATCGACGACGCCGTGGCCGACGGCATGGATGTCATTAACCTCAGCCTGGGCACCGATATCCCCTTCCGGCTGGAGTTCGATCCGGTGGTGGATGCCGTCGAGCGGGCCACCCAGGCTGGTGTCATTGTCGTCACCGCGGCCGGCAATAACGGACCGGCCTACACCACCATTTCTTCGCCCTCCACCGCGCCTTCCTCGATCGCCGCCGGCTCGATTTCCAACGGACGCAAGTTTGCTTCGTCGGTGGAGGCTCCCGGCGCCGGCTTCTTCCTGGCCATCGCGGGCGATAATTCGGCCGCCGCCGTGCCGGTGACCGGGCCGCTCGCCGATGTGGCCGCGCTCGATCAGACGGGCCTGGCCTGCGAGGCGCTGCCGGAGGGCAGCCTGGGCAACAGCATCGCCCTGATTCTGCGCGGAACCTGCACCTTCGAAATCAAGCTGCAGAATGCCCGCGCCGCCGGTGCGATTGGAGCGGTCGTATACGCCGCCGAATCGTCGCCCGCGGCCATCGCCATGGGCATGGGCACCGCCACCCTGCCGGCTGAAATGGTGAGCCACCAGGACGGACTCGCCCTCAAGCAGGTTCTCGGGACGGTCGTAACCTTGAGATTCACCGTGAGCGCCGTGCCGTGGCCGTCCGGCCGCAGGAGCGACTTCTCGGCTTCTGGACCCAACGTCAACGCCGGTATCAAACCCGACGTCATGGCCGTGGGGGACGACGTCTATACCGCGACCCAGACGCTCGATCCGGCCGGCGACATGTATTCCTCAAACGGATTCATCCTGGTGGGTGGCACCAGCTTTTCGTGTCCCCTGGTGGCCGGAGCGGCGGCGCTGTTGAAAGCCGCCCGCCCGGACCTTACCGTCGACCAGTACAGGTCCCTGCTCATCAATACCGCCACCGAGGCGCATGGGGAAACCGGCGGAGCCTCCAGCGTCCAACAGACCGGAGCCGGCACGCTCGATCTCGATGCCGCCGTGCGGTCGACCGTGGCGGCATACCCGACGTCGTTCAGCCTGGGTGCCGGCGGCGCCAATCTGAACTCCACCTATTCGCTGTTTCTCAAGAACCTCGGCCGCCAGGAGGAGACCTTCGAAATCGGCTTCGATCCACGAGCGGGCCAGCGTGTGGGATCGGTCGAAACCGCCAGCGTGCGGCTCCCAGCAGGCGGATCCATCGAGATTCCCGTGCGATGGAGCGGCTCCGATTTGACGGCGGGCGCCCAGGAAGGTTTAGTCGTCGTGCATGGCACCACCTCCGGTACCACTCTTCGCATCCCCTATTGGTACGACGTCATCTCGGACAAGCCAGCCGGCATTCTGGTGCTCGACTCCATCGCCACCGCCCGCCGCGGTAGCGTGCAAAACGACGCCATCCTGTTCCGCGTCACCGACGCTGCAGGTCTGCCGATCGTGGCCATCGCGCCGGAAGTCACCGTGACCAGCGGCGATTCGAAAGTCCGCGGCGTTGTTTCCTACGACGAGGAAGTACCCGGCTTGTTCGGCGTCAACCTCGACGCCGGCCTCACGGCCGGTACGCACGTGGTTCAAATCAAGGCCGGCGAGATCGTCCGGCAGATCTCCATCGTCATCCAGTAACGCTTGCGATACGATGAAGGCATGGACAGCCGCCGTAAGTTTATCGGCAGTGTCGCCACCGGTTTGGCCGGCAGTCTGGCGCCCAGCACCGTGCTCGGGGCCAACGATCGCGTCCGGCTGGGCCTGATCGGCGCCGGCGATCGCGGCAACGAGCTTGTGCGCGAGGCTCTGGCCTGCCCCGGCGTCGAGATCGCCGCGTTCGCCGACGTCTACACACGGCGCCTCGAAGCAGCCCGCGCCGCCGCGCCCTCCGCCGCCGCTTATCTCGACTATCGCCGGTTGCTTGAAGACAAGTCCATCGATGCGGTGGCGGTCGTAACCCCGCATCACCTGCATGCCGAACATTTCGTGGCCGCGCTCGACGCCGGCAAACACGTCTACCAGGAAAAGACGATGGCGTTCACCGTCGATCATGCCAAGCGCATGCGGACGGCGCTGTTAAACGCCGGCAAGCGAGCGGTGCAGATCGGGCATCAATACTGTTCATCCGGCCTGATGACCGATGCCGCGGCCATGATCGCCCAGGGCCAACTGGGGCGCATCACCGCCATTCAGGCGCAGATGTACCGCAACACGCCGCACGGCAAGGCGCAGTGGGCGCGCCCGCTCTACCCGGATATGACGCCCGAGAACATTCTCTGGAAGCCATTTCTGGGCGATGCCCCGGAGCGCGAGTTCGACGCCAACCGCTATATGAACTGGCGGCTGTTCTGGGACTACTCGGGTGGCAACGTGCATGAGAACCTCAGCCACCAGTTGGCCTTCTGGTATAAAGCGCTGAACCTCGCGATTCCGAAAACGGTCACCATGACCGGCGGCGTACTGCTGTGGAAAGATGGCCGCGAAGTGCCGGACACGATGAACGTCAGCATGCAGCACGGCGAAGAACTGCTGTTCACCTGGTCGAGCGGATTCGGCAACAATCATCTGGGATCTTCGGAAAATGTGCTGGGTACCGACGGCACCATCGTCAAGGCGCAGCAGATCCGCTATGTGCCGCAGAAGGTGAATCAACCCCGCGCCGCCGAAGTGCTGGGCAGGACCCCGACCGCCCCACAGGCGCACATGCGCAATTTCTTCGACGCCATCCGCACCGGCAAGGAGCCGAACTGCCCGTTCGAGCTCGGCTATCGCGTGTCCGTCGCCTGCCGCATGGCCGTCGAAAGCTACCGCCTGGGCCGCACGGTTCGATGGGACCCGGTGAAGGAAGAGATCGCCCCCGCGTAATGCGATGAATTTCGAATTTACCCCCGAGCAGGAGCAGCTCCGCAAAAGCGTCCGCGACTTCGCTCAAAAAGAAATTGCGCCCCATGTGCTCGATTGGGATGAGAACCAGACCTTTCCGCTCGAAGCCGTCAAGCTTTGCGGAAAGCTGGGCTACATGGGCTCCATCTTCCCGGAAGAACTGGGTGGAGCGGGCCTCACCTACATCGACTACTGCATCATCATCGAGGAACTGAGCCGCGTGGATCCGAGCGTGGGCCTGATCGTCGCCGCCCACACCTCGCTTTGCTCGAATCATATTTTCCTCGCCGGTAGCGACGAGCAGAAACAACGGTACCTGCCAAGGCTCGCCACCGGAGAATGGATCGGCTGCTGGTCGCTCACCGAACCCGAAGCGGGGTCCGATGCGGCGGGCACCCGCAGCACGGCCGTGCTCGATGGCGGCCATTGGGTGATCAATGGCGGCAAGACCTTCACCACCAACGCGCACTACGCCGATGTCTGCGTGGGCATGGCGGTGACCGACCGGGCGGCGGCGCAGCACGGCATCTCGGCTTTCCTGTTTGAGAAAGACACCCCCGGCTTCCGCCTCGGCAAGAAGGAAAACAAGATGGGGATGCGCGCCAGCGCCACCGGCGAAGTGCTGTTTGACAATTGCCGGCTGCCGCAATCGCGGATGCTCGGCAAGCAGGGCCACGGGTTCGTCGACAGCCTGCGCGCTCTCGACGGCGGACGGATCTCGATCGCCGCCCTGTCCATCGGAATCGCCCAGGGCGCCTATGACGCCGCGCTCAAGTATTCGAAACAGCGCAAGCAGTTCGGACGGTTCATCTCCGAGTTTCAGGCGATCCAGTTCAAACTGGCCGACATGGCCACGTCTATTGAAGCGTCGCGCCTGCTCACCTACAAAGCCGCCGCCCGCAAGGACGAAGGCAAGCGCGTCACCCGCGAATCGGCGATGGCGAAGCTGTTCGCCTCCGAAGCGGCGGTGAAGGTGTGCGACGAAGCGCTGCAGATTCACGGCGGGTATGGCTTCATCAAGGATTACCCGGTGGAGAAGTTTTACCGCGACGTGAAGCTCATGACCATCGGCGAGGGTACCAGCGAGATCCAGCGGATGGTTCTGGCGCGGCAGTTGCTCAACCTGTGATGCTCGCCGGCGAGATTCTCAATCGCAACCCGCGAGCCATCGCGCGCGCCGCCACCGCCATCGAAAACGGGTCGCCAGCCGCGGTGGAGTTGCTCAGGGAATTGTTCCCGCACACCGGCAGGGCGGCGATTCTCGGCATCACCGGCCCGCCCGGCGCGGGAAAGAGCACGCTGGCCGATCAACTCGCCCACGCCCTGCGCTCGGAAGGCGCGACACTCGGCATCGTTGCCGTCGATCCCTCAAGTCCCTTCACCGGCGGAGCCATCCTCGGCGACCGCATCCGCATGCAGCGCCACCACGCCGACCCGGGCGTCTTCATCCGGTCCATGGCGACTCGCGGGCACCTGGGCGGACTGGCCCGCGCGACGCTTGAGGTGGCCTTGCTGCTCGATGCCGCCGGCTCGGAAACGGTCATGATTGAAACCGTCGGCGTCGGTCAGGATGAAATCGAGATCGCCAAACTCGCCGACGTCTGCTGCGTGGTGCTGGTGCCGGGCATGGGCGACGATGTACAGGCTTTGAAGGCGGGCATCATGGAAATCGCCGACGTGTTCGTCATCAACAAAGCCGACCTGGCCGGCGCCAGTAAGCTCGAACAGGAATTGCGGGCGATGATGTCGCTCTCGCATCTGAACGTCCCGATCGTAAAGACGGTGGCGAGCGAAGGGCAAGGCATCAAGGAAGCGCTGGAGGCGATCCGCGGCGTGAAGGCTTCGAAGTCGCGCGATGGGCGCGCCCTGTGGACCGCACGCCTGCGCGAGATGCTGCGCGACCGGCTGCTGGAGCGCTTGCCCCTCCAGGAAATCGAAGACGCCGCGGAGCGGGTCTCCTCGCGCCTGACCGATCCCTACACCGTGGTGCAGCGGTGGATGGACCGGTTCGAACTCAAGCCATAGCCTGAATCTGTCGACCCGGCGCCGAGCGCGCGACCTTCACCGCTCCCTTTGGCGATTTTCCAAGCCAGTAAAGCGCACCGAAAGCCGCCGATCCAGCGCCGATACGGGCGAACTTCGCACCCGGTGAAGCGAATCGAAGGCCGTCGATCCGGCGGCAGACCGAAGGCCGTCGATCCGGCGCCGAGCGCGCGAGTTCCACCGCTCCCACTGGCGATTCTCCAAGCCAGTAAGACGCATCGCCAGGCGGCAGACGATCCAGCACCGATACGGGCGAGCTTCGCACCCGGTAAAACGAACCGAAGGCCGTCGATCCGGCGCCGAGCGCGCGACCCTCACCGCTCCCCCTGGCGATTTTCCAAGCCAGTGAAACGCACCGGCGGGCAGCAGATGATCCAGCGCCGATACAGGCGAGCTTCGCACCCGGTAAAACGAACCGAAGGCCGTCGATCCGGCGCCGATACGCTCGACCTTCACCGCTCCCATGGGCGATTCTCCAAGCCAGTAGGACGCACCGCCGGGCGGCAGACCATCCAGCGCCGATACGAGCGAACTTCGCACCCGGTAAAGGCAAACCGAAAGCCGTCGATCCGTTGCCGATACGCGCGATCTCAAGCCGTAGCCTGAATCGCCCGCTGCCTGTCGCCCGGCTCCGGCGGCATCGCCTGCTCGATCGCCGGAAGCCAGAAGCCCAGCGTGAGCCGCGCAATCTCGCCGTACAAACGGTCGGCCGTCGAGCGTACGGCCGAGCGCAGCGCCTCCACAGCCAGCCATCCACTGGCGCCGATGAGCGCAAGTTTGGGCGCCTCCATCCAGGATTCAGGCACGCCGACGAAGACCTGCATACCGAAGAACGAACACAGCGCCAGCGCCGGCACGCCCCACGAGATAAACCGCAGTTCCTCGAGATCGGCGCGCAGAATGTGCTCTTCCGCCTGGCGATGGTGTTCGAGAATGGCCGTGGCACCGGCGGCATCGTGCGTCGCCGCCCAGTGGCGTGTGATCGCCTGGAAGGCGCGCAGCAGCGGGCTCGACTGCGCGCCAGGCCGCTGCAGCCGTTGGCAGATCTCGGTCGCCGTGCGGTTCGATATCAGCTTGGCGGCCTCTTCGACGATAGCCGGGCCGGAGAGATTCCGTTCCGTCCGCAGCCGCCACTGCATGGTCAGCCCTTGCAACACGCCCGCCAGAGCGAGCGCGATGCAAGCCGCTACGCCCGCGCCAAATAAGGGCAGCAATGCGCCGCCGAGGCAGCAGGAGGCCAGCCAGGCGAACGCCCTCCGTCCATGAAGCGACCACCAGAGCGGAAACGGGACGCGGTCGGGTATGCGCGCATCGTTTCTTGCCGCCGCCGCCGTTACCACGGGGCGCGCCACCGCGACGGCAACCGCCTGCGGCTCGACCGGCAGCGGAGATGGCGAAGGCGCCAACGCGACCTGCGACCGCTGCCATACCTCCAGAATCCATCTGGACTGGCAGTTCATCAGTTCCCCCGTTTCGGAAACCGAGGCCGCCAGCGCCAGTTCATCCCCGTACAGGTCGTCTTCCTCAACGAACCGGCTGTCAAGCGGCATCAATCCCCGCGCCACCGAAGCACTGAGGCGATGGCGCATGGTCATCAACGACCGCAGCCGCACCGATTCAATCGACACGCAGTAGATGCGGCGGCCGTCCCGCTCAAGCACACCGTGAGACAGCGTACAGGCAGCAAGCTCCGATGCCTTCAGTACCGAGAAGAGTATGCGGAAGCAAGAATAGCCGTAGAAGCCGTTCCCGAGTTTTTGGATGTCGAATAGAATCCCAAGCTGCGGCAAGACACCTCCGTCTCTAAATAGAGTGGGCGCCGCAGCTTTTTTTTCTCAGAGGAAGTTGTGCCGGTTCAACGAATCAGATGTTGAACCGCAGGAGCCTTGCATTCATCCGATGTTCCGCCATCCGGCGCGCACGTGCCTTTTCCTCGTATGCGCTCCACTGCTTTCCCGCCATCACCATCGGAAAGAAAATGGCCACCGATACGGCTACGAAGATCGCTACGTCCATGTGAGGTCTCCTGAGACCAGTATACAAGTGCCTGCGCTATCATGGTCGGCTTGCCATGACGACGGTTTCTCATCTGGAATGCAGCAAGACTGGCGAACGATATGAAGCGGGGAAGGTCCACAATCTTTCATCGCAGGGCTTTCCCTTGCTCGTTCGCTACGATCTCGACAAGGCGCGCCGCACTTGGAGCCGCGAAAGCGTCGCCAGCGGCCCCGGCAGCATGTGGCGCTATGCCCCGGTCCTGCCGGTGGCCAAGCCCGAGTCGGTAGTTTCGCTCGGCGAAGGCTTCACGCCGCTGATTCCGGTACCGCGCATCGGTGCCCGCCACGGCGCCCCTCACCTGTTCGTCAAGGACGACGGCATTAATCCCACCGGCTCCTTTAAGGCGCGCGGGCTTTCCTGCGCCATCTCGATGGCCAGGGAGCTCGGGCTCACCAAGGTCGCCATTCCGTCGGCGGGCAACGCGGCCAGCGCGCTCGCCGCCTACGCGGCGGCGGCGGGCATGGAATCGCACATCTACATGCCGCGCGACGTGCCGCAGGCCAACTACATCGAATGCAAGGCGTTCGGCGCGCACGTCACGCTGGTGGACGGCCTCATTTCCGATTGCGCCAAGATCGTGGCCGCGCGCGCCCCCCAGGAAGGCTGGTTCGACGTTTCGACCCTCAAGGAGCCCTACCGCATCGAAGGCAAGAAGACGATGGGCTATGAAATCGCCGAACAATTTGAATGGCAGTTGCCAGAGGCAATCCTTTATCCGACAGGCGGCGGCGTGGGCATTATCGGGATGTGGAAGGCATTCCATGAGCTTGAAGCGCTCGGATGGGTGACCGGAAAAAGGCCCAAGATGATCGCGGTCCAGGTGGAAGGATGTATGCCCGTCGTCCGCGCCTATCAGCAGGGCGCCGAACGCAGTGAATTTTTCGAGAACGCTTCCACGGTGGCGAGCGGGCTGCGCGTCCCCAAACCCCTGGGCGATTTTCTGATCCTCGAAGCAGTAAGGAAGAGCGGTGGCACGGCGATGGCCGTCACCGATGAAGAAGCGCTGGCGGCCGGGATCGAGCTGGCTGAGAGGGAGGGGATCTTCGCCGCGCCGGAAGGGGCCGCCTGTGTGGCGGCGATTCCAAAGCTGCTGCAGGCCGGTGCGCTCGATAGCCGGGAACGCATCGTGATCTACAACACTGGCGCGGGCCTGAAGTATCTGGAGGCTTATTCCACGCGGTTTCCGAGGAGTGCGGGCGGAGAAACAGACAAGCTGGGCGGTTTGATCACACCCCGATAGGACAGGCCTTGCGGCCTGTCCTTAAGATTTGAGTTGTTTCTAAGCCGGTCGGATTGCTGGATCAGTACCGGTCGCGGCCGCCGCCACGGCCGCCGCCATAACCTCCCCCTCCGCCGCGTCCACCACGGCCGCCACCTCCGCCACCGCCGCCTTCCGACTTCGGCCGGGCTTCGTTCACATTGAGAGTTCTGCCACCCAAATTCGCTCCGTTGAGCGTATTGATGGCGCGGTCGGCCTCTTCGTCATTCGACATTTCAACGAATGCGAATCCACGCGACCTTCCTGTATCGCGGTCCGTGATGATACTAACGCGATCCACGGCACCGTAGGCTTCGAACATGGCGCGAATGTCCTGTTCGGTAGAGCCAAAGCTTAGATTTCCGACAAAAATATTCTTCACGATCGAACGCTCCCTGACACTCCAATGGAGACTCTTCGAGAAGTGAACGATCCTGGCCGAACACGCACAGCGCTCAGCAGCGATGCCCACTCGGGTGTGGAGTCCCCACGGGCTACTTCACAACGCCCTAACCCGAACGAGCGAGAGCTGTTGAAAGCGCTGATTGATACTGTACCAAACTTTCTTTGTCAAGGGGAGCACGAAATTTGATACACATAGCGTATGAATCCCACCCGCCGTTCCTGGATGCGTTTCAATAGCTGGGGCTGGGCCGCCCGCTGGCTGCCCTTCGCGACGCCGCTCGCCGCCAAAACACGCAGTGTTTACGACGAGCTCGGCATTCGCACGATCCTCAATTTCCGGGGCACCCACACTACCATCGGCGCCTCCAAGCAATGGCCGGAATTGCATCAGGCAATGGAAGAGGCCGCGCGCCACTATGTCTCCCTCGACGAGTTGCAGACCAAGGTAGGCGCCCGGATCGCTCAATTGATGGGCACCGAAGCCGCCATGGTCACCACCGGCACCGCCGGAGCCATCCAACTCGGCGCCTGCGCCTGTCTCACCGGTATGAGTGTGGCCAAGACGAAACAATTGCCCGACCTCACCGGCATGCGCACCGAAGTCGTCATTCAGAAAATTCATCGCAACGGCTACGACCATGCGGTTCGCAACGTCGGCCTGCGCGTGGTCGAAGTGGAAGGCGTCGAGCAATTGGCCAACGCCGTCAGCGCCCGTACCGCGCTCATGTATTTCCTCGGCGGTACCTCCGGCGATCATGCCTGGAAGACCCAACCGGTGCCGGTCGAACAGTGCCTGCCCATTCTGCGCAAACACGGCGCTCCGTTACTGGTGGACGCGGCGAACATGCTGCCGCCCTGGCAGAATCTTCAAAAACTGGCCGCGCAGGGCGTCGATATGATCTGCGTCTCCGGCGGCAAGCACATGCGCGGCCCGCAATGTTCCGGCATTCTGGCCGGGCGCAAGGATCTGATCGAAGCGGCCAAGCTCAATTCCAGTCCGCATTCGGATTCCTTTGGCCGTCCGCTCAAAGTAGGACGCGAGGAGATGGTGGGGCTGCTGCTGGCGGTGGAGAAATATTCGAAGCTCGACTTTGAAGCGCTTGATCGCGAATGCCTGCGCCAGGCCGAATTCCTGCGCGAAGCCTTCGCCCGTATCCCTGGAGTCACAACCGGCCTCACGCCTTCCGATCGCACCCGTAGCATTCGCCGTGTCTACATGCAATGGGATGAAAAGGCCAAAGGCCTGACGGCGGCCGAGCTAGAAAAGAAGCTTTGGGACGGCGAGCCTCGCATTGCCGTGCAGCGCCACTCCCCGCAGGGTGTCGAGTTCACCTGCTTCATGAACGACGCCGGCGATGAGAAGATCGCCGCCAAGCGGGTGCGCGACATCTTCGCCTAAAACGGCGGCGGATGCTCGTCCTCCTTCAACTTTTCTCCGCTCGCACCCACCCGGCACATTCGCATGGGTGCTCACCTGCCTCCTAAAGCGACCCGGGCGATGAAAAGGTCGCCGGCAAGCAGGTGCTCAAATCCTCCCCTAAAACGGCGACGGAAGCTTGGCCGAGGCGCGCCGCTTGAAGCTGCGCGCGTCGCCCTTCAACTCTTCCCCGCCCTCATAGCGGCGCAGAAAATCGAAGTCGCATCCATGATTCGCCTGTTGCACATGTTCGATATACAACCGTCCATAGCCGCGGTCGTAATGGCGCACCGGCGGCTGCCACGCCTTCAACCGCTGCTGCATCTCGTCCGCTGAAATCAACAGATTCAGCTTGCGGTTGGGCACGTCCAGTTCGATCAGATCGCCATTCTGTACGATGGCCAGCGGACCGCCGGCCGCCGCCTCGGGCGCGATGTGCAGCACCACCGTGCCGTAACTGGTGCCGCTCATGCGCGCGTCGGAGATACGCACCATGTCGTCGATCCCTTTCTTGAGCAGTTTGGCGGGCAGCGGCAGGTTCCCCCACTCGGGCATTCCGGGGCCACCCTGCGGGCCGCCGTGCTTGAGCACCAGCACGCACGTCTCATCGACATCGAGCGCCGGATCGTCGATCCGTTCCTTCAAGTCCTCATGGTCTTCGAAAACCACCGCCCGGCCCGTGTGCTGCATCAGCTTCGGCGAAGCGGCGGTCGGCTTCAGTACCGCGCCATCCGGGCAGAGATTGCCGCGCAGCACCACCGTGCCGCCCTGCGCCACAAGCGGATTGGCGAGGGTGCGAATCACGTCGGTGTCGAAACATTTCGCCCCCGCCACGTTCTCGCCGATGGCGCGGCCGTTGGCCGTGATGCAATCGCGATTCAACATCGGCAGCAGTTCGCGAATCACCACCGGCAGTCCGCCCGCATAAAAGAAATCCTCCATCAGGTATTTGCCCGAAGGCCGGATATTGGCCAGAAACGGCGTGGTGCGCGCAATCCGGTCAAAGTCCTCCAGCTCAAGCGCGACGCCAAGCCGGCCCGCCAGCGCCATCAGATGAATGATGGCGTTGGTCGATCCGCCGATCGCGGCATTGACTCGGATAGCGTTCTCAAACGCCGCGCGCACCAGAATCGCCGAGGGCTTCAAATCCTCGTACACCATCTCCACAATGCGCTTGCCGCTGCGTTCGGCCACTTCCATCCGCCGCGAATCGGCCGCCGGAACGCTGGCGCAACCGGGCAGCGTCATGCCCAACGCCTCGGCGATGGAGGTCATCGTCGATGCCGTCCCCATCACCATGCAGTGCCCGGCGCTACGCGACATGCAGCTTTCGATCTCGCAGAAATCCTCATCCGAAATCCGCCCAGCGCGCAGTTCGTCCCAGAAGTGCCAGACGTCGGAGCCCGAACCGATCTCGCGATTCTGCCAGCGGCCCTTCAGCATGGGACCGCCGGTGACCATGATCGACGGCACATCGGCCGAAGCCGCGCCCATCAACTGCGCCGGTGTCGTTTTATCGCAGCCGCACAGCAGCACCACGCCGTCGATGGGGTTGGCACGGATGCACTCCTCCACGTCCATCGCCATCAGGTTGCGGAACATCATCGTCGAAGGGCGCATGAACGGCTCGCCCAGGGAAATGGTGGGAAATTCCAGCGGGAAGCCGCCGGCGGCCCAGACCCCTCGCTTGACCGCCTCCGCCACCTGCCGCAAATGCGCGTTGCAGTTGGTGAGCTCGCTCCAGGAATTGCAAATGCCAATCACGGGCTTGCCGTCGAAATTGGCCTGGGAAAAGCCTTCGGTCTTCATCCAGGACCGGTGAATGAACCCGAGCTTATCCTTGCGGCCGAACCAGTCCGCGCTGCGCAGTTTGACAGTTGGGTGGGAAGAGGAAGACATAAGCGGAAATTGTATCCGAATCCCCGCCGCCGGTGCTATCGATAGGCTGCCAGGGCCTCCGCCGCCAACCCATGCCAAACCGTTTATTTCCTATTCTTTGTGCTGTCCTATCAACAATTTATATTAGGAATGTTTCAGGATTTTGATGCGTGTGCCATACTATCGTGCAGGATCCGGATCAGGCATGAATCAATTGAGCGAGGCCATTGCTCGCTACCACAAAATCCTCGAAAGCGAGAGCTATAAAGACCTGTCCTGGGCCGCCACGCTGCGCCAGAACATGGAACAGGCCGGTCTGGTGGTCTCGGGCCGTCCGGTGTGTCCGGTGCTTCGGCCGCATTTCGTTACCACGCGGCAGTACGCTTCGCTGACCAAATCCACGGAGACTCTGCTTTCGGCCTTCGAGCGCATCAAGACCCTGGCGCTCAGCACGCCATCGTTACAGGCGCGCATGGAAATGCTGCCCGCCGAAAAAATGCTGGCCGCCATCGATCCAGGCTATTCGCACTTTTCGGTGGCTTCGTTCCTTGAAACCAGCCTCAACAACGGCTCGCTGCATTTCATGGACTATGTGGCCGACGCGCCCATGGGCACCGCTTACAGCGAGGCGTTGACAAACCTGTTCTGGGAAACCGGCCCGATGAAGGAGTTTCGCAAGAAATACGCGCTCACGAAGCTCCCCGGGACCAAACCTTTGCTCAAAGCCCTGTTAAGGGCTTACAAGGATTTCGGCGGAAAGAAGCCGCCCACCATCGCCATCGTCGAATTGAAGCAGCCGTTTCAAACGATGGAATCGGCGGAATATCACCTGTTGGCCGAAATCTTCCGCCAGAACGGCTTTCCGGCCGAAGTGGTCAACCTCGACCAGATGGAATACAAGAACGGGATCCTGCGGCGCGGCGATTACGTCATCAACCTCGTCTACCGCTGCGTCAAGGTGCAGGAGTTTCTCATCCGGTACGATCTTACCCATCCGCTGGTGCGTGCTTACAAGGAACGGGCCATCTGCATGGTGAACAGCTTCCGCGCCGAGCTGGCGCGGAAGAAGGCGATCTTCGATCTTCTGACCGACGAAACCATTACCTCCACCTTCCCCGCCGCCGAGCGGAAAGTGCTGCGCGACTCCATTCCCTGGACTCGCGTGGTCGCCGCCTCCTCCACTACCTTCCAGAACCAGACCGTGGACCTGGTGGAGTTCATTCAGAAAAATCGCACCACTCTGGTCCTCCGTCCCAATGACGATGCCGGCGATCATCACGAAGTTCGCGGCTGGGAGACCGACGACGCGGGCTGGGATCGCGCCGTCAAGACCGCCCTTCGCACTCCCTACGTCGTGCAGCAGCGGACCGAGCCCGCCGTGGCGCCCTTCCCCGTCTTTCAATGGGGCAGCATGGACGTCAAGAACCTCAAGATCGACGTTCATCCCCAAACGCTGCTCGGCAAGGTGACCGGCTGTTCCAGTTGGCTCTCGACGGTGGAATCCAGCCGCTTCTCCACTCTTTCCGGTGTCGCGCCAACGTTCCTGCTCGAAGGGAAGTAGCGCTTTGACCACCGGTCTCGAAATCGTACCGGCAACCGAGCGTGACATCCCGGTCGTCTTTTCCTTCATCCGCAAACTCGCCGAGTACGAAAAGATGCTCGACGCGGTGACCGCCACCGAGGATATCCTGCGGCAATCGCTGTTCGGGCCGCGCCCGGCGGCCGAAGTCCTGCTGGCGCTGTGGGACGGCTCACCGGCCGGCATCGCGATTTTCTTCCACAACTTTTCGACGTTCCTCGGACAGCCGGGCATTTACCTCGAAGATCTGTTCGTCGATATCGACCAGCGCGGCAAGGGCATCGGAAAAGCATTACTAATCGAATTGGCGCGGCTGGCAAAAGCGCGCGGTTGCGGACGGCTCGATTGGTCGGTGCTTGACTGGAACGCGCCGTCGATCGAGTTCTACAAGCGCCTGGGCGCGGTGCCGCTCGAGGAGTGGACCATCTTTCGCGTCACCGGCGAGGCGCTCGACCGTCTGGCCGCTACTGGCGCGTAATCACCAGCGACCGCCACGACATATTGCCCGCCGCGTCATAGGCGCGAATCATGAAAACGTTGATCCCCGCATTTAGGGCCAGATCGGCGATCCGCCAGTTCGTCGTCCCCGTAGCCGTTCCCGAACGTCCGTTGCCGGAAACCCAGTTCACTTCCGTGACGCCGGCGTTATCGGCCGCGGTACCGGTAATGGTGATCGTCGAGGAGACGGTGGAAAGCGTGTTCATCGCCGGTGAAGTGATCGCCAGTGAGGGCGCGGTGCGGTCGTTGGGATCGGTTGGCACTCCCGTCGGACCCGCCGGCGCGTATTGAACGGTCAACACCGCCTCCGCCGTCGCGCCTTGCGCGCTTACCGCCGTCACCTTGATTTCATTGAGCCCCGCTTCGAGCGGCACCGGTCCGACGGTCCACGTATCGCCGCCCACGATCGAGCCACCCGCCCCTCGCGAGCTGATCCATACCAGGCGCGAGACGGACCCGGCAGGTCCCGCGGTTCCCGTCAACGTCACCGTAGGCTGCGAGGTCTGGTAAACTCCGCCCGTTGCCGGCGCGGCGATGCGAATCGTGGGTGCGTTCGAAGGCGTGGGCGTGGTGGTGACAGCCGTGCGTACGATGCGAACGGTTTGCGTCACACGCGCCTGCGTCCCGTCGGTGGCGGTAATGGTCAGGATATTCTCACCGGTCTGCAACAGTACGTTGGCGATCGTCCAGGGACGGAAGCCCGAAGCCGTTCCGGACGGTCCCCGGTTACTCGACCAGGTCACCTGAATCGTGCCGCCGCCGCCCGCCGTCGTACCGCCGATCGACACCATTTCCGATTGCGTTTCAAGCAGCCCGCTTGCCGGCTGCGTCACGCTCAGTTCCAGTGCGGCGGTGGTGGGTGTCGTCGTCGAGGTCCCGTCCTGCTCGGCGTAGAGTTCGCGAATGGTCGCGATATCCTCGGCCGCAAGTCCGGTCACGCGCCGGTAATACGGATACATCACCGCGGCGGGATTGTCCGAGTGTGCCAGCCCCAGCGAATGGCCCAACTCGTGTAGCACCACGCTGTAGAGATCGATGTTCGCTCCCACCTGCCAGCTTTCGTCCTCATCGATGTGCAGATCGCCGGCGATGGGTTCCGGGTTGGGCGGGGCGGGAAAAAAAGTGTGGGCCAGCGCCTTGCCGGGACCGTCGAACGCGTAGCCATCGCCATGATCGCCGGTACCGAAAAAGATGTTGATGTTGCGCTGGCTTTGCGCGCCGCCGCCTTCACTGAAGCGGATCTTGGCGTACTTGCTCCACTCGGCCATGGCTCGCGCAATCTCCGACTTCGTTTGCTCGGCCGTCAGCCGTCTGGTCAACGTACCGAAGGAGTAGCTCAGATCCGCCGCTCCCTTCCCCACCCCGTCCCATCCCTCGCCGACTTTCGCAATGATCTGGCCCACTCGTCCAACGGCCATGAGCGCACCGGCGCAGGCCTCCGAAGGCCGCCCATCGGCCAGGTCGCGCGACACTGGAAACAGATAGGAAACTTCATCCCAATCGGCCAGACGCGACAGTTGCGCCGGAGTTCCCCGGACAATCCTTTGCCATGACAGCAGGTCCGGATTCTGCTGAATTGTTAACCCTTCCTCGGACACGATGGCCTCGGCATCGGCGCGGGCCACATCCGAATGAAACTCAACCAGAATTGCCTGAGTGCCGCTATCCCCCGGAATAGGAGCGAGCAATCCCGCATCCACCAGCCGTGGACTGATCTTCTGCGCCGCCGCCAACCGGCCCGCCCATTCCACATCAAGATTGTCCAGCGAAGTATGGTCGGGAATCGCCGCGATCAGGCCGCGCTCGGGCACAAACTGCACCACGGCCGCACCTTTGTCCTGCAGACCCTGCACTTCCGCTTGGCCCGGAGTTTTCCGGAACAACAACGTATAGTGCCAGCGTCCGGAACCACGCCGCTTCAACTCGGTCGAGGCCGCCACTGCGCCCGAATCCTTCCTCGTCTCGACCGCCGTCTTCAGTTGAAGCCCCGTCTGCCCCAGCCCCATCGCCGGCAACGCAAGGACACACACAGCCACCGCTCGACTCACACGCTTGAATTGCATTATCTATTCAGAGTTATCGGCTTTACCTGAGAACTTTTGACGGTTTCTCCACTTTCAAAGAGGAGGCCTTCTTGTTCCGGTTTGGTACCGAATTGTTTCCAATCCTTCTCGCGCTGACGGGGCTCGGGCTCGAGGCGCAAAGCCTCACTTTCCTCATCGACTCAATTGGCAGTCCATCTAACGATCCGTCGGCCGCCAGCACGTCGTTTCAGGACATTCGTGGTGTCGCCGCCGACTTCGCGGGCAACGTTTATATCTCCGACAGCGCCAGGCATCGCATTGTCCGGATTTCCCCTACCGGCGCGGTACGCACCGTCGCGGGCACCGGCAACCCAGGCTTTTCCGGCGATAACGGCCCCGCCGAGAGCGCCCAACTGAATCTGCCCTACGGCATCGCCGTCGACATGCAGGGCGTGCTCTACATCGCCGATCTCGGCAATGCGCGGGTGCGGCGCGTCGGCACCGACGGCACCATTCGCACCATCGCCGGCGGTGGCACGGCGGCACCGGCGGCCGGACTGTTTGCGACGTCGCTGCTGCTCAAAGCCCCGCGCAACGTGGCGGCCGACGCGGTTGGCACCGTCTATTTCTCCGATTTTCAGGATCATCGCGTGCTGCGCGTGGCTTCCGATGGACGCGTCGCGATCGTCGCCGGCAGTGGCGCCGCGGGCCCCGTCACCGAAGGCCCGGCGGTCGCGGCCACTCTCAATTTCCCCGCCGGGCTATACGTCGATTCCTCGGGCGGCGTCTACATCGCCGATAGCGCCAACCACGCCGTTCGCCGGGCCGCCGGCGGCGTCATCTCGACCGTACGCGTTCTTCTCGGCGAGCAGAACATCAACCTGCCGATCGGCGTTTCCGGCGACACGTCGGGAACTTTGTACATCGCTACGGCGGGCTTCGATACGGTGGTCCGCGTCACGCCGGGCGGCGCGCCCACGGTAATGGCCAGCGGCGGCGCACGCGACGTCAACGTCAGCCCGGCGGGCGTGCTGCACTACGCCACGGCGACGCAGGCCAGGCGCTTCACCGCGGCGGGCCAATGGAACACGGTCACCGGCGGAGCCGCCGTCAGCCAGTTCCAGTTGAGCGCGCCGGAAGATCTCGACCTCGAAGCTTCGGGCACTCTGCTGGTCGCCGACGGCGCCGGCCACCGGATTCAACGTCTCTCCCCTGCCGGCGTGAGCACGCTGGTGGCGGGCCTCGGAGAAGCGGGGTTCAGCGGGGACAACGGCCAGGCCGCCGCCGCCCGTCTGAACGGCCCGCGCGGGGTGGCTTCCGACCGCTCGGGCAACGTCTACATCTCAGACACCGGCAACCACCGCATCCGGCGCGTGGATAGCGCCGGCGTCATCCGCACGGTGGCGGGTACCGGCGTGGCGGGCAACACCCTCGATTCCCGGGCGGCGCTCGAGGCGCGTCTCAACGCCCCTTCCGGCATCGCCGCCGACCGCAACGGCGAAGTCTATTTCTCCGACACCGCCAATCACACGATCCGGCGATTGAGCGCCTCCGGTCTGCTCTTCCCCCTGGCCGGCAACGGCACGGCCGGCTTCCGCGGCGACAATGCCATCTCCTCGCAGGCGCAGCTCAGCTCCCCGCAGGGCCTGGCGCTCGATTCTTCCTCGGGCCTGCTGATCGCCGATTCCGGCAATCACCGCATCCGTCGCATCAGCGCGCAGGGCTTCATCACGACGGTGGCCGGCAACGGCACGGCTGGGTTCGGCGGCGACGGCCGGCCCGCCACCGAAGCGAGCCTGAACGCCCCTTCCGGAGTGACCGTGGACGCGGCGGGCAACATCTACATCGCCGACACAGGCAACCAGCGCGTCAGGCGCGTCGGCGTGGATGGCGTCATCGCCACGGTGGCCGGATCGGGCGCCAAAGGCTTCGCCGGCGATCAGGGCCCCGCCCTCGCCGCCAGCCTCGATACACCCGTCGCGGTGGAGGCGTCCGCCACCGGCTCGCTCTACCTCGCCGACAAGGGCAACCAGCGGGTCCGCCAGTTGACCCTTTCCCCAGGGTCGGGCGGCAGCGGCGACGCTTCCGGCTTCCGGGTGCTGCACGCCGCCACTCTGGAAGCGGGCGTGGTGGCACCGGGCATGCTTCTGGTTCTGCGCGGCACCGGCATCGGCCCCGTGACACCGGTCTGGTCGCGAGTATCGGCCGGCACTCCCCTCGATACCGCTCTGGGCGATCTGCAGGTCCGCTTCGACGGCACACCCGTGCCCTTACTCTATGCCCAGGAGAACATGATTCACCTGCAGGCGCCTTACCGCATCTCAACCGCCGCCAGCACCCTGATCGAAGTCGTAAGAAGCGGCGTCGTCCTCGCCCAGGCCACCGTAGCCGTCGCGCCGACGTCTCCCGGGATTTTCGCCACCACCGGCGGATCGGGCACCGCGGCCGCCGTCAACGAGGATTCCACCATTAACGGCGAATTCTCCGGCGCCATACGCGGAACCGCGTTCCAGTTCTTCGTCACCGGCGAAGGAGCGGTGACACCGGCAATCGCCGAAGGCCGCCTGGCCGACGCGCCGTATCCGAGCCCCGCGCAGCCGGTGGCCGTCCGGATCGGACAGGTGCAAGCCGAGCTGATTTCCGCCAAAACCGCCGTCACCGCGCCAGGCCTGCTACAAGTGGTCGTGCGCGTTCCCGTGACCGCCGAAACCGGCCGTCAGGCGCTCCAGGTTACGGTGGGTTCCAGTCCGGCCCAAAGCAACGTGACGATTTTCGTGCGCTGATCGTGCTACCATCACTACTGGACCCTGCGGTGGGTATAGCTCAGCCGGTAGAGCGCTGGATTGTGGTTCCAGATGTCGTGGGTTCAAATCCCACTACCCACCCCATTCTCCGCTGACCGCATGCGGTTCCCACTGATCCCCTTCGCCTTGGGCGCAATGGTGGTGTGTGCCTACGCGCAGCCGGCGATCCGCGGATTCTCCCCGAATGAGACGGCCGCGCAACTGGCCATTGAGTCGAAACTCAAACGCATCCCCGACGCGCAGCGGCTGCGGTCCTACCTGAAACGCCTGTCCTCGGGGCCGCACCACGCCGGCTCGCCCGGCGCCCGCGCGGTGGCTGAATACGCCCTCGATCTGTTCCGCGAATGGGGCCTCGACGCGCAAATCGAAACCTTTGAAGTGACGCTGCCCTATCCCGGCGACATGCGTGTGGAAATGGTGGCGCCTGAAACTTACCGCGCACCGCTGCGCGAGCCTTCGATCCCCGAAGACCGCGATACCGCTCACCCCGATCTGCTGCCCGCCTTCAACGCCTATTCCGGATCGGGCGATGTTACGGCACCGCTGGTCTACGTCAACTACGGCATTCCGGAAGACTACGTGCAACTGAAGCGCATGGGTGTAGACGTACGCGGCAAAGTGGTCATCGCGCGCTATGGCAAGAGCTGGCGCGGAACCAAGCCCAAAACCGCCCAGGAACATGGCGCCGCGGCCTGCCTGATCTATTCCGATCCTCACGACGACGGCTTCTTTCAAGGCGACGTCTACCCCACAGGACCCTTTCGCCCCGCCGCCGGTGTGCAGCGCGGCAGCGTGCTCGACATGCCGCTCTACGTCGGCGACCCGCTCACGCCAGGGTGGGCTTCCGAGCCAGGCGCCCGGCGCCTCCCCCGCGAACAGGCGGCCACCATTCTGCGCATTCCCGTCGCTCCTCTTTCTCACACCGATGCCGCCCGTCTGATGAAACATCTCGGCGGACCCGTCGCGCCCGAGGATTGGCGCGGCGCCATGCCGTTCACCTACCATGCCGGCCCCGGCCCAGCCACCGTGCGTGTGCGCGTCGAGTCCGACTGGGCCGCGCGCCCCCTGCACAACGTGATCGCGACCATTACAGGCGCGGAAGAGAAGGACCAATGGGTGCTCTACGGCAATCATCACGATGCCTGGGGCCCTGGTGCGAGCGATCCTTCCAGCGGCGCCGCCGTCGTGCTGGAAACCGCGCGCAGCCTCGCCGAGCTGCGAAAATCCGGATGGCGTCCGCGCCGGACCATCAAGCTGGCGCTCTGGGATGGGGAAGAGTTCGGACTCATCGGCTCCACCGAATGGGTGGAAAAGCATCGTGCCCCGCTCCTCCGCCAGGCCGTGGCCTATCTCAATACCGATGCCACCGGCAAGGGCAGGCTGCTCGCCGGTGGAACCGCCACGCTTGAAGCCTTCCTCAGTCAGGTCGCGGCGGAGTACCTCGATGGCAAGCAGAACTCCGATGTCTTGCGCCTGGGAAGCCTGGGCGCCGGTTCCGATTACGTCGCTTTCCTCAACCACGCCGGCATCGCCAGCCTGAACCTGGGATTCGAAGCGGCGGCTTCGGGCGTCTATCATTCCAACTACGACACCTTCGACTGGTACACGCGCTTCTCCGACGGCGATTTCCGCTCGGGCCGCAAACTCACCGCCCTGATGGCTACGCTCGTGACGCGCCTGGCCGGTGCGCCACTTCTCCCGTTTGAGTTCACACGCCTGGCGCGCAACCTGGACAACTACACAGTGGAGCTCGAAGCGCACTATGCGCCGGAGAATTTAAGCCTGGAAGATTGGAAACCGGCCGTGCGGAAATTGGCCGCCGCCGCCAGGACGTTTGAAGCCGAGTATGCCGCCGCCGTGGCGCGAAAGCGCGGCGAGTGGAATCGGGAACAGCTCGCCCCGGTCAACGAAGCGATTTATCGCAGTGAACGCGCACTCACTCTGCGCGACGGGCTTCCTGGCAGGCCGTGGTACCGGCACGCCTTGACGGCGCCGGGGCTATACACCGGGTACTCGGCCAAAACGCTGCCCGGGGTCCGGGAGGCCGCCGAGGCGGGCCGGTGGACCGAAGCCAACCTGCAGGCACGTCTCGCCTCCCATGCGGTCAGGAAGCTGGCCGACGAGCTGACCGCCGTCGCTCGCTCTCTGAAAGCTCTGCCCTGACGCGCGGCCTGCCAGCGAGCGGTAACCGTGCTGCTGGCCAACGACTCGTCCGCCGTCGCGTATCGTCAATGCCGGTACCACGGTCACTACGCGATGCTGGCCAACAACTTCGCGTATCCTCAATGCCGCTGCTGCAAGCCACTACGCCACGTGCTTGCTGGCGAAGACTCATCCGCCGTCGCCCACCCTCAATGCAGCCGCTGTAGCTACCGCGCGACGTGCGCGAACGACTTATACGCCGTCGCGTGTCGGCAATGCCGGTTCTGCGGTCACTGCGCGATGTGCGCTGCTGGGCGACAACTCGTCCACCGTCGCGCACCCTCAACGCGAGTGCTGCAGCCACTAAGCGATGTGCGCTGCTGGCGAACGACTCATCCGCCCTCGCGCATCCTCAATGCCGTGGTGCAAGGCACTACGCGACGTGTGCTGCTGGCCAACAACTCGTCCGCCGTCGCGTGCCCTCAATGCCGCCGCTGTAGCCACTACGCCATGTTCGCGTAGCCCCGACACGTTCCGCGCGCTGACCCCGCGCTTTCCTATTCAAGCTGCCAACGACTCGCCCGCTCCCTTGCGGCGTGGCCTCGGAAAGTTCGGTGGTTCCCACGTCCCCTTCGAGTAGGCGCCGCTGTCTCAGTCCCGCTGCTGCAACCACTGTGCGAGATAAAGCTCCTGCGCTTCCTGCTCGACGATGGCACCGGCCTCGCGCTCCCATGCTGCGTAACGGCGTTCTTTCAATTTCTCAAGCAGCTTGGTCTGCCGCGTAGCCTCCACCAATTCCGCGCGCTGCCTCCCCACTTCCTCTTCAAGCTTCGCCAGTTCCGAATCGATGCCGCGCTGACGCCGTTCCGACGCCCGCCGGTACTCATCGAGCGCCGCCAGTTCCTCCGCCGCGATCGACTGGCGGCTGAGCGTATCCGCCTCCGCGCCCGCCACCCCGGCCGCCACTCCATGGCTCTGTTGCCGCAGGCGCTCCTTCTGCCCGGCCAATTCCTCAAGGCGCGCCTTCAGCGTCCGTTCCTTCTGCCTCCGCCACGTCAGCGCCGATTCGAGTTGAAACTGGAAGCGCTTCATGCGCTGAGGTCCGCGGCAATCTTATCGAGCGCGTTCAACGTATCTTCGCGCGTGCTTTTGAAATCGGCATCCTGGCGCAGGAATTTCTCAAGCTCCTCACGCGCGCGAATCGCCGCGTCGAGCTTCGGATTCGTGCCTGCCGTGTAGGCGCCCAACAGAATCAGATCCTGCGCGCGCTGATACGCCGCCATCGCCTCGCGAATCTTCTGCGACGAAACTTTCTGCTTGGGAGTCGCCACCGCCGACGCCAGCCGGCTCACCGATTGCAACACGTCGATCGCCGGGTAGTGGCCCGCCGCGCCGAGATCGCGGGACAGGATAATGTGCCCGTCGAGGATCGCCCGCACCGCATCGCAGATCGGTTCGTTGAAATCGTCTCCCTCCACCAGCACCGTGAAGAATCCGGTGATGGACCCGCCGGGAAAACAACCCGCCCGCTCGAAAACTTTGGGCAGCAGGTTGAACACCGAAGGCGTATAGCCTTTCTGGCTCGGCGGCTCGCCCGCGGCCAGGCCGATCTCGCGCTGCGCCATCGCCAGCCGCGTCACCGAGTCCATCACCAGCAGCACGTTCTTGCCTTCATCGCGAAAATACTCCGAGATCGCCAGCGCCAGGAATCCGGCGCGAATCCGCAGCGGAGCCGGCCGGTCGCTGGTGGCCACCACAACCACCGATCGCGCCAGGCCCTCCGGACCCAGATCGTGCTCGATAAAGCCGCGCACCTCGCGATTGCGCTCCCCGATCAGGGCGATCACGCTGACATCGGCGTAGTTGTGCCGCGACATCGCGCCCAGCAGCGTGCTCTTGCCGACGCCGCTGCCGCCAAACAATCCGATGCGCTGGCCCTGTCCGCAGGGCAGCATGCTGTCGATGGCGCGGATACCGGTCACCAGCGGCTGCCGGATCGGCTCGCGCTCCATCGGACCGGGCGGCGTGCGGTAGAGATCGTAGGCGCCCTCCGCTTCGATCGGGCCCTTGCCGTCGATTGGCTGGCCGAAGCCGTCGAGAACGCGCCCAAGCAGCGCCGGCCCAACACGGACCTTGGCATCTTCCCCGCGCGCCACCATGCGATCGCCCGGCTGCAGCCCGTCGGTCTCTTCGAGCGGCATCGAAAGAATCCGCCCATTGCGAAATCCCACCACCTGCACCCGGATGCGCCGGCCCGCCGACGTCTCGATCTCGCAGAAATCGCCCGCCGCCGCCGCCGGTCCCGACGATTCCACCAGCAGGCCCACCAGCGACGTGACGACGCCCATCCAGCGATGGCGCTGCGCCTTGCCGATCGCCTCGTAGTACGGACCGAGATCGAGCTGCTTCTCCGTCATTCCGGTTTCCCCCTCCGCATCAGCAGGTCCGTGAAGCCGCGCTCAATCTCGGTCAACTGCGTTTCGAGCGATGTATCGAGCTGCCCACGCGCGCTTTCAACCAGAATCGCTCCCGCATCTAGCCCCACATCGGGCGAGACTTCCACCTTTTGCGTTCCGCCCAGCCGCGCCAGAAATTCCGTAACCGCCGGTGCGTCGGCCGGGCGCACCCGCACGCGGTGAACCTCCCGCATCTCGATCCGTTCGAACGCCGTGCGTACCAGTCCCACCAGGGCTTCGGGGTCGACGCTCAGCTCGCGGCGCAATACGCGTTTGGCGATGGCCAGACTGAGCTGCACCACATCCTGCTCGGCCTCCTTGCGCAGCTTGCCCCGCAGCGCGGTGATCTGCGAAACGCTGCGGGCCGCATTTTCGATCGCCGCTTTCCAGGCGGCTTGTCCGGCGGCCTCCCCTTCCTTGCGCCCTTCGGCGCGGGCACGCTTCTCGGCCTCCGGGAGCGCGGCTTCGAGCCGGCGGCGTTCGGCTTCGATCGCGCGATACTCCTCCCAGCTTGGTCCGGAAGGTTCGGGCGGCGCCGCCGCGGCGGCGGGACCGGCGGCTTCCTCCGCCGTCTGGGGCGCATCCTCCACCGGTGGAGCATCGGGAGGCGTACCCGCGTCCCGCCAGACCATCGTCTCCGCCCGCTCGACGGCGGCGCCCTGCAGCACCCTAGTCGACATACTGATCGCCGCCGCCGCTGCCTCTGGCGCTGATCACGCCTTCGTTCTCCAACTGGCGGACGATGGCGATGATCTGCTGCTGCGACGCCTCGACTTCCTTGATCTTGACCGGCCCGAGTGCGTCCATGTCTTCGCGCAACATCTCCGAGCCGCGCTGCGACATGCAGGAAAGAAAGTGATTCTTGAGCGGGTCGCTGGTGCCCTTGAGGGCCACCGTGAGAAGTTTGCGGTCCACGCGCCCCAATACTTCCTTGACCGCGTTCTGATCGAGCGCCAGCAGATCCTCGAAAACGAACATCAACTGACGGATGGTCTCGGTAAGGCTCGGATCGGCATGGTCGATGGACTCGAGAATCTCCTTGCTGGTAACCATGTCCAGGCGGTTGAAGATCTCCGCCACCGCCCGCACGCCGCCATAGGATTCGCGGCTGAACTCGCCGAGCGATTTGAGCTTCTGCCCGATGATGCGCGCGATCTTGGTGATGATCTCCGGTGAAATCTGTTCGAGCGACGCCATGCGCAGCGCCACGTCGGAGCGCATTTCCGGCGGCAACGATTGCAGCAGGCCCGCCGCCTGCGAAGGATTCAGATGCGCCAGCACCAGCGCGATCGTCTGCGGATGTTCGCTGTGAATGAACTTGGCAAGCTGCTGCGGATCGGCCTTCTGCAGCGCGTCGAAGTTGGCCCCTTCATCGCCCAGCGTCTTCACCAGCCGGTCGATCAGCTTCCGCGCCTGTTCGGGTCCAAAGGCGTTGTTCAGCACGCGCCGCGCATAGTCGAGGCCGCCCTTGTGCATGTACTCATGCGCCAGCGACATCTGGTAGAACTCTTCCAGAATCTCCTCGGCCGATTCTGGCGTCACGTTGCTTAACCGCGCCACCTCGCGGCTGATCACCTGAATTTCGTCTTCGTCCAGTTCCTTGAGAATGTCGGCCGAGACCTGATCCCCCAGCATGATGGTCAGCACGGCGGCTTTCTTCGGCCCGGGCAGATTCACCGTCACTCTCTTTTCAACCGCCTCCGCCATGGCCTATTCCCTCTCCTTCTCGTT
This sequence comes from uncultured Acidobacteriota bacterium, assembly GCA_902826685.1. Lineage (GTDB taxonomy): Bacteria > Acidobacteriota > Terriglobia > Bryobacterales > Bryobacteraceae > CADEFT01. Next base: position 31,346 of record CADEFT010000047.1, read on the forward strand.
GATCCAACTGCGGATCAGACCCGCCACCATGGCCGGGTCGCGCTTGGCCTCTTCCGAGATGTGTTTGGCCAGCACGTCCGCCTTCTTGGTCTTGGTGGTGGGCAGGCGCATGGCGTTCAACATGGCCTGGGCTTCCTTGCGCGAGTTGGCGTCGTCGAGCACCTTTCGCTGCTCCGCTTCCTCCATCTCCGCTTCATTCGCCGCCACCGCCGCCGCGGCCGCCGCCGCACCACCTTCCACCTGTGCCTTCGGTCCCGCTCCTTCCACCGCCGGCGCTCCCGTCGCGCCTTCGATGGCGGCATTGACTTCCACCTTGCGCGCGGCCTTTTTCTTGCGGCGCATCAGCAGCAACAGCGCCGCGCCCGCGATAAACATCAGCACACCCGTGCCGATACCGATGAGCAGCATGGAATTGTCTTTCGTATTGGGAGTGGGCGAACCCGGCGTAGCCGGATTGCGAACGGCCGGATCGGCCGGTGGCGCCATCCGCAGAGTGGTTTCAAACGGCAGGCTCTGCACGAAAATCTGATCGCCGCGTTCCTGCTGGAAGCCCACCGCGCCCGCGATCATGTCGCGAACTTTCTTGAGCGTTTCCTCCGGCGGCGGAACCAGCGTACGTCGCGCCTTCGAGCCCACGCCTTCCCACTGCACTTGCTGATCGAGCACCACCGACGCCGATATCCGCCGCACCGAGCCTTGCGGCAGCCTGGTCCGGCGCACCGTCCGGCTGGATTGGTACTGCGTGTTTTCGGTCCGCCGTACGATGCCGTTGTTGCCGCCCGCGCTCCCCGGCCGGGTAGTCGGCTTCGGCAGATTCGTCGGCGTGCCGGGAATCCCGGCCGTCTCCTTGGGCGCCGACATCTCTTCGCTGCGCTGCTGGTTGGTGATCACGCTGCGATTGGGGTCGTAGGACTCCTCGCTCTGCTCGCCGCTAGAGAAGTCGACCTCCACCGAAACCCCGGCCCGGAAATGTTCCGGCCCCATCACCGGCTCAAGGGTAGAGACGACCTTGGCCAGCAAATCGCGCTCGATTCGCTGGCGGTATTCGATGGGGCTTTCAATCGTGACGTCGCCGGTCTCCTGCCCGTTCTGCTTTTTTTCCTTGCTCAGCAGGTTGCCCTGCATATCGACGATGCTCACGCCTTCCGGATTCAGACCTTCGACGGCATTGGCCACCAGGTGCCCGACGGCCACCACGTTCTTGGCCGAGAGCCTGGCGTCCTTCTTGAGCTTCAGCAGCACGCTCGCCTTGGCCGGCTGGCGCAAATCGCTGAAGACCGAGTCTTTGGAGAACGTCAGGTGCACGCGCGCCAGTTCCACTTCGCTGATCGACATCACGCTGCGCTCCAGCTCCCCTTCGAGCGCCCGGCGGAAGTTGACCTGCTCGGCGAAATCGGTGGCGCCGAAGTTCGTCTTATCGAACAGCTCGAAACCGATGCGGCCGGTCTTCGGCAGCCCGGAGGAAGCCATGCGAAGACGCATCTCCGCCACGTTTGCCGCGCGCACCAGCACTGTCCCGCCGCCATCGGCCAGGCGGTATTCGGCATTCGATTCCTTGAGCTTCGCCACCACCTGGCCCGCGTCCTCGGCTCCCAGGCTCGTGTAGAGAGGCTTGAAATCTTTTTCCTGCTGGCGATGGAAAATCCAGGACAGCCCTCCCGCCACGGCAAGGGCCGCCAGAACGATGGAAATCTGTTGGGAGCGCGTGAGGCTCAAAACCAGGCGCTTGATCTGATCGAGCATGGCGATGGGATGCGATCATGCGTCAGATCTGCATCCGCATGACCTCCTGGTAGGCCTGCACCACTTTGTTGCGTACCTGCTGGAAGAGATCGAAGGCGATCTCGGCGCGCTGGCCCGCCATCACCATCTCATGCACCTCCACCTCTTCACCGCGCAAAAACCGGTCCACCATCTCCTGGCTGTTCTTCTGGAAATGGTCGACCTGCGCCACGGCCTGTTCAAAGACGTCGCCGAAGGACACCTCCGCGGCGGCGGCGGAAGCCTGGCCTAACGGCTCCACCGGAGTGACCGGCAGCGGCGCCTGCAATCGCGAGAGAGGATTCGTCATGCCATTACCTCAACAGATCGATCGACCGGTGAATCATGTCCTTGATGGCGCTCATGGCCGCCACGTTGGCCTGGTAGCCGCGGCTGGCGTTCATCAGGTCCACCATGTCTTCGGCCGGGCTGATGCGCGGAAACGCCACATAGCCGTCCGGCCGCGCGTCGGGATGCCCAGGCATGTAGCGCAGCTCCGGTTCGCGATCGTCCACCACCACTTCGGAAACCGTAACGCCGGTGGCAAGCTGGCCGGTCTGTTCGGCGAACACGCTTGAAAACGGCGAGATCTGTTCGTCGCTTTCAAAAACGGCGTCGCGGCGGCGGTAAGGGCCGCCCTCGCGCGTGCGCGTCGTCTCGGAGTTGGCCATGTTCTCCACCAGCAGCGCGGCCCGCTGCCTCTGCGCCCCCATGCCCGAAGCGCTCACTGACATGAGATTGAACAGGCTCATCCGTTCCTGCCTTCCTGAATCGCGCTCTTGATCTTGCGGAACTCTCCGCGCGCCAGCAGCGAAGCCGCCTGAAACCGCATGGCGTTTTCCGCCAGCAGCCGCGTCTCCCGGTCGAGACTGACATTGTTGCCGTCGTTTTTCGACGGCAGGTCCGGCTCGATGACATTCGGCTTCGAGTCTTCGAGCCGGCTCATGTACTCGAACTGGAAATCGACGTCCCGCGTCTTATACCCGGGCGTATCGAGATTGGCGAGATTCGACGCCACCAGCTTCTGGCGCGCCGAAAGCAGGTTCATGTAATTTTCAAGCTTGCCGGCAACACGATCGATCATGACGGCTTCAGTAGAGCAACTGGCGCGCCAAACCGGTAAGACGTTCGTGCGGGACGCCGGGTGGCCCACCCAGGCGGCGGAAAATGGGCGGAATGGTCAGTCTTCCGGCGAAATCTTGCCGGAACCAGGCTGACGGTACAACGCCGGATAGGCCGCTCGCATCTGGTGAGCTGTTTCAACCGCGGAACCGATTTGAACCAACTCCCCCTGCCCCATGCCAGGACAGTACCCGCTCGCGGCCGTCCACTGCGCCGGATGCTCCACCAGTTCCGGCCAGAAAGGGAACAGACGGCATTGCACCGGCTTGACCGGATGGATCGTGCAGCGCTTGTCCGCCAGAAAGAAGCAGGCCGATTTCGGCGGCTTTCGCAGGCGGATTTGATGACGGGTCCTGTAAACGTATCGTGCTTCGAACGCTTCACGCGGGAGGCCGAGAAACCGCGCCGCCCGCTCAATATCGCCTTCGGTCACATACACGTTCCCCTTCTGCTCGCAGCAGTTGCTGCAGCCGGGCACACATTGAAACCGGAAGCCTTCCACTGGCATGACCAGAACTACTTGAAGCCCGCCGGACTGTAAGCCGGTTTCTGTACTCCCGCCCGAAAGCGGAAGCGGCAGCCATTCCTCTTGGCCGGATATCTCTATCCGGCTCCAGCAACCTACCCGGAAGTCGAGCGGAGCGGGCCGCTCCTTCTCCCCTATTTGGTCTTGCTCCGCGTGGGGTTTGCCCTGCCGGACGGAATCGCTTCCGCCGCGGTGCGCTCTTACCGCACCTTTTCACCCTTACCGTCAGGCCCGTCGAAACGAACCCACCGGCGGTATATTCTCTGTGGCACTTTCCGTGAAACCCGCTTTGAGCGAATCCCCCCGGCCGTTAGCCGGCACGCCGCCCTGTGGAGACCGGACTTTCCTCGCCGCGAACAGGAACCTTGCGGTCCCGGTCCGGGCGCGGCTGCCCATCCGGCGGACTCCACCCTGAGCATCGCATGCCCGCCGCCGCAGCCGCAACCAAATCGGGTGTTCTGCGGTAGAATGGGGGCGGATTCGCGATGGACCGCTCCGAGCTCCGCCATACTAATTTTTTCCGCTCCAACCCCCATCTGAGCGACGCGATCAACCGGAACATTGTGCGTTCGGAAGTCGAAGGCGGCGTCTACCTCGCCGATCTTCCCATGGACAGCATGCTCGAAGTGGAAACGCAGAACCGGTTTTATGTTCTGGTGAACCGCGGCGGCGGTCGCTTTCTGATTTCCGGACATCCGCAGTTCTGCCCGGAGCCCACGCTGGTGGTGGTGGCGGGATCGAACTGGGGCGGCTCGATGCTCAAACGCTCCTACGTCGGACGCGGCATGCATCTCGAGTTTCTACACCCCGCATACGAGCGGCCCATCATCACTTCCAAGATCGTCGAGATCCGGCTGCGCGAAGCCGCCTGAGCCTCCCTCAACACCCTCAAGGTTTCGCCCACTTCTTCTCCACCGGAGCCCGCCCCCGCGGCATGAACTTCTGCACCCGCCAATTCTTGATCTCCGCCACGTAGACTTCGCCCGTGTTGGCGGCGCTCACATGATGGGCGAAATCGAACTGGCCCGGTAGCTTGCCGGGCTCGCCGATCTGGCCGATCACGTCGCCGTCGGTCGTCAGGCGCAGCACGCGGTTGTTGTGGCCGTCGCTCAGAAACAGCGTCTGGTCGTAGGTGATCGCCAGCCCCCAGGGCGAACCGACATGCTTCCACTGCGTGAGAAACTTCCCGTCGGCATCGAAAACCTGCACCCGGTAATTCTCGCGGTCGGCCACCAGCACCCGCCCGCGATTATCCACCGCCACCGCGTGCGGCAGATTGAACTCTCCGTCGCCGGTGCCTTTCTTCCCCCACGCCGTCAGATACTTTCCGTTGCGGTCGAACTTCACCACGCGCGAGTTGCCGTAGCCGTCGGTGACATAGAAGTCGCCGTTGGCGGCGAAGGCGATATCGGTGGGCCGGTTGAACAGATCCTTCGTTTCACCCTTGGTATTCTTACGGCCCATCACCATCCGCACGCGGCCGTGATAGTCCATCTTCACCACCACGTGGCCCAAATCGTCGACCGCCCACAAGTTGCCTTCCGGATCGAACCGCAGCGCGTGCGGACGCACAAACACCCCGTCGCCCCAGGACCGGAGCATGTTACCCGCCTCGTCGAACTCCATAATCGAGTGCGGGCCGCGATGAAAGACGAACACATGATGGCGAACGCTTACCGCCACCCCCGGCGTCTCTTCGAAAGTCCACCCCGCCGGCAGCTTCGGCCACCCCGGATCGAGCACGTAATCGAGCCGCTGCATGTTGACGCTCTGTGCCAACGCAAGCGCCGCCGCCAGCATCCCGGCTCCAAGAATTTTCATGGGTTCGCTCACCTGTAAGTCTTGTCGTCGAGCTTGCTGAAATCGGCGCCGTCTTCCATCACGCCCAGCGTGATGATGGCGAACGTGAATACTTCATTGCCGGCTTCGATATGCCCGCCAAAAGCCTTATCGCCCGTGGTCAGGGTCATGTGCCCGTGCAGGCGCCCGTCGATCACATAGCCGTTCACGCCGATGATATCGGCCGGTTCACTGGGATCCTGAATGAACACGTTCTTGGAAGGAAACGTGTTGTTACTCACCGAATGGATGCTCCACTTACGCACCGAACCCACGCCCGAAAGCAGCACCGCGTTCCGGATCTTTTGTTCCTTGATCATCTTCTCAAGACCCGCCAGCAGGTCGGTCTTGTATTTGAACCGCAGCACCACCACACGCTTGAACTGGCCGTTGATGGCATACACGTCGGGAACCGAGGCGCTGTTGTCCTTGGCGTCGTCTTTGGGCGTGGTCGCCTTGACCACCTCATGCCGCGATTGCTGCGCTTGAGCGGCCGCCGCCAGGCACAGGGACAGGATGACGTTTCGCATCCCGCCAGGATATCAGCTACTTTCCGCCAAGCCTCAACTGCCGCCGTAGCAGCGTCGTCATCTGGTGCGGATCGGGGATTCGCAGCACGTCGAAGCCGGCTGCCTTCCCGCTGGCCACGCCGGCCTCGGAATCCTCCACCACCAGTGCCCGCGTTATGCCGAGCAACGAAGCCGCCCGCCGGTAAGGCTCGGGCGACGGCTTGTGCTCGCGCACATCGTCGCCAAACACGGCCGCCGAAAGGAACGGGGCGATCCCGCAGGCGTCAAGCACGGGCTTCACTTCCGTCTTCCCGCTCGAAGTGACCACCGCGAGCCGGAAATCCGACAGCTCCGGAAGCAATTCCAACAGCCCGGAACTGAGCGGCGTCCGGTCGAGGATCCGCGACCGGAACAGCTCCTTCTTGGCCGGATAGAGTGCAATCAGGTCGTCGCCCGTCACCGGCGGGCGCGCCAGCGGAGCCAGCGCATCGAGCATCGTCCGATCCGAGACACCGATGAAAGTACGGTGATAGACCGCCCAATCGAGGCCGATACCGAACGGATTCAATACCTGCCGCCAGCACTCATAATGAATCGGCTCGCTATCGACCAGAACGCCGTCGAAGTCGAACAGGATCGCCTCATAGCGCCCGCCGTGCGTCATCTTTGCGGGAACTCGATACTCGTGATCAGCCGCTCAAAGGCGGGCTGCGACGCCTGATACTCGCCTTGCGGGCAGATCATCACCAGCGTGAAAAGTCCCTGCGGATGATCGGCGGTGACCAGCAGCACCACTTCCTTCTGTCCCTGAAACGCGGATTGACCGTAGAGAACGTGGAGCAGCCCCGGCAGCCCTCCCACCTTAAGATCGCGCGTGCCTTCATTACCCATTTGCAGACCGTTGCCTTTGGCGATGCCGGCGATGTACTGCTGGGTGTTGCCGCGCAGATCGCGGTTCTGAACTTTTTGGAGGCTCAGAATCGCGCCATAGGCGATATCGGGCTGGCCGCCCTTGTCAACCAGCCCCTCCGGCGACGCCACGGTAAGTTCACCCGATTGCTGATTGGGGAAAACCTGCCAGTTATCGGGGTAAACGAAGGCCAGGCCCTGACTTCGATATTGCTTGCCGCCGCCCGCCGGACGAGCGCTTTGCGGGTCGCCCGCCTTGCGGAAGTTGACCCCCGCCTTGGGCGGCTCCGGCATTCCGTTGATTACCTGCTTGACCTGTTGCAGCTCCGCCGCGTCGCCCTTGGAGTAGGTCAGCCCTTTGGCCATCAACTTCACTTCCGCGCTCACCGCCTTGACGCGATTACCCGGGCTTGGATGATCGGAAAGGAACTGCGGCGTCGAGTGCCCGGCTTTCTTCTCCTCTTCCTCCAGCTTCTGGAAGAAAACCGCCATCTCCACCGGGTCGTAGCCCGCCTTGGCCATCATGCGCGCGCCCAGCAGATCGGCATCGCTTTCGGCGTCGCGCGAAAACTTAAGCAACAGCGAGTTGGCTCCGAGACCCGCGCCCAATTGCGCCAGTTGTCCGAGCATCGAACCGCCGCCCAGCATCGCGCCGCCAATGCCCGCCAGCAGTTGCGCCGCATTCGCCTTGCTCGCCTGCGCGGTGCCGTGCCGCAGCGCCACGTGTGCGATCTCATGCGCCACCACGCCCGCGATCTGCGCCTCGTTCTCCGCCGAGGAGATCAGTCCGGTGTGTACATAAGCGGGGCCGCCAGGAAGAGCGAAAGCATTGATCGACTTGTCGTATACAACTTTGAAGGTGTATGGATATTGCCCCGCCTCCGGCTGCTTCACCAGCCTGCCGGCGATGCGGTTCACGTAGCCGAAGACCTGCTCGTTATTGACCACCGCCACCTGCTGCTCGATCTGAGCGGCGGCCTCTTTTCCCAACTCCACGTCCTGCTCCGGCGAAAAGAAATTCCACCGGCTGGCCTTAATGTTCTTGGGCTTCTGGCCGAACGCCGCGACCGACAAAAAGAAGAGAGAAAATACCGCTACGGCACGGGATGCTTTCATGCACACACCTCCTTGGCAATCTTGCACAGGCCGGGGCGGCCCTTACATCCGGTCCGGAACTCGTCCCCAAAGTAGCCCCGGTGCGTTGACGGGCGAGTTCGGCAAAATTAGGATGCTACACGCAACCGCAGCGTTGCAGCTTCACGTAGTTATAATAACCTCATGAAGCCCACAGACAAAATCTGGCGGAACGGTCAATTCATTGCCTGGGACGACGCGAAGATTCACGTCCTCTCCCACACCGTCAGCTACGCCAGCGCCGTCTTCGAAGGCATTCGCTGCTACAACACCGCTACCGGTCCGGCTCTGTTCCGGCTTCGTGAACACGTCCGCCGCATGGTGGATTCGGCCAAAATCTACCGCATGGACACGTTCCAGTTCACCATCGACCAACTGTGCGAGGCCATGGTGGAGCTGGTGCGCGTCAATAAGCTCGAATCCTGCTACCTGCGGCCGATCGCTCTTCGCGGCTACGGCGAGATGGGCGTACTGGGCATCAAAAATCCCGTGGATGTCTACATCGCCTGCTGGGAATGGGGCAAGTACCTGGGCGACGACGCGCTCTCCCAAGGCGTCGACGTCTGCATTTCGAGCTGGAAGCGCATCGCGCCCAACACGCTGCCCGCGCTGGCCAAGGCCGCTTCCAACTACATGAACTCGCAGCTCATCCGCATGGAGGCGCATACCAACGGCTATGCCGAAGGCATTGCGCTCGACGAAGCCGGCTACATCAGCGAAGGCTCGGGCGAGAACATTTTCGTGATCCGCGACGGTAAGATCCACACGCCGCCTCTGGGCGCTTCCGTGCTGCCCGGCATTACGCGCGATTCGGTCATTAAGGTCGCTCAGGCGATGGGCTATCCACTGGTGGAAACCATCGTCCCGCGCGAGATGCTCTACATCGCCGATGAGGTGTTCTTCACCGGCACCGCGGTCGAGATCACGCCCATCCGCTCGGTGGACCGTATCCCGATCGGCGCCGGCAAGCGTGGTCCTATCACCGAAAGCCTGCAGAAGGAATTCTTCGGCATCGTCAACGGCCAGCGGCCCGATGTGCATGGCTGGCTTACGCCGGTTCACGCCAAGGTCCCGGTTACGGCTTAGCACTGATCCGAGAAACCGGCCGGCGAGGCTGAATCCGTCACCAGCGGCCTGCCCCTAACATCACTTCACGCCAAAGTGGCGTCTACTTGTCAACCGAGTCCAGAAACGCCGGGGAGCGGAAGTAATCCCTGCCCGCCAGCGCGGCCGGATCGTCGAACGCTTTGTGCAGCCGCCTGCCGTGGCCAGCGACCGCCGGACATGTCTCGTTGGCGTGATCGCACACCGTCAGCACCAGATCAAACGCGCTCCCCGCGAACTCGTCCACGTGCTTGGAGCGGTACCCGGAGATGTCGATGCCGATCTCCTTCATGACGGCGATCGCCTCCGGCCGCACATGGCCCGGCCGCGTTCCCGCGCTTGAGACTTCAAACCGGCCGCCGCCCGCGTGGCGCAGCAGCCCTTCCGCCATCTGGCTGCGGGCCGAATTCCCCGTGCAAAGGATCAGTATCCGCGTCCGGGGTCATGAGCAGCAGCCCGGGTTGCAACAGCCGCCCGCCGGCTTGGTCGCGCGTACGAAAGCGCTAATGAATTTCCCATCCACTTCCCGCGCGATCGCCTCGGCGTCAAGCCCCTGGCCGGCGAGGAACGCGCGCGCCTCCTCGATCCCGTAGACACGCGTCGCCTCAATGCCGATCTTCGAGAACCCGGCCTCGGTGAGCTTCGCCGTATACTCCTGGTCGCTCAGAGCGCCGGCCACGCAGCCTACCCACAATTCCATGCTCTTGCGGATGGCGGCCGGCACCTCGCCGCGCACCACCACATCCGACACCGCGAACCGGCCGCCCGGCTTCAGCACGCGGAACGCTTCCCTCAGCACACGGTCCTTGTCGCCCGACAGGTTGATGACGCAGTTGGAAAGGATCACGTCCACCGACCCATCGGGCAGCGGGATATTCTCGATTTCGCCCTTCAGAAACTCCACGTTCGTCAACCCGCTCCGTCGCTTGTTCTCTTCGGCCAGCGCCAGCATTTCGTCCGTCATATCGAGCCCGTAAGCTTTCCCGCCCGGTCCCACCCGCCGCGCCGACAGCAGCACGTCGATACCACCGCCCGATCCCAGATCGAGCACCGTTTCTCCCGGCTTCAATTCCGCCAACGCCGTCGGATTCCCGCAGCCAAGCGAAGCCTTCAAGGCCGTCTCCGGCACTTCCCCGCCCTGTGCGGCGTCATAGAGGTTGGCCGTGATCGGGTCGGCTCCGCAGCAGGAGCCGGCCACGCCCGCGCTCACCCGAAGCGCCGCCTGCCCGTATTTTTCCCTCACCACGTCCTGAATCGCTTGTGTATTCATGTCCGTTCCTCTTACTTGCAGATCGAGACGATCGCCTGCGGTTCGATGGCTTTGTTACGTGTGCAGCATTCGGCATAAAGAAAGCCCAGCAGTTCCCGCAGCGCTTCCGTATTGGCCGAGTACCACAGGTATGTGCCTTCCCGGCGCACATTCACCAAATCCTCGTTCTTGAGCTTTTCCAGGTGGTGGGAAAGCGTGGAATTGGGAATTTCCAGTTCCGCGCCGATATCGCCCACCACCATGCCTTCCGGATGCGCCGACAGCAGCAGTTGCATGATGCGAAGCCGCGGCTCGGTGCCCATCGCCGAGAGCATATCGGCAAACCGCGCCACTTGTTCGAGATTCTGTTTTCTGGCCAGGCGGCCCTCCGTTTCCATATTTCTATAATAACGGAAATGCAGAAGGAGTCAACGGAAACCTTACGGACGTGGAGTCGTCTTCGGCGTCACCCGCCGCCCGGCGTAGGGGAACCGCCGGTCCATGGCCGCCCAATCGGGCGCAAGCCCCAGGCCCGGCCTGCCGGTCAACTCCACCGCCCCACCCCTCTGTCGTGGGAAGCCGTCGAACAGCCCGGCCCACTCCGCTTCGTTCGCGCCGTCCCATTCCTGCGCCAGAAAGTTGCGCACCGGAGCCATCGCGTGTACCGAAGCCATGTGCGCCACCGGTCCGTACCACATATGCGGCGAGACCTCGGCGCCATACGTCTCCGCCAACGCCGCGATCCGCCTCATTTCGGTGATGCCGCCGCAATGAATCACGTCGGGCTGGACGATCCGCACGCCCTCCGCGTCGAGCAGCGCCTTGAAGTCGGCTCGCGTCAGCAATCCCTCTCCCGCCGCCACCGTCACCGGACTTGCCGCCGCCACCTGCGCCAACATTCGCGGATTCTCGCGCGCCACCGGCTCTTCGATGAACCACGGCCGGTAGGGCGCCACGGCCCTGGCAAACTCGATGGCGGAACGGACTGAAAATGTTTCAAACATTTCAAGGCCGATCTGAAAATCGTCTCCGGCCGCTTTCCGCACCGCCGCGAGATCCTCCACCGTTTGGCGGATCCTTGCACCCTCGGACTCCGCGCGCGGCACCACCCACTTCACCGCGTTCCACCCGGCGGCTTTCGATTGCGCGGTCCACTCGGCCCAGCCGTCCGCCGTGCGCCGTTTCAGGCCGTGGTCCCAGTGGCTGTAGTAGACCGGAAGCCGTTTGGCTTCGCCCGCGCCGCAAAGCCGCCACACCGGTTCGCCCAGCCGCTTGCCTTCGATGTCCCAGAGCGCGATGTCCACCGCCGAAAGCGCCGTCATCAAGACCGAACCGTCGCGCCACCGCGAGAGTTCGTGATACATGCGATTCCATTGGTCCGCCGTTCCCGTGGCCGCCTGCCCCGCCAGGTGCGGCTCCAGCCAGCGGATGGCCTGCTCGACGATCTCCACCCGGAACGGCAGCGAGCCTTCGCCAATGCCGGTTATGCCCGCATCGGTCGCGATCTCAAGGAACAGGTAGTCGCGTTTGGCGAACGTGTACTTGCGGGTGTGGAACTCGCGAATCCGCGGTATGGCGCCTGCCCGGGCCGCCAGCGCCGGTGCCAGCGCCAGCAAGCGCCGCCGAGTCACTTCTTGCCCCAGTTCTCCAGGACTCTCGCGGCGTAGTAGTTGGAAACCTTCGTTTCGTTCCGCGCCACTTCGTAGTAAACCGCTCGCAGAAGCTGATCCTTGCGATTCATCAACTGGTCGCGGATGCTCTGCTGCACGCGCGGATCGGTCAGTTCGCGCTGGCCCGAAGGCTCCTTCGAAATCACCCTCAACAGGCGATAGCCTTCCTGCGTGCGAATGGCCGGCGACACCTGTCCCGGCTGCAATGCCATCACCATCTTGCGCAAGTCCGGGTTCGCCTTTTCCAGCGACGATTCGCCTACGAACCCGAGATCGCCCCCGTTCGGAGCCGTGCTCGCATCCTCGGAAAAGTTCTGCGCCAGCATGGCGAAATCCTCGCCCTGCCGCGCCCGCGCCTCCAGCAGCAGAATCTTCTTCTTGGCCTGATCCTCGTTGGTCGCCTTGTCGCCTTTCAGGTTCTTGACGTTCGGATCCGGATACGGCGTCACGATGATCTGCGCCAGATGGACATGCGGCTCGGCCAGGTGAAAGCTCGCCTTGTTGGTGTTGTAGAACTCGGTGACTTCCCCGTCGCCGATGGAGATTTTGGAAGTGATCTCTTTGTTCAACAGCTTGTCGATCGAAAGCTGCCGGCGAAGCTGCGCCTTCAAATCGTCCAGCGTCATCTTCCGCGCGTCGATCTGCTTCTGGAACTCCTCCTTGGTATAAGGAGCCTTCATCTCGGTCAGCTTGGCGTCCACGTCGGCTTCCGATGCCATCAGGCTCATCTTCTCGGCCCGCTGCAGCATGACCTCGTTGTCGACCATCGTCTTCAGCATTTCGAGCTTCTGATAGGTCAACGGATCGGCGCCCGGCTTTTCCGACATGGCGCCGAACTGAAACGTGTACTGCTTGTCCAGTTCGTCGTAGGTGATGTGCCGCCCGCCGACGGTGGCGGCGACGTTCGATGGGGGCGCGGTTTTGCAAGCCGACAGCAACAGCACCAGCCCGCTAGCCAAGACCAGACGCGACATGAGGTTTTATTCTAGCAGGACACTTCGTCCAGAATCGCTTCAATCGTCCCCGGCGCGTTTCCTTCCAAACGATTGTTGACAAAGATGTGCGCGGGCGTTTTCGATTCGAGCGACGACTGGATCAATTCGACCATCGCGCGCCGTACCGGCGGGCTCGGATCCTGCACGTTCCGGTAAGGGGAGAACCGCGCCACCGCATCCTCGTAAGATCGCCCCGGCCGCAGCAGCCCGCGCACCACCGTGAAATCCGACGTCCGGGATCCCGCCATTTTCATTTGCACGCCAAGCTCCGGCATGCGCGTCCACGAGTTCAATACGTGCGCCACCCGGTGCCGGTTCAGACAGCGGAAGTACTCGGGCGTAAGGAACTCGGCGTTGCGCACTTCCACCGCATAGCGCGCCTCGCCCGGCAGCGCGGTGAGAAAGCCGTCCAGCCGGTCGATGAACTCCGCCGGCTCTAGCGTCAGGGAGCCAAATTCAAAAATCAGCGCCGCCACCCGCGCCCGATAGGCGGCCAGCGGTTCCAGAAACGCCCCCGAAAAAACGCCGGCATTCAGAAATGTTTCATTGTCCAGACCCGCCCGCGCCCCGTAGCGGTCATGCTTGGGAAACCGGCGCACCGTGATGTCTTCCGGTACTTTGAAGGCGAAGCGCAGCGATCCGGGCGCCATCGAAAACAGGCGCTGCCAGAAGGCCGGCGCCGGGAATTGATAGAACGAAAAATCGCCGCAAACGATGGGAAACGTCTCACCGTACTCGGCCAGGCACTCGGCTTCGAATTTCGTGCGCGAGAATCGGCCGCGGCTCCAGTAGCGTTCCGGCGAATAGATCTGATCGAGCCAGCCTTCGTACTTCCAGGAACTGGTGCCGATGAAAACGTTCCGCCTTGCGAGCGCGGCCAGCCGCGGCGCCAGGCGCTCCGCGAAGCC
>CADEFT010000048.1 GCA_902826685.1 uncultured Acidobacteriota bacterium
CGGCGCACCAGTTGCTGAAACGCCTTGGAGCGTTCCTGCCCCGCCTTGACCTGCATCACCACCGTGTAGAATTCGTTGGCGAGCGCCGGGTAAATGAACTGCATTTCCTCCGATACGCGCATCATCGCCTGATCGAGCGCCAGGCCGGTACCGAGCACGATGCCAAGCAGATCGACGGTGTCGGGCAGCGCGTCCTGGAGCTTTTCGCGATGACGTTTCACCAGCCGGTGCAGCACCTGCTGCGGCAGCAGCCAGGCGAGAATTCCCATGGCTCCCATGGCGCCGAACCGCTGGCTCCACGGATTGTCGCGCTGCAGGTAGGCCATGCCGCCGAGCAGAAACACGGCGAATAAACCCTGCCCAAGGGCGTACATGGCCACGGCGCTTTTCTGGCGGATACCGGCCTGCGCCAGTTCGCGTTCGGTGTCGCGAATCCATTCCTCGCCGCCGATGAGGCTGATGAAGTAAAGCAGGCTGTTCCAGAATCCGCCGCCGGCCCGGCGCCGGGGGCCGCGCGCGGCGGAGGCGGTGGCGACGTAGTTGGCCTGCAACTCGTTCAAGCGGTCGTCGAGCGGGTCCTCGCGATCCTGCAGCAACTGGATACCGGACCAGAACAGCACCACCAGGATGACGAAGAAGGCGAGGAAGACGAGTACCGGTAACATGGCTAGAATTTCGGACTGGCGATCTTGCGAATGATCAGAATGCCGACGATTTCAGAAACAATGGCGTACGTCAGGAACTTGCTGCCGGTGTCGTCGGTGTAGAGCAGCCGGATGTATTCCGGCTTCAGCACCCAGAAGCCGAGGCCCACCACGATGGGCATGGCGCACAAAAGGCCGGCCGAGAAGCGCTGCTGCGCGGTGGCGGCGTGCATTTTGGCGGCGAGGTTCAGGCGTTCGCGCACCAGCAGCGAAAGATTGTCCAGCACCGAAACCATGTTGGCGCCGGTCTGGCGCTGCAGAATCAGCCCGGTGATGAAGAACTTCAGATCGATGATGGGCACGCGATTGCCCAGGTGATGCAGCGCATCTTCGAGCGGAGAGCCGAGCGCCACTTCCTCGATGACCTTCTTGAACTCCATGCGGCAGGGATCGAAGGTTTCACCGGCCACCGTTTCGAGTCCGCTCTGGATGTTGTGACCGGCCTTCATGGACCGGTTGAAAAGATCGATGGCGTCGGGCAATTGTTCTTCGAATTTGGCCATGCGCTTCTTGCGGACGCGCATGATGTACATCACCGGCAGCGCGGCGGCCGCCAGCGACATCAGCACGCGCAGCACGAATAACGGCAGGCCGGCCAACCCGAGGAAGACGTAGGTGACGATGCCCAGAATGATGGAGATCGCGAACACATCGACGGCGCGGTATTTGAGATTGGCCTGGTCGATCAGTTCCTGCAGCCGGCGCAGAACGCCGACCCATTCCACGAATTCGGTGAAATAGGCGAAGGTGCCGCGCTGTTCGCTGCGCACGATGTCGGAGGCGCGGACGCGCCTGCCGCTAGCGGCCCCGCGCGAACGCAAATCGCGCAACCGCCGCGTCAGATCGTCGGAAGCTTCCCGCGCCGGAACCGCCCACACATAGTAGGCGGCGCCGAACAGAGCGCCGCTGAAGATCAGGAAAGTGACGAACAGCATTCCCATGGCCGGCTATTCCTTCAACGCCATTTCTTCCTGAAAGATGGAAGGCGAAAGATGGACGCCATACGCCTTCAGCCGGCTGAGGACTTTCGGCTTATGGCCGGTGGCGCGGAACTTGCCGACGACTCGTCCGCGCTGGTTGACGCCGGTGCGCTCGAGAACGAAGATTTCGTCGATGAGCACCGAATCGTCCTCCACCTCGCGCACTTCGGCGATGGAGGTGATGCGCCGGGTGCCATCCTGCAGACGCGCGCAATGCACCACGATGTTCACGGCCGAAACCAGCATCTGGCGGATCACGCGATCCGGGATGTTGGCGCTGGCCATCATGACCATGGTTTCCAGACGCGAGAACGCATCGCGGCTCGAATTGGCGTGGCAGGTGGTCATGGAGCCGTCGTGGCCCGTGTTCATCGCCTGCATCATGTCGAGCGCCTCCCCGCCCCGGCATTCCCCGATGATGATGCGGTCCGGCCGCATACGCAGGGCGTTGATGACCAGGTCGCGCTGCGTGATGGCGCCCGCGCCTTCAATGTTCATGGGACGCGTTTCCAGGCGCACCACATGCGATTGCTGCATCTGCAGCTCGGCCGTGTCTTCGATGGTGATGACCCGCTCTTCTTCAGGGATATAACGCGAAAGCGTGTTGAGCATCGTCGTCTTGCCGGAACCCGAACCGCCGGAGACCACCACATTCAAACGCGCCTCGACGCAGCCGCTCAGGAAATCGAGCATGCCGGGCGTCATGGTTTCGAGCTTCAGCAGATCGTCGGTGGAAAGCAGCTTCTTGCCGAAGCGGCGGATCGACATCACCGGGCCGATCAGCGACAGCGGCGGGATAACGGCGCAAACGCGCGAGCCGTCGGCAAGGCGCGCATCCACGATGGGCGAGGAATCGTCGATGCGGCGGCCGATGTTGGACACAATGCGGTCAAGAATCATGCGCACGTGGGCGTGATCCTTGAACCGGATATTGGTTTCCACCACCCGCCCCCCGCGTTCGACATAGATGCTGTCGAACCCGTTGACCATGATGTCGCTGACCGATGGATCCTTCAATAGCTGTTCGAGCGGGCCGAGCCCGAACACTTCGTCGAGGACCTCTTCGATCACCCGCTCGCGTTCGGCGGTGGTCATGGGGATTTGCTCGTCCTTGACCATGCGCTCGACGACGTTGCCGATCTGCTCGCGAACGCCTTCCCGGTTGAGCATGCGCAGTTGCTCGGGCGTGAGGGAGTTAACCAGCTTCGAGTGAATCTGGGTCTTGATGCCGAACCAGCGGTCGGCGCCCGATCCGGGACGAACGGTGGGTTGAGTGCTCATGCCGTCTTCGCCTCGGCTTCACGCTGTACGCCGGTGGCCTTGTCGACGAACTTACGGAACAGCCGGTCGAGTTCTCCGGCGGCCTGGCGATCCTGCACGAACGGGCGCGCTTTGTTGATGGCGTTGGCCACGGCGGCCGACTGCGGGATGCCGTAGAAAACTTCCTGGTTCAAGGTGGATTTCACCTGGTCGAGGCTGGCCAGGTTCGAATCGTGTTTCTTCTGGTAGCGGTTGATGACGATTTTCAACTGATCCTGCGTGAAGCCCATGCGCATGAGGAAGGCGAGATAGCGCTGCGCATTGCGGATGGCGGGGAAGTCCTGAGTGACGACAATGAAGACGCTCGACGACGCCTGCATGGCGGCGAGCACCACATCGTCGTTGACGTTGGTGCCGGCGTCGACCACCACCGATTGATATTTTTCGACCAGGAAGGTGGAGAACTCGCGAAACATGGGCTCGGTGAAGTAGCCGCGCTGTTCGAGCGAGTCGGGCGGGCCGACGAGAAAGAAGCCCAGCGGATCGCGCGTGACGAAGCCTTCAAACAGCGCCTGGTCCATGCGGGAAACGTTCTCGCCCACTTCCATGAGCGTATATTGCGGTTGCGCGCCAAGCTGCATGGCGACGTCGTTGGCGACCCAGTCGAAATCGAGCAGCACGGTTTGTTGTTTGCGCTGGGCGAGGACGCTCGCGTAGTTGACGGCAAGAGTTGTGGTGCCGGCGCCGCCCTTGGCTCCAATGAAAGTGTAGATCTTGCCCAACCGGCTGGCGGTGGTGGTGACCTTGCGCGGCGTGGCTTCCAGACGGTGCATGGCGTCGCGGAACTCCAGGCGCTTCATGGGCTGGGTGAGAAAATCGCTGGCGCCGGCGCGCACCGCCCCCAGAACCGTATCGCCGTCGGCCTGAAAGTTGGAGGCGACGCAGTAAAGCTCGGGCACCGCCTGTTTCACCTTGCGCAGCGACTCCAGCGCGGCGTCGGCGTCGTAGGACATGTCCAGAATCAGCGCCGCTTCGGGGTGGCGCTCGAGATCCTGCATCACGCGGATATAGAGCGTCGAGGAGACTTCCGGATACTCGGCGATGACGCGCGAGTTGGGCACGTTCAACAGGTTCTCGCGCACCATTTCCCGGAAGTGTTCATCGTTGGACGCGACTAGCAGACTGACTGGCATTCTTTCTCCTCGAACTCCATCTAGGGCGTGCACTCCTGCGAATCCGGGCCGCAGCCGGCGCTTTCCACCGCCAGCGTGGTTTGAAAATCGGGCATGGCGAGCGGCGACAGGCCCAGGTAGATGAACAGGCCCCGGAACTCGTATCCGGTGACGCGCACGCGCACCGTATCGGGCACGCAGGCGGCGCTGCAATCTCCTCCGTCGCAGGTGAAGGCGGTGAGCTGGCCGGAGTCGGGATCCTTGGCGAAATACTCGACCACGATTTCGGCCGGACCGGCGGCGAATTGATCGCGGTCGGCGGTCAGCGGCACATTCTGCCGCATCCAGGCGCGGACGTTATCGCCGTCGCCCTGCCAGCAGTGCGTAGTGGCGTAGCGGGCGCCCAGGTTGGTGAAATCGGCCATGCTGTGCCAGACCCAAAGCAACTGCGAGGTGAAGACGATCATCATCGTCACCGGCAGGATGAGGGCCGAATACGCCATCACGAATTCCACCGTGGCCTGCCCGGAGCTGTTGCGTTTTCGCTTCATGGCTACGTTCCCTGAAACGGCATTCGCACGCGCGGCTTAAGCAGAATAGGATCGGACGCCACCTGCGGGATGGAGAGTTGAAAAGGATAGCCGTTGGGAATGGAGACGACGATGAAATCGGGACTGGCGCCGCCCGACCCGGTATCGCAGCCGGTGGCCGAACACTCACAGGCGCCGATTTCATCGGTGCCGCTTGAAACACGCTCCACGCGCACTTCGATCTGATCGACGGTAAGGTTGCGGACGAGGCTTTCGCCGCCGCCTTCGGACGAGCCGGTGACGGCGAATTGCTTGGCCTGCTGCACGATGGTGTCGCCTTCGTCGCAGAAGTTCACTCCCTGCTGCGTTCCCAGGTAACGCGCCACGGTCATCAGCGTCTTCTGCAACGTGTAGTAGGTGTAGGTGATCTTGGCGATCTCGATGGTGCCGAACAGCAGAAGGAACAGGACCGGCAGGTACATCGCGGTCTCAAGCAGGAACGATCCTTGGGTTCGTTTCCTCATCGGTGCAGCACCACCTTTCCGGGTCCGGAGGTGACGCCGCAGGCGCCGTCGATGCGGCCCTGGCGGATGGGCGCGACGTTGCCGATGTAGAGCGCGGCGAAGCGGCCATTGGCGTCGTTGGGCGCGATGCCGGTCTGATTCTGCAGCGGCTCGAGCAGGAACTGGCGGAACCCGAGCACGGTCATGGTGCCGGTGGGATTCAGCGCTTCGACGATGGGAATGGTCAGCAGGCGGCGTCCGTTGCCGGTATAGGCGGCGTAGTCGTCGAGGTCGGTCCAATCGGTATCGGCAGCATAGAGCGCGGTGAGCGAGTCGACTTCGGCGATGTTGGCGCAGCCTTGCACCAGCGAGTTATCCATGCGCGTGGCGAGGCCGCAGAGATAGGCGGCCACCGCCGTTTGCACGGTGTTGGCGTTGCAGGCCAATTGCGAGGCGGTGGCCCAGATCACCTCTTCGGTGTTGCCGATGCGAATGCAGCCGAGCGCTTCACTGGTATTGGGAACCAGGCCCTGGGCGCCGGTGCGGAACAGTTGCTGCGAATCGTCGGAGAATACGGCGGCACCTTCGTTCAGACGGTTCAGGATCAGGTAGGGCACGCGCCCTCCGGCCGTGTTGCCGGCTAGCGGCTGCGGCACCGGCGCACCGGTACAGGTGTAGCCGAAGGTGTAGCGTGTATTGGTGATGAAGCCGTAGTTGGTGGTGTCGCCGGCGTCGAGCGGAGCGATGGCGACCGGTTCAATGGCGCAGGCCGTGCACACCGGTGCGCTCACACCGGCCACGGCGCGCGCCGCCAGCGCCACCCGGCCTTCCTGCCCGAGCGAAAGAAACCGCCAGAAGGTCAACGGAGTTTCGCCGGTCAGATCCACGCGAACATGCTTGGCGAGCGATCCGCTCACCTCCCCGGCCGTGCCCGTGGTCGCTTCCCCGTTGCCGGTGGCCGAGGCGACATTGTCAAAGAAAGTGGGGCCGGTGACTTCGCTGTTCAGCCCTCCGGTGGCTTCGCCGACGGCGAGAGAACCGAAGTCGTACCTGTTGCCGTATCCGGAAGCGGTCTCAATGGCGCGGCGCGCGGCGAGAGTGGCGTTATCGGTGGCGGCATCGGTGCCGATCAGGCCCGAAGCGGCGGCGAGCGCCATGGCTTCGGAGGCGGCCTTCAACTCCGCCCGCGCGGCGTACAGGCGCCCCAGATCGATGGCAAAACCCATCAGGCCGAAAAACACCGGCACCATGAGCACCAGCAGGTGCACGGAGATGCTGCCACGTTGGCGGCGGCGGGCGTTCCCGGCGATGAAATCGGAATGGCGCATGATCCCTTTACGGCTTGGTCTGGCCCGTGGGTCCTACCAGTTGCGGCTTACGGTCGTTCTTCCCTTTTTTCTTTTTCTTGGCTTCTTCCATCTGCTTCACTTCCTCGGAAGTGGGCAGGAAATCCTCGATATTGGTCGGCAGCTTGGCGGCTTCGCCAGGCTCAAGCGGCTTGACGAACTTGGGCGTGATGACCACCACCAGCTCATCCTGCGTCTTTTTGGTCGATCGGCTTTTGAACAGGTTGCCGACGATGGGAATGTCGCCAAGGCCGGGCAGCTTATTAAGCACCTGCACGACGCGGTTGTCGAGCAATCCGGCGATGGCGAACGTTTCCCCATCCTTGAGGATGACTTCGGTTTCGGCGCGGCGCGTGGCGATGGCGGGAATCAGGAAGCCCTGCAGCGTGACGGCGTTCGAAAAATCGAGCGCGCTCACCTCCGGCGCCACCTTCAGATGGATGCCGCCGGAGGCGGTCAACTGCGGTGTGAAATTCAGTTGGATGCCGAAGCGCTTGAACTGCACCGTGACCACCGGGCTCACCGCGCCGCCAGTGGTGGTGGCCGTCAGCGTGGGGAACGGGAACTCGCCGCCGGCGATGAAATTGGCTTCCTTGCCTTCAATGGCGATGAGGTTGGGTTCGGCGAGAATCTGAAGAAGGTTGCGGCCTTGCAGGGCGCGAATGGTGGCGCCGATATTGAGGTCGGGCCGGAACAGAAAGAGATTCAGGAGGTCGGCGAAGTTGACGGTGGAGTTGGAAAAACTCTGATCCTGAAATTGAAGCTGGCTGAAGCGCGGCTGCTGGAACTGCTGAGTGGATAGCGATCCCAGCGTCTTATCGTTGCGGCTGAAGTAATTGAAGCCCAGCTCCGACAGCGCGGCGCGATCGACGGCGGCGAACTTGACCTGCAGCAGGATCTGTTTG
This sequence comes from uncultured Acidobacteriota bacterium, assembly GCA_902826685.1. Lineage (GTDB taxonomy): Bacteria > Acidobacteriota > Terriglobia > Bryobacterales > Bryobacteraceae > CADEFT01. Next base: position 7,401 of record CADEFT010000048.1, read on the forward strand.
GGATCGGGCGGCGCCGGCAGCGTGATCATGTTGACTACGGTGCGCGCATAGGCGGCCGCAACCGCTTCGGCGCGCTTCGATTCTTCGATGTCCCGCGCCGTGCCGGTCAGCACCATCTTGTCGGCGTTGCCGGTCACGACGACCGTGGCGAATTTGCCGCGCAGATCGGCGAGCTGGGCGTCCAGTTCGCTGGTGTCGGGCCTCACGCTTACATTCAAGCGCAGCGGCGCGGCGTTCTGCTCCCAGACGATGAGCGTCGTCTTGCCGACGCCCTTGGCGTTGACCATCACTTCCTTGGGCGAGACGACGATGGCGTCGGCGATCTTGGGTTCGGCGATCACCACGCGCGAAAGGTCGTTGTCGAAATGCAGCAGTTCTCCCCGGCCAAGAAGGAGGCTCATCTCCTTCACCGGGCCGTCCTGCGCCAGGGCCGTCAGTGCGATTGCGAAGCTAAGAATCGTTTTCATTTGGCGAAACGGGCGGCCCCTACTGGAAAATCTCCTGGACGTGTTTATCCCCGCGATAGACGTCCACCACGAACCTGGGTTTCGGCGGCTCCTTCTTCTCTTCCTTTTTCGGAGGCGGCGGAGCGTCCGCCGTCAGGTTGCGCCAGGCGGCATCGTTCAGGTTCGGCCGCGGTCCGGGAGGCGGGCGCCTGGGACCAATTCCGACTTTGACGTCGGCGGCGGTAATGACCGGCGTGTCGCTATCGGGGGTGGTCGCGGTGTCGAGCGGATTGCGCAAAGCGAGACTGATCTTTCCCTGCTGGCGCGCGAATTCGACTTTGGCCGCCTGGTCCGGCGTTACCAGCAGCGTGGCCGCGCGCGTGGCGGTCGAAGAGGCGGTGGTGGCCGGCTGGCCCGGCGTGCCGCTCACCGTGCCGACTTCGGTGGTACGGCCGATGGCCAGCACCACGACATTTTCGAGGACCACCGTGGTCACCGCTTCGTTCATCGATCCGGTACGGGTGAACAGGACGTCGACATGGGACCGCGGCTGAATGAGGCCGCCGGCGCCGCTGGAATCGGTGATGGGTACCGAGACGGCGCGCTTGCCCGGCTCGATGGTGGAAGCCAATCCTTCCACGCCGCCCTGCGTGCTCAGCTTGTTCGAGGCGACCGGCTCATTGGCGTTGGCCGGGAACAGGAGAACGCGATCCTCGACCAGCTTGAGATCGGGGATGGCATTCTTCGGCAAATCGCGCTCGGCGACGGTGACCAGCTTGATGTCGGCGGCCTTGAGGCGCGTACCGGCGGGCAGGTCGCGCGCGGTGGCGGCGACTTTCGTCAGCTTCTCGGTGCGCGGCGCGGCGGCTTTGGCGTAAACGAACCAGCTCATCAGGAACGCGCACACCAGCGCGCCGCCGAAGATCATCAAAACTTTCTGGCGATCCAGATTTCCCATTGTCACCTCGCAAGCAGAGTCGCCGTGCCGTCACGGTAGACCCGCTTCCATCCCCAGGCTTCCAGGCCGTCCACCAGCGTGTAGCGATTTGGCAGCAGCGCGTGCGTGAACCCGAACTCGGCGGCCTTATCGCGCCAGCCCGGCCGCGCCTCGATCAGATCGATGTAGGTTTTCATGAACTCGACGCCGTAGAAATCGCTGCGGCCGTCGAAGAAGACTTGGCGCGCTCCGTTGAAGCGGTAGATCAGGTAGCCGCCGAACTTGTCGGGGGCGAGCAGGCGCGCCCCGGGTGGCAATTGGGCCACGGCGGCGGAGGCCGCCACGGGAAACTGATCTTCCGGGAAAGCCGCCTTGGCGGCGAGAGCGGGCGCGTGAAGAACGACGAAAGCGAGGGCCAGGGCGGCGGGCGCCCAGATCCAGCCGCCGGCCTGGGTGTCGAGAGCTCGCACCCGCGCCGAGTAGGCCAGAAACCGGTCGAGAGCGAGGCGAAGACGGGGGCGCAGTTCCATGCGCCCGAGCGCCGCCGTCAAGGCAGCGTTGGCGAGCGGCAGCCCCAGCAGCGCGGCGATGGGAATCGCGCGCGCCGAGCGCAGGGAAAGGACGGCCAGCCCCAGGCACAGCAGCGCGTGCTCGGGGCGGCGATTGCCCCAGGCAAGCACGGCGCCCGCCATCACCAGCACCATGGCGGCGGCAATGAATCCGGCCCCTTCGGCATGAAAATTGAAGCTTTGAAATTCGGCGATGCGGGAAAGCAGCGCGCCGTTGCCCAAGTAGGCCAGAACGTGCCGGTGCAGCTCCCATCCATAAGGATTGACGAATGTACCCAACAGGGCGCTGAGCGCGAGCCAGAGGGAACCGGGCCAGCGGGCCGGCGATTCCCAGAGCGCGACGGCGACGGCGTTGCCGGCGGCATATGTCAGCGCGAGCAGGGGTAGGAAAAAGAAACTGGCATGCAGATTGGCCCAGGCGGCGCCAAGCACAAAGAACCAGAGCCAATGCGATCGCCTTTCAAGCAGCCACACGGCCTCGAGCGCCAGGATCCAACTGAACATGTGCGGACGGGCGAGCCAGTGAAGCTGCGCCGCCATCAGCATGGGCGCGGCCATGGCGCAGGCAAGGAAAAAATCGCCCCCCACCGCCCAATGCACGCGGAACCAAAGCCAGGTGACGAGCGCGGCGGCGGCGGCGAACAGAAGGGCTACGCCGGGCAATCCCTGGCGGTTGTGAACCATCGCCATCAGGACGTCCGATCCCCACTCCCAGGCAAACCAGGGTTGCCCGTGCTTGGTGAACGAGTATGGATCGGATCGAGGCATGGGATTCCCGGCGAGAATGGATTCCCCCGTGCGGATGTGCCAGCCGGTGTCGGAATCGCGGAAGAACTTTCCGGGACCGTCGCCCATCAGCAGCGCCAGAAACAGAGTTACGATCGACACCATCAAGGCGGCGTCGGGCAGTAACAGGCGGGCGGCGGACGACGAAGGGACACTGGTCGCTACAAGCATCCTGGGGCCGCCTTTAACGGCGGACCGAACGGGTGATCCACTGAGCGAGACCTGGCTTACTGGCCGCTCGCTCCAATGCTGGTCAAGCCCTGCGTGATCGACGAATAAAGGCTAACCACGGCAGTGGAAAGCTGATTCACGGTGGTGATCAGCGCCAGACCGACCGCGGCCACGATCAGGGCGTACTCCACCAGGTCCTGACCGTCATCCTCTTGCCAAAGACGAAGCATCAACTGTTTCATTGTGCCGTTCTCTCTCCTTTTTCGGGCTTGACTCGAGCGACCGCGCCCGGTTGCGCGGGCGCATCCGAACCGGCTCCGATCAAGCCATTCCAAATTCTTCGCATCGGACCGCGGGCCTCGCGGGCGGGCCTGGGCGCCGCGGCGGCGGCGACTACCGCCGGCTTGCCGTCCATGGCGGCGAGAATCGCCAGGTTGCGCATGGCGGGCACGAAATTCCGGTTGTGCTCCAACGCCGTTTTCAATTCGTGGCGGGCTTCCGGGTAAGCGCCCTGCTCCATGAGGATGACACCAAGGTTATTGTGAGCCGAAGCGGGACCGTTGAGCGCCTGCCAATGCAGCAGGGCTTCCTGCCGGTCCTGGGCGAGACTGGAACGGGCTAGGGCGAGCGCCAGGTTATTGCGCGCGATGACGAGCTTGGCGTCGATGGCCAGGGCGCGGTTGAACTCCGCGATGGCATCCTCGCGCCGTTCCTGCGTGAGCAGGTTGTAGCCGAGGTTGTTGTGCAGCTTGGCGTTGTTCTCGTCATGCGACAGCGCCAGCCGATGGGCGCTTTCGGCCTTCCTGGCCTGCCCGGCGTCGTCAAAGAGCATGCCAAGCCAGGCGGGCAGCTCCGATGTCCGGGCGGGATGCTCTTCGAGAAATTTTTCGAGCAGCAGTGCCGCCTGCGCGGCCTGGCCGCCATCGCGCATGGTCTCAACCAGGGCGAGGACGGCTTTCCCGTGGCCCGGTTCGCGCTCGAGAATCAGCCGGTAGTGCTCCAGGGCAAGGTCGGGATTGCCGCGCTGGCGGTACAGGCTCGCCAGTTCCATCCGCAACGCCGTATTCGACGGATCCTTCGCCATGCGCTCCCGCAGGCGGTTGGCGGCCAGATCGCCATCGCCGGCGTCGAGGGCGTTGCGCACCTGGCGGCTCATATTGATCTCGACGGCGGAGGGGTGGCGTGGAACGCTGACACGGGCCTGGGGCTGATGCGAGCAAGCGCTCAAAAGGGCGGCCGCGGCGGTGATGGCAAATCTCTTCATGCCAGCTTTTCGAACTCCAGTTGATCTCCGACGGCGGTCAGCGACTGAGCGGCCACGCCCGCGGGCAGTTCCAGCACGGAATGGGCGCTCAGACAGACCGACAACCGGGACTTGCCCATGGACGGCCGGATCTTCAGAACCCTTTTGGACTTGTTCAAATACAGCACATCGATTGCGAACTTCATGAAGAAGGTGTGAACCCCCTGGGTGGGAACGATCCACAACCCCTGGCCTGCCGGCAGCGAATCATGCTTCAGCAGCCCCTTGTTTCGCGTCTGGGGTGTATCGGCGACACCGGCATCCTCCGCCAGGATTGTCCCACGCGTGACATTCCGCACACGGATCTTCGACAACCTCTACTAAACCGCCTTTTTTCGATTTGTTGCGCCCACCAGCAACTTCCGGCCCCTGGAAGGGTTTAGACTAGCGAATTGGTGCATCAATTGCAACGGGCGCGCTTTTCCTTATTGAATCTTCATCTTAGCGGGGAGTTTCGAGCCAGCATGCGATGGATGGTAACGGTGGCGGTTTGCATGGTCGCGAGCCTGGTATCAACGGCCAGCGGCCAGTCGGTTGGGGCGACGTTCGGGCGCACGGTAGAGCTTGGCGGCACGCCGTCGGACATGGTGCTCGACGAAGAGCGCGGACGCCTGTACCTGGTGAATACGCCGGCCAACCGGGTGGATGTTTACGACATCAACGAGAACGTGCTGGTGAGCGCGTTTCAGGGTGGATCGCAGCCGCTGGCGGCGGCGATGTCTATGGACGGCGCCTACCTGTATGTCACCAACAACGGCAACTCGACGCTTAGCGTAATCGATCTGAACCTGGGCGCGCAGATCCAGGCCGTGACGCTGCCGGCGAAACCGGAAGGGGTCGAAGTGGGCGCCGATGGGCGCGTGCTCATCAGCACGCAGGGCACGGGCGTAGCCAACCTGAACAACACGCTGCTGATTTTCGACCGCACGCAAACGACGCAGAACCAGGTGCAGCCGGTACAGTTTCCGCCTCCGCCGGCGACGCCCACCGGAGCGCCCGCCGTCTTTGCGCGGCCCGTCACCACGTTTCGCGGCAAGCTGGCGCGCACGCCCGACGGCCGCTTCATCATCGGCCTGAGCACGATCAATAACAACACGCAGACGGTGGTCTATCTCTACGAGGTTTTCTCCGGAACCGTGCTGCGCAGCCGCACCGTCACCGGCCAATCGACGATCCTTTCGATGGCCCCCGATGGAGCCCGCTTCATGGCGGGATTCACCATGTACGATACGCAGACGCTGCAGGCGCTGGCGCAGCAGAACACGGTGAACATGCCGTTCCTGTTCGCCGGCAGTTTTAACGTGCTGCAGAATGTCGGCGGCAGCGCGTTTTCCTCCGACGGCACGACGCTTTATTCGGCCTTCAATTCCGCTCCGTTCACGCAGCCGGCGACTCGGGCGCAGGCCTCGACGCTGTTGATTTCCGACGCCCGCAATCTCGGCGTGAAGCTTGGCATCAAGATTCCCGAAAGTATCATCGCGGAAATGGTGGTGACGGCGGACGGCTCGAAAGCCTATGGACTCTCGGAATCGGGCATGATCTACCTGCCGCTTTCGACGCTCTACGACTACCCGATTCTGCAGCCGGAAACGACGACGGTGTTCCTGGCGATCGACGAGTGCAACAAGGGGATCGCGCGGGCCAAAGTGCGGATCAATAACCTGGGCAGCGGGCGGCTGACCTACAGCGTGCCGAACCTCGGGGCGGCGCTGGTGGCGCAGGTGGCCTCGGGCGTGGCGCCATCGGAGATCACGTTCGTGATGGAACCGGGACGGGCGGGCGTCACCCGGCAGGCGGGAACGAACCTCTATACCGGCCAGGCGCAGAACCAGGGCAATCCCATCAGCATCAACCTGGCGTCGCTTGAAGCGATCAACCTGCCGAACACAATTCGCGTCTACATGAACTACCGGCAGCCCGATATGCGCGGCGTGGTGTATCCGGTGGCGACGGTGCCCAACAACAACAATTTCGGATTGAAGGATCTGCAGCTCGATGAACAGCGCGGGCGGCTCTACCTCGCCAACGCGGGCTACAACCGCATCGAGGTATTCGATACGCGGCGCGGCCGGTTTCTGGCGCCGATTCCCGTGGGCCAACTGCCGCTGCAGATGGCCATCGCAAGCGACGGGCAGACGATGTATGTGGCCAACGGCGGCGGCGAGTCGATTTCGATCGTCGACCTGGCGCTCGGCCGCGTGACGGGCGAGGTGGAATTCCCGCCCATCCCGCGCGCCGGCAACGCCAATATCATCGCTCCGGCTACGCTTGCCTACGGGCTTTCGGGCCTGCAGTTCCTGATGTCGAATGGAACGCAATGGAAGCTGATCGGCGGGACGCAGGCGACGCTGCGGGCGGCCAATACGATTACGCCAGCGACCATCCCGGCGCCGCAGACCATGCTGTCGTCGCCCGGCTACGACTACATTTTCACGCTGGCGGGCAACGGCACGGCCTACCTCTATAACGGCCTCATCGACAACTACACCTCGCAGCGGCAGTTGTTCACCAATCCGATTCAGAGCTATTACGGACCGCTGTCGATTTCGCGCGATTCCGACTTCTACCTGGCCAACGGGCTGATCCTCAATTCATCCCTCACCGTGATCGGTGGAGCGGAGCGGCCGGGGACGGTGCAGTTCGGCCCGCCCGCGCAGCCCGGACAGCCGCCGACGCAGACGGTGGTCAGCGGAGGGGAGCGCAATATCGCCGCCACGGCCTCCATCAACTCCGATACGTTCGTGCGGCTGACGACTCCGGTGCGGCAGAACATTACGGCCGCGACACGCGATGAAGTACGGACCACGCTTGAGTCGATCAACGTGCGGACCAAGAGCGAGACGCTGATCGGCGTAGTGCCGGAGAATCCGATCATCAGCGTTTTCGGAACGCAGCGCGCCAACGTAGCGCCGCGGCAGATGGTGGTGGATTCGCGCGGCACGGCGTATGCGATTACTCTCTCCGGCCTTTCGGTGATTCCCACGCGTGCCGCCGGGGCGCGGCCCACGCTGACGGGCGGGGCGCGCGGGATCGTCAACTCAAACGACGGCACGCCCAACTTCCGTCCGGGTTCGTTTATCACCGTCAGCGGCCAGAACCTGGCCGATCCGGCCACCGGCGACACGCTGCCCGCGCCGACCGTACTCGGCGGATCGTGCGTGGTGTTCAACGATGTGCCGCTGCCGCTGCTGCAGACCTCTTCCACGCAGATTTCGGCGCAGATCCCGGAGGCGCTGGTGCGTCCGGGTCTGAATGTGGTTCAGGTGCGGTCGCTCGCGACGGCGCAGAATTCCGACCCGGTGGTCGTAACCGTACAGCGCAACACCGCGACCAATTAGTGACAAAATAGGGGACGACGCCATGCGCCCCCGCTTCCTTCTGCTCTGCACCCTGTTCGCGGCCGCCGCCGAGGCCAAAATCGACTTCAGCCGCCAGGTCCGCCCGATCCTTTCCGACACCTGTTTCACCTGCCATGGGCCGGACGAAAAGCGCCGCATGGCGAATCTTCGTCTCGATTTGAAGGAAGGCGCGGCGGCGGTCATGGCTGGCGGAAGGCAGGGTAAGTTCTGGCAGCGCGTGGCCGCCGCCGATCCCAAGCGCCGCATGCCGCCCGCGTCGCACGACCGCACACTCAGCAAGGAACAGATCGAGCTGATCGGCAAGTGGATCGACGAAGGCGGCGAATGGAAGCAGCATTGGTCTTACGCCGCGCCCACGCGGCCGGAGCCGCCGGCACCGGGCGACGCGAAGTGGGTGCGCAACGCGATCGACAACTTCGTATTGGCGCGGCTCGACAAGGAAGGCTTGAAGCCATCGCCCGAAGCCGATCGGGCCACGCTGATCCGCCGCGTGACGCTCGATCTGACGGGGCTGCCGCCTACCCCGGAAGAGATCGCGGCGTTTCTGGCCGACCGCACGGGCGGCGCGTATGAAAAGGTGGTGACGCGGCTGCTCGATTCGCCGCATTACGGCGAGCGCATGGCGCTGCAGTGGCTCGATCTGGCGCGCTACGCCGATACGCACGGGTATCACATCGATTCGCATCGCGACATGTGGCCCTGGCGCGATTGGGTAATCCACGCGTTCAACTCGAACATGCCTTACGACCGGTTCACGGTGGAGCAACTGGCCGGCGATCTGCTGCCGGGCGCGACGCGCGAGCAGCGGTTGGCGACTGGATTCAATCGCAACCACAACATCAATTTCGAAGGCGGCGCGATTGCCGAAGAGTATCAGACCGAGTATGTCGTCGACCGCGTCGAGGCCACCTCGAATGTCTGGATGGGAATGACCATGGGCTGCGCGCGCTGCCACGATCACAAATACGATCCCATCAGCCAGCGCGACTTTTACCGGTTCTTCGCGTTCTTCAACACGATTGAAGAAAAAGGGCTCGATGGACGGGAAGGCAACGCCGAGCCGAAACTTCAGCTTCCCGATGCGGTGCAGGAACAGCGGATGGCCGAAGTGAAACAGGCGATCGCGTCGCGGGAAGTCATTTTGAACGCCAAGGAAACCGGCGCCGGTCAGACGGAGTGGGCCGCCACGGCTTCGCCGGCGCCCGGTCCACGCGGGGCGCTGGCGCATTATGAGATGGAAGGCGCGTTCTCCGATCTTTCGGGCCATTACCGCCACGGACGCGTGACCAAGGGCAATCCCCTGTTTGTCAACGGACCCGCCGGGCAGGCGGCGGCGTTCGATGGGGAATCGGTGGTGGAGTTCGGCAACCTGGAGCCCGCTGGGATCGCCTTCTGGCTGCGGTCGAACAACCGCCTCAGGCAGGAGATTCTTTCCAACGGCAAGCTCACGATCGGACTCGAGGAGTCGGTCTCCATCGGCGATCTGAAGCGAGGCGCAAGGCTGACGGTGCGCCTGGGTCCAGCGGCGGTCCGCACGCACGGCTTCCTGCAGCAGAGCGCCTACACGCACGTGGTGGTCAATGCCGGAAATGCGGCGGGACTGGCGATCTATCTGGATGGCGTGCGCGCCGATACCGAGCCGGTTGAGTCCGGTCCGGCAGGCGCGGCACGGACGCTCGCCACCGGCGCATCGCTGCGCTCGAATCTCGACGACCTGCGAATCTATTCCCGCCCGTTGACGGCGGCGGAGGCGCGGGAACTGGCCGTCGATGCCCCGGCGCTTGCGATCCTGCAGGCCCCGGTGGCCAAGCGCGCCAGGGAGCATGCCGAGCGGCTGCGCGAATACTACCTGACCTATGCCGCGCCGGAACCGGTCCGCAAGGCGCACGCCGAACTGAAGGAACTACGGGCACAGAAGACGAAGCTCGACAAACTCGTCGTGAACGCGATGGTGATGGAGGAGATGGGCAAAGCGCGCGAGACCTTCATTCTCGGCCGCGGCGACTATCGCAACAAGACCGAAAAAGTGACGGCCGCGGTTCCGGCCAACCTGCCGCCGCTGCCGCCCGGCGCCAAGGCGGACCGGCTGGGGCTGGCGCGATGGCTCACCGATCCTTCGCATCCGCTGACCGCGCGCGTGGCCGTCAATCGTTATTGGCAATTGTATTTCGGCACAGGGCTGGTGGAGACGGTGGAGGATTTCGGATCGCAGGGCGCTCCGCCGTCGCATCCGGAACTGCTCGACTGGCTGGCGTCGGAGTTCCTCTCGAGCGGCTGGAACGTCAAGCAGATGCAGAAGCTGATCGTCATGTCGTCCACTTACCGGCAGAGCTCAAAGGCGACGCCCGAATTGACGGAGCGCGACCCAAGCAACCGGCTGCTGGCGCGGATGTCGCGTTTCCGGCTGCCGGCCGAGGCGATCCGCGACAATGCGCTGGCGTCGAGCGGTTTGCTCAACCCGGAGATCGGCGGCCCGAGCGTGTATCCCTACGAGCCCGCTGGGCTATGGGAAGAAACGGCCTATGGCGATGTCTATTCGGCGCAGACCTACAAGCCCGGGCATGGCAAGGATCTCTACCGTCGCGGCATGTACACATTCTGGAAGCGGACCGTGCCGCCGGCGGCGATGTCGGCCTTCGATGCGCCCGATCGCGAAAAATGCGTGGCGCGCCGCTCGCGCACCAACACGCCGCTGCAGGCGCTGGTGCTGTTGAACGATCCCACCTATATCGAATCGGCGCGCGCGATGGCACAACGCGTGGTGTTGAAGACGAAAGATCCGGCGGCGCGGGTGCGGCTCGCGTATCAAATGGCGGCCGCGCGGACGCCTTTGGCGCCGGAGGTGAAGCTGCTGACGGGCCTGGCCGTGGATCAACGCGCCACCTTCACGAAGGATCCGGCGGCGGCGAAGAAGCTGATCGCCACAGGTGAATCGAAGCCGGACCCTGCCGTGGACCCGGTGGAACTGGCGGCCTGGACGATGGTGGCAAGCGCCATCCTCAATCTCGATGAAACGATCACCAAGGAGTGAATGGCATGCGCAACGAACTCCCGCTCGCTTTGACACGCCGGCAACTGTTCGGCATGGCCACCTGCGGCATCGGGCATGCGGCGCTGGCGTCGCTTCTCGAAGCCAAACCCACCGGCGGATTGCCCGAGCTGCCGCACTTTAAGCCCACCGCCAAGCGCGTGATCTTTCTGCATCAATCGGGCGGGCCGTCGCAATCGGACCTGTTCGATCCCAAGCCCGGGTTGAGAAAGCTGCAAGGCACGGAACTGCCGGCTACGATCCGCATGGGCCAGCGCATCACGGGCATGACGTCGGGGCAAAGCTCGCTGCCTGTGGCCGCGTCGGTTTTCAATTTCAATCAGCACGGGCAATCGGGCCAGTGGTTGAGCGAGTTGTTGCCGCATACGGCGAAAGTGGTGGACGATCTCACCATCGTCAAGTCGGTGAACACCGACGCCATCAATCACGATCCGGCGATCACGTTCATCCAGACCGGCAGCCAGCAGCCGGGCCGCCCAAGCCTGGGGGCGTGGGTCAGCTATGGGCTCGGCAGCGATAACGAAAATCTGCCGGCCTATGTCGTGCTGCTTTCGCAGGCGAATGGACTGAACATCGACCAGCCGCTGTTTTCACGGCTCTGGGGCTCGGGCTTTCTGCCGTCGAATCATCAGGGCGTGCGCTTCCGCGGCGGAGCCGAGCCCGTACTTTACCTCGAAGATCCGCCGGGCCTGTCGCGCGATGGCCGCCGCCAGATGCTGGACGTGGTTTCGAAACTCAACCAGATTCGGGCGTCGTCTTATCACGACCCCGAGATCGAAACGCGCATCTCGCAATATGAGATGGCGTATCGCATGCAGGCTTCGGTGCCGGAACTGATGGATCTATCGAAAGAGCCCGAAAGCACGTTCCAACTTTACGGCGAGGACGCACGCAAACCGGGCACCTATGCCGCCAATTGCCTGCTGGCGCGGCGTCTCACCGAGCGCGGCGTGCGTTTTGTGCAGCTCTATCATCGCGGATGGGATCAGCACAACGACCTGCCGCGCGATCTGGCGCTGCAATGCAAAGGGACCGACCAGGGCTCGGCGGCGCTGGTGGCGGATTTGAAGCAGCGCGGTCTGCTCGACGATACGCTGATCGTTTGGGGCGGCGAGTTCGGACGCACGATTTACTGCCAGGGCAAGCTGACCGATACCAACTACGGACGCGATCATCATCCCCGCTGCTTCGCCATGTGGTTTGCGGGCGGCGGCTTCAAACGCGGATTTTCCTACGGCGCCACCGACGACTTCAGCTACAACGTGGTGTCCGATCCGGTGCCGGTGCATGACGTTCAGGCGACCATCCTGCACTGCCTGGGCGTGGATCACAAGCGGCTCACGTTCAAGTTCCAGGGCCGGCACTTCCGGTTGACGGATGTGCATGGCGAAGTGGTGAAGCCGCTGCTCGCTTAGGGCATCTGGAGGATGGAGACGGGAATGCCGTCGGGGTCGCGCCACACGCCCATGCGTCCGCCGAAATCTTCGAGTTTCACCGCGCGCATCAATGGCACCGATGCCCCTTCCATTCGCGCGGCGAACGCGTCGATGTCGTCCACCTGAAATCCGGTGTGCGCGTGGCCGGCGGGGATTTTGTTCTCTTCCACCGGCGGCAGTTCGCCCGCGGCGGCCAGGTGCAGCGCCAGTGTGCAGCCGGCGGTGTCGAACTCGCTCCACTGGGGAGATTCCATACGCAACGGCAAGCCGATGAGGTCGCGATAGAACGCGACGCTGCGCGCCATGTCGCGTACGAAGAGGATGGTGTAGGAGAAGCGCGTCATGGCGCGATGGTAGCATCGAGGGCACTAACGGCACCGGCTTTGGTGATTGCCTCTGCCGAACCGGCGCCAGACGCGCCGCGCCGATCGCAATCAGCGCTGAGGTGTCCAGCACCATCGGGCAGGCCATGCTCATCGAAGCCGATAATCTCTTCGGGCGTCCGCAGTTCTTCCAGAATCCCGGCGACCTTGGCCCTGCCCGTCTCTCGTTCCATCTAGAATCTTTCTAGATTCCGTCATAGAATCATTTCGACGCCACCCCCCGTATTTCGTCAAGCAGGCGCGGAACCGAATACACGAAGCCGTCCTTGATCGTCCATTGAATCCCGCCCTGCAGCGGATTGAGGATTTTGAAATTCTCAAGCGGATTGCCCCTGACCACGATCAGATCCGCCGTCCATCCAACGCGCACGCGGCCGAGCGTATTTTCCTGCCCGAGAATACGGGCTCCGTTGCCGGTGGCGTGCTGAATCACTTTGAGCGCGTGGAAGCCGGCTTCCTGCTGCAACTCGAGTTCGCGCAGATAGCCGAATCCATACACCTGATAGATGTAGCCGGCGTCTTCGCCCGTGCCGACGATGCCGCCGAGTTGAGCGAACTTACGAACCGCCGCCATCCAGAGGCGGTAATTCTCTTTCCAGTAAATCTCATCGGCGGTGGTCCAGTTGAAGAAATAGGAGCCGTGATTTTCGCGATTCGGTTCGAAGAATTTGCGTAGCGCCGGATGCAGGTAATCGCGAAACTCGGGCTTGTTCTGCGCACGGCCGACGTCGCGGCTGGCTTCGTAGATGTTGAAGGTCGGGTCCCAGGCGACGCCCGCATTCGCCATGGCGGCCAAGACGCCGTCGAGGCGCGCCGGATCGGCTTCGCGCCACAACCGGCCGGCGTAACGGAAACGATGCACTTCGTCGGAATAGTTGTACTCGGGTGGGAAATTCTGGATGCCATCGGGCAGAGCGGCGTCGGGGATGCCATACCAATGCTCGATGCTGGAGGTCTTGTTGCGGATGCAATCCCAGGCGTTGGTTTCTTCGATTCCAACATGGTGCGCGACGCGGAGGCCGAGCTTATGCGCCTCGTCCATCATGGCGTCCATGGTGTCGCGCTGGATGCCTAGAATTTTGATGCCGTCTGCGCCTTTGCCGTGCAACTCGCGAACGCGGGCACGGGCGGCGGCGGCATCGGGCGGCCTTCCGAAGAACGGATAGAGGAACAGGCGGGGTGCGGCGATCTCGCCTTTGCGTGAGCTTTCGCGCAGCTTGCGGACACTATCGAAGTCGCTGCCGACGTCGCGCACGGTGGTGATGCCGCAACTGAGCCAGAGCTTGAAAACGTAATCGACGGGCATCGGCGCGCCGGCGCGCTCTTCATGGCTGTGGCCATGCAGATTGATGAAGCCGGGCAGCACGTATTGGCCCGCGGCGTCGATTTCGGCTCCTGCCTGGCCGGTGCGCGCCGCCGCGCCCGCGTTCACGATGCCGGTGATGCGATCGCCGTCGATCACGATGTCGCGCGGGCCCGACGCCGGTGTGCCGTTTCCTTCGACCACGATGGCGTTGCGGATCACCAGGCGTTGGTAGCGGCGTCCATGTTCGGGCGGGCGCGGCTGCGCCAGCAGGGCGACGGCGGCGAGGAGAGCGAGAATCATACGACGAAGATATCGCGCTGGCCGGATGCCGGTGTACCGGTCGCGTCGCCAGGCGCGGAGCGCCGGAGCTATTTCATCAAGATCGCCGTGAGTTTGCGGCGCAGCGACTCGGCGGTGGCCGCGTCGGGTGCGATCACCAGCACCGTGTCGTCGCCGGCGATGGTGCCCACCACCTCCGGCCAGGCGGCACCGTCGAGCGCGGCGGCCAGAGGGCTGGCGCTGGCGGGCGCGGTCTTGAGTACCAGCAGGTTCTGCGCGGCGCGGGCTTCCACCAGAAACTCCGCGATCGCCTCTTCGGCATGGGGCACGGGCGCCGCCGATTCCAGTTCCTGATATCCCTGCGCCGTCTTGACCAGGCCGAGTTCGCGGATGTCGCGCGACAACGTCACCTGGGTGGCATCGAGACCGGCGGCGCGAAGATCGGCGGCCAGATGCTCCTGCGTGTGGATCTGCCTGGAGCGAACCAGCTTCAGAATCGCCAGTTGGCGCTGCCGCTTCAGCACGGGTTACGGCCTCCGCATGGACTGCAACCGCTCAAAGGCTTCCTTGAGCGCCGTTGCCACGGCCTGTGGACCGGTGCCGCCGCGAATCTCGCGGGTGGCGAGCCCCTCGCGCGGATCAAGCAGCGGCGCCATCTCCGGTTTGAAGGAAGCGTCGAAGGCGCACAACTCGGCCGCCGTCCAATCGCGGGCGTGCTTGCCGGCGCGCACCGATTCAAGCACCAGGCGTCCCACTACCTTGTGCGCCTGATGGAAGGGCATGCCATTGCGCGCCAGAGCGTCGGCGAGATCGGTCGCCACGGCCCAGCTTTCCTCCGCCGCGCGGCGCGGCACCTCGGGTTTGAGCACCGCCGTCTCGACGACGACGCGCGCCATTTCAAGCGAGCTCAGAAGTTGGTTCACCGCGTCAAACAGCGGCTCCTTGTCTTCCTGCATGTCGCGGTTGTACGTGGTGGGCAGGCCTTTCATGGTCACCAGCAGCGCCATGTAGGTGCCGAAGACGCGCCCCGCTTTGCCGCGAATCAGCTCGAGAGAATCGGGATTGCGCTTTTGCGGCATCATGCTCGATCCGCTGGTCACGCCGTCGCCCAAATCCATCCAGCGGTATTCTTCGCCGGTGTAGAGTATCCAATCCTCGGCCAGCCGGCTCAGGTGCAGCATGATGAGGTTGGCGGCGTGCTCGAAGTCGAGGAGGAAATCGCGGTCGCCGGAAACATCCATGCTGTTGCGGGTGACCGAGTCGAAGCCCAATTCTTCGGCGACAGCCTGGCGGTCGATGGGGAAGCCGCTGCCGGCGAGCGCGCCCGATCCGAGCGGCATTACGTTCACCCGCCGCCTGGCATCGAGCAGCCTCTCGTGGTCGCGCGCGAACATTTCGAAGAACGAAAGAATGTAGTGCGGCCACAGCACCGGCTGCGCGCGGCGTGTGTGGGTGTAACCGGGAATGAGCGCATCCGGATAGCGCGCGGCCAGCTTCAGCAATTCTTCGAGCAGCTGAACCAGGAGCCGGCGCGCGTCGTCGATGCGCTCGCGCAGCCACAGCCGCACATCGAGCGAGACCTGATCGTTGCGGCTGCGTCCGGTATGGATCTTGTCGGCCAGATCGGCGCCAACGCGTTCCTTCAGCTTGCGGATCACCACCGTGTGGACGTCTTCCTCTTCGGAGTTGCCGAAGAAATCCGCCGCGCGGCATTCGGTGCGCATCGCTTCAAGGGCGGCGGTGAGCCGGGCCATCTCGTCCGCGCTTAAAATGCCGATTTTATGCAGCCCTTTGGCGTGCGCGATCGAGCCGCGCAGGTCTACATCGATGAGTTCTTTGTCGAAATGCAGAGAGCGCCCGAAGCGATCGAACACCTCGGACGGCCCGCCTTCAAAACGTCCGCCCCAAAGCTTCATGCAAGGTAATTACGATAGCAGCATCAGCAGCATGGCTTTCTGCACATGCAGGCGGTTTTCGGCCTGATCGAAGACCGCGGACCGGTCCAGTTCGATAACGTCGTCGGTCACCTCTTCGTCGCGCTTGGCCGGCAGGCAGTGCATGAAGATGGCGCCGGGCCGCGCGTGGGCGAACAGCTTCGCATTGACCTGATAGGGCGCAAACATCTGGCGGCGGATGGCCGATTCCTCTTCCTGGCCCATGCTGGTCCAGACGTCGGTATAGACGGCGTCGGCGCCATTGACGGCCGCCACCGCGTCCGAATTGAATTCCAGCCGCGCGCCCGAGACGGAGGCGAACTCGCGCGCCAGCGAGACGATGCGCTCATTGGCCTCATAGCCCGCGGGCGTGGCGAGCGAGAAGTTCATGCCAAGGCGCGCCGCGTTCAACATCAGCGAGTGGGCCACGTTGTTGCCGTCGCCCACGAAGGCGAGCTTGCGCCCTTCGAGATCGCCGAACCTTTCCCGCATGGTGAAGATGTCGGCCAGCGCCTGGCAGGGATGATAGAGGTCGCTGAGCGCGTTGATCACCGGCACCGACGCCCATTTGGCCAGATCGTCGATGGTGGTTTGCGAGAAGGTGCGGGCCACGATGCCCTGCGTCCAGCGTTCCAGATTCCGCGCGACATCCTTCAGCGGCTCACGAGCGCCGATCCGGCCGGTATCGACGATCGCATCGCCGCCCAGTTGCTTGATGGCCAGTTCGAAGGTCATGCGCGTGCGCAGCGAAGGCTTTTCAAACAGCAGCGTGAGATAGCGGCCCTTGAGCACGTTGGCGAATCGGGTGGGCGTGCGCTTCATCAGCGCCGTCAGATCCATCAATTGGCGGATCTCGCCGATGGTGAGATCGAGATCGGAACGGACGTCGCCCAGATCGATCCGCCAGGAGCCAGCCATCATCGAGGGAGCCGCTGTTTCCATCGCCATCTCCTTGCGCCCAAAGCCGCTGAATTTTTATTCAGGCAACTGAATAATTACACATTCACCGGGGGATTGCAAGGACTACCGCAGCAACGTTTCTTCGTTTTCCCGGGCTGCCGGATCAGGTGCGGACGTATCGAGCGAGAGGCGCTTCATTTCCAGTCATCGGGATCGATCCGTTCGAAGTTTTCGGCAACGAAGCGATTGAATTCCTCCGCCTCCTGCCTTGTCCAACTTCCGGCCAGTTCATCCAGATCGTTGTAGGGAGGACCGTCGCCTTGATGCAAGTTGTGCATCGCCTTATTTTGGCACTACCATTGGCCAATCATGCCCGGCCCGCTCGAACATCTCACCGTCCTCGACTTCTCGCACGCGCTGGCAGGTCCTTACTGCACGATGTTAATGGCCCACTACGGAGCGCTGGTCTACAAAGTCGAAGGGACGGAAACGTTCGATATGGGCCGCACCTGGGGGCCGCCGTTCACCGGTCCCGAGGCCTCCTATTTCCTGGGCATCAACGTGGGCAAGCAGGCGCTGGCGATCAACATCAAACGGCCCGAAGGGCGTGAGCTATGCCTGCGGATGGCGGAGAAAGCCGATGTCCTGATCGAGAATCAACGGCCGGGTCTGATGAAGAAGAACGGCCTGGGCTACGAGGAAGTGGCGGCGCGGAATCCGGGTCTGATTTATTGTTCGATCTCGGGTTATGGGCAGAACGGGCCGTCGCGCGACAACCCGGCCTTCGACCTGATCCTGCAGGCTTCGTGCGGACTCATCAGCCTGACGGGCACGCCGGGGGGTGAGCTGGCGCGCTGCGGGCATTCGGTCGCCGACATCACGGCGGGGATGTTCGCGCTGATCGGCATTCAGATGGCGCTCGAAGCCAGGCATCGCACCGGGCGCGGCCAGTACGTGGACGTTTCCATGCTCGACTCGATGATCTCGGCAATGGCGTCCAACTACGCCTACCTGTTCGGATCGGGCATCGTGCAGGGGCCGCAGGGAACGGCGTTCGCCACCATCGTTCCTTACCGCACGTTCAAGGCGCAGGACCGGGATATCACGCTGGCCGTCGCCAGCGAAAAACTGTGGGAGGCATTCTGCCAGGCGATGGAAAAGCCGGAATGGATCACGGACCCGCGCTTTGAATCCAACGCCGCGCGCGTGGCCCATCGCGGCACTCTGGAACCCCTGCTGATGGAGATGTTCGGCAAGCGCCCCGCCGCGCATTGGCTCGCGCTGCTCAAAAGCCATGGCGTCCCCTGCACGCCGGTGCGGAATCTGGGGGAAGTGGTCGAGGATCCGCAATCGCAGGCGCGCGGGATGTTCCCAACACGGCAACATCCCACGGCGGGCGAAGTGCGCGTTACGGGCCTGCCGGTCAAGCTGAGCGCGACGCCCGGCGAGGTTGGCACGCCCGCCCCTCTCCACGGCCAGCACACGCGCCAGGCACTGGCCGATCTGCTGGGCCTGCGGGACGCGGAACTGGAACCTCTGTTCCAGGCGGGCGTCATCCGGTCCGCCTAACAAATCGGTACTTTCCCGCGCTCGGCTAAGGGATACCTCCAACGCTACGCTGGCACATCCCCTAAGGAGGTCCCAGTGAAATCTTTTGTGTCACTGCTGCTTTTTGCCGCCGCCGCGGCCGGCTATGAGCCCATCCCGGTGGAGAGCCTTCGCCCGACGACATCCGGCGTCACCCTGGTTTTCCGCGTTCCGAATACGTTCACTTGCTCGGTGAAGATTTTCAAATCGACGGGCGACCTGGTCGATGACACCAACGAACGGTTCTTTCCGGGGTCGGCCTATTGCGGCCGGCCCGGTTCCTATTTCAGCGGGAACCAGGTGACCTTCAATGCAGGCGGGGGTGGCGTGGCCATCGGCGTCGACGGCAAGTATCACGCGCGGAGCCTGGAGACCAACAAGGTGTACCGGTTCGAGATCGAGTCCGGCGGGCAGAAGACGTCGGGATGGTTTGCCACGGCGGCTTCGCCCGCGCTGATCGCTTCGGTGTTGCCTTCCATTGGGCCGATGTTCACCTACGCCAAGGGTGCGCCTTCCTACTGCTCGATGACCGCCGGATTCCCGGTACCGGCGATCTGCACGGCGCCCGGAGAGCTTCCGGTGGGTTCGTTTCCCACCCCGGCGCCGGGTGGATCGTACATCGACGCGAACTTCGGCGCCGCGGTGCGAACGCTGACGCCGGGCGGCTCCTATCGCCACGCTTATTCTACGCCCGGAGCCATGAGCACAACGGGGAGATACACGCTAATCGCCGACGACGTTTTCTCGACCATTCTGGACACGGCCTCGGCGCTGCCGGTGCGGCAGAAGGCGCGGGCGTACCGCACCTGGACCTCGGGAGAGGTAATTTGGGATCCCACGCAGGACGACGTGCTGTATTATTTTTCCCGTTACTGGAACGGCTCGACGGTGGTGGCCGACCGACTGATGCGGTACCAGGTTTCGACCGATTCCGAATCCGTCTTCGCCGACTACTCCAAGCCGCCTTACAACTTCACGAATGTGTTCCGGGGCGGCACCGGCGATATGTCGCGGGACGGATGGCTGCCGTTTCTGACCGATACGAAGGCTGTATGCGTGGTGCAGGTGCTTCCGGGGCGCGCCTTCCATGGGCAGACATTCTGCGCCGACTATGGCGCGGCGGGGGGATTGGGATGGACCGTGGTGGACTTCGTGTCGATCACCAAGGGACCGGATCGCGCCACGGGCATGCACTACCTTGTCGTGCAGGGCGGACCCGCCAACGCCGTCTTCCAGTTCGATTCCACGCGCGCGCTGCTGACGTTTCAGTTCCGCGGACCGGACGTGCCGGCGTCGCTTGCAGGCAACAGCAACGGCAACGGGATCTGCGAGCCCGGTGAGACGTGCCTGAGCCAGGCGCACTCCGACACGCTCGAAGACTCGCAGGGCGGTCAATATCTGGTGCGCACCATGCAGATCATGAACCCCTGCTCGCAGGTGCTGACGGCCATCCGGCTCTCGGCCGGAACGGCGATGTTGCGTCCGGTGCAGGAAGGCGGAGGCCGCAAGGATATCGTGACGCTCGGGTTATGCGGCAACGTGCCGTGGCCTTCGATACACGTCGGTTGCGCGCGGCGGGCGCCGCTATGCGCGGTGAGTCTCGAGAATGCGCCCAAGGGGTTGCCTGCCTCGTTCCGCGATGGAGCGCCTTACAACGGCGAGATCTGGGTGGTGCGCGGCACCGGCGAGGAGATCCGGCGGGTGGCGATGCATCGTAGCGTGATCCGCAAGTATTACGATCAGCCGCGTGTGACCCTATCCGATTTCGGCCACCGCGTGATTTGGGGCACCAATTTCGGCCATGCCGTCTGGAACTGGGTGGTGGCGGCCGAAACCGGTATGCGGTGAACCGGGCTCACCGGGAAACGAGGTACCGCTCGCGTTCGGCGTTAAATTCACAGCCTACAAGCGCGATGATGGCCATCACATACATCCAGACCAGAAGCGCGATGACCGCGCCCACCGAACCGTACATCACGTTGTAATCGGCGATGTTCCGCACATACCAGGCAAAGCCAACGGTGGAACCAAGCCACAGGACCGTGGCTACCAGCGATCCGGGCAGAACATGCTTCCATTGCTGGCGGCGGTTCGGCCCGATGTAGTAAAGACCGGCCACGGCCACGATGATGGCGGTAAGCGCCAACAGATAGCGGGTGGAGTAACTGGCCATCAGGACCCAGCCTCGCAACTGCTCGCCGGCGGGGATGACACCGAGCCAGGAGAGCACCCAGCGTTCCACACGGTCCCCCAACACGACCAGGGAAGAGGCGACAATCACCGGCCCGGCGGCGATCAGCACCAGCAAAATCGCCACCAGTTGATGCTTCACCGGGGAGCGGCCCGTGGGCAGCCGGTAAGCCGCCTGAAAGCCTTCCATGAGCGTGGACATGAGGCCGCTGGCGGCCCACAGCGACAGCAGCAATGCCACCACCAGCAGGGAAATGGGACGCTCGCCGCGCGCGGTGAAACTGTGGCGCACCAGGTCTTCGGTGCCGGGCGGAATGGCGCTGAACAGGAATCGCAGAATCTCGCGGGAGACTCGTTCGGCGTTCACCTGAACCAGGATCGCCGCCAGGGCGCTGAGGAACGGCACGAACGATAGCAGCGCGGAGTAGGCAGCGGCCTTGGCGGTGCCAAGCGCGCCATCCTCATAAGCGACGATCAGCGAGCGCTTGAACAGCCACCAGAACCGGCCGAGGTCTTCCATGTTAGCGGGGTAGAGCCACCTGCTCGAGGACGGTTTGCACCTGGCTCGCGCGGGTCGCTTCATCCCAGTGCAGCCACGAGCCCATGACGCAGGCGTAGGGATCGAGTTGAGGCGCGTCCCAGGCCGATTCGTATCCGCGATAGGTGGAAACGAACATATAGTCGCCGAGGCGGGCCGCCATTTCATGTTGGACGGCGAAGGCCATCTGGGCGCACTCGACGCGGGGAACCGCGCCGTAATCCCGCTCGGGCATCAGCGCCATCAGATCCGGCAGGTGGACGCCGTAGTCGCGGGCGAGGCGTTCCACTTCCTCCACCGGCAGGCGATGATGGGCGGCGAGGCGCGGCATTTCGGCGGCCACTTTGCCGAGCGCCTTTTCGGAGTTGCCGGAGAGCGGCTCGGTGGCGGTCTTATGAGCGCGCACGAATTCCGGCGCCAGTTCGCTGGCGATCGCATCGCCGGCCTCTTCGCTCATCGAGCGATAGGTGGTGTACTTGCCGCCCTGAATGCGCAGAATGCCGTCGGAGGTATTGAAGATTCTGTGCTCGCGGCTGGCGGAGGTGGCCGAGGCCGATCCATCCGACACCAGCGGACGCAGGGAACTGAAGCAGGAGATGGGCGCCACGCCGGTCGAACGCGGATAGACGCGGCCCACGACGCTCATCAGGTAATTCATCTCTTCAAGACTCATGTGGGTGCGATCGGGCCCGTCGCGATGGTCGATGTCGGTTGTGCCCACCAGCGTCAACTGGCGCTTGCTGCCCCAGGGAATGAAAAAGATGATGCGGCCGTCATGGCCGAAATAGGCAATGGCGTGATCTTCTTGGTTGAGGCGCGGCAGAACCAGGTGAGAGCCGCGAACCAGGCGGGGCGCGCCGGATTCGGGCTGCGACCAGGCGCCGGTGGCATCGACCAGTTTGCGGGCGGAGGTGAGGAACCGCTCTCCGGTCAGGGCGTCGTCGAGCAGAACGCGCCAGGTTCCATCGGCTTCCCGCTGCAGAGGCCTGGCGTGGGTGTAATTGGCGATGAGGGCGCCGTGCGCGGCCGCGTCGAACAGGTTTTCGAGCACCAGGCGGGCCGAGTGAACCGCACAGTCGTAGAAAACGGCACCGCCGGCGAGGCCGCTGAAATTGAGTCTGGGCTCCAGTCCTTCGATCTCGGCGCGGCTGACTTCGCGATGCTTGCCGATGTTGCCCGCTCCGGCCAGTTGGTCGTACATGCGAAGCCCCATCAGATATTTGATCTTGTCCAGGCGGCTGTAGACGGGCAGCAGCAGGCTGAGCGGCTGTACCAGGTGCGGCGCGATGCGGCGCAGGGTGGCGCGCTCCCGCAGCGACTCCTTGACCAGCCCCATCTTGAGGTATTTCAAATAGCGCAGCCCGCCGTGAATGAGCTGCGAATTCTTACCCGACGTTCCGGAAGAAAAATGCCGCTGTTCGACCAGCGCGATGCGCAGCGCCGTGAGAGGATGCTGGCGCAAACACAAATCGCGGGCGATTCCGGCGCCGTTGATGCCGCCGCCGAGGATGAGAACATCCACCGTCTGGCCGCGCAGCGCCGCCAGGCTGCGGGCGCGCAGGTCCGGAGCGAAAGCGGTCATGGCCGGGGCGTGGAGCGAACGGCTGCCTTCATGCTTTTCATCATATCCCTACCCGCTGTGTTAGAATCCCGTTTCACTCGCGCGGGCGCGAGAATGGCGATTCCTACTCGGGGGTGGCGTTGCGTTATCTCGATCTCGGCGTGATTCTCGTTTACCTGTTGGGGATCACGTGGTTTGGCGCGCGTTTCCGGGGCGGCCAGCAAAGCCTGCGCGACTATTTCCTGGGCGGAAGGAACGCCCCCTGGTGGGCGATCGCATTCTCCATCGTCTCGGCCGAGACCAGCACGCTGACGATCATCGGCACGCCGGCGATCGCCTTTGACGGCAATTTCGGATTCCTTCAGGTGGTGCTCGGCTATCTGTTTGCGCGGCTGCTGATCGTGACGCTGTTTTTGCCGCAATACTTCCGCGGCGAGATGTTCACGGCTTATGAATTGATGCAGCGCCGGTTCGGCCATCGCATCCGCAAGCTGACAGCCGGATCGTTTCTGGTGCTGCGCGCGCTGGCCGAGGGCGTACGGGTGTTCGCGATTTCGATCGTGATCTCGATCATTTTAGGCACGGGCGAAATGGCGTCGATCGCGCTGATCGTGGCGTTGACACTTTTCTATACGTTTGAAGGCGGCATGACGGCGGTGATCTGGACCGATGTGATCCAGATGTTTCTTTACGTGGCGGGCGCCATCGTGAGCTATTTCGTGATTCTCGACAACATTCCCGGCGGGTGGGCGCACGTGGTGAATACGGCGGGTGAGTTGAACAAGCTGCAGATCTTCGATTTCCGTTTCGAATGGTCGGCGGAGTTTTTCGCCAGGCCTTACAGTTTTTGGGGTGGTGTGATTGGCGGCCTGTTCCTGACGACGGCGAGCCATGGAACCGAGCAATTGATGGTGCAGCGGCTGCTTTCGGCGCGCAGCCAGCACGAAAGCCGTATGGCGCTGCTCGCCAGCTGGTTCGTGATTCTCTTTCAATTCACTCTCTTTCTGATGATTGGCACGACGCTGTTCGTCTATTACCGCGATACGGGCCTGGCGGAGCCGGTGCCGCACGACCGCATTTATCCGCAGTTCATCTGGAGCAAGCTGCCGGTGGGCGTGGCCGGTCTGGTGGTCGCGGCGATTCTGGCCGCGGCGATGTCGAATTTGAGCGCGGCGCTGAACGCGCTCGCCTCCACCACGGTGATGGATTTCTACCGGCCCATTTCGGAGGCGCGCGGGCGCCGGCTTGACGAGCGGCATTACCTGAAGCTGGCCCGTTGGACGACGGTGTTCTGGGGCCTGGTGCTGCTGGTGATCGGATTCTTCGCGCGGCACTGGGGCAAGGTGCTCGAGGCCGGATTGGGAATCGCTTCGGTAGTCTATGGCAGCCTGCTGGGCGTGTTTCTCTTGGGATTGCTCACCAAACGCGTGAACGAGCCGGCGGCGATGACGGGCATGCTGGCCGGCCTGCTCACCATGCTGTACGTGAAACTGGAAACTTCGGTCGCCTTTACCTGGTATGTGCTGATCGGATCGGCGGTGACCTTCGCAGCGGGCTATCTGGCCAGCTTCGTGACGGCGGACAGGAAAGGAATCGAGGCATGACGCAGGCAGCGGGATTGAAACGGGCGCTCGGATTATGGTCGGCCGTGGCGATCGTGGTGGGGACGACGATTGGCAGCGGCATATTCCTGGTGCCGAAGACGATGGTGAACAACGTCGGGTCGCCGGAGTGGGTGTTCTTCGTCTGGATCTTCGGCGGCATTCTCTCGCTGGCGGGCGCGCTCACCTATGCCGAGCTGGCGGCGGCGCTGCCGGAGGCGGGCGGCGAATATGTTTACCTGCGCGAAGCCTATGGGCCGCTGTTCGCTTTCATTTATGGCTGGACGCAGATGTGGGTGGCAAAGAGCGGCTCCATCGCTACGCTGGCGACGGCTTTTTTCTATTATCTGGCCAATTTTTGGCCGGAACTCGAGAAGGTCGTGTGGGTGGTGGGCTTGCCGGTGGGACCGGGCGGCGGGCCGCTGGAGATCCGGCGCGGGCAATTGCTGGCCATGGTGGTGATTCTGATTCTGGCCGCCATCAACTATTTCGGCGCACGGTTCGGGGGCGGAGTGCAGGTGACGATGACTATCGTGAAGGTGGCGCTAATCGCGGCCGTGATCGTGATCGGGCTGCTGTCGCCCCACGCAGCGGTGGCCAATTTCTCCACCTCGACGGCGGCGGCGGGCGGCGTGGCCGGATTCTTCGCGGCGCTGGTGGCCGCGCTGTGGGCTTACGACGGATGGAACAACGTGGCCATGGTGTCTTCGGAAATCGAGGATCCCCGCCGGAACCTGCCGCGCGCGCTGATTCTGGGAACGGCGGCCGTGGTGGTGATTTACCTGTTGGCGAACCTGGCCTATTTCTATGTTTTAAGCGCCGGTGAAGTGGCGCGTACGGATCGCGTGGCGGCGGAAATGATGCGCAAGGTGATGGGCGAGGGCGGCGCGGCGGCGGTCAGCGTGGCGGCGATGATTTCGATTTTCGCCGCGCTGAACGGCTCCATTCTCACCGGCGCGCGCGTGCCTTTCGCGATGGCGAAAGACGGCCTGTTTTTCCGCTCCATCGGGCAGGTTCATCCGCGATACTTTACGCCCGCCAATTCGATTGTGGCGATGAGCGTTTGGGCGGCGCTGCTGGTGTTGAGCGGACGCTATGAGGATCTGTTCAACTATGTGATCTTTTCCAGTTGGATCCTGTATGGAATGGCCACGGCATCGGTGATCGTATTGCGGCGGAAACGTCCCGATCTGCCGCGGCCCTACAAGGCGCTGGGCTATCCGGTGGTGCCGGTTTTATTCGTCCTGGTGGCGGCGGCGCTGCTATTTTCGACGATGCAATCGAGACCGCGGGAATCGCTTTTGGGAATCGGTATTATTCTGGCGGGATTGCCCTTTTATGCCCATTGGCGAAAGCGGTATTTAGTATAATCGTGGTGACGGCCGGCTGCTTCCCGAGCCTCTTGAAAATCCCCTAAATCGCGGCGGCGAGTACCCCGAAATAGGTTTTGTTCTGAAAACAGAACAAGACTCTTGTTTTTCCCGCAATTTTGCGGTTACACTACAGAAGCAACCCCAAAAGTTGCCCGTAGTTTGTTCTGTTTTCGGAACGAAATCTCTCCAGCAGTGCAGGTTTCAAGGGCCATGGACGTTAACAAAATGTTGCAGGAATTGAGGGAGGAGCGGGAGCAGATCGAGGAGGCCATCCTCAGTCTGGAGCGCTTGGCCCGCGGTAGAGGCAAACGGCGCGGCCGCCCGCCGACGTGGCTCGCCGAAATGAAAAAAACCACCCGTCCCGCCGCTCTCACCAAAAGAGCGGGCGAAATCAAACAGGCCTCGTCGTAGCCTGTTCCAGGTGGTATCCTCAACCCGTCCCCCTAAGGAGCGTCCCCTTCCGGACGCTCTTTGTGTTTTACACTAGCGATTTATGAAATCCGCCGGGCTCACACTGCTGGTTGCCGCCTATTGGCTGCTCCATCAGGATTTCTGGAACTGGACTTCCGCGCGCCCGTTGGCTTTCGGCTTCCTGCCCCCCGCCCTCTCCTATCACGCTCTCTACACGCTCGGCACCTCCGCGCTGATGGCCGTGCTGGTGAAGTTTGCCTGGCCCGCGGAACTCGAACGGGAAGCGGATAGGAGCGAGGATTGATTCCAGCCGCCTTCGTCTTCGTTTATCTTTGCGTGGTTCTCTACATCGGCATTTTCGCGTTCCGGCGTCCCCATCCGGAAGGCGCCGAAGATTTCTTTCTCGCCAGCCGTTCACTGGGACCCTACGTCTTCCTTTTGTCGCTGTTCGGCACCAACATGACGGCGTTCACGATTCTCGGCTCGTCGGGCCATGCCTTCCACAACGGCGTGGTGACCTACGGGTTGATGGCATCGTCGTCGGCGATTGTGATCCCGATGACGTTGCTTTTCATCGGAACGCGGGTGTGGGCGCTCGGCAAGAAACATGGCTTCATTACGCCGGTGCAGATGTTCCGGCACCGGTGGGAGTGCGGCCACATCGGCACGGTCATCTTCGTGGTGCAGGCGCTGTTGCTGGTGCCCTACATCATCATCGGGGTGATGGGCGGCGGCACGGCGCTGCAGGCCATTACCGGAGGCGTGGTGCCGTTCTGGCTGGGCGGCGCGGTGGTGGCGATGGTGGTGATGAGTTACGTGTTTTTCGGCGGGATGCGCGGCACGGCTTGGGTGAACGCGTTTCAAACCGTGCTTTTTCTGTGTTTCGGTGCCGCGGCGCTGATTCTGATCGGTTCGCAAATGGGCGGATTTCCAGCGGCGATGGAGAGAATGCTGGCCGACAAATCGTTGGCTGGATTACTAACGCGCGAGCGGGTGCCGCCGTTATTCTTCCTGAGTTATACCTTCATCCCGCTGTCTTCCATCGCATTTCCGCACATTACGATTTTCTGCCTGACGGCGCGCCACATGAGCCAGTTCAAAAAGACGTTGATTTTCTATCCGCTGTGCATTTTGGCGATCTGGCTGCCATGCGTCTTTCTGGGCGTGACGGCCAACAGCGTGCCCGACGCGCCGCGGATCGCGAGCAAAATCGAAGCGAGGAAACAGTTAGCGGCGGGCGGCGCGACGCTGACGGCGGAGACGCGCGCCGAGCTGCGAAGCCGGATGCCGGCCGACGACATCGTGCCGCTGCTGCTCGAAAGGTACGCTCCGTTGTGGCTGGCTGGCATATTAGGTGCCGGCATCATGGCGGCGGTGATGGCGTCCGATTCGCAGATTCTGGCGCTATCCACGATGTTCACCGAAGACGTGTTCGCCTTCTACGGAGGTAAGGAACGTTTCGGAGAAGCAGTTCAAGTGCTGACAGGACGAGTGTTCGTAATCCTATTGACGGTGCTCGCCTATGTAGTGGCACTGCGGGCGCCGGCATCGATTTTCGATCTGGCGGTGCAGTATGCGTTCTCCGGATTCGCGGCGATGGCGCCACTGTACGTGGCGTGCCTGTTTTGGCGGCGGAGCACGAAATGGGGCGCGCTGGCGGCAACGCTTTTCGTCGCGGCGGCCGTCATCGCGGTGGCGGCGTTTCAAGCGCTGGTGCCCGCTCCCTCCGGACCGCCGGTGGCGGTATGGAAGTGGGCGGGCGTGGACATTCTGACGCGGACGCCCAACGGCACCGCCATCGCCGGACTGTTGCCGGTGGTGCCGATGACGTTGGCCGCCGCGCTGCTGATGATCGTCGTGTCGCTGGTCACTCCGCCGCCTTCGGTTTCGACCGTAGAGTCTTACTTCGGACGGCGTCCACGATAGCCCGGCGTCACTCGACTTCGAGTTGGTATTCCCGCAGGACGCGGCCTTGGCCGGAGGCCGCCGCCAGCCGGACGAAATAGGATCCTCTCGGCAACGGCTTCTTCAAGGCCGCAATCAGTTCGCCGGTGGAAGAAACTTTTCCGGTCTCACGGCTTAGTTCCTCGCCGCCACCGCCGGTGACAGTGATCACGCCCGAGTCTCCGGCGAGTGGCAGGCCGGTGACGTCGAGATGCAAGCGAAGACGAACGGGCCCTTTCGAGAGGGCCGGCGCAGCCTCCACTCCCCTTGTGGCGCGCAGCGTCACATCCTGATAGGGAACGGCTTGGCGATCCGGTTGGGCGACCACCAGGATCACGGCCAGACCGGCGCAGGCAGCCAGGGCGGCCATGCCGCGACGGGGACTCACGGCCTCCCAGAATCGCTCCCGGAGCGAAATCCGGGGCTGTTCTTTCTGCTGCAAATCCAATTGCCGGGCGGCGAGGCGGAAGCCCATAATGTAGCGCTCCGTCTCCACCAGCCGCTGACGGCATTCTTCGCAGAGAAAAAGATGGTCGTCTACCCGATCTTCTTCCTCAGGCTGGAGCCGCTTCAAAGCGTACAACTCCAGCAAGTCCTCTTCGACATGCTTACCTAGCATTCCTCAGCAACTACCTGCCCTTCTCCTGCCCGGATACCGTTCCGCGCAGGCCGTCTCTATATGGAATAGTGCTAGGCAGTCAAAGAACTTCTCACAAAAAATGCACGAACTGGACGTCTGGATACCTTTTTCTTACCGATCTCGGCGAAGCGGTTCTTGGCGCGAGATTTCAACAAGCGGAACTGAGTTTCGCTTAACCCCATGTCGATGCAGATCTTTTCCGGTGTCTGATCGTCCAGATAGAAGCGCTTGAGGATCTCCCGGTCGCGGCCGGAGAGCTTGCGCAGCACCTGGCCGATGAGTTCGGCGTTCTGCTGGCCGATGACCGATTCCTCGGGATCGCCCGTTCCCGCCAGGTTGGCTCCGGCTTCGAGGTCGAGGCGGTCCTTGCGGTCCGAAACCGCTTCATCGATGCAGGCAGCCACTTGCCTCCGCACGATCGTCCGGACGAAGCCCATCAGCCGCCCGGGATCGCGCAACTCGCCACGGCGGATGGCCTGCACGACGATCACGAACGTATCGTGAACTTTATCCTCGAGTTCCTGGTGTCCCAGATGGCGGCACATATAGAACCGGACACCGCGTGAGAACAACCGGTACAGTTCTTCCATCGCCGCCGAATCTCCGGCCTGAATCCGCTCCACCAAGGCCTGGACCTCCGCCGGGGTCAAGCCAGTGGAAGTTTCCAACGGTTGTTCAACTGGCGCTGGGGAGACGCCTTTGCGTTCGCTGACAGCGCCCATCACCGCACTGATCATGAACACACGTCCTTTCTAACATTGCAACAATCCACGGGCCGAAGTACGAGGACAACGGCAGTTAGGCACAGAAGTGCTAGTACTGTTGAGCGTTCCCAGTATTATAGGGAAGGGTTTCCTAGAAAGGCAAGATAGAAACCCGCACATAATACCTCACCCCCCCTCACGTGCGTGTATCTTGCCAAGGCTCTCACAGGCGCGGCAGGGGCCGGGATGGTGTAGCCGGGCGGTTCGTAAGGGGGGATGGAGGGTAGTACTCCAGCGGGCTCATTCGATTGGCGGGGCGGCGGCCATCGTGGAAGACGAGCAGGAGTCCGAGCCATCAGGTAGGGTAAATCCGAGGGACCAACTGAACTGCCGCCCCCGCCCGGATTCCTTGGGCACACGGATTCTTCCTCCCAGATCGCGGACAATACGCCGCGCATCTTCCGGCATAGTCAGGACTCCATACAAAGTGTAACGAAGGACAATGCAATGCTCGTTGTGGCGATCCAGTTCGATCTCCAGTTGGGCGTACTCTTCCGAGTAACCTAGCGCATAAGTCAAGAGTTGCTCCGAAGCCGAATCGTTGCCCACCACAAGTCTCGGAACGTCACCGCCGGCGGATAGTCTGATCCCGGAAACTTCCGCTTTGGACGCCGCCATCGCCACCGGATCGAACAGGCGGTTGGGCGATCCATGAGCAGCCCGGCGCGTCAAGTCGTTTAGCGCCATCAAGGCGGCAGTGGAGGCCGCGGCAAGGGCGTGGTGATCCTGCCCGTGCCCCTTCACCTGGCTGGCGATCTGCTCGAGCGGTCCGCGAAGGCGGGAACTGAGCGTGGAGGCCAGTTCTTCCTTCTGGTTGGCCAGTTGGTTGGCCTTGATACGCTCCTGTTCAAGGTCTTTCGCTTTTTTCTGTAATTGAAGGATCAGATCGCGCGCGTTGCGCATCTGGCGGCGCATCTTGTCAAGCACCAGCGCGGTGAGGCTGATGTACATATTGCCAAAATAAAGGACCACCATTTTGACGGCTTCGACGGTCCAGTTGAGCTGGCGGTGCTCGACATAGGCGAGGTAGGCGAGCAGGACGGCATAGGCCGCCGTGGACCAATGCGCGAACGCGAGCACGGTCCGGAACCCGTTGGCCGCCTGATCGGCCGCCCGCAGCACCAGGACCAGCAGCAGCCAACTGCGGTCTCCACCGGTGACGTAGACGGCCAGAGTGAAGAAGATGACGTCGAGATAAAGGTAGAGCTGGGCCAGATCGAATCGCCGCAGCCGCGAATAGAAGAAGACCAGGGTCAGCCACGATGCGGCGTTGTAGAGCGCGATGGCGAGGATGAAAGCGACCAGCGCCTGATCGCTGACGTGAGCGGTAATCAGCGCGTGGTGCAAACCGCAAAGCACCAGAATCGCCACGAAGCCGAGCGCGCGCACCTGCGGTACGACGACGGTATTCAGCCGGACACGCCGGCCCAGACTTTCCCCCGAACTGTGCAATCCCTGGCTGCCGTCCATTCCCGCCGTCTTTGCCGCCCACGGCTCCCGGCCCGGCTAGGGCCCAAAGAGCCGCTTGTTTCTGGCAATAATCTCCGCCAGCTTTTGCGCTGCCCAGCGGCCTTCAAAATGGACCGCCGAGGCTTCCGAATCCGTTGAGCCGAAAAACGCCAAGACTCCGCTTTCGGCCACCGTGTAAAGGAAAAGGTCCCCGGTGTTGCCGCGCAAAGTGGCCTCCTGCATGACACCGCACAGGAAGCCCTCGCTGAGCAATCGGCTGAAGTTCACCGCGACTGAAGCTTGATCGACGATTTTCCCGGCGTCTTCGGCCGACTCCGGCATCGAGCATCCGAGCGCTCCCCCTTCGTTGGTCAGGAATAAGACGCCCAGCAGCGCCGGCAGCGACCGGTGCAGCTTTTCCACTTCGCTCTGAATTTCCCAAACCGTGGGATGTTCAAGGAGGCTACCTCTGAAATCACGATGCGAATCGAGCATGCTGTTGGACCTGCGGCTTCCTTCATGTAATTTCGATTACCAATAGTCTGTATGCTCTCATCATGAACCAGGAATGGGCCTATCGAAATCGATCAGCCACCCGATGTAAAGTGGAAACAATTGCCAAGATGGCTGGCAGGACGTTCTAGAACGTTGGTCACGAGGAAAAGGCGCTATGAAAACGATCGACTGGAGTTACCACCGTCCCGGTTGAACCACCTGTGGACGAACGCAGGAGTTTCTTGCGTCCCATGGCGTGGAGCCCACGGTTGTCGTAAACGCCAAGAAGAGCACGTTGAGCGAGGCCGACGCCCTGGCGCTGGCCGCCGGGGTGGACCACATCTATTCGGCCAAAGGCAAGAGGGTGGTTCACCTGGATCTGAGGAAATCGAAACCGGGGACGGCTGAGTTGAAAGCCTTACTGCTGGGGCCGAGCGGGAATCTGCGCGCTCCGGCGCTGCGCAAGGGCCGTACGCTCATTATCGGATTCGAGGAAGCAACCTACCGCGAACTGTTATAGGATACGGTGCATGCAACGGCGACACTTCCTGCGGCTGGCCACAGGCACACCGGCGGCGGGCCTTCTCTACTACGCGCACGCGCAGACGCGGCGCGTGGACGGCATCAAGCTTGGGACGTTCTTCACGGACAATCCGAAACCGGAGGATCTGGCCATGCTGCGCCACCTGGGCGTGGAAGCCGTTTCCATCTGGACCGGCATTGCCAACAACAACGCCGCCTGGATGATCGAGACGCGCAAACGCATCGAGGCGCAGGGAGCCGAGGTTTACAACATCGGCATTATCGACCTGCATTGCGACCCGGCGCTGGTGCTTGGAACCGATGCCGCGGCGCGGAAGATCGAGCAGTATAAAGAATATCTCGGCAACCTGGGGCGGGCGGGCATCCACTACACCACTTATGCCCACATGTCGAACATCAAGGACCAGCCGACGCCGGGGTTCTATGCGACCTCGATGTCGACGGCGCGCGGCGAAGCGCCGACGCGGCTGTTCGATCTGGCGGTGGCGCGCAAGCTTCCCAAGTCCTTCGACAAGGAATATCTGGAGGATCACGTCTGGAAGACGTTTACGACGTTCATTCAATCGGTGATGCCGGTGGCGGAGAAGAACAAGGTGCGCATCGGGCTTCACCCCGACGATCCGCCGGTCGATACCCTGGGCGGCGTGGCGCGCATTTTCCGCAATTACCAGGGCTATGAGCGCGCGTTCGAGATCGCCAAATCGGATTACTTCGGCGTGTGCCTGTGTGTCGGCACGTGGGGCGAAGGCGGGCGCGACATGGGCAAGAATCCCGTCGAGGCGGTACACGAATTCGGGCGCCGCGGCCGTCTGTTCAAGATCCATTTCCGCAACGTATCGGGCCCGCTGCCCAAGTTCCGGGAGATGTTCGTCGACGACGGCTACCTGGACATGTACGAAATTATGGCCGCGCTCAAGAAGGTGAATTTCAAGGGCATCGTCATTCCCGACCATGTGCCGGGCGGCGGCTATCCGGTGGCCAACAATACCTTCACGCTGGGCTATATGAAAGCGCTGCGGGACCGGGTGAACAAGCAGGTCTGATCTAAGGCAGCTTGGGGCGGCGCTTGTGCCAATCGGTGGCCGACTGGAAAGCCATGCCCGCCGCCACCAGCCTGTGTTCGCCGAAGGCGGGACCGAGAAACGAAATCGCCACGGGCATATTCTGGGCGAAGCCGCAGGGCAGGCTGATGGCCGGCAACCCCGCCAGGTTACCGGCCGGAATGACGGGGCTGCCCGAAGGACCGGGCGTATCCAAGGGCTCGCTGATCTTGCCCGCCGGCCCGCCGCGCGCCGGTGTCAGGAACAGGTCGATGTCATAGAACATTTCCCGGAACGCCTGTTGCACCAGGCGGCGCAGACGCATGGCGCGCAGGTAGTCCTTGGCCGGCAGTTCCTGGGTCATCTTGATGCCGGCGATCTGTCGCTTGTCGGCCAGCTTATCGACGTCGCCGCTCGCCACCAGATCTTCGAATATGGATCCCATCTCGCCGGCGATGATGGTCGACACCATGGCGCCGTATGGGAAATCGGGCAGCTTGGTTTCCACCATCTTCACGCCAAGGCCGCGCACGGCCTGCAGCGCGGCATCGAAGGCGGGCCTCGCTTCGGGGGTCACGCCGGTGTCGAAATCGGCCGGGTTGTAGCCGACGCGCAGCTCGCCCATGGGCGGGGCAAATTGCGGATTGTGGAAGAAGCGTTTGCCGGCCGAACCGGGATCGTCGCCGTCGGCGCCCGACATCACGTGCAGAATGCGGCCGCAGTCCTCGGCCGAGCGCGCCATGGGTCCGATTTTGTCGAGGGTCCAGGAGAGGGCCATGGCGCCGGTACGGCTGACCAGGCCGTAGGTTGGCCGCAATCCGGTGACGCCGCAGAAGGCGGCGGGCGTGAGAATGGAGCCCGAGGTTTCGGTGCCGACGGCCCAGGGCACCAGACCCGCCGCCACGGCGCTGCCCGACCCCGACGAGGAGCCTCCAGACCAGCGCGTGGTATCCCAGGGATTCAACCCCGGCCCCTGCAGCGACGCCGCCGCGAAGCGGTATCCGCCACCGCCGGCGAGTTCCACCATCGAGAGCTTGCCGATGAGCACGGCACCGGCGCGGGCGAGCTTCTTTACGACGAAGGCGTCTTCGTCGAACACCTGGCCGGCGAAGGGCCGGGCGCCCCAGGTGGTGGGATGCTTGGCCACGGCCAGCAGATCCTTGACGGCATAGGGGACGCCGGCGAGCGGTGAGCGCACGCGGTCCCGCAGGATGTCACCATCGGCGTCGTGCGCCTGCCGCAGCGCTTCATGCTTCAGCGATACGGCGAGGGCGTTGAAGCGCGGACCGAGGCGCTCCAGGCGATCGCAGAAGGCGCGCGTCAATTCCACCGAGCTGTACTGGCGGGCCTTGATGCCGGCCTGCAACTCGGAAACGGAAGAGAAAAAGATATCGGCGTCGAAATTCGCCATCTTATGCCTTGAAGACGGTCGCCGGCTCGATGTGACGGGGCAGAGCGGCCTTGGCCATCGATTCGCGGGCGCGCCGCTGATTCTGACGCTGAATCTCGAGGTCGTCGGCGGCCGGCGGCTCCTGCGCCGGGACCGGTTTGGCCATGAGCGGCGCGGCGAGAAGGCCGAGTCGGCGGCGGGTCACTTTTGCCGGCATAGGGGCATTATTGCAGAATAGAAGCTTGGCGCAGAAATTTGATGCCGTGATCGCCGGCGCCGGACACAACGGACTGGTTACCGCCGCGTACCTGGCCGCCGCCGGTTACAAAGTGCTGGTGCTCGAAAAGCGTGAGATGGTGGGCGGCTGCGCCGTCACCGAAGAACTCTGGCCCGGCTATCGCGTTTCATCGGCTTCTTATCTCACCAGCCTGCTGCAGGAAAAGGTGGTTCGCGACCTCGAACTGGAACGCTACGGCTACCGGGTGGACGCCAAGGACCCGGCGTTTTTCTCGCCCTTCCCCGACGGACGTCATCTCTACATGTGGCAGGACGAGCGGAAGACGCTGGCCGAGATCGCCAAGTTTTCCGCACGCGATGCCGGCCGGCTGGCGGCCTATGAAGCGCACCTGGAACGGTTGGCGGTGGTGGTGGAATCGATGCTGCTGGAGACGCCGCCGGAGTTCCCGCCGCAACGGCTGGGCGATTTCGCCGATTACATCAAGCTGCTCGGAAGGATGCGCGGATTGAGCCGTGCCGAACTGGTAGGGCTGGTGAAGATTTTCACACAAAGCGCGGCCGACCTGCTCGATGAATGGTTCGAGAGCGAAGAATTGAAGGTGACGCTCGCCACCGACGGAGTGATTGGGGCTAATGGCGGGCCGCGCTCGCCGGGCACGGCTTACATCCTGCTGCATCATTGCATGGGCGGTGTGGGAGGCAAACGCGGGCTGTGGGGATTCGTGCGCGGCGGCATGGGCGCGGTATCGGAAGCGATGGCGGCATCGGCGCGCGCCCGCGGCGTGGAGATTCGCGTGAACGCCCCGGTCCGCCAGATCCGCGTCACCGGTGAGCGCGCCGATGGCGTCGTGCTCGAAAACGGGGACGAGATTGCGTCCGATATCGTGGTGAGCAATCTCGATCCGAAACTAACGTTTCTCAAGCTCGTCGAGGAGCGCCATCTGCCGGCCGATTTCGTCCAGCAGATCCGCCGGTTCCGGTCCGAGGGCACGTCCTGCAAGATCAACCTGGCGCTTTCGGGCCTGCCGGAATTCACCGCTCTGCCGGGTGCCCCCGCGCCCCATCATCGCGCCACGATGCACATTTGCCCGAGCATCGAATACGTCGAACGCGCCTGGGACGACGCCAAGTACGGGCGGCCTTCCGAGCGCCCGCTGCTTGAGATGACGGTGCCCACGATGTACGACCCATCGCTTGCGCCCGCGGGCAAACACGTGATGGGCATCTTTCTGCAGTACGCGCCTTACACGTTGAAGAACGCCACCTGGGATCAGTTGCGCGAACCTTTCGGCGATCGCGTGATCGATCTGATCGCCGAGTACGCGCCCAATATCCGCCGGATCGTGGAGCACCGGCAGGTGTTGACGCCACTCGATCTGGAACGGCGCTTCGGGCTCACGGGCGGCAACATCTTCCACGGCGAGATGAGTCTCGACCAGATGTTCATCATGCGGCCGCTGGCCGGATGGGCGCGCCATCGCACGCCGCTCAAGGGCTTGTATCTGTGCGGTTCGGGTACGCATCCGGGCGGCGGGGTGATGGGCGCGCCCGGCCACAACGCTGCGCGCGAGATTCTGAAGAACGCCTCGAAGTAGGTTGGTGAGCCGCCGGATTCGTTCCATCATTTTTTGCGGCACCCGCCGGCATGCGGACGAGCACGCCGCCATGTGTTGACATCAATCTCCTCTACGAAGTGGCGTTTATCCGGCCAATCTCTGCCCGCTCTTATTCTGTAGTGAGCTTTTGGA
>CADEFT010000049.1 GCA_902826685.1 uncultured Acidobacteriota bacterium
ACAGGTGCATCTCAACCGTAATTAGGGTTCCACACGGCTTTCTCCTTTCACCCTTCGTCCTTAGAATGGGCCTGTAAGCGAAACTCCGGAGGAAAAGAGACACCCATGTTCCCGATGCTGACACGTCTTGGATGCGCCGCGCTGCTATTCACGGCGGTCAGTCCGGCGATCACGATATTCACCGACGGCTTCGAGTCGAGCGCGGCGGGCATCAACGCCACGCCCAACGGATGGACGCTGGCGCGGTCGAGCGTGGATGTGCTGGCTCAGAGCGGCTCCTTCAACTGCCATACCGGGGTGCGCTGCGTCGACATGGATGGAACGAGCCTGGCCGCCGGGCGTATCGAGTCGCCGGACTTCACCTTCGCGGCTGGGCTCACTTACACTTTGACATTCTGGGTCTCACAGAATCAAAGAGGATTCTACGGGCCGGATTCCATGACGGCGTGTCTGGGCACCGAATGCGCGACGCTCACATTGGCGGAATCGGCTCCTGGAACCAACACGTGGGCGGTGCACACGCTTACGCTGATCGGCACGGGAACGGTTGGCAGGCTGTCGTTCGATCATGCCGGCGGCGACAACGTAGGCTTGATACTCGACGACATTACGCTTGCCGACAGCAGTGCACCGGAACCGGGCACACTGGCGCTGCTCGGAGCGGGACTGGGCTGGCTTTGGATGCGCCGCCGCGCTTAGAACGAACTTCCAGTTACAACTGGACGGAACCGGCTGGCCCTTCTTTTGGCTAAAGACGTTACACGGCGTCATTAGACCCAGAAGGGCTTGCCCCTCGTTTGCTCCTCTATCCCCGCTTTTTTGCCCTTTCTTTCCTTCTCCCCTCGCCTTACGCTGTCTATATACCAAAACGCCGGCTGCACCCCGCGTGGTTGTGTGTCTGAAAACGGCATGACTGAAAAGCGTGGCGGCGGCAACGGCCAACAAACACTGTGGCTCTCATGGAGGGGAAGTAATCATGTTCGCAGCTATCCGCAAGGGATTCCAAATTCTCGCGTTTGGATCTCTACTGGCCGGAAGTTCTTTTGGCGCCATCCTGTTTCAGGATAATTTCGACGCAGAGTCGCCCGCTTTGAACGGCAGTCTCAGCAACTGGTTCATCTACCGTCCGGGAGTGGATGTCATCGCGGACAACACCTATTTTCTCCGCTGCTCCGGTAACGCCGGCACGTGCGTCGACCTGGACGGGACTTACATGCAGGGCGTTTACATGTGGTCGAACGCGACCTTTCAGTTCCTGCCCGGTTTCACCTACAATCTCACGATGAGGCTTTCCGGCAATCAGCGTGACTTGGCCAACACAGACTCGCTGGTTGTGCGATTGGGCTCGCTGTCGCAGACCTTCGACCTGCTGGGATCGTCTCCCTGGCAAACGTACACGATGAGCCTGGCGGGCGACGGTTCGACCGGGCGCATCTGGTTCGACATGCGCGGCCCGGACAACGCGGGAAGCGTTTACGGCGACAATGTCGGCATTCTGCTCGACGCCCTGGTTCTCGAAGAGATCGCCGGTCAGACGGATGTACCGGACATTCAGAATGCGGATATCCCCGAACCGGGTTCGGCGCTTTTGCTGGCCGCGGGCCTAGGGGTACTAGCCTTGCGTGGACGGCGCGGTTAGTCATCTTCCGTCACTTACTGTCGGCCAGTAACAGGGGACGGCCCGTGGACCCGTCATTTACCGGCTGGTTGGCGGACTTTCCGCGCGGGGGACGTACTGGACAATACCCTGGTTCTTTCCCCGCCTTTGAGGTGAATGGGCCCCGTTCCGGATCCCCGCCAAAGATGCAATGGATCCTCGAGGAAAGTGACAAGTCGGGTATTGCATGACTAGGTAGTCCTTGGTAAGTTGGAGCTGTTATTGCCAGGGTTCTCGCGGCTCAGCGCAAGTCAACACCTACAGTTCTTGTCAACGGAACGAAGTCCGGCCGGGAATTGGAAGTACTTCCGGCGGGAAGTATCCCGGATCGGATCAAAGTTTTCAGGCGGATACCCCTAGTGTCCGCCCTTGTTCGAACGTTCGGCTTATTGGAGGAAACGAATCAAATGATGAGAAGCATCCGTCTTGGGCTCTCGATCACGGCGGCCACACTGCTGTTTAGCAGCGTGGGCAGCGCGGTCACGATCTTTCAGGAAAGTTTCACCGACCCGCCAAACGCGGTCGGCCTCAACGTGAGCCCCACCCAGTGGACGATCGTCAGCGGTGCCGTGGACGTGGTCAGCAACAGCGGTCTCAACACCGATTGCACCGCGCCTTCCGGCAACAACTGTCTCGACATCAACGGCAGCATCGGCGTGGCGGGCCTCATTCGCAGCAACCGCATGAATGACCGCACCTCCGCCGGGCCGCTCTCGCTGTATGCCGGTCATGCCTACACCTTTACCTTCTATGTGTCGGGCAGCAACCGCAACTACGGCGGCACGGGCCTCGACAACAGCAACACGCTCACCTGGCGCATCTTCGATACGGTCACCAGCACCGTCTTCGCCAGCGGCAGCGACACGCTCGCCTTCAACGTCACGGCCCAGTTCCGCACGGCCAATCTGACCAATATCGGCAACTTCAGCAACGTTCGCATCGAGTTCGATGGCGGCAGCGACGGCGACAACGTCGGCCTGATCATCGACGACATCAACCTCGAATGCGCCGGTTCCAACTGCGTGGTTCCCGAACCCGGCACCTATGCCCTCATGGGCGCCGGTCTCGCCGCTCTCGCCCTGTTGCGCCGCCGTTAAGACTCAGCAAAGCCGGCCAGCCTCGCTCGCGGGGCCGGCCGGCTTTTGCCTATAGTGGTTCATGCCCGCCGATATGCCGCCGGAGGACTTCCGGCGCGCCGCCGATGAGATCACCGCGTGGATCGCCGATTACCTCGCCGCCCCAGGCCGCTTCCCCGTCCTGCCCAACGTCAAGCCCGGCAGCCTGACCGCGGCCATTCCCCCCGAAGCACCACTCAGCGGCGAGCCGATGGACGCGATCTGGCGCGACTTCCAATCCCTCATCCTGCCCGCCTCCACCCTGTGGAATCATCCCCGGTTCTTTTCCTTCTTCGCCGTCTCATCCTCCGGACCCGGCATCCTCGCCGAATACCTCATAGCCGCCCTCAACATGAACGGTATGCTGTGGCGCGCCTCTCCCGCCGTCACCGAGCTCGAGCAGGTCACGCTGTCCTGGCTGCGGCAATGGCTCGGCCTGCCGGATACTTTTTTCGGCATGATGCACGACACCGCTTCAATCAGCACCATGCATGCGATCCTCGCCGCCCGGCACCGGGCCGATCCGGAAACGCGGACTCGCGGCGCCAGGCCGGGCCTGGTGATCTATACGTCGGCGCACGCACATTCGTCGGTCGAGAAGGGCGCACTGGCACTGGGCATAGGAAAAGATTACGTGCGGCTGATCGCGGTAGACAACCGGTACCGCATGGACGCGGGCGAACTGGCGCGCACCATCGCCGCCGACAAGGCCGCCGGACTGCGTCCGTTCTGCGCGGTGGCGGCGATCGGCACCACGGCGACCACCGCAATCGACCCGGTGCCGGAAATCGCCAGCGTTTGTGAGCGCGAGGGGCTGTGGCTCCACGTCGATGCCGCCTACGGAGGTCCGCTCGCCATTCTGCCCGAGTGCGCACACTACCTGGAAGGAGCCGCCAGGGCCGACTCCTTCGTCACCAACCCGCACAAATGGCTGTTCACCCCGGTCGACCTCAGCGCCTTCTACACACGCCATCCCGAAGTGCTGCGCGACGCTCTCTCGCTGGTTCCCGAATATCTGCGCACCAGCGAACCCGATGCCGTCAACTATATGGACTACGGCGTCGCGCTGGGGCGCCGCTTCCGCGCGCTGAAGCTCTGGTTCGTGATGCGCTACTTCGGCCGCGAGGGAATCGAGGGGCGTATCCGCGCGCACTTGAAGCTGACCGCGGACCTGCTGAGCCGCATCGAAGCCGACACCCGGTTCGAGGTCTGCGCGCCCGCTCCGATGGGTCTCATCTGTTTCCGCCTGCGAGGGCCGGACGAACGGACGCGCGCCCTGCTCGACACGGTACACGCGACCGGCCAGGCGTTTCTGTCGCACAACGTGCTCGACGGGCGCTTCGTCATCCGCTGGTCGATTGGCAATATCCACACCACCCAGGCCGATATCGACGCCACCTGGGATCTCATTCGTAGCGCAGCGCCTCAATCGGATTGATGGAGGCCGCCTTCATGGCGGGATAAATTCCGAACGCCACGCCCACCAGCACCGATACGGTAAAGGCGATTATCACCGATGCCGGCGTCACGATGGTTTTCCATTCCGCGGTGGTCGCGATCAGCCAGGCGAGAAAAAACCCGAAGGCGACCCCCAGCAATCCACCGCCCGCCGAGATCATCACGCTTTCGGTCAGGAACTGGCGCATGATGTCTTTGCGGCGCGCTCCGGTGGCGCGGCGGATCCCGATCTCCTTGGTCCGTTCGAGCACCGTGGCCAGCACGATGTTCATGATGCCGATGCCGCCCACCAGCAGCGAGATGGCGGCAATGGCCACCATGACGTAGGTGAAGATGGTCTGCGTCCGCTGCTGCTGCGCGAGCAGCGCCGCCGGGATGGTGACCGAAAAATCCTGCGTGTTGTTGTGGGTCGAGTTCAGAATCGCCGTGACGACCTTGGCCGTCTCCACGCTGTCGGCGCCCGGTTTCAGGCGGATATCGACGCCTTCCAGTTCATCCTTCAGATAGCTGCTCATGTCCCAGAACCGGTACTGGAAGGTGCCGAGCGGCACGTAGATGATGTTGTTGGTGTCGTCCTGTTTGGCGCCGCCTGAACGGTCGCCGGTGAAGCGTCCGGTTCCCGGGATGGATTCGCGCAGCACCCCAACCACCTCCAGCCACGCGTCGTTGACCTTGACGAACTTGCCCACCGCGCGCTCATAGCCAAGCAGGTTCACCTTCGCCGATTCGCCAAGCACGCACACCGCCGCCGCCGATTTCTGTTCCTGCTCCAGAAAGAAGCGGCCCTCGGAAAGCTGCAGGTTATGGATCAGCGCGAAGCTCGGCCGTACGCCCATCAGATTGGGCAGATCCTTCACCGGCTTGGGCAGCACGCGCGCCGGATGCAGCGTCTTGCGCG
This sequence comes from uncultured Acidobacteriota bacterium, assembly GCA_902826685.1. GTDB lineage: Bacteria > Acidobacteriota > Terriglobia > Bryobacterales > Bryobacteraceae > CADEFT01. Next base: position 5,129 of record CADEFT010000049.1, read on the forward strand.
GGGAAAGCGTTTCGAGCTCGGCGATGTTCGATTCCAGAATCCGGATGTCGCGCTCGGTCAAGCCGGGCGACGCGCGCCGCCGCTGCTGCATCTCCTCTTCGCTTGAAATGGATTTGGCGTCCACCAGCACGTTGCGGACACCCAGTTGCTCGATGAACCGCAGCGATTCCTCGCGGGCTCCGGCACCAATGGCGAGCATGCCGATCACCGAGCCCACTCCGAACACGATGCCAAGCACCGTCAGCAGCGTGCGCATCTTTTGCGCGCGCAGGTTTTGAACGGCCATGCCGAGTTCGGCGATCATTCGTGGGGTTAGCTCTTGGGGAGCGCCTGCAGCGCTCCACCTTTCTGCGTATCCTTGGAGCCGGCCTGATCGGGATTGGTAAGCGCCACTTCCTGGCCTTCGGAAACGCCGGTGACCACCACCTGGCTTTCGCTGCGCTGCACCAGTTGCACGTCGCGCGGCCTGAATCCGGCGCCCTCGCGCACGAAGACATATTTGCGGCCGTCGCTATCGAACAGCGCCTGCGCCGGAATCCACAACACGTCCTTGAGCGATCCGGTGGCGATCCGCACCTGTGTGCTCATGCCGGGACGCAGTTCGGAGGCGGGAACCGTCACCGCGACGCGGCAATCGAAGTGGCGATCCCACGGCGGTCCGGTGGTGCCGCCAAGCGTCTTCACCTTGCCCTGGAAAACGCGCCCAGGCAGGGCGATGATGTGGATCTCGGCGGTCTGCCCTTCCTTGAGGTGGCCGCGGTCGAGCTCTCCGATACGCGCCGTCGCCTCCCACGAACGAAGGTCGGGAATCTGAGCCACGGCTTTGCCCGGCCGCGCGATATCGCCTACCTGATACGGCGGCAGATACATGCCCCAACGCACCATCCCCTCGTCGTTCGATTGCAGCGCGACATAGCCGCTCGACTTGGCCTTGAGCGTCATCGAGTCGATGTTACGCTGGGCCGTCTCAGCTTTGACGCGCGCCTTCTGCACCGCGGCTTCGTGAATGGCGATGCCCGAGCGCGCGGTTTCAAGCCGGTTGGCGAGTTCGCGATTGAGCTGCGTCAGCTTGTCGCGGCCGGCCTCGACGGCGAGTTGATTCTGGCGCGCGACGATGCGCGGCAGCAGGTCGTTGCGCCGCGTTTCGAGTTCGGCGATCTTGAGATCGCTCTGCGCCTTCATCAACTGGTAGCGCGCCTCTTCTTCCTTGGCCTCGGCTTCGGCTTTCGCCTGAATCACCTGCTGCTCGGCTTCGGATAGATCGGCCTGCGCCTCCTGCAGCCGGAACTCCTGCTCGGTCACGTCGAGCCTGGCGACGACCTCGCCTGGCTTGACCGCTTCCCCGGGCTGCATCAGGTAGGTGATGGCCACCGGCTGGCCGCCGGTCATGGGGACGGTTAACATCTCGGTGTTGCCGCCCTGCAGCTCTCCCTTGGCCCACACCGAGAACGCCACCTCGCCGCGCGCGACCTTGGTCGTCGGCAGCATGGGAGCGTTGGCGCTGGCGGTGACGGTGCGCGAGGCTTTCCAGCCCAGGCTTCCAACGGCGCCGAGGGCGGCGAGAAACAGCAAGGCGCCGAAGACGCGCTTCATGATGTGCCTTTCTTTTTCAGCACCGGCTCCACCAGCATCACGTCGGCTTTTTCGGCCACGCCTTTTACCGCCACTTCATCCGGGTTGCGCGCGAGAATTTCCACTTCATTCGGCGTGGCGACGCCGTCGCGAAGCACGTAAACCACCGGCTTCCCGTTGCGCGTGAAGACGGCCTTGGCGGGCACGCTTAGCGCGTCGGGCAGACGATTCACCACGACGTCCAGGCGCCCGTTCATGCCGGGCCGCAGGCGGTCGTCCTTGGTGGTGATCGCCGCCCAACCGCGGAAGCTGCGCGTGGGCGGCCACTCCCATCCCATTTCGGTGAGCGGGGAAAGCTGAATCAGCTTGCCGTCGAACACCTTCTCCGGCAGCGCGTCGAGCCTGACCCGCGCGCTTTGCCCGTTCACCATGCGGCCCCGGTCGATCTCCTCCACCTTCGCTTCCATCTCGATGGTGGCCAGATCGGGCAACTGCGCGATCACCGCGCCAGGCCACACCTGATCGCCTACCTTGAACGGCTTGGCGTTCATCCAGCCTTGGGCGAAATTCGAAAGATAGACGATCATGCCGGTGATGGGCGCGCGCAGCTCCATCTTTTCCAGGCGCTGCTTGGTGAGATCCACCTCGTCCTGCGCCTTTTGCCGCTGCCGGTCGAGCCCGGCGACCTTGGCCGCGTTGGAGGCTTCATCCAATCCCGTCTTGGCCGATTGCACCGACATTTTCTTTTCCGCCACCTGCAGGTCGATGCGGCTTTCTTCTCCCTGCAGCTTGCTGACGATTTCCTGTTTCGAAACCTCGAGGCCGGCGCGTTCCACCTGGTAGTGCGATTCCTTGAGATCGCGCTGATCCTGATCGGCGGTAATGCCGGCTTCGGCCTTGGCTTGCGCCAGCGCGGCTTCGGCCTGCTTCAAGGCGGCTTCCTTTTCCCGCAACTGCTGCTTGAGGCTTGAAGGATCGAAGCGGATGATGGGATCTTTTTCCTTGACCATGCTGCCTGAAGGCGCAAGCCATACAATGCGCAACTCGGGCACATTGACCGGCGCCGGAATCTGCAGCGTGCGCCTGGCGCGGAGTTCGCCCCGGCAGCGGATCACCACCGGAAATTCACCCTTGCGTACCTGCGACGTCGGCCCCTGCACCGCCGCGGCCGACGCCCACTGGCGATACGCTCCGACACCGGCACCGGCGGCCAGCGCCAGAACGACAAGAGACACACCCATTCGTTTGATCATGGCGCCATCACCACCACCGCCGAAAGATCGGGCAACAGCCGCGGGTCGGCCGCCAGGAGGCGGAACCGCGCATTGAAGTTCTTGATCGGACTGCCGATGGCCGCCGTCGCCACCGGACTCGCCGAGACCAGTTCGGCGGGAAACGCGGTGTCGGCATACGCATCCAACCGCACCTCCGCCTTCAAGCCCGCGCGCAGCGCCGCGCCGTCGGGTTCCCCCACCTGCGCGTGGAGTTCCATTTGCGACGGATCGAAAATCTTGAGCAGCGGCTGGCCGTTCCAAAGCTGGTCGCCCGCCTGCGCATGGCCGGTCGTGCCACCCTTCCAGATATTGTCGAGCGCGATCATCCCCGAAAGCGGCGCCTTCACGATCAGCCGGTCGGCATTGCTCTTGGCCCGCTTGAGAGCCACCTGGTGCCGGTCGCGCTGTAACTCGAGAATGCGCAGCGCGGCCGCCTCGGCCTGCAGCCGCGCCTGGTGGGACTTCTTCAGGCTCTCCACGCGGCGCCGCGCCCCTTCCGCCTTGGCCTCATTCTTCATCCGTTCGATTTCGGCCAGCACCGGGCCTTTCTTAAGTTGAATGAGCGCCTTACCCAGCTCGGCTTCGGCTTCCTGCACGGCCGCCAGCCGCTGCTCGGCGTCGTTGCGATTCTGCGCCGCCTTCTGCTTGATCTGATGCGAGAGATCGTCCATCTTCGCCTCGGCTTCGAGTGCGTCGTCCAATTGCTTGGTATTGTCGAACTCGGCAATCACTTCGTCCTTCTGCACGATGGACCCGTTCGGGCTGATGGCGGTGAGGGTGATGCGGCCTCCCTGCCCTGTGATCTGCGGTACCTGGATGGAAAAGACGCGCACCGCGCGCAGCAATCCGGTAGCCCTCACCCCCCGAACGGCCTGGGTGGTAGCCTCCGGCGGCGGCGCCAATCGTGGAGAATCCGCCGCCACTGTGGCGTTCCGGCCACACCCGGCGGCCAGGACCAACAGGCAGGCGATCAGCGTTGAGACGTGCATGAACGAATGTTTAGACGAGAGATACCTCGAATTTGTTTACAAAAAACTTGTGAAAAGTTGTATTTGCCAACCGGGTAAAATGAACCACGGATCCATGAAGAGCCCCCTGACACCCCTGAGCTTCCTGGCCCGAAGCGCTTTTGTCTATCGCGATAAGGTCGCCGTGGCCGATGGCGACCGCCTGTTTACCTATGGTGAGTTTCAGCAGCGTGTACACCGGCTGGCGGCGGCGTTGCGGGCCCGCGGCATCGGCCCGGGCGACCGGGTGGCGGTGCTGTCGCCCAATACGGTCATGGCTCTCGAACCCCATTTCGCCGTGCCGCTCATCGGCGCGGTGCTGGTCATGTTGAATACGCGCCTGCAGGGAGCCGAGCTTGCCTGGATCCTGAATCATTGCGAGGCCCGGTTCCTGCTGGTCGATCCGCAACTGGCCGCCATCCTCGAACCGGTGCACGGGGAGCTGGCGCATGTGCGCCACTTCGTCACCGATTACGAATCGCTGCTGGCCGAAGGCACTCTGCCTCTCGGCGAGGTGCCGGAGCCGGATGAAGACGGCCTTCTGGCGATCAACTACACCAGCGGCACCACCGGCTTTCCGAAAGGGGTGATGTTCTCGCACCGCGGCGCGGCGTTGAATGCGCTCGGCGAGATGCTCGAATATGGGCTGAACGAATCGAGCGTCTATCTTTGGACGCTGCCCTTGTTTCATTGCAACGGATGGTGCTTTCCCTGGGCCGTCACCGCCGCGGGCGCGCGCCATGTGTGCCTGCGGCAGCCGCATCCGGGGCCGATCGTCGATGCGATCCGCGACTCAGGCGTCACGCACCTGTGCGGCGCGCCCGTGGTGGTGGGCGGACTGGCCCATCATGCGTCTTCGCACGGCATCCGGTTCCAGAACGGATTACGCATCGTGACCGCCGGCGCGCCGCCATCGCCCGCCGTTCTCCGCTCGGCCGAAGAAATGGGCGCCGAGATGTTTCATTGCTATGGGCTGACCGAAACCTACGGTCCGATGACCCTCTGCGCCTGGCGGGCCGAATGGAACGATCTGCCGCCGCAGGAGCGCTCCCGCGTCAAAGCGCGGCAGGGCGTGCCTTACGTCATCGCCGGCACCGATGTCAGACTGGTGGATGAGCACATGATCGACGTGCCCGCCGACGGCGAGACCATGGGCGAAGTGGTGATGCGCGGCAACAACGTGATGATCGGCTATTACAGGAATCCGGAAGCGACTACCGAAGCCTTTCGCGGCGGCTGGTTCCATTCCGGCGATTATGCGGTGATGCATCCCAACGGGTATCTGGAAATCCGCGACCGCAAAAAGGACATCATCATTTCAGGCGGCGAGAACATTTCGTCGGTCGAGGTGGAAAAGACGATCTACGACCATCCCGCGGTGCTCGAAGCCGCCGTGGTGGCCGTGCCCGACGATCATTGGGGTGAAGTGCCCAAGGCTTACGTGGAGCTCAAGACCGGCGATGGCGTGACGGCCGACGACCTGGTTGCCTTCTGCCGCGAGCGGCTGGCCCACTTCAAATGTCCGAAACACGTCGAATTCGGCCCCCTGCCCAAGACCGCCACCGGTAAGATCCGTAAGAACGAGTTGCGCGAGCGCGATTGGAAGGGCCGCGAGAAGCGGGTGAACTGATGACGTACCGACACGAAGGAACGCTAGGCGCGGCTGCCGCCGCTTGGGCCGCCTTCTGCCGCGAACGGCTAGTCCACTTCAACTGCCCGGCGCACGTCGAATTCAGCCGCCTGCTCAAAACCGTCGCAGGCAAGCGCCACAAGAAGCGGGTGAACTGATGGCCTACCGGTTTCTGCTCGAATCGCACGAAGGAACGCTAGGCGCGGCTGCCGCCGCTTGGGCCGCCTTCTGCCGCGAACGGCTAGTCCACTTCAACTGCCCGGAGCACGTCGAATTCGGCCGCCTGCTGAAGACCGTCGCAGGCAAGCGCCACAAGAAGCGGGTGAACTGATGGCTTACCGATTTCTGCTCGAATCGCGCGAAGAGGCGCTAGGCGCTGCTGCCGCCGATTGGGCCGCCTTCCGCCGCGAACGGCTAGTCCACTTCAACTGCCCGGAGCACGTCGAATTCGGCCGCCTGCTGAAGACCGTCGCAGGCAAGCGCCACAAGAAGCGGGTGAACTGATGGCTTACCGATTTCTGCTCGAATCGCGCGAAGAGACGATCGCCGTGGTGACTTTGAACCGGCCGGAGCGGCGCAACGCGTTATCGCTCGGCCTGATGCTCGAATTGACCGGATGGCTCGAAAAGACCGGGCAGGACTCGACCGTACACGCCATCATCCTTCGCGCCGCCGGTCCAGCCTTTTGCGCCGGCCATGACCTGAGTGAAATGCGAGCGGGCGCGGTGCAGGACTACCGCCAGTTATTCGAGGTCTGCACCGATCTGATGGCGCGCCTGCAATCCATCCCGCAGCCGGTGATTGCGGAGGTGCAGGGCGTCGCCACGGCGGCGGGCTGCCAACTGGTGGCCGCCTGCGATCTCGCCATCGCCGCCGATACCGCGTCGTTCGCCACGCCCGGCGTGAAGATCGGGTTGTTCTGCACGACGCCGATGGTGGCGCTCACCCGCGCCATCGGCCGGAAACGGGCCATGGAAATGCTCCTCACAGGGAAGCCGATCGATGCGGCGACCGCCGCCGAATGGGGACTGGTCAATCGCGCCGTCCCCGCCGCCGGGCTCGCCCAAGCCGTGCGCGATGTGGCGGCGCAGATTGCCTCCGCCAGCAGTTTCACCGTGGGTCTCGGCAAGCAGGCGTTCTACACTCAAATCGATCTCGATCAGCCCAAGGCCTACGCCTACGCCAAGGAAGTGATGACCATGAATTCAATGGCCCCAGATGCGCGCGAAGGGATTGCCGCCTTCCTCGACAAACGTCCGGCGTGTTGGAACGGCCGATGAACGCGCCCATCACGGATCTTGTCCAGATCCAGCGGCTCGGCGAGAAGAAACTCGACGAGAACAAGCGCCTGCGCGTCTACATGAAGACCCACGGTGCGGTGGAGCGGCGCTTGCGCAAGATCGCCACCGATGTGGAGGATCGGATCGACTGCAAGGTCTGCGCCAATTGTTGCCGCGTCGCCACCGCCACGCTGAAGGATCGGGAAATCGATGTGCTGGCCAAATTCATCGGCGCCTCACGCCGTGAGTTTCTCGCCGGGTACACCGAAGTCTCCAAGGAAGAAGGGCGGGTGCTGAAGCGCACCGAAAAGGGATGCGTGTTTCTCGAAGGTAACTTGTGCGGAGTGTATGAGGCGCGTCCAGACACGTGCAACGATTTTCCCCATCTGGCGCGAGGACCGGGATCGCTGATGTCGCGCATGTGGCACATGCCGGACCGGGCGACGTATTGCCCCATCGCCTACAACACGCTCGAAGCTTTTAAAGAAGAGACCGGGTTCCGGTGATCCTGGCCGGGTAGACCGAAGCGGGGCGCGTCCCCGATACGGGCAACGATTTTCCCCGCCTGACGCATCGTTGATGTCGCGGATGCGTCCGGACCATAGCTCTATCACCGTGGCCCGCTGCCACGGCCCGCTGATGTCGCGCATTGGCACAGGCCGGACGGGAGGCGATTGCGCTCACCGGACAGAAGGCACATGTCGCGAGTGTCGTCGCATCGCGTACAACACGCTCGAAGTTTTTGGTAAGAGGACCGGGGGCCGAGAGGAACGCCTACCGGGCGCTGGCGCTGCGGGAACGGCCCGCACGCGAGGCATAGCCGCCACGCCGCACGGCAGCAGCCTTCCGTTGCGACGACGACGCAGCCAAAGTGTGCCCCTTGGTGAACAGGCTAGCCTTGACGCGCGCCTTCGCCTGACCGGGCAGACGCGCGCTTGAAGTGTACTTGCGCTGCGGCGTAACGACGCGAGCCGGAGGCGGCGGCACCCAGGCCGCGGCCTGGATGATGACGAGATCGCCGGCTTTCAAATCCTCGCCTACGCCACGTTTGAGCGGCGCTACCTGCGCGGGCTGAATGCCGTAGCGGCGCGCGATGGTGGCCGGCGTTTCGCCTTCGGAAACGCGGTGCGTACGCCATGCACAGCGCTTTTCCGGCGGAATCATCAACAGGGCGGCGCTGAGCGAATCCTTCGCTTCCACCGGAACCTTCAACTCGAAACCGGCCGGGACGATCGCCGTCAGCAGGGACGGATTCATTTCGCGCATCCGGGCGGCGGAGATATCGGAAAGATCGGCCGCCAGTTGCATGCTGGTGTTGGCGGTCATCAGGACGCGCTCGAATTCAAGCGCCGGCTCCATGGTCACTTCGTCGATGCCGTATTCCTTCAGATTCTTGGCGACAATCGTCATGGCGACGATCAGCGGAACGTAGTTGGCCGTTTCCTGCGGCAGCACATTCCGGCTGCGCAACTGCCAGAAATCGGCATGTCCGGTCCGTTCGACGGCGCGCGAAACGCAGCCCGGGCCGCAGTTGTAAGCCGCCATGGCCAGATACCAATCGCCGAACATCTTGTAAAGGTCTTTCAAGTGGCGGGCACCGGCGCGGGTCGCCTTTTCCGGATCCAGCCGTTCGTCGTAGAAAGCCGTGCGCTTCAAGCCGTATTGAACGCCTCGCGGCTGAATAAACTGCCACATCCCGGCGGCAGCTTTGTAGGATACCGCCCGCGCCTGGAAACCCGATTCCGCCTGCGCCAGGAAGATCAGCTCCTGCGGCACGCCCTCTTCCGCCAGAATCTTCTGGATCATCGGGCGGTAGCGGCCCGACCGGCGCAGCCCCTCTATGATGGTGCCCTTGCCAGCCGTGGAGAAATAATTGATGTAGCGCAGCACCGCGTCGTTCTCATCGAGCGGAATCTGCGACGTGGTCACCTGAATCTGATCGTGAACCTTGGTCTTGATCTCGGGGTTGATGGGGAACGTCATCTCCAGGATTTCCTGAAGTGGCGAGCGCTCGTATACCGCGCTCTGCTGCGTATCTCCCGCTCCCAGACCTTCGATGTCCATGCGGTGGATGCGGTCGGCCAGATCCTCGAGTTTCTTGGCAACCAGGGCACGGTCCGGCGTGCTGTCCGGAACCGTCAGCAAAATGTCGATGGCCGCGTCAAACTCCGTACGGGCCGAGCCGAAATCGCCCGACTGGTACAGGCGGCGTCCTTCCTGGAACCGTACGTCCGCCAGTCTCACCCGGCTTTCCATCGTCAACCGGGCGGCCGGCTTCGGCGCCGCGGCCAGGAAGTTGGGCACCTCTTTCAAGGGAACCCGGGGGCTGAGCTTGGGTTCGGCCACCGCTTCCATGCTTTTGGCAATGTCGTAGACGACCGGCTTCGGTGCCACCGGCAGGAACTGCGTCCGGAACCCTTCGGTTCCTACCTGCCGTGTGCAGGCGGTGAGGGCGGCAATTCCCAGCAGGATGGTGGCCTGGCGCTTTGTCTGAAAACTCATCAGTTCTTTCTTGCTCCCGTGGACTGATATTAGCGGGTCTTATATTTACATACCGAGTTTAGTCTTTCGACTGTACACCCGTCCGGAAGCCTCAGTCAACCCCCAGACCACCCTTTCATCGGCCTTCCCCGGATGCCTCTGTAGAGAAAGTCAGGGGCATGGCCGGGCGCTGGTACACGGCGAAACGATACGACTGGATAGAGGATTACTCGTCTTCGTCCTCCTCGCCGGTATGAACTGCCTTGGCGGCGGCGATGATCTTCTCGGCCTGCGGCTGCGGCACGAAATCGTAGTGGTCGAACTCCATATGGAACGAGGCCCTGCCCTGGGTCATGGAGATCAGGTCATTCTGATAACTCAGCATTTCCGACATCGGCACCATGGCGCGAATGATCTGCGTCCCGCCCTTGGTATCCATACCCGCGATGCGCCCCCGGCGCCCGTTCATGTCGCCCATCAGATCGCCCGCAAACTCAACAGGAGCCTGCACTTCCACCTTCATGACCGGTTCGAGCAGGGACGGCTTGGCGACCGCCATCGCCGCCTTGAACGCCTTACGTCCAGCCATCTTGAACGACATTTCGTTCGAATCGACGTCGTGGTAGGAACCGTCATACAGCGTAACCTTGAAGTCGACCACCGGGTACCCCGCCAAGTAACCTCTCTGCGCCGCCTCGAGGATTCCCTTTTCGATCGCCGGAATATACTGCTTGGGAACCGATCCGCCGAAGATGGCGTTGGCGAATTCGAACTTCTCGCCGCGCGGCAGCGGCTCCATTTTGATCTTGCAGTCGCCGAACTGGCCGTGGCCGCCGGTTTGTTTTTTGTGGCGGCCCTGGACGTCGGCGAAACCGCGAATCGTTTCGCGATAAGGAATCTTGGGCGCCGCCAACGTCACGTCCACGCCGTACCGCCGTTTGAGCTTGCTGACGACGATCTCGACATGCTGCTGGCCCGACCCGGCCACCAGGAACTCCTTAGTCTGTGGATCCCGGTAGAAACGCAGCGCCGGATCTTCTTCCAGAATCCGATGGACGGCGTGGCCCATGCGGTCCTCATCCTGGCGCGTTTTGGCGCTGACCGAATAGGCGATCGAAGGTTCGGGAATCGCCACCGCCGGATAGGTGATGTTGCTGGCCTTGTCGCAGAGCGTGTCGGAAGTCAGCGTATCCTTCAGCTTGGCCACCGCGCCGATGTCGCCCGCATGCAGTTCGGTCACCGCGTCGAGGGCCTTTCCTTTGGCGACGCTCAGGTGGGCGAACCGTTCGGCGCCGCTATTGCGCGCATTGTGAAGGTTCGCATCATTCTTAAGCAGGCCCGACATCACCTTAAAGTAGGACACGCGGCCCGAGAACGCGTCGGCGACGGTTTTGAAGACGAACACCACGGTCGAGTCGCCGTCGCGGATGGTTCGCTCCACGGTCTGACCGCCCTGGGTGGCCTTCACCGGCGGACGTTCGGACGGCGCCGGCAGGTAGTCGACGACGAAGTTCAAGATCGCATCGGTACCGATGTTGTGAAGCGCCGAACAGCAGAGCACGGGCACAATGCGCCGCTGCCGGACCGCCGCCTTCAGACCGTCCACAATATGTTCCACCGGCAGAGTGCCGGTTTCGAAGAACTCTTCCATCAGGGTGTCGTTGCCCTCGGCCACCATCTCCACCAGGGCTTCGTGGGCGACGTCGGCAGCGTCTTTCACATCCGCCGGAATCTCGGCTTCCTTACCCTTGCCGTCGCCATCGAAGGTATAGGAGATGGCCTTCATCCGAACCAGATCGATGACGCCCTGAAAGGTCTTTTCCGAGCCCCAGGGGATCTGTACCGGTACGGCCGACCGGCCGAAGGCACGCTGCACCGATTCGAGGGCGCGTTCGAAATTGGAGCGCTCGCGGTCGAGCTTGTTGATCACGATCACCCGCGGAATCTCGAATTCGTCGGCGAAGCTCCATACCTTTTCGGTCTGCACCTCGACCCCCGCGACCCCATCCACCATGACAAGGGCGGAGTCCACCGCCACCAGGGCGCCCTTGGTGTCATTAATAAAGGTGTTGAACCCCGGAGTGTCGAGGACGTTGATTTTGGTTTTACGGTGTTCCGCCACGGCGAGCGCCGAAGCGATGGTGAGTTTGCGGGCGATGGCTTCGTCATCGTAGTCGGTGACGGTGGTTCCTTCGTCCACACGGCCGAGGCGGTTGGTCGCCCCGGTGGAGTATAAAAGGCCGGCGGTAAGAGAGGTCTTGCCGCAGTGGCCGTGGCCTATGAGACCGATGTTTCGGATATCAGCACTCTCGTAGACTTTCACTTTCAGGCCTCCGGAAAAACTGGGTCCAGAATGAAGGCGCGTTTACCAAAGGGGGATAGTAACACAAGTGGCATCGAATCGGCACAATTGAGCCGGGGACGCCGCGCGTTCGAAGATAGAGGAACCGGCATGCGATATCCCTTGGCCTCAAGCGCGGTTTTTCTGCTGGCGGCGTGCGCGCGGACGCCCGTCGCGGCGCTGCCGGAAATCGACTTCAGCCGGTTTCAACCGGCGGTGCGGGCGGTGGTGGAAAAGGCACACACGGCCGCCAAGGCGCAGCCTCGGGACGCTTCCGCGGTGGAGCGATTGGGCATGGCGCTGCATGCGCATTCCCAGTTCGGTCCGGCGGTGGAGTGTTTCGCCCGCGCGAGCGCGCTCGATCCGGGGCGGTTCGAAGCGCTTTACTACTGGGGCGCGGCGCTGGCCGCCAATGGCGATCACGCCGCGGCGGCGGCGAAGTTTCGCCAGGCACTCGCGATCCGTAGCGATTACCCGCCGGCCGGGCACAAGCTCGCCGAGTCGCTTCTGCTCAGCGGCGCGATCGAAGAGAGCGGGCGCACGTACCGGCAGTTGATCGCGCGCGACGATCGCGATGCCACCGCGCACTATGGACTTGGCCGGACGCTTTCGGGTGCCGAAGCCGTGGGTTCGTTCCGCCGCGCGCTTGAGTTGTTCCCACGTTATGGGGCCGCGCAGTTTGCCCTCGCCGGATGGCTGCGGCGCGCCGGGGATGCCGCGGGCGCCACGAAAGTCCTGTCGGCGTATGAAAAGGACAAGCTCATCGTGCCGCCCATGTCCGATCCCTTGATGGCGGCCGTATCCGAGTGGAATGCCAGTGCCACGGCGCTGCTGGCCCGGGGGAGGCGCCTGGAAGGCGAAGGACGCCTGAAGGAAGCGGCCGAGGCGCATCGCGAAGCCCTGCGAGCCGATCCCGGACTGGCGCAGGCGTGGATCAATCTCATCTCCCTCCACGGCCGTCAGGGCGAGTTCGAGCAAGGCGAGGAAGCTTTCCGGAAGGCGGTGGCACTGGAGCCGGACCGCGGCGAGGCCTACTACAATTACGGCGTGCTTTGTTTCGGACAACAGAAGCTGGGGGAAGCGAAGAAGGCGTTTGAGCGGGCCTTCGCGCTCGACCCCAATCATGCGGAAGCGGCTAACAATCTGGGTGCGCTGTACGAGCGCGAAGGGCAGCTTGCCCGCGCCACCGGGTTGTTCCGCAAGGCCGTCGCGTTGAAGCCGCGTTATCCGGTGGCGCATTTTCATTTGGGCCGCCTCTACGCCAATCAGCGCAATTACGCCGGAGCGATCGCGGAACTGGAAAAATCGCTCGAACCCGAGGAGCCGCAAACACCGACGTATCTTTACGCGCTGGCCGCCGTTCATGCACGCGCGGGGGATCGGTTGAAAGCCGTGACGCTGATGCGGGACGCGCGTGGACGCGCTTCGGCGGCGGGTATGTCGGAGTTGGTGGGTTCGATCGACCGCGACCTGCGGGCTCTGGGGGCCCAGTGAGGCGAGCGGTAGTGGCCCTGCTCGCGCTCCTGCTCTCCTGCGGAACGCCCCCCAAACCGGCCGCCCAGCCCTGGTTCACCGATATCGCCGGAGAGTCCGGCCTCGGCTTCCGCCACATCTCCGGAGCCGAAGGCAAGTACTATATGCCGGAGATCATCGGCGCCGGCTGCGCGCTGCTCGACTATGACCAGGACGGCGACCTCGACGCGCTGCTGATTCAAAGTGGATCGCTCGAGAAGCCGGCCGCGGGCCACCGGCTCTTCCGCAATGAATCAATCCCTTCCGGCAAGCTCGCCTTCACACCCGTAACGCTGGGCGGGCCGCCCGGATACGGCATGGGTGCCGCTACCGGCGACTTCGATAACGACGGCCGCATCGATCTGCTCATCACCCATTTCGGGTCGAACGTCCTCTATCGCAACGAAGGCAACGGCACGTTTCGCGACGTGACGGCGCAATCGCCGCAGGTCGCGCTGCCGGGCCGCTGGTCCACCAGCGCGGCGTTCTTCGACTACGACCGCGACGGCTGGCAGGACCTGGTCATCCTCAACTACATCGACTTCTCGCTCACGGGAAATAAAAAATGTTACGCGCCCACCGGCGAAATCGACTACTGCACTCCGGTGGCCTATCGCGCCGTGCCCGCCCATCTGTTCCACAACGAGAAGGGACGCTTTGTCGAAGTGACCAACGCGGCCGGTCTCGACCGCGCGCTGGGACCGGGGCTCGGCGTAGCCGCCCTCGATGCCAACGAAGATGGCTGGCCCGACCTGTTTGTCGCCAATGACACGGCGGCCAATCATCTTTGGATCAACCAGAAGAACGGCACCTTCATCGAAAGCGCGCTGGCCATGGGGGTCGCCTATGGCGAGGAGGGGTTGGCCAAAGCCGGCATGGGCGTGGCGGCGGGCGACTACGACAACGACGGCGACGACGACCTGCTGGTGCTGAATCTGATGCGCGAAGGCGCTTCGCTGTTTGAGAACGGCGGCAAAGGCAACTACGCCGACGTGTCGCTGCGCACCGGCATGCACACGGCTACCTATCTTTATACGGGCTTCGGCACCGAATGGCTGGACTACGATAACGACGGCTTCCTCGATGCGTTTCTGGCCAACGGCGCGGTGACCATCCGCGAGGAGCAGCGCGGGCAGCCCTATCCGTTTCTCGAAAAGAACCTGCTGCTGCGCAACCCGGGCCGGGGCGGAAAGTTTGCCGATATCAGCGATCTGGCAGGCCCGGCACTGGCGCTGCGTGAAGTCTCCCGCGGCGCCGCTTTCGGCGACATCGACAACGACGGCGACGTGGATATTCTCATCGCCAACAACAACGGCCCGGCGCGGCTGCTGCGCAACGATACACCGAAACGCAACTGGATCGCCGTCGAGATCGAAGGGCCTGGACTCGGCATCGGAGCCGTGGTGCGCGTCAACGGACAGAGGCGGCGGATTCACTCCGATTCAAGCTACGCATCGGCCAGCGCGCTTGCCGCTCAGTTCGGCCTTGGCAATGCGGAAGCGGGACCGGTGACGATCGAATGGCCCGATGGTTCGAAGCAGGAGATACGGGACGCCAAAACCAACACGCGCGTCAAAGTGCGATCGCGTGCAGGAAACTCTCCCCCTTCGCGATAGAGAGTCCAAAATTGTGCGCCACGGTCTGGCCGATATCGGCCAGCGTGCCGCGCGTGCCGAGATGCACGCCGCGCCGGACACCGGGCCCGGCCACCAGCAGCGGCACGTACTCGCGGCTGTGATCGGTGGAGGGCGTGGTGGGATCGCAGCCATGATCGGCGGTGAGGATCAACAGGTCTCGGGGCGCGAGCGCGGCTCTCAATTCCGGCACCCACCGATCGGCCTCTTCGAGCGCCTTCGCGTACCCTTCCACATCGTTGCGATGTCCGAAAAGCTGATCGAAATCGACCAGGTTCACATAGATCAACCCGCGCGGCGTTTCCTTCAGCGCCTCCAGGGTTTTGCGCATGCCGTCGGCGTTCGATTTGGTTTTTTCGAACTCGCGGATGCCGCGGCCAAGGAAGACGTCGAAGATCTTGCCGACGCTATGGACGGGGATACCGGCGTCATCCAGCTTGTCGAGCAGCATGCCCGGGGGCGGCGGCACGGCATAATCCTTGCGGTTGGCGGTGCGCTGGAATGCACCGGGCTGTCCTTCGAACGGCCGTGCGATCACGCGGCCCACCTCGCGCGGACCGCGCAGAAGATCGCGCGCGATCTCGCAAATCCTGTGCAGCTCCCACAAAGGGATCACTTCCTCGTGCGCCGCGATCTGAAATACGCTGTCGGCGGAGGTATACACGATGGGCGAGCCGGTGCGCATGTGCTCCTCGCCCAGTTGCGCGATGATCGCGGTGCCCGATGCCGCCACGTTGCCCAGCGTGCCGCGGCCGATGCGCGACTCGAATTCGCGCATGATGTCTTCGGGAAACCCGTCGGGGTAAACCGGAAAGGGCCTATCGAGGTGAATGCCCACCATCTCCCAGTGGCCGGTGGTCGTATCCTTGCCCGGCGAGGCGAGAGTGCATTTGCCGAAGCTTCCTTGAGGCCGGGCGGCGGGTGCCAGGCCGGTGAGGGGTTTGATGTTGGCGAGACCGAGCGCCGACAGATTGGGCAAATGCAGAGCGCGCTGGCGGGCGATATTGCCGAGCGTATCGGAGCCCGCGTCCCCATAGGCGGCCGCGTCCGGCATCTCCCCGATGCCCACGCTATCGAGCACGATCCAGACGATGCGATGAAACGGAGTCACTCTTCCGACAGGGTATCGCGGATGCGGCCGGTGAGCATCTCGACGAAGCGCTCGGGCAGAAAGCCGTTCATCCGCGCGGCCAGTTCGCCCTTGCGGTTGAAGATCATGGTGGTGGGAATGGAACGTACATCGAGCAACCCCTGCAGCCCATCCTCGAAATAAACCGCCTTGTTCCACTTGTTTTCGGCGAGAAACGGCTTCACCAGCGCGCGGTCTTCATCGGTATTGATGCCGAGGAAAACCACATCCTTGCGATCCTGGAAGCTTTCCTTCACGCGCTCATACATCGGATATTGAATGCGGCACGGCCCGCACCAGGTGGCCCAGAAATCGAGCACCACCACCTTGCCTTCGAGCCCGCCGAGATTGAGCTTCGATCCATCGACGCCGGTTAGCGTATACTGCATCGGCTTCTTGCCCGCGTTCGGATCGGCGGCTTCGAGCTGCCGTTTGCGGCGCGCCTCGGCGGCCCGCGCCCGATCGTAGGCGGCCAGCAATTCGTCGCCCAGCCCCTTTTCCGAAGGATGCGACTTGCGGTATACCTCGCCGATCTGTTGACGGATTGCCGCCCGATCGGCATCGGTATAGCGCGGCTCGGGGAACATGAAGGCATCGGCCAGCGGCGCCACCGCCTCTTCGAACTTGCCGAGCCGGACCAGGCTGCGGCCGACTTCGCGCGCCGTCTCGCCCGCCGGCATCGTCTCAAACGCCTGGCGCGCCAGCGCGAGCGCCTCGTCCGGGCGGCCGAGGTTCCCCTGCGCCTGCGACTGGTAGAGCAGCGCCCGCGCCACGCCCCGGTCCAGGTCGTCGATCAACTGCGCATCGGCGCGTCCGTTCCCGGGCGGCCGTTTCTGGAACTCGCGCATGACGGCTTCGAGCGAACGCGCGTATTTCAAGGCGCGTTCATTCGGCTCCTTCGCCGTGTGCGCCGTCAACGCGCGCGTCACCCGCTCCAGCACCAGCGGATCGTTTGGATTCCGGGCCAGGTATGGCTCGCCGTATTTGACGATGCGCGCGGCGTCGCGGGATTCGATGGCGGACTTGACCAGCATGCGCTCGATCTCGTCGAACCGCGCCGGCTTGGGATATTTCTTCAGGTGCCGTTCGAGCGCGCGCACTACTTCGGTCGTGCTCGATCCCGCCTCGCCCAGCGCCTGTCGAAGCTCGGCGTCTTCGGTATCCTGCGCCGGAACCAGGGCCACCGCCAACAGCGCCACGATCGAGACGCGCTTCATTCGGTCTTCGGTTTGGCCGCGACGTTGCGGAACGCCTCGGCGAGTCCGGCGGCGCGTTCGCGCGCCATATGGAGGTAGCTGTCGTTATTCGACACGCGATCGAGCATGGGCAGAAACTGCGCGGGCGCCACCAGGCGCTTGCGATCCCACGAGGCTTCCAGTTGCAGCAGCGCCTTGTTGACGCCCAGCTTATCGAACTTCGCCGTGCGCTCAAGCTGCGCCCGCAGTACGGCGCTTTCGGTAATGCGCTCAAACCAGTCCTGCAGTGCCTTGCCCGATTCATCGAGGGTGTAGTTGAACTTCTGCTCACCCGTCGACTCTACGTTCTCCATGCGGTAGGTCTTCTCGCCCATCCGGGCCACCTTCAGGCCGGACTCAAGCGGACGACGGAACCAGTCGAGCTTTTCGCAAAGCTCGAAGATCTCCTTGACTTCGGCCTCGTCGAGCTTCGATTTGTATGGCATGTCGTCGTCGGCGGCTTCGCGGTATTCGACCTGGCCGGACTTTTCCACCGTGATCTGCACGTAGGCCGGCGTGGACCCGGGGAACGACTTGGAATAAAACACCTTCGGATCGGCGGCGGCCGAAGTCATGATAAGCGCGGCCAATAGCGGCGTCATCGTATCGCTCCCTGGCGGTTGGCATGGCAGATCGCCACCGCCACGGCATCGGAGGCGTCTTCGGAAGCGATCCGGTCCGTCAGCTTCAACAGCGACTGCACCATGTACTGTACCTGCTTCTTCTCGGCGCGGCCGTACCCCACCACGCTGCTTTTGACTTCCAGCGGCGAATACTCGCCCATCGGCAGCCCCGCTTCGGCGATGGTGAGTAGAGCCACGCCGCGGGCGTGGGCCAGCGTCAGCGCCGATTTCACGTTCACGGCGTGAAAGATGGCTTCTACCGCCGCCTGTTCCGGTACATGCGCCGCGATCACGGCCCGCAATCCGGCCCCGATTTCGCACAAACGCCGGTTCAACGGGTCCTTCGGATTGGTGCGGATGACGCCGGTCGCCACCAGTTTGTGCGCGCGCCCATCGGTGTCGATGACGCCGTATCCGGTACGCTCGGTTCCGCAATCCACGCCAAGAACCCGCATGGGTATCTAGCTCGCCAGGGCTTCGAGTTCTTTCTCGTCGATATCGAAGTTGGAATACACGCTCTGCACGTCGTCGTGCTCTTCGAGCGCCTCGGCCATCCGCAGCATCGCCGCCGCGTTCTTGCCTTCAAGCTTTACCAGATTCTTGGGAATCATGGCGATCTGCGCCGCCGCCGTGGTCACGTTCGCCTTGGCCAGCGCCTGCAGCACTGGTTCGTGCGCTTCCGGAGCCGAGAGCACTTCCCATTGTTCGCCGTCGTTGCGGATGTCGTCGCCGCCCGATTCGAGCACCAGGTCCATCAGCTTTTCTTCGCCGATCTTGCCGGCTTCGATCAGAATCTGGCTTTTGCGCTCGAACATCCAGGCGACGCTGCCCTCCTGGCCCATGTTGCCGCCCTGTTTGGAAAAAATGTGGCGGACTTCGGAGACGGTGCGATTGCGGTTGTCGGTGGCGACGTTCACCAGGACGGCCGCGCCGCCCGGCCCGTAGCCTTCATACATGATTTCGTCGATCTGGCCGCCTTCGAGTTCGCCGGTGCCGCGCATGATGGCGCGCTTGATGTTGTCGGCGGGCATGGAAACGGCCTTGGCGGCCACAATGGCGGTGCGCAGGCGCGGGTTGCCGTCGGGATCGCCGCCGTTGCGCGCGGCGATGGTGATTTCCTTGATGAGGCGCGTGAAAATCTTGCCCCGCTTGGCGTCTGTGGCGGCTTTCTTGTGCTTGATCGTCGCCCATTTGGAATGGCCGGACATGGGTACCTCGAACGAATAGAATTACAGAAGGTTAGCGTTAATACCGCTAGAATAGCAGAGGCCGGGCAGGACCGGAAAAAACAAAGCGGGCCCGGCAGGTAAGCCGGGCCCGGTGAGACGCCATTTCACGATCGAACGGTTTTAGTTTTCGCCCAGGATCTCGACGCTGACGGGCCCGACGCCGATGCCGGTGAAGGCCGAGACTCCGTCGCCATCGCCGTTGGTGCCCCAGGCGGCGCTGGTTCCCCACACCGCACCAACGCCCCAGACCGCTCCGAAGCCGGAGGACGTCTGGACACCCCAGACCGCGCCCGTGCCCCAGACCGCACCGGTACCGCTGACGAAAGTCCGTGTGCCCCACACAGCTCCCACACCCCAAACCGCACCGGTCGCACAGGTGCCCCACACCGCACCCGTACCCCACACCGCGCCCGTGCCCCAGGCGGCGCTTTCGGCGCACAGCAGGGTCACGTTCGACTTCGAGTAGTTGTATCTGGCTTTGGGCGAGATGGCCGTCCGGCTCGATTTCTCGGTGTTATTCAGCGCGGACCAGACATCGAGGTAGCCGGAACCGATGGTGAAGATATCGTACTGGCTGGTGTAAACCTGGCCGGTGACCGGATCGATGGCCGTGCTGTAGGAAGGAAAGTCCTTGGTGGCGGTCTTCATCAGCCGCGTCTTGACCTGATCGGGAGTCAGCGTGGGGTCTTTCTGAATGAGCAGGGCCGCCGCGCCGCTGACCATCGGCGTCGCCATGCTGGTGCCGCTCAGCGTGAAGTAGTAGATGGAGTTGCCCGTCATACCCGGCATGAAGTAAGACCGCGCCACCAGGTTGCTTTTGTAGGTGTTGTAGAGAGTGGAGCCGGCCGCAGCCAGGGAGATGACGCGATTGCCGGGCGCCACCAGGTCCGGCTTGACGATCTGATCGATCGGCGTCGGACCCTTGGAGCTGTAGCTGGCCACGCGATCGTCGGCGCGGCCGGGCGTGGCGACGGTCTTCATCGCGCCCACCGTGATTACGTAGGGGTCGTTGCCGGGGGAGGCGATCGTGGCGTAGCCGTTGGTACCGGCCGTGTCGTTACGGCCCTCGTTGCCGGCGGCCACCACCACCACGATGCCCGCCTTCCAGGCCTTTTCGACCGCCTGGCACAGCGGGTCTTCGGTGTAGCTTTCCTGCACCGGGCGGCCGAGCGACAGGTTGATGACGCGGATGTTGTACTGCGTCTTCAGTTGGATGGCGCGGTCGATGGCGGCGATCACGTCGCTATCGGTGCCCATGCCCTTGGAGTCGAGCACGCGCAGGTTCACCAGTTTCACCTTGGGCGCGATGCCGTAGAAGTCGCGTGTCGTCTGTTCGCCGGAGGTGATGGCACCGTTGCCGCCGATGATCCCCGCCACGTGCGTGCCGTGACCGAATTCGTCGAAGGAGCCTTTGGGGCCGAACGCTTCCGAGTAAACGACACGGCTCGACATTCCTTCCCACAAATCGCCATGGAAGAAGTTGATGCCGCTGTCGATGACCGCCACGCCGACGCCTTCGCCCGTGTAGCCGTAGCTGTGGGCGATGGCGGCGCCGGTGGACGGCTGGGCGTAGTCCATGGTCTTGCGCACCGGCCGGTTGGGGGAAACGTAGCGGACGTTGGGGTTGGCGTCCACCAGGTCGATGGCGGCGGCCGGCAGTTCGTACAGATGAGCGCCGATCAGCTTGAGGTCGGCTTTTTTCTTGCCTCCCAGCTTTCCGACGGCATTGGTCGCGTCTTCGATCGCCGGGTTGACGAATTGAATGATCGCGTCTACCTTGGCCCCATTCTTCTTCAGGTCGCGGGCGACCTTTCGGTTCTGCGCCTGGGCCGGGGCTCCGGTGAGGAGGGCCGCGGTCAGGCAGATGAGAAGTGGCGTCTTCATACGGGGTTCCTATTTGCACGTCTGGTGCCCAGGACTCGCGGGCGCCTAACTGTCTGAAACCACGAATGCGCTCGGGGATTCGCCCGAGCCCGAAGGCTGGACACAACGTCCGGCGCACACGACGGGTTGTCCGCGGGCCGGACAGGAGCGCACGTACCGTGACAGCGGCGTCCGGTACTGCATCGCTTCTACCTTGGCGCGGGCGCCTGGCTTTCGCCACACTCCAGGCAAGTGGAAAGAATCAATCCCGAGCCGTGGAGTCCACGGGAGGTATCCCGCCTGCTTCAACTGGTAGACGGCGAACGGCGCTACTACCAGGAGTTGCTGGCCGCCGTGCCCTATCCCGTCGCCGTCGTGTCGGCGGTCTATGAGGTCACGGCCGTAAACCGGTCTTTCCGCGCCCGGTTCCCCAGCGGCATCGAAGCCCATCTGGCGGCGGGGCCGCTGCGCGAGTTGGCATCGTCGTGCGCCTCAAAGGGTGGGACATTGATGGCGGCCATGCGCATCGAAGATTCCGAATACCGGGTGCACGCGTCCCCGTTCGCCGACAGGCTGGACGAGGTCTCACCGGGCGCCGTGCTGGTCTTTGAAGCCGCACCATCGGCGCCGCCCCCGGAACCGGCCGAAGGTGTTTGGCTGGCGGATGCGAAAGGGAATCCCTTGTCCCCGGCGCACCGCCGCCGGCCCATTCTGAAAGAAGACAAGGCGCGCGTGGAAGCGGCCTTTCGGCGGGCCGTGGAAACAGGGGAGCCCGCCGCGGTGGACTACCGCGCCGAAATGTCCGATGGAAGCGTCGGCTGGATGTGCGATCGCGTGCGCGTCAAGGCGGGCGGGCGCCTGGCCGTCGTCACGACATTGGAGACCGCGCGCGCCACGGCGTTCCAATCGTGGCTGCTGCGATCGGAAATCGAGGCGCGCGGGCAAGGGATCCCGCTGCCGCCGCCACGCCCGGAACTCATCGAGCTCAACGACCTGTTGCGCCGCACCGGTGCCAACGCTTTCCTACACCTCAACCTGGAACCGTGCTACATCTCGGCCGACCGCGCGCAACTCGCGCGTGCGGTCGAATCCTTCGCCTCGTTCGCCGCGCGCGGCAATGCGCCGGTGTTTCGTACCTATATGCGGCAGGTTTTCGAGGATCATGCGCTGCCTCCCGCCCCGGGTGCGTATGTGGCGCTCGAAATCGGTCCTGTCACGGCCGATCCATTCGCCCCCGGTATGACGGATACCATCGCCGCCGCGCGCTCGATTTTCGCGATGGGCGCCTGTCTGTGGCTGAACTCCGGCGTCAACGGGCACAGGCTGGTGATGCTGTTTCCACGCGCCGGCGTGGCCGCGAGTCAGTAGAACAGATACTTACGCCACTGCTTGTCGCCCTTGGCGAGCATGCGCATCAGGTGGCGCGAAGTATGCAGCGTGAATGGCCGCGGCGCGCGGTGCAGCTTCATGCCGGCTTCTTCCGGCGTGCGGCTGCCTTTGCGGTTGTTGCAGGGATTGCAGCAGGCCACCAGATTCTCCCACGACGTCTCGCCCGCCCGCGAGCGCGGCATGACATGGTCGAGCGTCAGTTCGCCCGCCGGAAGCGTTTTGCCGCAGTATTGGCAGGTGTAGCGGTCGCGCAGCAGGATATTCTTGCGGGACAGGGCACGGCTCTGGTGCGGGATGCGCCGGTATTCGAGCAGCCGGATCACCGATGGGACTTTCAGATGGCTGCGCGCCGAATGCACCAGTGCCGGATGATGCTCCTCGGCCGAGGCGACACCTTTCAACACCAGCACCACGGCGCGCCGTGCCGCGCACACATTGATCGGCTCATAGCTGGCGTTCAGCACCAGCACCGGTTTGTGCAATCGTTCATGACCCGTCATCTACGAATATCCCCCACCTGGAATCTGCGATCGGTACGGGCCACGGTCAACGCGGTTACGCTTGCCGCTCCGCCCTTCTTGAGAGCCGCGGCGCAGGCCGAAGCCGTGGCGCCGGTTGTCAGCACATCGTCGATCAGCAGCAAATGCCGGCCCTGCACTTCGGCCGGCTTCACTACAGAGAAGGCGCCGCGCACGTTGGCGCGGCGGTCATGGTCGCTCAAACCCGCCTGCGGAACGCCGCGCCGCGGACGGCTGACGGCGGCCACGGCCGGAATGGCCGTGCGGCGGCTGAGCTCACGGGCAAGCAGCAGCGACTGGTTGAATCCCCGCCGCCATCGTTTGCCCCAGTGAATGGGCATCGGCACAATGGCGTCGAAGGCGCGCTGGCGCGGCAGCGCGATCATCAGCAGATCGGCAAGCGGTTCGGCCAGCGGATAAATCCCACGGTATTTGAACAGGTGGATCAGCTTCTGCAGTCTGCCTTCGTAGAAACCGTAGGAGTAGGCCGAGTCGAAACTCTGGAATCCGTTGCGGCACAGCGCGCACAATCCGGCTTCGTCCAACGGGTGGGGCGAGACGAAGGGCGTGTGGCAGGCCGCGCAACTATAGTCGGCCTGAAGCGGCTGTACGGATGTCAGGCAGGATTGGCAGACGGGGAAGCGGCTGAAGCCTCGTAAGGGGCGTTCACAGAGTCTGCAATCGTCGGGAAAAAAGGCCGCGAGAATCCTTCCGCATGTTTCGCGGAGCAACGGCGAGGACGGCGGAAATTCAGTTAGTAGCCATCTACTGGAGAAGGCCGCACCCCCCTGGAATCTTTAGTGTACAACAGAGGGAATGGCTTCCACTGCCTCCACTGTCAGCCGGCGTGCCTTGCTTGCCGCCGGGGCGGCGGCCTTATCCGCCCAGGGCCGCAAACCGAATGTGATCCTGATCTACGCCGACGATCTCGGCTACGGCGACCTCGGATGCTATGGATCGAAGCTGCGCACCCCGAACCTCGACCGCATGGCCGCCGAAGGGATGCGCTTCACCAATTTCCTTTCCGCCAACCCGGTTTGTTCGCCATCGAGGGCCGCGCTGTTGACCGGCCGCTACCCGACACGCGTGGGCGTTCCCAAGGTGCTGTTCCCGCGCGACACGGCCGGGCTGCCGGACGGCGAGACCACCATCGCCCAGATGCTGAAGCCGCAGGGCTACAAGAGCATGTGCGTGGGGAAGTGGCACCTGGGCCACCATCCCGCTTATCTGCCGCCCGCCCGGGGCTTCGACGAATATTACGGCATCCCTTACAGCAACGACATGATTCCGCCGGTGGTGCTGCACGCGGTACCGGGCAAGGTGGAAACCGTCGAGGCCGCGGCGACGCTGGAAACTCTGACGCCGCGCTACACCGATCAGGCGGTGCGCTTCCTCGAACGCAGCAAGGACGACCCGTTCTTCCTTTATATGCCGCACACCTATCCGCACATTCCACTGGCGGCCTCACCGCGGTTCAAAGGGAAATCGCCGCACGGGTTGTATGGGGACGTCATTGAGGAACTCGATTGGAGCGTGGGTGAGATTCTTGGCGCCGTGAAGAAACTGGGGCTCGACCGGAATACGCTGGTCCTGTTCTCCTCCGACAACGGACCCTGGTTCCAGGGAAGTCCCGGTGGCTTACGGGGAAGAAAAGGCACCACCTACGAAGGAGGTGTAAGGGAACCGTTCCTGGCGCGTATGCCAGGGCCGATTCCGGCCGGCAAGGTCTGCCACGGGCTGGCCTCGACCATGGACGTACTGCCTACGGTGGGGAAGCTCTGCGGCGCCACGCTGCCCGGCCAGCCGTTAGACGGCATCGACATTTGGCCCTTGTTGTCGGCGCGGCAACCGCGGCTCGAACGCGAATTATTGCTGTATTTCGACGATATTTATCTGCAATGCGCGCGCCTGGACCATTACAAGCTACATGTAGCGCGATACAATTCCGCCGCCTACAGTCCCGCGCCGGCGGGAGGCCGCAAGAACCTGCCATTGGCGCGTCCGGAACTTTACGATCTGCGTACGGACCCCGAGGAAGGCTATGACATAGCGCCCGAGAATCCCGAAATTGTAGCCCGGATTCGGGACCGAATCGAGAAGCTAATGACTGGATTTCCGGAAAATATTCGCCAGGCGCACCGGCAAACGGCCGCGCAATTGACAACCGGTGCGGTGGGTGCACACCCGCGTGTTCCGAACTGAGGCTCCCGCGTGTGGGGGCTGCGCAAACTCTCTTTTTCAAGTGACTATATAGTATGTCGCCGGTGAGACCGATATGGATCTCTAGGGACCACCGGTTCCCGGTAGTTGAGATGGGGTATAAATGGGGGAGAGTGTGGTGAACTTGCCCAGCCAGTTAGAGGTTTTGGATCGGGCGGTGGCGTTGAACCGGGTCGGGGGTGACTCGGAGCTGCTGCAGGAGATGGCGCAGTTGTTTCTGGAGGAGTGCCCCTCGCAGATGAACGCCATCCGCGAAGCCGTGGAAAGCCGGGACGCACACGCCATCGAGCGCGCCGCGCATAGCCTGAAAGGCTCGGTCGGTAACTTCGGCGCCAACGCCGCCCATCAGGCCGCCGCGACGCTCGAAATGCTCGGGCGGGCGGGCGAACTGCAGTCGATCGAAAACGCACTTATCTCGCTCGAATCGGCCATTGGCGCCCTGCAACCGGAAATGCACAGCCTCGCGGCCGGGTAACAATGTAACCGGCCGGGGACAGCTATTTGTTGACTAACTCCATCAGATAGTCGGCGGCTTCCTTCGACTTCATCTCCGACAACTCTTCCACCGCCATCCGCTTCAGCTTCGGATCCTTTTCCGAGCGCGCAATTTCCACCAGAGCCTTGGCGTCGTTCTGGTGCCGGATTCCACCGAGGATCCGCCGCCGGACTTCCGGCTCTTTCTCCATTTGGTAGAGCGCCATCAGCGTGGCCAGCGTTTTCGGTCCCTTGATGCGGCTGAGGTTCTCGATCGCGGCGGCCCGCACCTTGGGATCGCGATCCTTTTCCGCCAGCTCCGCCAGCCGGTCCGCCGACTCGTCCCGCGTCTGCAGGGCGCGCACGATTTCCAGCCGCGCTTCGGGCGCGGTTTCGGCCTGCAGCAACTGCCACAACTCGGCGTCGGCGTCGCATTCGCCCAGGCCGCGAATCGCGTCGCGCTTGAGCTCGGGCGCCTTTTCGGACCTGGCGGCGGCCAGCAGCCGGTCTTTGGCGCGGCCGGTGGCCCAGGCGCGCAACACCGCACGCTTGATGGCGGCGTCGCCCGAACCGGAATAGACCTCTTCTAGCGCCTGCATCACTTCCGGAGCCGGCTGATGGCCCAGGTATTCGACGGCCCTCGCCTGTAGATCGGGATTGGTGCCGCCGCGGGCGTACTTGAGCAGCAGATCGCGGGTCCGCGGCGACCGGTGATGCGCCATGACGAACAGGGCGCGTTCTTTCAGACGCGGAGAAGCGGCGCTGCCGAGAATCTTTTCGAGCGCCGGTGCGCCGCGTTCCGGATCGCTGCGCATCAGCCCGTTCAGGGCCAGCAGCTTCAGGTCCTCGTCGGCCTCGGCGTCGGGAGAAACAGGCTGGCCGGAGGACTGCTTGATCTCGATCTCGAGAGCGCGCGCGTCGTTCAGCCAGCGGCTGGCGGCGTGCTGCCGGGCCAGATCGCCGAGCGCGGCAATCGCTTCCGGATTGCGTCCCATGCGGCTCAATGCGTAGGCCTTCCAATACAGCGCCGCGTCGGCACGGGCGGCCTTGCGCTCGAGGATGCGGTCGAAATGCCGCACGGCCGAATCCCAATCCCTCTTTTCAAGCGCGCGTTTGCCCGCGCGGTAAGTACCCTCGGAATCGGTGTCCCAGATAAAGACCTTGGCTGGAGCCGGCATGGCAGCAGGGGCCGGAGCGGCCCCCGGTTTCGGCGGCACCGGAACCGCTTGCAGCAGGAGCGCGGCATCCCGCAAAAGCTCCATCTTGCGTTCCACCGAGACATCGAAATCCTGCGCGGCCAGCGGCCCCACGGTCATCATCAATCCCAAGGCGTATCTCTTCATAACCTGTCTTCCTTCCCCGATTTCGCTTTTCTCAACTCCGCCGCCGCCACGCGCAGCTTGAACACCATCTCACGCACTTCCCCATTGGTTTGTTCGACATTCTGCATCTCGACCAGCAATTGCTCCAGTTCATCGAGCAGATCGGCCATCGCCGGTTCGCCCGACATCGCCGCCGTCTGGCGGTACAGCCGGTTGGCGCCTAACAGGTCCGCCAGTTCCTCGCGCGGCGCGGCCGTCCGCGGATCGTTGGCCACTTCCTGCAGCAGGAACTGCGACCGGTCGATGTGATCGCCCACCGCTTCCATCAACACGTCGTTGCCGGCCAAGGCCGGATCCGGGCGGTTTGGCGCCGACCAGCGGCCGATGAAGAAGATGGCCACGGCCAGCGCGGCGGCAACGGACAACGCGCGCCAATGCAGACGCCAGCGCGGCTCGGCCTGGCGCACCGGCAGTTCCCGGCGCAGACGCTCCCACAGGCGCGCTTCGAATCCGCAATCGCGCTCCGGCGGCGCATAGCCGTCGGCGGCGTTCAACACGCGCTGCAGCGCGCGGTATTCGGCGCGGCACTGCGGACATTCGGCCAGCCGCTCCTCCGGCTCACGGCAGCCTTCGCTGTAATAATGCAGCACCATTTCATCGGGCGTCAGGTGCTCATGCGGTATCATCGCGCCCCTCCGGAAAAAGGTTCAAGGTACCGGCGCAGCTTCTGCACGGCACGAAAGATGCTGTTTTTGGTGGCGCTTTGGGCGATGCCCAGCACCCCGCCGATTTCTTCGATCGAAAGCCCTTCGTAGTGCCGCAGGACGAAGGCGCTGCGTTCCTGGCTGGAAAGATCGTCCATGGCCTGGCGCAACCGGTCGCCGATCTGCTCCGACAGCACGCGCCGGTCGGCCGAAGTCTCCGTGGAAACGAGGCTCTCGGGCTCGGGCGTCTCCGTACGCCGCCTGGCGCGCAGCAGATCGAGCGAGTAGTTCGATGCGATGCGATAAATCCAAGTATGAAAACTGGCACGGCCATCGTATTTGTCCAACTGCCGGAAGGCGCGTAGAAACGTCTCTTGTACGACGTCTTCAGCGTCCTGCTCGTTGCCGGTAAGCCGGTATCCGAGCCGGAACACACTGCGGCCGTAGCGCTCCACCAGCAGACGAAAGGCATCCCCGTCTCCTGTCCGCGCCCGGGCCACGGCGGCCGCCTCGGACTCGTGCATCCTCCCTATAGACTGTGCGCTCCGGACGCGGTTAGCAAGATTGTTCCCAGGCGCGGGCGCCTTTTGTTCGCCTCTCTCCGATTGACGAATCCGCGCGCCGCATGGTACGTTCAGCGCCGTGATGCGTCCCGGCCTGTTCTTCGCTCTCACCTGTCTCTCGCTGGCCGCCCAGCCGCGCCCCCGGATCGCCGTGGGCGGCATCAGCCACGAGACCAATACCTTCAACCCGCATAAAACCACATACGCCGATTTCGAGGAAGGGATTGGCGCGGCGGGCATTCTGCGCGGCATGGAAATCATTCGCGACGCCGAACTGGGCAACTCCGTCATGAGCGGCGTGGTGGCGGGCGCCAAACAATACAACCTCGACCTGATCCCCACCATCAGCGCCGGCCCGCAAACCATCGGCACCGTCGAAGACATCGCCTTTGAACGTTTGATGAAGGAACTGCTCGAAAGGCTGCAAACGGGCGCGCGGCCCGATGGCATTATCCTCACTCTGCACGGCACCATGGTCACCGAAAGTATCCCCCATGCCGACGCGGAAATCGTCAGGCGGGTGCGCCAGGCCTTTGGCGAGCGCATGCCCATCGTGGTGACGCACGATTTCCATGCCAACGTCAGCGAGGAGATCGTGGAGCTTTCCAATGCCCTGGTGACCTACAAGGAAACGCCGCATCTCGACGCCAAGGACCGCGGCGTACAGGCGGCGCGCATCATGGCCGCCATGGTCACCGGCAAAGCGCGCCCCGTGCAGGCCATCGCCAAGCCGCCCATGCTGTACAACCTCGTTTTCCAGAACACCTTCCACGGGCCGATGAAGCCCATCGTCGACGAGAGCAAGCGTCTGGAACTGAATCCGAAGATTCTCGCCGTCAGCGTGCCGGGCGGATATCAATGGGCCGACATTCCGGCCATGGGTCCTTCGGTGATCGTGGTCACCGACAACGACAAGGCTCTGGCGGAACGGGAAGCCAAACGGCTGGCGGCGATGTTGTGGGATACGCGCGGCAAGCTGAAGCTTTCCCTTCCCAGCGCGGCCGAGGCGGTGCGGATGGCCCGGGCGAGCGCCAAGTTTCCCGTGGCGCTCATGGACACCGGCGACAACATTGGCGGCGGATCGGCGGGCGACAGCACGTTCCTCCTCGAAGAGCTGATCGAGCAGAAAGCCGAAGGCTGGGCGATGGCCATCGCCGACGCAGCTGCCACGCAGGCCGCTTTCAAGGCGGGCATCGGCGGCGCGTTCGACATGCTGGTAGGCGCCAAGAGCGATACGCTGCACGGCAAGCCGGTGCGTGTGCGCGGACGGGTGAAGTCGATGCACGACGGCCGGTTCATCGAGCCCGAAGTGCGCCACGGCGGCATGCGCTATTGGGACATGGGCCCCACCGCCGTGATTGAAGTGGAAGGATCCACGCGCGACCTGCCGAACCTGCTGGTGCTCACCGCCAAGCGCATCTTTCCCGGCAGCCTTCATCAGTTGGTCAGCGTCGGCGTCTACCCGGAGCGGATGAAGATCCTGGTAGCGAAAGGAACCCAGGCGCCGCGCGCGGCCTATGAACCGGTTTCGGCGCGCATCCTGGAAGTGGATAGCGGCGGCTCGACGGCGGTCAATCCCGCGCGCTTCACTTACAAGCGGGTGCGGCGTCCGCTGTTCGGCCTGGAATAGATGTTCTGGATCAAGCTGCTGTTGATGCCCGCGCTGATCGGCGTGGTCTCGCTCGCCGGCCGGCGCCGGGGGCCGGGTGTCATCGGCTGGATCGCGGGCCGCGCCGCTTCATGTCGCAACCGGCAGCCGTCAGGTCCTGCCTTTGCAGATCGAGTTCTTGATCCTACTTGGAAACACGGGCATAGCCGATCAGCTTCATGATTGCCTTTTGTGATGCATGAGGAGCTTTTCCATCAGTTCTTCCGGGCAGTGAAAGTTTGTCCGCCGCAGGCGCACAAAGGCGTCGGACAGATCGACCAGCTTCTGTTCCGCAGCAAGGTTCAGAACGCCAACCGTTCCCAGCGCCTGTAGTCCTTTTTGCCGTGCTGCCGCGATGCCTTTCCGCTCATCCATGAGGAGGAGGTCAGCGTTCAGATGGAGGCCAAGCATGAGCGCGGCCTTCTCGCCATCGTCCAGCCGCACGATCACCGGATCGACCGCGACTAAGTTGACAGGCTCGATTTTTAACCATGCGGGAGGTGCTTTGAGCAGGCGGCGCGTCAATGCTGGCGTGGCAGGCCGTTGCAGTTCTTCATAAACCACCGAGGGAATGGTTATGGTTTCAAACAAGCGTGGCAACAGGTCAAGAAGATCGATTTCCGCCAGGTAGCGAAGCGGCGTCGTATCGGCGACGACGACGCGCATCAAAAGCCGAGTTGCTTCGCTGCTTCGACTTGCTCCATGATTTCTTCAGCCGAAATGCCGTCGTAAAAGCTGTGAGCCTTGAAGAAACCGTCCAGTTCATAGCGGGTTTCGAAGCCCAGCATTTCCCGCAATTGCTTTTTGGTGATCCGGTCGCTCTTGTATTCCTCCAGCGCCAGCGCTTCGAGGGCACGGCGCTCCAGTCCGGCCTTGTCGGCGCCCAGGCTGGGGGCAATGTCATCGGGTATGTGAACGGTCAACTCCATCCCTTTATTTATGCCCTACCCCTTTTGCCAGGTCAAGAAGTTCCTGGAATCAACGACTTGCGGAGCCGGGCGAAACTCTTCCCTTTCATGTACGCCGACTGCAGAAGAGCTGCATGCAAATTGGGGTAGCGTTTCAGGAACTGTATCGCCGGGGGTGGAAAAAGGAAAACGAGAGTGTCCCTTCTTCAGACGCTCCGCAAAGGCGCGGTCGATCTTCCGCGGCTCAGCCCTTTCTGCCGGCCTTGCCGCAACGGCTCGCGTTCCTGGGCGTGGCGGCCTTCAGTGCGCTGGCGCTGGCGTTGCGCGTTTTCCCCCGCATCGCCTCGCGCGACCGTCCACTCGCCGCGCCGCCTTGGGAGATTTTCCTGCGCATGGCCGCCGCCACCGTCCTGATGCTCGCGCTGACCGGCGCCGCGCAACGGCTGGGACCGCAGTGGAGCGGCATTCTCACTCCCTTCCCCATCTTCGCTTCCGTGCTGCCCGCGTTCACGCATCACCGCGCGGGCGGCGCATGGCTTGAGTCTAGCCATGATGCGCCGCACGTATAATTGAAAACCGATGGCTGACATCTTCCTCAGCTACGACCACGACGATCAGGCCCGTATCACGCCACTGGTTGGCGCGCTCGAACGCTGCGGATGGAATATCTGGTGGGATCATCGCATTCTGCCCGGCCAGACCTGGGATCAGACCATCCAGAACGCTCTCGACCAGGCACGCTGCGTCGTTGTCGTCTGGACGCGATTTTCGGTGCAGAGCGACTGGGTGCGTATTGAAGCGAGCAACGGGCATGAGCGCCGCATCCTGGTGCCGGTGATGCTGGAAGCGGTCACCTTACCGCTGGCATTTCAACTGGTGCAGGCGGCTCCGCTGTTTGATTGGGATGGCAGCGCCGACGATGCACGGTTTCTGAAACTGGCGGCGGGTATCCGCGCCGTGCTGGGCGATGGTGTCGCCGCCGCGCCCGCGCCGCCGTCCCCTCCAGAGCCGCGCGCACTCGACGCCGGTATCGGCCGCCAGTTGCAGTTGAACGAGCCTGCCCATCTGATTGCCATGATCCGCCGCGCCCGGTCGCTTGGATTGAAGGCGATTCTCGAAGCCGAGGAATCGGACGTGGCGCCCGAAGATGTCGTGTCGCGACCTTTCGATTTAAACTTCCGGACGGATCCGGCGGGCCGCCCGCTGCCCGCTGAACTCACCATCCGCGTCAGCGCGCCCGATTTCGATCCGCCCGCGCAATACAAGAAAGTGCGCGTCGCGCCGGAGCGCGATTCGGCGGTGTTCGATTTTCTTTTGGTGCCGCGCAAGGCGGGGCCTCTTGTGGTTCAGGTGGAGGCTTACGAGGACGACGTTTGCCTTGTCTCGCGCGTGTTGAAACCTTCGGCCGTCGAAGGATTGATGGCGGTGCGCGCGGCGCGGCTGGTTGCGACGGCGCCTTTGCATGTCGCGGTCAAGGACCCTCGACCTTCGGCGCCCGCTCCACCTGGTCCCCGGAAACGTGCCGGCGATTCCACGGACCCTTCAGGTGCGAGGTTGTCCACTCGTGCCCATCCGCAGACGCGCGTCGGCGTATGGAAGCCGCCGCAACCTGCGTGTCCGGCCCCCGCAGCTCCATCCCGGTCCATGCATGGGATGAAGATCGGAATCGTGGCGGCGGTGGCGATCACGTGCCTGCCGGCGATCCTCTGGTACGGTTCGATGACAAAGCCGCCGCACGGTCAAATCGACCTTCCCAGCAAAGGCGCGGTATCGGCAATCGTATCGGTATTTCCGGCTGGCACCGCCGAGATCTTTCTCAACGGCAAGCACTGCCCGACCCCGTGCCGCACCTCCCTGCCGCCCGGTCCGGTGGAAGTCAAAGCCCAGGCGCCCCGGTCGGAGCCTCTCGTCCGCCAGGTCGTCATCCCCGACGGCGCAGCCGTCACCATCGAAGTCCATCTGGAAAAAGGCACCGTAACCGTTCATTGATCCCATGTCCACACGCAGAGCATTCACCACTACGTTGATCGCGGCCGCGGCCGCCCGCCCGCAGAGCCCGCTGATGGAAAGAGCCGACCTCTTTGAAGCCGGTAAAGGCGGCTATGAGATTTACCGCATCCCCGGCCTCGCCGTTACTCGAAAAGGCACGGTGCTCGCCTACTGCGAGGCGCGCAAGACAGCGCGCGGGGACTGGGGCACCATCGACATCCATCTGCGACGCAGCGAAGACGGTGGGCGCTCGTTTTCCGCTACGCGCAAGATCGCCGAAGTCCCCGGCCCGCATCGCAAGAATCCCGTGGCGCTGGCGCAGAATCTCTCCACCGACGGCCAGGTGACTTACAACAACCCGGTGGCCATCCCCGATTCAAAAACCGGCGCCGTGCACTTCGTCTTCTGCTATGAGTACATGCGCGCGTTCTACATGCGCAGCGACGACGATGGACGCACGTTCACCCCACCGGTCGAGATCACCGCGGCGTTTGAAGGATTCCGCCCGCATTACGACTGGAAGGTGCTGGCCACCGGACCGGGCCACGGCATCCAACTGAGCGGCGGGCGGCTGGTGATTCCCATCTGGATCTCGCTGGGGACGGGCGGCCACGCCCATCGCCCATCGGTAGCGGCCACCATCTACAGCGACGACCACGGCAAGTCGTGGCGCGCGGGCGAGATCGCCCTGCCGGATACGCCCGAATTCGTGATTCCCAACGAGACGTGCGCGGTGGAGTTGGCCGACGGACGCGTGATGCTCAATGCACGCAGCGAATCGAAAGCGCATCGCCGCATCGTTACGACAAGCAAGAACGGCGCCACCGGCTGGAGCAAGCCGCGCTTTCATGACCAACTACTGGAGCCCATCTGCATGGGCAGCATGGTGCGCCTGTCGAAGAAGAAAAACCGGCTGATGTTCGTCAATCCCGATAACCTCGAGGTTTCGCGCGGCAATCCCGTGGCGGGCAAGAATCGCGACCGGCGCAACGTTTCGGTTCAGCTCAGCTACGACGAAGGCGAAACCTGGCCGGTGAAGAAGAGCCTGGAAACGGGCTGGTCCGGCTACTCCGACATCGCCGTGGCTAAGGACGGAACGATCCTCTGCCTTTACGAGCGGGGCGGCCTGGGCGACGACCACTTCCGTTCCGCCGCCCTGACGCTGGCACGGTTCGATCTCGCCTGGCTGACCGATGGCAAGGATCGGTTGAAGTGAGTGCATCGCAATAGCATGTTAAACTGCCGGTTTCATGCGACTCTCAATTCTTTCCGCTCTGTTGGCAATCGCCTCCGCCGCGCGCGCGGAGACGGTCGTTTTGAAGAACTTCACGCTCATCGACGGCACCGGTAAACCCGCGATGGCCGGAGCGGCCATGGTGATCGCGGACGGGCGTATCCAATGGGTGGGTGCGGCAGGCAAGGCGAAGGCTCCGGCGGGATCGAACACGGTGGATCTCGCGGGCAAGTTCGTCATGCCCGGCATCATCAATCTGCACGGGCATCTGGGCAACGTCATCGACCTGACCCAGGATCCGAAGTTCTTCACCAAGCAGAACGTCGAGGCGCAGCTTTCCACCTACGCCAAGTACGGCGTGACCACGATGCTCAGCATGGGCAGCGATCAGCCGCTGGTGTACGAACTGCGCGCGGCGCAGCGGGCCGGCCGGCCGAATCTGACGCGCATTTACACGGCGGGCAAAGGGTTCACGGGCATCAACGGTTACCCCACCACGGTCCCCGGCATGAAGGGCGTTCCCTATGAGGTCGCGACCGCCGCCGAAGTCCAAAAGGCGATGGAAGAACTCGCGCCCCAGCGTCCGGATTTCGTCAAGATCTGGGTGGACGATCACCTGGGCAAAGAGAAGAAGATCGACACCGAAGTGAGCCGCGCCATCATCGCCGAAGCGAAGAAGAAGGGCCTGCGCACGTGCGCGCACATCTTCTATTACTCCGATGCCAAGGCGCTGTCCGATGCCGGCCTCTACGCCTGCGCCCACAGCGTGCGCGATCGCGAAGTGGATGCGGCTCTAATCGCCTCCATGAAGAAGAACGGCACCTGGCAATTGGGCACGCTGGCGCGCGAGTATTCCGTGTTCGCCTACGCCAAGCGTCCCGATTTCTACGACGATCCGTTTTTCCAGATGGGCACCGGCAAGAAGGTGCTGGGCATGATGGACACCGAGGCCTATCGCGCGCGGCTGAACCAGGATCGCGATCTGCCGAAGTACCCGGGCTTTTTCGAAACCGCGCAGAAGAATTTGAAGAAGCTCTACGATGCGGGCGTCAAAGTGGGCTTCGCCACCGATAGCGGACCGCCGGCGCGCTTTTCCGGCTACTCCGAACACAAAGAGATGGAGCTGATGGCGCAGGTGGGTTTCACACCCATGCAGATCATCACCATTTTCTCGAAGAATTCGGCGGAGTTTCTGGGCGCTTCGAAAGACCTGGGAACGCTTGAGAAAGGCCACTGGGCCGATCTGGTGGTGCTGACCAGGAACCCGCTCGACGATATCACGAACACGCACGCCATCGATGCGGTGTACATCGCGGGCAATAAAGTCCGCTGATGGCAAAGCGCGTCGGCATCACTTACCGTCTCGACGAGAAGCTGGCTCCATACGCCGCGGCGCTGCGGCACGCAGGACTCGAACCGGTGCCGCTGAGCCCGCCGGGTCCACACTCGCTCGACGGGCTGGATGGCCTGCTGCTCAGCGGCGGCACCGATCTCGATCCGGATCTTTACGGCGATGAGCCGCACGCCGAAACCGAGGAGCCCGATCGCGAGCGCGATGAGATGGAGCTGTGGCTGCTGCGCGACGCCATCGATCGGGACCTGCCGGTGCTCGCCATCTGCCGCGGGATGCAGCTTTTCAACGTGGCCTTCGGCGGCGGCCTGGTGCAGCATTTGAAAACCGTCGAAACGCACCGCCAGCGCGGCGTCACGGATGCTCATATGGTGAAGGCGGCACCTGGCACCGTGCTCGCGTCGATTGTAGGAGACGCGGAGTTCGCCGTTAATTCCCGCCATCATCAGGCGGTCGCATCCACCGGACAGCAATTGGTGGTATCGGCGCGCGCCGCCGACAAAGTGGTGGAGGCGCTCGAACTGCCCGGCAGGCGCTTCGCCGTCGCCGTGCAGTGGCATCCGGAGGATCGTGTCCCTTCGCAGGAACCCGACACCAGGTTGTTTGAAGCCTTCGCGCGCGCGGTGAACGCGTGAACTGGATCGTCAGCCGCCCGGTGGACCTGACGCTGGTCATCGGCAGCGCGCTGGCGGGTTACGTTTACATCGTCCTCAACGTGGCGTGGGCCGTGCCCATCACCTATCTGTGGTGGTTCTGGTCGGTGGGCTTCGACGGCACGCACATTTTCGCCACCGCGTCGCGCACCTACTTCGATCGCGAGCAGCGGCGCGACAATCCCCTGCTGCTCTGGGGCAGCCTGGCCGTTTTCTTCAGTCTCGGCCCGCTGCTGGTGCTGGCAGGGTTGAAGCTGCTGTTGGGGATCTTTGTCGGCGTGTGGGCCTACTATCACGTGGTGCGGCAGCATTACGGATTCCTGATGCTTTATAAGGTCAAGAATCGCGATCTCGATCCACTGGACAACCGCCTGGACACGTTATTTCTCGCCTCGATGCTGACCGCGCCGCCGTTTCTGCGTTTCTTCGTTTGGCACCCGGAAGAGTTGGGACTGCCGAAGCGTTACGCACTCACGGCGCTGGAGCCCGTCGTCTGGCTGCTTGTTGGTTCTATTACCGCGGCCTATCTATGGCGCCTGGCGCACCGGCGCGCGTGGAATGTTCCCAAGTTGCTGTTGATCGCCGCCGTGGTTCCGCTGCACTGGCTGACGTTTCATTTCATGAGCTGGAAAGCGGCGGTGCCCACGGTAACCATCGTTCACAACCTGCAGTATCATGCGCTGGTCTGGTTCCACAATCGCAACCGGTACGCGGGTGCCGATGCCGGCAGACGCTTCGGCTTTCTGCCCGCCGCTGTGGCGCGAAGCCGGGCCTTGTCTGCGCTCGCCGGGTTGATTTTCAGTCTTCTCTACCGGCTGCCCGGCTATCATCTGGGCCGCGCTTCGGACCTGGCGTTCGGGTTGTTTTGCGGATTTGGATTCACGCATTACTACCTGGATAGCCGGATCTGGCGGGTGCGCGGCGACGCATCGTTGCGCGACGCGCTGCGGTTGGCTCCCGCGCACTCATAGGGCTCGTACCTTCCCGCGCTGCCGAATCCTCCCTTCCTGCAGGCGATGGGCACGCACGGCCGCCACCGGCTGCCGCTAGAATAGCGTTCCAATATGAGCTGCGACGCCAATGTGCTGGGGCGCGTTCCCCTGTTCTCTCTGCTCGACGACGATGAGCGCGCCGTGCTGGCCTCTCACGTCGAGGTGCGGCAGTTCGAGCGCAATGAGCGGATCTACCACCGTGGAGGTCCCGGCGGCGTGGCCTACGTGGTTCTCTCCGGACAGGTCCGCGTGACGCTGGTCGACGAAGACCAGCGGGAGGTGACGATCGACGAGCCTTCCGAAGGCGGCTTCTTCGGGTTCGCCTCGCTGCTGGACGACACGCCGCACCAGACCAGCGCATCGTCGATCGTTGCGTCGGTGTGTCTGGAAATCGACCGGGAAGACCTGCGGCATCTTCTGCGTCAGAAGCCCGAAGCGGGCATGGACATGCTCGCCGTCCTGGGGAAGCATTTTCATGCCACGCAGAGGCTGGTGCAGGCGCGATCGGTGCGCGACCCCAATGCAGCGATCGAAGAGGCGGCGACGACGGGCGACCGCGTCGCCGACGCCGTGGCCCGCTTCGGCGGCTCCTGGCGATTCATTATTCTCTTCGCCGTTGTGCTCGCTGCGTATACCCTGACGAACGTTCTGATGCGGTCCTCTGCATGGGATCCCTATCCGTTCATCCTTCTCAATCTGTTCTTGTCAATGCTGGCGGCCGTGCAGGCGCCGGTCATCATGATGAGTCAGAACCGCCAGGATGCCAAAGACCGTCTGCGCAGTGAAATGGATTTCGAAGTGAATCGCAGG
Source organism: uncultured Acidobacteriota bacterium (assembly GCA_902826685.1). Classification (GTDB taxonomy): domain Bacteria; phylum Acidobacteriota; class Terriglobia; order Bryobacterales; family Bryobacteraceae; genus CADEFT01. The sequence goes on from CADEFT010000049.1 coordinate 42,714, forward strand.
GCGGAAGCCGAGATTCGCTCGATGAGCCGCAAGCTGCACGACCTCGAAGCGAAGCTGGACGGGATGACGGAGCGGCCCGTCAACTGACGGCCACCCACCTCGCTTAACAGGGCGGTCATCGCGGCAAAGAACGCGGATAGGATCGACCACTTCCGCCAGGCCGCGAGTATCGCATGGACGCCGGCGATCCGGAACGAGTCACAATAAGAACTGTGATTCGACTGGTCCTTGCCCTCATCGCGCTCATCGTTCAAGCCGAAGACTGGCCCGAGTATCGCGGCAAGGGCCGCGCCGGAGTGTGGAACGAAACCGGCATCCTCGAGCAGTTCCCCTCCGATGGATTGAAAGCACGCTGGCGCGTGCCCATCCGCCGCGGCTGGACCGGACCGTCGGTCGCCGCCGGCCGCGTCTTCGTCACCGACTTCGAATTTCGCGAAGGCCGCAAGGGC
>CADEFT010000050.1 GCA_902826685.1 uncultured Acidobacteriota bacterium
GCTCAACTCGCTGATTCTGCGCCTCTTGCCCGTCGTTCCAAAGTAGCCACACCCACTTCATTTAGTTGCTATTTCTCGCTGAGAGCCGCTTGCGGGCACTCAGGATCTCGTCCTTCCACGATGCAATCAGGCTCGGTGAGACCTCGATGCGCTGGTAGGCCGCCAGAGCCTCGGCAGGGCGGCCGGCGGCTTCTTCCATGCGCCCGATCCATAAATCGACGGTGGTATGCTTGCCCGGTTCCACGCGGTCGCGGATGTACCGCAGCAGGGCCACGTGGCGCGGCGCGGGCTGGGCGGCGGTAACGGAAACACGCCGCCGTTCATTGGACACCGCGAAGTAATAGACCGACTGTGCCTTGTAAATCATGTTGTCGTCGAGCGGCTCATCGCTCTCCACCATTTCTCCGGCTACTCGCAGATACTCGGCATCGGTCGCGTCATCCCAGATGTTTTCGATACCCGCCATTTGGATCCGCCTGACGGTGGCGCGCTCGCGGCCCGAATCGAGCGCGGCGCGGAAGAGCTTTCGCGCCTCGTTGAGCCCCTGCTCCCTTCGCGTCAGTACGATCCAGTGGCCCAGCATCACGTTGGCGAAGGGATTGGCCGGATCGGCCGCCAAAGCCTGCCGGTAGGGCGCGGCGGCGTCCACGTCCGCGCCGCGCCGCCGGTGCAGGTAGAGCGACCAGCCATAGTGAGCGAGCAGATCGGCCTTGCGCGTACCTGTGGCCTGCTCGGCGCCCGCCGTCAGGACGGGAGCCAGCAGATCGACGACGGCCGGAAGCACCGGATCGCGGCGGCTGTCGCGCGCCCCCATGCCGCGCAGCCATTCCATCGCCAAATCCTCCCGCGCCACGGGGACGCCGGGAGCGGTCAGATGGGCGGTAAGCAGATCCCACGCGCCTTTGTAATCCTTGGCATCGGCCATCGCCCGCGCGGTGGCGATCTGCGGGGCGGGCGGTTGCGCACGCGATGGCAGCAGGCGCGTACCGGCCACCAGCGCTAGCGTCATGGCGGCCCCGGCCGCCCACCATTTCCAGCGCGAGTTCCGGGGGCCCATGGCCTTGGCGATCGTGCCCGCCAGCCGGTCCACCTCATAGTCGAACGTGTCTTCGTCCAGCTTGACGGCGTTAACGTTGGCGAGCGCGCGGATACTTTCGGGCAGTTCCCCGGGACTGGGCATGCGCGCCCCATCCACCAGCACGGGGATCACGGTGGTGCCGCGGGCCAGCGCCATTTCCGATTCCTGACGCACGAAATCGCCGGGTTCCTCCAGCCGGCGCTGGTTGCGGTCGTTGCGCGCGTCGAGCCAATGGCGCCCGATGATGACCAGCACCACGGCGGAACCTTCCACGCGCTCGCGCAACACTTTGGGGAAATCGGCGCCTGGCGCGATGGTGTCGATATCGCGGAAAATCGCATCCCGCCCGAACCGAGCCACCAGGCGGTCGTAGAGGCGGCCGGCATGGCCCATCGAATCGTCACGCCGGTAGCTGAGAAATACGCCTCGCATGGGATTAGAACTGCTTATCGGAAGCGTGGCAATCCTCGTGGAGCGGGCATTGTGCGCACCTGGGTTTGCGGGCGGCGCAGATGCCGCGCCCGAAATGGATGATCTGGTGGGAAAACTGGATCCAGCGGTCTCGCGGCAGCAGCTTCATCAGATCCTGCTCGATCTTTCGCGGATCCTGGTGTTTGGTCAGGCCGAGCCGGTTGGTAATGCGCTGCACGTGGGTATCGACGACGACGCCCGAAGCGATACCGAAGGCGGTGCCGAGAACGACGTTGGCGGTTTTACGGGCCGCCCCCGGTACGGTAAGCAGGCTGTCCATGTCACGCGGCACTTCTCCGTCGAATTCGGCCAGCAGCCGCCGCGCCGCGCCTTGAATCGACTTCGCCTTGTTGTTGAAAAATCCGGTGGAGCGCACCTCGTGCGCCAGTTCGTCGATGCTGGCCGCCGCCATATCGCGCACCGTGGGATATTTCGCGAACAGGCCTGGCGTCACTTTATTGACTCGCTCATCGGTGCATTGCGCCGAAAGAATGGTGGCCACCAGCAACTGCCAGGCGTTGTCGTGATGCAGCGCGCAGGTGACGTTGGGATAGAGCTGATCGAGTCCCGCAAGAATACGGCCGAGCCGCTCCCGCCTCTCGGCGGCGGTCTTCGGCTTGGGGCGGATGGACCTCTCGGCGGTGGGCAAAGCAAGGCCAAAATAGCACAGAGCCCGATATACTGAAGTTGCATGTCGACCGTACCGATCGCGGCGCCGCTTTGGCCGGGGCAACGGCTGACACGCGACGAATTTCTGCGCCGCTGGGAAGCGCTGCCCGAAGTCAAGCGGGCGGAACTGATCGGCGGATTGGTATACATGGCATCACCTGTTACGGCGGACCACGCCGAGTACGACATGATGCTGCACGGCTGGTTGACGGTCTATGCAGCGGTGACACCCGGCTGCCGTGCCGGATGCAATCGTACCTGGATCATGCTCGACAGCGCGCCCCAGCCGGACGCGGATTTGTTTCTTGTGCCCGCCAAGGGAGGCCAGTCCGTCATGGAGGGGGCCTATTGCAAGGGTGCGCCCGAATTGGCGATTGAGGTGACCAGTTCCACCCCTGGCTACGATTTCGGGGCGAAGCTCGCGCTCTACCAGCGTGCCGGCGTCCGGGAGTATCTCACCGTCGCCCTCAACCCGCCGCGCATCACCTGGCGGGCGTGGACCGCCGATGGCTATGTCCAGATTCCTCCCGATGCCGACGGCATCCTGCGCTCCCGCGTCTTTCCGGGACTCTGGCTGGATGTGGAGGCCGCGCTGGCCAATGACTCCGCGAAAACTCTCGCGACGCTGCAACGCGGCATCGGATCGCCCGAGCATACGGCTTTCGTGAGGGGGTGATAGCCATGTCGACCGTACCGATCGCGGCGCCGCTTTGGCCGGGGCAACGGCTGACACGCGACGAATTTCTGCGCCGCTGGGAAGCGCTGCCCGAAGTCAAGCGGGCGGAACTGATCGGCGGATTGGTGTACATGGCATCACCTGTTACGGCGGACCACGCCAGAAGAGATTCGCTGCTCATCACGTGGCTTGGTGTTTACGCCGCGTCGACGCCTGGATGCAAGGCCGGGAACAACTGCACGTGGATCATGCTCGACAGCGCGCCTCAACCGGATGCCGATCTCACCATCGCGCCCGAGTCGGGCGGCCAGTCGGGCCTTGATGGACGTTATTGTACGGGCGCGCCGGAACTGGCCGTGGAGGTGTCGATGTCCACCCCTGGCTACGATTTCGGAGCGAAGCTCGCGCTCTACCAGCGTGCCGGCGTCCGCGAATATCTCACCGTCGCCCTCAACCCGCCGCGCATCACCTGGCGGGCGTGGACCGCCGATGGCTATGTCCAGATTCCTCCCGATGCCGGCGGCATCCTGCGCTCCCGCGTCTTTCCGGGGCTCTGGCTGGATGTCGAGGCCGCGCTGGCGAGTGACTCCGCGAAAACTCTCGCCACGCTGCAACGCGGCATCGAATCGCCGGAACATGCGGCTTTCGTGCAGCGGCTCGCGGGCGGCTGATTTATTTTTGGGCCCGATGGGCCGCGTGGCACCCTTTGCAGCTCGCCAGAATCGAATCGTTCAAAGCCGCGCGCGCGGCCTCAATATTCTTGGCCGCCGCCGCCTTGGCCAGCGCGCCGCCGCCTTCCTGCAGTTGCTTGGAAGCGTCGGCCCACACTTTGTCCGGACACCGTCCGTCGGCCATCAGAACGAAGCCGGCTTCGCTCAGCATCTGAGCGTTGACCACCAGTTCGGCCCACTCCTTATCGTCGGCCGGGCCGGCCTTCAGAACCTTGGCGGCCGCGGAACAGTGCGGACCGTTGACCGACTTCATCCAGGTCTTGGTCTCGAGCGGCCGCGTCTTGCCTTTCGAACCCTGCGCCAGCACCAAACCGGCCGGCACGATCAGGATCAGCATCCATTTGCTCATGCCCACCGGTTTTATCACGAATCCGCGGGCACGCGGCGGCGCAACTCCGCCAGTGTGTTCAGAGCGGAGGAACTTCGCCGCAGAAACGTCTCGACCATCCGGGAGTCCCCGGTGCGTCTGTGTTGCTCCCCGGCCCAGCGGCTCAGAACGAGCCTTGTCACGATCTCGTCTTCCCAGTCGGTGGCCGGGCGGAAGCGGGCGCGGTATCCGCTGTCGATCTTCATAATCGCCCTTAGCCTAACGCCGCCTCACGCCACCGGATGCCGCCCAAAGCGGGAGGCGGCTCAGGGCAAAGGAGAAAGAATTTCCGCCGGAATGGGAACGCCGTATAATCGGGATTCACCATGCGTACCGCCGCTTTGATCCTTATGGCCGCCGCCTCGCTTGCGGCGCAAAACACGGCCGCCCCGGGCCGCTTCCACGTCGAGCATCCCACGCTGCTGAATCTCGGCTTTGAATGGGCGATTGACGGCGACGCCAATCGCAACGCCACCGTCGAGGTTCGCTTCCGCAAGACCGGTACCGCGGCCTGGCGCGAAGGGCTTGCGCTGCTGCGTATCGGCGGCGAACGCGTTTACCGCATGCGCGAAAGCATGACCTACACGGTGCCCGAAGGGTTCGCCGGAAGCATCCTGAATCTCGAGCCGGCCACCAGCTATGAGTGCGAATTCACCATGAAAGACCCCGATGGCGTCACCGGCGAGGCGCGGAAACTGGTCACCGTCTCCACGCGCACCGAGCCCAAGCCCTACGCCGGCGGCCGCGTGCTGCACGTCTATCCGCCCGATCATCAGGGTCCCAAGCTCGAGCCCAATTTCATCGGCATCAAGCAGGCTTACTACGGCATCGGTACCGGCGACTGGACTTCGGTACGGATGAAAAAGGCCGGGCCCGGCGACACCCTCCTGGTGCATGCCGGTCTCTATCGCTCCGAGCGAACCAACTATGTGGATCCGCTGAGCGCTCCGTTCACCGGAACCTGGTCGCTGTCGCTCAAAGGCACCGCCGAAAAGCCGATTACCATCAAGGGCGCGGGCGACGGCGAAGCGATCTTCGACGGCGCGGGCAACGCCAGGCTGTTTGACGTCATGGCCACCAGCCATCACATCTTCGAAGGGCTCACGTTCCGCAATACCGAAGTCGCCATCTTTGCCGGCGACAAGGAAGTGATGGGCGCCGTCGCGCTCACCGTCCGCAACTGCCGGTTTGAAGACATCGGCGTCGGCGTCTGGACCGAGAACGCCGATTCGCGCGACTTCTTCATCTCCGACAACCTGTTTCTCGGACGGGAAGATCAGATGCGCCTCATCGGCTGGAACCAGGCGGGAATGCGCACCGCGGGCATCTACCCCTCGCACCTGCTGCGCAGCTTCTTCGCCGTCAAAGTCTATGGGCCCGGGCACGTCATCGCTCACAACGCGGTGGCCTATTTTCACGACGGCATCTGCGTTTCCACTTACGGCCCGCCCGATTCCGATCCCGAACGCCGCGCTTCGTCGATCGACATTTACAACAACGACATCCACCTTTCCAACGACGATTTCATCGAGACCGACGGCGGCACCCACAACATCCGCGTCTTCCAGAACCGCGGCGTGAACGCGGCGCACAACGGCTATAGCGCGCAGCCCTTCTTCGGCGGTCCGGTCTATTTCTTCCGCAACATCCTCTACCATGTGCCGGCCGGTGGAGTCTTCAAGTTCAGCGCCAAGCCGGCCGGTATTCTGGCGTTTCACAATACGCTGATCGGGGAGCAGACTTCGCGCGATCCTTACTCCAACACGCATTTCCGCAACAACCTGTTTCTCGGGCGCGATACGCCCAATCGCGGCGTGATGACCTGGGCCAACTCGACCGCCAACCACAGCAGCGACTACAACGGATATCGCCCCAATCGCGGCGTGCGCGATCAATACACCTGGCTTGCGCCCGCTCCGTCAAAGACCGCCTATGAGCCCACCGACGCCGATTGGCGCAGCTTCGCCACGCTGGCCGAGATGCGGCAGGCTTCCGGCCAGGAAGCGCACGGCATCGAAGTGGACTTCGACATCTTCGAAAACCTGGCCCCGCCCGACCCGGCCCGGCGCCATCACGTCTATCATTCGGCGGACCTGAACTTCCGTCTCAAGGCCGGTTCGAAAGCGGTGGACGCGGGCGCGCCGTTGCCCACCGTCAATGACGGATTCAGCGGGAAGGCGCCCGATTTGGGGGCGCTTGAAGCAGGGCAGCCGGAGCCGCACTACGGCCCGCGCTGGATCACCTGGAAGCCGTTCTACCGGTAGTTGTCGACGATGAAGATCTCGTTTTCCACCTGGTCGACGCGGTCATAGAGCAGCCACTCGCCATCGGGCGAGATGGCGAAGGTATCGAACTCGCTCGGCTTGTTGCCCGGCCGCGCGGCCACGCCGGTCTTCCCGTCCGGCAGGCGGAACGACGCGATCTCCAGCAGGCCCTTGGCATCGCGGCGGGCGTAATAAATGCTGCCTTTGCCCGGCACCCAGCCCACGCGCGGAAACGTCTTGGCCAGCAGCGCCGGCGCGGGTTTGTCCGGCCCGTGCCAAAGCCCGTTCAGGTTCGTGTAGTAGATCTCGCCGCCGATATCGGCGCCCATCAGGGCTCCGTTGCGGGTCACGGGCTCGGCCGCCCCGCCGGCCGGCGGCATCCGCCAAAGCTGGTTGCCGTTTTCGCGATTGGAAGTGAAGTAAATCCACTTGCCGTCGGCCGACCAGAACGGCCAGCGGTCTTCGCTGGACTCGTTGGTCAGGCGCCGCGCATCGCCGCCCGCGGCATTGATGACGTGGACGTCGGAGTGGCCGTCGGGACGCGAGTCGAAGGCGATCCACCGTCCGTCGGGCGACCAGTGGGGCGATCCGGTCTGCGGCCCGCCAAAGCTGGTCAACTGCATCGGGCTGCGGCCTTCCTGGTCGCTCACCCACAACTCATAGGCGCCCGTGCGGTCGGAAGCAAACGCGATTCGCGTGCCGTCGGGGCTGTACTCGGGCTGGAACGAGGTCCGCGTGGACCCGATCAAATCCTTGCCGCCGCCCGTCTCGGCCAGCTTCATGCGCCAGAGATTCTTATTGACCTTGTTGCGCACGTAAACCAGCCGCGACGTTTTGCGGGCGATGTTGGGCGAATACGCATCGGTGCCGGAAAGAGCGATCGGTCCCACGGCGCCGCCCGCCGCCGGAATCGTCCACAGGCTGAACGGACCGCTGCGGCGCGAGGAAAAAACCAGGTGGCGGCTGTCCGGAGTCCAGGCGATACCCGCCACCCAGCGGCCATCCGACGTGAGCCGCTTGGCTGCTCCGCCCGCCGCTGGAAGGACGTGGATGTCGTGCGATAGAAAGCTCGGTCCCTGTACGAAGGCGATCCATTGGCCGTCGGGAGAAAACACGGGACTGGCCACGAAAACGCCGTTCACGCCCAGATCGGTCACGGAGCCGCTCGAAAGATCGAGCAGGAACAGCGAGCGCGGCGCGCCGGGCTCACGGCGATCGGCGATTACCAGCGTGCGGCCGTCGGGCGACCAGTCGAAGTTGCATCCGCCGCTTGAACCCGAGCGCGGCGGCGGATCGAGTGCGGGAGCGAGCCTTCGCTCCAGCCCGCCCATCGCCGGAACGGCGTAGTAGCCAGGCTGGGGAATGCCCGACCGAAGATAAGCCACCTGCCGCCCATCGGGCGACCACACCGGAGTTTCCGCGTTGCCCGGCCCATCGGTAAGCTTCAATGGCGGACCCGAACCCACCATCTGCACATAAATCTCTTTGTCGTCCGGCACGCCGCTCTCGCCCGTCCAGGCAAACGCCACCCGCTCGCCGTCGGCCGAAATCACCGGATTGTCCTTCACACCGCGCAGGCTTGCGAGCGAAGTCATACGCGGCGCTTCCTGCGCCTCCTCGCGCTTCCACATCACCCACCCGGCGACACCAAGCGCGACGGCCGCCCCCGCCAGCCACAGCCATGCGCGCCCGTGATGGGTGGGACGCACCGCCACCGGCGCCGAAGCCGTGATGCGGCCGGTGCTCGAATCGCGCTGCAGGCGTTTCAGATCCGCGCCCAGGTCGCTCGCCGACTGGTAGCGCAGCGCCTTGTCTTTTTCGAGCGCCTTGAGAATGATGCGGTCGAGATCGGGCGGAATCGATGGGTTCCAATCGCTCGGCGGTTTGGGATCGCGATTGAGCATCGCATCGAGCGCCAACGCCACCGTGGCCCCTTCAAACGGCTTGTGCCCCGTGGCCATTTCATACAGCACCGTGCCGGCCGAGAACAGATCGCTGCGCGCATCGAGCGATTCGCCGCGCGCCTGTTCCGGCGACATGTAGCTCACCGTGCCCACCGTCGTGCCGGGATTGGTCAGATCCAGCGATTCGGTGAAAGTGGGCGATACGCGCGGCTCCGGCTCGGCGATGCGCCGGATACGCTTGGCCACGCCGAAATCCATCATCTTCATCGGACCGGCGCTTGTGAGGAACAGATTGCCCGGCTTCACATCGCGATGGACGATGCGCTTGGCATGCGCGGCTTCAAGCGCCGCGGCAAGCTGCGCACCAATCTTCAGCACCTGTTCGAGCACCAGCGTCTGGCCCTGGATCGCCGTGCGAAGCGAATCGCCTTCGAGGTACTCCATGACGATGTAGGGACGGCCCTGCCATTCCCCCACATCGAAGATGGTGCAGATATTGGGGTGGCTAAGCGCCGAGGCCGACCGCGCCTCCAGGTACATACGCTGCACCAGTTCGGGTTCCGCCGCATGCTGCACAAGCAGAGTCTTGATGGCGACGATACGATCCAATCGCTCATCGACAGCCTTGTAGACCGCGCCCATCCCGCCTTCCCCGATCAGGGCCACGATTCGATAGGGACCGATCGTTTGTCCGGCGGTCAAGGCACTCGCCACGGATGTACCGGTTGGCGTGCGGGTGCCGGTTTCCGACCGGTTAAGTGGGTCTCGATCCATGAGCGAAAACCTTCAGCGTATCAGAGTATACCCCCACTCGGGGATGGTTGGTCACGGATCCATCAGGGCTACCAGGGCAGACGTAAAAGCCTCCACGAAGGTTCGCCCGTTGTTCATGAGATTCTCACGCGTCATGAGATCCGCCGCCATGTCCGGACGGACACCGATGTTCTCGATATAGGGCGCGGCCGGAAATTCACCTCCGCTCGAGATGGTGCGTGGACGCACGATCAGGCTCTGCGTGACCGACGCCGAGGTTTCCGAATACCAGCCCGTGGGCAGAGGGTCGCTTACGGTTCCACCCGCGCCCATGGTGGGCGTTCCGAAGACCTTCCCGCGGTCGTTATCCTGAATCGCGCCGGCGAAGATCTCGGCGGCGGAGGCGGAAAGCTCATCGGTCAACACGATCAAGGGCTTGGTATAAGCGATGAGGTTGTCGCGCACGTCGCGCGCCGGCTCGACGTCCAGGCTGATATCGCAGATGGGCAGGGGGCCAGTACGTCCCCGGTTTTCGCTGTAGGCGCCCTTGATGTCGCCTAGCATCGCCGTGAGAATATCGGTGTACCATTGCGGAGCGCCGCCGAATTCCAGCGCCTCGATTTCAGACTCATAGCGCGCAATCCACTCGCGTGTGGCTCGAATCTCGATGCCCGGCATGCGGAACCGGGCGGGCATGAATAACGAAATCGCGTCTTGCGTGAAGCAGGTATCGCCGCCCGGGTTGCGCATCACGTCCACCACCAGCCCGTCGGTATTGCGCTCAAAGAACGCCACCTCCTGCACCAGTTGATTCAGGGCCAGGCTGGCGGAAAAACTGCCATACATTTCCGGAATGCGCACGAACCCGATTCTTTTGCCGGAAGCCATATAGGTGCCGCTGTAAATCAGGTCGCGCCCGGCGCGGCCCAGCCGCTGCGTGAAGCCGGCGGGATTGCCGAAGGGAGGCGTAAGTGCTCCGTATCCTTTAATCGCCCGCGCGCGCCGCACGCGAGCGTTGCGGAACAGGCGCAGGCCGCGATAGGGATTTCTGGCCAGACCCGTCACCGGTGGCTCCGCCTGCGGTTCGTCCACCGCGCGATCGCGCAGCGTGGGCGACGGGACCGGGCCGATCGCCGTGATCGCATCGCCCGACGTCACCCAGGGAATGTCGTAGGCCTGCTGCGCTCCGTTCGGCTTGCGGATCACGTATCGCGATTGCGCGGCCAGCATCGGGGCGCGCGGCAAAAACGCCTGCGGCCGGAACACCACCAGGTCGAGCGCGAACCGCTCCGTGGCCCGGCGGTTGCCGGAGGAGACGTAGGGCGAGTACTCCCGGATCCAGACTTCGGGCGATTTCCCGTCCACCGAAATCACTTCATCGCCCACATCGATGGGGTAATCGCGCGCCGGCAGCAGGCGCCGGTTCACCAGGTCGACAAAAGCCTTCCCATCGTAAATGTCGATGAACAGGCCGTTATCGGCGGCAAAGTTCGAGGGCACGTAAAACTGGCTGTGGCCATCGCGCAGGCTGGCAACATAGGCGGCGCAGATGTCGAGAAACTCCAGATCGTCCTTGGCCCCATCCACCCGCTCCAGCCACGGACCCAGCTTCAGCAGGTCGAAGCCAAGCCCATCCCGCTTCCACTCATAGGGCGCATACTGTTTGGCGTAAAGGGCGGCAAGCTGCTGAAAATCCAGTTGCCGCTGATCCTTCGTCATTTGGGCAAAGACGGGAATCGCGAAAAGAAGACCGACCGCGAGGCGGATCACCCGCCCAGAATAGCAGGGGCGGTATTCGGTTAGAATAGAGCGGAAGTGAACCTCGTGGACCGGCTTCTGAAACTCTACAGCATCGCCTTCCTCACTGTGCTGTGCCTTTTCTTTCTCGCCATCGGAATCATTTCGAAAGGGACGGGCAATCCGCTGCAGTTCTCGCAACTGCCGTGGAGCGGCGATTCGCTGGCAACCTGGCTGATTCTGCTGAGCCTGGTGGGACTGGCGGCCGTGGCGCTCGGCGCGCGCGGGAAACTGCGCTGGCTGCTCGCTCTGTTTGCGCTCTATGTCTTCGCCCAGACCGTGTGGGGATTTTATTTCGGCCCGCACCGGTTTGAAGGCTATGACGATTTCCGCTGGAGCCTGTGGTTTTCGCTGGCGGCATTGGCGGCGATGGCGGGAGCCGTACGGGCCGCGCTCGTCCGCGTCTGACTCGCGTTCTATGCGACTCAGTCAATGCTGCACTCGCCGGTACACGCTCAAATTGCGGAGATCGCGACCGGAGGAGTCCCTGACAAACTGTGTCATTTGGATCGATTGCCCGTCAGCGTTTAGTTCCCGCATCCAGCGATCAAGGACCGTGTCGCCTCGTTGCAAGATACTCTCGATTTGACGCTCGTCTACGCGCCGAAGAATCAACGTCGCCCCGCCGGGCAAAGATTGGCCGCTCCCGTCCAGCGCACCGCCGTATTGGAACTTGATTGAGCGACCTTCTGAATCCTCTCCGTCGAGAATGAACATTAAGCCACCCGTAGGAACCGCTTCGATGACATAGGTGGCGCGCTTTCCCGGTTGCCCGGAAGCGTAGTTCAGTGTCGCCGGATCAAGCTCCCAGGTACCGATGAAAGGGTCGGCCATTTTTCTCCCCACGCTTGGCTCACAGCCCGTATTCTATTTGAGTTCGGTCGCGCAAATCTAGACGAGTATAGATCTGGAAAGGCCTTTCGGCCATAGCCCTTGCCGCCCCATGGTCAGACGGCCCCAAAGACTCAATACGTGGAAGTCGAACCCGATGTTCGGCTCGAAGTTGTAGATTGGGGAGGTCACGGTCGCTTGATTGTCCTGTTAGCGGGTGGTGGTGACACGGCTCACGTCTATGACCCGTTCGCCCCGAAGCTCATTGGCGAGTACCACGTCTTCGGCATCACTCGCCGTGGCTTCGGCGCGTCGAGCAAGACGTCAACAGGGTACTCCTCGACGTCCCTGGCCAACGACATACTCCGCATCATGGATGCTCTCGGGATCGACAAGCCTGTTCTCATTGAACATTCCGTCGCTGGGGACGAAATGTCGTCGATCGGTGCTCGACGTTCCGATCGGATCGCCGGCCTGATCTATCTGGATGCGGCTTGGGACCGGACGTGCGTGCAAGGCCCTCGGTGCCGGTGTCGAGAAACCCGACTACGCACGGATACGAGTGGCCGCGCTTGCTCTATGCGGCACCGGGAACTTGGACCGAGATGATGCCCGGTGCACCCAAGCTGACCAGCCCGCAACAACGGGTAGCTGCGGAACGAGTCGTCGCATTGGCGGCGCGCACGCGTAAATACATGAAGGACACCTTCCGCTCGGGCGTGAAGAACTCACGCGTCATTGAGGTCCCTGGGGCGAGTCATTACATTTTTAGGAACAACGAAGCAGACGTTTTGTGCGAGATACGTGCTTTTCTCGAGACCTTGCCATAGACCAGACGGAGTGCGCGACACGGAAGGGAAAGAGACCGGGGGGGTAGCGTATGGTCAGTGTGCGCTATTCCGCCGTGGTCGCGCCCGCCTGAATTGAATCTGACTACGCCACACGAAGCTCAGCCGTGCCCCGCTTGCTAGGCTTCACCACGATTTCAACATCTTGCCCCAGAGCCACCAGAAACCGCATGAGCCGCTCCACTGAATATCCGCGGAATTGCCCAGCGAGCATCGCGGAAACCTTGGGCTGGTCGATACCCATCGCTTTCGCCGCCGCTGTCTGAGTCAGGCCCCTCTGCTCGATGATCCGGCCGATCTTCAATACTAGGCTGGATTTGACTAGATGTTCTTCGGCATCAGCCAATCCAAGATCCGCGAACACGTTTCCGCTGCTGATCTGCCTATCGAGAGGTTTAGTTTGTCGCATTCTTGACCTCAATTCTCAACTGTTTCAACCGTCGCCTGACGAGTTCGATCTCGGCTTGAGGCGTTGCGATTCCCGATTTGGATTTCTTCTGAAACGCGTGCAGGACGTAAATCGAATTCTCGAAGGACACCGTGTAGACGGCCCGATAGGTGCCGCTCCGATCGCTCGCCGCGATCTCCATGACACCGCCACCGAGCCCGTGCAGCGGCTTGGCGCTGTGATGATTTTCCCCCGACTGGGCGACGTACAGCGCATATCCCATATCGTCCTGAACCACCGCCGGGAATGCCTTGAGATTCTCCAACGAGTCGCCTAGCCAAATGAGAGTTTTCACTTCGCTATGCCAATAGTGGCATGGCGGGTTCGCCGCGTCAACTCTAGGCGGGGCGTCCCGGAGGTAGTCTCAACGCCGTGCGCGACTGGATAAAGAATGCCCGTTCGCGCTTGTCCGGTGAAATGGGACCAAACGGAGGAGCGACCCGCGCGGGAAATGCCTGGACGCTGTGCGCCTGAGCGTCAACGCCCACGCCGAATGCCCGAAGGCCGGATCGGCTTGGCGGCGAAAGGCCGGGCCGCAATCGGTTTCGCCCGATACGCGGACGCCGGACGGATGGGCGCCGCACGGAAATCGGCGCGCGGAGCGATCGCCCTCGACCGGATCGGCTTCGGCTGAATAGGCCTCGGCGCGATTCGCATCTGCGCGCTCGCGGCGGCGGCCAGCAACAGCGGAATCCACCAGCGGCGTCCCACCTAAGCCCCCAGCCGGTTGATGCCATCAAACGCGGCTGTCTTATAGCATTCCGCCAGCGTCGGGTAGTTGAACACGGTGTCGATAAAATAATCGATCTTCCCACCAAACGCGAGCACCGCCTGCCCGATGTGAACCAGTTCGCTCGACCCCTCGCCGATAATGTGCACGGCCAGCAGCTTGCGATCCGTACTCGAAAAGATCAGCTTCAACAGCCCGTTGTTGTCGCCGATGATCTGCCCCCGGGCGATCTCCCGGTAGCGCGCCTTCCCGATCTCGTAGGGAACGCCTTCCTTGGTCAACTCCTCTTCGTTCTTACCCACCATCGAAATCTCGGGGATGGTGTAGATGCCGTAAGGGAATAACTCGGGCACCGAACTCGCCTCCTGCTCAAACGCGTGGCAGGCGGCGATCCGTCCCTGCTCCATCGAAGTGGAGGCGAGGCTGGGGAATCCAATCACGTCGCCCACGGCGTAAATATGCGGCACCGCCGTCTGATAGGTGGCGCCGTTGACGGCCAGCCGGCCGCGGTCGTCGGCCTTGAGCCCGGCGGCTTCCAGATTCAGCCGGCCGGTGTTGCCGGTACGGCCGATCGAATAAAGCGCCTTGTCGGCCAGCACCTGCTTGCCGCTGGCGAGGTTGATGCGCACGCGCAACCCGTGCTCTTCATCCGCCACGCGTTCGAGCCCGCTTACCTCTTCGCCCAGCCGCATGGTGACGCGGCTTTCGCGCAACATGTAGGTCAGCGCGTCGGCCAGTTCCTCATCGACGAACGGCAGCAGGCGCGGACGCTTGTCGATCAGCGTGACGCGCACGCCCAGGGCCGCGAACATGCTGGCGTACTCGCATCCGATAACGCCCGCGCCGATCACCGCGATGGTGCGCGGCAGGCGGTCGAGTTGCAGGATATCGTCGCTGGTGAAGATACGCTGCCCATCGAATGGAATATGCGGATCGAGCGTGGTTTCGGTGCCCACCGCGATGACGATGTGCTCCGCGGTGACGGTGCGGAACGTGTGGCTGTCGGCGCTTTCCAGGCGCACCGTGTGCGCATCGACGAACGAGCCGCCGGCCGAAATCACTTCCACGCGGTTGCGAATCAACTGGTGGCGCGTCACGTCCACCTCGTGCCGGATCACCTGTTCGGTCCGCAGCAGCAGATCTTCCATGGTGATGTTCTGCTTGACGGCATAGGAGGCGCCGTAGAAAACGCGCTCGCGGTAGCCGGAAAGATAGAGCACCGCTTCGCGCAGCGTTTTGCTGGGAATCGTGCCGGTGTTGACGCACACACCGCCGACCACGGTTTTCTTCTCGACCACCGCAACCCGCTTGTCGAGCTTGGCGGCCTGAATCGCGGCGCGCTGGCCCGCGGGTCCCGACCCGATCACTAGCATGTCGTAGTCGTATCGAGAGTTTAGAGGTTGGCTCAAGATCCTATCATAGCCGCGCGCCAGGGCAAAAATTTATTGAACGGTCAGTTTCACCGGCTGCTCAATCAATTTCGGCGCCGCGCCGGCCGTCATTACCATCAGGCTGAACCGGCCGGCCTTGGCGGTGGTGGGAATTTTGAATTTGATGGCCGTGGCGGCCTGTTCCGACATGGCCAGCTTCAGATCGGCGTTGCCGTCGGTGAGGTAAATCTCGGCGACGTTGGCCTTATCCAGATTCTCGCCCGATGCCGTGATCAAATCGCCGGCCTTCCCTTGAGCCGGCTCGACCGAAGTCATCTTGGGCATGGGCGCCTGTGCCGATGCGGCCAGCGCCAGGGCAAGAAATCCCCATAAAGTAAACCGGTGAGTTAGATTGCGCATGGTCTTCTCTCGTGCCAAGATCGTACTTCGATCCAGGCGGGAGCGCAAGGGGTATTTTGGAGGCTTTATTCGTGAATTCGAGGCCGAAAATCTAGGGAAGCTTCTGCGGGTGCTTGCCGCAGAACATCCCGTCTTCCAGTTTCACGTCCTTACCCTTGTGCAAGAGGCCATCGTGGACCCGGATACGCTGGCGCGGGCCGTCACCAGGCTTCACGAATCCTTTCCTGCAAAGGTTTTGGAGGACTTCATCGCCAGTCTGCCAGCCGCTGGAGGCAACCCGTTGCCATCCGGGCCGCCGGAGGAATTGCTGTCGCTTGCTGACAAGGCTCCCGCTTCCGGCCTCGTGGCCCTGGTCGCGGGCGAACTACTGCACCGCAAGGCCTGGGATGAGGCGCTCGCCCGCCATCCGGACACACTGAGGATCCTGAAGGAAAGACTCATTTCGTAGCCCGTTCTCTCTCGCCATGTTCTTGGCGTAGAGTAGATAGGAGCCGCATGAGACCACGAGACTTCGACCGCCGCCTGTTCCTGAAATCCGCCGCCGGTTTGGCCGCCGCCGCGGCCGCCAGTCCCGCCCAACAGCGGGATTACAGCGGCAGGACTCCCGTCCGCTATCCCGATCCCGACATCGTGGTGCTGGACAAGCGCTTCGCCAAATATAAGCTTGGCAATTCGCCCATCCGCCGCCTGCACCAGGGCACGCTCTGGGCCGAAGGCCCGGCCTGGAATGGCGTGGGACGTTACCTGCTCTGGAGCGATATTCCGAACAACGTCCAGATGCGCTGGCTCGAAGAGGACGGCCACGTCAGCGTGTTCCGCAATCCGGCGGGCCATGCCAACGGCAACACGTTCGATTGGGAAGGGCGCCAGATCGCCTGTGAGCACGGCAACCGCCGCGTGGTGCGTTACGAATACAACGGCAAGGTGACGGTGTTGGCCGACAAATGGCAGGGCAAGCCGCTCAACGCGCCCAACGACGCCGTGGTGCATCCGGACGGTTCGGTCTGGTTCACCGACCCGGGCTACGGCGCACTCATGAATTACGAAGGCAACGTAGGCAAGCTCGAACTGAAGGAAGCCGTCTACCGCATCGACAAGAGCGGCCGTATCGACCTGCTGACCGACGAAATCGGAAAGCCCAACGGCCTCTGCTTCTCGCCCGACTATAAGAAGCTCTACGTAGCCGACACCGGCGCCACGCACGACGAAAAGATTCCGCGCGTCATCAAGGTCTGGGACGTCGCCGATTCGAAAGTCCGCGGTGGAAAGACGTTCTGCGATATGAACATCCCCGGCAAGGGCGCGGGCCTTGCCGACGGAATCCGCTGCGACGTGGACGGCAACGTCTGGTCCAGCGCCGGATGGGTGGGCGCCGGCTACGATGGCGTTCATATCTTTTCACCCGACGGCACGCGTATCGGCCAGATTTTGCTGCCGGAGATCTGCGCCAACGTTTGTTTCGGTGGCTCGCGGCGCAACATCCTCTTCATGTGCGGCAGCCAGTCGCTCTATTCGGTCTACGTGGAAACCCAGGGCGCTCACATCACCTAAGACCATGCCTGCCTTTACCGGAGCCGCGGAACCACTGACCCGGAAAGGATTCCGGGCGATCGTCGAACGCCTGGGCGTGGGCGTTCCCGAACTGCTCGCCGTGCTGGCGGTGGAGTCGAAAAGCTGCGGCTTTCTACCCGATCGCCGCCCCATCATTCTCTTTGAGCGCCACATCTTCCATAAACGCACCGGCGGCCGCTTTTCGGATGCCTACCCCGATGTGAGCAATCCGGTAGCCGGCGGATACCTGGGGCTTGAGAAGGAGTATCCACGCCTGGCCAAGGCCGTCAAACTGGACCGCACCGCCGCTCTGATGAGCGCTTCCTGGGGAGCGGGCCAGGTGATGGGCTTCAATCACAAGAGCGCGGGTTTCGACGGCGTGGAGAGCATGGTGGCGGCCATGCAGGAATCCGAGGATGCGCACCTGGCTTCGGTGGCGTCATTTCTGGAAGGGAACGATCTCACGCGCTTCCTGAAGGCGCGCGACTGGACCTCTTTCGCCCGCGCCTACAACGGGCCCGCCTACGCCAAAAACAAATACGACGTCCGGCTGGCGGGCGCATTCGAGCAGTACAACGCCGGAACGCTGCCCGACGTCGAGGTCCGCCGTGCGCAGCTTTACCTCACCTATCTCGGCTTCGCTCCGGGTGGCGTGGACGGCCTGCACGGCAAGCGCAGCCGCAGCGCCGTGGTGGCTTTCCGCGAGGCGAATGGGCTCGGCAGTTCCGATCGCGTCGATAAAGGCGTGCTCGAAGCCATGCAGGCCTGCGTCTGCGATTTATAGCGGAACTGTGCAAGGAACTCCTTCCTCACGGCATCATAGAGACAGGAGGCCTCAATGAGGAGGTTACTATTGACCGCTACTCTGGCCGCTTCGGCGTTTCCCGCGGAACTCCCCGTCCGCACTGTCATTCTGTATAAGCACGGGGTCGGATACTTCGAGCGGGCGGGCGAATTGCGCTCCGGCGAATCGGCGCGGCTCGATTTCAAAGCCGACGCGATGAACGATGTTCTCAAATCGCTCACGATTGAGGATAAAAGCGGCGCCAAGGTAACCGGGCTGCGCTATGACTCGAGTGAGCCGCTCCAAAAGCGCCTCGCCGATTATCCCTTTCAGTTGAATCCCAGCCAGGCGCTTAGCGCGTTTCTGGATCAGGTAAAAGGTGCCAAGGTTGAGATAAAGGCCGCGGCGGGTTCGTTCACCGGCACCATTCTGGGAGCGCGTTCGCTGGTGGAGGGTGAGAAAGTAATCGAAAAAGAGCAGCTCATTCTGATGCTCGACTCCGGTGAGATCCGTACGTTTGAGATGGCGGCGCTGACCTCGGTCAAGCTGGCCGACCCGGCGCTCGAACGCCAGTTGAAGGATTACCTCACGGCGCTGGCCGCCTCGAGGTCGAAAGAAGCGCGCAGCGTCTATATCGATTCTTCCGATGCCCGTGCGCGCCAGTTGATCGCCAGTTACATGGTGCCCACGCCGGTCTGGAAATCGAGTTACAGGCTGATTCTGAAAGACGCCGAGCCGATGCTTGAAGGATGGGCCATCGTCGATAACACGACTGGCGAGGATTGGACCAACGTCAATCTATCGCTGGTTTCCGGGCGTCCCATCAGCTTCATCAGCAAGCTCTACGAACCGCGCTATCGCGTGCGTCCAGAAGCCGATCTACCCGATGAAGGGCCGGTAGGACCAGTGGTTCACGCCGGGGCGATGCAGATGGAGCAGGCCGTGATGGCGGACGCGCAACAACGCGCCGCCCCCATGCGGAAGATGATGGCCAGCGCGCCGCCTCCACCGGCGCCGACCCTTGCTGAATTCGCCATGGTCCGCGACGACATGTCCAGTTCCGTTGCCGCAGCCGCCCAAGGCCGCGAGCTCGGCGACCTCTTCGAATACCGCTTCGGCACCCCCGTCACCGTCCGCAAGAACGAATCCGCCATGCTGCCCTTCCTGCAGCAGAAGATCGCGGCGCGCAAACTGTTGATTTATTCCGACCGCTCGCTGAGCCACCCGATGCACGCCGCCGAAGTCACCAACTCGAGCGGCAAGACGCTCGACGGCGGCCCCATCACGGTATTTGAAGGCGGCGCCTACGCCGGCGAAGCGCTGGTGGAAACATTCAAAGCCAACGACAAGCGCCTGATCAGCTATGGAGTCGATCTCGGCACGCGCATCACCACCAACATCGATTCCAGCCGCGACCTCATTCGCGAGTTTCGCGCCGTCCGCGGCGTGCTCACCACCAAAACCGCGCTGCAGGAGACCACCACCTACACCATCCGCAATGTGGATGCCAAGGCCAAGCTGCTGGTGATTGAACATCCCTTGCGGCCGCAGAACAAGGTGCTGAGCCCCAAGCCCATGGAATCGACGGGCGCGGTGCATCGGTTTGAAGTGAAGCTGGCCGCCTCAGGCACCGAGAAGTTTCAGGTGGTGGAAGAGCACGTCTACGACAATTCGCTGTCCCTGATTTCGCTGACGCCCGACCAGCTCGGCATCTATATCCAGAACAAAGCGCTCTCGGCCGAAGGCCGCAAGCAGCTCGAGAACATCGCCCAGCTCAAGCGGCAGATCGCCGAAGCCGATCAACAGATGCGGCAGATTGAAATCGACACCAATGAATTGGTAAAGGACCAGGAGCGCATCCGTCAAAACCTGTCGAGCCTCAATCGCGTCACCGGACAGCAGGAGCAGGTCAACAAATACGCCAAGGAACTGGAGCAGCAGGAAGTGCGGCTCGCCGGCTTGCGCGATAGGCTCAGCCAGTCGCGTACGCAAAAAGCGAAGCTTGAGTCGGCGCTGCGCGCGGCCATTGAGAAGATGGAGTTTTGAACGTCGCGCTGATCGGCTACGGCAAGGTGGCGAAGGCGCTGGCACGGCTTCTGGCCGCCGAAAGGGCCCGGTTCCCGTTTCGCATCGTGGCTGTACAGACGCGCCGCGGCACCGCCATCGATCCTGCCGGCGTGGGTGAGGCTCCGGACTTCGGCCCGCCTCTGCCGGATCTGGGCGAATTCTATCGCCGCGCGGGGGCCGATGCCGTGGTGGAGCTGACGCCGCTCAATCCCGTGGATGGTGAGCCGGCGATTCACCATATCCGGACGGCCTTCGCCCACGGTCTGCACGCCATCACCGCGAACAAGGGGCCGGTGGCGCATGCCTACGCCGGGCTTCGGCGCGAGGCCCTCGCCGCCGGCGTTCAGTTCCGCTTCGAAGCGGCGGTGATGGCCGGCGTGCCGGTGTTCCACATGGTGCGGACGGGACTGCCGGGCTGCGCCATTCTGGGATTCTCGGCGGTGCTTGACTCCACCACCACCGTTGTCCTCGAGGCGATGGAAGCGGGTCTGTCTCTTGAAGAAGCGGTGGCGAAGGCGCGCACGCTCGGCATCGTGGAATCCGATGCGAGCTTCGATCTCGACGGTTGGGACGCGGCGGCGAAGTCGGCCGCGCTCGCCAATGTCCTGATGGATGCCAACGTGACGCCGCAGAAAGTAGACGCCAAGGGGATCCGCCGCCTCACTCCGGAAAAGCTGGCGGACCTCAAAAGCAAAGGCAAGACCGTCAGGCTGGTAAGCCGCGCCCATCGCGGCAAGGATGGCGTCAAGCTGCGAGTCCGCGCCGAGGTGCTCGATCGCGATGACGCGCTGGCGAACGTCCGGGGAACGGGCAATCTGCTGCTGCTCGAAACCGAGCGGCTCGGCACGCTTGGCTTGATGGCTTCTTCGCTGGGCCCGGCCGAAACGGCCTATGGTCTCTTCAGCGACCTGGTGGATGTCTCGCGCTATTTGCCACCAAAACAATAAAGGGCGTTTTTGGTTCGGACGTACATCCGTCCTCCCTCGATCGCTGGCGTGGCGAATACCTCGTCGCCCAACGAGTTGACCTGCTCCACTTCCCATTCGCCCCTGGCGCTCACCACCGACACCGTGCCGTCCTGGCTGATGAGCCATACCTTGCCGCCCGCGCCGATGGGCGAGGCGAAGTACTTGTCAATAGCGCCTTTCAGCCGCCCCTGCCGGATCACGTTTCCGGTGGCCGGGTCGAACGAAAGCAGAATGCCACTGTCGTTCACCAGAAACACGGCGCCGCCGTAAAGCAGCGGCGAGGGAACCTGCGGCACCGGCTTCTGATAGCGCCAGCGGATCGTCTTCGCTTCCAGGTCGATGGCCAGCAGACCGTTTTCCGATGCCATCATGGCGCGGGCGATCTCCCATTCGGCGCGATTGAGCGTGCCATTGCCGTCGATATCGAACGTACCGAAATAGGCGGGGTGCTTCAGCCGTTGGTGCGGCATCTCGGCGGCCGCAATAACCCCATCTTTGTTCGCATCGGCCTCTTCCATCGTGGGCAGAGGAAGCTGCCGCCCAGGTTGATTTTCCGCAAAGCCCCAACCATTGATATAGAGCACGCCGTCGCCGATCACCGGTACTGATTTCATCTCGCAGGCCAGTCCCCGCACCTGCCAGACGCGTTCGCCCGTGCGTGCCGAATAGGCCGAAAGCTGGAACGATTCGGCAATGAGAATCTGCTTCCCGCCGGTCTTCGGCTGGTATAGCACCGGCGTCGAATAGCCGGAAATGACACCCGGGCGCTCCACCTTCCAGCGCACCCGGCCCGTGTTCTTATTTACCGCCAGCAGAAACGAACCCAGGTCCTGATCCACCGGCAGCACCACATCGCCATCCACCAGAATGGGCGAAGCGCCGAAGCCATATTGGATGCGAAACGAACCCAAGGGAAGCTGCCAGCGCACACGGCCCGCCGCGTTGTAGCTGATGAGGCCGTAGTCCTGAAAGTAGACGTAAACGTTTGAGCCATCGGTCACCGGACTCGGCGAAGCCGGCCCATTTACGTTCTGCAGCCGATCCTTGCGCGGGCGCGGCGCCTCGCGCTTCCACAAGACACGCCCCGTCGCGCGGTCGAGCGCGATGGTAAGCAGCGTCTCGCCCTCAACGGCCGTGACGAAAATATGAGTCCGCGTGAGAACCGGCGAGGAATGACCGGGCGGCAGCGGCGTCTTCCACACCACCGCCGTTTGCGCGTCGAACCGGACCGGCGGAGCGGCCGGTCCGGCAATGCCCGACCCGTTTGGGCCGCGGAATCGGGTCCAGTCGGCGGCGGCCAGAAAGGCTAACGTAAAGCTGAGCAGCAAGCTCAGAAATCGTAGCGCAAAGCGAACTGCATGACTCGGGGCCCGCCAAGCGTGCCCAGATACTTGCCGAAGTTGGCAATGTTCTGCAGGCTGATGTTGGCGTTGCGCACGTCAAAGCGCACGGAGTTGGTGACGTTAAACGCTTCGCCCCGGAACTGCAGCGCGTGGTTCTCGCCCCATGGCATCTGGAAGCTCTTGGCGAGACCCAGGTCGATGGTGAACAGTCCGTCGCCGCGCACGTTATTGCGATTGCCGATCTGGCCCGGCGGCGTGAAGTCGAAAGAATCGACGGCGGTGGCCGGCGTCTGGAAAATGTTCGGGCCGCCGCTGGTGCCGCCTCTCGGCGCCGGAGCATCCTTGCGCGACCCGTCGGCGAACGCGCCGGTGGTGGTGGCCCAGCCGGTGATGTTGTAGTTGGTCGGCCAGGTACGGCTGTGGCCGACGCTAATCGGCAACCCGGTGGTCCAGCGGAACAGGCCCGAAAGCTGCCAGCCGCCCAGAATTTGATTGCCCGCGCCGCCCATCCCGGAAAGGAACTTCCGGCCTTTGCCGACCGGCAGTCCGTAAACCCAGTTGGCGTTCAGGTTATGGCGCTGATCGAAATCCGACGAGGAGCGCATCTGGCTGCGGTTATACGGATTGATGATGATGCCCCGGTTCCCATCGGCGGCACTCTGGTTGTTCTCGGTCACCGATCCGAGGTCGAACGAGTGAGACCAGGTCCAGTTGAAATCCACTTGGTCGCCGCTTGAGAAACGCTTGCGCAGCATCCACTGCATGGAGTGATAGCTCGAAAAGCCCACGCTGCGGATGGCGCGCAGATAGGAATATTGCGGGCTGTAGTAGGCGAAGCGGCCCAGCCGGCTGCAGGCGGGCGCACAGAACCGGTCGAACGATTCCAGGCCGGCGGTGGCGTCGGGATACACGCTGGCGTAGGTGTCGTAGGCGATCTGCGTGGCGCTCATGCCGCCGCGCGCCAGGCCCGGAAACATGTTCTCCCAATAGGGGAGGGGCCGCACATTGGCGATGGGCGTATCAGCGCGAATCAACGTGTCCAATTGCTGGGCGGCGGTGAAGTAGTCCACACCCGACTGCGGATCGCGAATGTTGAGCGGCGTGGCCAGATCTTCGCTGGTGAGCGTGCGGCGCCCTTCGCTCGCCACATAGGCCCCGCTCCAGGTCCAGCCGCTTGCGAGTTCGCGCGTGATGCTGAAGTTCCAGCGCATCACATAAGGCGCCCTCAACCGGTCGTCCAGGCTGTTGGTGATTTGAAAAATGTTGCCCTGCTCGACGGGAAAGCGGCCCGTGGGCGGCGCGGTGACCAGCGATTGGGGAACGTCATTGACCCCGGTAAAACGCGGTGTGTCGGCCAGCGTCAGGCGGCCGGAGCTGTTCTGGATCGAAGTCGCCAGACCCAGCGCGCTGGCGTCATAGGCGCGAATCAGGCCCGCGCCGAAGACGTCGTAGTACATGCCCCATCCGGCGCGAATCGCGGTCTTGCCGGAATCGCCGAACAGGAACTTGCCCAGCCCGCTTCTGCCGCTCGGCGACCAGGCCAGCGCCAGGCGAGGCGACCAGTTGTGCAGGTTGTCGTAGAGCGGGCGTCCACCTTGCTGGCTGGCCAGCAGGTAGGAGATGCGCGGAATGCCGTTCTCAATGCCGCTGATTCCGGCGTTGGCGTTCGCCACGCGCCGGTCAAACCATTCACTCAGCGGAATGTTTGGACTGGTCTGCACGCCGTTGGTTTCGTAAATCGCGGGCCAGTACATGTAGCGGATGCCGGCGATCAGGTTCAAACTGCGCGTCAGTTTCCAGGAATCCTGGAAGAACAACTCGGTCTCTTCGCCGCGGAACTTGCGCAGGCCGGGCGTACCGGGCGTCTGCGCCACCAGCGAATCGCCTTGCGGCACGAAGTTGTAGTTCGAGGTCACCTGCGTCACCAGGCCGAACACGTTGGCGACGTTGTCCTGGAATTGCGTGCGCGAGCGCGGATCGATGGTGCTCGCTTCGGTGCCCGCCCAGGGAGCGGAAAGAATGCTGCCGCTCGACGTCATCCACGACTGGTTCACGGCGATGCCGAAGTAGGAGTTCGCCCAGGAGGCGCGATCGTTCGTATAGATGCGCTGCGAGCCGCCAAACTGGAAGGTATGCGCGCCCTTGAGCCAGGTGAAATCGTGCGAAAGGTGATGCACCGGGCTGATGCGGCGGAAAGGCCGGTCGATCCCCAGGGCGGAGTCGAGGTTGCGGAACGACACCTGGGCATACTGCGCGATGCCCGCCGTCTCCACTCCCTGCCTGGTGAACCCGTAGCGCGTCGAGGAAAGCAGGTTCGACCGCAACGTGGCATCCCACCCGGCGGCGATGCCCTTACTGTTGGTGAGGTCCTTGAAGTTGGGGTCGCGGCCGGGAAACTGCGGTGAGCCGAGCGAGGAATCGTTCTGCAACTGGCCGCGCGCGAAGAACCGGTGATTGTCGTTGAGCACGTAGTCAACGCGGGCGAGGTAGGTGCGATAGCTGGCGTTGCGCGGCGCGTTGAAACGGAACCCGGCCGTATTCAACCCATCGCCCAGGCTGCTGTCGTTGGCCTGCGGGTAGTTCTGGCGGAACATGTCGAGCATACGCGCACTCACGCCGAACGCATCGCCCAGCTTATCCTTCAATTCCTGAGGACCCACCGCCACCGTGCTGCCGGCGCGGCTGATGTATTGGACGATGCCCTGCCGCAACGTATCGCTCGGAACAAGCCGTACCGCGCTTTCCTCGAACCGGTCGAAACGCTGTTCGAAATTGCCGAACAGAAACAGCTTGTTCTTGCGGATGGGACCGCCCAGGCTGCCGCCGAAAATATTCCGGTTCAATTTGGGCGTGGCCAGACGGTTGGTGGAAGTGGAATTGTAGTTATTGAAGTAGGTGTTGGCGTTGAAAGCCTTGTTGCGTACATATTCGTAGGCCGAACCGTGCAGTTTGTTGGTGCCGCTCTTGGTCACAAGCGCCACCTGCGCGCCCGACCCGCGGCCGGCGTCGGCGTTGGCGTTGGTGGTGGTGACGCGGAATTCCTGCACCGAATCGAGCGTGACGCGCAGGACGCTGGTAAACGCCCCACGCGTCTGCTGATCGTTCACGTCCACCCCGTCGAGTGTGATGTTCGATTGATCGCTACGCCCGCCATTGACCACGCCGCCGCGATCGGTGGCTACATCGGACCCGCCGTTCACCACGTCGCCATCGCCGATGTTGGAAACACCCGGCTGCAGCGACAGCAGGCGGGCCACGTTGCGCCCTTCAAAGGGAAGCTGCAGAATCGGCTTGGTGCCGAACGAATTGCCGAGCGTGGCATCCACCGTGTTGACCTGCGCGGCATCGGCGGTCACCTCCACCAATTGCGACGTGGAGCCGACGGTCTCGAACACCACGTTCACCGTCGCCGGCGTATTCACCAGCAGGCGGATGCCCTGAACGGACACATCGGCGAACCCGGCCTTCTTCGCCGCCAGAGTATAGGTTCCGGGCGTAACCTGCGGCAGGATGTAGCGGCCTTCGCCGTCGGACTTGGTTTCGCGCCGCGCGCCTGTTTCGGCGCTGACGATGGCAATCGCCGCATCCGGCATCGCCGCGCCGGAAGGATCGGTGACAAGACCGGTGAGGGAAGTGAGAGTTTGCCCGGGGAGTGACAGGGGGGCCAAAAGCAGAAGGGCCGAAAGAGCAGCAAGGTTGCACCGCATGAAAGACGCTCCTGAAAACAAGTACTGCTACTACCTGATAGTAACAAGTGTTAACAGAAATTCGTACAGGGGCGTCCGTTTTTACTCCTGGCGCGAAGACTCCAGAATTCTTTCGATTTGCTTCCGCAGGGAGACGGCGAGTTTCGGGCTTCGTCCGGAAGTGGACACGGCCACCTGCAGGTCACCGCGCTGGATGCGGGAAGGGACCAGGAAGCCGCACTCGGCGGGGGCATCGGCGATGTTGGCCCAGACGCCGAGTCCGGCCGCCGCGCGCGCCGCCGATGCATTCACCTGGCGGTTATCGGTGGCGGCGAACACCAGCGCCTGGCCGCGGACATCGGAACTGCGAAAGCGCCGCTTCTTCCAAATCGCGTTCAGTTGCGCCAGCTCCGGCTCGGCTTCGGGGCTGACCACGGTAACTTTGGCTCCGGCTTCGAGCAGGCCGCGCACCTTGCGCAGAGCCACTTTGCCGCCGCCGATTACCAGCGCCTTGCGGCCGCGCATATCGAGGAAAACGGGGTAGTACGCCAAGGGCCGATGCTATCATGACCCATACATGCACCCTCAGCCGCGGCGCCTGCCGGTGGTGGTGATCGTGGGCAGGCCGAACGTCGGGAAATCCACTCTCTTCAATGCGTTAACCCGAACCAGACGCTCTATCGTGGGCGATGAGCCGGGCATTACCCGCGACCGGATTCGCGGACAGGCCGAGCACAACGGACTGCGCTTTGAAGTCATCGACACCGGCGGCATCATTCCCAACGATGAGGAGCTGATCCCCAGCGAGATTTTCAAACAGGCCCGCGTGGCGCTGGAAGAAGCGGCCCACGTGATTTTCCTGATCGACGGCCGCACCGAGATCACGGCCTCGGACCGTGAGCTGGCGCAGATGTTGCGCAAGCTTGGGAAACCCGTGACGCTGGCGGTCAATAAGATCGACGCGCCCGCGCGCGAATCGCTAGCGGGCGATTTCTACGCGCTCGGCATGCCGCAACTGGTTTCGGTTTCCGCCGAGCATCGTCTGGGCCTCGAAGAGCTTCTGGACCTGGTGACGGCGGAGTTTCCCAAGGACGAAGACCCGCCACCGGAAGCCATGCCCGAGATCAAGGTGGCCATCATCGGGCGGCCAAACGTGGGGAAATCGACCCTGCTGAACGCGCTGGTGGGCGAGGAGCGGGCCATCGTATCGCCCGTCGCCGGCACCACGCGCGACGCCGTGGATGAATCGGTGATTCGCGATGGCGTCAAGTACACCTTCGTCGATACCGCCGGCATCCGCCGCAAGGGCAAGACCACGGAGATGGCCGAGAAGCTGAGCGTGGTCATGGCGCGCCGCCATATCCGCCTTTCGAACGTGGTGTTGTTTGTGCTCGATGCCAGTGAAGGACTGGTGGGGCTCGACGCCACCATCGCCGGGTATGCCGTCGAGGATGGCCGCTCCGTGATCCTCTGCGTTAACAAATGGGATATCACCAAGGAGAAGAAGCGCAAGGTCTTCCTGCAGGCCGTGCGCGATGAACTGAAGTTTCTCGAATGGGCGCGGGTCATGTTCCTTTCGGCCAAAACCCGCGCCGGCGTGGATCACCTGTTCGCAGGAATCAAGCAGGCCTACGAGGCGGCGTCCCACCGCGTCACCACCGGGGAGTTGAACCGGTTCGTCGAGTCGCTGAATATGGAGACCGACGTCAAGGTCCGCTATATCACGCAGGTCTCGGTACGTCCTCCGACGTTCGTGATCTTCGTGGGCGGGCAGCAGAAGCTGCATTTTTCGATCGAGCGGTTCCTGGTGAACCGGCTGCGCGAGAAGTTCGGTTTCGAGAGCGCCCCGGTGATCCTAAAGACGCGCCAGACCGCGTCGAAATCCGCCCGCAATTAGGCTAAACGCTCAACACCGGGCAGGGCGAGCGCTCGATGATCGCATTCACATGCGTGCGCAGGCGCCCAAGCGCCGCGTGCATGTGGCCGCGCCCGATCACCAGCAGCCGCGCTTGCGAACGCCGCGCTTCCTCGCCCAGTGCCTTGGCCAGTTCGCCAAAGACGAATCGCACGTTCGCCTTCGTGCCCAAGCGGGCCTGGATCCCCTCGATCTTTTGACGCGCTTCGGCGATCCAGGAGGCTTCGAGCGCTTCCTTGGCGCCGGGTTGGGCCTCGCCATCGAGCCAGGGGCTGGGGACGACGTGCACCAGTTCAAGCGGCGCCTTGGCGGCCTCGGCGATCCGCGCGGCCGTGCGAATCACCTCGGCGCTATGTCCGGTGCCATCCACCGCGCACATCACCGGCGCGTCCGCGGAAGCCGGCTGCAACTCATCCGGGGCGTGGGCGTCCGTCCAGACCGGGCAATCGGCGTCATAGAGCACTTTGGCCGTCACCGACCCGATCAACAGGCGCCGCAGCCGGCCTTGACCGGTGGTGGGCATCATGATCAGGTCCACGGCATTGTCGCGGGCATATTGGATGATCGACCGCGCGGCGTCGCCTTCCTTCAACTCGGCCAGATGAGGCACCCCGTCGAATCCGGACGCCGCCAGGTCCTTCAGCCGGCGCCGCGCGTCATTCCGAATGGACTCGACATCGGCCAGCGCCAGGTAGGAATACCAGTCGATGGAATTGCCGGTCTCGAGAACGTGCAGCAGGCTCACCTTCGCGCCGAGCCGCGCCGCCCAATCCCGCACCGGACGAATGGCGTCGATCGATTGCGTCGAAAAATCGACCGGAAACAGGATATGCCGGAACATGTGAGCCTGCCTTTCGAGTGGTTACCCCGCCGCGACGGCGATTCGTTTGGGGGCTTCGGCGGCGGCCTTCCGGGCCCAGATTCGAAGCACGCCGTTGTCCAGTGTAGCCTGGACCGCCGAGGTGTCGATCTTCGCCGCCAGTTCGAACTTCCGGAATAACTTCCGCTTCGAGAAGTCCGAGAACAGAACCTTATCCTCTCGCGTCTCTTTCTTCTCTTCCACGGTACCTTCCACGATGATGCAGGAAGGCAGCGCGTCCACCTGGAGATTGCCGGCGGGAATCCCCGGAGCGGCGACTTCCACCTTGTATTCGGTTTCCGATTCCGTCAGTTCGGCCGCCGGCACGAACGCCAGTTCCCGCTCGGCCGTCAGCCAATCGTCCAGGTCGCGTCCGAAGCGGAAGCCCCGGTTGGCGAAGAGTTCAAACGCCCGCTTCTCGATACGGCCGAGAAGCTTGTCGATTTCCGGGAATGCGGTTTCAGCCGGAGCTTTGTTCACCGTGACGGGCACTGTGGTGGTTGACATCGATTGTTTCTCCTTTCTTTTCTTGCAGAGCGAAATTCTAATAGCGCAGCGTCGCAACCGCGCGGGTGCCGGCGGGCATCTCGCTCGCTGGCGTAAGGCAGATCTCCGCGCCATGCCGGATGGCCTCGACAGCAACCCGGTTCAACTCAATCTGGCTGGTCCAGCTCCGAAGCCACTCGCCGGCCGGCTCGGCAGTTAGGAATAGCCGCCAAACCCGGCCTTCGAGAGAGGCCCGCAAGATCTCTGTGGTGTTGTCGAGCCGGCGTGCCGATTCCCGCATGGCGCGGGCCAGTCCGGCAACCACGGCGGCCTGATGCCCGCGCAGTACCTCGGCGGACTTCGCGAGCAGCTCGGCGGGCGTGCGGTCGTGAAACGCGCCATCGACCGCGCCCTCCGCGATCACGTTCAGCGACTCGGCCGAATGCCGGAACTCAGCTGCCTCGTAGTGCACGCCTGCCAGTACTACCGGGGCCTGACTGGGCTCCAGAATGGCCGCGATCTTCCGGTCGAGCAGTTTGAAGTACTGCCGCAGCCGCTCGGTGGACTCTTCCTCGGCGGTGCTGAAACGCACCGATCGCAGCCGGCCGCCCTCGGAACCCGATGGGGCGCGATTGTCGCGTTCCGTTGCCGGATCGCCGGCACCGTTGGCCTCGAATCCGGCGGGGATCGAATCGGGCAGCGGTACTTTCGCGATCGTTCCGTGGGCACAGCGGAACAGCGCCACGTCCCGTTTCGCCACACCGAGAACGTAGTATTCTTCGGGCAGCGTCAAAGCACCCAGTAGGGGCAGGACAAAGGGCTGTTGCCCCAGTGCAAAACCGCGGCCCGTCTCGCCGGTGGTGGCTAGGCGCGCCATCCCTTCCGGCGCCAGAAACCAGGCTTCGCCGCCCGCGTGGCCTCTCGACAACTCGCCGCGCGCCGCCAGATCTTCAACGGGCCGCAGCAGCCGCGCGATCTCCGCGTCTTCGAAGTGATGGCCTTGCAAGCTGTTGCGGATCTCATCAAGCGCGTTCGCCAGCCAGACCGGATCCGCTCCCGCGCCGGACCCGGGCGCATACGGAGCAAAGAAAATCGAAACGCAGGGACCACCGAGCCGCGTGACTTCCTTCAAAGTTTCCTTGGTCAGCGCCCTGGCCTCAATCGATACCGATGACGTCATGATGCCCGCCTTTCCATGGAAGAAGGAAGCAAACCATGGGCCAACGACGCCGGTCCGCTAGAATAGAAGTTCCGCCAAGATGAAGCCCTCGATACTTCCGAAGAATCCCTGTTTTTCCTCCGGTCCGTGTGCCAAGCGCCCCGGCTGGACTCTCGATGCCCTGAAGGGAGCCGCCGTCGGGCGGTCCCATCGCGCCAAGATCGGCAAAGCGAAGCTGGCCGAAGTGATTGAGCGCAGCAAAAAGGTGTTGGGTATGCCCGCCGGTTATGTGCTTGGCATCGTGCCCGCCTCCGATACCGGCGCCATCGAGATGGCGCTCTGGTCGATGCTCGGGGAACGCGGCGTGGACGTATTCGCCTGGGAGAGCTTCGGCAGCGGCTGGGCCGCCGACTGCAAGAGCCAACTCGCTCTCAAGGACCTTCGGGCTTTCAAGGCGGACTACGGCAAGCTGCCGGACCTCGCGCAAGCCGATTGGAGCCGCGATGTGGTCTTCACCTGGAACGGCACCACTTCGGGCGTACGCGTCCCCGATGGTGGCTGGATCGCCGCGGACCGCCAGGGATTGGCGATCTGCGACGCCACCTCGGCCGTCTTCGCCATGCAGATGCCGTGGGACAAGCTGGACGTGGTGACGTGGTCCTGGCAGAAAGTGCTGGGAGGCGAAGGCGCGCACGGGATGATCGCGCTCAGCCCGCGCGCGGTCGCACGGCTGGAAAACTTCGCGCCCGGCCGTCCGCTACCCAAGATCTTCCAGATGAGCAAGGGCGGCAAGCTGACCGGCGGCATTTTCGAAGGCGAGACCATCAACACGCCGTCGATGCTGTGCGTGGAGGATGCGCTCGACGGATTGAAGTGGGCCGAGTCGGTGGGTGGTCTGGCCGGCCTGATCGCCCGTTCCAGCGCCAATTTGAAGGTTTTGGAAGACTGGGTTGGTCAATCGCAATGGGCGGCATTCCTGGCCGGGGACAAAGCAATCCGGTCGAGCACGTCCATCTGTCTGAAAATTGTGGACGCGGCCTACACCGCGCTTTCGGCCGATGATCAGGCCAAGCACGCCAAGTCGCTGGTGTCGATGCTCGAAAAGGAAGGCGCGGCGTATGACGTGGGTGCCTATCGCGACGCTCCGGTAGGGCTGCGCATCTGGGGCGGCGCCACGGTGGAAACATCGGATTTGCAGGCGCTCACGCCGTGGCTCGATTGGGCGTACGGGCAGGTGAAGGCGGCATTTTAGCCGGTCTTGCGTTTCCAGATCGAGTGATGAACGCCTGGCGGGAATCGCGCGGCGCAGATATGCCTTCCGTAGAGCGCGTCAGGGATGGAGTTGCACACCCTTCGACCGGAATCGGTCTCGAGGATTTCGCACGGCCTGGGCTGACTCTCTACGAGAAATCCAGTTGTTCAACGATAAAGGATTGAGCGCTTCATTTCGGCACTTCGCGGCCCATCTGTTTATAAATCCCCTCGATGGTATCGATGTGGCCCTTGGCCTTCTTGTTGGCCGGGTCGGCTTCCACCGCCTTGCGGAACAGGCGCAGCGAGGCCGGGTACTTGCGGAATGGCGGCATCTGCGCATTCATCATGATCGATTCACCCTGAGCGGTGTAGGCATCGCCGAGCGCGGTCTTCACTTCCGCGCTTTTGGGACTCTTCTTCGACTCCGCGTCGAGAGCGGCGATCGCTTCTTCGTACTTGCCTTCCTTGACCTTGGCCTTGGCATCCTCCACCACCTTGTTCGGAGCAAGGGCCATGACGGTGGCGCAGACAAGCGCGGAGAGTACCAGCATCCTTCGGGTCATATTCCTTTATTGTAGGGGCCTCGCTACACTAAAAGGTTTGAATGGCGAAAAGAATAGTCGTCGCGATTGACGGTCCCGCCGGGGCCGGCAAAAGCACCATCGCCCGCCGCCTGGCATCGCGGCTCGAATTTCTTTATATCGACACCGGGGCGATGTACCGCGCCGTGGGGCTTTGGGCCTTGCGGCGGGATACCGATCTCGCAGACGTCCACCGGCTCGGGCAGTTGGCGGCCGAAGCCACCATCGAACTCGATCGCGAAGGACGCGTCAGCCTGAACGGCGAGGACATCTCCGGCGAGATCCGTACGCAGGCGGTGGCCGATGCCGCCTCGAAGGCATCGGCGATTGCCGCCGTGCGCCGCGCCCTGCTCGACAAGCAGCGTTCCTACGCCGAGCGGCATTCGGTGGTCATGGAAGGCCGCGACATCGGCACTGTGGTATTTCCCGAAGCCACCATCAAGATCTTTCTGGACGCCAGCGTGGAAGTGCGCGCACGGCGCCGGTTGAAGGAATTGCAGGAGAAGGGAAGCGCGGCCACCTACGAAGAGGTCGCCAAGGACATCGGCGACCGCGACCATCGCGACCGCACGCGCGCCGAAGCGCCGCTGATGCAGGCACCCGACGCCCTGCTGCTCGACACCAGCGGCCTCAGCATCGAAGAGGTGGAAGAGGCGATTCTCAAAATTGTGCGCGACCGCACCTCGAACGGAAAGGAAGTTTCGCGTTGAATTCCCTGTTAGCGATGAAGTTCGGCGGCACCAGCATGGGCTCGGCCGAGAGAATGCGCATCGCGGGCGGCATTTGCGCCGGCGAGCGGCGCCAGCGTCCGGTGGTCGTGGTGGTTTCGGCGATGTCGAAGATTACCGATCTGCTGCTCGATACGCTGCGCCACGCCGAGGGTGGCGACCGCGCGGGCATGGAAACGAACCTGCGCTTGCTCGAAGAACGGCACGTCAACGCCTGCCGCGAATTGCTGCCGGAAGAGCGCCGCGTGAAGGCGCTGAACGAGATCGCCGCGATTCTCGGCGAGTTCCGCCGCATTGCCGGCGGCATTGAGATGTTGGGCGAGAGGCCGCCGCGTTCGGTGGATGAAGCCGTGGCGGTGGGTGAACGCCTTTCGGCCCTGCTGATGGCGGCGCATCTGGACGCCGAAGGTATCCGCGCCGAAGCGGTCAACGCCGCCGAGGTCATCGTCACCGATCCTGTGTTCGGCAACGCCACGCCGCTGATGGAGCCTACGCGCCAGAAAGCGCGCGCCCGGCTGATGCCGCTGATCGAGAGCGGCGTGCTGCCGGTGGTGACCGGGTTCAACGGCGCCACCGTCGACGGTCGCCCCACCACGCTCGGCCGCGGCGGATCCGACTTTTCGGCGTCGATTCTGGCCGGCGTGCTCGACGCTTCCGACCTTTGGATCTGGACCGATGTCGACGGCATCATGAGCGCGGACCCGCGCCTGGTTCCCGGCGCTCGCGTCATTCCCGAGATCACTTACGCCGAGGCGGCCGAGCTGGCCTACAACGGCGCCAAGGTACTGCATCCGCGGACGCTCGCTCCGCTAGTGGAAAAGGGCATCCCGGTGTGGAGCAAGAATAGCTTCAACCTCGCCGCGCCGGGCACCAAGATCGTCCCGCAGGTCGGCGGACCCGACGGACCGCGGGCGGTTACGTCGATGGGCAACGTGGCGCTGGTATCGGTGGAGGCGGCCGATCCGGAATTGAACGGATCGCTGGTGATGTCGCGGGCGCTGGCCGCGCTCGCCCAATCGAACGCCGAGCTGCTGGCCATGACCAGTTCCAGCTACCGCCAAAGCTTCTGTTTCCTGATCCGCCGGGCCGAACTGGCGGCGGCCATGGCGAGCCTCGAGACCGGATTCTCGCTCGAGCTGGCGCATGGCTACATGAAGCCGATCCAGGTGGATGAGAACGTCGGGCTGCTGGCGGTGGTGGGCGAAGGGATGCGCGGCACTCAAGGTCTGGCGGGCCGCATCTTCACCGCCATCTCGCGCGAGAACGTGAACATCATCGCCATCGCGCAAGGGTCGAGCGAATTGACTATCTGCGTCGTGGTGCGGCGCGAGGGACTCGAAAAGGCCGTCCGGGCCATCCACGACGAGTGCCAATTAGGAGTGGCTCCCTGATTTCGTGCTGGAACAGGAGTTGCTGAAGTACGGCTATCTGCTGATCTTCGCCGGAACGATTCTGGAGGGCGATGCGGTATTACTGGCTTCGGCATTCCTGGCGCACCGTGGCCGCTTCCGCCTGGACCTGGTATTGCTCACCGCTTGCGCGGCGACGCTGATCGCCAACATGCTCTACTTCTTCCTGGCGCGCAACATGCAGTCGCCGTGGCTGCTCGACCGGTTGAAGCAGGGGCGCGGCAAGCGAGTGCACGAATGGGTGGATTGCCGCGGCGCCCAGCTCCTGTTTTTCTCGCGGTTCATGCCGGGGTTCCGCACGCTGATCCCGCTCGCCTGCGGCATCTCCTCGATGCGGCTGGCGGTCTTTGCCGCCGTCAACGCCGCGGGCGCCGTCGTGTGGACCCTGGGCCTCGGTCTGATTGGCTTTTTCGCCGGCCATACGGTGGAGCGGCTGATCGCGGATATGCGGCGGCATGAACCGGTGATCGTTGGCCTGGTACTGGCGGCGGCCGCGCTGGCGCTGGTGATTCGCGGAAGGCATACGCTGCGCATCTGGATGTTCCTGCGCGCCGCGCTTCACTAGTCTTTGGATATCCTGAAGAGGATGCTTTTCCTCCTGCTCGCCCTGGTACAGGCAGCGCTACACGCGGCGCTGATTCCCGACGTGCGGGCCGCGCTGAACGAAGGAAACTTCCAGAAGGCCGAAGGCCTGATCGCGGCTCACAGGCAGCGTAACGGGACCACGCCGGAACTGCTGGAGGCGCACTCGTGGCTGGGACGCGCGTCGCTGGCGCGGAAGCAGTGGGACCAGGCGGACCGCTACAGCGCGGAAACGCGCAAAATGGCGCTCGCGGCGCTGAAGGGCCGGCGTCTGGACGACGAGAAGCATTTGCCGATCGCCCTTGGCGCGTCCATTGAAGTGCAGGGGCAGGCAATGGCGGGTCGAGGCGAACGGTCGGGCGCGGTGAGTTTTCTGAAGGAAGAATTGTTGCGGTGGCAGAACACTTCCATCCGTACGCGCATTCAGAAAAACATCCACCTGCTGAGCCTGGAAGGGACGGCGCCGCCGGCGCTTGAAACGAAAGATTTCGTCGGGTCGAAGCCGCCGCCGCTGGCGTCGCTGAAGGGCAAGCCGGTATTGCTGTTCTTCTGGGCGCACTGGTGTTCGGACTGCAAGGCGCAGTCGCCGATTCTGACTGACATCAAGAACAAGTACGGTCCCAAGGGACTTCAACTGCTGGGGCCGACGCAGTGCTATGGCTATGTCGCCGCGGGCGATGAGGCCCCCTGCAATCGCGAGATGCAGTACATCGGCGACATCAGCAAGATCTTCTACGGTCCACTGGCTCTTTCCTCTCCCGTGAGCGGCGAGAACTTCAAGGTTTATGGCGTGAGCACCACGCCCACTCTGGTCCTGCTCGACAAGGAAGGCGTCGTGCGCCTGTATCATCCCGGCAAGATGACCATGGAAGAGCTGGAACCGAAAATCGAAGCTCTCCTTCAATAAATTCCGCCGTCCGTGACTTTTCCCGGCCCGGGGACGAACCTTGCTCCAGACAAGGAGACCCATGAGCTTCAGACTTTCTCTTCTCTTCCTCTGCGGCGCCGCCGCCGCACTGGCCCAGACCGGCCCCGGGTGCCGCGTAGAACCGTCCTCCCCCTCGATTGGGGCCGATGTCCCGGAGACCTATTTCGGCGCGGCGCCTTCCACCGTGATGAAAGAGCTGGTTGGCCCGCTACAGCTATTAACAGCGGGGCGGCTCGATCAGCGGGCGGGGACGCTGACGCTTCCGCTTTACCGCGGCCGCGTGCGCAGTTCGAACCGCACGGTCTGGTACATCCTGACCGACACCACCGACAAAGGCAACGCCGAAGCGTTGGGCTTGAATTATGCACCCAAGCTGATCTGGGCGGCGGTTTCGGCGCGCGCCGCGCGCACCGCGACGCTGCTGCCGAACGGCACTCTGGAGTTTGAATCGGGCACGGTGGATTTCACGCCGGAGCGGCGGGTGATGCCCGGTCCGGCCAGTGCGCCGTTTCCGCCCACTATGGCAGTACCTGGCGGCGTCGGCGATGCCACTTACAGCCCGTTGATCCGCATCGTCAACGCGGGCGGCCACATCTATAACGCGCCCATCGTGGCGGTGGGCGACGATCCGCGCGCGCTGGTGGATGCCGCCGGCAGGCCCAATTACCAGATGGTTCACGACAACGTCATGTCGCTTCAGATCAACGCGGCGAATCCGTTCGCCTCCACCGTGGTGATGCGCCTCACGCCCGGTTTCAGCTTCGCCAAGCCCGTGCTCTATCTGAGTACCGACGCTTCGGCCGAGTTGCCCGCCGCGCTCGAAGGCGCCGTGCTGGCGCCCGGTCTGCGCGACATTCAAACCGGTGGCGACGACGGCGCCTTCAGCGCGGTGGAACGTCTCTTCCTGACCATCAACGGGCCCACCGGATGCGACAATCCGCAGCGCCAGGGCATGGTGAGCGCCCTTGTGGACGGCCGCTCTCCGCTGAACGTCCTGGGCGGCATTCCCACCGTCGCCACCGACTACAGCCCTCTGTGGGACGTCAATGTAGGCGAATGGACGGCGGCGGCGGTCGCACGCGGCTTCCGCTCGCGAGTGATCGAGGAGTTTCAGATCCTCGCGTTGGTCGAAGGCGGTTTCATCACCGGACCCGGCGGCGACCGCTACGGCTCGGCCGGATTCATCGTCAACTGCCCCATCGTGTTCCGGTTCCTGTAACCCGCCATGATGACCTTACTGCTGATGACGGCGGCATGGGGCCAACAGCCGGCCCCTGTCCGCGAGGCGATCCTGCGGCTGAAGCCCGCCGGCGACCCGATTACGTTCGTGGAAGAGACCGCCGCCGACCGGACGCATCGCGTTCCCAAAGTGGCGGCCATCAGCCGCGATGGAGAAGGCACGGCGCTGGCCGGCTGGGACCCGGTCTCTTATCTCAATCGCAAGCCGGAGCGCGGACGCAAGCATCTTACTCATACTTACA
The DNA here is from genome assembly GCA_902826685.1 of uncultured Acidobacteriota bacterium. Taxonomy (GTDB): domain Bacteria; phylum Acidobacteriota; class Terriglobia; order Bryobacterales; family Bryobacteraceae; genus CADEFT01. Next base: position 37,139 of record CADEFT010000050.1, read on the forward strand.
GTGGTGTGGTCTGGCGCTTTGCGTCCGAAGAGAACCGGCGGCGGTTCGTCGAGGATCCGGAAGCCTATGTTCCGGCCTACGGCGGTTTCTGCGCTTACTCGATCGGACGCGGCTATCCGGTGACCTCCAATCCGGCCGTGTACGCGATCGAATCGGGACGCATCGTGCTGTTCTTCGACAAGGCGGTGCAACTGGTGTGGGAACAGGACCCCGGGATGACGGTGAAGGCGGCGCGGAACTGGCCGCGCCTCCACCTTCCAGCGGAATAAGGTAAGGTGGCCACTAGCCCTATCGTGTTGACGAGTGCGGCGGCGCAGACGTTTTCGGCTCTCGATGCCCTGCTGTTTCGATATCAGCAGGGGGATGCGGAAGCTGCGCGTCTGCTGGTGCGGCAGGCGGGCCCGATCCTGTTTCGCACGGTGACTCCGTTCGTTCACGACCCTTCCGCCGCCGAGGACGTTCTGCAGGAGACATGGCTGCGCATTCATGCGTCGCGTCACACCTGGCGGTCCGGCGAGCCGGCCCTGCCGTGGCTGCTGGCGATCGCGCGCTACACCCGCATCGACTATCTACGCCGCGCGGGCCGGCGGCGGGAAATGGCGATGGAGGCGCTGCCGGAGCCCCCGGCACCCGCGACGGATCCCGGCATTGACCACCTGCTGCAAGGTCTGCCCGAATCGCAGCGCGAGATCCTGTTGCTGCTCAAAGTGGAAGGACTTTCGCTTGAGGAAACGGCACGCGCCACCGGCAGCACCATCGGCGCGGTGAAACAGAAGGCCTCGAGAGCCTACGCTAAACTTCGATCCATCGTCAAGGCGGCGTCATGACGGAACCGAATTTCGATCTTCAATTCGAAAAACTCCGTCAACGCGGGATCGGCGCCGTGAAGCCGATGCCTCGTTTGGAGGTGCGCGCCGCCATCCTGTTCCTGGTGATGGCGGTCGCCGCGCTCGCGCTGGGTTTCGGAGCCGGCGGAAAGGGATGGCGCGCGCTTGAGACGATGCAGCGGCTTTCGCTGGCTGTGCCGATGGCCGCCGCCGCGCTTTGGATCGCCTGGGACCTCGCGGCCCGCATGGCGCCCGGATCGCGCATACGGGTGCCCGCTTTGCTGCCCGCCCTCGCGGCTCTGGCAGTGATTGCGTTATGGCCATTCGCGGCGGCGCCACTGCACGCCACGAAATTGTTCTATCCTGCCTGCCTGGCGTTCACCTCCGCCGGATCGGCGCTGGGGGGATTTTCGGCCGCCCGGTTCCTGCGCCGTGGATTCTGCGCCGCGCCCGGCACCACGCTGCTGCTGGCCGCGGCCGCCGGACTTGCCGGGTTCGCCGCCGTCGAGATTTTTTGCCCCATCGTGGAGGGCTGGCACATCGTCACCAGCCACGTTCTGCCCGCGGCGCTGGCCGGAGCGGTGGCGGGACGCTATTTGCGGCTCAACGCGTAATCGGGCGTTTCCATCCCTTCGATGGTCACCGAGCGCGGCCGTTCGGCGCGCCAGGCCGTGAGTTGGCGCCTGGAGTGAGCCACCAGATCCGCGAGCTTCGGATCGGCGGCAACGTTCCGCTCCTCCGCCGGGTCGTTTTTCAGATCGTATAACTCCGGCTCTCCGGTAAGGCCGCGGCTGTTGTCGATGAACTTATATTGCCCCGTGCGGAACATGGCGGTGGAAAGCTGCGAGAAGCAGCGATCCTTCCAATTGTCGTCGCGGCCCTTTGAAAGCTGGAGAAAACTTTTCCCCTGGATGTTCGATGGAAGGGGAAGCCCGGCCGCTTCGAGCAGCGTCGGCATCAGGTCCGTGTTCTCGACGATCTTCCGTTCCACGCGCCCCTTGCGAGAACGAGCGGCCTTGGGCGCCCGCCAGAGCAGCGGCACATGCGAGCTGCCTTCATACATTACGGTTTTGAACATGCGCCCGCGGTCGCCGAGCATGTTGCCGTGATCGGAAGTGAACACCACCAGCGTCTCATCGGCCATGCCGAGCCGATCGAGTTCGCCAAGCAAACGGCCCACCTGCTGATCGATGTGCGCGATGGCGCCGTAGTATGCCGCGCTCATCACGCGCAGCATCTGCTCATCGTCGATCAGTTGACGCTTGGCGATTCCCTCGAGCGCGGCCCGCCGCTGCTTGATATCGGCGGGTAGTTTGGGAACCGGAATGGCGCGCGGGTCGTACTTGCGGAACCACCGCTCGGGCTCGACCGACGGGGAATGCGGCTTGAGATAACTGGTGAACAGGAACCATGGCCCGGCGGTCCCTTTGCGCTCGCGCAGGTAGTCGATGGAGCGGCCGGTCAGCCACTCGGTTTCGAAATCGGCTTCCGGGTAGCGGAAGATCCCCACGTCGCGGCCCAGCGGATCATTGGGCCACGGACAGCTTCCATCGACGCTCGCCCACTTAGTGGCATTGGCGCCGTACTTACCGCGCAGATGAGCCAGATGGCCAAGTTCGGGCGCTGGGCCTTCATTCGTGAAAGTCCAGAAATAATCGAACCCGTAAGAAAACGGGCGCGGCGTGAAGTGGAGCTTGCCCGCGATGGCCGTGTGATAGCCGTGAAATTTCAGGATGGAAGGCAGAAAAATTTCACCCGGGTTGGCGGGCACGTTGTTCGTGGTGACGCCGATGGTGTCCGCATAACGGCCCGTAAACGTACAGGCGCGCGAAGGGGAGCAGACCGGCGCCACCGTATAGGCGTTGGTGAAGCGCACGCCCTGCTTGGCGAACGCGTCGAGGTTGGGCGTTTCGACCACCGGGTGGCCCTCGCAGGACATGGCGTCCCAGCGCATTTCATCCACCATGATGAGGAGGATATTGGGGCGCTTGGGTACGGGTGGGACTTGCGCGGCGGCAGCGCTAGCGAGGAACTGGCGGCGGTCCAGCATCGAAGTCAGTTTACCGCCGCCATCAGCGTTCCGGTATTCTTCAACAACTCGAGGCGCGCGCGATCCACCGACGCCTGCGCCTCGTAGTACTCGATCCATCGTTCCTGCTCGGCGGCGCGCGCCTCTTCGAGTTGGCGCAGGCTGGCGCGTCCTTCTTCCATTTGCGCCAGCAGCAGGCTCACCTGCTCCCTAGCGACATCGAGCGCCAGGCGCGCCACTTCGCGCGAGCGTTCCTCGACGGCCACATTCCGCCACGCCCGCCGGGTTTCCACGGCGATCCGGTTCCGCGCGCCGGCAGCCTGTGCGCGCATCCGGTTCAGCTCGATCTCGCCTTGCGACGCCTGCGCCGCGGCCGATCGGGGTGGAATCACCGGCAACTGCATCGAGAGGCCGGCCACGCCGTTGTGGCGGGTGAAGCGGTTGAAGTAGTCCTCATAGTTATTGAACTTGCCGAACAGCCCATACTGCGCCACCAGGTCGATGGTTGGCAGCCGTGCCGCGCGATGGCTTCGAATCTCCAGGCCCTTGGCCAGCATGGCGGACTCGATCCGCTTCAGTTCACGGCTTTGCCCGATGGCGGCCGCCACGCTCGCTTGTTCGTCCTCCGGGGCCGTCAACGCCGGCGATTCGCTCGAAGCCGGCTTCACGCGATCCTCGGGCGCGAATCCCAGCACCGCCGCCAGCGACGCCTGCGCGTAGTCCAGGTTTTGCGCCGCGGCATCGCTCTTCTGGCGCGCGCGCGCCAGCGCCAGCGCCGAACGCTTCGCTTCAATCTCGAGCTCGCGTCCTTCGGCCACTCGCGAACGGATCGTCTCATCGGCCTTCTCGAGGCTTGCGATTTGTTGCCGCATCGCATCGGCATGGCGGCCCCAGCGCACGGCGTCCAGATAAAGCAACGCGGTCTGGTGCGCGATCTCATCCTGCCGCATTTCCCGCTCGATGCCCGCCGTTCTCGCGTTCTCGCTCGATTGCGCCACGCGCAGCGATTGCGGCCGGTTGAAGAGGCTGGCGACGCTCCTGGCTTGCACGATACTAGGCGCCGAGCCTTCGATGCTCATGGGGAATCCGTTCGTATAGGCGAGACCGCTGCCCACATAGATCTTGGGATAGAAGGGGTCTTTTGCCACCTTCACGGCCAGCGCCGCCTTCTGTTCGTCCAGCCGCGCCATAACCACGTCCGGATTCTGGCGAAGTGCCACGCCGATCGCCTCGCGCAGCGTCAGCGCACGATCTTCGGCCGGAAGAAACGCCGCCAGCAGGATTGACAGGAATCGCATGCTCAACAGAATAGCCGCTTGAAACCCGCGTGCCATAATTGGGGAAGCACTCATGCGTACACTTTTCCTCAATCCCCCGTCATTCGAGGGTTTTGACGGTGGTGCATCCTCCCGTTGGCCCGCCACTCGCGAAATCGAATCTTACTGGTACCCGGTGTGGCTCTGTTATCCGGCGGGCATGCTGCCCGACAGCAAAGTGGTGGACGCGCCGCCGCATAAGATCTCTATTCCGCAAACCGTCGAGATGGCGAAGGATTTCGAGCTGTTGGTTCTGTTCACCTCCACGCCGGGTTTCGACGTCGACGTGAAAATGGCGTCGATGATGCGGGACGTGAACCCGAAGATGAAGGTCTGTTTCGTGGGTCCACCAGTCACCGTGGATGCCGAACGCATCCAGAGAGTCGTCGTAGCCAAACAGCTTCTTCATC
>CADEFT010000051.1:0-16350 GCA_902826685.1 uncultured Acidobacteriota bacterium
TCCAACGTCACATGCTTTGGGATACTTCAGCCTACTTTTTCAGCAGCCTGCTAGCGTGCGACACAGCGCGATGTCAACAAATTTCCAAACATTTCTTGAGAGATTGTTTCGGGCTGTCATTGCTGCGCCACGAATCTACGGCAATGTGAATGCGCGGCAACGGAAGGCGGTGACACCGCAAGTACTCCGCGATGGCACCACATTTTCTGTTTACGGTAAGCAGGTTATTGTTGAATATTTTGCAAGCAAATCGCAAGTTGTGAGTTTGCTATCAATCTGTTGCCCCAAATTTCCCTTAATCGAACAATGGGCGGGTCTTGCAATACGCATTCGATTCAACGAGTGGTATAGCTGTTGAACGTGGAAGGTGAGGCCTGTCTTGAGAAATGTTTACGGGTATGAGTCAGTGCGGAACTGAGAGAATCTGACGCGGGCTTTGCGGATCAATCAGATTGCCAAGGTCGCGAGCTTACGGCACCACGACCACTTCCGCCGCAAACGACGCATCGTGCGAAGGCAGCCCTTCAAACAGCACCATAGTGCTCGCGGGCGGCTGCGCCTTGTTGAGGAAACTGAACCGCACGGCGCGAATCTTATCCATCGTCGATTGCGCCAGCGGATAGAAATTCGTAATCGCCGTATTCTTGAGCGACCCGCCGCTTGCTTCCACCGTCTTCGACAACCGGTCGAACGCCAGCCGGATATCCTCTTCCCGGTTGTTGAACCCCATTTGCGTACCGGTGATGATGACCTTCGGTGAGTTCACCAGCGCCACCTGCGAATAGTTCGCCGACGCCGGAATTCCCGGCGGGTTCACCATCGTCAGCGGCTTGGGCGGATCGGACGCCAGCCGCGCCACCCCTTCGCATTCCACCAGACCTGTACTCAACCCGCGCAGCAGTTGCACCACCGTCACCGCCGCTTTCGGAAACCCGGTGGCGATCTGCGTCCGGTTTTCCGCCGCATCGCCGAGCGCGCTGCCAAAGCACGTCACCCGCAGCATGTCGCTGGCGGGCACGTTGATCGCGTCGAGGGAAAGCCGCAGCTTGTCGAGCGATTGCTTCAGCAGAGGCGCCACTTTCTCCATCGGCTCTTTCGACGTCACCGCCTGCCCGGAAAGAAACGCCACGCCGTGCGGGTTCACCGCCTTCTTGTCCACTCCAATGCCTTCGAGCCACACCTGCGCGCCTTCCTGCGGCAGGGCGCCCACCTGGATCGCCGCTACGGCGGGAATGGGCTGATGGGCATCCGTATAAACGTCGCTCACGATCGCCGCCACGCGCCGCAGGTCGCCCGTTCCGGCCACGAACGCCCGCACCTTGACGATGTGCGCCCCATGCGCCATGCCTCGCATGGCTTTCAAGCCATCGCGCACCTGCTGCGAAAGCAGCCCCTTCGACGACATCGGCGCCGTCAGGAACACCAGATGGCGCGGATCGGCCGTGATCGCCCCCGGCGGATCCTTCGGCAATTCCAGCGTCTGTGTAATCTCTTCCTCGGCTTTTTTCTTTTTCTTCTTCTTTTGCGCGCTTAGAAGTCCCGCCCCCAGGCAGAACATCAGGACAATCGAAAAGAGGACACGAAGAGAACGCATGCGGCGTATCACGGAAATTTCAGCATAGCGTGGCGGCGGGCGATAATGCAGGGTATGGGCAGCCGGTTGATTTCCGTACTGTGGCTGGTGGCATCGGCTTTGGGCCAGACGCCGCCCGAAGGGTATGCGGAGCTGCCGCAAATGACCGGCCATTTTCGCGGCCAGCCGGTGACGTTCCGCGTCTGGCAAGGCCAGGCGCTCACCGAAGGCGACATCCTGCTGGGACCAGCTTCCGCCCTGCTGGCAGACGCGAAGTCATCGGAGCGTGAGGCCTCCGTCGTGTCCAACAGCCTGGCCCGCTGGCCGGACCGCGTGGTGCCCTATGAGATCGACGCCGCCATACCCGAACAACAGCGGCTTCGCGACTCCATCGACGAGTGGAACAACCGCACCGTCATCAAGCTGAAGCCGAGAGAAGGCGAAGCGGATTTCGTGCGCTTCACCCGCGTCGCCTCCGGATGCAGCGCCGTGCTCGGACGCATCGGCGGCGCTCAGCCCGTCAACCTCGCCGACAACTGCTCCCGCGGCAACATTGTGCATGAAATCGGCCATGCCATCGGGTTGCTGCATGAGCAGGGCCGCAATGACCGCGCCGACTTCGTCGGCGTTCTCTACGAGAACATTCCGCGCCTGCAGTATTCCGACTTCGACCGCCGCGCCGCCACCGCCGACGATTCCGGCCCCTACGACTACGGCTCCATCATGCATTACGGCCAGTTGTCGTTCAACATCACGCCGCGCAATTCGATCCAATCCATCCCCGCCGGCATCCCCATCGGCCAGCGCCTGGGGCTGTCCGCCGCCGATATCCAGTCCGTGGCGCGTCTTTATGAGGAGCCGATTCGCGAAGTCGTGATCGACACTTACCCGAGTGGCGTTTCCATCCTGGTCGATGGCGAGCGGCATGTGACACCGAAAGCCTTCCCCTGGAGCCCCGGCGAAGTGCATACCATCGAAGCGCGCGACCGCCTCGCCACCACAACGTCCACCGCCGAGTACCGCCTCGCCCGCTGGAGCGATGGCGGCGCCGCCGTCCACTCCGTCGAGGTCGCCGCCGGCACCACGATCTACATCGCCAGCTACGCGCTCTATTATCAGGTGCGCACCGGTGTGACGCCTGAAGGCGCGGGCGCGGTGGAGGTATCGCCGCCCTCCCCCGATGGCTTCTACCCCTCAGGCACGCTGCTGCACATGCGCGCCACCCCCGCCGACGGCTTTCGCTTCTTCCGCTGGGTTTCAGGCTCGGGCACCTTCCTCGGCGCGAATGAGCAGGGAGACGGAGCCAACCCCGTGGAACTTTCCATCCGCGCCACCACCGCCAATTACGTCGCCAGCTTCCTCGACCGCGATTTCTCCATCGTCGGCGCCACCCGGCCCGGCACCCTTCTCACCGTCGATGGACAACAGGTCTACGCGCCCACCCATCGCGACTGGGCGCCGGATTCGGTGCACACCATCGCCATCGACGCGCTGCGCACCAATGCCGACGCCGGCCTCCGCTATCGCTTCGATCGCTGGTCGAACGAAGGCGAGCGGCAGCAAACCTTCACCGCCGCCGGACCCGTGGCGCTTACCGCCCACGTCACTCGCCAATACCGCATCGACCGCCAGGTGTTCGCCACCCGGTTCGTCAACACGCCCGCCGCGACTCTCCAGAACCTGGTGCTTTCCCCTTCCGGCGACGGCTGGTACGACGAAGACGCCGCCGTCGAGGTGCGCGCGGTCGAGAACACCGGCCTGCCCTTCAGCAACTGGACTTCCGACATCGGCGGCCGCACCAATCCGCAAACGGTCACCGTGACGCGCAACACCCTGCTCGCCGCCAACTTCATCGCTCCACCGGTGTTGAACGACCCGAGCGTGGTGAACGACGCAAGCCAACAGCGGCTCGAGTTGGCGCCCGGCATGCTCTTCACGATGTACACCCCTGGCATCGGTTCCGATACGGCGGTCGAAGCGCAGCCCGCGGGCGATGGCTCCTACCCAACTGAGTTGAATGGCGTCTCGGTGCTGGTGGCCGGAACGCGAGCCGGCATCGTCCGCCTCACGAAAGGATCGTTGACCGCCATCGCGCCCGCCTCCCTGCCCGCGCGCAAGACCTATCTCATCGCGCTCGAAAGCGGCGGCGTCAGCCGCAATTTGACGGTCCCGGCGCAATTCGCCGCGCCTGGTGTTTATACATTCGATGGTTCGGGCCGCGGCAATGCCTCCGATGCTCCCGCCGCGCCGGGTGGAACGGCGCGCGTACGGGTCACGGGTCTGGCCGAAGGATATCCCGTGTCGGTGGAAGTGGCTGGTCTGGCGGCCGAGGTGCTCTCGGTCCAGCCGGAGAGTCCCGGCATCGCCCGCGTGGAGTTTCAAGTGCCGTTCGGCGCGCCGCCCGGCCCGGCCGTGCCCATCGTCGTCGCCTGCGCGGGTGCGCGCAGCCAGACCACCGCCACCATCGCCGTTGAATAGAACATCCAATGGAGATTCTGCGGGCCGCGGTTCTGCACACCCCGCGCAACCCGTTCCTAGAAGACAATGCGCTGGAATGCTACGTCGATGGTGCGCTGGCGGTCGAAAGCGGCGTCATCGCCGCGGCGGGCGATTTCGCCGGAATCCGCGCGCGTTATCCCGAATGGCCCGTGCGCGACCGGCGCGGTTCCGTGCTGCTGCCCGGCCTCGTCGACACGCACGTGCACTTCCCGCAGACACGCATCATCGGCGGGCTCGGCTTGTCGCTGCTCGATTGGTTGAATCAACACGCACTGCCCGAAGAAGCCTTCTTCGCCGAAGCGAACTACGCGCGCATCGTGGCCCATCACTTCGTGCAGGAGCTGGTGCGCCATGGCACCACCACGGCCCTGGTCTTCGGCGCTCATTTCCCCGCCGCGATGGACGCGCTGTTTGAAACCGCCGCCCTGGCCGGTCTCCGTATCGTCAGCGGACTGGTCGTCTCCGACCGGCTGCTGCCCGATGCCCTGCTGCAATCGCCCGAAAAGGCCTACGCCGCAAATAAGTCCCTCATCGCCCGCTGGCATGGAACGAGCGGCATGCGCTACGCCGTCACGCCGCGCTTCGCTCTTTCCTGCTCCGAAGGAATGCTCGAAATGTGTGGCGCCCTGCTCGCCGAGCATCCGGACGTGCTCTTCCAGACGCACATCAACGAGAACCGCCAGGAACTGGCCGGTGTGCGCTCCGCCTTCCCCTGGGCGGCGGACTACCTCGCCGTCTACGATCGCTTCCAACTCACCGGCAGCCGCTCCGTCTTCGCTCACAACGTACACGCGTCACAGGAGGAGTTGCACCGGCTTTCCGCGGCCGGCGCCACTGTTGCGCATTGCCCCTCGAGCAATGCCGCGCTCGGCAGCGGCATCTTCCCCATGGCGCGCCATCTGGCCGCCAACGTGCGCTTCGCTCTCGGTACCGATGTCGGCGCGGGCACCGGTTTCGGCATGCTCAAGGAAGCCCTGCAATGCTACCTGCTGCAGCGCGTCGCCCCCGAACCGCTGGTGCTCTCGCCCGCTCAACTGCTATACCTTGCCACGCGCGCCGGCGCCGAAGCGCTCGGCCTCGCCGGCGAAGCGGGCGACTTCACGCCCGGCAAATCGGCCGACTATATTGTGAGGAAAGCGCCCCTCGGCGAGTCGCCCGAAAAGATGCTGGGCGCACTGATCACCTCCGGCGACGCGCCCGCCATCGAGGAAGTGTGGGCGCGCGGAAGAAAGGTCTTCGGATGATCGACGGCAAGCGAACCATCGCCGAACTGAAGGAACTGCGCGCGCTAACGGCCGATGAGAACGGCGCGCAGCGGGTCGCCTGGACCGATACATGGCTCGCGGCGCGGCGCTGGTTTGAATCGAAGCTCGACGAATTGCCGCTCGAACGTCATCACGACGCCGCCGGCAACTATTGGGCGACGCTCGCAGGCGCTTCAGACAAGGCGCTCTTGCTAGGCGGGCATCTCGATTCCGTTCCCAATGGCGGCTGGCTCGATGGCGCCCTCGATCTCCTGGCCGGGCTCGAAGTCCTGCGCCGGTTCCATCGCCAATTCAACGGCCGTCCCCCGCTCACCATCCGGCTGGTGGATTGGGCCGATGAAGAGGGCGCGCGTTTCGGACGTAGCGTGCTAGGCTCTTCGGCTTTCGCGGGTACGCTTTCCATCGAAGCCGATCGCCATAAGACGGACCGCGACGGCATTCGCCTGGAAGACGCCGTGCGCCGGGTGGGCTTCGATTTCACGCGCTTCTCCGAAGCCTCCGCCGAACGGAGGAACGCCGCCGCCTATCTGGAACTGCACATCGAACAAGGCCCTGTGCTCGAAAAACTGGGTCTGCCTCTCGGTGTCGTGCTCGGCACCAAGGGCGTCGAGCGCCACGCCGTCACCTTCCGCGGACAGGAAGCTCATTCCGGTTCCACACCCATGGCCGCGCGCCGCGACGCACTGGCCGCCGCCGCGAGGCTGGCCCTTGAAATCCGTCCCATCGCACGCCATCATCCGGAAGCGGTCTGCACCATAGGTTCCGTGAAAACATTTCCCGGCATCGCAACAGCCATCGTTGGACGTTGCGAAGCGACACTCGACCAGCGCGATCTCGACGCCGGCGTTCTCGCCCGCCTGCTGAGCGACGCGCGCCAGGCCAGTGAGCGCTTCGCCGCCGAGGAAGGTTGCACCGTCGAATGGTCACGGCTCTTTGGCATCGAGCCCGTGCCCTTCCACCCGCACCTGATCGAGCTCTGCGATGACGCCGTGCGTGAAATCGCGGGCCGCTCTCACCGGCTGCCTTCCGGTCCCCTTCACGACGCGGCGGAGGTGGCGCGCGCCGGTATTCCCTCCGTCATGATGTTCGTGCAATCGCTCGGCGGCATCAGCCATAACAAGATTGAAGACACCCTGCCCGAGCATCTGGAAATGGCCGTCGCCGCGCTTGACCGTCTGGCCGGCAAAACCGCCGATTGGATTTTGAGAGGATAGAGCAATGTCTGTCATGGAACCCGCCGTTTCGATCAAGCACGTCACACACTGGATCGATGGAAAGCACGTCGCGTCGGAATCCGGCCGCCACGGCCGCGTGTGGAATCCGGCCACCGGGGAAGAGCAGGCGCGAGTCGATTTCGCCAGTGAAGCCGAAGTCGATCGGGCGGTGGAATCCGCCAAACACGCGTTCCCCGGCTGGCGCGCCACCCCGCTTTCGCGACGGGCCGAATGCCTGTTCAAGCTGCGCGCCCTGGTGGATGAGAATCACGAAAAGCTTGCCACCGTCGTAGCCGCCGAGCACGGCAAAACGCTGTCCGACGCGATGGGCGAAGTGGCGCGGGGCCTCGAAAACATCGAGTTCGCCTGCGGCATCCCCACGCTGCTAAAGGGAGGTTTCAGCGAACAGGCGTCGCGCGGCGTCGATGTCTATCAGATCCGTCAGCCGCTGGGCGTCGTCGCCGGAATCACTCCGTTCAACTTCCCGGTCATGGTTCCCATGTGGATGTTCGCCAACGCCATTGCCTGCGGCAATGCGTTCATTCTCAAGCCTTCGGAAAAGGATCCGTCGGTGAGTCTGCTGCTGGCTGAGCTGATGCAGAGAGCGGGCGTTCCGGATGGAATTTTCACTGTCGTGCAGGGCGATCACGTGGCCGCCGGCCGCCTCATCGCCCATCCCGATGTCAAAGCCGTCAGCTTCGTCGGGTCCACTCCCGTCGCCCGGTCGATCTATGAGTCCGCCGCCAAACTGGGCAAACGGGTGCAGGCGCTGGGCGGAGCCAAGAATCACATGCTCGTGCTGCCCGACGCCGATATCGCCATGGCCGCCGATGCCGCCGTCTCCGCCGGCTACGGCTCGGCCGGAGAGCGCTGCATGGCGATTTCCGTGGTAGTCGCCGTCGGCGCCGTGGCCGATCCCCTGATTGCCGCCATCCGCCAGAGGATTGCCAAAATCAAAGTCGGGCCGGGTCTGGAAGCGGGCAGCGAAATGGGCCCGCTGATCACGCGCGAGCATCGCGACCGCGTCGCGGGCTACCTCGCCAAGGCTGAATCGGAAGGCGCTACGATCGCCGTGGATGGGCGTGACAACGAAGCCTGCCAGCGGTCCGGCTTCTTTCTCGGTCCCTCGCTGGTGGACCGCGTCCGGCCGGGCATGAGCTGCTACGAGGACGAAATCTTCGGCCCCGTGCTGAGCGTGGTGCGTGCCGAAACCTATCAGCAGGCCTTGCACCTCATCAATGAAAATCCCTTCGGCAACGGCACCGCCATCTTCACTCGCGACGGCGGCGCCGCCCGGCAGTTCCAGTTCGATTGCGGCGCGGGCATGGTCGGCATCAATGTGCCCATCCCGGTACCCATGGCCTACTACAGCTTCGGTGGATGGAAAGCGTCGCTGTTCGGCGATCTTCACATGTATGGACCCGAAGGCGTGCAATTCTACACGCAGGCCAAGGTCGTCACCAGCCGCTGGCCCGACCCAGGCACCAGTTCCGTCGATCTCGGCTTCCCCAAAGCACGTTAGCCGGCAAAGGCCGGGGCGGCCTCATGGCAAGCAGGAATTTGACGCCGCACCGGTCCGTTTTGCCGGCGAAACTTTAGGGAAGCTTGCGGTAAAGCACGTTGCGGTATTCCACTTTGAACGGCGGACCAACGTGCATCTGGAATCCGATGACGCCTTCCGGCACGAAGTTCTTCGTATCTTCGTCGATGGTGGCGCTGATCAACTGGCCGTTCAGGATCTGCATCATCACCGGACCCCGCGCGATGATGTGGTACTGGTTCCAGCCGTTCACGTTCACCACGCCGCGCAACGCCTTGTTATCGCCGATCGCCGCCAGCACTTTGTACTTCGGCCCCGGCGCAATGCGCGTCAACTGCCCGCGCTGGGCCAATACGACATGTCCCGGCTTGCGGCCGCGCTCTTCGTGCAAATTGCCCGTATATCCGTTGGTGAAATCGAGATCGGCCTGATACCCCTTCAGCACCCACTTGCCGACATCCGGCAATTCCACGCTGCGATACTGAATGCCGCTGTTGGTCCCGCTCAGCCTGAACTCCACCTTGAGCTCGAAATCCTTGACCTTTTCTCCGCGCCAGATCAGAAAGTTGTTCAGCTTCACCACCTTTTCGGGCGTCGTTTCGCCAATGATTTCGCCGTTCTCGGCGCGCCAGAACGTGGTGTCGCCATCCCAGCCATCGAGATTCCTGCCGTTGAAAATCTCCACGAACCCCTCGTTGCCGTCGGGTTCGTACTCCGGGTAAATGGAACTCCGCTGCGCCCATCCGAGCGCCAGGGGAACCGTGAGAAACAGGATTCGCAGAAGCATGGTTTTCAGCTCAACTTGTAAGGCGGACGGTAGTTATAATGCAGCATCTGATTGGCTGCCGCATGGTTGCGGAATCGCTCGGCCTTGCCGTCCCACTCCAGATAGCTCCGCGTGCGCAGAGCGATATTGGCGATCAGCGTTGCCGCCGTCGAACGGTGCCCGTCCAGGATGTCGCAGTTGCACTTGGCCCGGGTCTTGACGCAATCGAGGAAGTTCCGCGCGTGGAAGGCCGTATCCAGGCTGCCCTTGGCCTGCCTCGCCTCCATCGCCGATTGGAACGACGGCCGGTAGCTTCGCTCGGTGATGCGATCCACCGGCGAACGCGCCGGGTTCTCCAGGTTCGTATTCTTCTCCGGCACCACTTCCCACCGGTTGCTATGCAGATACATCGTGCCCTTGGTCCCGCGAATCTCCATCTCGGCTCCCTGCGCATTCCCCGGAGCCGAATTCACGTTGTACTGCGAGAACACCATCATCGTGCCATCGAAATCCCACAACGCCTCGCACGTATCCGGCACTTCGCGATTGTCCTCCACCGCGAACTTGCCGCCCATCGCCGTCACCGCGCGCGGCGCCTCCTTCCCCAACGCCCAACGCAGCATATCCATATAGTGAACGCCAAAGTTGGTCATCTGCCCGCCCGAATAATTGTAGAACCAGCGGAACCGGTAGTACATGCGGTTGCGGTTGTAAGGAACCTTCGGCGCGGGCCCCAGCCATTGATCCCATTCCTGCTCGCTTGGCGCCTTCTCTTCCGGCGGATTGCCGATTCCCTTCGGATACTCGTTCTGTAGGTGCCAGCCCTTGGCCACCGAGATCGTGCCCAGCGCGCCCGAGCGGACGAAATCCACCGCTTCCCTCAAAAACCGGGCCGACCGGCGCTGAATGCCCACCTGCGTTACGCGCCTGGCGCGCTCGGCCGCTTCCACCATGCGCCGCCCTTCCACCACCGTCAAAGAGAGCGGCTTCTCCACATAAACATCCTTGCCGGCCTGGCAGGCGTCGATGAACTGCAGCGCGTGCCAGTGATCCGGCGTCCCGATCACCACCGCCTGCACATCCTTGTCTTCGAGCAGCTTCCGGTACTCTTTATACTTCTTCGGTGTGGCGCGCGAGATACGGGCGTTGTGGTCCATGTAATCCTCGCGCAGGTCGCAAAGAGCCACCGTCACCTGATCGCCGTGTTCGAGAAATGCTTCGTGCACCTGCGTGCCTCGATTGCCGGTGCCGATATAGCCGATCTGCAGCCGGTCGTTGGCACCGAGGATCCGCGAATAACTGAGCGCCGCCGCCGTTCCCGCGCGCGCCCAGTCCCGCCGTGACAAGCCATTCATGAGGAGGAAACCTTCCTTGCGGTATTCTTTGAGTTCATGATAGCCCGCGCCACTTGCGCCACGTTTCTTGTGTGGATACTTTCGATGAGCATCCTGCCCGCGGCCGATCGCATTCTGGTGCATGGCCATCGCGGCGCCCGCGCCCTGCGTCCGGAAAACACGCTGCCCGCCTTTGAATACGCCATCGCCGCCGGCGCCGATGTTCTCGAAATGGACCTGGCCGTTACCAAAGATAACGTCCTGGTGGTCTCGCACGATCCGGAAATGAACCCCGCCTTCTGCCAGGGCCCCACCGGCACGCCACATATCATCCGCCAGATGACGCTCGAGCAATTGAAGCAGTGGGACTGCGGCGCCAAACAGAACTCCGCCTATCCGCGCCAGCGGCCCGTGCCGGGCACGCGCGTGCCCACTCTCGACGAAGTGCTGGCGCTCGCCTCCCGCGGCGGCTTTCACTTCAATATCGAAACCAAGATCTTTCGCGATCGCCCCGAGCTCACGCCTTCCCCCGAGGAGTTCGCCCGTCTGCTGGCGCGCGCCATCGCCAACCGCCAACTGACGGATCGCGTCATCGTCCAATCCTTCGATTTCCGCACGCTGCATGCGATGAAAATCGCCCTGCCCGCCGTACGCCTCTCCGCTCTTTTCGAAGGCAAGCCCCGTGACTTCGTGGAAGCGGCCAGACAGGCGGGCGCCGGCATCGTCTCTCCACAATTCCGCCTCGTCACACCCGAACAGGTCAAGGCCGCCCACGATGCCGGCTTGCAGGTAGTTCCCTGGACCGCCAACACATCCGCCGATTGGGACCAACTCATCGCCGCCAAAGTCGATGCCATCATCACCGACGACCCAGCCGCTTTGATCGCTTACCTGAAGCGGTAGCCGGCGGCACCGCGCGCTACAATCGGGCCATGCCGGCTCCTTCGCAGGCGCTTCCGAAGCTGGTAACGCCCTTGCCCGGGCCCCGCGCGCAGGCCGTCATCGCCCGCGATCAAGCTGTTCTTTCCCCTTCCTACACCCGCGGCTATCCGCTGGTCGCCCATCGTGGCGAAGGCGCCATCGTCGAAGACGTCGATGGCAACCGTTTCCTCGATCTCAGCGCCGGCATCGCCGTCGTCGCCACCGGCCATTGCCATCCCAAGGTGGTCGAAGCGATCCAGCGCCAGGCCGCGCAATTGATCCACATGTCCGGCACCGATTTCTATTACGAAAACATGGTCCGGCTGGCGGAGAAACTGGCGCGCTCGGCTCCTGGCGGCGTGCCGCGCCGCGTCTACTTCGGCAACTCCGGCACCGAAGCGATGGAAGCCGCCATCAAGCTCGCCCGTTATCACACCGGACGCGACAAGTTCATCGGCTTCCTCGGCGCCTTTCACGGGCGCACCATGGGCTCGCTTTCCTTCACCGCCAGCAAGACCGTTCAGCGCCAGCGATTCGGCCCGCTGGTCCCCGGCGTCCACCATATTCCTTTCGCCTACTGCTATCGCTGCGCCTATGGCAAGCAGCCCGAAACCTGCGCCGTCGAGTGCGTCAAGGTGATTGAAGACACGCTGGTGCGGCACATTCTGCCCAAGGAAGAACTCGCCGGCATCGTGCTTGAGCCGATCCAGGGCGAAGGCGGTTATCTGGTGCCGCCCCAAAAATTTTTCGATGAACTCCAGCGAGTGGCGCACGACCTGGGCGTGCTGCTCATCGCCGACGAAGTCCAATCCGGCATGGGCCGCACCGGCCGCCTTTGGGCCTCCGATCATTTCTCTTTCACGCCCGACATCCTGGCCGTGGCCAAGGGCATCGCCAGCGGTATGCCGCTTGGCGCCACTGTCGCCCGCGCCGAAATCATGCAATGGAAGCCGGGCGCGCACGCCTCCACCTTCGGCGGCAACCCCGTCTCGATCGAAGCCGCTCTTGCCACCTTCGAACTTCTCGAACAGGAACTGATCGACAACGCCGCCGCCACCGGCGCCTACATGATGTCCCGTCTCCGCGAATGGCCCGCCCGTTTCCCTCACGTCGGCGACGTCCGCGGGCTCGGTCTCATGATCGGCATCGAGTTCGTCAAAGACCAAACCACCAAAGAGCGCTTTCCCGCTCTCCGCGACCGTCTCGAACAAAGCGCCTTCGAGCAGGGCCTGCTGATTCTTGGCTGCGGCGCCAACAGCATCCGTCTTTGTCCTCCGCTGCTCCTCACCCGCGATCAAGCCGATTTCGCGATTTCCACCCTCGAAACCTGTCTCCACCATCTATAGCTCCTGTCAAATTCCATCATCACACCATGTCATAATGCCACTATCACCTGGTGGATTTTGACAAGCCAGGAATGTCGACTTGCCACATTCAAACATGTCATAATGCCACTACGCCATGGAGAATTCCGACATCTCCCTCTACCGCCCCCGCGAGGCCACCCACCTCCTCCAAGACGGCCTCGACGCCCTTCCCGTCGTCGTTCTTTCCGGCCTCCGCCAATCCGGCAAATCCACTCTCCTCACCGAAGATCCCCTCTTCTCCAACCGGCCCTATCTCACCCTCGACGACTTCTCCACTCTCAACCAGGCCAACACCGCGCCCGAATCTCTCCTCGCCGGTTCCAAAGTTCCCATCACCATCGACGAAGTCCAGCGATGCCCCTCGTTGCTGACCGCCATCAAGGCCCACATCGACAAAAAACGCCAGCGAGGCCGCTTCCTTCTTTCCGGCTCCGCCAATCTCGCCCTGCTCGCCGGTGTTTCCGAGTCGCTCGCCGGGCGGGCCCTCTACCTCACCCTTCACCCGATGACCCGGCGCGAGATTCGCCGCGAAACGCACAAGCCGCCCGCCCTTGCCGCCCTGATCGAACACGGCCGCCTCCCCGAAGGCATCGCCGAACCCATTGCCCGCCAGGAGGTGCTCCTCGGAGGCATGCCGCCGGTATGCCTTGGCCCGCGCCGTGCCGCGCCTCTTTGGTTCCGCGCCTACGTGCAGCTATACGTCGAGCGCGACGTCCGCCAGCTCTCGCAGATCGCCGATCTGATCGCCTTCCGCATCCTGGCCGAGCTCACGGCCCTGCGTACCGCCCAGATCCTCAACCTGAGCGATCTCGCCCGCGACGCCAAGCTTTCCGCCGCCACCGCCACGCGCTATCTGCAACTGCTCGAAGCGTCGTTCCTCGTCCACCGGCTTCCACCGTTTCTCAGGAACCGTTCGTCCCGCCTGATCAAATCGCCGAAGCTCTATTTCACCGACAGCGGCCTGGCCGCGCACATGATGGGCGTGCAGGACACCAAGCTTTCCGGTTCGCTGCTTGAGACCTGGCTGCTACAGAATCTCAGCGCGATCGTCGAGGCACACGTACCCGGCGCCAGAATTTCCTATTGGAGTGAGCAGGGCCGTCACGAAGTGGACTTCGTCGTCGAGCACAAAAATACGGTGATCGCCATCGAATGCAAGTCCGGCACACGCTGGGAATCGTCCGATCTGGCCGGACTACGCGCCTTCCAAAGCCGCACGCCACAGTGCAAAATCGCCATCCTCGCCTACAACGGCGAGCGTCCGGCCGCACTGGGAAATGGGCTCTATGCCGTGCCCATCGGGCTGCTGGTTTCCTGAAGCTTACATCTTCAACTTGCAGACCACGCCGACATCGTCGCAATACCAAAGGTATCCCTGCCACGTCGTCATCCCATGTGGCAGCGGATCGCTATCGGCCAGTTGAATCCGTTCGAGAATCGCGCCCGACTCCACGTCGTGCTTGAAGAAAGCGTTCAGGTTGGAATCGGTACACCACAGATACTTGCCTTCCCACCCGATCCCATGCGGACGGTTGCCCGCGCTCGCAAACGAGTGCTCCACCGTCCAGGTCTTGGGGTCCACCCGGTAAACCATGCGCGCCGGCGGCACCGCCACCCATAGCTTGCCCTCGCGCCATTCGAGCCCATGCGCCCCGGTACCGGGAGCCGCCGCCCCCATCACATACCCCTGCTCGAAGCCGCCGCCTTTCTTCGCCGGTGCCGGCTTTTCCGCCGCCGCCGGCTTCAACAGCGGGCTCGAACGTCCCGCCGGATCGCCCGCCATCTTATAAATGATCCCGCCGCCCGGAGTGAAATATTTGCGGATCGTCTTGCCCGTCATCGCATCGCAGCGGATCAACTCCCGGCTATAGGTCGAGGCAAGCCACAGCGCCTGGCCATCGTGCGTGATGCCGCTCGCCTTGTCGGCCTCGGTCGCAAACGAGCGGATCACTTTGCCATCGGCGTAAGCCACCAGGTAAGCCTTGTCGTCTCCCTGATCCATGATCCAAAGGCCTTCCGCCGTCGCCTGCAACCCGTTCGGCTTCGGACCGGGCGACTTGAAGACGGTTTCCACTTTCCCCGCCTTGCGCAATGGGATCTTGGCCGGTTCCACGACTCGGGCGCCGTAAACCATCGGGGCGGCGGCCGTCACGGTGAGAAAGCTTCTGCGGTTCATATTCGATACTCCTCGGCCCACCATCATATATCGAACCGTCCCCAAGTCAAGCTCACCGGGCAACCGGCGCGCGCGTAAAAATCTTGAGAAGTTCCGGACCCTCCCGGCACTATCTGAAGGACCGGTGCGCCTTGACCACATCTCATGGGGGTCGAGTTCATGCGGTTAAGCAAGGGAGAGTATGAAATCATATTGGTGGAATGCAGCGCTGCTTACGGGAACGCTGAGTGTCTTCGTGCCCGCGGGCTTAGCACAGCCCCAGGAGACGGTGCCGCTTAAGAACTGGGCGGCGCCGCTCTACTGGCGCCAGCCGGCGGCGAGCTCCACGTCGGCCAGCACCGCATCTTCACCGGGTGAGCGGGATGTGAGCACCGGACAGTTGACGTTCGTGGCGATGACTCCGTGCCGCCCCGTCGATACGCGCGGCGAATCGGGTCAGTCCGGAACGTTCGGCCCGCCCGTCATGGGTGCTGGCGCCGTCCGGGATTTCATCATCTGGGCGAGTCCCCATTGTCCAGGGATACCGGCGACCGTCCGTGCGTATTCCACCAACGTCACCGTAGTTCCGCCTGGACCTCTCGCCTATCTGACCATGTGGCCGACCGGCCAGCCCCAACCCTTCGTATCTACGCTCAACGCCTTCACCGGCGCGATTACGGCCAATGCCTCCATCGTGCCCGCGGGCATCGCGGGCGCTGTGTCTGTATATGTAACCAGCACCACTCACGTTGTAATTGATGTCAACGGTTACTATGTGGATCTCTCCGGCGGCGCCGGTGTCGGCCCGGTCGGCCCAACAGGCGCCACTGGGCCGGTTGGTCCCACGGGCCCGATTGGGCCCACCGGGGCGAATGGATTGGTGGGACCCGCCGGATCTACAGGCGCCACCGGAGCAGCCTCGACCGTCGCCGGTCCGACAGGTCCTGCCGGCGCAACGGGTGCCAATGGAGTGGCCGGTCCCACCGGTGCGATCGGCGCAACGGGGGCAACTGGAGCGGCCGGCGCGGCTGGCGCGACGGGAGCCGCCGGTGCCGTTGGACCCACCGGAGCCAACGGTGCCACTGGCGCGAATGGAGCCGCCGGCTCAACCGGACCCGCCGGCGCCGTTGGACCCACCGGAGCCAACGGTGCCACTGGCGCGAATGGAGCCGCCGGCCCAACCGGACCCGCCGGTGCCGTTGGACCAACCGGAGCCGCTGGCGCGAACGGGGCCGTCGGCGCAACCGGACCCACCGGAGCCAACGGTGCCACCGGTGCCGCCTCCACGGTACCGGGGCCGACGGGACCCGCCGGACCAACCGGCGCGGCTGGCCCAACCGGAGCGGCCGGCGACACGGGACCTCAGGGCATCACCGGTCCCATCGGACCCACTGGCGCCACTGGCTCCGCTTCCACCGTTCCGGGACCGACAGGCCCAACTGGTTCCACCGGCACCACCGGTGCGACTGGGTCCGCTTCTACCGTTCCCGGGCCTACCGGCCCAACAGGTTCCACAGGTCCCACCGGCACCACTGGCGCGACAGGCTCCGCTTCCACCGTTCCCGGACCGACAGGCCCAACTGGTTCCACGGGCACCACCGGTGCGACTGGGTCCGCTTCTACGGTTCCCGGGCCTACCGGCCCAACAGGTTCCACAGGTCCCACCGGCACCACTGGCGCGACAGGCTCCGCTTCCACCGTTCCCGGACCGACAGG
>CADEFT010000051.1:16450-40632 GCA_902826685.1 uncultured Acidobacteriota bacterium
CCACCGGCACCACTGGCGCGACAGGCTCCGCTTCCACCGTTCCCGGACCGACAGGCCCAACTGGTTCCACCGGCACCACCGGTGCGACGGGCTCCGCCTCTACCGTTCCCGGGCCCACCGGCCCAACAGGTTCCACAGGTCCCACCGGCACCACTGGCGCAACCGGCTCCGCCTCCTTGGTACCCGGACCCACCGGCGCCACAGGCTCTACCGGTACCACGGGAGCCACCGGAGCCACGGGCCCAACCGGTAGCGGCGGGGCTGGCCTGAGCGCCTACGGCAGCCTTTCCAATGACAGCGGTTCCGTCATCGCCGTCGTTCTGGGAGGCACCCGCGTTCCGGTGCCCAATTCCCAGTTGCTTCAAAACATGACCGTCAACGGCGGCAATGACACCATTACCTTGAGCGTCACCGGACACTACCGCATGAGCTACTGCATCCGTTTGCAGACCCCCCTCTTAGTGAGCAGCCGGCTTGTCATAAACGGATCTCCATTTGGACAATCGACGATCAGTCCAACCGGTTCGGAGAATATTTTCTGCCGTAGCACCATCTCATCCAGGTCGGCGGGAGACACGGTGAGCATGGAACTGTTCGGCCTGCTGGGGGCCGCGGTCTTACTAAATTCCGGTGGCGCGGAACTCGTCATCGAAAAATTGAACTGATGCCTTCGCCTTCGAAACGGACCCATATGAGAATCACAGCGGCCGCGGCACTGCTCCTGGCGGTGCTGGCCGCCTACTCGAACCATTTCTCGAACGGTTTCCACTTCGACGACGCGCACACCGTGGTAGACAACCCGCATGTTCGAAACCTGGCGAATCTACCGCGCATCCTCACCGATCCGGCCGCCTTCAGCAGGCTGCCGACCCATCAGGTCTACCGTCCGGTGGTCACGGCGTCCCTGGCGCTCGACTACCGGATCGGTGGCGGACTTGAGGCATGGGCCTTCCACACCTCCACCTTTCTCGTCTACTGCCTCCTGCTGCTGGTGCTGTTCCTGCTGTACCGCAGGCTCACCGGCGACCCGGTGGCACTCTTCGCCGCGGCTCTATTCGGCCTTCACCCGGTATCGGCCGAGACCGTCAACTACATCATCCAAAGGGCCGACCTCTACGCCACGCTCGGCGTCACGGCGGCCCTCTGGCTCTTCGCCGCCAAGCCCCATCTCAGGCGCTGGGGCCTCTACCTGATACCTTTCGTGTTTGCCGCCCTATCCAAGCCCACCGCCCTGATCTTCCCGGCCCTGCTGGCCGCCTATTGCCTCATCCTCGAACGCCGCACCCTGGCCGATACCGTGAAGCAATCGGCTCCCGCCATCGCCGCCACGGTGGCCTTCGGTCTATTGCTCTCCCGCATGACGGGTCCCGGCTTTACACCCGGCGGTGGCTCGCGAGGCGTCTACTGGCTCACCCAAACCTGGGTCAGCTTCAAATACTTTCTGGCCTTCTTCTGGCCCGCGCACCTCAGCGCCGATTCCGACGAAAAGCTCCTCATCGGCTTTCCATCCCAAGCCGCCGCCGGTCTGCTATTCGTCGCCGCGATGGCCGCGGCGGTCTTCCTCCTGGCCCGCCATCCCGCCTGGCGCCCGGTCAGTCTGGGACTGGCGTGGTTCGTCCTCACCCTCATCCCCACCGCGATCGTCCCGCTTGGCGAAGTGGCCAACGATCATCGCATGTTCTTCCCCTTCGCCGGACTCAGCCTCGCCGTCTGCTGCACCGCCCAATGGCTCATCCGCCGTTGCCCGCCCGGCGTCCGCCAACTGGCGCCCACCGCCGCCTGCCTGGTCCTTGCGGTTTCCGCCTACGCGACTCACTCCCGCAACGAAGTCTGGAAAACCGAGGAAACCCTCTGGCGCGACGTCACCCTCAAAAGCCCTGCCAACGGACGCGGCTGGATGAACTATGGCCTCACGCTGATGGCCCGCAACGATAGCGAGGGCGCTCTCGAATGCTTCCGCCGCGCCGCCCCGCTCACGCCCAACTATCCCTTGCTCGAAATCAATACCGCCATCGTGAAAAGCGTGCTCGGGCGGCAGGAGGAAGCCGAAGGCCATTTCCGCCGCGCCTTGCAACTCGATCCCAACCACCTCGCCTGCCACTTCTTCTACGCCCGCTGGCTGGTCGACCGGAAGCGCTACGCCGAAGCCGCCATCAAGCTCGAACGCACCCTCGAAATCTCACCCACCGACCTCGATGCCCTGCGCCTGACCATGCGCGTTCACTTCGACCAGCAGAACTGGAGCGCCCTGCGCAAACTCACCGCCAGTGTGCTCGACCTCGATCCCGCCGACACCGTCGCCAGGCAGTACCAGACGCATCTCACCGCGCTCGATGGCGAAATCGCCAAGGCGCAACCCGAAGCGGCGAGCAAGCAGACGCCCGAACAATGGCTCGACCTCTCCCTGCTTTACTACCGCGCGGGCCGGTTCGAAGATTGCGCCGCCGCCGCCCGCCGCGCCCTCCAGTTGCGTCCCGGCTACGCCGAAGCCCTCAACAATCTCGCCGCCGCCCACAACGCGCTGCGCCAATGGGATGAAGGCATCGCCGCCGCCGAACAGGCCGTCCGCCTCGATGCCCGCAACAACCTGGCCCGCAATAACCTGGCCTGGGCGCGAGCCGAAAAAGCCCGCACCGAAGCCGCCTCCCACTGACCCGCTTCACTTCTGCCGCAGCTTCACCGAAAAAATCTGCTCCCCCGACCGGCTCGACGACACCCGGTACACCGCATGCTCCGGCTCCTCCGGCCGCCGCTTCCCACCCGCCACCTCGTCGCGCTTGATGTCGCGGCTCCCCAACTCAGGCGCGGCCGAATTCAGCGCATACTGCAAGTCCGCCTGGCCCGATTTCTTCAGCAGTTCGCGAAACTCCTCCGCCCTCCGCCAGTTGCGCGTCACCAGAATCCAGATTTCGTTGTCCGCCGCGTTTCCTGTAGCCTCTGTAATACAAAGCGCCGGCAGCGCCGCTTCCTTGAACGCGCGTACCGGCGGCCAGCCTTTCTCCAGTTCCTCCCGCATCGGATACAAATCCTCCACCGCCCCCGAGGTCTGCCGCACGAACATGTAGACATACCCATCGGTATTCGGCCGGATCAGGATCCGCACCCGCTCACCCGTCTGGAAGACCCGCGTTTCAGGCACATTTCCCCAGCGCGGCTCCGGCCGATACTCACGGTTCGCGCAATCGCGCATCGCGCCATCCAACTGCACCAGGGTCATCGTCGCCAGGGTCGCCGGCTTCGGCGCCGCCGCGCCACCGGGCGGCCCTACCTCCACCTTGCCAGGCGAGATCGAAATCGTCTGCTTCTTTGCCGGCTCCGCCGGCGGCTTGACCGCGACCGGCCGCGGATCGAAGAACAGATCCCGCGGCGAGAGTCCTTCTTCCTGCGCCGGCGCCAGCATCGTCATCCAAAGCCACATCCAAGTCATAGCCGTCACCTCCAGGACACCGGGTCCGAATCGCCCGGCACCGATCCATTCCGCAGCACCACCGTCACATTGGCGATATCGCCCACCGTGCCGTTGGCCAGCGTTACCGGCAGGCACAATCCGAACGCACCGCCATTCTGCCGCCCGGCCGCGCTCGCAAACCATGCCTGAAACGCTTGCCGGAATTCGTTGTTGGCGTCCAGCGTGAATTCGGTCGCACCATCGGCCGTCCGCCCGGCCACCAGCGTGAACGTCACCCGGCCGCCCGTGATTTCCCTCGATGTCGAAAACGCCGACCGTACGAAAACGTAAGCCGCCGCGCCCGCGCTCGCCGTACAGCCCGCCGGCACAGTGGTCTCAAGCGATACCGAGCCCGGTTGAATCAGCGGACGCTGCCGCGCCACCATAATCGTCTGCACCACCGGATTCGGCGGCAGAAAGCTCTGCTGCGTATCGCTGCGCGTCAGGCTCGCCAGCCTCACCGTAATCACGCCCGCCACCGTACCCACCTGCACCGGCGCCTCCACGGTCTGCCCGCCGGCTGGAATCGTAAATTCCTGCTGCCGCCGGTCCGCCCCGCTGCCATTGACGAACGAGGGATTCGCCGCTTCCGCCGGCCCGATGGGCGACACCGTATCCGGCGCAAACGTCAACTCCAGCCGTCCGCGGAGTTCCGCCGGGGCCGCGCCTGAAAGCCGCACCGACGCCGTCGCATTCGTCGCCGGCGTATTTCCAGGAGTCAGCGATAGCGACGGCATCACGTTCACCGGCGGCTGCAGCAGGCGGAACGAACACGCCACGCTGCTTTCCCGTTGTTGCGCATCGCGCACCCGCAGGCTGACATTCACCGTCGCCGCCAGCGAACTCAGCGGAGGCGTCCCGCCAATCTGCCCGCTGGCCGCATCGCGCACCGCCAGCCAATCGGGCGGCGCCGGATCCGCATTCAAACTCCAGGTAAACGGCGACTGTCCGGTGCCGTTCTGCACCGCCGCCGCGGCCAGATAAGGTTGACCCGCCACCGCCGCCGGCCCGGCCGCCGTGATGTTGCCGCACAGGGCCACCGGCGCCGGAGGCACCGCCGCCTGCACCGTAATCGAACAATCGGCCGTTCGCGAAACCGGAGGATTCGCCGAATCCCTCACGCCAACGGTAACCGCAAACGCCCGCGCCGTCCCCGGCCGCCCCGTCACCGTTCCATTCCCATCGATGGCGAAAGTGTTCGACCCATCGGTCAGCGACCAGGTGAGCGCACCCGTGCCGCCCGTAGCTTGTGCCCGCGCCGTATAGGCCGAGCCGGCCACGCCGCGCACCGTCGCCAACTCGCCACAACTCACCGTCAACGGAGCCGCCTGCGGCGTCACGTTGAACGTGCACGCCGCATCGCTGGTGCGCTGAAACGCATCCGTCACCCGCAGCGTGATACGGGCCATTCCCGCGCGCACCGGCGTCCCGGTCACCGTCCCGTTGGCTTGCACCGTGACCAAATTGTTCTGGAAGGCGGCGAGGTCGGTTGCCTGCGGCACCTGCGCCCACGTGAAAGGACTCTGCCCGCCGCTGGTCACCGCCGCCTGGAAGCTGAACGCCTGGTTCAGCGTCAACACCGCCGGCGCCGTACCGCATCCAGCCACCGGCGGCGGCACCACGCACGCATCGGTCTGCTGTGAAATCTCCGCTGCCGCCCCGTCCAGCCGTTCCACGCGCGCCCGGAAGGTGAACTGCGGCACCGTGCCCACGCGCGTGCGATAGGTCAGCGTGAACGACGCCGCGGTATTGGTGAAGTTGTCCACCACCAGGTCCACGATGTCGGCGGTGGCCACGCCAGCCGTGCCTTCGAAAAAGCGGTACACAAAATCGGTCTGCAACTGCTGCCGCGTCGTAATCTGAATGCCCCGCAGCGTGAACTTTACGATGATCTGCCCTTGCGCGCAATTGCGCGTGATGCCGTCCAGAATCACCTGCATGTTCTGGCACGCCAGCGTGACGTTCTGAATGGCCGTAATGCCGCCCAGCGTGAAATTGAACTCCGAACCCGTCACCGTCCGTTCCACGCGCACCCGCAACGGAAAGTTACCCGTTTGCGCCGTCGTATATGTCACCTGATAGAGGTTCCCTACCGGCGTAACGGACGCCGGATTCACGCCGCCCGCATTCCCTGTGCCCTCGATGAGGAAAAAATTGGTTCGAACCAGATTGGCCACCGGAATCGCGTCGTTGGTGACGCGTACCTGGAACGTCAGCGTACGGCAGTCCGAAGGTGACGCGGTAGGCACCGTGGCGAAACTCACGTCGAATCCCGATGGCGGGCACGCAAGCGTCACGGTCACCGCGTTGCTGATGCCGAACGGGACGTTCTTTTCCTCCACCAGCCGGTCCACCCGGATGCGCAGCGGAAACGAACTGCCCTGTGGCGTGGTGTAGACCAGGCGGTATCCGTTGGTCACCGCCGTGGCCGACGACGGATTCACGCCGCCTAACACTCCCGTGTTCTCGATCAGAAAGAAATTCACCCTCGACAAGTCGGTGACGGCCTGCCCGCCCGGAATCGTCACCCGCACATCGATGGTCAGCGTACGGCAATCGGCCGCACTCGCGGTGGGCCCGCCCGCCACGGTCACGATATAGCCCGTCGTCGATTGCGCGGAAGCGGTATAGGCCGCGAGCAAAAGCGTCAGCAGCGTCATGGCCGCCTCCCCGGCAGAGCGTACACGCGCTGCTCTGCGTTCCCCCAACTCACCACCGCCCGTTCGCCCAGCAGCAGCGTGTCCCGAAGCCGCGTCTCGTGAATGGCCGCCAGCCCCTCCACGTTTTCCACCCGCCATTCGGCGCCGTCATACAGCCAGATCTGCCCGCGTCCGAAACTCCCCACCGCCAGGCGTCCGCCGCTTCCGGCCCAAACGGCATCGGCTTCGTCCAACCCGTCCGCCGCCGATAGCAGAGCCGACGTTCCGCCCTCGTCGATTCGCAGCACCGCGTTCTGGATGCGATCCGCCGCGAGCAAAACCCTGCTCTCCGGAATAAAAGCCAACGCGGCGATGTCGTCGGAGGCGTGCCAAACCGCCGCGCCCGAAGCGTCCAGCCGCAACAGCCGTCCTCCCGAATGCGCCACCACGAGCGGGCCGCCATCGCTCACCGCCAGCGCCCGCACACCTTCCCCTAACTCCCCGCGCTTCTCATCGCGCAAAACGGTGGAGCGCTCCGGCAGCCCGCTCCATACCACCAGCCGGGCCGTCTCTTCCGAATACACCGCCAGTTCGCGTCCCGATGGACTGAACGACACCCGTCCGCCCGCCGCGCCGAGAGCGATCGTGCGTCCGCGCTGCCAATCGAAAGCTTCGAGCGTACCGTTGCGTTCCACCAGCAGCCATTCCTGCCGCGGAGCCGCCACCGCCC
This sequence comes from uncultured Acidobacteriota bacterium, assembly GCA_902826685.1. Classification (GTDB taxonomy): domain Bacteria; phylum Acidobacteriota; class Terriglobia; order Bryobacterales; family Bryobacteraceae; genus CADEFT01. Next base: position 23,268 of record CADEFT010000051.1, read on the forward strand.
GCGTCACGCCTTCCGGCAGCGCTACCGCCTCGGCCAGTTCCATCGAACCCGGCCCGCCGCGCAACACGCGAAACTCGTTTGGCGCCGTTTCCACCAGGCCCAAAACCGGCCCGCCGACGTTGGAAGCCGCCAGCCCGCCCGCCCAAACAAGAAGGATGAGAAATGTTTGCATCATGGCGAAGGCTCCCCGTTACCGCGGCCCAACTACCGTCGCGCCCCCGATTCCGATACGAATGCCCGCCGCCGGCGGAGGCTGTGGACCCGGGCCCGGTGGCGCGGGCGTATTTCCTCCCCCGCCGCAATTGCCCGTGGCGCACACCGCGGCCACCGCGCCGCCCGCCACCGCGCCGAGAATCAGCCCGATCGCCGCGCCCGAAAGGCCTCCTCCGCTAGCCGCGGCCGCCGCCGAAGCCGCCGCGCCGTTCACGGGAATGGTCGCGCTCAACGCCGCGCCGGAAACCGATGCCGTCACAGAGATGCTGAAACTGGTGGTGTTCGGCGACACCGACACTTCCGCCGATGCCTGCCCCGCGCTATTGGTTGTCGCCGACGCCGTCGTGGATCCGCCCGCGAAGCTCGATCCGGTCAGTTGCGGCATGCCGAACATGACCACGATGCCCGCCACCGGCCGGTCGTTTTCGTCGGTGACCTTGACCACGGCCTGCGAACTCGCTCTGCCCTTACGCGCCCGCCGGAACTGGCTCGCGTCCTCCACCACCGTCAGCTTGTACTTCGCCGGAGCCTGCTGCCCTTCCACAAGCAGCGCGGCGATTAAGGAGCACACAACGACACGTATCATCCGCGCCCTCCAGTTCTCAAGCATAGTGCGGATCGGTGGCCGAACGTATCGGACCATCGTTGCTATTCCACGAACACCTCGCCGATATCCTTCATCAACAGGTAGAGATGGTACTCATTCAGCGGCGACGGCTCAAACTCGAAACGCTGGTAGAAATCTTTGGCCGCCCGATCCTTGGCATGCGTCACCACGGCTCGGCTTCCAACCATTTCGGAGGCTTGGTAGGCTCTCAGAAGCGCGTCTTTCAGAAGGCCTTTGCCAAGTCCCTTGCCCCGCTCGGAGACGTCCACCGCCAACCGCGCCAACACCGTTAAGGGCACCGGGTAGCGGCCAAGACCTTTCGCCACCCGCGCTGGAACCTCATCCCTGCTGACGGAGCCATTGGCTAGTGTGTAATATCCAACAACCCGGCTGCCCCGCGTGGCCAGATAGGTCCTCGCTGCCCGGTTGTTATGGTTCAGAAGCGCGTACTTCCGGAGGTAGTCGTTGAGAGGTTCGACTCCACAATCGAAGGACCCGGTATCGTGGTCTTTCGATATCGGGACGGGGCTACTCAGGCTCATCGAAGACGCTTGGCTCGGCCAGGAGTTTCTTGAGCTTCGGCTTCTTCTTTGGCGGAGCATCGAGCGCGGCGCAGAACTCAGCCCACCTCTCCGGCGAAAGGTAGAAATGCGTCTGGTCCGCGAGGATCTGCTGAGCCGAGTGGAATGCCTGCTCAACCATGAAGTTCGTGAGCGTCGTCTGCTTCAGTTCAGCCGCGCGCGCGATTACGTCCTTTTGAAGAGGACGCATTCGAAGTTGAACCTTGGTTTCCTTGAGGGCCGATTCGCTACGCATCATGTCACTATCAGACTATCACGAACGATGGACATTGTCCATACATGCGCGACGAGCCCTCAAAACTGCACCCTGTGAATGTTGTCCTCCCATGCGTTCGCCACACCTCACAGCCTTCCCACTCGCTCGCATAGTTATCGCTTGAGCACTGGCACGTCGTCAGTGAAGCACCTATGGCCCAACCGACTTTGCGCGGGCGCGTCCCACTTCTCCAATTCCCTTCGCTCATACGCTTTGGTACACCACACAAAGCGACGAGTATTGCGCTCTGGGGCAGAAGAGGAGGCGGCTGTCTTAAACGTATTAGAATGAGAGGGTGACCCGCAGTGAAAATTCACTAAATGAACAGGTCGAGATCATACAACTCGCTTATTCTCGCTCTGAAGAGCGACTAAATTTGCTGCGCCAAGTTAAGCTTTTACAGGAGTCAGACTTTCTCCGCTTCGCCCGCAATCTGGATGTGCCGAAGACATCGCTACTCGAAGTCACTTCAGAACGATTACTCAAGGAGTTCCTGCGGCCGGAAATGAGCGACTATGACGAAACCTCGTATCATCCTTTCCGGCTTGCGACGCTCGCGGATCTGGCCAAGCGGTTCACCTTGAATACGATCCGGAAAAAGAATATTTTGGAAGTCTACGGATACGCGTCTGGGCCCGTGGATATTACGTGGGGGCCTGAGGGTGACACAGTGCCGGTCGACCGAATGGTAGATTTGGCGGTTCTACTGGAGCCAGTTTCTTGGCCGAGACTTGTCGGCCATATAATGAAACCAGCATTTCGGGAGGACCAATTCGATTACGAAATGCAAACCCATTGCGAGATGATGACATCTATGTTTTCCAAACTCGATGTGACGCATTGGAAATCGTACTATGAGCGACTTTGCCTCCTTGCCTCAGAGTCTGACGACAATATCAAACTGTATGTCCTTCTTAGGCTATCGTCATGGAGCCAACGAGAGAGACTGAAGGGTCGGCTCGGTGGAGCCCTCTGGATAAGGCACATCGCCGAGGTAATTCGGCGGGGGTTCGAGCGCTTCAGGGGTGTACAGTGGCACGAAGAAGATAATGCTTTGGGCATGTGGTACGAGAGTGGACGTAAGATCACTTATGGTTCGCCTCGGCCGTTTGATGACCCGCTCCGAGCGCAGCCATATGTCGCGCACGAGTTTGGCTTGCTGCGCGGAAGCGCCGTCCGATGGTATCTGGAAGGCGACTCGGAATATGCGGCCGTCGCAGAGCTTGTTCCTGATCGGGACCGCTACGGGATCGAACTCGTCAATCTTCGTGGTGAGATCGCCGGTGACCGAAGTAACGCCGCGCTCAAACTCCGATCCTTGTTGAAAGAGGATAAAAGACTCAAGCGCTTCAGCATGATTTCCTTCGATGGTGATGTTCCAAACAACATCAAAATTATTAGGAGACTGATTGAAGAAGATTTGGTTGTAGGCACTGTAAACTGTCACAGTCCTGACTTCGAGTTCGCCAACTTCTCAATCGAAGAACTCCAAGCCGCTGCGGCGCGGATTGCGGACTCCCAATGCGAAAAAGGCGATGACGTCCTCAAAGCCAATTGGAGCCACATTCGAAAGGCCAAGGATCTTGCGGATGCGTACTCCGAGCTAACGCATGGAACCCTGAAGGGCGCCGCGTGGGGAACCGAATTGGCGCGTTTGGCGAATTCTGCGCCCCACAAACCTGGAACGAATGAGCTTCGCCTGATTGTTCAACAGGTGGCAACCGCCGAACAAATGCGCTTATATCACTACGATATGATGCTGAATCTGCGAATGATTGATGCGCGTTCGTTTTCATCCATCGAACGGCCACACAAGCATCCATTGCAGCCAGAAATTGTCTAGATTTCCGGCCTCACATCTTTAGCGGGCCTGAGGTGTCAGGTTCAAACCACTGATCAAAACTGCACCCGTAATCCGAGTTGCACGTTCCGCGGCCCCACGTTCGTCGTACCGCCCACCCTGCCGAAATCGCCCGACGAAATATCGGTATTCGCCCGTCCGAACTGCGGCGTATTGGTAACGTTGAACATCTCCGCCCGGAACTGCGCCTTCCACCGCTCGCGCCAGCGGAAGTTCTTGAGAATCGCCAGATCGGCGTGCTTGGCCGGCCCGAACCGGATGTTGGGAGCCCACCGCGTCATATTGCCGATCTCATAGGTGCCCGGACGCGTAAAGGCCGCCTGGTTGAACCATTTGTCCGGAGTCGGATTGCTCACCGCCGCCGCCGCCAGATCCGACACGTTCGGCCGCTGTACCTGGAAACCGTAAGCCGATAGCGTATTGGGCGCCGTGAACTGCAGCGGCAGCCCGCTGCTGAACCGGACGATCGACGAGACCTGCCAGCCGCCCAGCACCGCGTTCGCCACCGGATGCATATCGGAAAGGAATTTGCGCCCTTTGCCCACCGGCATCTCATACACCAGCGCGTTCACGAAGCTCTGCGGCAAATCGTGCGCCGAAATCGACCGGTCCACGCGCTGGTTGTAGAAATCGCGCATGGTGTCGGCCACTTCCCAGCCCTGCCACTCGCTCGCGTTGTCGATCGCCTTCGACCACTGGTAGGTCGTCAGCAGGTTCATCCCGCCGGCAATCTGCCAGTTGTAGCGCACCACCAGCGCGTTAAAGCTCGAACTGGCGCCCGGCGTATCGCCGCTCAGGTTGGCCGCCGTGAACTGCGGATACGGCCGCAGCAGGCGCTGCTGTGGCACCGTCGCCCCGGCCAGTACGCCCGTCGGAATCACGCCGAAAAACGGATTCGCCACCGGCTGGTCGAGCTGCGCGCCCCGCACCAGTTCATTCGGATGCAACTGATTGGCTTGCTGGCCCGTTCCATACAGCAGCTTGCGGCCCTGGCTGCCCGTATAGCCCACCTCAAGCACCATGCCCTTGCTCAGCTCATATTGAAAGTCGAACGAAAAATTCTGCACGTAGCTCAGCGGATGATTGCGGTAGAACACGTTCACCGCATCGCCCACCTGCGTCATCAGCCCCAGGCTCGATCCCACCGGCTGCTGGATGCCGTTCGGAAATGGATTGCTCAGCAGCGCCGAGCGGTTCGGGTTGATGCCGTCGCCGCCGATCGTCGAGACCCAGGTCGTCGTGGTCGAGAAGCCCTGGTTGGTGCCACCGCCCGTCTGCGGATAGAAAATGCCATATCCGCCGCGCACCACCAGCTTATCGGTCAGCTTGTATGCCGCGCCGAAGCGGGGCGCCAGGTTGATCCAATCGGTACTCCAGGCGCCGCGCCGGTTGGCGTCGGCGAAGACCAGGCCGCCGCGCAATGGCAGTCCCACGCGCGCCGCCAACGGACTCGCGATCTCCGGATCGAAATTGTTCAGCCGGTTGTAACGCTCCGTGCGCGCCGTCTGCACTTCCCAGCGCATCCCCATGTGCAGCGTCAGCCGCCGGTTGAACCGCCACGAATCCTGAACGTACAGACCGTGATACCCCGCCGTCGTCGCCGTCGCCGCGCCCACCGGAGCCGCTCCGCCCGAGCCCACGCCCAGCAGCAGCGAAGCCAGCGCGTCGCCCGAAGTCGTGCTCGCCACCGCCGCCACCGGACCCGACGTCAACCCGCGTGTGAAATCGAATTGCGGCGTGTTGAAATCCGTATTGTTCAGCCGCGCCAGTTCGCCCAGCCAGCCGAACTTCAAACTATGCGAGCCCAGTTCCTTGGTGACGTTCAACTGCAGGTTGTGCGTCTCGCGCGGCACGTTCAGAAAGCGCCGGTTGAAGAGGCTGGTGTAGCCCTGCGCCGAAACGCCCGGATACGTGTCGGTCTGGAACTGCGACACCAGCGACTGCGGCAACCCCAGCGCCGTCGATACCAGTCCCTTCGAGGGCGAGTTCTGGTTCTCGCGCCACCGGCCCGACCCGAACAGCACGTTCACCACCATCGTCGGCGAAGGCGTCCACGTCCCGCCCACCACCAGTTGATGCCGCGGATTCACGTCCGAAAAATTCGTATCGGCGCCATTGCCGAAAAACACCGGAGCCACGTTTTCCTGCCAGGCTTTCGTAAACCGCCCGAACATGGTGAACCGTTCGCTCTTGGCCCAGTCGATGCGGGCGTCGAAACGGTCGTTCACGGTCACCGTCTTGCCCGCCGCGGCGAAGTTGCGCGCGTTGGTCAGCGGATCGCCAGTCGTGTTGGCCGCGGGGTAGAACGTCAGGATCTTCGCCCCCACCGGATCGATCATCGCCGTGGGGATGCGGTTGCCCGGAAACGGATCCCGTACAAAGCCCGCGCCGCCGGGATTGGCGCGCGTGCTGAACGGATCGTAGATCGCAGCCAAGGTGCCGTTGTTGTTGAACGTCTGCGAAAAGTCTCCCGAGCGCTGCAGCCCCGTCGGCACGTTCGAAATGTTCGTGCCCGGGTTGCCTTCCCGTCTTCCTTCATAGGCGCCGAAGAAAAACAGTTTCGACTTCTGAATCGGCCCGCCGAACGTGGCGCCGAACTGATGCCGCTGGAACACCGGTCTCCTCAACCCCGCCCGATTGTTCGCCCAGCTATTGGCATCCAGCGCGTTGTTGCGTAGAAACTCGAACATCGACCCATGAAAATCGTTGGCGCCGCCGCGCGTGATCATGTTCACCGCGCCGCCGTCGGACTTGCCGAACTGCGCATCGAACTGGTTGCGCTGAATGTTCACTTCCTGTACCGAATCCACGCTCGGCGCCGCGATCAGCCCGCCCCAGTCCACCGCCGCCGCCGGCACGCCATCGATCAGCGTCAGCCCCGCCTGCCCGCGTCCGCCGTTCATCGAAAAGCGGTTGTGATTCTGATCCTGCGTCGCCTGCGAGATTCCCGTCCGCACCGCGATCACGCCCGCGTTCACGTGAACCAACTGGAACGGATTCCGAGCGTTCACCGGCAGATCGAGCACCGCCTGCTGGTCGAGCGTCACCGCACGGTTGGCGCTCTGCGTATCGAGCAGCGTCACACCGGCTGAAACCTCCACCGTCTGCGTCACTTCGCCAAGCTGCAGCGTGATATTCACTTCCAGCGTCTGGTTCACGCGCAGTTGCGCACCCGTCTGCACACTCTTGCGGAAGCCCGTCAGCTCCACGCTGACTTCATACACGCCCGGCGGAAGTTGCGAAAAGGTGTAAAGACCGTCCGCCCCGCTCACCACCTGGCGCGAGTCGTTGGTGGCTTCGTTGCGCGCGCGCACCGCCGCTCCCGGCACCGCCGCCGCGTTCGGATCGGTTACCACGCCGGTAATCGTTCCAGTGAAAGCCTGACCGAAAGCCTCTTGAAAAGGGGCCAGCGCGCAAAGCGCAAGGGCCACGAGAGAAAGACGCAGAATCGACATAGATACAGCTCCGTGAAGCAGAAACGATTTGTGTGAGAATTATATCGCAACCCGCCCGCATGCATGTCTTCCTTTTCTTCGCCGCGTTCGCCCAGGGCCAGGAAGTGGGGAGCCGCGCCTGCGCCCCCTGCCATGCCGCCATCTACAAAACCTACATGTCCAGCGGTATGGCCCGCAGCGCCGGACTCGTCGATTCGCCGTTACCTTCCGGGTCGTTCACCCGCGGCTCGACGGAATATCGCGTGGAAAACCGGCGGTTTCGCTTCACACGCGGCGACGCCGCCGGCGAGCGTTCCTTAGAATGGTTCATCGGGTCCGGCGGACTCGGGCGCAGCTATCTCTTCTCGCAGGACGGCTTCCTGTTTCAGGCGCCGGTGTCCTTCTATGCCTCGGCCGGTAAATGGCAGGTTTCACCAGGTTACGAAACGAACCCAAGAGTCGACCTGACGCGCGCCGTCGAGCCCGCCTGCCTGCAATGCCACGCCAGCCGTCTGCAGCCCGTCGCGGGTACGCAGAACCGCTACGGCTCGCCGCCGTTTCTCGAACCCGGCGTCAGTTGCGAACGCTGCCATGGATCCGGCCAGGCTCATGCCGCCCGGCGCGCGCCAATCGTCAATCCGCGCAAGCTCGCGCCCGAAGCCCGCGACTCGGTTTGCGCGCAATGCCACCTCACCGGCGCCGCCCGCGTAGCCCGCGACACTCGCGCCGCCTACCGGCCAGGCATGCTGTTGTCGTCGGCCCTGGCTGTCTTCGTCTGGCACGATGGATCGGGCTCCGAAGCGGGCGCCACCAGCCACTACGAACGGCTGAATCGCAGTGCCTGCAAGAAAGCGAGCGGTGACAAACTCTGGTGCGGCTCTTGCCACGATCCGCATGGCGCCCCAGCCAACTACCGCCAGGCGTGCCTGAACTGCCACTCGAGCAAGCCTTGTCCCCAGGATCCCGCGGGCGATTGCATCGCCTGCCACATGCCGCAAGGCGAAAGCCATACGGCCGAACACGTCGCCTTCACCGATCACGGTATCGTCCGCCGCAAGCAGGCGCCCGCGCCGCCGCCGGCCGATCGCCGCCTGGCGCCGTTTTTCGCCGCCGTCACCGATCGCGACGCCGCGCTGGCCTACGCCGTGGTGGCTCAGAACGAACCCTCGCTGCGACGCACCGCGCTCGCGCAGCTTGAGGCAGCCGCGGCGTCCGCCCCTTCCGATATCGCCCTCTTGGCTCAGTTAGCCCAGTTCTACGACCGGATGGGCCGCGAGGAACACGCACTCGCCTTGTACGAGCGCGTGCTCAAGCTCGATCCGGCTCACAACGCCGCCGCCGTGAATCTGGGCATCTATAAGGTGAAGCGCGGCGAAACCGCGGCAGCCGTCGCGCTCTGGCAATCGGCGCTCACGCGCAATCCCGCCCAAACCGGCGTCCGCCTCAACATCGCCGTGGCCCAGTTTCAGGGCGGCCGGCTGGCCGAAGCGGAAGCCTCGCTGATCAAGGCGCTGGAGTACGACCCGGATTCGGAAACCGCGCGCAATCTGCTGGCCGAGGTGCGCGCGGCGAAACGCTGATCGGGCCCGGGAGAGCTACAGCTTCCGGAACCAGCGGATCTGCCGCGCCACTTCCACGAACCCCTCCGATTCATAGAGCTTGTTGCCCGCCTCGTTGGTCGTCAGGCATTCCAGATTCACATACAGGCAGCCCATCGCGCGGAAGCGGTCCATCATTCCGCGCAGCATCGCCCGGCCGTATCCCTTGCCCTGATGGCGCCCATCGACGGCCAACAGATCCACCAGGCCCATCGCCGCCAGTTCATCCACCGTGCCGCTCGAGAAGGCCCGCACTTCACCCTCGTCTTCGCCCACCAGCAATAGCTGCGATTCGAATACCTTCGCCATGCGGACGTGCCAGCGCGCACGCCAACCGCCGCCGTTCAGCGGTCCCACCCGGTCGTCGAGCTTTTTCATCCAGGTGATGGGCTCAAACGCCTCGATCACCATCGCCTCCAAAGCTGCGTACTCCTCGGGCCGCGCCAGCCGGAATGTGAGGGCCACAGCCCTCTATTCTTCCACCAACACGGGCGGCGCCACCGCTTTCTGGTTGTTCACGGCGGCGTCGGGCGAAATCGACAGCACTTCCTTCTTGCCAAGCAGCGGCTCCACCGCCGAGCGCGTGATCCGGTAGACCGCGCCGTTGATCAGCTTCAGTTCCTTCTCCAGCTTTCCGCCTTCGCTTTTGACCAGGTCGTGATGCCGGGGCTCGAGCGGACCCGAGAACCGCACGATCACCTGCACTTCCTGATCCGGTTTCAAGCTCCGGAAGTAAGGATGCAGCGGCGCCTTTTCGGCGGCCGCTGCGGGCAGCAGTCCCGCAATCGCGACCGCGGTGAGACTGAGCAGTTGATGCTTCATGCCATTGCGCTTGCAATTCGATGCCCGCGCGTCTTTCAATCGGTTACAGACAAATCGGCCGACAGGATGTCCGCCCGCTCCGACATTCTGTCAACATGGTAGGGTCGCATGAAGCTCGAAGCCCTGCCGGTCTACCGTATACCGGCGCGGAATACGGACCCGGATTCGGAAAATCCGATTCATGGCGACGCCGTCGCCGCCCGGCATGGATTCGCCGCCGGGCTCATTCCCGGAGTCAGCGTCTACGGCTACATGACCGTGCCGCTGATCCGCCAGTTGGGCCGCGACTGGCTGGAGCGCGGCTGGATGCGCATTCGATTCCGCAAGCCGTTCTACGATGGCGACGAGTTGTTTGCCCGGGCCGTGGCGGTCGAAGGCGATGCGATGCAGGTAACGGCCATGGCTGAGGGGGAAGTGCGCGTTTCCGCCGAAGCCGGCCTTGACGATCCACCCGCCGCCTGGCCGCTCGAAGACTTCCCCGCGCATCCATTGCCCGATCCACGGCCCACCGCTTCGAAGGCCACCCTGTACGCAAACCTGGTGCTCGGCACCGTGCGGGAACATCCGGCGGCCGAACACGCAAGGCTTGTAGGCTCGCTCGCCGATCCGCTACCGTTTTACCGGGGACCGGCCGCCGTCGTTCATCCCACCGTCCTGCTGGGACTGGCCAATGTTCTGCTCATGCGAAACTTCGTCTTACCGCCCTGGCTGCACGCCTCGAGTGAGTTGCGGAATTTCGCGGCGCCGGGGGTGGAGGAAACGCTCGAAGTCCGGGGCCGCATCCGCGAGGTTTTCGCCCGCAAGGGCAACGAATTTTTAACCGTCGACGCCGTCGTACTGACGCGCGACGGCAAGCCGGTGCAACAGGTGAGACACACCGCCATCTGGTCGATTGGAAAGAAGTGAGGCGATGATCCACAGACGCGCATTCCTCGGCGGCCTGACCGCCGCCGCCATGGCCGAATCCCCCGCCGCCGCCGGGCTTCCTCGTAAGGTCATCGTCGGAACGGCCATGCAGCCTTTCTGGGTCAAGCACCCCGGCTTGACCAGGCGTCTCGAAGAGCTGACCGGCCTGGTCGACCGCATGGCGGAAATGGCGAAACGAACCCACGGCCGCCATCTCGACCTGGCCGTCCTGCCCGAAACCTCCATTTCGGGCGAAGCCGGAGGCGACGCCTTCGAAGTCGCCGTCGGCTATGACGGCCCCGTAGCCGATGCCTTCGCCCGCACCGCGCAAAAACACGGCTGCTATATCGTCGCCGCCTCATACTTTCGCGAGCCGGGCACCGGCCGCCGCTGCTCGAACGCCGCCGTGCTGATCGATCGCCAGGGAGCCCGCGTTGGCACTTACCGCAAGGTGCATCTGGTGGTCGCCGCCGATGGCAAGACCATGGAAGGCGGCTCCGAGCCCGGCCGCGAGTTCCCGGTCTTCGATTGCGATTTCGGTAAGCTCGGCCTGCAGATCTGCTACGACATGGAATTCGACCCGGGCTGGCGCGCGCTGGCGGCCAAGGGCGCCGAACTGATCGCCTGGCCCACGCAATCGCCGCAAACCGCCCAACCCGCCGCCCGCGCCGCCGCCAATCGCGCCTGGATCGTGTCTAGCACCTGGCGTCACAACGCCTCGCTCTTCGAACCCACCGGCAAGATCGCCGCGCAGATCAAGCCCCCCGATTCGATATTGGTTCACGAACTCGATTTGAGCTACCTGATCCTGCCCTGGAGCCCGAAGCTCAAAAACGGCAAGGCGCTCGAACAGATTTACGGCTCCCGCATCGGCTACCGCTATTACGAGGACGAAGACCTTGGCCTGTTCTGGTCGAACGATCCGAAGACGCCCATCCGCGAGATGGCCGCCGCGCTCGGCCTGCGCCAGACCCACGAAGAACTGGATCGCGTGCGCGAAGCGTATCGCAAAGCCGGCCTGCCGGGGCATTGAGCGCCACATGGATTTCGCCCGCCAGCTCAAGGCGTCCGTAGACATTGTCGGCATTATCGGGGAAGACGTCCGCTTGACGAAAATCGGCAAGCGCTATCGCGGCCTGTGCCCGTTTCACACCGAGAAGACACCGTCGTTCTACGTTTCGCCGGATACGCAGTTCTACAAGTGCTTCGGCTGCCAGGCGGGCGGCGACGTCATCAAGTTCGTGATGGAAATCCGCGGCCTGACGTTCTGGGAGGCCGTCAAGCTGCTCGCCGACCGCCACGGCATTCCCCTGCCCAAGCGAACCGAGCAGGCCGATGAGGAAGCGCGGCAGCGGGAAGCGCTGTATCGCATGAACGAGATCGCGCTCGATCTGTTTCGCGGGCAATTGCGCGGTCCGCAAGGCGCCGCGGCGCGCGCCTATCTCGCCGAACGCAAAGTTTCCTCCGGAACCGCCGAACAATTCGGTATCGGTCTGGCCGACCGGGCAGGTTCTCTGGTCGCCCAGCGCCTGGTGAGGGAAGGCTTCACGCCGGAGCAGTTGGAAACCTCGGGCCTTGTCATTGAGCGCGAACAGGGCGGCTTCTTCGACCGCTTCCGCGGCCGCCTGATGTTTCCCATCCACAACGAGGTGGGGAAGATCGTGGGGTTCGCCGGGCGCGCGCTCGCCAAGGAAGACGAGCCGAAGTATCTGAACTCGCCCGAAACGGCTCTCTACAAAAAACAGCTTCTGCTGTACAACCTGCATCGGGCCCGCGAGGCGGCGCGCAAACAGGGCCGCATCATTCTGGTGGAAGGTTACATGGATGTCATCGGTCTACACGCCGGCGGCATTCACGAGGTGGTGGCAAGCTGCGGCACCGCGCTGACTCACCAGCAGGTGAAGCTCATGAAGCGTCATGCCGATGTGATCGTGGTGAACTTCGATCCCGACACGGCCGGGTCGAACGCGGCCGAGCGGTCGATTGTCATGATGCTCGAAGAGAAGGCCCACATCCGCATGCTGGAGCTCGACCGCGATCTCGATCCCGATGAGTACATCCAACAGTTCGGCAGCGAGGTGTATCTCGACCTGTTGAACAAGGCGCCCACCTATTACCTGTGGCTGGCCGACCGCGCACGCAAGAAATTCGACACACGCACGGCCGAAGGCCGCACTCAGGCGATGCAGTTTCTGTTACCGGCGGTACAGAAGATTCCCGACCGGATCGAGCGCGCCGGCGTGGCGGACGATATCTCGTCGTTTCTCGGCGTCGAACGCGGCCTGGTGCTCGAACAGTTCAAGCGTGCCGCCACCGACCGCCGTGAGAAGACCATGCGCGTCGAGCCGGCCGCGCTTCCCGCGGCCGACGTCATGCTGCTCAAGGCGATGGTGCTGGCGCCCGATCTGCGGGCCGAGCTGGTGCCGGCCATTGGACAGTTGGGATTGGCCGAGCGCCCCCGCGTGGGAACTATTTTTCAGGCAATTGCCGGAGTTTACCGCTCGAATCCGCATTTCGTATATACGGACGTCGAGGAGCGCCTGGAAGAAAACGGACGCGCTCTATTGCACCAGATGTTTCTTGCCGATGAAGACCATGAGGCTGACAACTTAGAGGCCGTCCGGGCCAATGCGCTGAACTGCCTTCGAAAGATGGAATCGGACCGGGAACAGGCGCGGATGGCGGACTTGCGCCAGCGCGTCAAGGAAGCGCAGCGTGTGGGCGATATGAATCTTGCGTTGAAGCTGATGAGCGAGATCGACGACTCGAAAAGAAGCGGAGGAAGGACCGGAGCATGACAGTTTCCCGCACAGCTTTGAAGCCGGCCATTGTTGTAGAATTGGAAAGTTCCGTCTTGGTGTTGCATGCTTTTCGAAGCTCGTGGCGACGGACAATGCTAGCCGCCTGAAGCATCTCTCATGGACGCAGGAAAAGATAAAAGCTTCGGCCTATATTCAGATGAGGTAGAAGTTAACGACTTGCTACCCGACGGGATTGGCGGAGGCGCCGAACTCGAAGAGTTGCTCGCCGATTTCGACTCATCGAGCGTCGAGATCCTCGAAGAAGCGAAAATCGATTTCGATAAAAAGCCGGATGAATCGGACGAGTTTAACGATCTCGATTTCTCGCAGGATTTCGGCGACAAGACCAACGATCCGGTGCGCATGTATCTGCGCGAGATGGGCACCGTGCCCCTTCTCAACCGCGACGGCGAAATCGAACTGGCCAAGCGTATCGAGCACGGCCAGCGCTCCATCGCCAAGGCGCTTGCCCGCTCCCCGCTGATCATCCGCGACATCGTGCAGATGGCGGAGGAAGTGCGAGGCGGCGGACTGTCGGTTCGCGACATCCTCATCCAGTCCGACATGATGGTGACCGATGAGGCGGCCGAAGCCCAGACCACTGAGTTACTGGCCAACATCGAGGAGATCGACAAGCTTCACAAGAAAGCGCTGCAGGCGGCGCAAAAGATGCTTTCGGTTTCGCGCAGCCTGAAGCCCAAGCAGCACCGGTCGCTGCGGTGGCAGTGGGCACGCTCGGTCGTGGCGCTGTCGCGCCTGATCCGCGGCATTCCGTTTTCAAGCGTCGTCAATCGCCAGTTGGCCAACCGGCTGCGAAGCGCGGTCGAGGAATTCAAACCGCTTGAACGCGAAGTCGCCCGCCTCACGCGCAAGGTCGAAGAGGTGCCCCAGCCCGGCAAAGCCGAGCCGCGCAAGGAACTGAGAACCGTCGTCCAGCGCATGGAGCAGATGGAGGAGGAGTATGGCGCCAACTCCACCGAACTGCGCCGGACTCTGCAGATCGTCGAGCGCGGAGAGCTCGAAGCCGAGACCGCCAAGAAACAACTGATCGAGGCGAACCTCCGCCTGGTGGTTTCCATCGCCAAGCGCTATACCAACCGCGGCCTGCAGTTCCTCGACCTCATCCAGGAAGGCAACATCGGCCTCATGAAGGCCGTCGATAAGTTCGACTACCGCCGCGGCTACAAGTTCTCGACCTACGCCACCTGGTGGGTCCGCCAGGCCATCACCCGCGCCATCGCCGATCAGGCACGCACCATCCGTATTCCGGTGCACATGATCGAGACCATCAACAAGCTGGTGCGCACCCAGCGCCTGCTGCAGCAGGAATTGGGGCGCGAGCCAACCACCGAAGAGCTGTCGCGCAAACTCGATCTGCCGGTGGGTAAGGTACGGCGCGTGCTGCGCATCGCGCAGGAACCGATTTCCCTTGAAACCCCGGTGGGCGAAGAGGAAGAGTCGCATCTGGGCGATTTCATCGTCGACCGGCGCGTCGTTTCGCCCTCGGAAGCCGTCATCAACCTCAACCTGCGCGAACAGACCGCCGAGGTTTTGAAGACCCTCAGCCCGCGCGAAGAGAAGATCATCAAGATGCGTTTCGGTCTGCAGGATGGCAGCGAGCACACGCTCGAAGAGGTGGGCCAGCATTTCGCCGTCACCCGCGAGCGCATCCGCCAGATCGAAGCCAAGGCTCTGCGCAAATTGCGCCATCCCAGCCGCAGCCACCGTCTGCGCGCGTTCCTCGAAGCCAATAACCACGATTGACTCCGTTGAACGTGCAGCTTCCCGAAGACCAGGTTTACGCCCTCATCGGCGAGGAGGGCTTCACACGGCTGGTGGCCGCCTTCTACCGCCAGGTGCCCGCCGATCCCATTCTCGGGCCGATGTATCCGCCAACCGATCTCGCCGGAGCCGAAAAGCGCCTCCGCGATTTTCTCATCTTCCGCTTCGGGGGCCCCGAACGTTATCTCGAAGAGCGCGGCCATCCCCGGCTCCGCATGCGCCACGCTCCGTTTGCCATCGACCCGGCCGCCAGCGCCCGCTGGATGCAGCTGATGGAAACCGCCCTGGCCGAAGCCGCGCTGCCCGCCGAAGCCACCGCCATTCTGCGGCCGTTCTTCGCGCACGTGGCCCATTTCCTGATCAACCGGAACGGTAGTATGGAAGGTTGAAGATTCTCGACGTCGGCTGCGGCATCAACAAGCACCCGGGCTCCATTGGAATCGACCGCAACGCCGCCACCCGCGCCGACATCGTCGCCGACCTCGATCACTTTCCCTTCCCGGTGCGCGACGGCGCCTTCGATCAGGTACGCGCCATCCACGTCATCGAACACGTCGCCGACGTCATCAAGACGATGGAGGAGTTCCACCGCGTTCTCAAACCCGGCGGCCGCGTCATCCTCGCCACTCCGCATTACACCGACTTCAGCTCCTTTTGTGACCCAACCCACCGTTGGCACTTGAACAGCTTCTCATTCCGCTATTTCGGAACGGACAATGCGGGGTTCGGCTACTACTCGCAGGCCAGATTCCGTGAGATTTCGGTGCGGGTAAAGCTACTAGCTTTCTGGAGATATCTGGGCTTCGAATTCCTGGTAAACGCCTTCCCCCGGTTCCGGCGATTCTGGGAATACTACCTGTGCTTTGTCGTGAGAGGCAAGGTGATCGAGTTCGAGTTTGAGCGCGCCTGAACATGCTGTACACGTTTTGCGATTGGTTGAGACACCGCGCCCGGTTGCGCGTCTGGAACGCCGATCGGGCCTGGGGCCGCCGCGGCGAGGATCTGGCCCATCGCTATTTGCGCCGGCACGGCTATACGGTGGTGGCGCGCAACTACCGCACACGCTCGGGCTCGGGCGAAGTGGATCTGGTGGCCTGGGAAGGCGGCGCCCTTGCCTTCGTCGAAGTGAAGACGCGCGCGGTCAGCGATTTCGGAAGTCCCGATCGCGCCGTCGACCGGGAAAAGCAGCGCCGCCTGATCGTGGCCGCGATGGATTATTGCCGCCGCGCCGGCGCCGATTGGGAGAAATCCCGGTTCGATATCGTCTCCATCGTTCTGGCCGCCAAGCCTGAAATCACGCTGACTCGCGATGCGTTCGCGCGTCCCGTTCTTCGTACGGCGTCCACGCGCGCCGCGGCGGTATAATGCGAATACTCCGCTCGGGAAACCACCGTTGCCTGAATTAAGAAAAGACCCCATTACCGGAAGCTGGGTAATCATTGCGACGGATCGCAGCCGCCGCCCCAGCGACTTCTCACGTGAGTCCGTCGTCATCAAGGGCGGACGTTTTTGTCCCTTTTGTCCGGGCAATGAACTAAAGACCCCGCCCGAGGTTTTGGCCTACCGGAACGGAAGCGCCCCCAATCAGCCCGGCTGGAACGTGCGCGTCATCCCGAACAAGTTCCCCGCCTTGCGCGTCGAAGGAACCCTGACCCGCGAGGGCGAAGGGATGTACGACAAGATGAACGGGGTGGGCGCGCATGAAGTCGTGATTGAGAGTCCGGATCATTCGCTCACCTTCGGGGAGCTGCCCGAAAAGCAGATCGAGAGCATCCTGTGGGCGTTTCGCGACCGTTCGCTCGATCTGAAGCGCGACACGCGGCTCAAGTACATCCTGTTTTTCAAGAACCACGGCGAAGCGGCCGGCGCCTCATTGGAACACTCGCATTCGCAGTTGATCGCGCTGCCGGTGGTGCCGCGCCAGGTGCAGGAGGAAATCGACGGCTCGCGCCGCTATTTCGATTTCAAGGAGCGCTGCGTCTATTGCGACATGGAGCGCCAGGATTCAGGCGCCGCCCGCCGCGTGGTGATCGAGACCGATCACTTCATCGCCGTCTGCCCGTATGCGCCGCGGTTTCCTTTTGAAACCTGGATCCTGCCGCGCCGCCACGTTTCGCACTTCGAAACCGCCGAGCCGGCGCTGCTTGAAAATCTCGCCTGGGTCATGCGCACGCTGATCCGCAAGCTCGACCGCACGCTTGAGAACCCGCCCTACAACTGGATCCTGCATACCGCGCCGGTCCATGAACCCTACATGCCGCACTACCACTGGCATATCGAGGTGATTCCGAAGCTCACCAAGGTGGCGGGCTTTGAATGGGGCTCCGGATTTTATCTCAATCCGACGCCGCCCGAAGAGGCCGCGAAGTTCCTGCGCGACGCGGGACTGATCTAGCTCAATGCGGTTTGCATAGGCCGGAGGTGCACGCTGACAGTTCCTCTACGCTGCGGCGTTTATCCGGCCAATCTCTGCCCGCTCTTATTCTGTAGTGAGCTTTTGGAGT
>CADEFT010000052.1 GCA_902826685.1 uncultured Acidobacteriota bacterium
ATCTTGCGTGAGAATCCGGATCCCCGTTCAGGCTCATCTTGCATGAGACAAGGGTCAGCCGGGGCATAATGTTCGGACGTAGAATAATGAAGAGAAGTGTTGTCCCAAGGACCGCCTATGAACATCACCATCCCTCAATCGCTTCAGCCATTCGTTGAGCAACAGGTCCGATCCGGCCGTTACGCCGACGCCGGCGCATTTGTCGCAGAGATCCTTCGTAGTGAAGCTCTGCTGTTTGAGCGAATTGGCCGCGGGGAAGCTCTGCCGGTCGATGAACATTTTGACCGCCGTTTAGAGGCCCTGCTGGACGAGGCCGAAAACAGCGGGGACTACGTAGGTGCCGCTCCCGAAGACTTCGACTCAATGGAACGGGATGCGGAGGACTTGATTCGGCGGCGCAAGTCCTTTTAAGATGGCGCGGGCCGTTTAAGATGGCGCGGGCCGTCCAACGAACCGCCGCCCGGCGCGACTTCATCATTCATTACGCATATCTGCTGGAACCGGCGTTGATGTGGCACAGCGCTTTCGGAAAGCCGTTGAGACGACGTACGGCGAGTTGGCGGAAATGCCGGAAATGGGCTCTCCCGGCAAAGTGCGCCAAGGCAAACACTCGGATGTCCGCCTTTAGTCTGTTCGTGGCTTCGCCAACTACCTGATTGCCTACCGGCCTCGCGAGGGTGGCGTCGCCATTGAGCGTCTCATTCACGCCAAGCAGGATTACCATCGGGTGCTGCAATAGCAGCCTCGCATTGCCCAAGCCATAATAAAGAACGGCCCCATCGTCTTTTTCCACCCCCCTCACGTCTGAACAGATGGAGCCAGCCATAAAGGAGCGGCCTGGTTGATCTTCCGGGAAGTCGAGGATCGCGACCTGATATTGAAGGCGCGCCGCGGTGACGTGGACGCTTACAATCTTCTCGTCTCCCGGTGGGAAAAGCGGATCTTCAATTATTTGTTGCGGATAGTGGGAAACCGGGAAGACGCGATGGATTTGAGCCAGGACACGTTTTTGAAAGCCTACCAGAACCTGGCGCGGCTGGAGGATCCGGCGCGCTTCGCTCCGTGGCTGTTCCGCATCGCGCATAACGAAGCTTATTCGCTGCTGCGCAAGCCGCGGCATGAGGGGGAAGGCGCGGAGGCGAAACCGGCGGCGCCGGGGTTCGGACAGCTTCTGCCGCTTGAAACTTCGCTGGCGCTCGAACGGGCGCTCGAGCGGCTGAGCGGAGAGCAGCGCGAGGCGGTGACTTTGAAGGTCTACCAGGGATTCAAGTTTGAAGAGATCGCCGAGATTCTGGATTGCCCGGCTTCCACGATCAAGTCGCGGGTGTACACGGCGCTCGAGTTATTGAAGGAAGCGCTGACGCCCGCGCGAGGTTAGTTGACGATGCATTCGAAACCCGACGTCCAAGGCTATGTGTTAGGCGAACTCGGTGAAGCCGAGCGCCGCGCGGTGGAGCAATACCTGGCCGCGAACCCGGAAGCGGCGATGGAAGCCGAGCGGCTGCGCGCGGTGACGATGGCGCTGAAGAGGCTGCCCGAAGAGGAGCCGCCGCGGCGCATCGCGTTTGTATCGGACAAGGTATTTGAACCGGCGTGGTGGCGGCGCTCCTGGCGGGTGCTGGCCGCGGCGGGCATGCTTTCGATGGCCATTCTCTCTCATGCGATGCTGACACGTCCGCGGCCCACGGCGGTTACCCCCGTCGTGGCCGCGGGCCCCTCTCCGGTCGAGATCGAGAAGATGATCGATGCGCGGGTGGCGGCGGCGCTGAGCGGGCAGAAGGCGGAGTCGGCGCGGCTGGTGGCGGCGGCGATGCGCGAGGCGGAGCGGAATTTCGCCAGGGAGCGGCAGGCGGACCGGGTCTCGATGGAAGAGGCCATGATGGTGCTGCGCAAACAGGTGAACAATTACTACCTGGCGGTGAATCGCGGAGGGCTGCAATGAGATTCGCGCTGCTGGCGCTGGCTGTCGCCCTGCCACTGTGCGCGAAGGCGAAGGTGGACCGGGGGCTGCTGTTCACGCTCGAAAAGGCGATGGATAAGACGCTGGAACGGGAGGTGCTGGACGGTAACGGCTTCCTGCTGCTGGGCTACACGCGCGGGGTGTACCTGGAAGGCTCGGCGGCGGTGTTTTCGGCGGAAGTGAACCTGGCGGCGGGTCCGACGGTGAGCATGTTCAAGCAGGAGCTTTCGAAAGAAGACCTGGCGCGGCTGAGGCAGAAGAAGCTGGATAAGCTGCCGGTGTTGAAGCAGGCGATGCGGCGGCTGCTGTTCGATCTGGCGGCGCGGCTGGAGCCGATGGGCGGCGATGAAGAAGTGGTGGTGGCGGTGTCGCTGGTGATGTTCAACTGGGAGAACCGGGAAGGGCTGCCGTGGCAGGTTGTGATGCGGGCGCCGCGGAAGAAGCTGACGGAGATTCCGACCACCAAGCGCGACCCGGCGCAGCTCGAAGGCTTGATCAAGGTTGAGGAATTCTGATTTGCGATTAGGCGAAATGCTGATTGCGCGGCGCCTCATCAGCGAGGAAGAGCTGGATCGCGCGCTGGAGCTGCAGAAGGATCGCGGCGATAAGATCGGCAAGATCCTGGTGGACCTGGGATTCGTAAGCCAGCGCGACGTGCTTTTGGCGTTGAGCGAGCAGTTGCAGGTTCCGCTGATTGCGCTCGAAGGGCCCCCGCTGGCAAGTCCAGAAACGGAAACGCTGGCGCCGCGCTTTCTGCGCCAGGTGCGGGCGGTGCCGGTGGGGATGGCGGGGACGGCGCTACGGTGGGAGATGGGCGATCCGCTGGATGTGGAAACGATTCGCGCGGTGGAATCGGCGACGGGGTTGAAGGTGCAGCCGGCGCTTGCGTCCGAGCAGGAGATCGGCGATAACATCGACCGGTACCTGGGCGAAAAGCGGGCTGATGGCGATACGGAGACGACGGGCGCGCAGGTGGAGGAAGACCTCGAACATCTGCGCGATATGGCGAGCGAGGCGCCGGTGATCCGGCTGGTGAACTCGATGATCGCGGCGGCGGTGGAGAAGCGCGCCTCCGATATTCACGCCGAGCCGTTTGAAAAGGAATTCCGCATCCGGTTCCGCATCGACGGCGTGCTGCACAATCAGGAGCCGCCGCCGCGAGAGATGAAGGCGGCGGTGCTTTCACGCATCAAGCTGATGGCGAAATTGAATATCGCCGAGCGGCGGCTGCCGCAGGACGGGCGCATCAAGATCAAGACCATGGGCCGCGAGGTGGATCTGCGCGTTTCCACGCTGCCGACGCTATATGGCGAAAGCGTGGTGATGCGGCTGCTCGACCGTTCGGCGGGCGATTTCTACGATCTGCGCAACCTTGGGTTCGACGATCTGATGCTGGCCCGGATGGAGCATTTCACGTCGCTGCCGCATGGCATTTTCCTGGTGACCGGGCCGACCGGCAGCGGCAAATCGACCACGCTCTATTCGGCGCTGAAGCGCATCAATCAAACCGACAAGAAGATCATCACGATCGAAGATCCGGTGGAATACCAGATGGACGGGATCAATCAGATCCACGTGAATCCGCAGATCGGGTTGACGTTCGCCTCCGGGCTGCGGCATATCGTGCGGCAGGATCCGGACGTGATTATGGTGGGCGAGGTGCGTGACCGGGAGACGGCGGACGTGGCGATCCGCTCGGCGCTGACGGGCCATTTCGTTTATTCGACGCTGCACACCAACGACGCGCCGAGCGCGATTACGCGCCTGACGGACATGGGCGTGGAGAATTACCTGATTACGTCGTCGCTGGTGGCGGTGCTGGCGCAGCGGCTGGTGCGTGTGATCTGTCCGCAGTGCCGGGTGCCGGATGGGGAAGTGATGACACCGCTCGGCGACCGGGTGATGAGTTACAAGGGCGCGGGGTGCGAACGCTGTTTCGGCGTGGGGATGAAGGGTCGCGTCGGGATCTTCGAGATGATGGAGCTCAACGACGACATCCGCCAGCTCATCATGAAGAATGCCGATGCCAGCGTGCTGACGCAGGCGGCTCGGCGTAATGGGATGCGCAATCTGCGCGAAGACGGCTGGCTGAAGGTGAAGCAGGGAGTAACTACCGCTTACGAAGTGACGCGGGTGACGCAAGAGTTCTGATGACCACTTACTTCTACAAAGCGGTGACCAGCGACGGGCGGCCCCGGCAGGGGACTTTAACCGCGCCGAGCGACAAGCTGGTGGTGGCGGAGCTGCGGCGCCAGGGATTGACGGCCGTTTACGTGGGGCAGCAGGCGAGCAAGGGCGTGGAGCTCAAGCTGCCGGGCGTGGGCGGGGTGCGCAAGCGCGATGTGCTGTTCTTCACGTCGGAGATGTCGACGCTGTTGAACTCGGGCGTGCCGCTCGACCGCGCGCTTTCGATCGCGACGGAGCTGACCGAGCATGAGAAGTTTCGCGGCGTAGTTGGCGACGTGCTGCGGCTGATCAAGGGCGGCAAATCGTTTGCCGACGCGCTGGCGGCTTACCCGGAGCAATTTTCCGGGCTTTACGTGAACATGGTGCGCGCGGGCGAGGCTTCGGGATCGCTGGGGCAGGTGTTTGAGCGGCTGGCGGAGTTTGAGCGCACGCGCGACGACTTGCGCGGCTACATCGTGTCGTCGATGGTGTATCCGGCGCTGCTCGCGGTGGTGGGGGCGGGCTCCATCCTGGTCCTGCTGAATTTCGTGGTGCCGCGGTTTGCGGCCGTATTTTCCGATTCGCGCATGAAGATTCCGCTGCCCACGCTGGTGATGCTCGAAGCGAGCCGCTACGTGCAGACGTATGGCTGGATGGTGGGGCTCGGTTTGGTGGCGTTAGCCGTGGTGCTCTATTCGTATGTGCGTACGCAGGCCGGAAGGCTGTGGTGGGATGGATTCCGGCTGAAGGTTCCGGTGTTGGGCGATGCGTTGCGCAAGGCGGAAACGGCGCGGTTCGCGCGCGCGATGGGGACGCTGATCGCCAATTCCGTTCCTCTGGTGCAGAGCCTTTCGATCGCCGGGGCGACGTTGAACAACCGCAAGATCGCCGGCGGACTGGACGCGGTGGCGCAGGGAGTGAAGCGCGGGGAAGGCATCGCTTCGCCCATCCGGCGCATGGGGCAGTTTCCTCCCCTGGCCGCGCATTTGTTGAGCGTGGGGGAAGAGACCGGCAAGCTGGATGAGATGTTTCATCGCATGGCGGACGTGTATGAAGCCGATACGAAAGTTTCCATCCGGCGGTTCACCTCGCTGTTTGAGCCGCTGGTGATTCTGGTGATGGGCATTCTGGTGGGGGCGATGATTTTGAGTATGCTGCTGGCGATTACGAGTATCAATGAGGTGGCCGTATGAGGCAACGTAGAAAGACACAGGCCGGCGTCACGCTGATCGAGATGCTGGTGGTGGTGACGATCATCGCGCTGTTTGCGGCCGTGGTGGCGCCAAGGCTGCTTTCGCGCGGCGACCAGGCGCGAACGGTGGCGACCAGGCAGCAGATCAACGCCTTCATGACCGCGCTTGGGACCTACAAGCTCGACACGGGCAAGTTTCCGTCGAACGAAGAAGGGCTGCAGGCGTTGCGTACCAAGCCGCAGGGTCTGGAACAATGGGCCGGTCCTTATCTGCCGCAGGAAATTCCCAACGACCCGTGGGGCCGTCCTTTTCAATACAAGTTTCCCGGCGAGCATGGCGATGAGCCGGATGTAGTCAGCCAAGGCGCCGACGGGCAGCCGGGCGGCGATGGAATCAATGCCGATATCGTCAGTTGGAAGAGCCAGTAGATTGCGGGGCGTCACGCTGATCGAGATGCTGGTGGTGGTGACGCTCATCGGCCTGATGGTGGGTATCAGCTTTCCTTCTTTGAATTCGGGCCTCGATACCATCCGGCTGATGTCGGCCAGCGATTCGGTGGTGAGCTTTCTCAACTCCGCGCTGAACCGGGCCGAGCGGCGCCAGCAGGTGCTGGAAGTGACGATCTCACGGGCGGGCAACAAGCTTTCGATGCGATCGGCCGAGCCTGGATTTACGCGCGAGATCGAACTGCCCACGGGTATCGCGATCACGCGTGTGCTGCCGGAGGATCCACTTGCCACCGATGAGATGGCGCCCCGGCACGTCTATCTTTATCCGGGCGGTACGGTGCCGCGCGTCGGGGTGGAACTCGAAAACCGGCGCGGGCGCAAGCGTGTGGTGCGCGTGGATCCGGTGAGCGGGGTACCGGACATCGAATGAAGTCGCGTCGCGGATTCACGCTGCTCGAAATGCTGGTGGCCACCACGGTGATGGCGATCGCGGTGGTGGGGCTGCTGTCGGCGCTTTCCACCAGCATGCGCAACGCCGGCCGGTTGACCAATCACGATCGCGCGGCGCTGGTGGCGCGGCGGAGGCTGGAGGAATTGCTGGTGGCGGCGCGGCTGCCGAAGATGCAGGTGATGGAAGGTCCGCTGGCGCCGGTGACCGATGCGGGCCTTGAAGGGATGTGGCGGGCTCGGGTGACGCCGTTTGAAATGAACCCGAACGTTCAGGCGGGCGCGCCGGTGGTGAATCGCGTGGAACTGGAGATCGCCTGGCGCGAAGGCTCGCAGGAGAAATCGTTTCGCGTGGATGGCTACAAGAGCGAGATTCTGCGGCAGGAGGATATGCCCCGATGAACCGCGGCCGCCGTGGCGTAACGCTGATGGAGCTGCTGATCGCGGTGACGCTGCTCAGCCTGCTGGTGGCGGGCGTGTTGACTTCGATGCGCGTGGGCCTCAACGCCATGCAGCGCAGCAACGCGCGGTTTCTGGCCAATCGCCGGGTGCTCGGCACGCAGCGCCTGCTGGAGCAGCAGGTGGCGGGGCTCGTTCCGGTGGTAGCCGAATGCATGGGCGCGGGCGGCGCGGGACCGGAGGGCAAGATCGCGTTTTTTCAAGGCGAGCCGCAGACGATGCGATTCGTTTCCACGCAATCGCTGGGGGACGGCGCGCGTGGAGTGCCGCAACTGCTCGAATTCCAGGTAATTCCCGGCGAGGAAGGGCGCGGGGTGCGGCTGGTGGTGAACGAGATGATGTACACGGGCTCGGCCGGGGTGGGCCGCGTTTGCCTGGGCATGGTTCCCGATCCGCAGGCGGGCGTATCGGTGCCGCGCTTCCTGCCGGTGGCGGTGGGGCCAGGGTCCTTCGTGCTGGCGGATAAACTCGCCGGCGTGGGCTTCGCGTACAAAGAGTTACTGCCCGATCCGCCTTATGAACGCTGGGTGCCGCGTTGGATTCGCAATGGCTGGCCGGCGGCGATCCGGGTGGAGATGGCGCCGCTTGAGACCGATGCCGCGCGTATCACGCAGGTGAGCATGACGCTGCCGGTGCATGTGAACCGGTCGCTTTTCGCGGTGTATCGTGATTGACCGGGCGCGCCGCGGCGGCGCGTTGCTCGCCGTGCTGTGGCTGACGGCGGCGCTTTCGGCGATCGCGTTTTCGGTGGCCAACACGGTGCGGGGGGAAGTGGAACGTTCGGCTACGGCCGCCGATGGCACGCGCGCCTATTTCCTGGCGCGGGGAGGCATCGAGCGCGCCCTGGCGTGGATGCAGTGGGGTGACGTGATGAATCCCGATGGCACGCCGCGATTCTGGGCTCCCTGGATGCGGCGGCTGCACTTCGAGTTTCCCGCCGGCATGGTGGATATCGAACTGATTCCGGAAGCGGCCAAGCTGAATGTGAACGCGGCCGAGCCGCAGGAATTGCTGCGGCTGCTGATGGCGCTGGGCGTGGAGCCGGTCCGCGCCAACCTCATCACGGCGGCCATCATCGATTGGCGTACCCAGCCGCCTCAAGGAGTTAGCGAGTTCGATCTCTTTTACCAGTCGCGGGTTCCGTCTTTTCGGGCGCGCCATGCGTCTTTTGAAGAGATAGAGGATCTGCTGCTGATTAGAGGCATGACAGCCGAGCTTTACCACGGCGCCTGGCGGCGCGACGCCGAGGGCCGGCTTGTGCCCACGGTGGGACTGAAGGAATGCCTGTCGGTGTATTCGGGACACGCGGCCGTGGACGCCAATAGCGCGCCGTTGCCGGTTCTGGCGGCGATCGGGATGCCGCCCGATGCGGCGGTCGCGTTGATGGAGATGCGGCGCCTGATGCCGATCCAGAGGCCGGAGCAGTTGCAGAATCTGATGCAGCGGCTGGGGCCGGCTGGGATGCGCCTGGCGATCACGGCGGGCAGCATGACCACGATTCGCGCCACTTCGCGGCTGCGCCTGGCCGGCGGTAAATTATCCGATTTGAGGCGCACGGTTTCAGCGCTGGTGAAGTTCCGGCCTACCAGCAAAGACGCTCCGTATCACCTGCTGCGATGGACCGATCAGGGCGCTCTCGGCATGGGAGAGCTGCAATGAGCAATTGGCTCGCGTTTGGAACGGGCGTAGGGATCGAACTCGCGTCCAATGGTCTACGCGTAGTGGTGGCGCGGGTGCGGCCGTCGAGCGTGGAGGTTCCGGGCGCTCATCTCATTGAGAACCACCACGAGCGTCCCGCGGCGGAATGGGGCCGCGAGTATGCGGAGTTTTTGTCGCGTCACGGCGCGGCGCACTTGGCCGCCACCGTGATTCTGCCGCGGCGCGACGTCATCGTGCGCGTGGTGGCACTGCCCGGTGTCGAGAGCAAGGATACGGAAGCGGCGCTGCGGCTGCAGATCGACACCATGCATCCGTATGCCGAGGGCGATGCGGCCTGGAGTTGGGCGCGGATCGGCAAGACGAATTCGATATTGGTGGCGCTGGCGCGGCAGAGCTACATCGACCGGCAACTGGAATTGTTAACCGAAGCCGGCGTCAAGGTGGCGAGCTTCACGGTGTCGGCGGCGGCGGTCTACGGTGCGCTGCGGCTGCATGGCGCGCCGCCTGCCGAGGGGTTTGCGGGATTGCTCGAAACGGAAGCGGGTGTGGAAGTGTACGGCGAAAGCGCCGCGCGGCCCGTGTATTCGGCGAGTGTGCCGGATTCGTGGGAGCGGGCGGCGCTGGTGGCGCGGTCGGAGCTGCGTTTGGAGCGGTTGGAGCCGCGCGAGCTGACTGAGGTTCTGCCGAAGCCTGTGGCGGCGCCGGACAATCTTTCCTCCACTTTCGGTACCGCCTATGCGGCGGCGCTGGCTTCGGCCTGTCCGCGGTATGCGCTATCGGCGAACCTGCTTCCGCAGTCGATGCGCCAGCAGAGCTCGCGCCTGATCTACGCGCCCACGCTCGCGCTGGGAGCGCTGTTGATGGCGGGTCTGGCGGGGCTCGGTTTTTATAGCCGCTACGAAGACAAGCGGTATCTGGAGGCGCTCCACAACGAGATTCAGACGCTGGAGCCGCGGGTTAAGCGGCTGGAACAAGTGGACAAGCGCATGGAACAGACGCGGCAGCGTATGCGAACGCTCGATGCCTTTCAGGCGCGGACGCGGAACGATCTGGATGCGGTGAAGGAAGTGACGCGCGTGGTGCCGCCGCCGGCCTGGTTGAATACGATGGAGCTGACGCGCACCACGCTTACCATCGCCGGGGAATCGGATCAGGCGACGGGACTGCTCAAGTCCATTGACTCTTCGGCGCAGTTTCAGAATTCGGAGTTTGTGGTGCCGCTGAACCGGGTGGGGAACACGGAGATTTTCCGCATCCGGGCGGCGCGGGAAGGCGGGCCGCGATGACGGTGTCCGATCGCGACCGGCGCGCGCTGCTGATTCTCGGGATGTTCGTGGCGGGCGTGCTGCTGTATTTGCTGATCGCCGATTCGCCGGCCGTGGCGGGTTCGAATGAATCGCCGCTCGAAGCGATTGCCGGCGTGGAAAAGCGTCTGGAAAAGATGCGGCAGGTGGCCGCGCAGGTGCCCGCGCACGAAGCGATGCTGAAACAGGTGCAGGCGCAATTGGCCGAGCGGGAGAAGCGCGTGATGCAGGCGGAAACCGCGGCTCAGGCACAGGCGCAACTGCTGGCGGCGGTACGCAAGGCGACGCGCGCGCAGAATCCGCCGGTGGAAGTCCGGGCGAGCGAATTCGGCCAGGTGCGGGCGATGGGCGATGCCTATGGCGAGGTGCCGGTTTCGGTGACGATGGAATGCGGAGTCGACCAGTTGCTGAACATCGTGACGGAGTTGACGTCGCAGCCCGAGCTAGCGGTCATCAACGAACTGCGGGTTTATTCGGCGAACCAGAAACAGAAGACCACCAACGTGCGGCTGACGGTGACGGGACTGGTGCCGAAGCGGCTGGTGCCGGAAAGGAAAGGCTCCTCGTTTTGACGAAGAAGCTTTGGCTGTTGAACCTGGTGCTGATCGCCGCGCTCGGGCTGGTGGCGCACGAACTGCGGAAAGACTGGCGGCAGGCGCGTGAGCGGGAACGGAACATGCTGGCCAGGCAGGTGCCGCCAGTGGCTACGCCGCCCGCGGTTCCGGCGCCGGCGCCGCCCCCGGTTCAAGCGATCGGATACGCCGAAGTGGCGCAGCAGACGCTGTTTTCGAAAGACCGCAATTCGAACGTGATTGTGGATCCGCCGCCCCCTCCCGCTCCGCCCCCGCCGTTTCCGAAGTTTTATGGAGTGATGAATCTGGGCGACGGGCTGGAAGCGATTTTGAGTGAAGCGCCGGGCCGGTCCCAACGGTCCTTTAAGGTGGGCGATCCGATCGGCGAGTTCAAGCTGGCGGCGATTGGCAACGATGAGCTTGAGTTTGCGTGGAAAGACAAGACGTTCGTGAAGAAGTTCAGCGACCTGCGCGAGCGGAGCGACGAACAGCGGCAGCAGGCGGAACCGGCGGTGCGAACCGTGGTGACTCCACCGGCGGCGCAGGTGAAGCCCGCGGCGCCGGCGGCGCCCGGCCCGGGCACCGACATTGGCGCCGGTGTCTCGTCGTGCAACCCCGGCGACGCGTCGCCCGCCGGCACGGTGATCGACGGCCGGCGCAAGGTGGTAAACGCGACGCCGTTCGGCCAGGTGTGCCGGTGGGAACCGGTCCGATAGAAAACTTGAGGAGTAATTATGAAGCGCATGGCGATCGGTTTGATTTTTGGAATGATGGCGTTCGGGCAGCAGCCCGCCAAGGCCAAGCCCGCCCCGAAGCCGGCGGCGAAGGCGGCGGTGAAAAAAGCCGGTCCGGTGACGATTCCCAAGGACGCCAAGGAGATTTATCCCGGCACGTTCCGCGCGTTGGATGCCAAGGGTGTGCCGTGGCTTTACACCAAGACTCCGTTCGGGATCATGAAGGGCCCGGAGCCCAAGGACCAGCAGCCCGACCCGATTCCAACGGATTGGACGGTGAAGGAAGAGGGCGGCAATCTGCTGTTCGAGCGGCCGTGGCCGTTTGGGGGCGTGAAGCGCTGGACCAAGTCGAAGGACGATTTGACGGAAACGGAAAAGGCCGTTTGGGAGCGCCAGCAGAATCCGCAGGCCTCCCGTTAGCCGCATGGTGAATCGTCCCAGGAGCAAATTCGAATGAGCAAAAGGTTTTTACCGGTTCTGTTGACAGCGGCGCTGATGAGCGCGCAGCCTCCGCAGCCGCCACCCACGCAGACCGCGTCGCCGAATGCCGGCAACCTGGTGCTCAATCTTCCCAACGCTTCGCTCACCGAAGTGATCGACATTCTCGCGCGGCGGCTGAAGATCAACTACATTCTGGACCCGCGCGTGAAAGGTGCGGTGATCATCAACACCTACGGCGAGATTCGCGCGGTGGAAGTGCGCAGCCTGCTCGACACGATTCTGCGCATCAACGGCGCCACCATGGTGCAGGTGGGCGATATCTATCGCATTGTGCCGGTGACGGAAGTATCGCGCCTGCCGCTGCGGCCGCAAACGCCGCAGAAGATGGAAGACCTGCCCGAAGACGAGCGCATGTCGATGAACCTGGTCTTTCTGCGCTACATGCAGGCGGGGGACCTGGCGAAGCTGCTCGAGCCGTTCCGGGGCGAAGGCTCGCAGATGGTGACCTACGATCCGGCCAACCTGCTCATCGTGCTCGACAGCAACCGCAACATGCGGCGCACGATGGAACTGATTCATATGTTCGACAGCGACTCGTTCGCCAGCAAGCGTGTGCAGCTTTTCGAAGTGAAGAACGGCCGTCCCTCGGATGTGACAAAGGAACTGGAGACGGTGTTCAAGGCCTATGGCTTGAGCGACAAATCGTCGTCGGTGAAGTTTATTCCCATCGATCGCATCAATACGATCATTGGCGTGGCGGCGAATCCAGGGGCTTTCGAAGAAGTCGAGAAGTGGATCAAGAAGCTGGATGTGCCGGTGAAGGTCACCGCGGGCGCCACCGACAACTATGTCTATCGGGTCCGCTATGGGCGCGCCGAAACCATGGCCTTCGCCATCATGCAGCTTTACGGCGGTCTCTATCTGGGCCTGCCGGTGATGATGATGGGCATGGGCATGGGCGGGATGGGGATGGGCGGCATGGGTATGGGTGGGATGGGGATGGGCGGGATGGGTATGGGTGGTTACGGCATGGGTGGCGGCTATCCCGGCAGGGGCTATGGCGGCATGGGGATGGGCGGGATGGGCATGGGCGGCTATGGCATGGGAGGCATGGGGATGGGCGGTTACCCCGGCATGGGTTATGGCGGCTATCCGGGTGCTTACGGCGGCCAGATGACTTACGGTGCCAATGGGCCGATGGCGCCGGGCGCATCCGCCTCGGTGCCGCTTACGACACCGGCCGGAACGTCGGCGGTTGGCATGCCGGCCGGCGGCGCGGACTTGACCGGAGCCTTTCTGGGGCAGGCCAACGCGCAGGCAGGGAACCTGAAGATCCCGCGCGTGGTGCCCAATCCTTACGACAACACGCTGCTGATTCAGGCGACGCCGAGCGAGTATGAACAGGTGCGGAAGCTGATCGAGAAGCTGGATGTGTCGCCGATGCAGGTGCTGATCGAAGCCAAGATTTACGAAGTTTCGCTTACCGGCGCCTTCGCCAGCGGCGTGCAGGCGTTCCTGCAGCGGCGCACGGCGGGCCGCGAAAACAACAGAGGTGTATTGAGCGCCAGCATGGACGGCGTACGCACCGCCCTGTCGACGGCCACACTGGTGGGCCAGACGCGCGAGCTGCTGTTATTCCTCAACGCGCAGGAGGACACGCGGCGCGCCAAGGTGGTTTCGGCGCCCTCGGTGATCGCCACCGATTCCATTCCCGCGGTTGTGAACGTGGGCACCGAAGTACCGACGCTGAGCGGGACGGTGGCATCGGGGGTGCAGGTGGGCGGCAATACGCAATTTGCGCAATCGGTTTCCAACCGCAATTCGGGCGTGACTCTGAATATTCAGGCGCGGGTGATTCCTTCGGGCATCGTGACGCTGTTGATCAATCAGGAAGTGAGCTCGCCGATTGCGCCGGCGGCCAGCGCTGCCATCCAATCGCCGTCGTTTTCCAAACGCAACGTGAACACGCAGGTCACCGTGCAGGACGGCGACACGATCGCGATTGCCGGCATCATTCAGGAGACGGACACATCGAGTTCGTCGGGCGTTCCTTTTCTGAATAAGCTGCCGGTGGTGGGGGCGGTGTTCGGCGCGCGGTCTTACAGCAAGGAACGCACGGAACTGATCGTGTTCATGACGCCGCGCGTGATCTATGACACCTCCGAGATCACCGAAGCTTCCGATGAGCTTCGCTCGCGGATGCGGCGTGTCAACAAGCTGATCAAGGATTAACGGAACATCGCGTCGATCTCGGCGAACGGCTTCAGGCCATCGAATCCGGCGAAGCTGCCTTCGCTGGCGATGCCTGTGGCGGCTTTGAGGAATGCGGTCCATGCGGTGCGGGCGAGCGATGAACCTACGCTGATGCGGCGCGCTCCGAGGGCGGCGAGGTCGGCTACGGTGAGCCCGTCGTTCCAACCCATCAGCACATTCACGGGCTTGGGATGCACGGCTTCGACGATCGCCGCGATTTCTTCGCGGCGGCGGGGTCCGGGCGCGTAGAGCACATCGGCGCCGGCATCGGCGTAGGCGCGCAGGCGGCGAATCGATTCGTTCAACGGATCGGGATGGCGCGTGAGGAAGCATTCGGCTCGCGCGGTCAGCAGGACTCCGGTTCCGGTGAGCGCCTGCCGGGCGGCGGCGATCCGTTCCACGGCGAGGGTGAAGTCGTAAAGCTTCGGTCCGATCGCATCCTCCACCGAGAGGCCGGCGACACCGGTGGCGGCGCAGCGTGCGACGTGAAGAGCCGCTTGTTCCGGTGAATCCGCATAAGCGTTCTGAAAATCGCAACTGACCGGCAGATCGGCGGAATCCACGATATCGGCGGCGTGCGCGAGGGCCTGGTCGAGAGTGAGGCCGGTATCCGGCAGTCCGCGGGAGAAAGCGAAGCCGGCGCTGGTGGTGGCCAGCGCTTTGAAGCCGAGTTGCGACAGGGCGCGGGCCGAGCCGGGGTCCCAGGGATTCGGAATCACGAAGCATCCGCTTTCGTGCAGCCGGGCAAATGCGGCGCGTTTTGACATACAGCATGTTTGCACGGTTGGCGGCATCCTGCTAGCATCGTTGCAATTCGCTCGCGAGGTCACAATGATTAAGCCGCTTTTTGCCGTTGTATTGTGCGCGATTTCCTTCAGACCCTCCGTTGCCCAGGTCCTTTATGGTTCTCTTACCGGTGTCGTGCAGGATTCTGCCGGCGCCGTGGTTCCAGGCGCCACCGTCAAAGTGCGCAATATAGACACTTCGCAGGAACTTTCGGCTGTCTCCAATGAGGCGGGCGGCTATACTTTTTCAAACCTGTTCGCCGGCAACTATGAACTCACCTTTGGCGCCAACGGATTCCGCACGGTGACGCGGCGAGGTGTGGTCATTACGGTCAATACGGTCCGCCGCGAAGACGTGCAGCTCGAGGTCGGGCAGGTGACCGAAAGCGTTACCGTGCAGGCTGGCATCGCCACGCTGCAAACCGATAAAGCGGACCTCCACACCGAGCTCAGCTCCAAGGATGTGGTGAACATGCCGCTGCCGCGCTATCGCAACTACCAGAGCCTGATCAATCTGGTGCCGGGCGCGACTCCGGGCCAGTATCAGAATTCGATTCAGGCGGCGCCGGCGCGTGCGCTGTCGACCAACGTCAACGGGGTGAATCGCAATAACAACGCCACGCGCATCGACGGCGCGCTGAGCCTGTTCATCTGGCTTCCGCACCACACCGCTTATGTGCCTCCCGCCGAGACCATTGAAACGGTCAACATCGCCACGAATAATTTCGACGCCGAGCAGGGATTCGCGGGCGGCGCGGCGATTACGGTGATCACGAAATCGGGCACCAACCAGATTCATGGGTCGGCATGGGCATTCCACGACAATGGTGCCACGCAAGCGCGCAACTTCTTCAACTCCGGCGCCTATGGTACGGCGGCGAAGCCAAAGAACATCAACAATGTCGATGGCGTGACCATCGGTGGACCCATTCGCAAGAACAGCCTGTTCTACTTTTTTGGATGGGAAGGGGTGCATGAACGGCAGGGCGCGTCCAACCTGTTCACGGTGCCAACCCCCGCGCAGAGAGACGGGAATTTTTCCGGTTTGCCGAATGCCGCGATCTACGATCCGCAGTCCTCCGCGGATATCACCGGCGCGGGACGCACGCTGTTTCCGAACAACACCATCCCCGTGAGCCGGCAGAGCACCATTTCAAGGCGCATTCAGGATCTGATTCCGCTGCCGAACCTTGGAGGGGTGAACTCCAACTTCAACGCCGGCGGATCGCAACTGCTCGACAAAAACAATTTTGATACCAAGATCAACTGGAACCGCACGCCGCAGAACATGATCTGGGGCAAGTATTCGATCATGAACGCGAAGGTGTCGTGCGCCCCTTCGTTTGGAGCGGGCGGCGGCGCCGCGCTTTGTCCGGCGGGCAGTAGCATTGGCGACGGCGATCTGAGGACGCAGGTGTCGACGGTCGGCAGCAACTATACGTTCTCACCAACGTTCCTGTGGGACGGTCTGTTCGGCTGGACGCGGCAGGGCCAGGCGATCACCGGCTTCGGCTACGGCGAATTCATCGGCCGCGATCTGGGCATACCCGGCGTCAACGGCAACAGCCGCGATATCCGCGATAGCGGCGCTCCGGTGATCACCATCGCCGGCTACACCACCTACCTGAACGACACCGATACGCGGCCGATTTTCATCCACGACAGCTCCTGGACGGCGCAGCAGAATTTTTCCTGGACCCGCACCAAGCACGATATCCGCTTCGGGTTCGAAGGTCTGCGCCATGTGTTGAATCATTACAATCCGGATGGCGGCGGCAATGGCGGACCGATGGGACGCTTCGAATACACGCAGGGAATCAGCTCGACGCCGGGCGCGGCGCTGACGCAATACAACGCCTATGCCGCCTATCTGCTGGGGTTGCCGCAGACGATGCGGCGTTCGGCGCAGTACGAAGTGATGACGGCCTACAACTGGCAGCTTGGCTGGTATGTGCGCGACCGCTGGCAGGTGTCGCAGAAACTCACGCTGTCGCTGGGGGTGCGTTACGAGCTGTTCCCGCTGCAAACACGCGGCGGCCGCGGAGGAATTGAAGGCTACGATCCCAACACGAACCTGGTGACCGTGGGCGGACTCGGCAACGTTCCCAAAGGCCTGGGCATTTCCACCAGCAAGAAGCTGTTTGCGCCGCGCTTTGGCCTCGCCTACCGGCTGGGCAATTCCACCGTCTTCCGGACCGGCTACGGGCTCACCTACAATCCGATGTCGTTTGCGCGTCCGCTGCGCGGCTTCTTCCCGCTGACGTTCGCCGCGACCTTCAATTCGCCCAACAGCTTCCAGCCGGTGCGGCCGATCGAGCAGGGCATACCGGATATCGTGCTGCCGGATATCAGCTCGGGCCGCGTCCCGCTGCCCACGACCGCCGCGATGCGATTTATCTCCACCGACAGCGTGCGCCGCGGCTACGTGCAGTCCTGGAATTTCACCATCGAACGGCAACTGCCGGGCGACATGATCGCTTCGATCGGCTATGTCGGCACGCAGACGACGGGCAGCTTCGCCGATGTCGAAATCAACGCGGCGGCGCCGGGAGGCGGCACGGCGGGAAGGCCGCTGAACGCGCGGTTTGGCCGCTCCGTGGATACATGGGCGTGGAACGGCCAGTTGAGCGCCAACTATCACGCGCTGCAGGCGTCGCTGAACCGGCGCGTGAGCAACGGGTTGACTCTCAAGGGCGCCTACACCTACGCCAGGGCGATCAACTACACCGACGAAGACGGCTGGACGGGAACCATTGCCTGGAACTGGGCCCCGGTGTTCGGCCGCAATCGCGCCCAGGCGGGCTACAACATTCCGCATACGCTGCAAATGGGTTTCGTGTATGAGCTGCCGGCGGGCAAGGGCAGGAAGTACGCCAACTCCGGGGCGGCGCGATGGGTGCTGGGCGACTGGCAGGTCAATGGCGTGTTCGCCGCATTCCAGGGACGGCCCTTTACCGTGAGCGCAGCGGCCGGCGCTTTGAACGCACCGAGCAATACGCAAACGGCGGACCAGGTGAAGAGCGAAGTGGTCAGGCTTGGCGGCATTGGCGGTGGCCAGCCGTTTTACGATCCCACGGCGTTCGCCGCACCGACGGGTGTGCGCTTTGGAAGCTCGGGACGCAATCTGCTGCGCGGTCCGGGCACGGTGAACTTCGACATGGGGTTGTTCCGCAAGTTCCCCATCCGCGAGCGGTTTGTATTCGAGTTTCGCGCCGAAGGGGCCAACGTCACCAATACGCCGCACTTCAACAATCCGAATGCGAACATCAACGCGGCAAATTTCCTGGTGATTACCAGCGCCCTGCCCGATCAGCGCCAGGTGCGGCTGGGGCTGCGGCTTGCCTGGTAAGCGCAGGGAGCGGCACATAGAAGACGCGGTAGCGGCGGCCATCGGTGAAGGGCTGCCCGGCGGGGTCTTCCACCAATACGGAGGCGCGGCGCGTGATGCGATTGATACGGCCGCTTAAGCGACTGCCTTCGAATTCGAAGGATACGAGAGCGCCGGGCGCGAGGCCCGCTTCGACCGCCCGTTCGTGGCGCGTGATCAGGTCATGTCGGTGCGAGCGATGGCCGAACCAACGGGCCGCGATCGACTGGAAGCGGGCGCGGGCGCAACTGCTTTCGCTCCAGCAAAGCTGCTCGCCGAGGTGTACCAGTTCGTGTTCGAAGATGCGCTGCAGCGCTTCGAGGCGGCTATGGCAGGCCAGGCCGCACACGGTCACTTCGCGGTCGGTATCGCGAAAGCCTTCAAATAGCATGCTGGTGGCAATCGCGATTTCGTAGCTGGTTTCGCCGGAACGCTTGCGGAAGCGCGTGGTTTTGCCGCCGGCGCGCGTCATGCGCGGCGCCAGGCGAAAGGTGAGCGCGCAGCCCGACAGCGACTGGCGGAAAAGGCCGGCGAAATAGTGCCGGTCGTAGGCGGCGAAGAGAAATTCGAGATCGCCGGTGTGGATGCGGGTTAAGACGCCGGGTGAGGCGGTAAGCAACTCCTCATGTATGCGGCTGGTGAGGCCGCGGACGTTTTGCTCCGGCGGATGCACATCGGCCAACGCATGAGCCAGCGAAGCGCAGGCGGGTGAGATCGTCATGGCGTATCGCCTCAAGTTTCACACACCGATAAAGAGGATGAAGCTCCGGGATCGTGACAGGGCCACTTACATCCGCTAATGTGGAAGAAGAGAGGTTCCGCCGGCATGACAATTGAAATTACCAGCCCCGATGTAGAGGCGATGATACGGCAACGGATGCAAGCGGGATCTTTCGACACTCCCGAAGACCTTATTCGTGAAGCATTGCGCTTTTCCGCACCGGATACCCGGACCGGCGCCGCCCTGATTGCAGCCATGCAGGATTGCCCTTATCCTGACGTCGAGATTGAACCAGCACGGATGCCGTCGCCGCTGGTGCGGGATGTCGCTTTCTGATGGCGTGGTTGCTTGATACCAACGTGCTTTCGGAACTGCGAAAGCCTAAAGCCGACCGGCAGGTTCTGAAGTTCATCGCCGCTACTCCACTTTCGCTGCTTTACATCAGCGCAGTCAGCTTGGCCGAAATTCGATTCGGTATCGAATTGACTACAGATGCCTCCAAACGCGCCACACTGCAAGACTGGCTGAATTTCAAAGTTCGTCCCATGTTCGACCCACAGCGCATCTTGCCGGTCAATGAGGATATCGTTCTCAAGTGGCGCATGATGATGGAAGAGGGACGCAAGACGGGCCATACATTCTCCCAACCAGATCTTCTGATAGCCGCAACGGCGGCTCACTACGGGTTCACCGTCGTGACCAGAGATCCGGCTCACTATCAACGGGCGCACGTTCCCGGTCTGAATCCGTGGGATGTTTGAGGATGCAACGGAATTGATTCAGCCGGCGAGGCCGGGCACGCCGCCGAGCGATGGCGCCAACCGGACGGCGCGCACGATGGCCCGCGATACGGCTTCGGAAGCGGCGATGCCCAAAGCGTCGACGGGGGCGGCGGCATCGCCGAGCGAAAGCGCGATGGTGACGTCGCCGTCGGACATGGTCCACACCGGCTGAATCGCGCGCGCCATGCCGATGCTCGCCAGTTGCGCCAGCTTGGTGGCGCCGGTTTTCGACAGCTTAGCGTTGGTCGCCACGACGACGAGCGTGGTGTTCTGCGCCGCGGCGAATCCGCCCCGTCCGCCTTTCTTGATCTGGGCGGCCATGTCGATCAGATCCATGCTGTTGGGGGAGCGGCGCGCGCCGGCGACGAGTTGGCTGGTTTCCGGATCGCGCACGTCGCCATAGGCGTTCACGGCCGCCAGGGCCGCGACGCGCACGCCGGCGAGCGGACCGTCGAGCCAGACGGTGGCCGTACCGATGCCCGACTTCATCGCCTGTCTCATGCCGTTGAGTTTGCCGACAGTGGCGCCGGTGCCCGCGCCGACGGCGCCTTCCACTACCGGACCCGCGGTAGCCGCCGCCGCCGCGGCTTCGCCCATCTCGCGCGTCGGACGGGCGGTCTTGCTGCCGATGCCGAGGTCGAACAGGATGGCGCTCGGAACCAGCGGGACTTTCGTCACGCGCACGTCGAACCCGACGCCCTTGCCTTCCAGATAGCGCCTGACGCCGCAGGAGGCTTCGAGTCCAAAGGCACTGCCGCCGGCCAGTGTCACGGCATGCACGGCGGGGGTAACATGCAGCGCATTCATCACTTCGAATTCGGCCGTGCCGGTGGCCGAGCCTCGAATGTCATAGCCGGCGGCGGCGCCCGATTCGCAGAGAATCGCGGTGCAGCCGGTGATGCCTTCGAGATCGGTGGCATGGCCGACTTTGATGCCCTCGATATCGGTGAGGCCTTTACTCATGGCGGCTATGGTAGCATCGAGGTTTCCGGGGATTTGACCTCTTGTTAGATTTTTTAAAGAACCCGGTTCTCTCCATCCAAGAGTTTTTCGTTCTTTCGGGCCGCACGATCAAGAACCTCGCGGTGCGGCCGCACTATTTCAACGACACGTTAATGCAGATGGATATTATCGGGGTCGGCAGTCTGCCTATCGTGCTGCTGTGCGGGTTCTTCAGCGGCGTGGTGATGGCGCTGCAGATGTCGCGCGCGCTGCAGACTTATGGCGCCGTAGGGCAGACCGGCCCGATCGTGGCGATTACGCTGGTCAGAGAACTGGGTCCGGTGCTGACGGCGCTGGTGGTGGCCGGCCGCAATTCGGCCGGTATCGCGAGCGAACTCGGATCGATGAAGGTTACCGAGCAGATCGACGCCATGCGCGCCCTCGGCACCGACCCGATTTTAAAGCTTGTCAAGCCGCGGCTCATTGCCACTTGCGCGATGCAGCCGTGTTTAACGGCCATCTCCGATTTCGTGGGCATGATCGGCGGCTACCTGATCGCCTTCTTCCTGCTGCGCATCACCACCAGCGAATACTGGAACGGCGCTTATCGCACGCTCGAGTACGACGACGTCGTGCAGGGATTATTGAAGCCGTTCATCTTCGGCGTGGTCATCAGCCTGGTGGGATGCTTTTACGGCCTGCGCACCACGGGTGGAACGCAGGGTGTGGGCCGCGCCACCACGCAGGCCGTTGTGGTGGCCATCGTTTGGATCTTCGTTCTGAACGCCTTTATCACCAAGATTTTCGTCAGTATCTGATCCCCTGGAATGCCTGAGCCGGTACTACGCTTTGAACACGTCACGGTTGCCTTCGATGGGAATCCCGCGATCGAGGATGTCTCGTTCGAAGTGGGGCATGGAGAGAGCCGCGTGATTCTGGGCGCCGCGGGCAGCGGCAAAACGGTGATTCTGAAAACCTCGCTGGGATTGCTGCGTCCGGTGGCGGGGCGGGTGTTCCTGTTCGGCCAGGATATCGCGAATCTGCCGGAGAAAGAGCTCTTCGGCCTGCGGGCGCGCTGCGGCATTCTTTTCCAGGAGGGCGCGTTGTTCGATTCGCTCACCATCGAGGAAAACGTCGCCTATCCGCTTGAGAATCACCGGCGGGAAAACTATCCTCCGGACAAGGTGCGCTCGCGGGTGGAAGAGGCGCTGCGCTTTGTGGAACTGGCGCACACGCTGGAGAAATTTCCCAGCCAGCTTTCGGGCGGCATGCGGCGCCGGGTTGGCATCGCGCGGGCCAATATCACCGAGCCCGCGCTGGTGCTGTACGATTCGCCCACCGCGGGGCTCGACCCCATTACCGCCAACAACATCATGTCTTTGATCGTGAAGGAACGGGACGTCCGACAGGCCACCACCATCATCGTCACGCAGCGCTTTCAGGACGGCAAGATCATGGCCAAATACCGTTACAATCCGGCGACCGAAGACCTGGAGGCCGCGTCGCACAATGGCGATGCCCTGGTAAAAGGGATCCAGTTCCTGGTGATGAAACAGGGGCGCCTGGTATTTGAAGGGGACGAAGGGGCGCTGGAGCGATCGGCCGATCCCTACGTGTCGAAGTTCGTCATGAGAGACTAAAGGTACTTCATGCCGTCTGCGAGTAAAACCAGTTGGGCCCAGTTGCGAGTCGGCATTACGGCCATCGTCGCACTGGCGCTGATCGGCGTGCTGATCTTCCTTTTGACGGGCAACGCCAGCCTGTTCACGAAGGAAGTGCGCGCCTTTACTTATTTGGGCGACGCGGCCGCGGTGGCCGTGGGGTCGCCGGTGCGGATCAACGGCATTACCGCCGGCAGCGTGCATAACGTCGAGCTTTCGGGATCGTCGAACCCCAACCGGGCCGTCAAAATCGAACTGGCGCTGCACGAAAACATGCTGAAGCAGATTCCGGTGGATTCGGAGGCGACCATCAGCGCCGAGAACCTGCTGGGTTCGAAATTCATCAACATCAAGCGCGGAATCAGCGGTGCTTTCATATCGCCCGGCGCGGAAATCAAAGCCAAGGAAACGAAAGAAATCTTCGAGATCATGGACAGCTTTTTCCCGCTGTTGACGTCGGCGCAGGTGATCTTGAAGCGCATTGACAATATCGTGAGCCTGGTGGAATCGGGCAAAGGCAACATCGGCAAGATGCTGACCGACGATACCTTGTTTGCGCGCGTGAACGGGATTCTGGCCGATGTTCAGAAGACGACGCAGGCCATCAATTCCGGCAAGGGATCGTTTGCCAAGCTGCTGTATGAAGACGCGCTCTATGAGGATATTCGCAAGCCGATTCAACGCATGGACCGCCTGCTGGCGGGCATTGAGGAAGGCAAGGGTTCGGCCGGAAAGCTGTTAAAGGATCCGGCGCTGCACGACGAGCTGCAAA
Organism: uncultured Acidobacteriota bacterium; assembly: GCA_902826685.1. Lineage (GTDB taxonomy): Bacteria > Acidobacteriota > Terriglobia > Bryobacterales > Bryobacteraceae > CADEFT01. The sequence continues at coordinate 22,668 of CADEFT010000052.1, forward strand.
AGAACCTGATGGTGATGCGCGCGGTGCTTGAGGATATCCAGGCGGGCAAGGGCACCGCCGGGAAGCTTCTGAAGAGCACGGAAATGCACGACCAGATTGCCGCGCTGCTGCGCAAGATGGATGTCACCGTGGACAAGCTGAATACGGGCCAGGGTACGCTCGGCCAGTTGCTGGTGAATCCGCAGTTGTATGAATCGCTCAACCTGACCACGCGGGAAATGACCGGCCTGCTCAAGGATTTCCGCGCCAATCCAAAGAAATTTCTGCGTATTAAACTAGGCTTGTTTTGAAGCGCTTGGTGGTCAACGCGGATGACTTCGGCTTCACCCGCGACGTGAACGAAGGCATCGTGGAGGCGCATGGCGGCGGGATTCTTACCGCCACCACGCTGATGGCCAACGGAGCCGCGTTCGAGCATGCGGTGGAACTGGCGCGGCTAACGCCCACGCTCGATATCGGATGCCACCTGGTGCTGGTGGGCGGCGAATCGCTGATCAGCGGACGCCCGTTTCCGCGCGATGTGAAGGGGCTGATGGCTGCGCTCGCCGGCCGCCGGATTTCCGTCGAGCGGGAGCTCGAAGCGCAGGTGAAGCGCGTGCTCGACGCCGGCATCCGGCCGACGCATTTCGATACGCACAAGCATACGCACCTGCTGCCGCCGGTGCTCGACGCGGTGGCGCGGCTGGCGCGGCGCCACGGTGTGCGATGGGTGCGGCGGCCATTCGACTTTCCCATGCAGACGGGCTCGGTGCCGCTCGGCCGGCGGCTGTTGGCCCGGACGCTCGGATTCCTGCGGCCGCGATTTCATCGCGTGCTGGAAGCCAATGGCTGCCGCACGACCGATCACTTTGCCGGGTTCAGCATGACCGGCTATCTGCGAACCGCGGAACTGGTGGAGCTGCTCGCAAAGCTGCCCGGCGGTTCGACGGAGTTCATGACGCATCCGGGGCGGTGTACGGAGGAGTTGCGGGCGGCGCCGACGCGATTGAAGCAGAGCCGCGAAGAGGAGTTGAAGGCGCTGACGGCGCCCGAGACCCGGGCCGCGGTGCGGGCGGCGGGGATCGAACTGGTGGGTTACCGTCAGTTGGGCTGAAGGCCGAACGCGTACAGCGCCTTGGCCGTGCGCAGATAGATTCGTCCGTCCACCAGGGCCGGAGTGGCGTAGACTTCTTCCTGAAGATCGTTCACGGCCAGGGTGCGGAACGTAGCGCCCGCTTCGAGCACCGATACCTTGCCCGCTTTGTTCACCAGGTAGAGTTTTCCATCGCCGGCGACGGGAGAGGCGTAATAATCGCCGAGGGCTCCGGGGCCGGCGCGGGCCGAATGCTTCACTTCGCCGGTGAGAGGATCGTAGCTTGAAACCACTCCGCCGTTCTTCACGGCGTAGAGCACATCGCGATAGATGAGCGGCGAAGGCACGTTGGGGTAGTTGCGCTTGTTGCGCCAGACGATGTGGGTGGCGGTCACATCGCCTGATCCGCCCATGCGGATGCCGCACATGCCGTAGTCGCCGACGCCCAGATTGCGCGTGAACGCCCACTCGTCCGGTGATGCCAGGCCGTCGTGATTGGAGTCGACGGTTGGGAAGTGGCCGCGCAGATCCTCGTTTTTGTCGAACTCCGCCACGGTGAGTTTCCCGTCGCCGTTGAGGTCGAGCGCGGCGAAGGCCGGATAGATGGGTTCGTCGGAGCCGGGCGACGAAGCGATCAGAAGATCGCGATACAGCACCGGCGTACCCTTGGCGTTGTAGCCCTGGGCGCGCGCAAACCAGAGGCGCTCGCCGGTGGCGATGGAGTAAGCGTCCACGCGCGAGGAGCCATAGACGATCACTTCCTTCTCATCGCGCAGTACGGGCGTGGAATAGGCTTCAAGCTTGACGTAATCGCGCCTGACGCGCCAACGCACGCGGCCGGTATCCTTATCGACGGCGAGCAGGAACGAATCCTGGCGCTGATCGCACAGCATCAGCAGGGTGGAGCCGGAGAGAATCGGCGACCCGGCCATGCCGTAGAAATTCTCGAACGGCCCCAGTGGAAGCCGCCAGCGCTCCTTGCCATCGGCGGTGTAGGAGATCAACCCGAAATCGGCGAAGAAGGAGTAAACGTTGGCGCCGTCGGTAACAGGCGTGGGCGAGGCCGGATCGTTCGATTGGAAGATCTCGTGTTTGCGCAACGGCGCGAGCGTGCGGCGCCACCCGATGGCGCCCGTGCCGGTATCGAGGCGCATGGTCACCAGCGCGCCCTCTTCGGCGGCCGTCAGGTAAACGGCGCCTGAGGCGATCACCGGCGACGAACGTCCGAAAGGAACCGGCGTTCGCCACCGCATGTGGCGGCCGGGTCCGAATTCGGTTGGAAGCTGGGCGTCGCCGGCTGCGACGCCCGCGCCGTTCGGTCCGCGAAATCGCGGCCAGTCCGCCGCCATGGCGGCGAGGGCGATCGGGAATGCGATCCATCTCATCGGCGTTTCCCCATCTTAATGGCCGCGGCCGAGGTAAGTGAAGCGAAGCAGGAAAAGGGCGGCGAGCAGATAGACGAGCCATGGAACTTTCCGGAACCGGCCGCCGGCGATTGCCAGCAGCACATAGGCGGTCAGGCCCAGCGCCAGGCCGTTGGCGATGCTGAAGGTCAAGGGGATGCCGATGAGGGTGAGAAAGGCCGGTATGGCCGTCAGCGGATCGTCCCAGGCGGCGCCCGCGAGCGCACTCATCATCAATCCGCCGACCACGATCAGCGCCGGCGCGGTGGCCGCGGCGGGGATCGAACCCGCCAGCGGCGCCAGAAACAGGCTGGCGGCAAACAGCATTCCCGTGACGATGGCGGTGACGCCCGATCGTCCGCCCGCTGCCACGCCCGCCGCGCTTTCGATGTAGCTGACGACGGTGCTGGTTCCGGCAAGCGACCCGGTGATAGTCGCGATGGCGTCGCAGGTGAGGATGCGATTGAGGCGCGGCACGCCGCCGCGCTCGTCGATCAGACCCGCCTTGCGCGTCACCGCCACCAGCGTGCCCATGTTGTCGAATAGATCGACGAAGAAAAATACCAGAACGATTTCCAGGAGGCCGCGATTCAGGATGGCGCCGAGGTCGAGTTGAAATGCCGTGGCCGCGATCTCGCCAGGGTTCGCGGTACCCGGCTGCCACTCGGAAAGTCCCAACAGGTAGCTGAGGGCGGCGGTCAGCGCAATGCCCACCAGCATCGCGGAGCGCCAGCCCCAGGCCTGGAGCGCCACCATGATGAGCAGGCCGGACAGCGCCAGTGCGGTTTTCGGATCGGCGAGGTTGCCCATCGCTACCAGGGTGGCCGGGTTCGCCACCACCACTCCGGCATTGCGCAGGCCGATGAAGGCGATGAAGAGTCCCATACCGCCGCTCACCGCCGCGTACAACTCTCGCGGAATGGCGTCATAGATCGCCTGTCGAATGCCGGCCAGAGTGAGGATCAGAAACAGAACGCCCGAAAGGAACACCGCGCCTAGCGCCGCCTGCCACGGAATGTGCATACCCTGCACGACCGAGTAAGTGAAGTAGGCGTTGAGGCCCATGCCGGGCGCCAGTGCGATGGGATGACGCGCGTAGGCGCCCATCAGAATTGAAGCGAAGGCGGCGGAAAGGCACGTGGCGGCCGTTACCGCTCCCACGGGCATCCCCGCGTCGCGCAGGATGGCGGGGTTGACGAAGACGATGTAGGCCATCGACAGGAACGTCGTCACGCCTGCCAGAATTTCGGTTTTCCAGCCGGTGCCGAGCCGGTCGAATTCGAAGTATCGCTCTAACGCGCGCAGAGTACTGCGATTTTCCCACGTTTGAAACACCGCGCGGACCGAACCTGTCTTACCCGGTGAAGGAGAACAACGATGTCAAAGTATCTTTTAGCGATAGGGCTGCTGGCGGGCGCGCTGGCCTTCGGCCAGAAAGGCGTTCGCGAGGCCAGTTCCAAGGGCGCCGACCGCATTGTGCGGGAAGTGCGTCATGAACTGGTCATGCTGCCCTATTACGGCGTGTTCGACAATCTGGCGTTTCGCGTGGATGGCTACACGGTGACGCTGCTGGGCCAGGTGACGCGGCCCACGCTGAAGTCGGACGCCGAGAACGTGGTCAAGGGTATTGAAGGCGTCGAGAAAGTGGTGAATTCGATTTCGGTGCTGCCGCTGTCGCCCAATGACGACTCGATCCGGTTGGCGGCTTTCCGGGCGATCTATGGGCATACGGCGCTCAACCGGTACGCCTTGCAGGCGGTGCCGCCGATCCACATCGTCGTCGATGGCGGCAAGATCACGCTCGAAGGCGTGGTGGCGAGCGAGTCGGACAAGAATATCGCCAATATCCAGGCCAACGGGGTACCGGGCGCCTTCTCGGTGACCAACAATCTGCGGGTGGAAGGGAAGACTTAGCCCCTTCGCCGGTCCGGCTTTGCCAAACTGTTAAGGAATGAGTCTCGGTGTCTGGGGCTGGAGCGAGATCCGTCAGCGCGAGTTTGAACGCATCGGCAAAGGGACGCCGGCGCGCGTCGTCTTTCAAGCGCAGGGCATCTACCGGGTGGTAACGGCGGCGGGCGAAACGCAGTGCACCGTCCGCCGTTCTCTCACGCCGGTCACCGGCGATTGGGTGGATGTCGATGAGGGACGCGGCCTGATCACGCAGATCCTGCCGCGTAGCGGAGCGCTTGGCCGCAAGCGTCCGGGACGGGATATGGAAGAGCACGTTCTCGCCGCTAACGTGGACGTGCTGTTCATCGTCAGCGCGCTCGACTACGACTTCAGCCTGCGGCGGATGGAGCGGTATCTGGTTGTAGCCGAGCAGGGCGGCGCGTCGCCGGTGCTGGTGTTAAACAAGCAGGACCAGTGTCCCGATCCGGCGGGGAAGCTGGCCGAGGTGGAAGCGCTGACCGGGCGCGCGGTGCCGGCGATTCTGACGACGGCGCTGGATGCGGAGACTACCGCGCAGATGCACCGGTTCGTGGGCCAGGGTCAGACGGCGGCGCTGCTAGGTTCTTCGGGCGTCGGCAAGTCGACGCTGGTGAATTGCCTGCTTGGCGAGCAAGTGCAGGCCACCGGGGCGGCGCGCGCCGAAGATAGCAAGGGCCGCCACACCACTTCGGGCCGGCACCTGTTCCCGCTGGCGGCGGGCTGGCTGCTGATCGACACGCCGGGGCTTCGCGAGATCGAACCATGGGCGGACGCCACTTCGGTGGACGCCGTTTTCGGCGATGTTCTGGAGGTCGCCAGGGATTGCCGGTTCCGCAATTGCCAGCATCTGGCGGATCCGGGTTGTGCGATCCAGGAAGCGGTGGCCGGCGGGCGGTTGGACGCGGCGCGGGTGGCGAATTTTCAGAATCTGAGGGGCGCGGCTACCGAGCAGGAAAGGAAGCGGAAAGCTACGGCGCGAGGAAGCCGGAGAAGCGGAAATCCTTGATGGAGCCATCGGCGAAACGGAATTCCACGGGCAGGGCCGGTAGAGAGCGGGTATTCTGCGGCACGTAAGCCGGGGAGCCGGCAGGCGCGATTTCGGTTACGACGTTGCTTCCAATGAGACGGATGCGCACCTTGTAAGCCGGCGATTTGGGCGCTTTGTTTGGCTCCATCGCTTTGCCTCTAGCGCCGCAAGGACCCGTTCCGAATTTGTCGGCGTTCATTTCGAACTCGACGCAATTTCCATCCGCGGTGCTTAGCGACCAGCGGGCGGCCTTCTTGGCGACCACGATCAACGCCCGGGGAAACTGGACCTGAAAATCCAACGTTCCCGACTCCACCTTGCCCTTCAGGCGCGAGGCGTCGACGTCATACCAGCCATTCCTGAAGTTGTTTTGCGGGGGATCGAAGTTCGCCAGCGTCAGCGACTGCGCCTGCCGTTCCGCGACCTTCACCGGTTCCGGGCTGAGCGGAACCTGCGTCGCCACCACGTCGTCACCCACCCGCACTTCCTTGAAGCCGCGGCGGACACCGTTGATGAGGCGCTCCAGTTCGTAGACGCCGGGTTGTGGCACGTAAATCGTCGTGCCACTGGCTTCTTCCCACTGCGCAGAGCCTTTAGGCCGGAAACGGAGGCGCGCGGGTGGATCCTTGGGGTCGATCTGCACCTGAATGCCGCGGAGCGGGGCCAAGCTCAGTTCTTCGGGCGTCAGCCGGACGTCCTGGCCCAACGAGATGTTTTTGGGGAACGTCTTGCGCTCATACCTGTCGGAAACATGTTCCAGGCGGAACACTTGCCGGCCAGTGGGTAGGTTTTCGACCCGCAACTGGCCCCTGGCATCCACCACGCCCAGAAGCCTGTCGTCCAGGAACACTCTCGTATTCGGTTGGCCCCCGGTGATGATCAGCGCGGGCGCAGACTTGAGCGGACGCAAGGTATAGAGTTTCGATGGGAGGTTCTGTCCGCGCTGGATCGCCACCTGGCTTATCTCAGGCTCGAAGCCTTCCTTAACGATCTCGATCGTATAAGTGCCGGGCCGCAAGCCGCTAAAAACGACTTTGCGATCTTTCACAATCTGCGGTTGGGTAGCCGTTTCGCCGGTCAGCGTGACGGTAGCGCCTACGTCGGTTATGTTCAAGATAAGCAAGCCGAAGTTGCCCGGCGCGATGGCCTGCACGGTGATGGTGGGCGCTTCGCCGGATTGGAACTTCAATGTCCGTCCGGCGATGGTGAGCACGTGCTCGCCGGGCGGCAGTTTCGGCAGATTCATCTTCGGCTTCAGGCCATCGAGAGGCTGGCCGTCGAGGGTCACCTGCGCGGCGGCCGGCGACATCTCCAACTCCGCCTCCCCGCCAAGCGCGGTGACGATATAAAAAGCGGACACGTCCCTGCCTGACGCCGTCACCTTGGCGTGACGGCCGGTATCGGCTTCAATCTTCAGATTCAGGATCGAGCCTTCGTTTGCTATTTCCACGGTGTGGGAGCCCGGCTTGAGTTCCAACGGACCGGTGACATCCTGACCCTGATAGGTCGCCCGCATAACGGTTTCCAACGACAGCCGTGTGGGATAGGGCTCGAGTTGGAGATCCTGAGGGGCGGAAAATCGGGTATCGGCGTTGATCTTCAGGCTCACCGGCACGCTCTTGTAACCGGGCTGGCGCGCATCGATGACGTATTCCCGGTCGCGCGGCGCCAATTCGAGCGTGGTTCCCGAGACGGGCTCGCCATCCACATAGACGCGCGCCGAAGGGTTCACGGGCCGTACTTCGAGTTTGACGAAAGCCGGCGCCGGATTCTCCACGGTCACCGGCGCTTTGGGCCGCACCGCCAGCCAAAGCAGCGAGACCACCGTAACCATGCCGAGAACGATGGCCGCGATCTTCCACACCGGCGGATAGGGCACCGGCCGCGGCGGTTCGACCGGAGCTGGAAAGGTTGAGGTGCCCCCGGGTGTAACGGGCGCCGGGGCGGGCTCTTCGAGACCGCGGAGCGATTGCGTCAGCAGCGGATCGCCGGGGTAAGTCGATAACGCCGCCTGGAGTACCTGGCGCGCACCCTGCCGGTTGCCTTCCTGCTGCAACGCTTCAGCGCGCTCGAGAGCGCCGGCGATGGCGGCCTGCTTGCGAATCTCGGCCAGCGTGACCTGCAACTCCGCGGCGCCGCGATGGGCAGGGTCGATCTTCAGCACCTGGCCGGCCAGTTCGCCGGCGCGGAACGGATCGGTCTGCTGCAGGTTCTTGGCCCGGCTGAGCAGCGCGTTCACCAGCACCGTGCGCGAGGCGTCGTTGTGGCGGTCAAGTTCAAAGGCCTGCCGCAGCAGCGCGATCCCTTGCTCAAAATCGCCGCGCGTGAGGAATCCGTGGCCTTCGCTCATCAGGTGCTCGATCTCGAGGGCGCGCTTGCGGCGCTCGGCGGCGTCCTCGGCGGCGGCGCGAAGGTCTTCGCTGCCGGGGAATTCCGCCAGAGCGGCGTCGCAGGCGCGAATCGCTTCCTCGTACCTGCCGCCGTCGATCAGGCGGCGGATCTGATTCACCCGGCGCTGCCGGGCTTCGTCGCGCTGCTGCTGATCGCGCCTGGCGGTCAGCCGCTCGATGTGCCGCTCCAGGCCGGGATAGGCCGGGTGAATCGAGCGCAGCGTTTCCCACTGGCTCAGCGCTTCGGCGAACTGGCCGCGCTCTTCGAGCTGGCGGGCGCGTTCGCCGACAGACGCCGTGAGGTCGCGCTTTTCGACGGCCTGCGTCAGGGCGCGTTTGAAATGATCCTCGCGCGGATACGCGGCGGCGGCCTTTTCGAGGATGGCGACACGGCGATCGAGATCGCCTTCGGCCGATACCTGCCGCTCCACTTCGGCGATGTAGGCGGAAATGTGCTGGCGCTCGCTATGGTCGGCTTCGAGCTTCAACGCCCGGAACTGCGGGTCTCTCGGATACCGCGCCAGATAACGGTCGCAGATTTCGTAAGCCGCCTGAAAATCCTTCTCCTGCACGAGACGGCGCACATCCACCACCGCCTGGCGGATGGCGTCGTGCTCGCCGCGCACGTCGTTGTAGAAATCCTGGTGCATCATCGCCAGGTCGGGTGCGCCTTTATCGGGCGTCTGGCGGTCGTACTCGAGCACGCGCTCGGCTTTGGAAAGCGCCGCGCTGATCTCGCCCCGGTCGTAAGCTTCGCGCGCGCTCTGGAAAATCTCCGCCGCTTCGCTGCGCGCGCGGGCAATCTGCTCCTCGGCACGGCCGGTCTCGGCGATCAATTGCAGGGCGTCGGGGTCGCCTGGCCGCAGGCTCAACGCGCTTTGTCCGGCCTCGCGGGCCTGTGTGAACGATTGTCCCTCCAGGTGTTCCCGGCCCAGACGCAACCATTCGGCCACCTGTTGGCTGGTCCACTTCAGATCGATCTCGGTCTGGATCTCCAACGCCTCCAGATGGCCGGGAGCGCTCTGCAGCGCCTGTTGTACCTTCTGCCGGGCCAGGGCGTATTCCTCTTCGACCAGGAAGTGGCGCGCGCTGTCGAGTAACTGGCGGACGTTGCGCTCCCGCACCGCCTGATCGATCTGGCGCCGCAACGGGCGCATCTCGGGGTGCAGGTGGCCTTCGGCTTCCAACTCGCCCAGCACGCTGCCGGCGAAATCGAGCTGCCCGGTTTCGAGCGCACGGCGCGCTTTCTGAATGCGCGGCTCCGCCCGCTTCGGGTCGAACCGGTCGATCGGCCTGTTATGGAGCGCCCTTTGCAGCGCCTCGCCGAACTCGCGGGCCGAGGCAAACCGGTGCTGGGTCCGCTTGGCCATCGCCGCGTGAATCACCTGGCTGAGCAGGGTCGATACCGCGGGATTGAGGTCCGACACCATCGGCGGCGTGTAGTGGACGATTTTATGAGTGATCTCCGCCTGGCTCGAGCCCTGGAACGGCCGCTGGCCGGTGAGCGCCTCGTAGCAGACCACGGCCAGCGAGAACAGATCCGAAGCCGGCCCCAGAGGATGGGACTGAATCTGCTCGGGCGACATATAGAGCAGCGTGCCCTTTACGCCCGTGCCGGTGTGATCGCTCAAGTGGGCCACGCCGAAATCGATGATCTTTACGGTCCCTACTTCATCGATGACGAAGATGTTGCTCGGTTTGAGGTCGCGGTGAATGACCCCTCGGTCGTGCGCCGCCTGCAGGCCGCGGCAGACCTGGGTCACCATTTCGACGGTCCGTTCCACCGTCAGGCGCTGTCCGGCGATCAATTGATCGAGCGCCGCGCCCGGAAGGAACGGCATCACAAAGAACGGTTTGAGCTCGCCTTCAAATTCCATCTCGCCAATGTCGTAAACGTCGACGATATTGGCGTGATTGATGGTCGAAAGAATGTCCCGTTCTTTCTTGAAATGGTCAAGAGCCGTGGTATTGCGCACATCCCCGATGGTTTTGAGTACTACGATGCGGCGGGTTTGGTGATCCCACGCCCGGTACACCACTCCCATGGCGCCCTGCTTAGGCAGGCGCTCCTTGATCTCATAGCGGGATCTGGGCTGCGGGGAGGCGGACATCGTACCTGTCTACACAACTCGGCCTGTACACATGTTACCCAATATGGATAAGCGAAATTGATAGGCAAAACGCGCCAGTATTTCCTACTCCACGCCGGTAGTGGAGGTGACGCGGGATTCCACCTGAAACTTGCGGAAATTGGAAAAAGTAATGGTTTGATCGCCCAACAGATGTTTGAACAGGGCCACGCGGGCGTCGAAGTCGAAGCGGATCCTGGCGGGCATCCAAACCTCGTCGTTGACCCGCGTTTGTTCGAAAAAGATCTTCGATCCCTTGGCCAGGCGGGCCAGCACCAACCCGAAGGACACGGTGTCGATGACCTCGCCTTCGAGGCGCGTCCACTGGTACTCGGTCTGGTCAATCCACATGCGCCCCTTGAACTTCTTGAGCATCCCGGCCTTCCAGTTTCTGGGCTGGTAGGCGGCTCGCGGGGTGGCGTCCAGTACCCACGTCTTCCGGCCCGCGATGACCTCTTCTCCGAGGAGCTTGAAATCGAAGGCGTCGGGGATCTCGGCGGCCACCTCGCGATCGCGATGGGCGGACTTACGCCAGTTGGCCAGGCGCTTTTCCCGCTCGGCGGGCGTTTCCCGGGCGCGGCGTTCGGCCAGATCGTCGATCTTCCTTTGCTCCTTGAGGGCTTCGGCGGGACTGAGCGGCTTGCCATCCTTTTCGATCAACCGCCGGTAGGGCTCGCCGTAGAGGAGAAAGACTTCCCTGGTTTCCTGTTCGGTCTTGGTGGTCTTGCCGGCCGAATCCCGTTCATTCGAGACGGACCGCGAGAGATAGGTGTAGTCCTTGGTCTGCTCCCAGTTCCGCTGGTCGTGGCTCACCGAACGGCGGACGATCTCCACCGGATCGAGGGCTAAGCCCGTCAGGGGCGCCAGGGCCAATAGGAGCAACGTTCTCACCGGGTTCAGCCCTCCACCGCACGATAGACTTCGCGCTTCGGCAGGCCGCGTTCCCGCGCCACCTGTTTGATGGCGTCCATACGCGGCAGGCCGGACCGTTCATAGGCCGCCACCGCCTCCCCAATCGATTGCGAGGCGTCAAACAACGGCTGTTCGGATTTGGCGATCAGCAGAGTGAACTCCCCCTTTATCGATTCGCGCCCGGCCAGCACGGCACGCACTTCGGATACGGTGCCCGAGAGAAACTCTTCATACTTTTTCGTAATTTCGCGGGCCGCTACGACGCGCCTTTCTCCCATCACTTTCTGGACGTCTTCAAGCAGCTCCAGGATTCGGTGAGGCGCCTCGAAAAGGACGATTGTCGCCTCCAGGGGCCGCAGAGCCTCGAGAGCTTTCCGCCGCTGGCCGGATTTGGGCGTAAGGAATCCACCGAAATAGACCGCATCGGTCGGCAGGCCGGAAGCGGACAAAGCGGCCAGCATCGCCGAAGGTCCTGGGATGGGAGTGACCGTGATGCCCGACTGCCGGCAGACCTCGACCAGGCGGTAGCCGGGATCGGACACGAGCGGAGTGCCGGCGTCGGTCACCAAGGCGACCGATTTGCCCGACCGTAGGGTATCGGCCAGTGTTTCCGTACGATCCCGTTCATTATGGTCGTGATAGCTCACCATAGGTGTGGAGCAGCCCAGATGATCGAGCAGCTTCCGGGTTTGGCGTGTGTCTTCACAGGCGATCAGGTCGACTTCGGCCAAGGTGCGCGCGGCTCTCACAGTAATGTCTTCCAGATTACCGATAGGCGTTGCGACCACGTATAAGACACCGGCCATAGGTAGGCTAGAGCCATCATACGTGTTTCCAATACAGTTTTCGCCTTGCTGTTCCGATAGTTAAGCTTGAGTTGAGTCGGCGTGGCGGTCTACGATGGCAAGAGGCGCTTCGCCGATCTCGATAAAGCAGAATTGGACGTGACACCGGCTCAGCAATCCCTATCCGATTCTTACCTCTGGGAGGTTCCAGGGAAGAAGGTAAGCGTGCGTCTGGACTTCGGGGCGGTGGATCGGCTGTTGATCGAAGTCATGCGCGGCTTTGGCGCGATTCCGAAAAGGGGCGCTGAGGTGGGCGGCTTACTGCTCGGCCGAGTGGAACGAACCGAGGATGGGGCGGTGGCGCACGTCGAGGATTTCGAGCCTGTCGCTTGCGAACACCGGCGCGGTCCGTCTTATTTGCTTTCGGAAGCCGATATGGCCGGATTCGCAGACGCGGTTAGCCGCTTCGGCGGCCGGGTTGTCGGGATCTACCGGTCGCATACGCGCGAGGGCATGGGCCTGGCGGCCGAAGATTTGAGCCTGCTCGACCAGCATGCGCCGGATGCGGCGTCGGTTTTCCTGCTCGTCAAACCCTACGCGACGCGCGTCAGCACGGCCGGATTCTTTTTCCGCGAGCCCGACGGCGCCGTGCGGGCCGAAAGTTCTTACCAGGAGTTTCCCTTCCGGCGCAAGGAACTGGGCGGCGGTGCTACGCCGGCGGTCGAGCGGGGCCGCGAACGGAACCGTCCGGCAGCGGCAGCGGCGGAGACCACCAGGATGTTCGAAACGGCGGAGCCTGAGTACGCCGAAGCGGCCGGGTTCGGCGCCACGACCGAACAACTGCAGGCGGCGCTGGCGAAAATACCGCTACCGGCGCCGGGGCCAATCGCCGACTCTGGCGTGGCGCGCTTCCGGCGCACCAACGTCTGGATTCCTCTTTCCTTCATCTTCCTGCTTCTGGGCGTGCTGGTCGGCTTTCAGGCGGCCCTCAATTACAAGCCCTCGCGCGCGGCGAACGCTTTGAACGAAGCCTATACGCTTTCGCTCACCGTGGCGCGTTCCGGTGAGAATCTGCATGTGCGGTGGGACCGCAATTCGATTGCGGTTCGCGCGGCGCAGCGCGGGGTGTTGAACATCACCGACGGTACCTATGGGACCACCGTGGATCTGGACGTCGCGCAGTTGCAGAACCCCAGCGTCTTCTATCGAAACATGTCTCCTTCGGTGAGGTTCCGTCTTGAGGTTTTTACCAAGGAACGCAACAGCGTTTCCGAAATTCTCGACTGGACCAAGTAGGGGCGTCTTCCTGCTGGCCCTGGCGCTTACCGGCTGTTCCCAGCCTCCAACTCCCGTCGCCGCCTCGCCGCCCCTGGTCACGCTGCCCGAGATGGGGCAGCTTTCGAACTTTACCTTCTCCGATCATTCAGGCGGCGTCTTTTCAAGCATCGAGATGCGCCGCCGGATCTGGGTGGTGGACTTCATCTACACCACCTGCCAGGCGGCCTGTCCGCGCATGAGCGCCGAGATGTACAAAGTGCAGCAGTCGCTCGATGAGCGGGACGATTCGGTGGGTCTGCTCTCCATTACCGTCGATCCCGAGCACGATACGCCCCAGGTTCTGGCGGCCTTCGCGGCCCGGTTTAAAGCCGATCCTTTGCGTTGGAAGTTCCTCACCGGCGACAAGGCCGTGATTCGCAAACTGCAGAAGGAAGCTTCGGTGGATATGGATCCCGAACAGATCGAGCAATCCCATAACAAGTGCCTGATTCTGGTCGATGCCGACGGCTTCATTCGCGGCAGCTACAAGACCGATCCGGCGCCCGAAACCGATCAACTGCTGGCGGATCTGGCGATGCTCAAACGCAACCCGGCGAGGCCCATGGCGGCCGGCGAGGTGAACTAGCCCCGGCCGCGAAGGTTGGGCTACGCTCAAGAGGTGCGATTCACGCTCTTCCTATTTTTTGCGGCGCAGGTGTTTGCGCAGGATGGACCCGAGTCGGTCATTCGAGGGACGAAGGACTTCCGTAAGTCCGTGGTGGTTTCCGGTCTCGCCAATCCATGGGAAATCACCATGGGGCCGGATGGGATGCTGTGGGTGACCGAGCGCACCGCCAAGCGCGTGACCCGCGTCAATCCAGCCAACGGCGAGCGGAAAGTGGCCGTGACCCTTGACGAGGTTTCGGCGCCTGGCGGGCAGGACGGACTGCTTGGCCTGGCGCTCGATCTCGACCGGTCGCAGGTGTACGTGTCGTATACCTACGTCGATAAGAGCAAGGGGCCCGACCCGCGAGTCACCGACGCCGCCAACCCTTATCGCTTCCTGTACGGCAAGATCGCGCGTCTGAGCTACGACGCCGCGCAGGGCACGCTTTCCACCCCGGTAACGGTGATCGACGGGCTGCCCGCCGGCAACGATCACAACGGGATGCGGCTGAAACTCGGGCCCGATGGCAAGCTCTACATGACCATCGGCGACCAGGGGAATAATCAACTGGGCAATTTCTGCCTTCCGGTGCTGGCGCAGCGGCTTCCCACCTTCGGCGAGATCGCGCGCAACGACTATGCGGCTTACGAAGGCAAGTCCCTGCGCATCAATCCGGATGGGTCGGTGCCGAAGGACAATCCGAGCCTCGGTGGCGTCATCAGCCATGTCTACACCTTGGGCCATCGCAATACGCAGGGCATCGACTTCGGGCCCGACGGCACGCTGTACGCGGCCGAGCATGGTCCGAAAACCGACGATGAGATCGACATTCTGACGTCCGGTTCCAATTACGGCTGGCCGCACGTGGCGGGGATGCGCGACGACAAGGCCTATCAGTATGCGCGCTGGGCGGAGGCGAAGACACCGTGCTCCCAGCTTCGATTCAGCGATCTGGCCATTCATCCCTCCGTGCCTCGCGAGGCGGAATCGGCGTTTACCAAGCCTTTCGTCGAGCCGATCGCGACGTTGTTCACCGTGCCCACGGGCTTCAATTTTCAGGACCCGGCGTGCAAAGGCGTCAACTACATCTGCTGGCCGACGGTCGGGATTTCGGGTGTCGAGTTCTACGGTGGCGGGGCGGAGGGGATTCCGGGTTGGGATGCAGTGCTGCTGATTACAACGTTGAAGCGCGGCTCTCTTTATATCCTGCCGCTGAGCGCGGACAGGAAGAAAGCGGCGGGGAAGATGCACCGCTATTTTCAATCGGAGAATCGATACCGGGACACGGCGGTGAGTCCGGACCGGAAAACGATCTACGTCGCGACGGATTCGCAGGGGCTGGTGGAAGCGCTTGCCGGCGGTGTTACGACCAAGATGCAGGACAGCGGCGCCATTCTCGCCTTCACCTATCGGGGCGAGGGCGGACCGGGAGCGGGCGAAGACCCGCGGCGGCTGACGCAAGCCCCGTCTTCGCCGGCCGAGACCGGTGCGGCCGCCGGCGGGGAACCGCCCCGGTTTACCGCCAGGCAGGTGGCCGATGGCAAAAAGGCCTACGATTCCTATTGTGCGGTCTGCCATGGCAGCACGCTGACCAACGGCACATTCGGCACGCCGCTGGCCGGCGACTATTTCAACGGCAAGTGGATGGGAAAGACGGTGGGCGCATTTCATGAGAAGTCGCGTACCATGCCGCCGGCGTCGCCTGGGTCGCTGCCAAAGGCGTCGTATGTGAATATCGTGGCGTACGTGCTGGAGGTCAATGGGTTCAAGCCGGGGGCGGCGGCGCTGCCGGCGGTCGGCGAGGCGCTGGAAAAGATGCGGATCCGGCAATGAACAGTCCTTCAGGAACGGAACGTCGGAGAGATCGGTCTTAGCCTGTCTTTCGCACTTCGCGGTGTTGACGGCAGGTAAGGCATTTAGAATC
>CADEFT010000053.1 GCA_902826685.1 uncultured Acidobacteriota bacterium
TGATTCTAAATGCCTTACCTGCCGTCAACACCGCGAAGTGCGAAAGACAGGCTAAACGGTACCGGTGAGGCTGCCTAAGGATTGCCCCGCGATGACTTCAAACCAACTCGATGATGACACGCCGGCCCACCATCGCAGCGGCGCGCTGCAGGCTGCCGAGTGTGATGTCGTTTCGAGGATCAAGAAGCCGGTCCACCTGGGTGCGGCTGGTCTTAAGGAGTGTGGCCATCCTGTTTTTGGAGATGTGCTGCTTCTTCATCGCCTCGGCGAGTTGCCAGGCAACCACTTCTTTGACGGCTTGAGCCTGGGCCTCCTCAAAAACACCTTCCTCCTTAAGAAAGTCATCAATGCTCGATCCGACATGCTTCTTGCTCATTGCTGTACCTCTCTCTGGCGCCTCCGCGCCAGTTCCAAATCGTGATTCGGTGTGGTCTTCGCTTTCTTGATGAACCCATGCAGTGCGACCAAGTGGCCGCTGTGAACGCAAATCAATACCCGCGCGGTGCGGTTGTCGGGCCGATCCGTTCGAACTTCCCACAGGCCATCGCCCATGGGCCGGCACAGGGGCATTCCCACCGGCCAGCGCCATTGCGCCCTCAGTAGATCCATGCCCATCATGTGGCGATCACTCTCCCGCAGACCTTTCAGCCACTCCCTCACTGGCTCCGCTCCCGCTGCGGTGCGGTAGAAGACCAGCGGGATCTTCCGCGGTGTGGGATCTGCCAGGGCTGCACCTTTCTAGGTACAGTGTACCAAGCAAAATGCAGACTTCTTCAC
Organism: uncultured Acidobacteriota bacterium; assembly: GCA_902826685.1. GTDB lineage: Bacteria > Acidobacteriota > Terriglobia > Bryobacterales > Bryobacteraceae > CADEFT01. The sequence continues at coordinate 778 of CADEFT010000053.1, forward strand.
GTCGGCTCGCACCGGCAATTGTGCAAATCACCATGATGGCGATGGCCGTGCATCACGGCCCACATCCAAAACCGAAACGTAACGGGCGATAGTCCACGCCTCTTACCAGGACCACGAAAACGTAGTGGAGCAAGCCACCCGGCACGTTTCCGTTTCCAGATACCTGCCGTCGGAGCGTACCGTCACCATCCCCCATTGATCGCTGCGTAAGGCGGCGATACGACGCTGCTCGAAGCGCGCCATCACGTCCGGATGCGGATGGCGGAACAGGTTGTCCTTGCCGAGCGAGAGCAGCGCGATCGCCGGGCGCGCCTCCTCGAGAAAAGCGTCCGTCGTCGAGGTCCGGCTGCCGTGATGCGCCACCTTCAACACGTCGATGCGGCCCGTCTGGCCGGCCAGGCTCGCTTCGAGCTGGCGTTCAACGTCGCCGGTCAGCAGGAATGAATGGCGCCCGTGAGTCAGCTTCAGCACCAGCGAATCGTTGTTGGAAGGCGCGGCGCGAGGTTCATAATCTTCGGGCGGCGACAGCACTTCCACCGTCGCCTGGCCAAAGGCAAACGGCGCGCCCCGCCGCATGGGGCGGATGCGTACGCCAAACTCCGCCGCCTTGGCCGTCAACTGGCGCAAGACATCGCTCGGCGGCGTGGCCCCCACCCACAACTCCGCGGGGCGGAAATTCTCCATCAACGCCAGCAATCCGGCGGCGTGATCGTCGTGCTGGTGCGTGTTCACCAATACATCCACCCGGCGGATCGAGCGTGACAGCAGATAGGGCGTCACCACGTCCTCGCCAATATCCATGCGTGTGCGGCGCGCGGCCCGCCCAAACGACGGAATGCCGCCGCCATCCACCACCATCCACTGCCCGCCCGGGAATCCCACCAGCACGCTGTCGCCCTGGCCGACGTCGGCCATCGTCACCTCCAGCGTTCCAGGCTTGCCGCGCGGCGGGAACGGATGGACCAGGATGACGGCGAGCACGGCGGCCGCCACCGCCAGCCACAGCTTCTTGCGCCGGTCGAGGATCAGCGCCAGCATGGAAGCCCCGAGCAGCAGCGTAAGCCACACCGGCGGATCGGGCACGCGCCAGCCGGGCTCCCAGCGCCCGTGCCATTCCACCATCGTGCGCGAGAACGCCACCAGACCGTGTGTCAACCCGGCCACCCAACCCCATCCGGTGGCCAGCGCCACAAACGCCACCGGAACCGCGAAGGTCAGCAAGGGAGTCACGATCAGGTTCGCCGAAAGCCCGGAGATCGACGGGCGGTGGAAATAATAGATCATCGGCAGCGCCAGTCCGAACTGCACCGCGGCCGAGATCAGCAGCATCTCCATCAGCCCGATCCAGATCCAGGCCGCCGCGGAAACCAGCAGGGCTCCGGGACGCGGAGGCAGACGCAGCCACAGATCCAGCGTCTCGACGATCAGGCGCAGTTCCACCCGGAACTGCGCCGCGCGCGGTGGAATGTGCAGATCCCAGCCCGCGTCGGCGAGCTGACCCGCATGGCGGCGCAGGGCCGGCAGCCCGCTTTCCACCGCCGGCGCGGCCAGGGCGCCGAGCGATGCCACCGCGAGGAACGTGAGCTGGAAACTCGCTTCGTGGATCTGGGAGGGATCGGCGGCCAGAAAGCAAAGCGCCAATAGAGACAACAGATTGGCCAGGCGCGCTTCGCGGAAGAAGTACCCACCGATGGCGAAAAGCGTAAAGGCGCCCGCCGCGCGCACCACCGGCGCCTGCCAGCCGCACATCCCGGCGTAGATCCACACGAGCGCCAGCGCCGCCAGCCGTGCCGTGACCGCGTGCAGAGAAAGCATCCGGAACAGCAGGATCAGCGCCCCGGCGATCACGCTGATGTGCATACCCGAAACCACGATGGCGTGATAGGTGCCGGTGCGGCGGAAGTGGTCCGCCCAGACGCGCTCGAGGCGCGCCGAATCGCCCACCAGCAGGGCCTGGAGCAGCCCCACCGTGTAGGGATCGCCCGGGTAGAGCCGTTCGATGCCTTCCATCACGCGACCGCGCAGCCGGTAGATCGAGCCCAGCAGCGCCGATCCACAGGTGCCGTCGAGGACACGCGGCTCGCTTCCGGCACGCACCGTGCCAAGCCAAAACACGTGGCGCCTCGCCAGGTAGCCCGCGTAGTCGAAGGCGCCCGGATTGAGGAAGTTGCGCGGCCGCCGCAGACGGCCCTCGACCTCCACGCGCTGCCCGTAGCGCAATCTTGGAATGGCTTCGCCTTCCTTGGGGTAGAGCTGAAACCGGACCCTGGCCCTGGGAGCCACTTCGACCACGAACTGTTCCCGGTCTTCGGAGAACGCGGGCGGTTCGACGACGCAGCCTTCGATGGCGACCAGCTCGCCAGGTTGCGCGTCCAGTTCGGGCGGCGGGCCTGTGCGATGCCACAGAACGTTGAGCGCGCCAAGGCTGAAAAAGAGAGGGAGCAGATACCAGCGGCGATATCGCGAAAGCACTACCGCGCCGAGCGAGACCAGGGCCGCGGCCGTGAGTTCGCCGCGTCCGAACGACAGCCCATACTGCAGTGCGATTCCAGCCGCGAAGCCGATGGCCGGCAGCAGAAAAGGATAGGGCCGCATGGAAAAGAAACGGTCCGGCTTCGGCAAACGGAGGGAATCCCGAAGCCGGACCGTAAATGGCTCAAATACTGCTCTACAAAATAGTGGAATTCATCTTGAATTCGTCTCACGGAAAATGCGGTGTAATGGAGAAATGTGGAAGAGAGCCTGGCTGAACCTGCTCCTGGTTCCGGCGGCCCTGGCCCAGGTGGCCGGAAACCGCCCGTTCCGCCTCGAAGAACTGAGCGTGCCCGCCGGTTTCGAGGTCAGCGTGCATGCCAACGTGATCCGCGGTCCTCGCCACATGGCGTTCGGCCCGAACGGTGTGCTCTATGTCGCCGCCCGCGGCTCCAACAGCATTGTCGCGGTGCCCGAAGCGGGACGAACCGTGCCCGTTCTCGAACGGCTCAACGGCCCCCATTCGATCGCCTTCCGCGAAGGCAGCCTGTACGTCGCTCAGAACGATGGAGTGATCCGTTTCGACGATGCGGTCACCGAAGATCTCATCGTCCGCTCGCCCGCCGTCCGCCTGGTCACTCTGCCCGGCGGGGGCCAGCACACCACGCGGACGCTTACTCTCTCGCCCGATGGCAAGCTGCTTGTGTCGGCCGGATCGACCTGCAACTTCTGCAATGAAGCCGACCGCCGCCGCGCCGCCGTCATGCGCTATGAACTCGATGGAAGCGGCGTCGAAATCTTCGCCACCGGGCTGCGCAACGCCGTCGGACTCGCCTGGCATCCCTACACCAATGAGCTTTGGGCGACCGATCATGGAGGCGACAATCTGGGCGACGATGTGCCGCCCGAGGAGATCAACATCCTCGCCGCAGGCGGCCACTACGGCTGGCCGGATTGCTATTCCACCGGCAAGGTGGTTCCGGCGCGTGAGTTTCCGCCAGTCAACGCCTCCCGCTGCGCGACCGCGTCGCACCCCGAGTTTGAAATGCCCGCCCACTCGGCGCCCCTTGGCATCGCCTTTTACACAGGCGGCGAGTATCCTGCCGCCTATCGCGGCGATGCGCTGGTGGCGCTGCACGGCAGTTGGAACCGCACCGAGCCTTCCGGCTATAAAGTCGTCCGCATCCGCGCCGCCGAAGGCCGCGCGTCGGGCCAGGAAGATTTTCTGTGGGGCTTTCTCGATCTGCGCACGCGCACCCGCAGCGGCCGTCCCGTACAGGCCATCGAAGGACCCGACGGCGCCGTCTACGTGTCCGACGACGGCAACAATAACATCTACCGGGTGGCCTACTCCGGCCCGCGCATCGACGATGGCGGCGTCACGCGGGTGGAAGGAAACCGCTGGGCCATCGCGGGCCGCCGCCTTCTGAACGATGGCGAAATGCCGCGCGTATTCGTGGAACAGATCGCGGCCGAGACCGTGAGCGCCGATGCGGCCCGCGTCGAGTTCCTCATGCCCGAAGGACTGACGGGCCCGGTCCGCCTCCGCATCGAGAACGGCCGGGCCGCCGACGAACAGACGATTTCGATCGAATAGGGAAACAATGCCTCTGGACGAACGGGACTTTTATTTGGAATCGCGCACCACGCGCAAGATCGATTTGAATTGCCCTTATTGCCGCACCCAGGGCAGCTACGAACTGCCCTGGGTGGTACGCAAAAAGAAAGGGGCGCTGCCACGGGGAGCCGACGAGCGGGATCGCGCCAAATTTCAAAAAGTGCAAAGCTACATGGTGCTGGCGCAGGACAAAGTCGCCTGCGGCAACGTGCGCTGCCGCAAAATGTTCGACGTCTCAGGCACTAAGACGCTGGCTTTCCTGACCGACTAGGCCGGATGCCATGCGAGTGCAGGCCTGGCGGGCGTTTTCGAGCACCCACCGTACTTCGGCCGCATCGAAGGGTTTCGCCAGAACGTTGTAACCGCCCAGGTTCAGCACTTCCGACCACAACCGGTCGTCGGCTTTCGAGGACGCTACCACAAGGGCCGGCTTTTGCGGGAACGGCACACGTTGCGTGGCCGGCAAGAGCCTCCGCCAGTTCACACCGGCGGCATCCGATTCCGCTACGACAATCGAAACCGGAACGCGTTGTAACAGACCGAGCGCTTCTTCACAAGTCGAGACGTGACACATTTCCCAATGTTCGCGCTCCAGGAATTGACCGAGTTGGACGTGATCGTCCGGGTAAGGACTGACTACCAGGACGGGGACCCTGGCAGGAGTGAAGGCAGCCTGCATGAGGCTCGCTCCTTTCTTAAACTACTCCCCCTTAGCTAAATTCTACCCCGTTTACCCCCGTAAGGGGTAAAAATTCGCATGAAAAGGCGATGAATCAAACCACATGATTCTGTCCGGTTTCTATACGATTATCGGGCCGGAAGTCCGTACCGGACCGGTGGTCGGCCATTACCCCCTAATTGACCCTTCCAATCCCCCTTGTTAACCTCTCCTGGCCGATTGTGCCGGAGATTAATCTCCACTAAGCTTTTTTCATCCCCGGCGGAATCCGGGAGACGTTCGCCGCCCTCCAAGCAGTGCAATGATTTGCCATACCGGCTCGCTCGCGGATGCAACGTGGGATTGGTGTGTCTCCGGTGGCGGCTTTCAATTGAGTGAGCCCTGGCTTGAGCGTTTGGGATACGCTCTATCGGACGCACAGCCCGCGCTGCACGAGGACGATCTGGCCGGCTGGAGCCGGCAGTTCGAGCCGCGCCCGGCCGGGTCGCGGGATTCGATCGAGGGCCGGTTCCGGCTGCGTGATGCCACGGGCGCCTGGGTCTGTCTGGTGGCGAGCGGCAAGGCCGTCGATTGGGACGCCGCGGGCCGCGCCATCGGCGCCCGCGGTACGTTATCGGTGGCCGGTCCCGCCGCCGGGCGGCCAAGTCCGAAAGATGTGGCGTCCCTGGTTCGTCTGCGCAAGGCTCGCCGCGCCCGTCCGGCGGCTCAAACGGTGCGCGCCAGCGCCCGCACGCTGGCCGATAGTCTGCCCGTGGGCGCCATCGTCACCAACGCCGCGGGCACCTGCCTGTATGTAAACGCGGCATGGCAGAGGATTACCGGAATCACGGCGGCGCGTGCGGCTGGGCCGGGCTGGATCGAGGCGATTCATCCCGACGACCGCGGGCGGGTCCGCAGCGAATGGATACGCGCCGCCAAGGCCCGCCAGGGCTACCACACCGAGTTCCGCATCCCGCGCGCCGCCGGCGGTGCGATCTGGGTGAGCGTGGCGGCGGCGGAGATCCGCCAGGGCGATGCCAGCTTCGGCTACATCGGCGTTTTCGAAGACGCCACCCGCCGCCGGTCGTTTGAAGAGGGCCTCGGCGCCAACGGGCGATTCCTGCATACCCTGGCCGAATCGGTACCGGCCCTGGTTTACCTCTATGACATGGAGACCGGCGCGGTCCTCTACGCCAATCGCGCCGATGAAGGCATTTCCGGCTATCCGCAGGAAGTGGCCATGTCGGAACCCGACTTCCTCTACCACCTGGCGGTGGCCGAGGATCACCCGGTGGTGGCGGCCAACCGCGAGAAGATCCGCAAATCGCGCGACGGCGAACTGGTGACCTTCGATGTACGCTGCCGGCATCGCAACGGAACCGTCGCGTGGAACCATTGCCGCGAGTCCGTATTCTCGCGCGATGCGGAGGGCGGGCCCAAGCTGGTGCTCGGCATCGCCAGCGACATCACCAGCACCAAGGTGCTGGAGGAGCAGATCCGCACGCAGCACACGCGCCTTGAGATGGCCATCGGCGCCACCAACGACATCGTGTTTCACTGCGCCCATCCAACCGGGGCCACCTTCATGTCGCCGCGCTTTCGCGAACTGGTCGGCGCCGATTCGGGCGATCCCGAAGACCCGCTCGAGCTATGGCTGTCGCGCGTCCATCCGGGCGACGCCCAGCGCGTCAGGGAGCAGTTGAGTTCGATGAGCGCCCACGCCGGACAACGCGGCTTCGAGTTCCGCCTGAGGACCGGCAACGGAGAATACCGCTGGTTCCTCGGCCGCGGGCAGGCCACGCGCGGCCCGGCCGGCGAGGTGACCGGACTGGCCGGCTCGCTCAGCGACATCCACGACCGCAAGGTGGCCGAAGAAAGCCTCTTCCTCTATTCGAAAGACCTCGAGGAAGCCAAAAGCCGCGCCGAAGCCGCCGACCGCGCCAAGAGCGATTTTCTGGCCATCATGAGCCACGAGATTCGTACGCCCATGAACGGCATCATCGGCGCCGTGCATCTGCTGCTTGAGACCGCCCTCGACTCCGAACAAAGCGAATACACCGATATTCTCAATACTTCCTGCGAACATCTGCTGTCGATTCTCAACGATATCCTCGATTTTTCGAAGATCGAAGCGGGGCGTATGTCGATCGAGAAAGTGCCCTTCGCCTTCGACAAACTGCTGTCCAACGCCCTCAGCACGCTGCAGCCGAGAGCCGAACAGAAGCAGTTGCGCCTGTCGCTGCACATCGCACCCGATGTGCCGAGCCAGGTGCTGGGCGATCCGGCGCGCCTCCGGCAGGTGCTTTACAACCTGCTTGGCAACGCCGTGAAATTCACCCACAGCGGCGGCGTTTCGGTGGAGGCCGAACTGGTTTCGGCCACCAACGCCGGCCATGTGGTGCAGGTGCGCGTGCGGGATACCGGCATCGGCATCGCCCCCGGGCAGATCGAAGGGCTGTTTCAGGCGTTCATGCAGGCCGACGCCTCGACCACGCGCCGCTTCGGCGGCACGGGACTCGGCCTGGCGATTTCGCGCCGCCTGCTGGAGCTGATGGGCGGCGGCATCGGCGTCGCCAGCCAGGAAGGCGTAGGTTCCACCTTTACCTTTACCGTGCCCCTTCTTTCCGCGGCCGCCGCCCAGCCCAATCGCACGGACGGGTTCGAAGGCATGCGCGTTCTGGTGGTCACCAACGATCCGGCCGCTTCGGCGCCCCTGGCCGATCGTTTCCGCCAGGCCGGGCTCGAAGCGATCTGCACGCCCCCTGCGCGCGCGATCGCCGCCTTGCTCGGAGCGGCCGGCAGCAGAGCCGCCTTTCCCTTCGCCGCAATCGACAGCGCGGCCTGCGGCGCCGAAGCTTCTTATCTGGCGCGCCAGCTTGCCGGGAATCCGGAACTGGCCGAACTCGTCGTTCTGCACGCCAATCCCCCAGCCGATCTCAGCCGCTCGCTGAAGTCGTTCGTCTGCGTCGACCCCTCCGCCCCGCTCGACCGGTTCCTCGCCACCCTTGCCGCCGCGTGGGACCGGCGGGGATTGGCTCGCCGTCCGGGCGGCGTTCTCTCGCGCCGGAACCGCGTGCTGCTGGTGGAGGACAACCTGGTCAATCAACGCCTGGGCGTCAGACTGCTCGAAAAGCTTGGCTGTGCGGTCCAGATCGCCACCAACGGCGCCGATGCCATCGCTCTTTGGGAAAAGAATGTCTACGATGCGATCTTCATGGACTGCCTGATGCCCGTCATGGACGGCTATCAGGCGACCCGCGAGATCCGCCTGCGCGAGGTGCAAAGTCCGGGCCGGTCCCGCGTTCCGATCTTCGCCTTCACCGCCAATGCCCTGGGCGACCGCGACCGCTGCTTCCAGGCCGGCATGGACGATTTTATCGCCAAACCCATACGCCTCGACGTGCTGCGATCCACGCTCGAAGCCTGGGTCGACCGGCCCAAGGCGTCGGCGGCTACTTTCTGAAGATCTATTTGCGCTGCTTGCTGTCGGACTTACGCTCCTGGTTGGCGACCTGGATATTATTGGTCACGGCGAAAGCGCCTGGAACGCTGTTGGCCTGCATTTCAGCGATCGTCCGGTCGATCACGCTATCGACCACGCCATCGAGTGTGATGTTCCCGTTTTTAACGATAATGTGGATCGGGTGGTAGCCAATGGGCGGATCGTTGGTTATGCCTCCCGGAAGGTTCGGGTTGCGGAATAGCGGCGAGCCACGATTCGGATTATACCGGCTCAACGTCTGATGTCCGTAAATACGGACATAAGCGGCCAGTCGAATATCGTCGTCCTGCCGGGACAACGGGAGAACCTCGATCTCGTTTACTACCTTCTCGACGCCTTCGATCTTTTTGACCACCTGTTCGGCCGAAGCCTTCAACGTGGGCCGTGAGGCATAGCCTCTGAGTGTCACCTCGTAGCCCTTGATCAGAAAGCGGATATCGTCAAACAGCCCGTAGTTGGGCAGTTGCAGAACACCTTTCTGAACCTCGCGTGCGATGCGCATCACGGCACGCTCGGAGGTCGGGGAAGAGGGCGCCGGCGTCTGGGCGGCGCACGTGGCGGCAAGTAGTACTGGAACGATGAATCGTGTCGGCATGTGGGGTTGCGCTCCTCGAACTATGATGCAGATGACCCAGGCCGCGATTCCGTTTCCTTTGCGGACGAGGCACGTGCGGCGGGCTTTCGATTGGTTTGCATAACCCCAACGCGTTCTCTAGGTTAGAACGGAACGGAGAGGGGCGAAGGGTCGTTTTGCACAGAATTTGCACAGATTTTGCAGATCGGGCTATCGGCGGATCGCATTGATTCGCGACAGGATAAGGGCCGGATTGGGGGCTCCGGTTTTTTTCTTGACTCGCTTGCCCTCTGGCATTAAGATTCAGATCAAACGAAGGATTTTGACGGGTTGCGTCAAGGCCGTCGAATCTGATTCTCCCAATACGTCACCCCGGAACTGCCGGGGCTTCGTACAAATGCTCACCCTTTGCCGGGTGAGCATTTGGCGTTTGGAGCCCTGGTGCATAATGTCCTTAGGGGCAATCCCCTGAGCGCTTCGAGGAAAGGCCGTACTATCCGTGGTGACTCGAGTTTCTGCTCTACTGTTCTGCGCGTCGTTCGCCCTTTATTCCCAGGGCATGCCCAGGCCCAAGGCGGGACCCGTTCCCACCATGAAATCCTCGCTGCTAAAACCGGGGATGCAGGCGACGGCCTGGACCGTGTTCGAAGGCGGCACCCCGGAAGCGGTTCCCATCGAAATTATCGGTTTATGGAAGAACGCCTGGGGCCCGCGCCAGGATATCATCCTGGGCAAAATGGGCGGCAAGGCGCAGCGCACCAACGTCGCCGGCGGTATGTCCGGCAGTCCGGTCTATATCGATGGGAAGCTGATTGGCGCTGTCGCCCTGCGGCTGAGCGTGTTCTCGCCGGACGCGATCTGCGGCATTACGCCCATCGATTTGATGCTCGAGATCAACGAGTTCGATCAGACACGCTCCGGGGGCGCGAAAACGCCGGAGAATGCCACACCACGGGCCGGTCTGGAGGTGCCAGGCGAACTGCTGGCCAAGGTGGTTGCCGCCGGCGCGGCGGGCGGCCCCGCTCCCCAGCCTCTGATGGTACCCATCGAAACGCCGCTCACCCTTTCCGGTTTCACCACTCACACCGTCGAGGCCTTCGGCCCGCTGATGCGGCAAATGGGACTCCATCCGGTGCAGGGTGGCGCTTCGGGGGCGCTCAAAGGCTCAAAGCCGGCCCCCGGCTGGCAGAACGCTCTGCAACCCGGCGAGCCGGTTTCCGGTGTCCTCGTTTCGGGCGACATGAGCATGACCGGCATGGGCACCGTTTCCTATAACGACGGAAAGCGCGTGCTGGCCTTCGGCCATCCGTTCTTCAACCTCGGTCCGGTGGAAATGCCGATGGCCAAGAGCGAAGTGCTGATGACGCTCGCCTCGGCGTTCCAGCCCAACAAGATCGGCAATGCCACCGAGATTGTCGGGGCGCTGCACCAGGATCGCCACTCCGGCATCATGGGCGTGCTCGGCGATACGGCCGAAGTGATCCCGGTGAGCTTCAAGGTCCGTTCGTTTGGCGGCGGCGATAAGGTGACCAAAGAGAAGGATTACACCTTCAACGTTTTCGTGCAGCAGAAGTGGACGCCGTTTCTGATGATGGTGACGTTATTCAATTCCATCAGCGGCGTGAACGACTTCTCCGAGGAAGTAACTTATCGTGTAACCGGCAAGGTGGAGCTCGACGGGCAGAACATCTCCCTTACCACGATGCAGGCCCCGAGCGATCTGCCGGTGCCCGCCCCCATGATGCTGGCCGGCTGGTGGGGCGACAAGTTCAACCGCCTGTTCGGCAACGCCGTCCAGGTCCCGAAGCTCAAAAGCGTGAATGCCGTGGTCGATCTGCTGCCGCAGCGCCGCGTGGCTTCGATCGAAAACGCGTGGGTCGACAAAGTCGAAGCCGAGCCGGGCGATACGCTGAAAGGCCGCATCTTCCTGCGCCCGTTCCGCGGCGAGCGCATCACGCGCGAGTTCGCGCTGCGCATCCCGCCCAGCATGCCCAAGGGCGATCACCGCATCCTGTTGAGCGACGCCGAGACGCTCAACCGCATGCAGGTCGCCGCGGTGATGGTCAACAAGTACATGGATATTCCCGACACCGTGTCGCTGATCAACCAGGAGCGCAGCAACACCAATCTCTACGTCTCTCTGGTGGAGGCGCGTCCCACCGTCTATGCCAACGACAAGACGCTGCCGAGCCTGCCGGCGTCGGTGCTGAACGTGATGCAATCCGGCCTCACGCAGAACCGGCCCTTCCTCACCACGGGCGAGAGCGCGACCGAGCAGACCGCCCTGCCTTTCGACCTGGTGGTGAACGGCAGCTACTCGCTGAAAGTGACAGTCAAGTAAAGCATGCAAGTCAATAAGTTTTTGTGGATGGCGGGCGCCGCTTTCTGCGTGGTTTCCGCCTGGGCGGTGGAAACTCGCTTCTGGCAGCACTATGACGCCGGCGATTATGAGAACGCCGAGTTCGACAAGGTATCGCTGCGCAGCGACGGCCGCCTCACGCTCGCGCCCTCGTTCCAGGAAGTTTACGAAACCTCCGCGATTTATCTCTGGGCCCTGGCCGAAGATTCACGCGGCCGCGTTTATGCCGGCGGCGGCGCGCCGGGATCGAGTACCGCCAAGCTCTTTGAAATCGACGACGCAGGTAAAGGCAAAGTTCTCGCCGAGTTGCAGGGTCTTGAAATTCACGCCCTCGCCGTCGATAGGCAGGACCGCCTTTACGCCGCCACTTCGCCCGACGGCAAGATCTATCGCGTGGGCCGCGACGGCAAACCGGAAGTCTTCTACGATCCCAAGGCGAAGTACATCTGGACGATGGCGTTCTCCCCGGCGGGCGATCTCTATGTCGCCACCGGCGACAAAGGCGAGATTCACAAGGTGGCTCCCTCGGGCCAGGGCTCGGTCTTTTTCCAGACCGAAGAGACGCATGCCCGCTCGCTCGCCGTCGATAGCCAGGGCAACCTGATCGCCGGGACGGAACCGGGCGGCCTGATCTTCCGCATTTCGCCCAAGGGCGAAGGCTTCGTGCTGTTCCAGACGGGTAAGCGCGAGGTGACGGCGGTGGCCGTGGCAAGCGATGGATCCATCCACGCGGCCGCGGTGGGGGCCAAGGCTCCGGCCGCGCTCCCGGCGCTGCCTAACGCGCCGCCACAGGTTCCGGTCGCCGGCCAGACCGCCGGCCGTCCCGGCGCGCCGCCGCCGCCGACCTTCACGCCCGCGCCCTCCATCACCGGCGGGTCGGAGGTGTACCGCATCGACGCCGAAGGCTCGCCGCGCAAAGTGTGGCAGCATGCTAGCGACGTGGTGTACGCGATTGCCATGGATGCGAACGGGCAGGCGCTGCTCGGCACCGGCAACAAAGGCCGCATCTACCGCATCGACTCCGCCCGTCTTCATACGCGGCTGGTAAGTTCGAGTTCCGCGCAGATCACCGCGTTTCAAGTCTCGCGCAAAGGCGGTGTGCTGGTGGCCGCCGCCAATCTCGGCAAGGTGCTGCGGCTGGGTCCCGCCATCGAGAAGGAAGGCACGGTCGAAAGCGACGCCCTCGACGCCGGCGCCTTCGCCTACTGGGGCCGCGCGCGCTTTGAAGGCGACGATCGCGGCGGCAAAATCGGCTTTGAAACGCGCACCGGCAATCTCGACCGGCCGCAAAAAAACTGGAGCGCCTGGAGCGCCGTTCCACTCGAAGCCAAAGCCGGGCGCATCGGCTCGCCCTCGGCCCGCTTCCTCCAATACCGGCTGAAACTCACGGCCGGATCGGGCACCGCCTCGCCCGCGGTCACCCTGAGCGAATTCGCCTATCTCACCAAGAACGTCGCGCCGGCGGTGGAACAGATCGAGCCGACGCCGCCCAACTACCGGTTTCCGGCGCCCGTGGCGCCTTCGCTGACGACCGCCCCGCAGACGCTTTCGCTGCCCGCCGTGGGCCAGCGCCGCCGCGGCTCTTCGGGCCTTTCCATCGATACTTCGAACACTTCCATGAACTATTCGCGCGGCTGGGCCGGCGCGCGCTGGAAGGCTTCCGATGAGAACGGCGACACGCTGGTTTACAAGATCGAGATTCGCGCCATGGGCGACCAGAACTGGAAGCCTCTGAAAGACCAACTGCGCGAGACGCGCTACAGCTTTGACGCCAGCTCCTATGCCGATGGGGAGTATCAGGTGCGCGTCACCGCGTCCGACTCGCCGGATAATCCTCCGGCCGAGGCGCTCACGGCTTCGCTCGAGAGCGAGGCGTTCCTCATCGACAACACGCCGCCCGAGATTTCCGGTCTTACCGCCGCGGTCGAAGGCGGCTCCGCGGTCGTCCGCTGGAAGGCCAAGGATGCGCGCGCGGTCATTGAAAAGGCCGAATATTCGGTCAACGGCGGCGACTGGCTGCCCGCCCTGCCGGTGAGCAAGCTGGCCGATTCGCTCGAACATTCCTATGAAGTGAAGATCGATCGCGGCACGGGTGAGCTCAGCGTGGCGGTGCGCGTGGCCGACGAGTTCGAAAATCAGGCCGTGGCCAAGACCGCGCTACGCTAGTCCTTACGCGTGGATCTCGACACACCGCTCAAGTATGTCAAGGGCGTGGGCCCGGCCCGCGCCCAGATGCTCGAAGGCAAGGGTCTTCTGACGGTCGAGGACCTGCTCGCCTACCCGCCGTTCCGCTACGAAGACCGGTCCAACGTCAAGACCATTTCGCAACTGGCGCCCGGTGAGATGGCGACGGTGGTGGCCGAAGTCGCCTCCGCGAAAACGGCCCGGCTGCGCGGGCGCATGGATCTATTCGAAGCGCGCTTTCGCGACGTGTCGCGCGTGACGCTGATCGGCAAGTGGTTCCGCGGCGACTATCTGAAAACCCTGCTGATGCCGGGCGTGCGCGTCGCGCTATTCGGCAAAATCGAACTCGACGGCTTTTCGGGCGAGCTTTCGATCATGCACCCGGAGTTCGAAATTCTTACGCAGGCCGACGACGAAGGCGGCGATTCCACTTTGCACCTGGGCCGCATCGTGCCCATCCACGAGGCGGCGGGCAAAGTGACGCCGCGTGTCATGCGCTCCCTGATCTGGCGGCTGCTCGAGACGTTGCCGCCGCAGCCCGATCCGCTGCCCGCCACGCTGCGCCAGAAATTGAAGCTGCCCGATTTCTGGCAGGCCGTGCGCGAACTCCATTTTCCGCGTGGTGGCGAGGATCTGCGGCTGCTCAATTCGTTCCGCTCCCCGGCGCAGTTCCGGCTCATCTTCGAGGAGTTCTTCTGGCTGCAATGCGGCCTGCGGCTGCGCCGGTCGAACGTGCGGCTGCAGCCGGGCATCGCCTTCGATCTTTCCGATCGCGCGCGGGAGCGGATCAAGGCGATGCTGCCGTTCAAGCCCACCGGCGCGCAGAAACGGGTGCTGAAAGAGATCGCCACCGACATGTCGGCGCCGCATCCGATGAACCGGCTGCTGCAGGGCGATGTGGGCAGCGGCAAAACGCTGGTGGCGGCGGAAGCGGCGATCATCGCCATTGAGAACGGCTGCCAGGTGGCGGTGCTGGCGCCCACCGAAATCCTCGCCGCGCAGCACTATCTTTATTTCAAGAACCTGTTCTCGAAGCTTGGTTATGTGGTGGGCCTGCTCACCGGCTCGATGACCGCGCGCGAGAAAACGAAGATGAAGCAGCTCATCGAAGCGGGGCTGATTCCCATCGCCATCGGCACGCACGCGCTGCTGGAAGAGGACGTCGGCTTCAAGAGACTCGGCCTCGCCATCGTCGACGAGCAGCATCGTTTCGGTGTCGTGCAGCGGCTCAAGCTGATGGAAAAAGGAGTGCACCCCGACATCCTGGTGATGACAGCGACTCCCATTCCGCGCACTCTTGCCATGACGCTCTACGGCGACCTCGACGTTTCCGTCATCGACGAGATGCCCCCCGGCCGCAAGCCGATCGTCACCCGGAGCGTGCCCGAAGACCGCATCGAGCAGGTGTGGACCTTCGTCAAGCGTGAGATCGAATCGGGCCGCCAGGTGTACGTCGTTTACCCGGTGATCGAGGAATCGGAAACGGCCGCGTTCAAGGCGGCGGAGAAGATGTTCACCCATCTTTCGGGCACCGTCTTTCCCGAGCTGAGAATCGGGCTGCTGCATGGACGGCTCAACTCAAGCGATAAGGAAGACACCATGCTGCGTTTCAAACGCGGGGAACTGGACATCCTGGTGTCGACGACCGTGATCGAAGTCGGCGTCGACGTGCCGAACGCCAGTGTCATGGTGATTGAGCAGGCCGAACGATTCGGTCTCGCGCAGTTGCATCAACTGCGGGGCCGTGTCGGCCGCGGCGCCGCGCAGAGCTATTGCATCCTGGTAACCGGTAAGCTGAGCGATACCGGCCGCGAGCGCATCCGCACCATGGTCGATTCCACCGACGGCTTCTTTATTTCCGAGATGGACATGAAGCTGCGGGGCCCGGGTGAGTTTTTCGGAACCAAGCAGGCGGGGCTGCCGGCGCTGCGTATCGCCAATATCCTGCGCGACACCGAGTTGCTCGAACTGGCGCGCCGCGAGGCATCCGATTTTCTCGACCACCCGCCGGCCGAGGCCGAGCGCGACCGCGTGCTCGCCTATCTGCGCGGCCACTGGCAGCAGCGTTATGGATTGGCGAGGGTAGGTTGATATGCGCGTCATTGGCGGAGAGTTCCGGTCACGGCGTTTGAAATCGATGCCCGGCATGGAGGTGCGGCCCACGCCCGACCGTCTGCGCGAGACGCTGTTCGATATTCTGGCGCCGGTCGTTCGGGGCAAGGTATTCCTGGACGTCTACGCCGGCACCGGCGCGGTGGGGATCGAAGCGGTCAGCCGCGGCGCCGCGCAGGTGCTGTTGATTGAACGCAACAAAGTGGCGGCGGCGCTCATCGAAGAGAACATCGCCGCGCTTGGCATCGGCGATCGCTGCCGGGTGCTGCGCGGATCGGCTCAACTGCTTCTGCCGCGGCACCCGGCCGATCTGGTGTTCCTCGATCCGCCTTACGACGCCGAAGACGAGTACACCATGGCGCTAACCATTCTGGGCGCGAACCCGCCGGAACTGGTCATCGCGCAGCATTCCGCGCGAGTGGCGTTAGCCGGTACTTATGGGAACTTACAGCGGACCCGCGACAAACGGCAGGGCGATAACTGCCTGAGTTTCTACCGGAGAAGCTCGACCGAGGCATGATGACCAGATGCCGAAGCCAGTCTCGCGTCGCAGGACACAAGCGGTGCACGCAGAACTTCGTGCGGGTAATAGACAATCGGGAGCCCGGCGAACTGTTCCCGGAACTGGCGCGCGCGCCCGGTTGTGACTGCACCGCTGAGCGCCAGTCGCCGTAAAACACTGAAGACTTCGAGGGACAGAAGCTGCGGCGCGCGAGTCGCGATGCCCGGACTTGATTGAGCAGCAACTCCACCACCGCGGACGCATCCGCCACGATCACTCAGGCCGTTCCCCTCGAATCATTTCGGACACCGGAATCGCCGTCTCCACTCGCTCGGAAGAGAGGATCCGGGCAGCCAGTTCCGAGGCCGTCGGCCTGTCCGCGATGTAACGGATCTCACGCATGAGAAAGTCGGAAAGAGTGAGCCCTTCCAATGCGGCCTTCGATTTGAGCCGCCTGTGCAATGGATCCGGGACGTTGCGAATCTGAATCATGACGGTCTTCAAAGCAGGCGGTGATACTGCCATGACCCAGCCTGGCATGTGATGCACATTCGATCAAGATAAAAGTGATGCGAATATCAAATTGTGTCACCGATCACGTAAGGAGCCCGGAACTCCCGCCGCAGCAGCCGGTCGGCTTCCGGATCGTTCACGAATTTCTCCTGCGCGGTATCGAACTGCACCTCGTGGCCCACGCGATAGGCGATATTGCCGAGGTGGCACAACGCGGTGGAGAGGTGCGCCTCGCGAATCTCGCAGGTCAGCTTGGAGCGGTCCCGCGCGCGGACGGCATCGGTGAAATTGACGAAGTGATCGCCCATGACCGGCAGCGGCTCCGCATCGGGCTCGGGTTGCTTATTGCGGCCCATCGTCAACTGGTAAGTGCCATCGGCGGCGACATGCATGTGACCCTTGGTGCCATAGAAGTCGAAGCTCATGACTTCCGAGGTATAGAGTCCGCGTAACTCGGCGATCATCTCGGAACCATCGGCATAGCGCCAGGTAACGGTTTGCGTATTCGGCGTTTCCCCTTGATCCTTGTAACCGAACCTTCCACCGGTGGAATAAATCTTCACCGGCAGTTCCTTATTCATGACCCACCGTGTGAAGTCGGTCAGATGCGGACCGTTGTTGCCGAGTTCGCCGTTGCCGAAGTCCCAGAACCAATGCCAGTTGTAGTGGACCAGGTTGCCGTGATACGGGCGATCGGTAGCCGGGCCGAGCCACAGATCCCAGTTGAGCCATGACGGCGGCTTCTCGATGGGCTTAAAGCCGATGGAATCGCGTTTGCCGGGGAAGACCCAGCGGCCCTGGTAGATCTCGCCGATGGCGCCTTCGCGCAGCATGCGGGCGATGCGCTGGAAGCGCGGAAACGAGCGCCTCTGGATGCCTCCGGCGGCGATGCGGTCGTACTTGCGTGCGGCTTCCACCAGCTTCTGCCCTTCGAAGAAGTTTTGCGAGACGGGCTTTTCGACGTAGACGTCCTTGCCCGCCTGCATGGCCCAGATGGCCGAGAGCGCGTGCCAGTGATTGGTGGTGGCGATGGTGACCGCGTCGATGTTCTTGTCCTCGAAGATGCGGCGCATGTCCGATTCCACGCGCGGGCCCTTGCCGGTCTTCTTGAACAGCATGGAGGCGGCCTCTTCGGCGCGCTTGCCGTCCGGCTCGACGATGGCCGATACCTCTACGTTGGCAAGGCTCGAGAATCCGCGCAGGTGATCTTTGCCGCGTCCGCCGAGCCCGACGATGGCCAGCCGCACACGGTCGTTAGCCGCGGCCCATGCCTTCGAGGTTCCGATGAGGCAGGCCGCGGACGAGAGAAATTTACGACGCTCCATGCCGGTCATTGTAGTACGGCGTCGTCTTCTGGCAGCTTCTTGAGTGGATTCACGATGGTGATTCCGAGGTTGCGAAAATGTTTCTCGTTAGCTGTCAGCAGGGTGAGATCGTGGCGCTTTGCAGTTGCGGCGATGATGAGATCGGCCAGCTCGAGTACTGAGGGACGCGCCTGTTCGGCGAGTCTGGTGACGGTGACGGCGGTCAGCGCGTCCATGGCCAGCACGCGATCGCCGAAGTCGGTGAGGATACGTTCCAGGAGGATGGTGAGCTCCGAGGCGCGCTTGGCCTTGCCCTGCCGGCGCAGCTTCAGAATGCCGGCCTCCATTTCAGTGAGCGTCATAGCGCTGAGGTAGAGGCGGGCGCCGTTCCGATTCATCCATTGGATCAACTCGGACGCGGAGTCGCGGCGGCGATGGTCGAGCAGGGAGACGATGTTCGTGTCCAGGAGGAACATCGGTCCGGTGTTATTCGAAGTCGCTTCCCAAAGGACGCTTTTGCGAGAACGGCCGGCTGAAATCCGCGGCCTCGAGTCTTTGTGAACCGGCGTGGCGGGTCAGCAGCGAGCCGAGCGTCGGCGCGATATTGGCTTTGCCCAGCCAGTCGGACTCGGAAACGATGACCACGAAGTCTTTCCCGTAGCGGGTGACCTTCTGCGGTTCGCCGGAAAGCGCCTTGTCAAAGAGCTTGGAGAACCCGGCTCGGGCTTGGTGCAGAGAGTGGGCTTTCATGGCTTCCGAAACCTCCTGGAGACATTGTACAACAAATTATGCTTTGTACAAACCTTTCGGGAAGGGAATCATTTTCTCCCGGCGGCCTTTCGAAGGGTTTCGATCCGGTTCCGCACCCAGGCGAGGTCGTCACGCCAGATGGCGTTGGTGGGGTCGTGCGCGGCCAGGCGTTCGCTGATCGCGAGCGCGCCTTGTAGAGCGGTGAGGGCGGCTTGGCGGTTGCCTTGCTTGGCAAGGATGTCGCCGATTTTCATATCGCTAAGGGCGAGGTCTCGCTGCCACTGGGCGTTGCTGGCGTCCTGCTTCGCCAGCCGCTCGCGGATGAGGCGCGAGGACTGGTGGGCGCTGAAGGCGGCGTCCAATTTGCCCTGCGCCACCAGCACATCGCCTACCCTTTCGTGGCTGACGGAGAGGTTACGCTGCCATAGCGTGTTGCTGGTGTCGTGTTGCGCCAGTCTGTGCATTATTGCCTGACAGAATCTAAAGGAAGTAACAGCCGCATCGAGTCTGCCTTGTGCTTGTAGCACACCGCCGACTCTACCATAGCTATTGGCAAGGTCGAACTGCCACAGAGTGTTGCTGGCTTCCTGCTGCAGCAGACGCTCAGTTATGTCACGCGAGGATTGATAAGAGGAGAGGGCGGCATCCAATTTGCCCTGTGCCACCAGCACATCACCCACATTGTTGTGACTAACGGATAGGTCGCGCAGCCACCGGGTGTTGTTAGCATCCTCCTTTGTCAGCTTCTCAGCGATCGCGCGGGAGAACTGGTGGGCGCTGAGAGCGGCATCAAGTTCGCCTCTCAACATAAGCACACTGCCTATTTTGAAGTGGCTGACAGAAAGGTCGCGCTGCCATTCGGTGTTGTTAGCTTCCTGCTGCGCCAGCCGTTCGCGGATGGCGCGCGAGAACTGGTATGAGGTGAGCGCGGCATCAAGTTTGCCCTGCAGCACTAGCACATCGCCTACCTTTTCAAAACTGATGGATAGGTCACGCTGCAATAAGGTGTTGCTGCCGTCCTGCTGCGCCAGCCGCTTGGCGATGTAGAGGGAGGACTGGTGGGCGCTCAAGGCGGCATCCAGTCTGCCCTGCGCCACCAACACATCGCCGCGATTGATCAGAGCGGCTGAACGACGACGCTGCACCTCGACTGAACTTCCTTCTCCGAGCGCATCATAGTAAGCGTCAATGCGACGGTTTACGTCATCCATCAGATCCAGACGGCCGATCGGTTCGAGCTTATGCCAAAAACTGAACAACAGAAACCGAACTAGTTCCTCCGCTTGATTGCGGGCTGAAACGGCCGTATCGCGCTGCCGCCTAGACTCGTAGTAGAAACCACCCGCGACCATGAGACCGGCGGCAACGGCGGCCAATGCAAGTTTCAAGCGCCTGGCCGCGCGGCGCTGTTCCTCAATTCGCTCCTGCGCCTTGCGCAACTCGCCTTGCGCCCGCTCGTCGCGCTGGCGAACACTAGCGGCGACAAACTCGCGCTGCTCCGCCGACAGTGACTCCGCATCCCGCGCCAGCCATCCCTGCGCTTCCGCGCATGCGGGACCATGCAGCAGCCGTTCTGGATCGCGCTGATGGCGGCGCCAATCGTCGAACAGCCCGCGGAAGCGTTCCCGCCAGAGCAGGAACTCCTGCGCGTCGTTGAGCCAACCGCGCAACAACGCCCAATGGGTGATGAGCGCTTCGTGGCAGACCTCCACCGTTTCCGGGTCGGCGGCGACGCGCGCGGTCACCAACAGGCGTTCGCGGGCGAGCTTCTGCACCAGGTCCCAGGCGGGCTCGCCTACTTCCTCCAAGCAAGCGCGGCGGCGCGTGTAGCCGCCCTCGCCAGCGGGCCGCACCACCTGCAGGAAGATCTGCCGCGCGGTCTGCTGTTCGAGCGGGGTGAGGCGGGCGAACACGGCATCGGCATGGCGGGTGAGCGCACCGCGCAAGCCGCCGATGTGCTCATAGACGGCGTGGGTCAGCTCCGGCCCGTCACGCTCCTCCCACAAGCGGCGCAGCACGAATTCGAGCAGGGGCAGATTGGCGGGCTCGGCGGCGGCGTCCTCCAGCAGGCGCGCGGTGAGCCCGTCTTCAAGCCCCAGTCCAGTTTTGGCGGCGGGTCCGGTGATGGTGGATTCCAACTCGTCGCGCGTCATGGGGCCGAGGTTGAACTGCGCGCCCTGCATGCGGTCTGAAAGCCGGCGGTATTCGAGCGCGCGGCCGGTGAAATCGCCGCGCAGGGTGGCCACGATGTGCACCAGCGGGCCGGCGTTCAGGATGTGATCGATGAAGCATTGCCGGTCCTGGGCGGCGGCGAGCGTGTAGATCTCTTCCCATTGATCGACGACCAGCAGCAGACGATCGGTTCCGGGCTGCTTGGCGAGGATGCGTTCGGCCACGTCGCGCAGGCCGCGCACGTCCGTGGCGAGGTAGGCGGCGAGCTTGGCGGTTTCGGCCAGCCGGTCCGTCTCCGTCATTTCCGGTTCGAGCAGAAGCAGCAAGGCGCTGGCGAGCGAGCGCAGGGGCCGGTCGGTGGGAAACAGCGTGACAACGTCCCACGCATGGGTACGGCTGCCGCGTAGGAGCGGGATCAGCCCGGCGCGCACCAGCGAGGATTTACCGGCTCCGGAGGCGGCCACCAGTGCGGTGAAGTTTTGGCGCTCGACGGTCCCGGCCAGTTGTTGCGCGTAGTGGGCGCGGCCGAAGAAAAAGGGCTGGTCTTCTTCGCGGAAGTAGAGCAGGCCGCGGAAGGGGCAAATGGCGGAGGCGGCGGCGCGGGCGTGGGCGGCGAGATCGGGCCCGGGCGGCTGGCCGCGAACGGCGGCGGCGAGGATGGCGAGTTGGGCGGGGTCTTCCAGGTTATCGCGCAGATCGACGCGAGTGTTGAGGTTGAGGAAGCAGAGGGCGGGGTCGGCGCCGGGGAGCAGCACGGGGATGACGGGCAGGTCCGGCGTGCGCGTCTGGCGGCTGAGCGCCAACTGCATTTCGCGATGCTGCCAGCGGCCCATCTCACCGGGGCCGAGGAAGACGGCCACGGCGGCGCAGGATTGGAGGGCGCGTTCGAGGACGGGCTGCCAGGGTTGGCCGGGGATGAGATACCAGCGGTCGAGGAACGGGGTGAGACCGGCGGCGCGCAGATGTTGAGCGATGGCGTGGACGGCTGTCTGGTCGCGCCAGTTGTAACTGACGAAGACATCGTGGGCGGGCTGCCGTGCCGTCGAAGCCGCGTGCATAGGTCAAGTTAGCGGAACTCTCTTACTATACGTGGAAAGCGCCGCCGGTGTAGGATGCTCTCATGACGCGACGAACATTTTTGGGGGGCCTCGGCGCCGCCGCGCTGAGCGCCCAATCGAGCCGCAAGCCGAATATCGTCTGGTTCATGGCCGACGACCTGGGCTGGGGCGATGTGGGGTTCAACGGCCAGAAGTCCATCCGCACGCCGAACATCGACCGCATGGCTATCGAGGGGACGCGCTTCACCGAAGCCTACGCCGGATGCACGGTATGCGCGCCGTCGCGGAGCACGTTGATGACGGGGCTGCATACGGGGCACACGCCGATCCGGTCCAATGGCGGGGGCACCCCGCTGCTTGAGAATGAGCGCACGGTGGCGGATCTGCTGCGCGGGGCCGGGTATCGTACGGGTCTGTTCGGTAAGTGGGGTCTGGGCGACATCGGCACCGGCGGCGTGCCCTGGAAGCATGGGTTCGATGAGTTCTTTGGGTTCCTGCACCAGGCGCACGCGCATTTCCAGTATCCCCGGTTTCTCTATCAGAACGACAAGGAGTATCCGCTAAAGGGGAACGATACACCGGGGCGGCAGACTTACGCCAACGATGTAATGAATGAGAAGTCGCTGGAGTTTATCCGGCGCAATCGAAGCAATCCTTTCTTTTTGTACGCCAGTCCGACGATTCCGCACTTTGAGCCGCATGTGCCGGAAGATTCGATGGCGGGTTACCGCGGCAAGGTGCCAAACGGCGCGCCTTATATCGAAAAGAACGGACGTCTGAAACGGCAGGATGAGTTGGGACCGGCATACGCGGGCATGGTGTCGCGGCTCGATTCGTATTTCGGACGGATCCTCGGCACGTTGAAGGAACTGGATCTGGAACGGGACACGCTTGTCTTCTTCACGAGCGACAACGGCGGCGTCATGGGTAAGTTCCACGACGACTATTTCCGCAACACCGGGCCGTATCGCGGGCAGAAGACGGAGTTCTATGAAGGCGGCATTCGCGTGCCGTTTGCCGCGCGGTGGCCGGGGCGGGTCAAAGCCGGGTCGTCGAGTGCCCATCGGTGCGCATTCTGGGACTTTCTGCCGACGGCGGCGGAAGTGGCGGGAACGGCGGCTCCGGGCGCGATCGATGGTCTCTCGATCCTGCCCGCGCTGACGGGCAAGAAGCAGCGGGCGCATGAGTATCTCTATTGGGAGATGCCACGATTCGAGAACGGCCGCTTCCCGCCGGGGCCGGTGTTTCAGGCGATGCGGCGCGGCAATCTGAAGGCCGTGAGGCCACGCGGGGCGGCGGATCTGGAGATCTACGATCTCGCCAGGGATATCGGCGAGCAGCACAACCTGGCCGGATCGCGGCCGGAGCTAGTGGCGAACTTCGAGAAGCGGCTGAAGGCGGCGCGTGTGGAGCCGCGCGAGCAGCACAATCCGCCGCATCCGTGGTGGGACGCGCGGAGTTGAAGGCTCATGCGCGGGTCGGCCGAAAGAGATCCAATGGCATTCGCCAGATGGTTCTGGAAGCACGTCCGAAGTTGCTCTGAAGGCAACGGATCGCGCCGGCGGATGCAGAGCAGGGAATTCGTTACAGGTAGACTTGGCGCCTTGCGCCCGGCGGGCCGAAGTAGAGCCGGTAACCGGTCCTGTATCGACGTCCGAAGTTGCTCTCAAGTTAGCCGCCGAAGCAGAGCCGCAACCGGCAGTAAGTACGATGGCGGCTGACTTGTTCACAGGGCCTTGAAGCGTTTGAGAGCGTGCTCGTCGAGTTCGACGCCGAGGCCGGGACGGCCGGGGACGGTGATGGCTCCGTCTTTGAACTCGAGCGGCTCGGCGAGCAGGGTGTGCTCATAGGCCAGGGGCCCGAGGATGTCGCAGGGGAACTCTTCGGCGCCCACGCCGGGGCTCGACGCGGCGAGGTGTGCCATGGCGGCGCTGGCGATGCCGAGTTCCAGGTTACTGCCGACGGTGCAGGTTAGTCCGGACGCTTCGGCGACCACGGCAATCTTACGCGCGGCGCCGAGACCTCCGCCCTTGCTGACATAGATGGAGAGGATATCGGCGGCGCCGGCGCGCACGATGGCCATGGCGTCCTGCACGGTGTTGCAACTCTCATCGGCCATCACGGGCACGGGCACATTGCGGCGTACGTCGGCGAGCCATTGTAAGTCGAGCGCGGCCACTGGTTGTTCGGCGAAGTAGATATTCGACTGATCGGCGATCTTGCGGATGGTTTCGATGGCGACGCGGGGGCTCCAGCCGCCGTTGGCGTCGATGCCCATGCGGATGTGGGGGCCGATGGCTTCGCGAACGGCTTTGACGCGGGCGATATCGGCGTTGGGCTCGATACCCACCTTGACCTTGAGGGCTTTCAGGCCCTGATTCATGGCCCAGGTGGCGATCTCGGCGGCGCGTGCGGGCTCGGCTCCGGAGACGGACATTTTGATGGGGATGCGCTGGCGCACGGCGCCGCCAAGGAGACGGTAGACGGGCAGCCCGGCGGCCTTGCCAAGGATGTCCCACAGGGCGAACTCGAGGCCCGCTTTGGTGAAGTGGTGGCCGAAGACGGCGCGGCGCATCTTTTGGGTGAGGCGCTCGACGTCGCGCGGATCCTCGCCGATGAGCGCCGGGGCGAGAAACCCGTTGATGATGTGGGTGGCGGTGGTGGAATCCTCGCCGCTCCAGACGGGGGTGCAGGAGACTTCGCCGAGTCCGGTGATGCCTTCATCGGTGTGCACTTTGAGGATGGCGAAGGGCGAATCCTTATGAAAGCCGAGACTGCCGCGGATCTGGAATTCGGGCCGGATGGGCACGAGTACGGGAATGATTTCGATGGAATGAATGCGCATGTAAGTAAGTTAGTGAGTCCGGTAACGGGCGATGGCCGCTTCATCGACTTCCACGCCGAGGCCGGGACCTTCGGGAACGCGCAGGAAGCCGTCTTCGAGTTTGAGGGGATTGCGCACCAGGCCACGGCTGAGCGGTCCTTGCGAGGTGCTGAACTCGACGAATTCGGCCCGGCGCTGGAAGGCGGTGAGGTGGAGCGAGGCGGCGGTGAGCAGATCGCTCGACCAGGAGTGGGGAACGACGAGGCGATTGGCGCGTTCGGCCATATGGACGATCTTGCGGGCGACGGTGAAGCCGCCGCAGCGGGTGAGATCGGGCTGCAGGACGTCGACTCCGCCGCGCTCGATCAATTGTTGAAAGCCCCATTCGGTGGCTTCCTGCTCGCCGCAGGCGATGCGCGTATCGACGGCTTCGGCCACGCGGCGGTATCCTTCGTAGTCTTCGGGGTTCAGCAGTTCTTCAACCAGGAAGGGCTGGAAGGCTTCGATGGATTTGACGACCTGGATGGCTTCCTTGGGCGTGCGCTCGACGAACCAGCCGGTATCGACCAGCAGGTCGTTGTCGTCGCCGAGTGCGTGGCGCGCGGCTTCAACGAGCTTCACGTCGCTACGCGGGTTCTTTCCAAATCCGCCCCAGCCGAACTTGACTGCGGTGAAGCCTTCGTCGAGATATTGCTTGACGGATTCGCGCATGGCT
Organism: uncultured Acidobacteriota bacterium; assembly: GCA_902826685.1. GTDB lineage: Bacteria > Acidobacteriota > Terriglobia > Bryobacterales > Bryobacteraceae > CADEFT01. The sequence goes on from CADEFT010000053.1 coordinate 26,095, forward strand.
TCGGGGGTGGCGCGGAACAGCGTGCTGGCATAGGCGCGGACGCGATCGCGCCACTTACCGCCCAGCAGGATATGAATGGGCTGCCGGTAAACCTTGCCGCAAATATCCCAGAGCGCGATGTCGATGGCGGAGATGGCCTGGATGGCAACGCCGCGGCGGCCGTAATAAATGCTGCCGCGATACATGCGATACCAGAGGCGTTCGACTTCGAGCGGGTTCTGGCCGATGAGCAGAGTGGTCAGACCGTCGAAGCATTCCATGCCTTCTTCTTCGCTCCAGCGCGGCGCATCGACGCAGGCCTTGGCGACGGAGGCGCATGTTTCCATATCGGAATAGCCGGCGATTCCGGCGTCGGTGGAGACCTTGACCAGGCCCATGTAAGTGGGGCCAAGCGGCTCTTCGGAGGTGGCGGTGGAGTTATAGAGCCCTTCCGATTTCAGGACGAAGAGCTCAACGTTGGTGATCTTCATGCCAGGAACCTCTCGATCACGTTGCGGGTGACGCGCGAGATCACAGGGTCTGTGAAGAGGGCGGGGACCCAGGTCATGGAGCCGACCGAGAAGACCGCGCCGCCGCCGGAGGGCTCATGAACGATGACGTCGCCGCCGCCGCCATCGGCGTTGATGCCTTTGGCGAGCAGTTGGGTGTTGGCGGGCGACGATGGGCTGATCTTGTCGGTCTCATGACCGGAAGCGCCGCCGGGGACACGCTCATGCAGGGTCTTTTCCCCGAACAGATCGCCGTTGCGGACGCCGGTGCCGTGGAAGATCCAGTGCGAGGCGTCCTTGACTTCGTAAGGCGCGGCGGTCATGAGCCCGGCGGCGGTGCAGACGACGCCTAGCAGACTCGCTTCCGATTCGAGCGTGCGGTGCATGCGGCTTTCGTATTCGACGGTGCCGTCGTCATTGTGGCCGCCGAGCTCGCCATGAAGGCTGTTGAGGTGGGAGAGGCAACGCATGGTGCCATCGGGGGCGAAGACGACTTCGCAGTTGAGTCCGTTGCCGGCCAGATAAAGCAGCCGGCCGCCGCGATCGAAGACCCAGCGCTTGACGGCGAGATACATTTGGCGCGTCCAGTATTCGGGATGGATGGAGAGCATCAGCACTTTGTAGGAATCGAGGGGCAGGGTGCCGTCGTGAAGTTGGGCTTCGGCGTAGTAGTCGTACTCGAAGCCTTCGCGTTCGAGCCAGCCGAGCAGGCGCCATTCGCCGGGTGCCTGGCCGCATTGGACGCGGCCCTGGACGGAGTCCGTCACTTCGCCGGGTTCGAGGATGTGGTTGTGCGGCTCCGGGCGGTCGAAGGAAAGAGGCATGAACTCTTCGTCGCGCGGCTTCCAGGTGCCGAAGGCGGTGGGGCGGCGGTAACGGTCGAGATCGAGCCGGGCGTTGACGGTGGGTGTATCCGGCAGGCGATCCGCATTGATGTAGTTACTGCGTCCACCAAAGTTGTTGTAAGCGTTCCAGGTGTTACTGCTGGCAAGCACGGCGATCTTAGCCTTGGGCTTGGCGGGCGCGACGACCCAGGGGAAAGAGAAGGCTTTGCCCGAAGGCGTGCGAGCCCAGAGGTAATAGAGACCGGAACGTTCGGGCGCGGTGATGAATTGCGAGGGGCTGCCGTAGCCGGTGCGGTTCCAGTTGACGCCGGTTTGGGTGTAGTCGCCGTCGGGGGTGATCTGCATGGTGGCACGCGGGCCATGCTCATCGCCCCAGCCGATCATGCGGATGTATTCCTTGCGCAGGCCGTAGCGCCAGAGAGTGAGTTGATATTGCTCGACGGAGTGGATGCAGTATTCGGAGCGCTCGCCGGAGCGGGACCACTTAGGTCGCATGAAGCCGAGGAGGGTGTCGGAGAGGAGGCGGAACTGGGCTGGTTCTGGCGTTGGGAGCGTGATTTCGATGCTTTTGGAGCCGTAGCCCTGTTTGGCGAGGGTGATTTTGTAGGGGCCGGGTGGGAGGTCGGCGTAGAGGGCTCCACGGGGGCTGGCGGTGAGGATGGTGATGGCGTGCGTAGTTTGGTGCTCGCATTCGGCGGCGGTGCCGGGGAGGGCGACGTAGTATTCGTCGCTCACGTAGGCGATTGGTTTCATTGCGGTTAAGTATAGCTGGCTGGAAATCCTTGGGTTCGTTCCGCAGGGTGTTTTGTGCGTTTGGCGTCCGGCCGGTGGGACGGTCCGATCGCACCGGCTCCTTTATGAGGATGGCACGCCGGCGTCGAGGTGACGAGGCGTCGTCAAGCTATGGCATTGACAGATCTGAGGAAAGAAGGCACTGACGGTTGATCCGCAGGTCACAATAGCCTTCAATGCATAATGCCTTCCATGGCTTATTTGAGTTGTGGCGTGGCAGGTTGAGGGAGTGGACGAGTTTACCTCCTGGTTTCTCGACTTCGGCGATGACGAACAGGTGGCTGCCGGCCGCGTCGGCTCGACCCACGCCGGGCCACCATTTTGCTCCTGGGCGGGCGACAAGACCGGGAACAGCCGGTGGTACGACGAAAACGTCCCGATAGCTGACGACAGGTACGATGACTACCTCCGCGAAATGGAGAAAGAAGGATCGCAATGAAGCGGCAAGCGTGGGCGGAAATCAAGCTGCGAGTGAAGCCGGAGACTCGGATTTCGCATGGAGGCTGAGGCGGCCCGTTTGTCCGGCGAACTTCATCTCGCGCAGCTTCGAAAGGCGCGCGGATTGACCTACACATTGGCACTCTCAAGAAGTTCATTGAGGCGATGAACGGAGAGTTGGTGCTTGCTGCGAGGTTTCCAGACGAGGTCGAGGTACCGATCAGGCTGGCGGATACGGAAGACGCGGCGTAGTCGAAGCCGAAGCCGAGATAGAGCCTCGGCGCCGCTCATGACAGATTGCGTTGACGACCTCGGGAAAGAGAATGCAATGGAAGAGGCCTGATACACGAAAGCTGGGTAGTCCAATCCTGCTCAATGGATAGATATGGCCAAGCCTACTGTCTGACTGGTTCGCGAGTGGATTTGAGTAACCTTGTTATCAGCACCAACTTTCGCCGCGATCCGGATCAGGATCCTCCTTTGTTCTCTCACGCGGTGTGCCATCATCGACAGATGCCATCAAGGGGCCAACGGGCCGACTTTTCACGTACAGTTGCAGAGAAGCTGGCCAAGCGAGCTGCATACAAGTGTTCGTTCCCTACTTGTATTCGCTCTACGACGGGCCCTGGCGCCAACGAGGACCAAGTATCTACGACTGGCAAAGCAGCACATATTTACAGTGCGAGCCAGAACGGACCAAGGGGTACGGGCGGGTTGACGCTTGAACAGCGGCAAAGAATCGACAATGGCATCTGGCTTTGCGCCAAGCATGCAGACCTTGTCGACAAAAATGGCGGAACAGATTTTCCAGTGCCCACATTGCGCGAATACCGGCGGATTCATGAAGAAAGAATTCGTTCGGAAAGAGCGTTGATTAGTGGCTCATCCGCGTGGGTACACTCCATGACTATCAATAGCGCCCCCATCTTCAAGACGCCGCTAACGATCCATTTTGGTAAGGTGACGGTCATTTGCGGCGAGAACCACAGCGGCAAAACCGCTCTTTGTGACTGGTTGCAAGGAATATCCAACCCGCTCACGCTGTGCAGTTGGGCTGACGCGTTGAAGTCGCGGACACTCTCGTACGAAGTAACGTACTTCGACCCCTTCGAGCAAAGGATCAGGGTCCGCACACATGCGCACGACGAAGTGGAGTACTTTCTCAACGGAGAACCCACTCCGTTCGACCCCAATCCTATTCGATTTGTGCGCCTTAAATATGTTCAGCTCGACCGTAGGGACCATGGTCCACAGATGACGGACCTAGAGTTCCTAAGCAGAACTCTCTCGGTGAGTCCTGCACTAATCCGAAATATGTTACCACTGGTCGGGGTACAACAGGCAAGTACGGTAGGTGGTGTGCGGCTCGAGACTACTTCGGGCGACGCACTTCGACTGCATACAGATGTTCACGGTACCCTGCGGGGACTTGACTTGCGGTACGGCCTCTCGAACACCGAACGATGCCGGGTACTTCTGGAGATTGCCGCCGTTTTCGCCCGTCATTCCGCCAAACGAGTTCCGACTGTCCTGCTTATCGACTGGGCGGCGAAAAGCTTCGACAACAAGTGGATGAAGCGCGTCCTTGATTTTCTCTCCGAGGATGGTAACCGATTTCAAACCGTTATCGAACGCGTTGCGCACGGTCTCGAAAGCTGGGAAGCGGCGCGCACAATTAACTTGATCGGCAATAAAGAAAATGTAACGACTCGTTAAAGTGCGACTTACTGATGCGCGCCGAATACACGGCGCGCGCCGTGCTGAAGGCAGAACCCAAAAGAAATCTGTGGCGTTCTTGACGGTCTGCCTACTCCGCGGGCATCAGTAAATAGGGGTGGCTGATAGGTTCGTCGAAATCTCGCTGACGGAGCAGTTCTTTTTGAGGGAGTTCCAGTCTCTTGCCCTCGGATCGACGGACCCACCTTCGGCGTCTTAGACCTCAACAGACAAGATCTGGGCCCGCCGCGGCGAGCTAACATAGATGGTACAAAGACCGTGGACCGGCACCGAGGGCAAACTCACAATCGCTGAACGGCGTCAGCCGCGACCTGCTTGGCCTCAAAGCGGCACTTCAGGGTTTTGATCCGCGGCCAACTCATGGACGTGGACTCGGGAGCTTCCACGCCAAAGGTGTCCTTGCCCTCTCAAAGAAATCCACCATTTCGTCCAGATCTTCGTACGGATAGACAACTGGATGGGGAATGCTCATCACGGGTTGCGCGCTTCTACTGTGCGGGGTGAAGGCGGTCACTCGTCGCGGAAGCGATGGTAGCGGTCATGCAATCGGTCGAAGGCGGTCCGGTCGGCGGCTACAACGTCGGCGTTCAGGGAGTCGGCCGTCGCGACGAGCCAAGCGTCATTTTCGCCCATTCGGCGAGGTGATTTGCGCTGAAGGGCGGCACAGCGGAGCGCCTGCGGGAGATGCAACCCGTGTATCGAGAAGCGTTGCAATGCGGCTAACGCAGAGCCTTGGCCGGAAGCGCCCTCCAGAATCTCTTCCACCGCAACAATCGAGACCACCAGCTTCCGGCCACGCAAGGAAGGAAGAAATCGCCGTGCCGGGCCACTCTCTCCACGGGCGGTCTCCCGCTCGAGCGCGATCAGAAAAGAGGAATCGAGAAGTACTGGAGGCTTCACGGTTTCTGTTGAGCGATGCCCAGTCCCTTGCCTTCGGATTGGCGGACCCACTCGATTAAATCGTCGCCCGTTTCAATAGGACCGGCGTGATCGATCAACGAGCGGATCACTTCAGACTTGGTGGCTTTCCGGCTTCGTGCCCACCGGCTCAGGCGGTCGGCGCGCTTCTGGTCCAGTTTGACGGTGATGGTGGGCATGGCGTAATACCTCCATATTACCACCGTTACTCGCACCCTCGTAACCCCGTGTTTCCCTTGCGTAACGTACCGCGGCGGGCCGTGGCGCCGCGTGGATGAGTGAACGGAGAGCCGGTGGGACGGCCTTCGGATCTCAACGCATGAGGAGACGAAAATGCAAGTGACCTTAGACATCTTTTCGGGGCGGCAGAACCCGTCCTGGAGTTTACCGGAAGCCGAACAACGGCAACTGGTTGATCGTGTGAGGGGCCGCCGGATGGCCCGGCCGGAGTTGCAGGACGAGCCGCTCGGTTATCGCGGGCTGGTGATTCAAACGGACGAAGAGGCCGGGGGCGCATTGCCGGCATCCTTTCGTATCGGCGGCTTCGGGCAACTGGCCGAGGCGCAAGGTAAGGCGCAGCCGCTGACGGCGGTGGAAGACGACGAAGTGGTGCGATTCCTGCTGGCGACGGCGCGGGCGGCGATGAGCGACGATTTGCAGCAACTGGTGGCCGATGAGCGGCTGCGCCAGGGCGGGCCGGCGAATGTCGGAATCGATCCGCCGATTCCGCCCGATCCGCCCGAGCCTGGCACCTGCCAGCTGGTGCCGACCACGTTCCAGCCGGGCGTTTGGAATTACGCTCCGGTGATCTACCAGAACAACTGTTATAACTACGCCATGTCGCGGATCACGAATACCTTCGCGCAGCCGGGGCGGGCGAGTGGACAGACGGCCACAGCGATGAATTGCACCGATGTGGGTGCGGCGGCGAGCCGGGACGGCTGCAAGACGACGTGCAAGGGGCCGTCGAAGAAGGTCGCCCTGGTGATCTGGCCGGGGTGGGACTATCACTGGTACAGGAAACATACGGAAGGTTTCTGGGGACATAAGCCGGGTAAGACAGCGGCACGCAACACCGACAATTTGAATCGGGTGATCAATGGTACGTCGCTGACTCCGGCCAATTGCGCCCGCGGGCCTTACACGGTTTTCTGCGGGTATCGCTACGCGCCGAAGACGATCGTGATTTCGTAAAGGGGAGGGCGGACCGCGATGACGGTGGAACTGGATGTGTTCAGCGGGCGGCCGAATCCGCGGTGGGAGTTGACGGAGCAGGAGCGCCAACGCGTGGAGAAACTGCTGAGCGGTCCGCCAGAGGAAGCGGACCCGGGCACCGGTGCAAAGGCCGGGCTCGGGTACCGCGGGTTCGTATTGACGGAAGGGGCGCGCCGGATTCGGGCCGGGGCGGGCACGGCGCTTGAAACGTATCTGGCGGGGCTGGCGCGGGAACGGGGTTATGGAGGATTGCTCGAAGACCTGCGATGCTAGTGTAGTGCGTCGTAAATAGTAACCATTATATCAAAATCGACGTCTCTACA
>CADEFT010000054.1 GCA_902826685.1 uncultured Acidobacteriota bacterium
CATGGTTAGACGCAGTCGTGGGAACATGCCAGCACTGGAGCAATCGGGATTCCATACACGATCGTATTGAAAGGTCAGGATGTCTTCACCGAATGCAATTGTGTCGCGACAAATGTTCCGGACAGGTTGTCCGGAGGCGGACAAATTAGGAGGCGGTCTCGAGTAAGGTCTGTCCCTGAACGCCCGAGACCAGGCTTTGCAGGATTTTCAGATGTTCGCGCTGAAACGCGTCGCGATCGCGGCGGTAGAGACACACCACCAGCATGGTGCCGTTGGCGCTTTCCACCGGCGCGGCGAGCGCGGAGGAAAGAGCGGCCCCTTCGGCGCGCTCCATGAGACCGGGTTCCACTGCCGGGTTGCCGTTGACGATCGGCATGTGATTTTCGGCCACCCAGCCGACCAGGCCCTTGCCAACGGGGATCGCCAGCCGTTCGATGGCGGCCGCCGACGCTCCGTGGCTGTAGACGTTGCGCAGCGTCTCCGCTTCTTCGAGATATAGCCCCAGGGCGTCGAACTCGATCTGCGCACGAACGCGCTCGGCGAACTGTTCACATTCGATGGAGCGGCAGCGCGAGGGAGCCGCATCCCCCGCAATACCGCGATGCAGCCGCCGCAGATCGGCCGAGCCCTGTGCGCCCGCCTCAAAGCCGGCGTCCGGAGCCGCGCCGCGCTCCACTCTTACGTCGGTTTGAATCACGGGCCGGCTGTTCAGGATACGCTGCCGGGCCACCTGTTCCAACTCCACATAGCGGCGCGAAAGGACTTCCACCACCTTGGGGTCGAACATCTTACCCGCATCGCGCTGGAGCATCGCCATCGCGTCCGCCAGCGGCATGGCTTTGCGGTACTGGCGGTCGGAGGAGAGCGCGTCCAATACGTCCACCGCCGTCAGAATCCGCGCGCCGATCGGAATCTGCTCACCCTTCAGCCCATCCGGATAGCCGGTGCCATCCCACTTTTCGTGGTGTCCGCGCACCATCGGTGCCACCGGGTAAGGGAATTGCACCTGTTCGAGGATCTGCGCTCCCACCACCGGATGGATCTTCATCTTCTCGAATTCGGCGGGCGTGAGCTTGCCCGGTTTCGAGATGATGTATTCCGGCACCGCGATTTTACCTACGTCGTGCAGAATGGCGGCGGCGCGCAGGGCCTCCATCTCGTTCTCGCTCAGGCCCAGATCTTCGCCCACTCCGAGCGCGTACGCTTGAACGCGTTCCAGATGCTCGTGAGTGGTGCCGTCCTTGGCCTCGATCGCCAGCGCCAGGGCTTCGATCGTGCGCAACTGGATGGCCGCCTTGTCCACCGCGTGCTGACGCTCGCGCTTGGCGAAGTCGCTGGCGGCTTCCAGTTTTTCCACGTATAGCCGGTGCGAGTTGTGAATGAAGTAAAGCACCGGCAGAATCAGAAGGCCCGTCTGCCACCCGATCCAGCGGTTCACGCCGTCAATCAGTGCCGCCACGACCGCGCCCAGCAGGTACACCGGAAACGACCAGAGATAGCCTTCCTTCCACAACGGCCACCACGGGCGCCGTTCGGTCAGCGCGATCGCCCCGGCGATCGAAAGTGTGTTGGCGGCGAAGAAAGCGGCGGCGGCGAACAGCAGTCCCACCGGCATCTCCACCTGCTGATACCGGCCGAGGATCAGGTGATAGAGCCCGTAGGCGGCTGAAGCGGCCACGGCGATGCTGGCCGTATTGAAGGAAATCCGCACCGGGTTCAGCCGGTTGCGGGACTGCCAGATGGTCTGGATGGTGATGCCCAGGCAGCCCATCAGCAGCGTCTCCGGCAGGCTGAAGCTGGCCACTCCAATCAGAACGAAAACGAAGTTCGCCGACATCGTGCCGTTGAGCGACGGCAGCGCGACCTTCATTCCCGATCCGAACATCGCAATGGCGAGATAGATCAGGAAACGGCGCGGATCGTTCGATTGCCAGTGCGCCAGAGCCCAGCCGAGCAACCCGGCTCCGCTCGCGCACACCGCGGCCAGATAGGGCTTGGACCAGTCGGCGCGGTGGCGATGCTCGGAGTACTCCATGTGCGGCGAAGCGCCTTGTGAACCCCAGAGTAAGCCAAAAGGTGGTACTGAAGCAGTCGGGCCAAGTGCTTAGCCCAGGGTCTCGAAGACCTTACGCTAGGACCCCCTGAATTTAAGCGGAACCTCAGACCGCTTGGTTCGTATAAGGTTCATGACCAATCTCACGCGAGACCTTCGCTTTGCGGTCCGGGCCATCGCGCGCAACCCTTTGTTCGCCATCGTCGCCATTCTTTCGCTGGCCCTCGGTATTGGCGCCAATACGGCTATTTTCAGCCTCATGGACCAGCTCATGCTGCGCCAGATACCGGTTCGCGATCCCGAGCAGTTGGTCATGCTCTATCAAACGGGGGCTCACAACGGCAGCAACATGGGCGACCGCATGCACTCCTATACGATTTATCAGGACTACCAGAAGAAAGCGCAGCCGTTTTCCGACGTCCTGTGCAGGCGCCAGCTTTCGGTCTCGCTCAGCGTCGCCAATCAGACCGAACGGGTCGAGGCGGAAATGGTTTCGGGCAACTACTTCCACGCGCTTGGAGTGCAGGCCGAAGTGGGACGCGTTCTCAATTCCAAGGAGGACGACCAGGTTTATAACGGCCACCCCGTGGCTGTGCTGGGGTACGACTATTGGATGAACCGGTTCGCCGGCGACCCCAAGTTGATCGGAACCAAAGTTCTGGTGAACAACTATCCGATTACGATCGTAGGCGTCTCGGCGAAGGGCTTCGCCGGGCTCGATCCGGCCCATGCGGCGCAGATTCGCGTTCCGATCCTGATGAAACCGGTAATCGCTCCGGAATGGCCATGGCTGCATATGGACGATCCCCGAACGAGATGGGTGCAGGTATTTGCGCGATTGAAGCCGGGGTACTCGGTGGAATCGGCCGCCGCGCCGATGCAGTTGCTGTTCCGCCAGATTCGCGAATACGAAACGACGCTGAAAGGCGCCAAGAACTGGTCGGCCTATGAGCGCGAGCAGTTCCTAAAGGGACAACTCAAGGTGGAGGCGGCGGGGACCGGGTATTCGAACATGCGCAACAACTTCTCCCGGGCGCTGATCGTGCTGATGTGCATGGTGGGCCTGGTGCTGCTGATTGCCTGCGCCAATGTGGCCAACCTGCTGATCGCGCGCGCCTTTGCCCGGCAGAAAGAGATCGCCGTCAGGCTCTCGGTGGGCGCCTCGCGCAGCCAGTTGGTGCGCCAGCTTTTGGTCGAAAGCATGGTGCTTTCCGCCGCCGGCGGCCTCGCCGGCGTATTGCTGGCCATGCTGTTGACGCGTGGCTTGCTGGCGCTCATACCCGCCGAAGGCAACCCCTTGCTCATCCGGCCGGAACCGGATCTGCGCGTGCTGGGTTTTACCATGGCGCTGACCTTCCTCACGGGTCTCGTCTTTGGCCTGGTACCGGCGTTGAAGGCGAGCCGGCCGGATCTTTGGACCACGCTCAAAGACGCCGTCGGGTCGATCGCCGGATCGGGTGGATCGCTGTTTCTGCGCAAGGGACTGGTAGCTGCCCAGGTTTCACTGAGCTTCCTGCTGCTGTTCGGCGCCGGACTGTTCGTGCGCAGCCTGCAGAATCTCAAGGCGACCGATAGCGGATTCCGCGACATGAGTAACCTCGTGACGTTCCAGTTGGCGCCGTCGTTGAGCGGATATGAAACGCCACAGACGATGCAGTTTTATGAGCGCCTGCTCGACGGCCTGCGCAGTTTGCCCGGTGTGAAGTCCGCCGCCATGGCGGCCGTGCCTCTGTTGCACGGCTGGGAGTGGGACAGCAGCACCAGTGTGGAAGGACATCAGGCCAAGGACGGCGAGGACATGCAGGCATTCATGAATTCACTTTCGCCCGGCTACTTCGAAACCATGGGCATTCCGATTCTCGAGGGCCGCGATTTCGACCGGCGCGACGCTCAGCCGGAAGCCAAAGTCGCCATCGTGAATCGCAAGTTCGCCCGCCACTTCTTCGGCGGGCGCAGCGCCATCGGCCGCCATCTGGGACGCGGCAACCGCCCTGATGTCAAGCTGGATATCGAAATCGTCGGGGTGGTGGAAGATTCGCTCTACGAAGGTCCCCGCCAAGGCGTGCGCCGCCAGGTGTTCATCCCGTCCTATGGCCGTGGAAGCGTGGCGTTCTATGCGCGCACCACCACCGGGTCGGCTTCGATCTACGCCGCCATCCGCAACGAAGTGAAAAAGCTGGATGCGGCCATGCCTGTGTATGAGATGAAAACGCTCGAAGGACAACTCGATCAGACGCTGCTCACCGAACGTCTCATCGCCATGCTGTCGGCCGGATTCGGATTGCTTGCCACGCTGATGGCCGCCATCGGACTCTACGGCGTGATGGCCTTCGTCGTCGCCCGCCGCACCAAGGAAATGGGCATTCGCATGGCTTTGGGCGCGCAGTCGAGCCAGGTGGTGTGGATCATGATGCGCGAGGTGTTGATCCTGGTCGGCCTGGGCCTGATGATCGGGCTGCCCGCCGCGATCGGCCTCGGTCAACTGGTCTCCACTCAACTATATGGCGTAAAGGCCGGCGACCCGTGGCTGGCGCTTGGTTCCATGGCCGTGCTGATCGTGGTGTCGGGACTGGCGGGGCTGATCCCGGCCCGCCGCGCCAGCCGCACCGACCCCATTCTCGCCCTGCGCTACGAGTGATCGCGGAAGTAGGCGATGGTTTCGCGGATGCCTTCCTCGAGCGGCACGCGAGGCTCCCAGCCGAGAACCTTCTTCGCCTTGCCGATATCCGGCCGGCGCCGCTTGGGATCGTCCTGAGGCAGCGGTTCGAATTTCAGCGGCAGTCCCGGATTCACGGCATCGCGAATGTAATGAGCGAATTCGAGAATCGTCATTTCGCGCGGATTGCCGAGATTCACCGGATAGCGCTCTTCGGAAAACAGCAGCTTCATCAGACCGTCCACCAGGTCGCGCGAGTAACAGAAACTGCGCGTCTGCGAGCCGTCGCCGAAAATCGTGAGCGGCTCGCCGCGCAACGCCTGATCGATGAACGCCGGCACGACGCGCCCGTCGTCGAGCGCCATGCGCGGCCCGTAGGTATTGAAGATCCGCGCGATGGTGGTACGGGCGCCGTGCACGCGATGATAGGCCATGGTGATCGCTTCGGCGTAGCGCTTGCTTTCGTCATAGCAGGAGCGCAGACCCACCGGATTCACGTTGCCCCAGTAGGTTTCCACCTGCGGATGGATTTCCGGGTCGCCGTAGCATTCCGAAGTCGAGGTCAGCAGGAATCGCGCGTTATCGCGCACCACCAGGTCGAGCATGCGCTGCGTGCCGGTGGAACCCGATTCGAGCGTCTTGATCGGATGGGCGTAGTAATGCCGTGGGCTGGCGAGCGACGCCATGTGGATCACGCAATCGAACTTGCCGCCGTAGTCGCGCTCGACCGTCATGTCGTGTTCGATGAACTGAAACCCGGACTTGCCCTCCAGGTGCTTGATGTTCTTCGCCGACCCGGTGATCAGATTGTCCACCGCCACCACTTCGTTGCCATCGGCCAGAATGCGGTCGCATACGTGTGAGCCCACGAAACCCGCGGCTCCCGAAACCAAAAAACGCAAAGTTGTAGAGTTCCCCCCTACCTCGATTGTACCGAAGCGGCGCATGGTACCATCGGGTGTTTCGATGGTGCAATTGACCGCGATCGAACGGATTCTGCTAGCCGCGTCGATGGCTGCCTCCGGATACGCCTTCTGGCAGCGCTTCGGCGCGGTGGTGAAAATCATTCAGGCCACCAAGGACGATGAGAGCTTCGGCTCCGGGGTGATGGGCCGCATCCGCGACTGGAGCACGCGCGTGCGCCGCTTCGTGTGGGAAGTGCTGCTGCAGGGCAAAGTCATCCGGGAACGGCCGCTGCCGGGTCTGGCGCACGCCTTCGTCTTTTGGGGCTTCTGTGCCTTCGCCCTGGTGACGCTGAACCATTTCGCGCTCGGTTTCGGACTCGAATTGATCTCCCCGGAAGGCTTCTTTGGCCGCGTCTACTTCGCTCTGGCAGCCGCTTTCGGCGTGGCGGTGGCGGCCTCGATTTCGATGCTCGCCTTCCGCCGTTTCGTCGTGCAGCCACGATGGCTGGGCAACGTGAACTGGGAATCGGGCTTCATCGCGCTGCTGATCTTCACACTGATGGCCACCTACCTGGCCGATTACCTGATCCATGGCGGGGCGGGCCGGATCGTATGGTGGCTGCATACGGCGGCTCTGCTGGTGTTTCTACCTTTGATTCCGCACACCAAGCACATGCACCTGATCCTCAGCCCGGCCGCGGTGTTCTTCAAGCGCGACGGCTTCAGCCAGATTCCACCGCTCAAGGGCGACGAGGATTTCGGACTCGACACCGGCAAGGATCTCACCAAGGTCCTGGCGCTACAGGCATTCTCTTGCGTCGAGTGCGGCCGCTGCACCGAACACTGCCCGGCCAACAACACCGGCAAGGAACTGAACCCGAAAGAGATGATTCTGGGTGTGCGAGCCTTCCTGCGCGACCAGGGTCCGGGTTCGGAGGATCCGCTGCTAGGGAAGCATTTGTCGCAGCAGGCGGCGTTTCAGTGTACGACCTGTGGCGCGTGTGAATATCAATGTCCGGTGGGTGTGCAGCATCTGCCGTTGATCATCGGATTGCGCCGCGGCGCGACCAATACCGGCAAGTGGGAGGACGACTACGGCACCAAGCTGTTCCTCAACCTGGAACGGAACGGCAATCCGATGGGATTCTCGCAAACCGAGCGCGAGAAGTTCGTCACCAAACAGCAGTTTCCCATCTACGACGGCACCCAGGAATATTGCCTCTGGCTCGGCTGCATGGGCGCCTTCGATCCACGTGGCAGGGAGATTATCGCGGCATTGACGGAAGTGCTGCGGCATCTTGGGTCAAGCTATGGCGTGCTCAGGAAAGAGCGCTGCACCGGCGACGCGGCCCGCCGCCTGGGCAACGACCTCAACTTCAGCCAACTGGCGGAAACGAACCTGGAAAACCTGAAGGCCAACAAAGTCACGAAGGTGCTCTCCATCTGCCCGCATTGTGTCCGGACGCTGGGCGAAGACTACAAGGAATTTGGCGCCTCGGTCGAAATTGAGCATCACAGCGAATTTCTCGCCCGTCACATCGATCGTCTGCCGCGCGGCGAGGATTACAAAAAGATCGTTTTCCACGACCCCTGCTATCTCGGCCGGTATCGTGGCGTTTACGACGCGCCCAGGGAAGTGGCTCGGCTCGGCGGAATGGTGATCGATCCTCCCCGTGCCCGCGAACGTTCCTTCTGCTGCGGAGCCGGAGGCGGGCTGGCCTTTCTCGGCGAGGAAGAGGGCGCGCGCGTCAACGTCACCCGCGCCAGGGAACTGGTGGAGACGGGCGCCGAAGTGGTCGGCGCGGCCTGCCCGTTCTGCAACACCATGTTTCGCGATGCGCTGGCAGCTGTTTCTCAAACGCCACCCGCGCTCAAGGACATCGCCGAGATCGCGGCCGATGCCATTCGCCAGCGCGGCTAGTCTTTCAGGTTGATCGTCCCGCGGCAGGCACTCGCGCCGCAGGCGCATGGCACTTTCTCGACGTCGTGGGGGAAATGGTAATCGACCGTCAGTTCCTCACCCTTTTCGATCCATCGCATGCTCTTGTATAGGATGTGGCCCTTGACGACCTGGGACTGCACGTTCGGCTCGCAGCAGTGGTTGATGAATTCCGCACCGCTGCCGCCCACGGCGCCGTCGATGGTCCAATAGCTGTCGAGCGTGAACAGGTAGTGGAGGCGGCGCTCGCCGCGCCGTTTTGCTTCCCGCCGGCTGATGCGCTCGCCGGTGTATTCAATGATCTTGCGATACGGTGGAATTCGCTCCTCGGCGTAGACACCCCACCGGTGGATGGCCGATGGCGCCAGACGGAGCCGGAACTTGCAGTGCCTCGGGTCGAGCTTGGGCTCGTGCGCCGCCGGATCCTCGATCGCGATGGAAGCGGATTGGCCGCTGGACTTCTTTTTTACCGCCATCCGCTGCCGTGTTTAAAAATCGTCCTGGGCGGTGCTCTTCTTCTTGCCTTTACGCCGCATGATGATGATCGCCACCACGACCACCATCAGGATTCCGGCTACGATTCTTACGGTATCCTCAGTCATCTTCTCCTCCGGCGGCCTTCCCGAACCTGGGTCAGGAAGCCATTTTCTTTTTCAGAACGTCGACCAGTTCCTGCACCGCGGCGGAGCTCTTATCGAGCTGGACCTTCTCTTCGGCCGTGAGCTGAATCTCGTAAATCTTCTCGATGCCCATCGACCCCAGCTTGCAGGGCACACCCACGAACAGGTCCTTATAACCGTATTCACCGTCCAGGTAGGCGGCGCACGGCAGTACCTTCTTCTTGTCTTTCAGGATCGACTCGGCCATCTCCACCGCGCCCGCCGATGGGGCGTAGTAGGCCGAACCGGTTTTGAGATACTTCACGATCTCGGCGCCGCCGTCGCGGGTGCGCTGCACGATGGAATCGATGCGCTCCTTGGGCAGCAATTCGGTGATCGGAATGCCGGAGACGTTGGTAAACCGCACCAGGGGTACCATCGTGTCGCCGTGGCCGCCCAGCACCATGGCCGCGATATTCTCGATCGACACACCAAGCTCCATGCCGAGGAACGTACGATAGCGCGCCGTATCGAGCACCCCCGCCATCCCGATGACACGGTTGCGCGAGAATCCCGAGACTTTGTGCGCCGTCCAGCACATCGCATCGAGCGGATTGGTGACCAGGATGAGAATCGCGTTGGGGGAATATTTGGCCGACTGTTCGGTGGCCGTCTTCACGATTTCGTAATTGGCCAGCAGAAGATCGTCGCGGCTCATGCCCGGCTTGCGCGGGAACCCGGCCGTGATGATGACGATATCGGAATTGGCCGTCGGCTCGTAGTCGTTGGCGCCGGTCACCATCACGTCGTAGCCTTCCACCGGGCCCGACTGCAGGATGTCCAACCCTTTTCCCTGGGGCACGCCCTCGGCGATGTCCACCATCACGACATCGGCCAGCTCTTTGCCCGCGATGCGGAGGGCGCAATTGGCGCCGACATTGCCGGCGCCTACAACAGTAACTTTCTTTCGCATAGTTGTGACGGGTAAAACCCTGAAGGGCGATTATAGCCTCAACACCTCAGAAAAGTCAGCAACCGGTGGCTACAATGAAGACTCGACATGGCGATTCCTCAGACTGCCGCCGCCTTCCTGAACAGGCAGAAAGAACGGCTCCGGCAACTGGCGCCGCGCCGCCGCATCGTGTTCCCCGAGGGCGCGGACCCGAGAGTGCTGGGCGCCGCCGCGCGGCTCGCCGCGGAGGGTTTGGTCCAACCCGTGCTTTGCGGCAAACCGCCAGCCTCGCCGCCGCCTGGCGTGAAGTTCGCCGATCCCGCCACCTGTCCGAAATTCGCCGCCTATGCGCGGCTCTACCATGAGCGGCGCCGCGCCAAAGGCGTGACGGAAGTCGAAGCCGGTGAGATCGCCCGGAAGCCTCTCTATTACTCGGCGCTGATGGTCGCGTCGGGCGACGCCGAAGGATTCGTCGGCGGCGCCGCCAACACCACCGCGGAAACCGTGCGCGCCGCCCTGCACGCCATCGGACCCGCGCCCAGCGTCAAGACCGTTTCGAGCGTCTTCCTCATGGCCGTGCCCGATGCCACCGCCGGCTGCCAGGGTCTTTTCGCCTTCGCCGATTGCGCCGTGGTGGTGGAGCCAACGCCGGTGGAGCTGGCCGAGATCGCCATCGCCACTGCCGGCTCGGTCCGGTCGATGCTCGATGCCGAACCCATCGTGGCGCTGCTTTCCTATTCGACAAAGGGAAGCGGCAAAGGCAAGCGAATCGACGAGGTGGCCGAGGCGGTGCGTATCGTGCGGGAACGCGCGCCCACGCTGCACGCCGATGGGGAGCTGCAGGCCGACGCCGCGCTGGTCGAAGCCATCGGCCGGTCGAAGGCGCCCGGTTCCACCGTGGCCGGCCGCGCCAATACCCTGATCTTTCCCGATCTCATGTCCGCCAACATCGCCTACAAGCTGGTGGAGCGGCTGGGCGGCGCGGCGGCCATCGGCCCGTTCCTGCAAGGGCTCGCCAAGCCCGCCAACGATCTGTCGCGCGGCTGCTCGGAAAAAGATATCTACAGCGTGGCCATCCTCACCGCGCTGCAGGCCGGTTGAGCCGTGCCGCGCCTCCCGCTGGTTTATCACGACGGCTACGACCTGCAGTTCGGCGACCACGTGTTCCCGTCGCAGAAATACAAGCTGGTGCGCGCGGAACTGCTCAGTAGCGGCATCGTGAGGCCCGGCCAGATCCATGCGCCGGAGCCCGCCACCGATGCCGACATCCTGCTGGTCCACTCCGCCGAATGGGTTCAGAAGCTGCGCCGGGGCACGCTGACCTACACCGACATCCTGACGCTCGAGATTCCGTATTCGCGCCGCATCGTCGAGGCCTTTTGGCTGGCGGCGGGCGGGACGGTGCTGGCCGCGCGGCTGGCGCTGGAACATGGCGCGGCTTTCAACATCGGCGGAGGGTTTCATCACGCCTTCCACGGCCATGGGGAAGGCTTTTGCGCCGTGCACGATATCGCCATCGCCATCCGCAAGCTGCAACACGAAAGCCGCATCCGCACCGCCATGGTCATCGACTGCGATGTACACCATGGCAACGGCACCGCGGCCCTGTTCTCGGGCGACCCTAGGGTGTTCACTCTATCCATTCACCAACTCCATAACTATCCCGAGGTCAAGCCGCCCTCTACGCTCGACATCCACCTGCCCGATGGCACCGGCGACGACGACTACTTGCGGCGCCTTCGCGAAGCTTGTGAGATCGCCGTGCCCGCCTTCCGGCCCGACATCCTTTTCTACGTCGCCGGAGCCGACCCCTACCTCGACGATCAACTCGGCGGCCTCAACCTCACCATGGACGGCTTGCGGGAACGGGATCTGCTGGTCATGCAATCCGCCCTCGAACGCCGTATCCCGGTGGTGGTAACCCTCGCCGGAGGCTACGCGCGCCAGCTTTCCGATACCGTCCGGATCCACGCCGCCACCGCTCTGGCCGCCCAGCAGGTGCTGGGGGAGTACCCCTGGCATTCGTGAATCAATCGCGATACGGCCGTATACAGACTTCGGCGGATCCTCCCGATAGCCCATCGAGTGGCCTTCTCCCTCCACCGGCGCACCGTGGCGATTGGCGCTGCCCTGGCAGCGATCCTTGGACTGGTATCGTCGTGGCGGCCGGGTGGGACCGAACCCGCTTCAGGCGACGTGTATCGCATCGGCTATAACGAAGCCTTCCCCTACTACACGCGCAGTCCCGATGGCACGCCCGAGGGTTTCGTCTTCGATTCGATCGACGAAGCGGCCATGCGCCGCAAGATTCGCCTGGAATGGGTGCAGGTGGAAGGCGGCCCGGAAGTGGCGTTCCGGGAACGGAAGGTCGATTTGTGGCCTCGCCTGGCGATCGCTTCCGGCAAGTTGCAAGGCGTGTATGTCACCCAGCCGTGGATGCATCAGAATTTTACGCTGCTCGCTCCGGCGAGCGAAGGCCGCCACGCTCCGCGGCAGGAGCGTTTCCAAACGGTCGCCTACGACACGCGCACAGGCGTGGCCGATCATGCGGGCGAGCAACTGAAGGGCTATCGCATGGTGGCCTACGACGGGCGCGATGCCGCCACCGCCGCCGTTTGCGATGGGGAAGCCGATGCCGCTCTGCTCGAACATCGCGTCGCCGAAAGCGTGTTGATCCACCGTCCGGCCGGGTGCGGCGCCATGCCGCTGATCCGCATTCCGGTGGACGGCCTTTTCGTTCCTGTCGGCCTGGCCGCCGTCGAAGATAAGCGGCAGGTGGCCGATTCCCTGCGCGACGAACTCGAGAAACTGTGGTCCGACGGCACGCTGGCGCGGCTCCACCGCCAGTGGTTTCACGATCCGCCGAGCGAAGTGGAGGCCATCACCGCCGTGCTCGACGAGAAGCGGCTCTCCAACATTCACCGCATCGGGACGGGTGTACTGGCGCTGGCCTTGCTCGCCGCGCTGGCGCAGGTCAGGCGCGCCCGGCAGGAGCGTACCGAGGCGCAAAACGCCAGCGAAGCCAAGTCGGAAGTGATGGCCAACATCAGCCATGAGATTCGAACGCCCATGAACGGCGTCATGGGCATGGCCACGCTGCTGGCCGATACCAGGCTCGACGGGCAGCAGCGGGAGATGGTCGATACCATCCAGAACAGCGCCGCCAGCCTGCTGACGGTGTTGAACGACATCCTCGACTTTTCGAAGATGGAAGCCGGACGCATGCCCATGCAGGAGGCGGATTTCGATCTGCTGGCGACGGTGCAGGGCGTGGTGGCGCTGCTCAATTCCAAGGCGTCGGCCAAGGATGTCGCGCTGCGGCTCCGTTGGGAGGAGCCCACGCCACGCTATGTACGCGGCGATCGCGACCGTGTGCGGCAGGTCTTGATGAACCTGGTGGGCAACGCCGTTAAGTTCACCCATCACGGCCATGTCGAGGTCCGCGCCGAACAGGAACTGGCGGAAGAAGGCCGGCAATGGGTGAAGATTTCGGTGACCGATACAGGCATCGGAATCGCCAAGGAAGACACCGCCAAGCTTTTCCAGCCCTTCACGCAGGCCGATAGCGCGTCCACTCGCGAATATGGCGGCACCGGACTCGGCCTGGCGATTTCGAAGAAACTCGTCCACATGATGCACGGCGTCATCGGGCTTGAGAGCGAGCCGGGCCGGGGATCGAAGTTCTGGATCTCGGTTCCGTTTCCGCCCGGCCAGCCGCCCGCGGCCACGTTGAAGCCCGCCATCGAGGCCAGCCGCAACCGCGGCAAGGTGCTGATTGTGGAAGACAACGACGTGAACCGCATGGTGGCGGTGCGGCTGCTGCAGAAGCTGGGCCATGAAGTCCACGTCGCCCACAACGGGCGCGAGGCGTGCGAGGCGACGGCCACGCTGCCCTTCGACATCATTCTGATGGATGTGCAAATGCCCGAAATGGACGGGCTCACCGCCACCGGTGTCATTCGCGGCCGTGAGGGCGGCAACCGCCATACGCCGGTCATCGCGCTCACCGCATCGGCCATGGATGGCGACCGTCAGCGGTGCCTTGCCGGCGGCATGGACGATTACCTGACCAAGCCTCTTTCGGCCACCGCGCTGGCGCAGGTGGTGGAGAAATGGGTGGGCCACCCTCGCCGCGAATCCTGAGCGTAACCGTATATGATGGCGGGATATGATTTTCGCCCGGGTGTTGCTGTCGTTCACTCTTGGGTTCGTTTCGCAACTTTGGAGCCAGGGACGCTCCTATGGCCGTTCAATGGTCATCAGCCAGCAGGGCATCGTCAGCACGTCGCAGACTCTGGCCTCGCAGGCGGGTGCGCAAATTCTGGCGCGCGGCGGTTCGGCCGTGGACGCCGCCATTGCCGCCAACGCGGTGCTTGGCGTAGTGGAGCCCATGATGTGCGGCATCGGCGGCGATCTGTTCGTTCTCTACTGGGAAGCCAAGACCGGTAAGCTGCATGGGTTGAACGCCTCGGGTTGGGCGCCGAAGGGCTTGAGTCCGGCGGTTCTGGCGGCCAAGGGTATCAAGACGATGCCGCCCGACGGCGTGCACTCGGTTACCGTGCCCGGTGCCGTGGAAGGCTGGAAGCGGCTGCACGAAAAGTTTGGACGAACCGCATGGGACGATCTCTTCGGCGCGTCGATTCATTTCGCCGAGAAGGGATTCCCGGTCACCGAAGTGATCGCCGATTCCTGGAAGAACGGCCACCGGCGTCTCAACGTGACACCCGAAGCCGCACGGCTTTACCTGCCCGGAGGCAAGGCGCCCGCCGTGGGCGAGGTGTTCCGCAACCCGGACATGGGCCGCGCGATGCGGCTGATTGCCGGCGACGCGCGCGATTTCTACAAAGGCGAGATCGCGCGCGCCATCGTCGAGACTTCCACCAGGCTCGGCGGCACGATGACGCTCGACGATCTGGCCAGTTTCACGGTGGAGTGGGTGGAGCCGATCTCGACCGAGTATCGCGGCTGGCGTGTCTACGAACTGCCGCCCAACGGGCAGGGCATGGCGGCGCTTGAGATGTTGAACATCATGAACGCGGCCTCGGACGCGTCGCCCGCCGGTCCTCATAGCGCGGCCGAGATGCATAAGAAGATCGAGTCGATGAAGCTCGCCTATTCCGATCTCTATGCCTACAACGCCGATCCGAAGTTCGCGCCGGTGCCCGTGCCGGCGCTGCTGTCCCGCGATTTCGCCCGCAAGCGAGCCGCCCGCATCGATCCCAAGCAGGCCAATTGCAAGGTGCCGGCCGGCGATCCGGTGGCGAGCGACACCACCTATCTCACCGCCGTCGACAAGGACGGCAATATCGCCTCGGTGATTCAAAGCGTCTCGGCCGGTTTCGGTTCCGGCGTCGGTGTGGAGAAGATGGGCTTCCTGCTGCACAACCGGGGCAGCGGCTTCACGCTCGACCCCAAGCATCCCAATCTGCTGGCGCCACGCAAGCGGCCGTTTCACACCATCATTCCCGCCTTCATGCAGAAAGGCGATCAGCGGATCGGCTTCGGCATCATGGGCGGACCGAACCAGCCGCTGGCCCACGCGCAATTCGTTTCCCACATCGCCGACTACGGCATGAACATACAGGAGGCGATCGAGACCGCGCGCTTCACCAAGCGCAATGCCACCGGTTGCGACGTCACCATCGAATCGCGCGTGCCGCTGGCCACGCTGCAGGCGCTTTCCGAACGCGGCCACCAGATCAAGATCACCCGCGAGCACACGTCGATGATGGGGCGCGGCGCCGCCGTGCTGCACGATGCGCGGAACAAGGTGAACTACGGGGCGGCCGACTCGCGCCACGACGGCTCGGCCGAGCCTGAACCCATCAACGCGAAATAGGCTCCGGCAGGAAGTAGAACAGCATTCCCAGGATCACGTATACGGCGAGCAGTTGAAGGCCTTCGAGCCAATGCGATTCGCCGTCGCCGGCGATCTGCTCGGTGATGATCACCGACAGCACCACGGCCGCGACTTCGGCCGGAGTAAAGACCAGATCCATCGGCTTGGGGCCGATGAAGTAGCTGGCCAGAACCAGCACCGGGGCGACGAACAGCGCGATCTGCAGGCTCGATCCCATGGCGATGCCGAGGCTGAGATCCATGCGGTTCTTCATCGCCATGAGGATGGCGGAGCTGTGTTCGGCGGCGTTGCCGACGATGGCGACCACGATCACGCCGATGAAAATGCTGGTCATGCCGAAGGCGTGCGCGGCCTGTTCCACCGAGCCTACCAGCACCTCGCTCATCCAGGCGATGAACGCCGTCGCCGCTACCAGCACGCCGATCGACCGGCCGGTGCTCCAGTGAGCCTCGTGGCCCTCTTCGCCCTCCACCACCGCGCTTTCAAATAACTGGCGATGCGTGATGAGCGAGAACAGCAGGCTCGCGGCGTAGGTGAGGATGAGCACGATGGCGATTTCCAGACTGAGGCCGGCTTCCTTACGCGCCAGATCGCCGGTGAGCGCTCCGTCGCGGCCGGCCGCCGCCAGGTAGTGAAAGATCGCCGGCGCGACTAGGGCGATGGCGGCGAGCGTCATCATGGTGGCCTGCGACCTTGCGCCCGCGGCATTGAAACGCAGAATTTTGAACTTGAAGCCACCGGCCAGGCAGGAAGCGCCGAGCACCAGTAGAATGTTGCCGATGATGGAGCCGGTCAGCGAAGCCTTCACCACATCGTGCAGTCCCTTCTGCAACGCGATGAGAGCGAGAATGAGTTCGGCCGCGTTGCCGAACGTCGCGTTCAGCAGCCCGCCCAGCGTCTCATTGGTGCGTGCCGCCAAATGCTCGGTGGCGTGGCCCAGCCATCCCGCCAGAGGAATGATGGCCAGGCACGCCGCGCCGAAGATGAAGGTATGCGCATCGGGCCGGAAGTGTTCGAGCCAGATCGCCGCCGGCACAAACACCAGAAGCCAGTTGAGAGAGGGCTTCAGAAGGCTGCTCATGCCGATGCTTTTTTCTTGCCGGACTTTTTCTTGGGCGTGGGCGAAACGGCCGGCGTGCGCACGCTCCAGCGGCCAAGCGGATACGCCCGCTCATAACCGCTGGTGAGATTTCGAATGGCCACGCTCACCGCGCCGCCGGAGTCGCACTGGTAGCTTTCCTCGATCACCTGCTGCGCGGCGGCGGGCACATGCTCCACCGCGATCAGGTTCAGGCTCTCCTGTTTGGCAAACGCCGGGTCGAAGGGAAATTGAATCTCGTCCCAGAGCGTGATGTCGCCGTAGGGCCGCGTGGAATCGGCGATATGGCTCGCCTCCAGATAGCGGAAGTGCCCGATGTTGTGGACCGCAACGTAGCGCCGGGTGATTTCGACGGGCGGGTCGCCGGGGCCGGGCAGCGGCAATCCCTTGGCAAACAGCACGTCGAAGACGACGCGTGAGCCCGAATCCCCTTCGCGCCATACACCGAAGTGGCGGGTGAACCGGTCCCGCAGAACATAGCCGGCGGTAGTGTCGGCCTGAATCGCCAGGCCGATGGCGGTGGCCGACCGGGTATAGGCCGACCGCTGCACTTTGCGGCCGAAGGTCTCCTTCACACGTTTGGCGACCATGGGCAGCGTGCTGCCTCCGCCGGTAAGATACAGCGCGTCGATCGCCGGCGAGCCGTTGCGCTCCAGCAGGTCGTTCACCACGCGGATCGATTCATCGACGAAGCCGGCCGCCCGGTCGTTGAACGCGGTCACCGGGACGGAAACGATGGGCAGTCCTTCCCGCACCGTGCCGAGATCGACGATCATTTTGCGCGTATTGGGATGCAGCGATTCCTTGCGCACACGGCACTCTTCCACCAGCCGGAACGCTTCGGCCTGCGTCAATTGATAGAGCGAAAGCCCGGCTTCCTCAAGCGCCTGTTCGGCCAGCGTCTGATCGAAATCGTCGCCGCCGAGCGTGGAGATGCCTTCGCTTGCGATCACCGAGTGTGTCCGGTCGCTGTGTTCGACCAGCGAAGCGTCGAAAGTACCGCCACCCAGATCGTAGACCAGCAGCATGTTCCGTGCTTCGAGCGATTCGCGATTGCGGTGGGCGAATTCGATGCTGGCCGCCGACGGTTCATTGAGGATGCCCAATACGTCGAAGCCCGCCAGCCGGAAGGCTTCGGCGGTCAGAAACCGCTGGTTGGTATTGGCGTTGGCCGGAACGCCGAGCATCGCTTCGAGCACAGCCGGCCGCCCGCCGGGCAGGCTCGACCGTTCGACGATGGCCTGCTTCAGCGCCTTCAAAAGCCCGGTGAGCAGATCCATCAGGACATAGGATTGTCCAGCAACTTCAAGGCTGGTGTTGGGACCGGCATCCTCCAGCAGGCGCTTTAGGGACCGCACCACGGTCCACTCCGCGTCCGCCTGAGCCGCATAGGCTTCCCAACCGTAAACCCGTTCAGTGCCGCCAAACGCGATCAGGGGCGGAAACCACTCTTCGTTGCCGCCATCGCGCGTTTCAAACGTCAGAACGGGATAATTTCCCCGGTCCACCGCGGCCACCACAATCCGCGTTGTACCGAAATCGATACCGAGTTTCATTATCTCTTCAGAATACCTTGGGGCGGCGAGGCTATAATCGTTCTTCGCAATGGCAGCCGGTGTCCTGCACCAACACACGTATTTCCTGTTTCCGTTTTCGGTGGACAAGAAAGCGGTGATGGAACATCACGGAATGTCCTGGGCCGGCGGCCAGTTCTTCATCGATGGCGTCGAGGCCTGGGTGGCCGAACATCATTCGGCGGCGGCGGGTGCCGTCACGGCCAAATTGGGTTCCTGGCGGCGCGCGGCCTACACCAGCTTCGATATGGACTCGCCTGCCTACCAGGACATGGTGTTTTTCCATCCCGTGGTGCGGCGCGTCTTCTTCGATACTTCCGGCGCCGACGGGTCGCAGGAAAGCCTGCTGCGCGTGTTCAGCATTCCTCTGGAGGGCCGGCGTCTGTGGTACGAGGCCGAAGACAAAAAGGGCCGCTCCGCGCGCATCGAAGTGACCGACCTGCGGCTCTTTCTGTTCGCCAACGGAATCGGTATCTTGAGCATCGGCGCGGAAAGCTACGGCATCGGCTGCGAGCAGGCGCTGTGGATCAACGAGTCGATGCGCAAGGTCTACCCTTCGTCGAGCCGCCAGATCCGCGAAGGCCGGTTCCCCTCGCGCCTGGCGCTGATCCTGGAGCGCGACGGAAAGGAGGAAGTGGTCGCCCAGGAGCGATTTGAGAACTGCGGCGGCATGAACGGCTTTTTGCCTCCGCTGAGCAGCACCATCACGTCGCTGCTTTACTTCCTCGACTACGATCAGGATGAGTTCGAGCCCATGCTCGACGAGCGCATGATCGTCCATACCTACATGGCCATCGACCCGGCCACCGTTCCCGCCGACTACGTCGCCAGCGAAGACTACGAGATTCTGTTCAGCCGCGTGCTCTACGTCGATCGCGCCGGATCGGACTATCGCTACGACCGCACCTTCATTCGCGCCAAGATGGACCAGCAGATCTACCGCCGCTGGTCGCACCAGGGAACCTTCTACGGCGCCACCGGGTTCAGCCAGGCCACCATTTGCCTGGGCAATTTCAACTGCGACGAACACGACCTCGCCGAAGGCTTTCTCATCCACCGGATGTTCACCGGCCGTTATTACCTGATGGCGATGGTAGCCCTGTTTTATCGCGCCACCCTGTTGTTTTTTTCCGAATGGACGGCGCATGTTTCCAAGGTTCTCTACATCGACCAGCAGGACGGGCGGTTGAATATCGAGAACATCCGGCTGGCCAACGACCTGCGGGCCGAGTTCCTCCACTTCGCCAATTACTGGTACTTCGACGAGCTGGCAAACAAGGAAGAAGAGATCGACCACTTCATGTTGATGTGCCGCGAGTATCGTACCGACACGATCAAGCACGAAATTGAAGAAGAGGTTGAGAAACTCAACGCATCTCTGCACAATTATTACCAGTTCCGGAACACGGAAGCGGTCAACCGGTTGGCTATGCTGAGCCTCATCTTCGGTGCGGGCGCGGTGTTGACGGGATTCTTCGGCATGAATTTCGGACGCGAGTTCGAAAGCTGGTTCTTCCTGGGCCGGGGGCATTTCGAATGGCTCCACTACACGGCCGTATCCATCGTGGCGATCCTGGCCCTCGGCGCGCTCGGATTCGGGCTCTACGTTGTGGTTTCCAACTGGCAGGACTATCGTGAGAGCCTGACGCTGCGGAAACCGGGGGACTCCAAATGAAGCGATCGTTCCTGGCCGCGCTGTTCGCCCTGGCCGTGGGATGGGCCCAGTTCCGCGGCTCGGGCGACCCATCGCTGGCCGCGCATCTGGAACTGGAAGTGGAGCCGCGCATGCCCGCGCGCGTTTACCTGTTCAAGGACGGCCGGCCATTCCGGCTCAGTCCGGTACAGGCGATGCTGCCGCTGCGGGTAGACCTGTTCTATCGCGAGCGGCTATGGCGCAACGCACCCGATCCGGCCACGCTCGAAGTGACGTGCGCCGATACCTCGCACTTTCTGCTGCTCAAAGGAAAAGGGAGCTACGATCTGCCCGCGGGCAAGTATCGCGTGGAGGCCTACCGCGGTCTGTTCTACAAACCCTACTCGGCCGAGTTCGAACTGAAGGCAGGCGAAACTCTGCGTGTGCCGCTGAAGCTGGAGGACTGGACCGGCGGTCAAGGGCGCCAGTGGCTTTCGGCCGACGATCATATTCACCTGGTGCGGGCGCGCGACGAGGATCCCGTGTTTCTCGACTGGCTGGCGGCCGAAGATTTGAGTGTCGGCAATTTCCTGCAGTTGCAGAGGCAGATGGATGCGGCGGCGCAATACGGATTTGGACCCGGCGCCGAGGCCCGCCGCGGCGGCTACTCCATCCGTTCGGGCCACGAATCGCGCAGCGAGTTCTTCGGCCACGTTAATCTGCTGGGCGGCCGCGAGATGCTGCGCCCGTTGAGTCTGGGCGCGATGTACGCCAACAGCCCGCTGACCGACGACTACCCGGCGCTGTTGTTCGATCGCGGGCGCGCTCTGGGCGCGATGGTGGGCTATGCGCACTTCAACGGCTCCACGCCCCATTCCACGCAACTGATGGACCTCGCGCTCGGCGGCATCGACTTCATTGAAGTCTTTCAGTTCGGCGTGTTGAAGAAGCAGGAATGGTACCGGCTTTTGAATGCCGGATTGCGCGTGACGGGCATCGCGGGCAGCGATTTTCCCGTCCCGCTCAGCCGCGCCAAAGCGTGGCCGCGCTACGTCCCGCTGCTCGGGCCGGAGCGGACCCTGGTTCGCGCCCAGGCAGGCGCATCGGCCTACGAAGCATGGGCGCAAGGCGTGCGGCGGGGCGAAGTGGTGGTGACCAACGGTCCATTGCTCGAACTCGCGGTAGACCGCCGCACAGGCACCGCCAGGGCGTCGGCGCGATTCTTCCGGCCGCTCGAAAATGTGGAGATCGTCATCAACGGCGAAGTCGCGGCCTCGAAGATGGGCGATGGCAACGCCATGGAGCTTTCGGTGGAAGGGAAGCTGCCGTCATCCGGTGCCTGGTGGGCCGCGGCGCGCGCCGTGGGCCGGAAACTCGACGGTGAGCCGGACATGCAGGCGCACACCAATCCCGTCTATGAAGGTACGGTCAGGATCGCCGAAGCGCGCGCCGCGCTGGCGCGGGAATGGCGGCAACAGGTGGACTTCTTCCGCCAGGGTCCGCTCGTCTTTTCGACGCCCGCGCGGCGCGAAGCCTTTTTCGCGCAGGCCGAAAAAGCCGCCGCGCTATTTGAGAAGTGAGAACGAAAAAACCGCCGAGGCCGGCCGCCAGTTACCAGCCTCGGCGGGGTCGATGCATTGGCGGCACAAAGAAGAGGGAGTCCAGCCAATGCCGAAAAATGATCCCTTACGATCCGAACGCTGCAAACTCGGGGAGAAGGCAGGTGGCGCTTACAGGTTCGCTCGCACCCTTCGGACCGTTCCTCGTTCACTCCCATGGATGCGCGCGGCCACGGAAAGGTTGCGATCGCCGTCAAAATGAATGAACTGTAATTGGTTGAAAATGAGGAAGATGTTCGCCAAATAGACAAGTCGTCGCGAGGGCCGCCGCGATCCCGTTCGAAATTTAAGACTTAGAGGTCCGATAGCCGCTTGAGGGGGTGCCGCCTGTTACCGCTGATCGCGATTGCGTGGAATCTCGCCGCCGCCGATCTGGCCATCGTGAACGCACGCATCTGGACGGCCGATCCCGCCCGGCCCTGGGTCGAGGCCATGCGAATCGAAGGCAACAGGATCGCCGCGGTGGGAACGACCGCGGAAATCCGGAGCCGCACGCCGCCGGGTACACGCCTGCTCGACGCGCAAGGGCGGCTGGTGACGCCCGGCCTCAACGACGCTCACATTCATTTTCTGAGCGGATCGCTCGGGCTTGAGAACATCGACCTTACCGGCGTCTGCACGCTCGAAGGCATGCAAGGCAAGGTGGCGGAATACGCCAAGGCGCACCCGGAGAAGGAGTGGATCACCGGACGCGGCTGGGAATACTTCTGCATTCCCGGCCAGCGCCTGCCGCGCAAGGAAGACCTGGATGCCGTGGTGAAGGACCGGCCGGTCTACCTCATCGCCTATGACGGGCACACGGGATGGGCGAATTCAAAAGCGCTGGAACGCGCCGACATCAACCGCGCCACCCGGTTCAGCGGATTTGGCGAAATTGTGAAGGACGCAAAGACCGGTGAGCCAACCGGCAGCCTCAAGGAAAACGCGCAGTCGCTGGTGCGGCGCAAGGTTCCACAGCCAGGCCGGGCGGAGAAGCTCGAGGCGATCCGGCGCGGTTTGAAGCTGGCGGCTTCGCTGGGGCTTACTTCGATACAGAATGCGTCGGGGGATGAAGAGGAAGTATCGCTTTATCGGGAGCTGCTAGCCCGGGGGGAATTGACGGTGCGCACGTCCATCGCCATCTCCGTATCGCCGGGAGCGCCGCTCGAACGCGCGGCCCAGGTGGCGGCGCTCAAAGCGAAGTATGCCGGTCCCATGCTGGCGGTGCGCTCGGTGAAGCTGATGATCGACGGCGTGATTGAATCCTATACGGCGGCGATGCTGGCTCCCTATGCGGACCGGCGCGACGCGGTGGGGGAACCGGCGTGGTCTCAGCCGGAGTTTCAGGCGATGGTGAACGCGCTGGACGCGCGTGGCATTCAAATCTACACACATGCCATCGGGGACCGCGGCGTGCGCCTCACCCTCGATGCGTATCGCAACGCCGCCCGGCGCAACAAAACGCAGGGACGCCACCGGATTGAGCATATCGAGACGGTCAGTCCCGACGATCTGCCGCGATTCGCGCGCGAGGGAGTCATCGCTTCCATGCAGCCGATTCACGCCGATCCTTCGGGCGTCGCGGTGTGGAGCGAAGCCGTGGGCGAAGCACGGCTGCCGCTGGCGTTCGCCTGGCGCGCGGTGGAACAGGCCGGTGGACGGCTGATCTTTTCAAGCGACTGGCCCGCGTCGATCTCCGTCAGCCCGATCCGCGGCGTGCACAACGCAGTGAACCGGCGGACCATCGACGGCAAGCCAGAGGGCGGCTGGATCCCGGCGCAGCGCGTGAGTCTCGAAACCGCGTTACGAGCCTACACTTCTTCGGCTGCTTACGCCTCGTTTGAGGAAGCCGTGAAAGGGCAGATTAAGCCGGGCATGCTGGCCGATGCCGTCGTCTGGTCGCAGGATCTTTTCAAGACCGATCCGATGCGCCTTCACCAGACGCGCCCGGTTTGGACCTTATTCGATGGACGGATCATCTATACCAGTGAGTGATCGATGAACCCGAATCCCTTTCAGATCGTCAACCAGCCGAAGGCCAGGCCGCCTGTTCCGGAAGGCGCGGTTCTGGCAAAAGATCCGGTCTGCCACATGAACGTGTATCCGCCGCATGCCGCCGGATCGCATGAACACGAGGGCGTGACTTATCACTTCTGCTCCACCGGTTGCGTGGCGAAGTTCAAGGTCGACCCACGCCGCTACCTCGCTCCCGTGAAGCCGGAGCCCGAAGGCGCCAAGGATGTCGAGTACATCTGCCCCATGGATCCTGAGGTGTCGCAGATGGGGCCGGGCAGTTGTCCGAAGTGCGGCATGGCGCTGGAGCCGAAGACGATTTCGCTTGAGACGCGGGCGAATCCGGAATTGGAGGACATGCGGCGCCGATTGAAAATCGCGGTGGCGCTGACCGTGCCGTTGTTCGCGATTGCGATGGGCGGCATGCTGCTCGAACATGGGCCTCCGCGCTGGAGCCCGCCGGTGCAGGCGATCCTGGCCGCTCCGGTTGTGCTCTGGTGCGGTTGGCCGTTCTTTGTGCGCGGCTGGCAGTCGATCGCGGCGCGCAGTCCAAACATGTTCACGCTGATCGCCATTGGCACGGGGACAGCGTTCCTCTATAGCCTGGCGGCGGTGCTGGTTCCTTCCATGGTTCCCGCGTCGTTTCGCGAACATGGCGGCCAGCCCGCGGTTTATTTCGAAGCGGCGGCGGTGATTGTGACGCTGGTTTTGCTCGGCCAGGTACTCGAACTGAACGCACGCGAGCGGACCGGCGACGCCATTCGCGCGTTATTGGGATTGGCCCCCAAGACCGCGCGCCTGGTGATGGGGCCGGGCAACGAAATGGATGTGCCGGTGGAAAACGTGCATCCAGACGATCTGCTGCGCGTGCGGCCTGGAGAAAAGATACCCGTCGACGGCGTGGTGACCGAGGGCGCGAGCAGCATCGACGAATCCATGGTCACCGGCGAGCCCGTGCCGGTGGAAAAGGGTCCAGGCTCGAAGGTTACCGGAGGCACCATCAATGCTACGGGCAGCTTCATCATGAAGGCCGAACGCGTGGGCTCGGCGACCTTGCTGGCCCGCATCGTTCAGATGGTGGCCGAGGCGCAGCGCAGCCGCGCGCCGATTCAACGCCTGGCCGATCGCGTCTCGGCGTGGTTTGTGCCCATGGTGGTGGCGATTGCGGTGGCGGCGTTTGCCGGCTGGGCCGCTTGGGGACCGGAGCCGCGCCTCGCTCACGCGCTGGTGGCGGCGATCTCGGTCCTGATCGTTGCGTGCCCGTGTGCGTTGGGACTGGCCACTCCCATGTCGATCCTGGTGGGAACCGGCCGCGGGGCGCAGGCGGGCGTTCTGATCCGCAACGCTGAAGCGCTTGAGACCATGGCCCGGGTGGACACGCTGCTGGTCGATAAGACCGGCACGCTGACCGAAGGCAAACCGCGCGTCGTATCCGTGAAGGCGGCCGGAGATTTTGAGGAATCGTTCGTCCTCGGCATGGCGGCTGCGCTCGAACAGGCGAGCGAGCATCCGCTGGCCGCGGCCGTGATTGCAGGGGCCCGCGAGCGTGGCATCGCGTTCGGCAAAGCCGGCCTCGCGCGCACGCTGCCGGGGCTCGGCGTAGTGGGCAAAGTCGACGGCAGGGATGTCGCCCTCGGCAGTGCGCGCCTGATGGAACGGATCGGCGTGAAAGCCGCGGACGAGGCGGGCATCGCGGTTGCGATCGATGGGAAGATCGCCGGGTGGATCGCGGTCGAGGATCCGGTGAAACCGGCAGCGGCCGAAGCCGTGGCGGCGTTGAAAACCGGAGGAGTGCGCGTCGTCATGGTGACGGGCGACCGCCGCCAGACGGCCGAAGAAGTGGCGCGGCGGGTGGGAATCGCCGACGTGGAAGCCGAGACCCTGCCCGCCGGCAAAGCCGCCATCGTGGAGCGCTACCGCGCGCGGGGAAGCGTGGTCGCCATGGCCGGCGACGGCATCAATGATGCGCCGGCGCTGGCGGCGGCGCACGTGGGCATCGCCATGGGCACCGGTACCGATATCGCCATGGAAAGTTCCGGCATCACGCTGGTCAAAGGCGATCTGCGCGGGATCGTCCGTGCACGGCGCCTGAGCCACGGCGTGATGGGGAACATCAAACAGAATCTGTTCTTCGCGTTTTTCTATAACGCGCTGGGTGTGCCGCTGGCGGCCGGTGTGCTCTACCCGGTGTCCGGCGTGCTACTCAGTCCGATGATCGCGGCGCTGGCGATGACGTTCAGTTCGGTCTCGGTGATCGGCAACGCGCTGCGGCTGCGGAAGCTCGATCTCTGAGGCTATTCCTACTCGCCGGTGTCGATGGACCAGACGCCGGTCATCGGGAGTCTAGCGAAACGTTTGCGGCTGCACTTGCGAAATCTTGCCTTTCTCCCATTCCTGCGAGCCGGCCGGCGGCTTGAAGTCATCCATGTTCAGCACGCGCCAACCCTCGCCGGGCGGCGCGACGGCCAGCACCAGGGCGACGTTGAAGCGCGGCCCCTGGAAATATTCGACCTTGATGTCATGGACGCCACGGCTGAGGTGCGCGCCGCCGCTCGCCGCCATCGCGGCGTGAACGCCATCCAGATCGATGACCTGCTTGCCGTCGATGCTCAGACGCGAGCCGTCGTCGGAAAGCAGGCTGAAGCGATAGAGTCCGGGCCGTTCGATCCAAAGCTTGCCGGTGTATTCGATGGCGAACCACTCGAACCGGTCGGCGACATTCGGAAAACCTTCAGCGAAGCTTTGCGGCCAGACGTTCAGCGTCGTGGTGTAGATGTCGCCCACCGGCCGGTGCTTCTTGAAGTTCGGAAGTTTCTCCGATTCCCGTTCCATCAGGAACAGGCGTCCGCGCAGTCCGGCCGAGTTGACCACTGTCGTCCCGAACGTATAGGCGGGTTTCTCCTGGGCCAGAAGCGGGGTCATCGTCAAGAGCACGGCCGCGATTCGCATGTTGAATGTACGTTCAACGTAGCTGTGCGGTTGCGGAATTCCGGGCGCCATTGACGACGAAATCCCATTCGCGAGCCGACAGCTCTTCCATCGCCGGCAGGTCGCGCTCGAGCGCGAAGCCCTTCTTCACCAGCTTCAGCGCTTCTCCGTTGACGCGTTTCAGGTAGGCTTGCTTGCCGCCGTATCGCTTCAAAACCTCATTCTTGGCGAACGGAAAGTACGACCCGGTCATGCTGTACAGCTCTTCCGGAGCGCCGGTGCCAGGCGCGCGCAGGTTCCATCCGGTATGGGTGGCGAGCGGCGCCGCCACCTGCGCCGTCTTGATGCCCGCCAGATCGTTGCCGTCGCCGTCCACCTGCGGAACCAGGATCGGAAAGGGCGCGCCGAGCTTTGGCGGATCGACGGTCACGATGCCCCGTGTACGGAACTCCGGCCCGAAATCGAGGCGGAACACATCGTGCAGGCGGACAGGCGGTTGGATGCCATCGCGCTTGGGAAACCGCACCCTGGCAAGGGGCACCAGTTCCTGGCGGTCGAGCCGCGGATACACCGAATCGGGCGGAGCCTCGCCGTCGGCCAGCCAGCGCTGCATGCGGTGGAGCAGGCCGCGCATGATCCAGTGATAGTCGTTGCCGTTGTTGAGGTAACGGGTATTGGCGCCGCGTGCGGGCGGGATGCTGCCCGGGCCGTGATTGCCTCCCGCCATCACGTATAGACGCGTGGTGTCGCCGAGCGGCGCGTCGGCGGAGCCATCGAACCTGGTATGCATCAGCGACGCCGCGCGGCCGTAGTATTCGTAGGAAGAATTCGTATAGAAAATCTTCGGCACCACTCCCTCCTTTCCGGCGCGGACCAGAATGCCGCCGCTTAACCCGGTGGCCGCGTCGGTCTGCGCGAGATCGGTAAAGGGGAAGATGTCGGTGGGATAGAAGAAATTGAAGAACGGCCTTGCATCGCGGGAGGGCTGGGCGAACTGATGGTTGAAGCTGCCGCGCCCGGCGCCGGCGACATTGGCCCAAACGCCGTCGAAGACGCGTTTGCCGTTCTCATCGCGATTGAAGCCTTGATAAAGAAACGTGCGCAGGAAGCGTCCGCTTTGCGAACTGCCGTAGGCGAGGGTGCGTTTGACCGCTAACGCCAGCGTGTCGAGAGGGGCGGGTGCGCCACCGCTCCGGATCGCCGAAATAAAGTCCCGTATCCCCGCCATGCCCAGTCCCACGATGGGCGGATCCTGGGAACGGTAGACCACCTCGTAGATCTTGCCCGCTTCGAACCCCGACGCTTTCTCGACCGCGCCGTTGTTGGCCGTGAAGCGCCAATCGGAGCGGGGAATCACGCGCCGGCCGGCGCCGTTGGCGAGAGTGCGCTCGGTCAGCGTGGCCTGTTCGGTCTCGATGGCGCGATAGGGAAAGAACAGCCGGTCGCCGAGCGAGAACGAATTCTGCGATTGATCGGGTACGAAGTCGGAGCGTACGATGCCCGTGATGGGGGAGCCATCGGCGTTGCGGGCAATCGGCACCGTGACCGACATCAGCGGAGGCTCGCGCGGCACGTCGAACTGCCAGCCAAGCCAGGCCAGCGTGTAGCCCTCTTCAAGCAGCAGCGCGTCGCCGAAATCCTTGGCCTCGCGCGGATCGTTCGATCCTGTGGCGCGGCTAAAAACCGTGAGCAGCGATTTGCGGCCGCGGTTCGATACTTCAAACAACAGGGTGCCGTTCCCCTTGGCCCGATCGCGCGGGGCGAAGATCACGAAGTCGGCGTAAAACTCCACCTTGCCCTGCCCGCTACGTGGACCCAGGCGCAGGTTCACGACATCGCGGTTGGCGTCGAGATCCGGATCCACGGCGAAATACGCCTTCCCGATCAGGCGCTCGTACGCGCCGGCCGAAGCGAAAGATTTGCTATCCAGAATGGCGGAGCGTTCCGAGATCTCGACGCGCACAAGGGCGGCCGGGAGCGTGAGAGGTAGAAGCAGGAGTAGGGCTCGGCGGGTCACCGAGCCACTATACTAAACGGCCGTCCGTACGTTCGCCGCCGCAAGCTGCCGCAGCACGAACGGCAGAATTCCACCCGCCCGGTAGTACTCGGCTTCGGTCGGCGTGTCGATGCGCACCAGCACCGTGAACTTCTTTTCCTTACCATCGGCGGCCACGGCGCGTACCGTCGCCTTCCTGGTCGAAGCGATGCCTTCCTTCACGCCTTCGATGAAATACGTCTCGGTGCCGGAAAGGCCCAGGCTGTCGCGCGTATCGCCGGGCTGAAACTGTAGCGGCAGCACGCCCATTCCCACCAGGTTCGAACGGTGGATGCGCTCATAGCTTTCGGCGATCGCCGCCCGCACGCCGAGCAACTGCACGCCCTTGGCGGCCCAATCGCGCGAAGAGCCGGAGCCGTACTCCTTGCCCGCGAGAATCAACAGGCCGATGCCTTCCTGCCTGTATTTGAGCGAGGCGTCGTAGATGGACATCCTCTCGCCGGAAGGCTGATGGGTGGTTAGGCCGCCTTCGGTGCCAGGCGCCAGTTCATTCTTCAGGCGAATATTGGCCAGCGTGCCGCGCACCATCACTTCATGATTGCCGCGGCGGGCGCCGTATTGATTGAAGTCCTGCCGCGCGACGCCATGGTCGAGCAGATACTTCGCCGCGGGCGTATCCTTGCCGATGTTGCCGGCGGGCGAAATGTGATCGGTGGTGATGGAATCCCCCAGCCTGGCGAGAACGCGCAGCCCGGCCATATCCTTCACCGAGGTAGCGGGGTCCGCCATCTCATCGAAATAAGGCGGGCGGCGGATGTAGGTGGACTCGGCATCCCAGTTGAACAGATCGCCTTCGGCGGTTTGAATCGCGCGCCATTGCGCATCGCCTTCAAAGACTACCGAGTATTGCTTCTCGAACATGCCGTTGCGAACCGAAGCGGCCACGGCCTTGGAGACTTCTTCGTTGGTGGGCCAGATTTCGCGCAGATAGACCGGCTTGCCATCGGAGCCCGTGCCGAGCGGCTCATTCACCAGGTCGATATCGACGCGGCCCGCAATGGCGTAGGCGACCACCAGGGGCGGGGAAGCGAGGTAGTTCGCCTTCACCTGCGGATTCACGCGGCCTTCGAAATTGCGATTGCCGCTGAGCACGGCGGCCACCGTCAGCTTGCCGTTCGAGACCGCTTCGGAGACCGGATCGGGCAGCGGACCGCTATTGCCAATGCAGGTGGTGCAGCCGTACCCCACCAAGTGGAATCCGAGCGATTCCATGGCCGGCACCACACCCGCGGCGTGGAAATAATCCATCACCACCTTTGAACCAGGCGCCAGCGACGTCTTCACCCACGGCTGGGTCTTTAACCCCTTGGCGGCGGCCTTCTGCGCCACCAGTCCGGCGGCCAGCATCACCGATGGGTTCGACGTATTGGTGCAGGAAGTGATGGCGGCGATCACCACCGCGCCATCCTTGAGAGTGCCGCCGGAATACTCCACCGACTTGGGATCGGTGCCGAAGTTGTCGGTGAAGTTTTTCCGGACATTCGGCAGATCGATGCGATCCTGCGGACGCTTGGGCCCGGCGAGCGACGCAACGACGGTGGAAAGATCGAGCTCCAAGGTGTCGTTATAAATCGGATCCTGCGCATCGGCGGTGAGGAAGAGCCCCTGCTCTTTCGAATAGGCCTCCACCAGTTCGATCAGATCGGCGGGCCGGTTGGAGAGCCGCAGATATTCGAGCGTCGCCTCATCCACCGGGAAGAAGCCGATGGTCGCGCCATATTCGGGAGCCATGTTGGCGATGGTGGCGCGGTCGGCCAGGCTCAGCGCCTTGAGCCCGGGGCCGTAGAATTCGACGAACTTGCCCACAACGCCGCGCTTGCGCAGCGCCTGGGTCACGGTCAGCACCAGATCGGTGGCGGTGGCGCCTTCGGCGAGCTTGCCGGTCAGCTTGAAGCCGATGACTTCCGGTATCAGCATAGAGACAGGCTGGCCCAGCATCGCGGCTTCAGCCTCGATGCCGCCGACGCCCCAGCCGAGAACCGACAGGCCGTTGATCATGGTCGTGTGCGAGTCGGTGCCGACGCAGGTATCAGGGAAGGCGACGACTTCGCCGTTTTCTTCCTTGGTCCAGACCGTCTGCGCGAGGTATTCGAGGTTCACTTGGTGGCAGATGCCCGTGCCCGGGGGCACAACACGGAAGTTATCGAACGCGCCCTGCCCCCATTTCAGGAACTCGTAGCGCTCCATATTGCGCTCGTACTCGCGCTTGACGTTCTGCTTGAACGACGAGGCCTTGCCGAAATGGTCGACCATGACCGAGTGGTCGATCACGAGGTCGACCGGTACCAGCGGGTTGATGGCCTTGGGGTCGGCGCCCAGCTTGGTCGCGGCGTCGCGCATGGCGGCGAGGTCGACCACGGCGGGAACGCCGGTGAAGTCCTGCAT
>CADEFT010000055.1 GCA_902826685.1 uncultured Acidobacteriota bacterium
TTGTAGAGACGTCGATTTTGATATAATGGTTACTATTTACGACGCACCACACTAGCCATCGGCCGCTTGCAGCAAACAACAAACCCCGCAAATATCCGTGTCGTTAACGAAACTGCAATAAACATTAAGAATTGGTCGCTCGAACAAAATGAAATGTTGTTGCGGCAATTCATGGCCACGGGCAGGCCGATTCGAGATTTATTTGTTCGTGACACCGGCGAAATCATCACGGCTCTCGAGGGAAGTGTCCTGCAGATCGAGAGGACAATCCTGGAGTCCGCTGGTTGGACTTTTCGGAACGGGTACTGGGTTCCACCAGTACAACCATGAATTATGATCAACTTTCTTCGCAGCTCAATGTTTAGAATCAATCGTCGAAAGCTTTTAGTGAAAGCCTGTAATACAGAGTTTGCCTTCCTAGTTGAACAATACAAGTTCCGGCGCATTATGGCGACTGATGGCGTGGTCCAATACGTGTCCTCCGACCGTCAATGCTATATCGCGATCATATTCGAGCGGCCTATCGAATTGACCGTAGTCTTTAGCAGGCAGAACATCGTGCCTTCAGCGCTTTTCTTGGCGCGCAGTTGGACTACCCCGCTGGCCCCAGGATATGATCCACAGGTAACCCTTAGGCTGCACGATGCCGGTTGCGCATTCGTGTCAGATCATGTTGAGGGTACGTTCGAGCATATAAGTGATGAGGGTGATATCCCACCAGCGGTTGCCCGCCTCGCCGCTCGCACCAAGCAATACGCCGGGCCGATTCTTCGTCGGGATCCAGATGCGTTCGACCGCGCGTTCGAGGATCAACGGATTCGGTCCAGAGATTACACGAAAAGAATTTTGCTTAAAAGTCTCCCAGTGGAGATAGCTGCACAATTCGATAGTAAGTCGTTGGAGGAAGTTGACGCGGCCGTTACGGAGTACCGTACAAGGCGAAAGCAATCCTAACAGGGTCGGCGGGACCTTCGCAGAAGCTCTTCTCGCAGGCCATTGAGCAAGCCGTGGGCTGCGCACATTGGATTCGCTACAACTTGCCGTCGCGTTGGACCTCTACCGTCACGGTATCGTTGAATCCATCGTGCCGGCCGACAGGGTAATGCTCCGTGTTGGGCTGTTCGAAAATCTCCCTATGATCAATCCCGAGTTAGCCGATCTGTAGATGATTTTGTAGCTGCGGATTTCCGCAACAGGCTACAAACACCAACGGCACTCAAAGGCTACTGCGTATCCTGTTGAAATCACAAGCCATTGAAAATAGGGCAATTATTTAAATCACCGCAATCCGCCTTGGGCGCAGGGGGTCGGGCGTTCAAATCGCCCCGCCCCGACCAACAGAATCAAGCGGATGCGGGTATTTCCAGGATGCCCGAAAAGGCACTGTAGATAATTTTGTAGACACGGGCCCGTACCCGTCGACTCAGCGAATCGGAACGGGCAATCGTATGAAGAATTATCAGCTGCGTTTTTCGCTAAAGTCCACCAGACCGGCTCGTGGCGTTGTGCTTTGTTGCGCTCCCGACGGGACGCGCACCTGTCTCCAGCGCAGGTTCCCTGCCGTTTCCGTTGCGGATCGAAGTTCGACGAACGGCAACGGTCGGGATCGTCCCGCTGGAAGCCTTGTACGAGTAGCGCGTCACTCGCCCATCGCTCTGGATCGCTGGGCCGCCCGTGGGAATGCTGGGAAACTCTACCCTTCGCGACTACTCCTTCTTTATCCCTCTCGGGTTCGAGCCCAAATCTTGGATGGGACCTTCTGGAAAGCTCTTGCCGAGGGATGGGTCGCGGCTTGGGGCCGTCGATATTTCGGCGGTACACATGCTGCTGGAGATCCTGCAACTCCTCGCGCTTGATGCTCGCGAGCTCGCTGTTGACCGGACGCTGGAATGAGGTGGACGGCTGGCATCGCGCATCAACCGGTCAGGCTGGTATAATCCAAACTCCTGTAAGGATTGAAGTTCCGGCCGGCTCGCGCCGATAAATTGTACGAGCACTAGTCGCTCTTGGAAAGGAGGAAGGCCCTTTGGCTGGCAACACGGAACAGACGTCGGTGGAGCGCATCTCTGTCATTGTTCCCCGCAATCCATTTGTACATGCTGCCCTCCAGGACAAGCACCACTGCCTTTGCGCACTTGACGTTGCCAAGCTCATGCAGTGGTGGCCGGGCACGCCGCACTCGCCTCACCGCGATGCAGGGAAGGTCCGAGCGATTCAGCGGTCGTTGGACTGGAAGCGCGTAGCCCAAATAGCGAGCTACCTTCTCCAAGACGAGATCGTCCGGGTACCCGAGCGGATCGATGAGTTCTTCCGCGGGATCTACGAACCCAAGAAAACCGAGCCGGGTCGCGAGTGGCCGCCGAGGGTTCCAAAGGTCATCACGCCGATGAAAAGCGAATTCCCGACCTTCTCGAACATCCTCTTACACGTTAACGGTGCAGCGATCAAAGCCGCGGACGAGTCCAAGGAAGACGGAGCCGCAACGCTAATGTTTGACGCGAACAACGCAGCCTTGCGATTCTCCGTTATCGACGGTCAGCATCGGATCAACGGTGCATATTTTGCAGTCTGCCTCCTCCAGGAGAAGCTGGACAAAGAGACGAAGTGGGAGGTCCCGGCGGAAGTATTCCTGGATTTGGATGCTCCGAACGCGCCCCCCCGCCGTCAGGCGCAGATCTTCATTGACGTGAATTTTAACCAGAAAAAGGTTGACCGGTCGCTCGTCGTTGACCTCTTCCCGACGGCGCGCGGCAAGAGCGACCCGCGCGATGACAAAGAGCGTGCACAGGACATCGGGCGGAAACTGATGCTAGAGACCGGGCCGCTCGTCGGGATGATTCAGATTCCCGGCATCAAATACGGCGTCAAGGATGTCATCACGCTCGCGACACTGGTGAACGCAATCGAAGACCTCTTGCCGGAGTTGCGAAGTTGCGGAATCACTGGCCTAGAAGCCCAGACCGAGTTCCTCGCGCAATGCCTCACGGCTTGGCTTGAAGCGTCGGGACGGTTCGAACATCCATCGGGTAGTAGCACTCTTGATCCGGAGAACGTCGCCTATCAAGGACGAGTTCTCGTGTCTATCCTTGATCTCGTCCCGGCGATTCTCTGGAAGCTCAAGCGTTTACAGAACCCGATATCCGAAACCGCGAAAGAGAAGGTCAAAAGAATGCTCGAGGACACCGCCGAACGCGCGGGACTGTTGGATAAGGACGGGGTGTTCATCAACAAGAGCATTTTCAAGGAACGAAAATACCTGGGCAGTGGCGGTATCGGTTTGTTCCGGAATACCCTTTGGGCAGCATTCGGCTCAGACGACAGCGTGAAGCGGTGGGGCGAGGAGCGTATCGCTGTGGCCGCAGAGGAGGTCCGGGCAAAGGCGCGTAAGGCGTTGGCATCGGATCGAGAGGATGAATAGGGACCTCTCGACGCAGATCAATGTCATGTTCAAAGCGCTCAACAACAAGAGCGCGGCGATACGCGTTTCCTCCGCCTCTGACACTCGCGAATCTGCTAAGGGCGCGCTGTGCGCCCTTAGATCCCGGTGTGGTCGCCGCCAAAGCCCCGGACCTGTCGAACTTTGCGACGGCGGCTGTTGACATGTGGCTGCGTGGGATTCACAGCTTTTTGATTTCTGCATCCCTCACTGAAGCCAGTCCAATATGGGCTTCCGTGGCCGGTTACTATTCCAGCCACTATGCCGTGCGAGGGTTCGCGCATTTGTTCGGGCTCTATCATCTGCACCAGGACAAGCGTCTTATCCAGCTCAAGCGAGACGGGAACGGCTACGTCTTCGAGATCATCAAGAAGAACGCCGGAGATCGGGAGCATAAACTCTATTGGAAATACCTGGCCGAACATAAGGAGCTCAAGGACGATCCCTTCTTCTATCCCAATCGCGAAGACCTCCCAGAGTCTGATGGTTCTCATCGCAACCGAGCGAATTATGCCGACCATCTCAATGCGTTTCCGACATTCAAGCCGCTGAGCGAAGAATATCTCGCGCAACGCATTCAGAAGATTGCGGAAATCGAATTCTCGGCGGTACCGATCCCGAACGCGGACAAATTTCCCGATATCCACACCGTACAAATCCTCGCGTACCACCGCATCGTCAAGTTCCGAAAGCTGCTGGATGAAGTGGTCGGCGTGGACAATCGTTTCTGGGGTGTCCAGCGGAATCCGTCATGGAAGCCAAAGGACCTGACCTTTGAGGTGGTCGACCCCGCCTACACCATCCTATATGCGAGACCTGTGTGAAGTACATGGGCTCAAAACGGTCGATGCTGCTCAACGGCCTAGGTGACCTCGTGGCTGAGACAGCGCCCACAGCGAAGCGGTTCGTTGATTTGTTCTCGGGTTCGGGCGCGGTCGCGATACACG
Organism: uncultured Acidobacteriota bacterium; assembly: GCA_902826685.1. Classification (GTDB taxonomy): domain Bacteria; phylum Acidobacteriota; class Terriglobia; order Bryobacterales; family Bryobacteraceae; genus CADEFT01. The sequence goes on from CADEFT010000055.1 coordinate 4,384, forward strand.
TCGCTACGAAATACGACATTCCCGTTGTCGCGTCCGACTTGCAAACGTATAGCGCTGTCCTCGCGGGTGCGGTGCTTGAGCGTCAAACTGCGCTGGAATGGGAGAAGATTTGGGACGCGTGGCATGGGGCCGCGAAGACAATCTACTCGCGTCATCGGCCTCCAAAGGTTGAGCGAATCTCGAAGAAATCTATCGAAGAATTCCGCGATTGGTCTTCTCGTAGGCCTAGTATGCCGCTCACAAAAGCGTATGGGGGACACTTCTACTCGCCCGTACAGGCGATTTGGCTTGACGCTTTCCGGGCAACTCTACCGGTGAAACAGCCCGCCAGAACGGTCGCTCTCGCCGCGTTGCTTGATGTCGCGAGCCGGTGCGCCGCATCGCCGGGGCATACCGCGCAGCCGTTTCAGCCCGGTCGCATGGCGAACCGGTACATCGGAGAGGCCTGGGCGAAGGATGTTCCGTCGTTGAGCAAGGAGATACTCAGATCCCTTTCAAAGGTGCACGCGAAGCAAGTCGGTACGACAAAGACGGCAGATGCGAACAGTGCTGCTGATGACGTGAAGGAGACGGACCTGGTCTTCATTGATCCGCCCTACTCGGGCGTGCAGTACAGCCGGTTCTACCATGTGCTCGAATCGGTGGCCACTGGTTCACCGGGCGAGGTCAGCGGATCCGGGCGCAATCCGACGCGGGAGCGGCGGCCGCAGTCACGGTACAGCATCATAACCGGGGCGACGAAGGCATTCTCGGAGCTACTTGCGAAATTGGGCGACAAAGGGGCTACTTGCATCGTGACGTTCCCGGCGCACGACTGCTCAAACGGGCTTTCAGGTGACGCGGTACGGAAGATCGCAGGAGAGAACTTCAAGGTGAAGGAGAAGCTCGTGCAGAGCAGGTTTAGCACGTTGGGGGGCGTGAACGTCAAGGTTGGGAACGGTCGGGTTGCCCGTCATGCCGCAGAAGAGCTGATCCTCACGCTGTCGCCCAAATAGCGAGTTCATCGTAAGATCAGTGTTTCCGTGTGGAACCTCCGTGCGGAACTCGCTCGCGAACTACTAACGGGCAGAAGAGTCAGGAAAACGCTGCGTTGTTGGTTATCCCGTCCGAATGAGGTGGCACTCGGAAACTGGGCTCCGGAATTCTTAGAACCCGATAAACGACAGGGTTTAGCCACCGCCCTGAGCGTATGGTCGGCCACTCGGACACTGGCCAGAACGAGATCGGGATAGGAATGCGAGAGTGCGGCTGATCAGGCTACACGGAAGATCGTTATATGTGTGGGGTTCGCGGGTGTTCGGATTCGGTAGATAATTTTGTAGACGACGAAGCACTCAGCTTCCTCGCCGGGCACCAAACATCCACAAGCATGCCCGGATGCCATTGAAACCAAAAGGCCGAAAAATGAGGCGTTTGCGGACACACCCCAATATGCCTTGGGCGCAGGGGGTCGGGCGTTCAAATCGCCCCGCCCCGACCATTTTCCCTAAAATCCCCACATAACCGCCGCTTTCTTGACATCCACTCCCCTGTCACGCCACAATTCGCATAGGCGAAAAAAAGGCGAAAATATGACAGCGTTGCCCGCGGCATACCCTCTTTATCGACCGCCTGGCGATCTCAAGCAAAGCCTGGCCGCTCTGCCGTGCGGATCCATCTGCGAAATCCTTGGCGAGCCATCCACCGGGCGTACCTCGGTCGTTCAATCCATGCTGGCCGCCGCCACCGGCTCGGGAGAAATCGTGGCCGTGGTGGATTGCCACGGGGCGTTCGATCCGGCTTCGGCCCAGAACGCGGGAGTGGATTTAGGCAAGCTGCTGCTGATGCAATGCGGGCACCGCATGGAGCACGCTTTGCGGGCAACCGACATGATTCTGCACAGCGGCGGATTCGGCCTGATCGTTCTCGATCTGTGCGATGTTCCATACCCGGCGCTCAATCGGATCCCGGTTTCTTCCTGGCACCGGTTCCGCCGCTCGGTGGAACATACGCCGTCGATTCTGCTGGTTCTGGCCCGGCAATCGGTCGCGGGATCCTGCGCCACGCGGCAGTTCGCGTTACGGCAACAGGCGATCCGGTGGCGTGGAAAGCCCCCGTTTCAGACCATGGACTGCCTCGCCATGGAAGCGGCTTGCCGCAAGCCCATGGGAATGGCTCCGGTGACGATGGAAGCGCTCGGGGAGGCATAACGTGTACGCGTGCTTATGGGGAAGGTCGGCTCATCTGGTGGAACTGGCGAAACGGTTTTCTCCATTGGTCGAACCGGTGGGAACGGATGCGGCGGTGTTTTCAATCGCCGGATTGGAGCGGTTGATTGGGGACGCGCACCAGATCGCATCGGAGATCTCGTGCCAGGGAGCGAAGCTGGGCGTCACGGCGAATCTGGCGATTGCGGCCAATCCTTCGGCGGCGGCGCTGGCGGCCCGGAACATCGCCGGAGTGACGGTCATTCCCGCGGGCCGGGAAGCCGAAGCATTGGCTGCCATACCCGCCGCCGCGCTGCCTGTCTCTGCCGAATTGATCACGACGCTTTCCCAATGGGGCATCCGGACATTGGGGGAACTGGCGGCGCTGCCCGAGACCGGATTGGTGGAACGTCTGGGGGCGCAGGGAAGCCGGTTGCGCAAACTGGCGCTGGGGCAGGGAGATTCTTTTCTCGAAATTCACCCTCCGAAGCCGGAGTACACGATCAGGCGGCAACTGGACGATCCCGCCAGTCTGCTGGAGCCGTTATTGTTCCTCGTCTCTGGACAGTTGCATGAGTTGACCAGCCAGCTTCACCGGAACGGGCTAGCCACCAACCGCATAACGGTGGACTTCACCCTGGAACGCAGCCAGTTCCGCCGTGTCCTGGAATTGCCGGTGCCCATGCGCGATGCGCCCGCGCTGCTCAAGCAGGTTCAAGTCGCGCTGGAGGCCGATCCGCCAGCCGAGCCGGTTCTGGCCGTACAGGTTACGCTCGATCCTGTCCAACCTCGTGTTTTGCAGAATGGGTTGTTCCTGCCAGCCGCGCCGGAACCGGAGAAACTGCAGACGCTGCTGGCCCGCCTGCGGGCGCTGTTAGGAGAGGAATCCGTCGGCTCGCCCGTGAATTTGAACACGCACCGTCCGGATGCGTACCGGCTGCGTAACTGCACGTTTGAAGCGGGTGTTCCCGGCGAGGTCCGGCACGATGGATTGCGCCTGTCATTCCGCTATTTCCGTCCTCCTTTGATGGCGCATGTCACCATGCAGGGCCGGCAGTTGCGGCACATCGCTTCGGCGCGTATCACCGGCCGGATTGTGCTAGCCGCCGGTCCCTGGCGGACGTCGGGGGATTGGTGGACTTCGCAAACCGCCTGGCAGCGGGACGAATGGGACATCGTGCTGGAGGATAACGCCGTTTACCGGATTTACTGCGCGGCCGGCAAGTGGTTCCTGGAAGGCAACTACGACTGATGTATGCCGAAGTGCACACCCGTTCCGCGTTCAGCTTCCTGGAAGGAGCGTCGCTGCCGGAGGACCTGGTTGCCGAATGCGCACGCCTCGAGGTTCCGGCCATGGCGCTGGTGGACACCGACAACGTCAGCGGGGCGCCGCGTTTTTACAAAGCGGCCAGGCAAGCTGGCATTCGCCCGCACATCGGCGCCGAGATCACGGCCGCCGCGGGTGGACGCTACGTTCTGCTGGTGGAAAATCGCACCGGCTACCAGAATCTCTGCCGTCTGATCTCGACCATGAAGCTGCGGTCGGCCAAAGGAGCGGCGGCGGCCACTGAAGCCGAGTTCCGGCAGTATGCGGCGGGATTGGTGTGCCTCGCCGACGGTTCGCAGCCTGTGGAGACTCTCGTTAGTATCTATGGACAGGGCGGCGTTTACGCCGAGCTGCAGCGGCATCTGGATCGCGGCGGAGAGGTTCGCAACCAGCGCATCCAAACGCTTGCCGCGCAGTGGAAGCTTCCGCTGATCGCGGCCAATGGCGTTCGCTATGCGCAGCCATCGCAGCGCGAGTTGATGGATGTACTCACCTGCATCCGGCACAAGACCGATGTGATGGCGGCCGGCCGGCTGCTGGAACGAAACGCCGAGCGGTATCTGAAATCGCCGCGCCAGATGAACCGCCTGTTCGCCGATCTGCCGCATGCGATCGCCGGAGCGCTGGAGCTTTCCGGCCGCCTGGGGTTTACGCTGGCCGATCTCGGCTATGAATTTCCGCGCTATCCCACGCCTCCCGGTGAAACCATGGATTCATTTCTGCGGGCGCAAACGAAGAAAGGCGTGCTCGACCGTTACGGAGCGCATCACGAGAAAGCGAACCGGCAGATTGAGCGCGAACTGAAGCTGATCGAGCAGTTGAAGCTTTCCGGCTATTTTCTGATCGTCTGGGATATCGTTCAGTTCTGCCGGCGCGAAAAGATTCTGGTGCAAGGCCGCGGATCCGCCGCCAATAGCGCGGTGTGTTACGCGCTGGGGATCACCGCCGTCGATCCGATCCAGATGGAACTTCTGTTTGAGCGATTTTTAAGCGAGGAACGCGGCGAATGGCCCGACATCGACCTGGATCTTCCGAGCGGCGAGGAACGCGAGCGGGTCATTCAGTACGTTTACCAGCGTTATGGAAAGCTGGGCGCGGCGATGACGGCCAACGTCATTACCTATCGCATCCGGTCGGCGTTGCGCGATGTGGGCAAGGCGCTGGGCTTCGATGAGGATTCGTTGAGCCGCGTCTCGAAATTGTCCGCGCGCGGCGGCTGGGAAGCCGGCCATCCCAATTCTGACGGGCAATCGAGCCAGCAGCAGGAGCGGCTGCAGGCGGCGGGATTGGATCTGGGGAATGAGCGGGTGGGGAAGTTGCATGAGCTCTCCCAACAGATTCTGGATCTGCCACGGCACCTGGGCCAGCATTCCGGCGGCATGGTGATCTGCCAGGGCCAACTCGATTCGATTGTTCCGCTCGAGCCGGCCACGATGAAGGATCGCGTCATCGTGCAATGGGACAAGGACGATTGCGCCGAACTGGGGCTTATCAAAGTCGACTTATTGGGCCTGGGGATGATGGCCGTGTTGCGGGATTCGATAACGTTGATCCGCCGCCACTATCACGAAGAAGTGGATTTGGCCAAATTGCCGGAAAACGATTCCGCCGTGTACACCGCGCTTCAGAGTGCCGACACCGTCGGTATGTTTCAAGTGGAGAGCCGCGCGCAGATGTCGAGCCTGCCGCGCATGAAGCCGGCCAAGTTTTACGACATCGTGGTGCAGGTGGCGATCATTCGCCCCGGGCCCATCGTTGGCAACCTGATGCATCCCTACCTGCGGCGGCGCGAAGGCGTGGAAGCACCCGTTTGTCTGCATCCCTTGCTGGAGCCGGTGTTGAGCCGCACGCTTGGCGTTCCCTTGTTTCAGGAACAATTGTTGCGGATGGCCATGATCGTGGCGGATTTTTCGGGCGGCGAAGCGGAGGAGTTGCGGCGGGCGATGGGACACAAACGCTCCGAGCGGCGCATGATCGCCGTGGAGAAGCGCCTGCGGGAAGGCATGGCCCAAAAAGGGATCCTGGGTCCGGCGCAGGATGCCATCGTGCAGGCGATCACTTCCTTTGCCTTATACGGATTCCCTGAATCCCACGCCGCCAGCTTCGCCCTGATCGCCTATGCCAGCGCTTACTTGAAGTGCCACTATCTGGCCGCATTTACCGCGTCGATGCTCAATAACCAGCCGATGGGATTCTACGATGCGCTTACGCTGGTGAAAGACGCGCAGCGCCATGGTCTGCATTTCCTGCCGGTGGACGTGGAAAAATCCGTCTGGCCGTGTTCCATTGAGCCGAGGGGCGGACAGCTTGCCGTCCGGTTGGGGTTCAACTACGTCAAGGGATTCTCCCGCGCCAGCGCCGAGGCGATCGCCGCTGAACGGACGCGCGCGCCGTTTACCGGCATTGAAGACCTGCGCCGCCGCGTTCCCCAAATCGCAAAGGATGAATTGAAGATCCTGGCCGGTTTGGGCGCGTTGAATCCCATCGGCGCCAGCCATCGCCGCGACGCGCTGTGGCAATCCGAACTCGCCTTACGGCCCACGGGCGATCTGTTAGAGAGCGCCATTCCGCCGGCGATTCCCTCTCCTTTGCTCCCCATGAGCCCCATCGAACGGTTGCAGACCGATTTCGCCCATAGCGGCTTCTCCATCGGCGCGCACCCCATGCGCTTTTGCCGGGAGCAACTGAATGCGATGCGCGTGGCATCGGCCGCTCAAACAAAACATCTGCCCGATGGAAGCCTGGTTCGCGTGGCAGGCATGGTCATCTGCCGGCAGCAGCCCCAGACGGCCAAGGGGTTCGTCTTCCTCAGCCTGGAGGATGAAACAGGCATCGTGAACGTCATCCTGCATCCGAAAGTTTTCGCGCGGCTGCGAGTTACAGTGCTCAGCTACAGCTACCTGCTGGTGCGTGGCGTTTTGCAAAACCAGCGTGGCGTAGTCTCGGTCAAGGCCATGGATATCCGGCTGTCTCCGCAACCGGACAACGCCAGCGTCTCTTCGCGCGGCTGGGGTTGAGTTGACGGACGCGCCGCACCGGCGCTTGCGCGTGACAATAGCGCTTTCATGAAATCCATCGCCCTCGTCGCCCCGAAGATTCTCGAAGAGCGCATGCTGCCCGATCCGCCGGACCCGGGTCCCGGCGAAGTGCTGGTGAAGCTGAAGACCGTCGGCATCTGCGGTTCCGACATGCACTGGTATCTCGAAGGCGGCATCGGCCATTCCAATGCCACTTATCCGCAGGTACTTGGCCATGAACCGGCCGGCGAGATTATCGCGGTGGGCAAAGGCGTTCACAGCCGTTCGGTGGGCGACCGCGTGTCGATTGAACCGTCGATCACCTGCGGCCACTGCGAATTCTGCCTGCGCGGCCAGCACAACAACTGCATCCAATGCGTGTTTCTCGGCAGCCCGCAAGCCTGGGGTTTGTTCCGCGAATACGCCGTCGTGCCGGAGCACAACACCGACGTGGTTCCGAAGAATCTCGACTGGCGCCAGGCGGCGCTGATCGAACCCGTCGCGGTGATGGTCCACATCCTCGAACTGACGCAGATCGGCATCGGCGACACGGTGGCGGTGATGGGCGCCGGGCCCATCGGCATGCTTTGCGCGGCCATGGCGCGGCAGTGCGGCGCCGGTAAGGTGTACATCTGCGACAAGGTGCCGCACCGGCTGGATCTGGCGCGCCAGATGGGCGCCGATATGGCCGTGCCGGTGGAGCGGATGGCGGAGGCGGTGATGGACGACACGCGCGGCCGTGGCGTGGACGTGGTGCTCGATGCCGCGGGGGCGCCGAGCACGATGGACCTCGGCATCCATCTGGCACGCCCCGGGGCGACGGTCATGTTGATCGGGATTCCCAGCCAGAAGACGTTCTCGATCGATCTGCACACGGCGTTCGCCAAGGAACTGCGGCTGCAGACGTTGAAACGCTCGAATCACAAGGGCGCGGCGGCGGCGCGTTTGCTCGAAGCCGGACGGATTCCCGATGCCTTCGTGACCCACGTTTTGCCGTTGAACGAGACGCCGAAAGGGTTCGACATTCTGGCGCATTATTCCGACGGCGTGGGTAAGGTTCTCATCGACGTTCAGGCATGAAGCGATTTCTGGGATTCGACTTAGGCGCCGAAAGCGGGCGCGCCATGCTGGGCACGCTGGCCGATGGAAAGCTGGAGCTGGAACAACTGCACCGCTTTCCGAACGAGCCGGTGCGCCTGCCCACCGGGCTCTATTGGGACACCCTGCGGCTGTTCCACGAAATGCGGCACGGGCTCCACGTGGCGGTATCCGAGCGCAAGTTCGAACTGAGCGGCGTTGGCGTCGATACATGGGGCGTGGATTTCGCGCTGCTGGGGCGCGATGGCGCCCTGGTGGACAATCCGCGCCATTATCGCGATGCGCGCAACAACGGCCAGATGGAGCGAACCTTCGCCGAGGTGCCGCGTTCGGAGATCTTTGCCGCGACCGGGCTGCAGTTCATGCAGATCAATACGCTGTTTCAGTGGCACGCGCTCAAGCAGGCCGGCTCGCCCGCGCTCGAAATCGCTTCGGATCTGCTGTTCATACCGGACTTGTTTAATTACTGGTTCACCGGGGTGAAGCGGGCGGAGCGAACGATCGCATCGACTTCGCAATTTTACGATCCGGTGGGCAAGCGCTTTGCCGCGGCGCTGCTCGAAAGGCTCGGGCTCAACCCGTCGATTCTGCCCCCGCTCGCCGATCCTGGAACGCTGCTTGGGCCTTTGCGCGAGGCGCCGGATGTGCCGCTGTTTGCCGTGGCCGGTCACGATACGGCGTCGGCGGTGGCGGCGGTTCCCGCAAGAGGCGATGCCGATTGGTGCTACGTCAGTTCCGGTACCTGGTCTCTGATGGGTGTGGAACTCGCCGGACCCATCGTCAACGCGCAATGCGAGGCGTTGAATTTCACCAATGAAACCGGTGTGGAAGGGCGCGTGCGCCTGCTCAAGAATATCGCCGGGCTGTGGCTTTGGCAGGAGTGCCGCCGCGATTGGGCCGCGGCGGGCCAGAACTATTCCTATGACGATATGGGGAGGATGGCCGAAGCGGCCAAGCCGTTTGCGGCCGTGATTCACCCGGACGCATTTCTGGAACCGGGCTCCATGCCCGGCCGAATCGCCGAACACTGCCGCCGGAATCATCAACCACCGCCGCAATCGGCCGGCGAATACTGCCGCGTGATTCTCGAAGGGCTGGCGCTGCGCTACAGGCAGGTGCTCGAAAGCCTGGAGTCGCTCATCGGCCGGAAGTTGAGCCGCATTCATATCGTGGGCGGCGGATCGCGCAACGCGCTGCTGAACCAATTCGTGGCCGATGCAACCGGGCGGCCGGTGATGGCGGGCCCGGCGGAGGCGACGGTGGCGGGCAACATTCTGGTGCAGGCGATGGGCGCCGGTCTGGTGCGGGATCTTGATGAAATCCGGCGCGTGGTAAGCGATTCGTTTCCGGTGACGGTGTTTGAGCCGCGCGATCACGCCGCCTGGAACGCCGTCTACGAGCGGTTCCTTAAAATACCTTGTTCGTAAGCCGGTCGATGCTGAACTTGGCGGTTTCGGCCACGGCCATCACCGTCATGACGCCGGCCTGAACCGGATCGGTCACCACCAGGTCGGCGGCGGCGGGAACGCTGCCCGCCATGTTCAGGCTGACCACCAGCATGCCCTGAGCGCGCACCTCGCGGACAGCTTTTTCGATCTCCCCGCCCATCAGCGATCCGGCCAGCACCAGCGCCTTGGCGCGCGGCAGACGGGCGACGGCGCGTACCGCTTCGGCCAGCGGCTGTTCGCCCACCAGCGGGATGGTGTCCACCGAAATGTGTTCGCCGCGGATGTTGTGGCGGTCGGCTTCAGAAATAGCGCCAATGGCCACCTGGCCTACCTGCGCGCCGCCGCCGATGATGATGATGCGCTTGCCGAAGATGCGCTGCATGGTTTGGGTTCGTTCCACCGCGCGCACGATGGGAAGATTGCGCAGGTCTTCGAGCAGATCCTGCCAGGAGCCCGGCAGCTCGATTTCGAAATAGGTGCGGGCGGTTTGCGGGGAGTTTTCGAGAATGGCGACCGAAGCGATGTTGCCGTGGTGCCGCGCGATGACGCCCGTGAGTTGATGGAGCACGCCGTTCCCGTTGCCGGCGGTGACCTCCACGCCGATGATCTCTGCTTGCATTCGTTCCAGTCTAACGGTTTGCGGTTAGAAGACGGATCAATCGCGGCAGACTGTCGTAGCGGGAGAGGCGGATGCCGCAGGCGCCGGCGCCCGGATGGACCTCGACGAACTCGGGCGAAGGCGCCAGGCCGAAGCGCCGGTAAATCGAGTGGCCGATGAATCGTTTCACGTCGTCGACCGATGCCTTCTGCTTGTCGACGTGTACCTGGAAGTAGTCGCCCTGTCCGGCGGCATTCACGCGGACGGCCACGGCATCGGGACCGAAGGCGCGCTTCAGCATGGCTTCGGCGAGGTCGATCAGGGCGAGGCCGCGGAAGAAGTTCGAGCCTTCGAGAAGATGGAACTCGGGCGCGGCGGCCAGGTCGGCGTCGCTCAACCCGCGATTGAAATCGACGGGCTCGGCGCCACAGCGTTCCATCCATCGATCGAGCCGTTCGGGACCCGATGCGTCGCGCTCCCAATCGAGATCCCGTTCCATTTCCGCTTTGGAAGGGAGGCGTTCGAGCGCGATATCGAAGCAGCGGTCGCCCCGCTGCGAGCGCGTCACACAGGAAATCCATTCTTCCGGCCGGTGGATGAGGTAGAAGTTCTTGGCTACCTCGCCGAACAGGTAGGCGGCCATGGCGCGCAGAGGGACTCCGGTCTCGCGCACGATCTTGCCGGACGCCGAATGACGGCGGCGCAGAACGGGGTCGCGCCATCCGGAAAACATGGAAGCGATGGTGGCCCCGGTCTTGGCTTCGGCCGCCGGTGGATCGAGTTTCAGGACGTCGCGAAGTTGCTCGGCATACCAGGCGCCGTTGACCGAGGCCTGCTTGCGCAGATCGTGATGCCTGGCGAGAAGGGGAAGCTGTAACAGGATGGAGGCGATCCAGGCGCGGCTCTCGTCGCTGAGCAATCCATCGGTCACCAGATCGTCTTCGATGGCCTTGAAGAAATCGGTGTCGAGCGGCAAGCAGGTCAGCAGGGCGGCGATCTCGGCCGCCTTGCCGGTCATTTTTCTGGCTTCGCCGGTAGTCAGCGGGCCATTGCCTGGCGCCTCGGCGTAGGCGCCCCAGGACCAGCGCCAGGCCGTACGGTCGCGCTCCACGGTGTAGGGAAAGAGAATCTGGAAGCGGGCGGCGGGCACAGGGTAGGTGCCGATGATGCGGTAGTTCTCGCGCGGATTGGAGGAGATGAGCGTGCCTTGTCCGGCGCGCCCTTTCTGTTCGGTGGCCTGATCGAGCGAGCCGGCGCGCACGCCGGTGCCATATTCGGCCTGGCAGGCGAGGTGCACCAGCAGGTCGGCTGGAATGCGCAGATCGAACAGCGCGTTGATGGCGTTCTTTGAAGCGACGGTGAGCGCGGAAGAGCTGGAGAATCCGCCTTCGGGAATGCCGCCGGTGGAGACCAGACGCAGACCCTGAAAATTCGAGCGGCCAAGATGTTCCTGGACCTTGGCGCCCAGGTTTCCGGCGCGCAGGGTGCGCAGCGAAGCGATGGCATTGCCGACCAGAGCGAAGGGCCGCCGCATGCTGTTACCCACCCAGAGCGAAGAGGGTGGCAGCGGCAGTCCACGCTGGCGGCGGTTTTCCACTTCTTCATCGCTGAAATAGCCGAGCGAAAGCAGCAGCGATTCGCTCATCCGCGTGCCGAACTCCTCGTAGGTATGCAGGTCCGAGATCCGCTCGTCGGGATACATGACGTCGTTGTCGGAGGAGATGAAGTTGATCGACTCGCGGTATTTGGGATTGACCGGATAAAGATGAATGCGGCGGTCGTCGGCCGGCTGCGCGAGCACCGAGATCTGCTCATCGCCTTCGGGCGTTCCGGCGCCAATCGGCATCTGCCACGCCGGGCCGAAGAAGCGCTGCATGTCGGGGTGCATGAACGCGATCCGGAGCCGGCCGCCGGCCACGCCGATCGCCACCGGACGATCGGGCCGGAAGCCGAGTTTCTCGCGCGCCGCCGCGGCCATCAATTCCTGCAACTGGCGCGCGATCGAGGCAACCTGCACCGGCGGGCGTCCGGTGGCGATGGCGCGGGCGGCTTCCTCCACTTCGGCCTCTTCGGGAAACAGCAGCTCGCGCGAGGATTCGAGAATGCCTTCAAGCAGGGCCAGGTCCATCGGCTGCGTGACGTCCGAGCACAGCAGGTCGTACTCGGGTCCGGCGGCCGTGGTGGTGATGGTCCGGATCGCGCCGCCTTTCTGAGCGATGGCCTGAACGATATCGGTGATGTAGAACTGCGACTGGGCGTTCGAGTTGCCGAGACGCTCAAGCAGGCGCCGCAAGGTGGCCGCGCGGATCGCATAGAGCGGGCAATTGCCTTCGGTCAGATTCATCAGCGCCTGGCGCTGGCCCTCATCGGCGAGAGCGGCGATATCGCGGTCTTCGACGATCCGCGTCACGCGGCGGTTCTCGTCGCGAAGGACGCGCCCTTTGCCGCGATTCTTCGGCGGCTCATAGACGGCGGTGAGGAAGGTGAGGTCCGCCTCGACGCCTCCGCCGGTGTGGGTTTCCCACAGATCGCGGAAGACGGTGGGCGGCACGATGCGGTCGCCCATGGTGACGATCAGCAGCGGGTTCCGTTCGGTCAACTCGGCGACGCTGAACGCCTCATAGGCGGCAAAGGCCGTGCCGCCGGCGGGATTTTCCGAACGGACATAGATGTTGTCGCTCCCGAGCGCGGCGGAAACCTCTTCCTGGCGGTAGCCGACCATGCATACGACGGGCGCCTCGGCCAGGCGGCGGAAGGCGTCGATCGAATGACGGGCCAGCGGGGTGCCGTGCACCGGCTGGATGCATTTGGGATTCTGGCCGAAGCGCGTTCCCTTGCCGGCGGCCAGCACCACCAGCACCGGCGCATCGTGGCGAATGCCGCCGCTCAGGGAAACCGCTCCGGGATTGAGGATCTTGGAGGCGGCGGGAGACACCGCGTCCTTGAGGAGTCCACTCATTCCGGGTGAGCTTCTATTGTGCCAGAAGCGGCGCGTAAAGCGTACATGTGATACTCCGCAGGTACCGTTGGTAGTGTCGAGCGCGAAAAGTCATGTCTGTCGATCTTCAGAACGAACGCCGCCAAGTTCATTCACTCATCGATCTTCTTCCGCCCGCCAAGCTCGGTGCGGTGCGCAATCTCCTCGAAGTTTTCCTCGACGAGGACGGCGAGACTCTCAGCGCCGCCGAGGCCAAAGCCATCGCCGAGTCCGATGAGTGGCTGAAGCAACACAAGCCGATTCCGCACGAAGACGTGCTCGCCGGGTTCGGACTTTCCATGGCCGATTGGGAGAAGATGAGCCGCGAGCCATAGACGAGCGCCATGGCCAAACGCATCGTTTGGACCGATCAGGCCAGGGCTGACATTCGCGGTATCGAGCAGCCCGTCGCTCTACAGATCCTCAATACCTTGGGCCGTTTCGTACTGTCCGGCGAAGGCGCAGTAAGAACGTTGAAGGGCGTCTCTCCCCTCATGCTCCGGCTGCGCGCCCAAAATCACCGGATCGCAAGGAGGCTTACCGCTGACGTGCGGTAGCCTCCCAGACGAACCGAAGCTTTAGAACTCCGCCGCGAATCCCATCGTGATGAAACGTGCGAGGACCTGTGGAGCGTTTGCCCGGCCGAAGTCGGGGTTGTCGTAGGCGCCGTTGACACCGAACCTTGTGCGGTTGAACAGATTGAACATGTTCGCCATGTAGCGCAGGTTGATGTCATGATCGCCGAACCGGATGATGCTGAACCGCTTGGTGATGGCGATGTTTTCGGTCATCACGAAGGGGTTGCGCAAGTCCGAGTGGAACCAGGCCGCGGTGCCAAATTCATATTGGCCCGGATAGGCGAACGCGCCGGTGCCGTTCACGCACTGGTTTCCCTGTACCTGACACGGGGTGAACCAGCGCAGGCCGGGATTACTGGGGTCGAGCTGATCGCGCGCCGCGCTGGAGCGGATGGGCACATTGGTTTGATTCGCCTTGCGAGCCCTGGTGAACAAAGCGCCGGCCAGAGTGTTGGTCGACACGATGTAGTTCGGCGCGGGCACCCAGTATTTGGCGATCACGCCGAGATTCCAGCCGCCGATGAGCAGGTCCACCGCCTTGTGAGGCGAGGAGGCGAATTTGCGTCCCCTGCCGAAGGGCAGATCGGCCGAGAACAGGAAGTTGAACACGTGCGGCTGATCGAAGGCCAGGTACGACTTTTCAGGCTGCAGGTTGTAGTTATCCTGCGCCTGCGCGCCGGCCGAGAAGTTCTGGCTGAAGATCTGCCGGAAGTGCAGGCTTCCGAGCGATTTCGAGAACGTGTAGGCGCCCATCATCTGCATGGCGCCAAAACGGCGTTCCACCTTCGCCTGCAACGAGTCATACCAGGTCTTGCCGTCGCCGCTGTTGCGGTCCTGGATGTTCAGGAACTGCGGATAGGGGCGGAGCGACTGAGCGAGCGACCGGGTGCCGGCGAAGCCCGCAAACGGGGCCGTGAACCCGCGCGATACGACTTCCGGATCGTTGAGGGGCCGGGTCAGCAGGTTGCCGAGCGAAAGGTACTTGGGGTCCACCTGATTGAAATCCAGAGTCGAGGCCAGCGCCTTTCCGCGGTTGCCCACGTAGGCGACGTCGATCAGGTAGTTCTTAACCGTGTGCTGGATGTTGAAGCTCCAGTTGTAAATGCGCGGCGCTTTGCCGAACTCGGGACCGGTGTAATCGACATCGAGGAAGTTGCCGAAGCTCGGATCGATGAACGGCGGTCTGGCGCCCTGGGGGATCGAGAGGCCCGCGTCCCAAAGCAGCGCGAAGTTCGGCCGCGCCGCTTCGGTCACGCCCGGAGGTCCGGCAAAGCCCAGCGTGCAACCGCAGCCGCCGTTGCCGAGCGTCTGGAAGTAAATGCCATAGCCGCCGCGGATGACGGTGTTCGGACCCACCTGCCAGGCGAAACCGCCGCGCGGCCCGAGATTGGTGTAATCGGTCGGGTAGGGGCGCTTGACGCCCGTGCGGCCGGGTCCGGGACCCATAAAGATCATCGCACCCGCGCGGTTGCCGGCGGCCGGATTCACCGCCGTGGGGCTGAACGAGGAATATTGGTAGTTGGCCATGTGCCAGCCGATCGGCACTTCGTAACGCACACCCAGGTTGAGCGTCAGCCGTGAGTTGACTTTCCAGTTGTCCTGGAAGAATCCGGCATGGTAGCCATAGCGGATCTGCACATCGGGTACGGGCAGCGTCGAAAATTCGACGCGGTCCGGGGCGCCCAGCAGGAAGCTGGCGAAGCTGTTGCCGGTGTTGCCGATGTTGGTGGGCAGCGCCGTCTGGAAACGCTCGAACTGGAACAGACCATTGCTGCCTGCCTTGTCATTGGCCACGGTTTGCAGACGGCGGAAATCGCCGCCGATCTTGAACTCATGCTTGCCGCGCAGCCAGCTGAGCGCTGAATTGACGTGGTAGGTATTGTTGTTCTGGAAGCCGTTATCGACCTTGCCGTCCTGCACGCCCCACGGTGTGTAGCCATCGGCGGCGTTGAAGCGGATGCGTGGGGTAGCGTTGGTGGGCAGGTTGCCCAACCCGACGGTGGAAGCGAAGCCATTCTGGTCGGGATTCGACCAGCCCTGGCGGGTCTGGCTGAATCCAAAAGTGGTGTGCAGCAGGACGGCGGGCGTGATCACCAGGTCATGATTGACGCGGAAGTTGCGAGGCCGCTGATAGCTTTCGCCCAAGCCTTGACCGAGCGGGCCGGGCAGCGCGGTTATGGCGGCCGTATTCTGATTCTGCAGGCTCTGGAAGTAAGAGAGGCGATTGTTGGGCGTGAAGGCGTGATCGAACTTCATGCTCCACACGTTGTCGGTGAGCCTGCTGGTGTTGATGAACGCCAGGTTGTTGAGCAGCGTGCCGCCGTTGGGGTTGGGCAGGGCGGCCACAAACGCCTGCGAAATCCGGCTGATGCGGCTGGTGGGGATGCGGTTGCCGGGGAATAGCTGGCGCACATCGCCTTGCGTGGTGAGCGGATCGTAGATGGAATAGCCGCTGAAGTCGCCGGTCTTCATGGCCGCGCTCGGCACCGTGCTTTGCGTGGCGCCGAAATTGGCCGGGCGCAGATCGCGCGAATAGGTGAAAAACCAGAAGGTCTTATTCTTACCGTTGTAGACTTTCGGGATCCAGACCGGGCCGCCCAGGCCGAAGCCCGATTCGTTGAAGCGAAGCTTGGGGCGCGCAATGCCGCGGCGGTTGAAGTCCCAGGCGTTGGCTTCGAAGATGTCGCGCCGCAGGTTCCAGAAGCCGCGGCCATGCAGGCCATTGTTGCCCGACTTGGTGATGAACAGTTCCACGCCGCCGCCGAAGCGGCCATACTCGGCGGAGTAATTGGAGGTAACGAGCTTGAACTCGCCGAACATTTCCGAGGCGGGGAAGTTGAATACGGTACCGCCCGATTCGGGGATGATGAGGCTGGCGCCGTCGATCATGACTTCCTGGCCACGGCCGCCCGAACCGTTCACGCTGCGCTCGGCGGCGTCGTTGACGCCGGGCATATAGCTGACGAATGCGCGCGGATTGCGGATGCCGCCGGTGAACAGCGGCAGAGTATCCATGAACTTGGCCGAAAAATTCTGGCCGCGCTCGCTGGTGGTGGCTTCGAGCAGCGGCGCCTGAGCGGTCACCTCGACCACCTGCTGCACTTCGCCGATCTCCAGCGTGACGTCGGCAAGCTGCCGCTGGCCGACGCGGATTTCGAGGTTGGACCGGTTCACTTTCTTGAACCCGGCCTTCTCGGCTGTGAGTGTATACGCACCCACCGGGAGGCTGGCGAACACGTACAGGCCGGCGTCGCTCGATACCGACTCATAGTCCTGACCGGCGCCGGTATTGCGGGCCACCACTTTCGCGCCGGGCACGACGGCTCCGTTTGCGTCGAGGATAGTGCCGGAAAGAGAACCGGTATTGAACTGGGCCGAAGCGGGCGAAAGCGCGAGCAAGGCACAACTGATGACGAACACGGTCGTCCGAAGAAAACGCATAGGACCCCTTTGTCCTCTCAATATGGATTTTGAAAACGGTCTGGGGCCAATTATACCAGCAGCGCCCGGCTCATGCTAATTTGGGATGACTCCCGCTCCTATGTTTACAAGACGATGCCTGCTCGCCACACCGTTGCTGGCTGTGCCCGCGGCCGCGAAGACGCGGCTGGACGTATCGCGACTTTCAGCAATCACGGATGAAATCGCCACTTCGAGCCAAGGGGCGATCGACTTCGCCAAGCAGTATGGCCTGAAGTTCGTCGAACTGCGATCGCTGCCCGTACCCAACCGCGGGGGTAAAGAGTACACCTATCTCGACGAGGCGACGCTGCGCGCCGAAGCGAAGTTACTGGATGAAAACGCCATCCGCGTCTCGTTTCTCAACACCAGTTTGCTGAAGGTGCAGCTGCCCGGTGTCGAGCCGGTGGAATGGGCCAAGCGCAAGCCGGAAGAAGTGTCGAAGCGGCGCGCCGCCGACGCGGCGAAGTTCGAACGGCGCATGGAGGATCTTGGCAAGGCGATTCGCGCGGCGAAGATTCTCGGCGTGGACAAGATTCGGGTCTTCACCGGATGGCGCGGCCCGGACCCGGCCGCCACGTTTCCGCAGGTGGCAAAGATCCTGAACGAGATGGCGGAGGTTGCCGCGGCCGCGAAGGTGTACCTTCTGATCGAGAACGAGGTCGCCTGCAACGTGAGTACCTGCGCGGAACTGGCGGCGCTGCTGAAAATGGTGCCTTCCAAACGCGTCGGCATCAACTGGGACCCGCTGAACGGTACCGCCTTCGGCGAGCCGCCGTTTCCGCAGGGCTATGCGCTGCTGCCAAGGAAGCGCCTGTGGAACGTTCAGGTCAAAGGACGCAGCATTCTCGATTTTCCGCAGAAGCTCGATTGGTCCGGGATCTTCGGCGCGCTGAACAAAGACGGTTATCGCGGCGAGGTTGGCCTCGAGACGCATATCTTCGGCGAGAAACTGATCCATTACTCTCATGAGTCCATGAAGGAAATGATACGGCTAGTTAGCGCCCGTTCCTGATAACTCATTCTAGTTATTCGATTCCCGATTATCCTGTTGTAAGCGCAGGAACTTTCCTGTAACTGATGCTAGGATGCGCCGCTCTAAGTGTCGATGGCGCGCCGCTCAGCCGCAGGCTGTTCAGCGACCACCAATTATCGAGGAACTCTAAGAATGAGAACACAACCAATTCTTCATTGGCTCCATCCTGAATCGAGGCGTCAATTTTTTCAGGTGACCGCCAAGGTCTTTGGCGCAGGCACGGCCGTGGCCATCCTGGAAGGCCAGACTACGACTCCGCCCACCACCACCGCCACCGACGCCGACGTATTGAACTACGCCCTCACGCTCGAACAGTTGGAAGCGGCGTTTTACTCGGCGTTCCTTGGACCGGGCGCCGGCGCGGCAACGGGCACTGGCACTGGAACGGGGACAGGTACGGGTACGGGCACAGGGACAGGCACTGGAACCACCACCGGCACCGGCCCGGCGCGGGCCTTCACGTTGGCCGACGCCCAGACTTCGCAGTTGCTGAGCCTCGGCGGATCGGGCCTTTCGGCCAATCTGTTTAACCACCTCACCACTATTCGCGATCACGAAGTGGCGCACGTTCAACTGCTGACTTCGGCCATCCGGTCGATGGGCGGCACTCCGGTGCAGCCCTGCACTTACTTATTCCCGGCCACGGCGACCTTCGACGAGTTTCTCGCCACGGCGCGGACGCTCGAAAACATCGGCGTAGCGGCTTACAACGGCGCTATCAACCGGCTGCAAAGCACCAGCCTGCGTCAGACAGCCGCCAGCCTGGCGACGGTCGAGGCCCGGCACGCCGCGTTCCTCAATCTCATCGCCGGCGGTGCGTTCAATGCAATGGGCACCGGATCGAGCTCGACCGCGCAGCCGGTTCCCGGCGCCGGTGCTTCTCCGTTCCCGCTGGCCGTCGATGGAGCGCTGGGGCAGTCGGAAGTGCTCGCCCTCGCGTCGGGATGGCTCGGCACGGGTTGCGGTTCCACCCTGCCAGCCGAGCCTTCGTCGGCCACCGTTACTCCGAACAACGCGACCGTGAGCACCAACTCGGTCAACCTGGCCGCCACTCTGAATACGGGTGTGGGTACACCGCGGAGCATCTCGTACCGCGTGCTGCCGGGCGGGCGGCTGCCGGCCATCCTCCAGTTGCCCAACAGCCCGAACGCCACGGTGCAGTTCGTCAGCGGGGCGGGTACCTACCTGATGCAACTGGTTGTGGTGAGCGCCACCGGCGTCGAGTCGATTACGCCGATCACGTTGACCTACCAGCCGTAGTACTGGAAACAGAATGCCGCGCAAGGTGGAGGCACCCTGCGCGGCATTTTTTTGATCGATTCGAAGAGTCCGCTACCGTTCCTGGGCGATATGCAGGCCTTTGTGAATGGCGTACAAAGCCAGTTCCAACCGGTCCGAGACGCCGAGTTTGTCGAAGATGTTGTGCAGATGGTTCTTCACCGTCTGTTCACTGATGAACATCTTCTCGGCCATTTCCTTGTTCTTGTACCCCTGAGCGACCAGTTGCACGATTTCCCGTTCGCGGGCGCTGAGCGGCGAACGTTCGCGCGCTTTGCCGTTCATGTTGCCGCTGGCCAGATCGGCCGGCGAGGCGAACTGGCGCATGACCGCCGCGGTGGTGTGAGAGTCGAGCCAGATTTCGCCTGAGTGCACCTTGCGGATGCTCTTGACGATCAGATCGGTGGCGGTCTGTTTCAAAACGATGCCCGAGCAGCCGAGCTTCATCGCCTGCACGAATTCGTTCTTATCTTCGGAAGCCGTCAGCACAATGACCCGGGTCTTGCGGCCGCTCTGTTGAAGGCTCTGCAACACGCTCAACCCGTCCAGGTTCGGCATGCGCAGATCCAGCAGCATCACGTCCGGTTCATGCTCCTGCATCAGTTCGAGGACCTGGCGTCCGTCGCCGGCCTCGCCAACGATATCGATGTCGCTTTCAAGCAACAGCAGCTTTTTCAATCCGTCGCGCACGATGGGATGATCGTCGGCGATCAACACACGAATCCGAGGGGACGGCTCCGTTATGACTGGTTGCTGCTGCTGTTCTTGCTCTTGCTCTTCCGTGTTTTGGTTCTCTGGGAGAATGGCTGTGCCCTTATTCATCGCCGTTCCTTGTACTACGCTTCGATTCTAAAGGGAGTTTTAGTACCCGGTCAATTCACGTAACTCCTAGAACGCATGCCGTTTCCACCTAGCGATGCTCTAAGGTGATTTCCGCCCGGTCCTTCACTCCCCATTCCGTTTTGCATCCAGCGGCATCCTGCAGCCCAGATTGACACGCGACTGGTAGGACGATTATACCAGAACCACTGGAACTAAAGATAATAAATCTTACATTCGGATGTAGTTTCGCACGACCAATCAATGCCCGTCAGCATTTTTTTCAGAAATTGTGTGATCCGATGATGGAAACCGGACCGCGAATCCGCGTTTCTGTCAATCGCGCCGTTTTCCGGCGCCAATGAAAGCTCCGCTTCGCGACCAGTTCCAGTCGGAGGATCCCAGCATCGGGGGAGAGGACGGAACTGCCGATTCGGGCCACGAGTGTCATACGTGCCGCCGGCTGGTGCGGGCATTGGGACGGACGCGAGTCTGGATTCCGACGGCCAAGCCAACTTCCGGGGGAAGCTTTCAGGCTTGTGGAGTGAAGGGCCTCCTTACCAGGGAGGCCCTTTGCATTGTGGA
>CADEFT010000056.1 GCA_902826685.1 uncultured Acidobacteriota bacterium
CTCAACTCGCTGATTCTGCGCCTCTTGCCCGTCGTTCCAAAGTAGCCACACCCCAGGGATTTTGACCGTCCTCCTGGTGGGTACTATCCAGAAGATCAGATTATTGCCCCCGTCCCAAACAAGACGTCCGGTTTGAGGAAGCAATTTATCCAGGACGTATATAAAAGGGCCATTTCCGAAATCAAGAAACCAAGCCTCGTGGTCGCGATCGGATACAGTTTCAATTCGCATGACATGGAGTCCTATCAACCATTGCTCGATGTAATGTGCGAGTCCGGAGACCGAACGTTATTGCTGATCTCACCGGAGGCGTTGACGGTAGCCCGGACACTACGCGCTGAGTTTCCGACCCTTCGGATCAAGACCTTTCCTGGCACCTTTCAAGAATGGGCGAAAGCGTCCTTTCCCCTGGACTAACGCGGCGTATGCGACAATCCTCCAGGGGTTCGAATCCAATTGGTCCGCGTAGCGATTCAGGGCGAAAAAGGGCTATAGCGAGTGCACGGCACTCGATTTCTTCCGCAGGCAGAAGGGTGGAAATCGTGCCGCAGCGCGATTACGCCGATCTGTTTGAGTGTCTGAAATCGGGTGGCGCCGATTGTCTGGCGATCCCGATCAAAAACTCGACGGCCGGCAGCGTTTTTCCTTATTGCGATCTGATGCTCGCGCATACCACCGGCCACGGCTTCCGCATCTGGCGCAGCCGGAAGGGGAGATTAGGCGACTACTCCGACCGCAGGGCCAGAAGCGGATCGATGCGCGACGCCCGTCTGGCCGGAATATAACCTCCCAGAGCGGCGACAATGGCGACAACGGCGGCCACGGCGGCAAACGTCAGCGGGTCCGACCCGGCCACGCCGAAGAGCATGTGACGGATTGCTTTCGACGCCATCCACGCGGCGGGAAGACCGATCGCGAGGCCGACGGCGGCGAGGGTCATCGTCTGCGCCAGAATCGTGCCCTGCATCGCCAGTGGCGAGGCGCCGAGCGCCATGCGAATTCCGATTTCACCGGTGCGCTGGCTCACCGAATAAGAGATAACGGCATAGAGTCCCAATGACGCCAGGATCAGGCCGAAGCCCGCGAATCCTGCCAGCAACAGCACGATGAGCCGCCTGAGGAACACCGACCGGTCGAGCAATTGATCCATCGTCCGGAACTCGACGGCGGGCAGCGTGGGATCGGCGCGCTTCAATGCCTGCCGTATGGCCGGAGTCAGGGGTTCGGGGGGAACGGCGCTTCTGACGACGAGATCGACCGTCTGATAATCGCCGGTCTGCTGGAGGAGCATATACATTTCCGGACCGGTGTCGCGTTCCAGGTCGAAATAGTGAACGTCGTCGACCACGCCCACCACGCGATATTGCCGGCCGGAGGCTTCAAGAAGGCGGCCAAGCGGATCCACACCGGGCCACAGCGTTCGAGCCAGCACTTCGTTGACGATGACGACGCGTTCGGACACGGGGCGATCGTCTGGGGTAAAGCCGCGGCCGGCCTTCAGGGCGATGCGCATCGAGGAGAGGTAGCCGGCGTCGATCATGCGAGCCAACGCATTGGCGCGCGAGGTTGAGCCGTCGATGGCCGATATAGTCCATCCGCGCCACCCGAAGTTGTCGCCCAGCGGGAGCGCATCGGTAAGGCCAAGCGCTTCGACGCCGGGCACGGCGCGAACCTGCTGCAGGATGGCATCGAAATACGCGTTGCGCGCCTCGCGGGTCGAATGCCGTTCGCGCAGCGGGTCGACGCGGAGTGTGATCACGTTGCTGGAGGTGAATCCCGGATCGACGTTGAGGACGCGGAGCAGACTCCGCGTGAGCAGACCGGCGCCCGACAGCAGGACGCAGACCAGTACGATTTCGAAGACGACGATGGCGCGGCGCATGAAACTGCCCGCGCCGGTCACGCCACGTCCGGTCTCTTTCAAAGCCTCCTGCGGGTTGGATGCGGAAGCTTGAAGGGCCGGCAATACGCTGAAACCGATTCCGGTAAGCACGGCCGCCAGCGCGCTGAAGGCCATCGCCGGCCCATCCACACGGGCGGCGTGGAGCATCGGAATGCCAGCGCTGCCGAGACTGGCGAGGAAGCGAATGGCGAGGAAGGCGAGCGCCAGTCCCATCGCCGCTCCACCGCAGGAGAGAATCAGGCCCTCGACAAGGACCTGGCGGATCAAACGCCCGCGGCTGGCGCCGAGCGCCATTCGGAGCGCCAACTCCCTATGGCGGACCGAGGCCCGCGCCAGCATCAGGCTGGAGATGTTGGCCGAAACCAGCAGCATCAGCAAGCCGGCCGCGGCCGCCAGCAACGCAAGCGTGCCGTGGAAGCGCCCGCTGACCCGGTCCTGCAGCGGACTAAGCAGCGGCCGGAAATTGTTGCGGCGCCGGCCGGGCTCGATATCCGGCGCTTCCTTGCTGAAACGTTCGACGACGGCTTCGATTTCCGGGACCGCGGCCATCGGTTCGACCTCCGGCCGCAACCGGCCGATCAGGGCAAGCGTGTTTCCTTTCCGATTGTTTTCCGGGCTTAGCGGAAACGGGAGAAACAGGTCGGCGGGACGTCCCGGTGAGAATGTGCCGCTGAAGTCGAACTCGGGCGGCAGGACTCCGATGATGGTGGTGGAGATGCCGTCGAGAATGAGGGAATCGCCGATCACGCCGGCTCTCGCGCCCAGCCGGCGCCGCCAGAACGCGTGGCTCAGGATGGCGGATCGTGGCGCGTCCTGCCGGCACTCTCCGGTGTTGAAATATCGCCCCAACCAGGGCTTCACGCCCAGCAAGGGAAAGAAGTCCTGTGTGACGGGCACGCCCGTGACGCGCTCGGCTTCGTGCGAGCCCGTCAATCGGATGTCGCCGATGCCGTAGAACGGCGAAAAGGCCGCGAGTCCGGCCAGCGATTGGCTCCGCTCGCGCAGATCGACGGCGTGGCCCACCTGTACGGTCTGATTCGACAGGTTTCGCGACGCTCCGTTGGCGATCCAGACCAGGCGTTCCGGGTTGTCGAACGGCAGCGGCCTGAGCCACAGCGCGCTTACGACTCCGAAGACCGTGGTGCTCGCGCCGGCGCCGATCCCAATGATGAGGACCGCAAACACGGTCACCGCCAGGTCGCGCCGCATCATTCGCAACGCGTATCTCCCATCGCGCCACAGCGACTCCAGCCGAGGGAAGCCGCGCACGTCGCGATGCGCGTCCTGTAGTTCGGCGATGCCGCCTAATTCGAGGCGGGCCTCGCGATAGGCCAGTTCCGCCGGCATGCCGCCGCGCATCTTATCGCCGGCGAGCATCGCCACATGCGCCTCGAGTTCCTCTTTGAACTCGCGGTCGTCGGCGTCGTGGCGGAAGATCGCGCGAATCCGCGCAGTGAGCATACGCAGCATGGTGAGCATGGCACTAACTTTCCGGGACCGGCCGCATGATATGTGCCATCGCGCCGGCGATGCGTTCCCAGTTGTCCTCCTCGATCTTGAGTTGCTTCCGGCCCGCTTTGGAAAGGGCGTAAAACTTGGCCCTCCGGTTGTTATCGGAGGGGCCCCAGGTGGCGGTAATCCAGCCCTTCTGGACGAGCCGCACCAGACAGAGATAGATCGTGCCCTGATTGACGCGCAGGGCGTTCTCACTCAGCTGCTCGATGCGAAGGGCCAGTCCGTAACCGTGCAGCGGGCCCATCTGGGCAAGCGTCTTGAGAACCATCAGGTCGAGAGTGCCACGCAGAATGCCGGATCGCTGGCTGGAGTCCGGCTCTTCTCTAGGCATCCCAGAGGAGGATACCACACAGGCCTTATGCGACAATCCTCAAGAGGTTCGAATCCATTTGGTTCGCGTAGCGATTCAGGGCGAAAAAGGGTCTTACAGCGAGTGCGCGGCACTCGATTTCTTCCGTGGGCAGAAGGTGGAAATCGTGCCACAGCGCGACTACGCCGACCTGTTTGAATGCCTGAAATCGGGTGGCGCCGATTGCATGGCGATCCCGATCGAAAACTCGACGGCGGGCAGCGTCTTTCCTTATTACGATCTGATGCTGGCGCACACCACGGGCCACGGCTTCCGCATCTGCGGCGAGTTAAAGCTGCGCATCCGGCACAACCTGCTGGCGCATCCGGAAGCGGAGATCGGCGGCATCCGGAGGGCGCAGTCGCATTATCAAGCGCTCGATCAATGCGCCAATTATCTGCGCTCGCGTGGCATCGCCGCGCAGACGGTTTACGATACGGCGGGTGCGGCGAAAGAGATCGCCTCCGGGCGGCTGCTGGACGTGGCGGCCATAGCCAGCGTGCAGGCGGCTCACGACCTTGATTTGAAGATTCTGGCGCGCGACGTTCAGGATCGCAGCGACAATTACACACGCTTTCTGCTGGTGGATCGCGGCACGGCGCCGGTGCCCGAATCGGACCCGGTGAAAGCCTCGGCGGTGTTCTGCATTCCGAACGAGCAGGGATCGTTGTTCCGCGCTCTGGCGGCGTTTGGCACGCGTAACGGTGTGAGCCTCATCCGCATTGAAAGCCGGCCGTTGACCGGTACGTCATCGGCCTGGCGCAAATTTGCCCGCACCCATGGCGACGGCCAGGATGAAGGCGTGTGGGATCTGCTGTACTTTGTCGATTTCGTGGCGCCCGCTTCGAAGTTCGACGCCGTCATCGACCATCTGCGGGACCTGGTTCTCGAAAAGGACGGCGACGCGGCCATGCAGGTGATGGGGCGCTATCCCGCGGGGCAGGTCCGCGACATTACGGGGGAAATCTGGCGCAAGTGAGCGGAAACAGTTTCATGGAAGAGCTCCGGTGGCGGGGCTTTCTGGAGTCGGTGACGAGCGAGGATCTCGACGCTTTCCTGAACGCGGAGCGGCGGACGCTTTATGTCGGGTTCGACCCGACGGCGGACAGCCTGCATCTGGGCAGCCTGATTCCGGTCATGGCGCTGGCGCATGCGCAACGGCACGGGCACCGGCCGCTGGTTCTGGTGGGCGGCGGTACGGGATTGATCGGCGACCCGAGCGGCAAGTCCGCCGAGCGCACGCTGCTCACGGTGGAGAAAACGCGTGAGAACGCCGAGGGGATTCGCCGGCAGTTGAGCCGGTTCTTCGATCTGTCGTCGGAAGAGCGCGGCTTGATGCGCAACAACGCCGATTGGCTGACGGGCTTGAATCTGATCGAGTTCCTGCGCGACATCGGGAAGCATTTTTCGGTGAACGAAATGGTGAAGCGCGACGCGGTACGGCTGCGGCTCACCGAGCGCGACCACGGCATCTCTTACACCGAGTTCAGCTACATGCTGCTGCAGGCTTACGATTTTTACCACCTCTGCCGGCATGAGGATTGCACCATTCAGATGGGCGGAAGCGACCAGTGGGGCAATATCCTTTCGGGCAAGGAACTGATCCGGCGCATTCTGGGGCGCGAGAGTGAAGGCATCACGTTTCCGCTGTTGACGACTTCGACGGGCCGCAAGTTCGGCAAGACCGAGGAAGGGGCGGTATGGCTGAGCGCGGAGCGCACCAGTCCTTATCAGATGTATCAGTATTGGCTGCAGACGGCCGATGCCGATGTGGTGCGGTACTTGAAGCTGTTCACGTTTCTCAACCGGGAGCGGATTGCGGAACTGGCGGCGGAAGTGGAGCATCGGCCGGAGGCGCGCGAAGGGCAGCGGGTGCTGGCGTTCGAATGTACGGCGGTGGTGCATGGCCCAGGGGCGGCGCAATCGGCCGAAGCCGCCAGCCGGATTCTGTTCGGGGACTGGGAGCAATCGCCTTCGCCGGAAACGCTGTGGATGCTGGCTCGGGAAGTGCCGCAAGCCGAAGTGACTCGCGCGGAACTCGATGGACAGTTGGCGTTAGTGGATTTATTGGTGCGGTCGGGGCTGGCGGAAAGCAAGGGTGCGGCGCGCAAGCTGATGGAGGGCGGCGGGGTGTACCTCAACGGAGTGCGGGAGAATCAGGTGAAGCGGCAGCTTTCGACGGCGGATGTGCCGTGGGCGCAGGCGATGTTGCTGAGGTCGGGGAAGAAGAATTACCGGTTGGTGATGGTTAAGGATTAGGCGATGAAGCTGTGCGCGGGGTTGCTGTTGATGGGAGCGCTGGAGGCTCCGGTCGAGACCGAGAGCATCCGCGTGGCTCACTTTGAAGATCTGGCGTATCCGCTTCGCGCTCGTCTGAGCCACGTAGAAGGCGCGGTGGTAGTGAGAGTCAAGATCAACGGCTCAGGTGAGGTGACGGATGCCGGCGCGATCAGCGGCGCGAAGCTGTTGATCCCGGATGTTGTCGCCAATGCCAAAAAGTGGCGCTTCTTTTCCGATTCCGCCCGGGTCGCCGTATTGGTCTACGATTTTCGTTTCGAAGGCATGTGTAGCGCTCCGTGCCCCAGCCACCTTGTGTTTCGTCCGCCCAACCGCGCTTACGTGACGGTGGGAGAGCCGGTGGCCGGTCCCTGATATGGCTGACTGTCGGCGAAAAGCGCAGCCACCGGAACCACTCCCGCCGGCGCGGTCAGCGGCGTAACGGATTCCGCGGGGGCATAGGCCGTCACCGATTCATACTTTCCATTGGCCGGCTGGCGATGCACGAGCAGCCGCGATCGCTGGACGTCGATGACCCAATACTCCTGAATTCCCGCGCGCGCGTACAGCCTGGCCTTTTTACCGGCATCGAAGGCGAAGGTGGAATCGGAGACCTCGCAGACCAGAGCCAGATCGCCCGGACCCGGATTGCCCTCGCGCAGCACCGACCTCGGCACGCTTAGAACGATGAGGTCCGGCTCGGGCTCATTGGTGGGATTGTCGGCCGGACTTACGTCTATGGGAGCATCCTGCTGAACGAACTTGGGACCGAAGATGGTGAGCAGGATTTCAAGCAGCGCGGACGTGATATTGACGTGAGGGCGGTTCTTGCCCATCTTGCTGACGATGTCTCCCTCGATAAGTTCATAACGCTGGCCTTCAAACCAGCCCATGGTTTGCATGGCGGCGGTTTCCGTGCGCGTCCAGCGGCGGCGAGGCGGGGCAATGGACATCACCTCGTCTTCGATAGGGCTGGGCACCGCTGGCATGGGAACCTCCGCTCTCATCGTAGCTCACCAGGCGGCTACCGGATCGTGTATACTCAATGATTGGGATCAGTTGACGGCGCGCCCCATGGGTGTGTCCGCTCTGTTCGCCTTCCAAATCTCATTCGGATTGAGGCTTTGTATGTACGCAGTGATCGAAACGGGCGGAAAGCAGTACCGCGTAACCCCCGGCGACGTGATCCACGTCGAGACGGTAGCGGGCGATAAGGGCGCCGAAGTTGTGTTTGACCGGGTGCTGGCGGTTGCTCCCGATGGCGGCACGATTGTCGCCGGCGAGGCGGCGTCGAGCGCGCGTGTCCGCGGCACCATCAAGAGCCAAACCCGCGGCGAGAAGATCATCGTTTTCAAGTTCAAGCGCAAGAAGCAGTACCGGCGCACTCAGGGGCACCGGCAGAACCGCACCGCTGTCGAAATCACCGGCATTACGCAGTAGCGGGAATCGAGGCACTTCATGGCACATAAAAAAGGTTTAGGCAGTTCTAAAAACGGCCGCGATTCGAATGCGCAGCGGCTGGGCGTGAAGGCTTTCGGCGGCGAGTTCGTCACCGGCGGGTCGATTCTGGTCCGGCAGCGCGGGACCACTTTCAAGCCCGGTGAGAATGTCGGCCGCGGCAAGGACGATACTTTGTTCGCGAAAATCCCGGGCTTCGTCGTGTTCCGCAATCGCGGACGGCATGGCAAGTTCATCAGCATCGGGACCGAGCAGGCTGTCCCGAAGCCCTCCTAGAAGCATCGATTTTTCGTTTGGTTCGGTCCTCCTTTCTTTCTGATCTGAGCTTTGCGGCCCTGCTATCCAACAGGGCCGCTTTTGTTTGGCGACATTCTCCCCTCGCGCATGTTCATCGACGAAGTTAAAATCCGCGTGAAAGCGGGCGACGGCGGAAACGGCTGCATGGCCTTCCGGCGGGAGAAGTTCATTCCCAAGGGCGGACCTTCGGGCGGCGACGGCGGCCGGGGAGGCGACATTGTCCTCACCGCCAGCCAGCACCACAACACCCTGCTCCACTTCCGCTACAACCCGGAACACAAGGCCGAACGCGGGCGTCACGGCGAAGGCAGCAATCGCACCGGCCACGATGGGAAAGACACCGATCTGCCGGTACCGATCGGCACCGTCGTCTATGACGCCGATAGCGGCGATCTGCTGCACGATTTCACTTCGGCCGGGGACCGGTTCGTCGTCGCCAAGGGCGGCCGGGGCGGGCGCGGCAATCAACATTTCGCGACGCCCACGCATCAGGCGCCGACGCGGCATGAACCCGGCGGCACGGGCGACGAAAAGTTCCTGCGGCTGGAACTTAAGCTGCTCGCCGATGTGGGGCTGGTGGGGTTTCCGAACGCCGGAAAATCGACGCTGATTTCGGTCATCAGCGCCGCCAAGCCGAAAATCGCCGATTATCCCTTCACCACGCTGCAGCCGAATTTGGGCGTGGTGGCGCTACCGGACGGCAACAGTTGCGTGGTGGCCGATATTCCCGGCCTGATTGAAGGGGCGCATGAGGGGGCGGGCCTGGGCATCCAGTTTCTGCGTCATATTGAGCGCACCAAGGCGCTGGTACACCTGGTGGACGTTTCCGAATTCACCGGGCGCGATCCGGTGGAGGATTTTAAGGTGATCCTCGCGGAACTGGAGAGTTTCTCCGAGGCGCTCATCGAAAAGCCGATGCTGGTGGTGGCATCGAAAATCGATTCCTGCCAGAACGCGGAGGCGGTGACCCGCCTGAAGCGGGCCGCCGCGCGCCGGAAGATGCCGTTTTTCAAGCTATCGAGCGTTACCGGCGAAGGCGTGAAGGAACTGCTGTTCGCCATCGCCAAGACGATTACTGAAAATAGCCGTTAACGTCGACAATCACGTGAGTCTGGTCGGTCACGAACACGCTGACGAAGCCCGAGTTTCCGGCGGGCACCAGCGCCGCGTTCGCCACGATGCGGCCGAGATAGGAATTTAGAGTCGAGACAAGCGGCTTCGGTTTACCGCCCGGCCAGAGCGTCAGATAGCCGAGCGTATTCGCCGGCACGACGGTTACGTTGAGCGAATAGGCGCGCGCGCCCGCCGGTACTCCGCAACGGCCCGAGATCTGGAAGTCGCGTTTTTCGTTGGCGGCCATGACCGGCGCGCCCGCGCCGGAGATTCGCGTATCGGCCGCGCGGCACGGCGTGATTGGATGAAAGAGCATCTCGCTTTGGAAGCCGGCCGGTCCGAAGTATCCGTTGACGTCGAGAACGAGATTGGTTCCATGGGTGGCGAAGGTTTGAATCGCGCCGCCGTTGCCCGCGGGAACGATGGCGGCGTTCGCCACCACGGTGCCTTCCATGGCGTTGAGGGTGGAAACCAGCGGCCGGCCGGCGCCGCTCGGCCAGACGGTGAGAAAGGCCAGCGGCTCGTTCGGCACGGCCGTGACATTCAGCGAATAGGCGGTGGCCGAGGACAGTCCGCAGCCGCCCGCCAATAGCGGGAACTCGCGGGTGCCGCCCGCCGGCAGTTGCGGCCAGCCGAAGCTGCCATTGAAGCCCGAACCCGTACGGGTATCGGCGATCCGGCAGGGATTGACGGCGTAGAACGAGTTCTGCCCCTGTGTGTCGAAATAGCCGTTGATGTCGATGACCAGGTCCGTACGGTTGGTGGCGAGCACGGTGATGGATCCATTGGCGCCGGCCGGCACGACGGCGGCATTAGCCACCACGCCACCATGCGGAGCGTTGAGCGTCGAGACCAGCGGTTGCGGCTGCCCGGCGGGCCACATCGAAAGGAAGCCAAGCGGCTCAAGCGGCACCGCTGTGACGTTGACCGAGTAAGCGCGGGCGGTGGCTGGTATACCGCAGCGGCCTGCCGCGATGGGGAAGTCGCGTGCCGTGTTCGACGCCAGAGCCGGCGGCCCGAAGGCACCCGAAAGGCCCTCACCCGCGCGTGTATCCACGACGCGGCAGGGTGCGACCGGCACGTAGCGGTAGCCGCCCGGCGCCACTCCCGTTCCGCCGGTGGTAAAGCGCCAGGTCTGCGAACTGATATTAGCCGCGGCGTTCCGCGCGGCCACGCGCCAGTAGTAAGTGGTTTGGCCTTGCAGCGGCGGCGGCGTGTAAGTGGTTCCCGCCACCGTCGCCATCAGGGGCGGATTGGCGGCAGTGCCGAAGTAGACTTCATAAGTGGTGGCGGCGGCGCTACCGGTCCACGAGAGCGTGGGTGCCTGGCCGATCTCGGCCCCGTAGTCGGCCGGCTGCGGAGTATGGGGGGCATCGGGAATCTGGCCCTGGCCGCCGGTGATCAGCAGACTGAGCGCGGCTGTCGAAGTGCCTCCCGCCGGGTCATAGACGGTAACGGCGAGATTGCCGACGAAGCTCGTATCCGCCTGCGTCACCGTCGCCTTCAACTGAGCCGCCGCGACGTAATAGGTGAGCCGGTTCTGGCCGTTGATACGCACAATCGACTGCGGGGTGAAGTTCGAGCCTGAGATCGTAATATCGAAGGCCGTCGAACCGACCGGAGCAGCCGCCGGATTCAGGTAGGTCACAATCGGCGTATAGCCCCCGCCGGAGCCGCCGCCGGGAGTACCGCCCGGACCGATCTTGACCACAAACGCATCGAAGGCGCTGTCGTCGCCGATCGTGAAACTGCGCCCGCCGAATACGGGTTGGAACGAACCGGGAGTGGTGGGGAAATCCTCCGAGTCGGTACGGCCGGTGTAGTAGGCGTTGCCCGCCGCGTCCAGCGCGACCGCACCCACACCCAGGAACCCAGCGGCGTTGTCGGGATTGTCTTCCTTGGAGCCGCCGAGGTAGCTCGAATAGATCAGCGCCGAGCCCGAGCTGTTCAGCTTCGCCACGAAGGCATCGTTGAACGCGCCTCCGTACTGCGTTTGAAATGCGTCTTTCAAGGGGAAGTTCGAAGACCAGGTCCGGCCGGTGATATGCGCCTGACCGCCGGCGTCGACCGCGATGCCAAAAGCCCCGTCGGTCACCGATCCGCCGAGATAGGTCGAGTAGAGAAGCGTGCCGCCGTTGGCGCTGAACTTCGATACGAAGGCGTCGGAGAAGCCACCCATGGCGGTCTGATAGCCCGACGATGTCGCCGGAAAATTCGTGGAGGCGGTCTCTCCGGCCAGATAGACGTTGCCGCCGCCATCGAGCGCGACGCCGAAAGCCTGGTCCCGCGCACTGCCGCCGAGAAAGGTGGAGAACGCCAGCGCGCCACCCGGCAGGAACTTGGAAAGGAACGCGTCGCCCGCGGAATTCTTGACGCTTTGATACGCGCTGGCGACCGGAAAATCGGCCGATTGCGCCTCACCGGCGACGAAGGCGTTGCCGGCCGTATCCACCGCGATATCGAATGCGAAATCTTCCTGCGAACCGCCGAGGTAAGTGGAGTAGACGCGAGTCGTTGCCGAGGCATTGAGCTTGACCACGAACGCATCGCGCGTGCCCTTTAACGTGCTTTGATACGCCGCCACGACGGGGAAATTGGTGCTGTTGGTGATGCCTGCCACATAAATGGCTCCCGTGCCATCGACACCCACGCCGTGAATTTCATCGGTTTCGGCGCCGCCCACATAAGTCGAGAAAAGCAGGGCATTCCCTGCAGCGTTCAGTTTGAGCACGAAGCCGTCGGCGAACCCGCCGCCATAGGTGGTCTGCGCTCCGCCCGCCACGACGGGAAAATCGGCGGAATCGGTGGTACCCGCGACGATAACGTTGCCCGACCCATCCACCCAGATATCGCGGCCGTGGTCGTGCCCGAAGCCGGCGGTGGTTTGTGTACCGCCGATGAAAGTCGAGTGAATCACCGAGCCGCCGTCCGGGCTGACCTTGGTTACGAAGGCGTCATTGGCGCCTTTGATGGTGGCCTGAAAGGCACCCGCTTTGGCAAAGGCCGGGGACGAGGTGGTGCCGGTGACGTAGGCGTTGCCTTGCGAATCGACCGCGATGCCCGCGCCGCGGTCGCCCGCCGCGCCGCCGAGAAAACTCGAGTAGCTGATCACCGGATCGATCACCAGTTCGATCGAGGGATCGTAGGATCCGAGCCGCATCGAGACCTGGCGGCCGTGAATCGCATAACACGCTTCGACCGGCCGCTTGACTCCGCCGGTGGTCTGATAGGCGACCGGCTTGCGCTGGCGGATGGAACCGCCGGGCAGACGCAGAATGAGATCGCCGGAGGCATCGAGCGTGGCGCGCGTGCCTTCATATTCGAGGTGAATGCGGGAAGGGTCGGCTCCTGGCGCCACGATGAAGTCGTATTCCAGGCGTCCGGCACGGCTGTAGTAAACCATATCGACACCCGGATAGACGCCAAGGTATCGTACGCGGCCGTACTGTGCGACATCGCGAATCCAATCTTTCGGGTTGGAGCCCAGGATATAGTTGCTACGGCCGGGCAGCAAATCCTCTCCTTGCGCCTTCGCCTGCTCCGCCGCGCCGGCCAGCTTCATACGGATCGCGCGTGCGTCCCCTTTGGCGTCGGTCAAAACGAAGTCGGCCGCGGTACGCCGCAAAGCCACGCGGAAACCGGCATCGCGGGCGAAGAAGAGCACGTTCGAGTCCGTCTGGCCGCGGTTGGGCTCAAAGCGGATGGGCGTATTGGCGAGAGGATTCGGGCGAGCCGCCGCTAGGCAGCCAGACGATGTAACAAGCAGCAGCAGGGCGATACGCATACGCCTGTCCATCGGCGCGCGCGAGCCCCGTCATTAGTCCGCGCCCATCAGCTTGAACTCGTGAACGCGCCGCAGGATGTCGGCGCGATCCATCTTCTTGTATTTCTCCGGAAGCAGGCTGCGGCTTGTGCATTCGAGCACGGCCACCAGATTTTGCATCTCGATCTCCACCGGGGAAGAGGCGGGGATGAAGTCCTGCAACTCGGCCTGGAGATCGGCAGCGGCCGGGGCGGGTTTGCCCGCCAGCATGGCGCGCATCTTGGCGCGAACCATCAACGCTTCGATGTCGGCTCCGGAAAGCGGCAGGGTGTGATCGGCAAACGCTTTTTCGGCGTCGGCGGCCGGTTCCACCATCGTGCCGGTCTTTTTGGCCATGGCGCGGAACATCGCCAGCCGGTCCTCGGCGGTTTCCGGATAAAACAGCGCAAGGTGCTCTTCGGCGCGGCCCTGGCGCTTGAGATCGACCGGAATCAAATCGGGACGGCAGGTGAGCAGGAACCACAGCACCTTGCCGCGATACTCGGTGTTACCCATGAACTGTGCGATCTGCGCGAAGACGCGGTTGTTGACGCCGCTATCGCCGGAACTCGAGCGGTCACCCAACTGCGCATCGGCTTCATCGACGATGACCACGATCGGGCTCATCGCCTTGAGCAGCCCGAGAATCCGTTCCAGGTTGCCTTCGGTCTGGCCCTGCCACATGGAGCGGAAATTCTTGAGCGTGACGGCTGGAATCCCTACTTCGCCGGCAAAGCAGGTGGCGAGAAACGTCTTACCGGTACCCACCGGGCCGCAGATCAGATAGCCCATGGGCAGCACCTCGGTGCGTCCGCTCCGGATGGCTTTGGCTGCATCCTCCAGCTTCTGCTTGGCCGCCGAACTGCCGGCCACCATGGAGAGATTCCAGCGGCTTTGCACGAATTCGAGCATGCCGCCGGCCTCGGCTTCGATGAGCTCCTTTTTCCGCGCGGCCATCTGTTTCATGGTCAGCGGCTGGCGGTTGCGATTGGCGTGCAGCACCAGGCTCTGCAACTGGATTCGTTTCAATCCGGCGGTGAGGCTGGCCAGCGCTTCGGCGGAAACGTCGGAGCCTTCGGGCAGCGGAGTCTGCGGCAGTTGCAGCGCCAGCAGGTCGCGCCGGTCCGCCTCATCGGGCATCGGAACGGCAATGGCCGCCACGCCCGGATGCTGCACGATGTTCTGGTTCAGTTCCACCAGGCTTTCGGAGATGAGCACGACGGTGACGTCGGCGCGCTGAAAGACGGGATTGTTGGCCCAGCGCTGCAGAATCACCATGGCGTTGCGGTCGTCGGCCGGCATGCCGGAAACGTCGCCGGCGGGCGCGATGGTTTCGGCGTAGTCCAGAATCACGGCGATCTTTTTGCCGTCGTGCACGCGCAGCCGCAGGTAGTTGTCGAGGATGTTCAGCACGCCGTCGGGATTGCGCGGCAGCCCCTGCGCGTACTTGGTGCCGTGGAAGGAGTCATAGCCCGAGAGCGCGCCGCGAAAATCGGCCTGCATCTCCGGGCTGGCCAGCGCAATGCCGCCGCCGCGGTCGTAACTCAACACGATGTCGCGGCCGGCAAACATCACGGTCTGCAGAAACTTGCTGAGCGGTAGAAACTCGGTGCCGCCTTTGGCTTGCGCGGGCACGACGTCGTGCACGTTGCCGTGCAGAACGAACATCGTGACGGCGCCCGAGTAGTATTTCTCGGTCATTAGTTGCGCCCAGGGGGGCAGATTCGGCATAGGGCTCCTCTAGTTGCGCAGGCGGCCACGATCGGGCGAAAGCGCGCCGTCGGCAAGAGAATCGGCTTCGGGAGAGATCTGGAAAATCGCCTCCACTTCGCGTACGGCCTCTTCGGTATGTTCGACGTCTTTCACCAGGTTTTCCAGCCGGTCCGACACCTGCTGCGGATCGGTCATGGTGATCGACTGATCGCGAATCAACTGCAGCACGTCTTCGACGGCGCGGCATTGCGCCTCGATCACCTGGCGGTTCTCGCGGATCTTGCCGTATTTTTCCAGCCGCTTTTCCAGGATCTCGATGCGCTTGCGGTTGATCTCCTGCACCTTCGGCGTCTCCTTGGGCAGGGCGTCCTTGATGCGCTGGGCTTCGCGGCGGATGTAATCGGGATTGGTGGTCTGCAGATATTGGATGTGCTGCGCGTCGGCGCTCGACAGGCGCACGTAGGACGTCAGCAGCCCTCGAAGCTGCGTTTCGAGCTGTCCGACGAACACCTGGGAAGTGGACGAAAGCCGGTCGTAATTGCGGCGAATCGCGTCGGCGATGTTTTCGAGCTGCCGGAAGCGGTCGCGCACCTCAGGCGAAAGCGAGTTGTAGATCTGCTTAAGGTTCTCGTCGTGCTGCTTCTTTTCTTCTTCGTAGCGGCGCGACCGGATGAGCCGCTGGAAACGCGGCATGTTGGGAACCGTGGCCAGGTACATCAACTCCACGCCGGCGGCCAGCAGCAAAGGCAGTGCCGTGCCGGTGACGACGGCGGCGGCGGCGGCACCGGCGAGGCCGACCACGTTGTATTGCCACTGGAAGGCTTCCTTGATGTAGTTCGTGCCGCTGCCTTGGCCCGTGTCCTTTTCGTTGGCCATTCGGATCTACCATGGTAACGCGACAGAGGATTTCTGCTTGGGGCCGGGCCCAAATGCTACGCTCGGGGGAAACGCGTCCCGATGCAGAACATCCTCGCCATACTCCTAGCGGGAGG
Source organism: uncultured Acidobacteriota bacterium (assembly GCA_902826685.1). Taxonomy (GTDB): domain Bacteria; phylum Acidobacteriota; class Terriglobia; order Bryobacterales; family Bryobacteraceae; genus CADEFT01. Next base: position 15,420 of record CADEFT010000056.1, read on the forward strand.
CGCCGGTGAGCGCCTGTTTCCTCTCACTCGTCATACCGCCAAGCCCGCCGTGCCCTTCGGCGGTATCTACCGCATTATCGACTTCACGCTCTCCAATTGCGTAAACTCCAACATCCGCCGGGTCTTCGTCCTGGCCCAATACAAGGCCCTCGATCTGATCCGCCATCTGCGCGAAGGCTGGACTATCTTTTCCCCCGAGTTGGGTGAGTTCATCGAAGTCATCACGCCCATGAAGCGCGTGCACGACGACTGGTTTCTTGGCACGGCCGACGCGGTCTATCAGAACGCCGCCAGCATCGCCGCCGAAGCGCCGGACATGGTGCTGATTCTATCGGGCGACCACGTTTACAAAATGGATTATGCCGAGATGATCGATTGGCACACCGGGCATGACGCCGACGTGACCATCGCCACGCTGCAGATCGCCCCGGGCGAAGCGTCGCGCTTCGGGGTCGCTCAAATCGAGCGCGACTATCGCATCACGGGGTTTGAAGAGAAGCCGCGCCACGGCCATCCCAAGCGCAGCGTCTTCAATCCGGAAACGGTCAGCGCTTCGATGGGCATCTATGTTTTCCGCACCGAGGTTCTGCTGGCCGCGCTGCGCGAAGACGCCGACCGGCCTGGCTCTTCCCACGACTTCGGGAAAGACATTCTGCCGCGGCTTATTGAAACGTCGAAGGCGGTGGCTTACGACTTCCACGACCTGAACGGCAAGTCGGCGCGATATTGGCGCGACGTGGGCACCATCGACGCCTACTACGACGCCAACATGGACCTGGTCTCGGTGCTGCCGGAGTTCAACCTCTACGATCGCAAGTGGCCCGTGCGGACGCGCATGGTGCAGCAGCCGCCGGCCAAGTTCGTATTCGCGCAAGAAGGGCGGCGCATGGGCGTGGCGATCGACTCCATCGTCTCGCCGGGCTGTATCGTCAGCGGAGGCCGGGTGGTGCGCAGCGTCCTGTCGCCGGGCGTGCGGGTGAACAGTTTCTGCGACATCGACAGCTCGATTCTGTTGAACGATATCGAGATCGGGCGCTATTCCCGCATCCGCCGCGCCATCATCGACGAGCACGTTCGCATCCCGGAAAACACGCATATCGGCCTCGACCGCGACGAAGACCTGGCCCGAGGCTATACGGTTACCAGCAGCGGGATCACCGTGGTTTCGAACCTGGCCTGAGCTCCCGGGGACCGCTGGCGGCGAAGTGTAACAATAGAGCTTAGCCATGATGCGAGTGCTCTTACTATCCTTCGCCGCCCTTATTTTGCGGGCTCAGATCGTGTTCCCGCCCGATCTTTCCATCAGCCGGATGGAAGCGGTTCAGACGGTGCAGGATGAGGGCCAAAGTGTCCCGCTGATCGCCGGCAAAGCGACAGGAGTGCGCGCTTTCCTGCGGCAGCAACTTCGCCCGGAATCGCTGGTGGCGGGTGTCACCGTTTTCCTGCGCGGCTTCCGCGATGGGGCGGAGATCGCGGGTTCGCCGCTGCGTCCATTGAACGGCCCTATCACCGCTGTGCTTCAGCCCGATCGCGGCAACGCCAACCACTCGCTCGATTTCATCCTGCCCGCCGAATGGACGGCGCGCGGCCGTCTGGAATTGCGCGCGGAACTGCGCCTGCCTCCGAATACGGTGGAGGGGCCGGCGGATAACAACACCCTGCGGAGGGAGATCGAATTCGTTGCGCCGGCCGCCGATGAGCTTCGCGTTTACTGGCTGCCTATCTGCCTTGCGTCCGCCTCGTGCACCGGCGGCGCGTTTCAGCATCAGGGCCTAACGGACCGGCTGGCGCCGATGGCCGACGCCAGTCTTCGATATGAAGATGTGCCCGCGCCGGCGCTTGTGTGGGGCAGCGACCTGAGCACGGAAGCGCAAGCGCAGGTCTTGTTGAACCGGCTTCGCAAGTGGCGCTTGTTCCTCGAAGATTCCCCGCTGCGCGCCGGATACCTGGTGGGTTGGCTACCCGCTGGAACCGCCGCCTTCGATACGGCCGCGCGGTCGGGCGGCGATCGCGCCGCGTGGATCGTGGAGCAGGCCGACGGCCTATCGAACCAGCGCCTGCTGTTGCAGCAACTGAGCGGCGCGGCGGCGGGCGGTTGCGACTCGGCGATCGGCGATCCCGGGTTCGATCCCATCGGCGGACGTGTCGTTCCCGCGTCGCGAAATCGTGCTCTTGCCCGCTGCGACCAGAGTGCCGGAACGCCCTGGCTCTCGGCGGCAGACGCACGCGCCCTCACCGTTCCCGTGGCACCGCGCCCCTTGGCCGCGCAAACCGATGGCTGGGTTTTCAGCGGCGTAGTGCGGCGCGATGGGACCGGCTCGCTTGACGCCGCTTTCCCGATTCGAACCGCGTTCCCGGCTCCGGCTTCCCACGCCACCGAGGAAGCGTGCCTGGTGCTGACCGGCCCGGGCGGCGCCGAGACGTCGCATTGCTTTTTCCCGTTCGCCGAGGCGGCTGAAGAAGGAACGTTCGCCATTCGCTTGCCAGGCACCTTCACGCGCGCCCGGCTCACGGTGAATGGAGCGGAGGCGGCGGCGATCGGTGGAACCGGCCAGACACCAGTGGTTTCGATCCTCGCGCCAGTGGAGGGTGAGACCTGGCAGGGAACCCGGCTGCTGCAATGGACCGCTTCGGACCCGGCGGGCCGGCCGCTCACGTATGCGGTTTTCTACTCCGTGGATGACGGCGCCAACTGGATGCCCGCGGCGCTTGACGTGCGCGAGACGCAGTGGAGCGTCGACACGCGGTACCTGCTGCCCGGCCAGGTGCGCTTCCGGGTGGCCGGCAGTGCCGGTCTCGATACGGGCGAAGCGATCGCCGCTCCCGTCGAGATTCCGCGCGGCGCCAAACTGGTGCTGCCCGAAACGACGTTGAGCTTTGGCAACGCAACCACGGGCCAGATCGCCGAGCGAGGCCTGGTGGCGCAGAACAGCGGTTTGAGTCCGCTGGAACTTTCGGTGGCAACCGCGCCTGGCGAGGTATTTCGCTTCGCTATGCCCGCGCCGCTGCGCGTTCGAGCGGGCACCGAGCGCCAGGTGAATCTGCGCTACCGCCCGCGAGTGCCAGGCCAGGAAACCTCTCAGTTCACGATGGCGACAAGCGATCCGGAGAACGAGCAGGTTACCGTCGCGCTGCGCGGAGCGGCGTTCGAACGGCTTGTGCCGAATGCGACCGTCGCGCCGAGGTTGCTCGACTTCGGCCAGATCGACGTCGGGCAGACTCGGGAGTTGCCGTTCACGGTGCGCAATGAAGGTACGGCACCGCTTAGTGTGACCAGCTTTTCGACCTTGAATGCGCGCTTTACCGCGGTAACGCCGGCGGGCACGATCACCGTTCCGCCGGGTGAGGAACGGACGCTGCAGGTGCGGTTCGCGCCGCTTGCCGGCGATACGCAGACCGGTGCGCTGAACGTGGCCACCAACGATCCTTCGAGCCCGACGCTCAGAATCGACCTGCGCGGTTCGGGCCGGCTGGTGGTCCGCCCGAATATTCAGATCAGCCCCATCGAGCTTAATTTCGGAACGCTGATGCTTGGTCAGACGTCGCCGGTGCTGCCTGTCACCGTACGTAACGGCGGTGCCGGTCCCCTCTCGATTCTTTCGGTGACGCTGAGCAATCCCGCCTTCGCTCTTCTCTCCGCGGCGGCTCTTCCGATCACGGTGCCTCCCGGTGGGCAACAGATTCTCTCGCTGCGCTTCGCGCCTTCGGTAGCGGGAGCGCAGACAGGAACCTTGACCATTCAAAGCAACGATCCGGAGCGGCCGAGCCTGACAGTGGCGCTTTCGGGAACCGGAACGCAGCAGGCCGTCTCACTCGAGCCGCGTATCAGCTACGTGGCTCCTGTCACGCTGCGGCCTGTGCCGCAAGGCTACGACATCCGGTTCAACATCACGGTATACGGTTCGAATTTCGGGCCGGGCGCCAAGGTGTTTTGGAACGGATCGGAGCGGCCCACCGAACTCCTGTCGAGCACGGTGGTGCGAGGATCGTTGAGTCCGCAGGATGCGGCGGCGCCGGGCGACAACGAGGTGACGGTCGTCAATCCGCCACCGGGCGGGGGTACTTCGGGCCGGTACGCGGTGCTGGTGGCGCCTCCCACTGGCACACAACCTACGGCCCAGATTCACGAAGTTGGTTTGAACGCCTGCCCGACGGTGACGATGAGTGTGGCGGTGACCAACCGGCTGGGGCTCGGGATTACGGCGTTGAATAATAGCAACCTGCAGTGCGCCGAGGATGCGGTGGCCGTGCCTTGCACCGTCCGTCGCGCGCTGACGGTGGGCAGCGGGTTGTCGATTCTGATGGTGATGCACGCGAGCGCTTCGGCTCTCGACAGCGTCAAGAAGGCTCGCGACCTGAGCTTCATGCAGCAGGCCGGCATTCGATTACTGAACTCCCTGGATGAAACGACGAAGTTACAGGTTACTTACATGGATAGCGGCGTGCGCGTGGCCGCCCCGACGGTGGAGTTCAAGGATAGCGTGAACAAGGGCGCGCTGCAGGATGCCATCAACGGCATAACGACGACGATTCCCGCCGGGCTCGGGACGGCGCTTTACGACGCGATCGACGACGGACTCGATCGCCTGGCAACACAGCCGGACCGGCGCAAAGCGATGGTCGTATTCACCGCCAGCGAGAATACCTTCGATACCCGCGGCAATCGCGATTTGAATCTGCTCTTTCGGCGAGCCCAAAATGCCGGTGTGCCGATCTACCTGATTCCGGTGGGCGATGGCGTGCAGAATCAGAACCTGATCAGCATCCTGCAGCAGTTCGCCTCCGATAGTGGCGGCCGGGTCTTGATCGATCGCGGTTCGACGCTCTCGGAAGATCTGAACCGGCTCGCCCATGAACTCGACAACATGCAGTTGATCGACTTTCCGGCCGCTCGACTGGACGGACAGCCGCATCGCATTCAGATTAATTTCAATACGTTCGACGGGACGTTCCGGACGGCGAAGGTTTATCCGGGCTGCCCGGCCCGGTAATGACACCCCTGGCGATTCGCGCAAGGACTCCCAGGCCAAGCACGCCAAGTGGCGCGCGCCTTTGCTAACCTGTCTTTCGCACTTCGCGGTGTTGACGGCAGGTAAGGCATTTAGAATC
>CADEFT010000057.1 GCA_902826685.1 uncultured Acidobacteriota bacterium
AGATTCTTCTGCTCGAGGGCCGAAAATGCCCGTTAACTGCGAAAGTCAGGTTAGGCCGCCGATTCCATTGGGCGTTCGCTACCCCCGGTAAAACTCCACAAAAGTCTTCGCCAACTCCCCAATAATCACCTCGCGCCACCGCTCGCCCATCGCGGCCCCGGCGCGATCCGGAGAATCCGTGTAGCCGTCGATCGAACTCCAGAAGCCCGGCCGTTCGTGCCGGTAGGTGTGCTGATTGCGCGCCTCGGATTCAAACACGCCGTCGCGATGCGGACGCGCGGCGGGCACCAGGTCCCCGCGCAGCGCCATCATCATCGACGTTTCGAAGATGCCCGCGTGACCCGGCAGCCGGCACTGGCGGTGCGTATCCACGGCCACCAGCGCGTCCCAGGCGATATTCCAATACGACCCGGCCCCGGCGCGCAAGGCCGAATTCAACGCCACGTCGCGCACGGCCAGTTGCATCACCTCATGATTGCCGCCGTGGCCGTTCACCAGGAACGCGCGCGTGAATCCGTCTTTCGCCAGCGACCGCAACAGCTCCTTCAACACCAGCAGGTACGTCTCCGTACTGAACGACAGCGTACCGCCGTAGATCAGGTGATGATCGGAGGAACCGAACGGCAGCGACGGCGTCACCACCACCGGAATGTCGGCCGAGGCGCGGCGCGCGGCTTCGATGGAAAGATGCTCCACGGTGAACCAGTCGGTGCCGGTAGGCAGATGCGGTCCATGCTGTTCGGTGGCGCCGATGGGCAGCACCACCAGCGTTTCTGGCGCGATGGCGCGCAACTCCTCGCGGTTCATTTCCGCGAACATCAGGCGGGAAGGTTTGGTCATGGGTGAACTTGAATTCTAACCCGTGGCACCTTCCGGATCGGATACGATGCCAAGTAGACTTCATGAGCAAGCCGCCGGCAAAGCGTTCCGAAGTGGAGCCCGCTCATCTGCTGTTCGGGCGCGAACGGCATCCACTCGATGTTTTCTTTGAGCCCAGGTCGGTGGCCGTCATCGGAGCCACCGAAGCCGCGGGCAGCGTCGGCCGCACCACGCTGTGGAACCTGATGGGGTCGCCGTTTGGGGGCATCGTCTATCCCGTCAATCCCAAGCGCGCACACGTGCTCGGCATGCGCTGCTATCCCTCGGTGAAGGATCTCCCGGAGCCCGCCGAACTCGCGATTGTCGTCACGCCCGCCGCCGTCGCGCCTAAAGTGATCCGGGAATGCGTGGAATCGGGCGCCGGCGGCGCCATCGTTCTGGCCGCCGGATTTCGCGAGACGGGCGCGGCCGGCGCGGCACTCGAACAGGAAGCGATGGCCGAAGCGCGCAAAGGCAACTTGCGCCTTCTTGGGCCGAACTCGCTGGGCGTGATGTCGCCATCCACCGGCTTGAACGCCACCTTCGCGCACGGCATGGCGCGCGCCGGCAGTGTCGCCTTCGTGAGTCAAAGCGGCGCCCTTTGCACGGCCGTGCTCGATTGGAGCCAGCGCGAACTGGTGGGGTTCAGCGCCTTCGTTTCGATCGGCAACATGGCGGACGTGGGCTGGGGCGATCTCATCGACTATCTGGGCGACGATCCGCGCACGCGCAGCATCCTGATTTACATGGAGTCGATCGGCGATGCGCGCTCCTTCCTTTCGGCGGCGCGCGAGGTGGCGATGACCAAGCCCATCATCGTCATCAAGGCGGGGCGCACCGCCGAAGGCGCCAACGCCGCCCGCGCGCATACCGGAGCGCAGGCGGGCGACGACGAAGTGATCGATGCCGCCTTCCGCCGCTCCGGCGTTCTGCGCGTTTACCGCATCTCCGATCTGTTCGGCATGGCCGAAGTGCTGGCGAAACAGCCGAGGCCGCGCGGCAACCGCCTGGCCATCGTCACCAATGCCGGCGGCCCCGCCGTGCTGGCTTCCGATGCACTGACCTCACAAGGCGGCTCACTGGCCGGGCTTGCGGCGGAGTCGATGCAGGCGCTCGACGCCGTGCTGCCGCCCGAGTGGTCGCATGGCAACCCGGTGGACATCCTGGCCGAGGCATCGCCCGAGCGGTACACGAAAACGCTGGAAATTGTTTCGAAGGATCCCAATGCCGACGGGCTGCTGGTGGTGCTGGCGCCGCAGGCGACCACCGATCCGACGCGAACCGCCGAGTCGTTGAAGCCGTTCGCCCAACTGCCGGGCCGTCCGGTGATGGCGAGTTGGATGGGTGGATCCGGCGTAGCCGCGGGCGCCGGCATCCTGCGCGCCGCCGGCATTCCCACGTTCGCGTTCCCGGATACCGCCATCCGCATGTTCATGGCGATGTGGAACTACAACGAAAACCTGCGGCTGATCTATGAGACTCCCGTCACCGATCCGGAAGACGCGCGGACCGGGGAGGCGGCACGCATTCTGGCCTCGGCCGGTGGCGGCGATTTACCGGCCGATGCGGCGCAAGCGCTGCTCGCGGCCTACCGGATCGAAGCTCCGGAGGGCGCGGTCTTCGGCCTGCGCATCGACCCGCAGTTGGGTCCCGTCGTCTCCTTTGGCGATGGAGCCAGGGATCGCACCACCGCGCTTCCCCCGCTGACCACCACCATCGCCCGGCGAGCCATGGAGCGCACGGCGCTCTTTCACCGCCTGACGCCGGAAGAGCGCGAGCAGTGCCAGCTCGCCCTGGTGCGCTTGAGCCGCCTGGCTTCGGAGCAGCGGCGCGTCCGCCTGGTTGAGATTCGCGATGGCACCGCGCGCGTGGATCTCTACGACGCTTCCACGCCCGCCGCCGATCTGCCGGTTTGCGCCATCCGGCCCTATCCGGTCGAGTACGCCGGCCAGTGGAGGATGAAGAACGGCGAGGAAGTGACCATCCGGCCGATCCGCGCCGAAGACGAGCCGCTGATCGCACGGTTTCACGAGACCCTCAGCGAGCGCACCGTCTATTTCCGCTATCTTTCGGCGCTCAAGCTGAGCACGCGAATCGCGCACGAACGCCTGGTACGCAACTGCTTCATCGACTATGCGCGGCAGATGGTGCTGGTGGTGGAGCGCGAAGGCTCCATCATCGCCGTGGGCCGCCTGCACAAAGAGATCGGAAGCTTCGCGCGCGGCGTTCGCGAAGGCGAATTCGCTCTGGTGGTGAGCGATTCGTATCAGGGTCAAGGCATCGGCGTGGAACTGCTGCGCCGTCTCGTCGAGGTGGCGGAACGGGAAGGCTATGACTCCGTGTACGGCCAGATCTCGGCGGAGAACCGTACCATGCAAGCGATCTGCCGCAAGATGGGCTTTCAGATCGCACGCGATTTCGCCGACGCGACGGTGACCGCCAGGCTGGATGTGCGCGGCGCACGCGCGAGGTAGAATACGCGCATGCTCCCCAACCCGGCCCGGCGCGATGTACTGAAGTTCGCTGCGGCTCTGCCCTGTTCTCCGCTTGCCGCCGCATTTAAGGTCAACACTCAACGGCGCGATATCGTGGAAACGACCGCGGGCAAGGTCCGCGGCTATCTGCGAAATGGCGTATGCATCTTTAAAGGAATACCCTACGGCGCTCCCACCGGCGGTACCGGGCGGTTTCTGCCACCGGAAAGGCCCGCTCCGTGGGCGGGCGTTCGCAGTTCGCTGCATTATGGACGGGTTTGCCCGAATGGGTCGAATATTCGCGAGGGCGGCGACAACTCGGCGCCAACCGATGAAGACGCGTTCCTGCTGTATCGCGGTAACAGCGCCACGCCGGCGAGTGAAGATTGCCTGCGCGTCAACGTGTGGACGCCATCCACGATTCCCGGCAAACGTCCCGTGATGGTGTTCATGCACGGCGGCGGCTTCACGGGCGGGTCCGGTCATGACCTGCTGGCCTATGACGGCGAAAATCTGGCCCGCCGCAACGACGTGGTGGTAATCACGCACAATCACCGCCTAAACGTGTTCGGGTATCTGAATGTGGAAGATACGTTTCCCGGTTCGGCGAATGCTGGCGTGCTCGACATTGTGGCGCTGCTTGAGTGGGTACGCGACAACGTCTCCGGTTTCGGAGGCGACCCCGGCAATGTCACCGTCTTCGGCCAATCGGGTGGAGGCGGCAAGATCAGCGCACTGATGGCAATGCCCAGTGCCAAGGGCCTGTTTCATAAGGCGATCGTTCAGAGCGGCTCCACGCTGCGTGTCTCGACGCCGGAAGAATCGGCGCGCATCGCGGCGGCGGTATTGGCGGAGTTCGATTTAACCAGGCCGCAGGCGGCGCAATTGCAGACGATGCCGCTCGACAAGCTGTGCGCGGCCGCGCAGGCGGCGATTCGAAAACTGGCGGCGGGCGCGGGGCGCCGTATCCAATGGGCGCCCACCGTCGACGGCAAAGTGATTCCGGCCCAGCCCTTCGATCCGCAAGCGCCGGCGCTTTCGGCCACCGTGCCGATGCTGATCGGAACGAATCTCAATGAGATGGTGCATGGCGTGGATAAACCCGATTGCGACGCGCTTACCAAAGAGGAACTGCTGCAGCGGGTAACGGAACGCTATGGCTCGAAAGCGCAGAAGATCGTCGACGCCTACAAACGCGAGTATCCGAACGCCAATCCGTTCGATCTGTTCTCGGTGATTTCGACCGCGAACATGCATCTCAACGCTATGAAGCAGGCGGAGTTGAAACACGCGCAAGGCGCAGCGGCGGCGTATCAATATCTTTTCGCCTGGCGGACGCCGGTGCTCGAAGGCAGGCCGCGCGCGTTCCACAGCGCCGAACTGGCGTTCGTGTTCGACAATGCCGACAAGTGCGTCAACCTCACCGGCGGCACGCTGGAGGCGCTGACGCTTTCCACTCGTATGAGCCGTGCCTGGGCGCAATTCGCCCGCACCGGAAATCCGCAATGGCCGGCTTACGAGCCCACGCGCCGGGCCACGATGATCTTCGATCAGCCCTGCCGCGTGAAGAACGATCCGGAAGGCGAAGGGCGCCGTCTGATCGTGGAGGAGCGAAGCTGATGCGCCGCCGCATTTTTCTGATGACGGCGGGCGGGCCGTTGATGGCCGCCAGGACGCAGGCCACCCCGGTGGCCGAAACGCGGCAAGGCAAAATCCGCGGAGCCGAAGCCGAAGGCGTGGCCGTATTTCGCGGCATCCGCTATGGGCAGGCCACGCGGTTCCAGGCGCCTTCGAAGCCCGCCAGTTGGACCGGCGTTCACGACGCCACCGAGACCGGCGCCCGCTGCGTGCAGGGTCCTGGAAACATCTTTCTCTCCCCGGTCATCGGCGAATATTTCGGCGGCGGACGGGCGGACCGGGTCGCGCTGGCGCGCCAGTCCGATAGCGAAGATTGCCTCAACCTGAACGTGCTGACACCGGGGCTGCGCGGCAAACGGCCGGTGATGGTTTACATCCACGGCGGCGGCTTCACCGGCGGATCGAACATGCTCACGCTGTTTGCGAGCCGCTTCCCGCGCGAACAGGACGTGGTGCTGGTGGGTGTGAATCATCGCATCAATGTGTTCGGCTATCTGCACCTGGGCTCGAAGTTCCCCGATGCCGGCAATGCGGGCCAACTCGATCTGATCGCCGCTCTAGAGTGGGTACGCGACAATATCGAACGCTTTGGCGGCGATCCGCGCAACGTCACCATTTTCGGCGAGTCGGGCGGCGGCGCGAAGATCGGCGCGCTGATGGCGATGCCGGCGGCCAAGGGTCTGTTCCATAAAGCGATCGTCGAAAGTGGATCGTCGTTAAAAGTGGCCACTGCGGACGAAGCCGGCGCGAATGCCCGCGCGGTGGTGGAAGCCATCGGCCTCGACGAAATCGCCGGCGTTCCCGCTGAAAAACTGTTTGCGGCGGCCAAGGGTTTTCGCGCTTCGCCGGTGGTGGATGGACGTTCGATTCCGGCGCAGACCTGGGAACCGGAAGCGCCGCGGCTTTCCGCTCACATCCCGATGATCGTGGGCACCTGCAAGGATGAGGGGACGCTGTTCGCTTTGCAGGATACCGAGGCGTTCCGGCTGGATGAGGCGGGCCTGCGCGCGCGCCTGGAAAAGGCCGGCATCGGCGGGGCGGAAAAGCTGATCGCCCTTTACAGGCGCGATTTCCCGCGCGAATCCGCCACCGATATTTATTTCCGTATCTCTTCGGACCGGGGCGCGCGGCACAGCGCCATTCAACAGGCGGAGCGCCAGTTGGCGCGCGGCCAGGCGCCGGTGCACATGTACTATTTCACCTGGAACACGCCGCTGGCCGAAGGACGCATCCGGGCGTTCCACACCGCCGAATTGCCGTTGGCGATGCGGCTGGTGCGATTCCCGGAATCGGAAGGGCTTTCCAAAAACATCGCCAAAGCGTGGGCCGACTTTGCCCGCACCGGTAATCCCGGCTGGCCTGCGTATTCGCTCGCCTCGCGCGCCACGATGATTTTCGATGCCGAGTCGAAGGTGGTGAACGATCCCGAAGGCGAGCAACTGCGCCTGCTGCGCGCCTACCCAAGCGGTAGGCTGTGAGAGTAGTGATACGATGCGAGCACGCAGGCATGTATTCCCGTATCACCGTCACGCTATTCTTTGCCGCCTCCGTCTGCCTGGCTGAACCGAAACTCTTATCCATTCATCCGTTCACCGTTCAACGCGGAACGCCGTTAGTCACATCGATGCGCGGCACGGGCCTTACCGGCGCCTCGTCGGTATACATCGCGCGGGGCTTTGAGGCCGAGGTTCAATCGGTTTCGAAAGCGGAAGGCAAGCCCGCGGCCGAGATTGCCACGGTGAAACTGGCGGCGGCCGCCACGCTCGAACCGGGCCGCTACGACGTGCGCCTGGTCACGCCCACGGGCGTTTCCAACGCGCTGCCCATCCACGTCGTGGACCGGCCGGTGCTGCCCGAGCCCGAAGGCCTGCACGAAGAGGCCGATCAGGCCGTTGCCGTGGCCGCTTTGCCCGCAATTTACGCGGCGCGTATCGACAAGCGCGGGGAAGCCGATTTTTACGCCTTTGAAGCCAAAGCGGGCGAGACGATTACGTTCGAAGTTCTTTCCGGACTGCCCTCCTCCGGCGCACCGGGCGGCAATGCGCGCGGCTTCGATCCCGCCATTTCGATCTATGACACCGGCGGAAGCTGGTTCGATTCCAAGCGTGTGAATCGCCTCGCCGCCAACGACGAGCCGCTGTGGATGCTGGGCCAGGCCACCGACGCCTACCTGGTTCATACGTTTCCCAAAGCGGGCCGCTACCTGTTACGCGTCGAAGCCTTCTCCGGCCAGGGCGGGCCGGACTACGGCTATCAATTGAAGATCCTTCCCGGCCGTGTGCCGCAGGATCGGGCCCCGGCGCGCGACGCCTGGCAGGAACGAAACTTCAGCAGGAAGCTGAGCTCCAATCGCCTCAACCTGCTGGCGGAACGCGGCGGCAAACCGGGCGACGGCAAGGCGGTGGAGAGTTACCGCGGCGACCGGTTCCAATTGCCGGCGACGATCGAAGGCACGGTGGCGGCGCCCGGCCAGACTCATCGCGCGCGTTTCCAGATCGACAAGCCGGCCGATATCGCCATCGAGGTGGAAACGCCCGCGGCCGCCCCGCCGATCTTCAATCCAGTGGTGCGTCTGCTCGATCCGAAGGGGGAAGAGGTCGCCACCACGTTCTTCGCGGGCCGCGGTGCCTGCACCGGCGCGCTGGGCAAGAGCCTGCAATCAAAGGCGGTGCTGGCGCTGCGCGATACGGGTGAGTACACCGTCGAGATTCGCGATATCACCTCCGATTTTGCCGGGGCCGATTTCGTCTATCGAGTGCAGGTGAGGCCGCAGGTGCCGCACCTCGGCCAGATCGCCATCGATGCCGACGTCATCAACCTGGCGCGCGGCGATGCCAAAACGGTGCGCGTCAACTTCGATCGCGAAGAGGATTACCGCGGCGCCGTGGCCGTGACGGCCGAATCGCTGCCGCCGGGCGTGCAAGTGATGACGGGTGCCGACTTCGAACCGGACAAGGACCCGCCGCGCTACCCCGGCAAGCGGGAACGCTACACCGCGCGCGCCGAACGTACCGTGCTGGTGTTCACCGCGCCGGCCGATGCTCCCCTGACCGCGACGCCGCAGGTGGTGCGTGTCGCCGTCCGTCCGGTGAACGGCGGGAAACCCGGCGCGATCATCGCTTCCAAGGAAATCCCCTTCATGGTGGTGGCGAAGCCCTGAGCCCGGTGTTATCATCGCGCCCGGGGGTGCTTTGTGACAAAAGCTGAATTGTACCGGCGTGAGTTTCTAGAAAAATGTATCGGCCGCGGCGTGTTGGCTTCCGCCGTTCTGCCGCAAACCAGGCTGCTTGCCCTATGGGAAGAGACCACCGCGAAGTCCCTCAAGCCCACGCCCACCGACGTGCTGGGGCCGTTTTTCAAAAAGGGCGCTCCGGACCATCGCGACATGCGGATCAAGGGGGAACCCGGGTTTCCGCTCAAGATCACGGGCAAGGTCTACAACACCAGGGCCGAGCCGGTCCCCGGCGCTCGCGTTCACCTGTGGCACGCCGATTTCAAGGGCATTTACGACGCCAACGGATACCGCTATCGCAGCCAACTGGCGGTGGAGCCTCCAGGCGACTACACGGTGGATACGATCATGCCCGGCCATTACCCCGACCGGCCGGCGCAGCATGTCCACTACCTGATCTCGGCGCCCGGCCACCGCACGCTGATCGCCCAGATCTATTTCGCCACCGACCCGTTTTTTGAAGGCAATCCCGATAAGAACTACACCAAGCGCAACATGGTTTCCAATCGCGAAGCGGTGCGTCCGGTGACGTTGATCGACGAATCCACCGCTCCCCGCGCCGCGGTCACCTTTGACATCGTACTGGAGAAAGCCTGATATGTGGGTCCCCGGCGATCGCATTCTGGAGTCGGAGTCGGAAGCCGAATCGGTGGCGTTTTCAAAGGACGGGTCGCTGCTGGCGGCGGGCTGCCGCGATAATCGGATTCGCGTCTGGAATCTGCGCAGCGGCGCGCTGGAACGTACGGTGGCCGATGCCAGCACCAACCTGCTGGCGGCGGGGGGACATTTCGCCAAGGTGGCGGCCGATGGCAAGGTAACCGTCAAGAGTTGGGAGACCGGCGATGTGATGCGGCAACTGGCGCCACCGGCTCCTAAGCCCGCGGGCGTCGTGGCGAGCCCCGATGGCAGCCTGGTCGCGGCTTCGAGCCGGGCCTACGATACGGGCAGTGAGAACCTGGTGCGCGTTTGGGACGCCGCCGGCCGCGAGCGCTTTCATTCGCTCGCTGGCGTGGGCGGCATCACGCGCATGGTGTTTTCACCCGATGGCTCGATGCTGGTGGCCGGCTCCTATGACGCCGACGTGCGGGTTTGGGATACGCGCAACGGAGAGTTGAAGACCAAGATCGAAGAGCTTACCGTGTCGATGTTCGACATGGTGTTCTCCCCCGACGGCCGCCAGTTCGCGGCGGCGGGCGTCGATCGCATCGTGTACCTGTGGGACGCCGCGACGTGGAAGCTGACACGCAAGCTGACGGGGCAGCCGGAGATGATCTCCGCCCTGGCGTTTTCTCCGGACGGCAAGCGAATCGTCTCCGGCGGCTTCGATGAGATGGCGTTTCAGAATCCGGCGCACGTGCTGGTGTGGGATCTGGCATCGGGCAAGGTGCTGCGTACGGTGAAGTCGGATTCCCGCGTGGCTCGCGTGGCGTTTTCGCCGGATGGAAAGCTGGTGGCGGTGGCGGATCGGAAGAAGAAAGTGTGGCTCTGGGCGGCCTAGGCTGCCAGTGTACACTGCCGCAGTGTACACTGGAGTCATGCGGAACATCACGCTGAGCGCCGAGGAATCCGTTATCGACCTTGCTCGTGACCGCGCCGCCCGGGAGAAAACCACTTTGAATGCGGCGTTTCGTGAGTGGTTGGCCACTTATGCCAATCCGTTGCAGTCGCGCGCGGCGCTACGTGAAACGTTCCGCCAGTTCGATCATGTTTCGGTGGGGCGCAAATTCACCCGCGATGAAATGAATGAGCGGTAACGCGTGGCGGACACGCGATTTTTTCTCGATACGAACATCCTGGTGTATTCCATTGACCGGTCGGCGCCGAAGAAACGATCGACTGCCCGCCAGTTGATAGAAGATGGGATAGCGTCCGGGACAGGCGCCATCAGTTTCCAGGTTGCCCAGGAATGGATGAACGTGGCGTTGAAGCGGCTGGCCATTCCGGCACGCGACGCGGAATTGTTCTTTCACCGCTTTCTGGTGCCTTTGTGGCGGGTGCAGCCAAGCCCGGACCTGTGCCGGTTGGCGCTCTCCATCCATCAGGAAACAGGCTGGAGCTGGTATGACTCGCTGATCGTGGCAGCGGCCAGTACGGATGGATGCCCCACGCTCTATTCAGAGGATCTGCAAGCCGGGCGAACCGTTCGCGGCGTGCGCATCGTAAATCCTTTCTGAGCCGCCAAGGGGCATAAAATAGCGGTGATGCGTTCCCCGATCGCCGCCCTCCTCGCTTCCGCCTGCCTTCCCCTCGCCGCGCAGGAAATCGTCTTCGAACACGCCAATGTGATTCCAATGAATCGCGACACCGTGCTCGAAGATCATTCCGTGCTGGTCAAGGACGGAAGGTTTCTCAAGGTCGCGCCCTCTTCGAAGCTCAAGGTCCCGGGTTCGGCCACGCGCATCGACGCGCGCGGCAAATACCTGATGCCGGGGATGGGCGAGATGCACGGCCACATCCCGCCGCCCACGTCGCCGCCCGCCTTCATCGAAGACGTGCTGTTTCTGTACGTGGCCAATGGCGTCACCACGGTGCGCGGCATGCTGGGCCATGCGGGCCAATTGGAACTGCGCGCGAAAGCCAAGCGCGGGGAGATCGTGGCGCCCACGCTTTATCTGGCGGGCCCGAGTTTCAGCGGCTCCACCGTGCAATCGGTGCCGCAGGCCGAACAGCGCGTCCGCCAGCAGAAAGACGAAGGATGGGATCTGCTGAAGATCCATCCCGGCCTGACGCGCGATCAGTTCGATGCCATCGCGCGCACGGCCAGGCAGGTGCGCATTCCGTTCGCGGGCCACGTCCCCGCCGATGTCGGCCTGGCGCATGCGTTGGAACAGGGACAGCAGACCATCGATCATCTGGATGGCTACATCGAATACCTGGGAGGCGGGGACGCTCCAATCGCCGAAGAAAAGATGGTCGAGGCCGCGCGGCGCACCAAGGCGGCGGGCGCGTGGGTGGTGCCGACCATGGTGCTGTGGGAGACCATCATCGGCGCTCCGTCGCTCAACGCCCTGCAGGCGTTCCCCGAATTGAAATACATGCCGCGCGACGTTTTGGAGCAATGGAACAAGGCCTATCGCGCCCGCCAGTCCGACGCGAAGTTCGATCTGGCGCGGGCCAAACGGATCGCCGAAGAGCGGAAACGGCTGCTCAAGGTGCTTGACGCGCAGAAGGTTAAAATCCTGTTTGGCACCGACTCGCCGCAGCAATTCAGCGTGCCGGGTTTTTCGATTCATCGCGAGGCGAAGGCGATGGTGGAAGCCGGCATGAAGCCATTCGATGTGTTGCGGTCGGGAACGGCGGCGGTGGGCGGGTATTACCAGACTGAGAAATTCGGCCTCATCGCGGAAGGCTATCGCGCCGACGCTGTCCTGCTCGACGCCAACCCGCTGACGAGCGTGGAAAATCTTTCCAGGATCGCGGGCGTTCTGGCCAACGGCGGTTGGCTCGCGGGCGCGCAAATTCAAACAAGACTGGCTGAGATCGCACGGCGGAACGGCGGACAGTGACATGCATCTTTTCTCATTTCTTCTTCTCGCATCGGCGGCCGATTGGATTCCCGCCACCGATCCCCGTCTTGACGTCCGCGGGCTTCCCTGGCTGGCGGAAAACAAGGGCGAACTCATCCGCCTGCCGCAGCGCCTGAAAGACGAACTGCCTCCGCCGGTCTGGAACCTGGGTCTGTCGCCCAGCGGAGGCCGCATCCGGTTCCGCACCAACTCCACGCGGCTGGCGATCCGGCTGGAGTACCCCTCGCCGCCCAACATGGCCAACATGCACGCCTTCGGGCAAACCGGCGTGGATCTCTATCTGGATGGCGTCTACCGTTCGACGGCGACGGCGCCCAAGGACGCGGCTCCCGACAAGCCGGTGGAGTTCGTGTTCTTCGAAGGTCTGCCTGGTACCACGCGCGATGTGCTGCTCTATCTGCCGCTCTACAAGCCGGTGAAGGTGCTGGGTCTGCAGATCGACGACGGCGCTGAGATTCAGCCCGCCCGCCGTTTCGCCGCCTCGAAGCCGGTGGTCTTCTACGGCACGTCGATCACGCAGGGCGGATGCGCCAGCCGCTCCGGCATGAGCTATCAGGCGATTCTCGGCCGCCAGCTCAATCTCGATTTCGTCAACCTCGGATTTTCGGGCAGCGGCAAGGGCGAGCCGGCGGTGGCGCGCATGACGGCGGAAATCGGCGCTTCGGCGTTCGTGCTCGATTTCGCTTTGAACAATCCGTCGGTGGAATCGCTGCGCGAGGTGTATGAGCCGTTTCTCGCCACCGTGCGGGCCAAGCATCCGAACGTCCCGATCCTCGCCGTCACGCCCATCGGCCGCGCTCGCGAGGATGCTCGCACGGCCGGCATGCGGCAGCTCATCACCGATGTCGTGAAAGCGAAGATTGCGGCCGGCGATAAGCTGCTCACGCTGGTGGACGGACTTTCGCTGCTTGGTCCTCATCAGCTCGACGGGCTGGTGGATGGATCGCATCCCAACGATCTGGGCTTTCAGTGGATGGCCGATGGCTTGGCCGCGCCTTTGGCGAAAGCGCTGAGTCTGCCGCCGCCGGTGCTCACCGATGATCGCGCGGTGACGGTGTATTCGATGGAAGCGGCGGCGAAAAAGCGCGGCGAGATCGTGCGTTACATCTGGGGCCCGGCCGGGTTCCCTTCAAAGCAACGCCCCGCCGCCATACAGGAGAATGCGCCCAGTCCGATCGCGGGCCTGAAGAATGCGAAATCGGTGGAGACGTTCACCATTGGAATGGAAGCCGGGCAGGAGAACACCACGCATCATTTCCTGCCGGCGAAGCCGAACCGCAAGCTGATGGTGCTGCAGCATGGCCACGGCTGCACGTTCGACGATCGGAACGGCGATAAGAGTTACGGGCTCGCGCATGCCGTCGATGAGATGTTGGGCGCGGGCTACGGCGTGTTGATCGCTTTCATGCCGCATATGCGTCCCGGCGATTGCGGCACCCTGCCGCACGGAAAAATGTTCGACCTGCCCGTGAGCGCGGGCAGCGCGTTGAAATTCTTCCTGGAACCGGTGGCCATCAGTCTGAATGCGCTGAAGCCGCGTTATAAGGAAATCCATATGGCGGGTCTTTCCGGAGGCGGCTGGACCACCACTCTCTACGCCGCCATCGACCCCGCCATACGCACCAGCTATCCGGTGGCCGGGTCCATTCCGCTCTATCTGCGCATCGGCGGTTCGGTGGGCGACCTTGAACAGTACCTGGATGAGTTCTACCGGTTCGCCGGCTATCCGGATCTCTACGTGCTGGGCGCGATGGGACCCGGCCGCAAACAGGTGCAGATTTTGAACCGCCGCGACGACTGCTGTTTCGGGGAAGCGCAGCACGACGCGCGGAGAATCGGCACCGCCTACGAACCGGCTTACCGCGTCTATGAGCGTACGGTGCAACAGGCGCTGGGAAGCCTTGGCCAATTCCGCCTGGTGATCGATGAAGCCGCGCCGCGCCACATGATTTCGGCCGAAGCGGTACGGGTCATGCTGGCCGAGCTGAAATAAGAAGACATACAATCGAGACTGATATCCGAATAGCGGGGGAGTCCAAGTTATGTCTCTGCGCCTTTGCGCCGCCTTGGCGGCTTCGTGCTTTCTGGCCTACTCACAGGATCCCAGGGGATTCATTCGCGGAACGGTGAGCGACAACTCCGGAGCCGTCGTGCCCGGTGCGCGCATCCGCGCTATCGCCGGCGATACCGGGGTCACGGCCGCCGCCACCGCCAATGAAGCCGGGCTCTACAACGTTCCTTACCTCATTCCGGGCCTCTACAAAATCGTCGTCGAGCAGCAGGGTTTCAAGACGTTCATGCGCGACAAGGTGGAGGTTCGAGTCAGCGAAACAGTGGAAGTGCCCGTTCAACTGGAAGTGGGCGCGGTGAGCGAGACGGTGGAGGTGAAGGCGGAAACGCCAGCGCTTGAAACCGCCAGCGCGTCGCTCGGCCAGATCATGGATCAGCGCCGCATCACGGAGCTGCCGCAGCGCGGCGGCAATCCGCTGGAGCTGGCGCTGCTGACGCCGGGCGTGGCCAATACGACCAACCTGCGGCTGCGGAAATCGATGGCGCCGGAGGCGTCGTCCGACATCAGCGCCGATGGCGCGGGCCGCTACAACAACGAGTTTCAGATCGACGGCATCTCCAACACCGCCGCCGATCGCGGCCGCGGATACGCCCGCGTGGCGTACAGTCCGCCCGCTTCCACGGTGCGCGAATTCAAGATGCAGACTTCGGCCTATGACGCGAGCGTCGGCCATACCATGGGCTCGGTTTTGAACGTCAGCACGGCCAGCGGAACCAACGAGTTTCACGGCGAGGCGCATTGGTGGCTGCGGCACAGCGCGCTGGACGCGCCCAATTTCTTCAACAACAAAAACGGCACGCCCCGGCCCGTTTACCAGGACAATCGCTATGGGATTTCAGGCGGCGGGCCGATCCTGCTTCCCAAGCTCTACAACGGCCGTAACCGCACGTTTTTCTTCGGCGCCTTCGAAGGCAATCAATTCGGCGTGCCGACGCAGTTCAGCCGCACCGTGCCCACCGCCGGGCAGCGAGTGGGCGACTTCTCCGCCCTGCTGCCGCTGCGCAACGCCAACTACCAGATCTACGATCCGATGACGACGCGCGAAGCGGCCGGCGGACGCTTCGAACGCCAGCCCTTCACCGGCAATCTGATCCCGCGCAGCCGGCTGGATACGCTGGGCGTGAATCTGGCCAATCTCTATCCTCTGCCGAATTCGCCCAGCACCACCACCGCCGACTTCCGCAACAACTACTTCAGCGCCCCCAAGGCGATTCAGAAAACCTATTCCACGCTGCTGCGGCTGGATCACGCGATCAACGAAAACCATCGCCTGTTCCTACGCCTGCATTACGACTTCTGGAAGGAAGATAAGAACCACGATTTTCTCGACGAGACCAACGGTATTCACCAGAACCGGCCCAATCGCGGCGTGGCGCTCGACGACGTGGTGGTCCTCAATCCCACCACCGTGCTGAACCTGCGGTACGGATTCACCAGCACCAAATGGTGGCAATACCGCACCTCGCGCGGGTTCGACCTCGGCGCTCTGGGGTTCTCGCCGCAACTGGTGGCGCTGACCGAGAAGGGACAGGCTCCCCTGCCGCGCGTTACTCCAGGAGCGTATTCGCAGCTTTCGTGGTGGGAAGATCCGGGCGACGGCGTGAATTCGAGCCTTACGCATTCCTTTACGGCGAACCTGACCAAGATGGCGGGCAGCCACACGCTGCGCTTCGGCCCCGAGTATCGCGTCTATCGCAGCTTCAACAACCGCAGGCCCATCGGCGTGGCGCCGGACCTTTCGTTCACCAATACCTATACGCGCGGTCCACTCGACAACTCACCCACCGCGCCCATCGGACAGGATCTGGCGGCGATGCTGCTGGGCATTCCCGCGGGCAGCATGGACGTGGCTTCCAACTCGGCTTTGCAGAATCAGTATTTCGCGCTCTATGTGCAGGACGATTGGAAAGTCACTTCGCGCCTGACGTTGAACCTTGGCTTGCGATATGAGCTCGAAACGCCAGTGAACGAGCGCTACAACCGGCTGCTGAGCGGGTTCGACTCCACCACGCCGAATCCCGTCAACGACGCCGCGCGCGCCAACTACGCGATGAGCCCGCTGCCGGAATTTCCAGCCAGCGCCTTCCGGGCCCTGGGCGGGTTGACCTGGGTGGATGGCACCAGCCGCACGCCTTACTTCGGGGAGAAGAATAACTTCCTGCCGCGCGTGGGCTTCGCCTATCAATTGGATGGCAAGACGATTCTGCGCGGCGGCTATGGCATTTACTACAACTCGCTGGGCATCAATACGATTCTGCCCCTGCAGACCGGCTTTGCGCAGTCTACGCCGATTCAAGCCTCGCTCGACAACGGATTGAGTTACACCGCCACGACCGCCAATCCGTTCCCAACCGGGTTGATTCCACCGCGCGGACCGTCGCTGGGACTGGCGACGAATCTGGGCCAGAGTCTGGAGACGTACTACCGCGCCATGAAGCAAGGCTACTCGCAGCGCTGGTCGATGGGCGTGCAGAGGCTGCTTCCAGCGCAGTTCCTCATCGACGCGTCCTATGTGTCGAATCGCGGAACCCGGCTCGACGTAAGCCGCGAGTTGAACGCCACCCCGGCCGAGTATCTGAGCCGCTCGCCCGCCCGCGATCAGGCCCGCATCGATTTTCTGAGCCAGCAGTTCCGCAATCCGTTCCGCGGGTTGAATCCGGTTTACGGCGCCAACATCAGCCGCGCGAATCTGCTGCGGCCTTTCCCGCAGTTCAACTCCATCACCACCGAGCAGCCGATGGGCTATTCCTGGTATCACTCGCTGCAGGTGCGCACCGAGCGCCGCTTCGCGCAGGGCTTTACCTTCCAGCTTGCCTACACCTGGTCGAAACTCATGGAGGCGATTGAATTCCTCAACGAGGCCGACACGCGTCCTTATGAGAGCATCAGCGCCTTCGACCGTCCGCACCGGCTGGCTTCGAGCGGGATCTGGGAAGTACCCGTGGGCCGCGGCCGGCGCTTCGGGTCCGGCATGCCCCGTCCGGCCGATTTCCTGGTGGGCGGCTGGCAGCTTGGCGCGGTGGTGGCTCTGCAGTCGGGCGGCCCGATGGGCTTCGGTAACGCGATCTTCAACGGCAACATCAACGACATCGCGCTTGCCGGCGGCCAGCGCGACGTGGACCGCTGGATCAACGTCGATGCAGGGTTCAATCGCAATGCCAACCAGCAGTTGGCCAGCAATTACCGCCAGTTCCCGCTGCGCTTCAGCGCGGTCAGCGGGCCCGGGCAGAAAAGCTGGGATTTTTCCATCGTGAAGAATTTCCCCATCTACGAGTCGCTGCGGGCGCAGTTCCGGGGCGACGTCTATAACGCCTGGAATCACACCAATTTCAATAACCCGAACACCACGCCCACCAATACCGCTTTCGGGCGGATCACGGGCACGGCGGGCGATCCGCGGAACTGGCAGTTATCGCTGAAAGTCATGTTCTGAGCGGGCAGCGCTACTCCCAGTTACGGCCGGTGATTTTCAGCACCACCCAGACCGAGGGAGCGTTGCCCGCCTGCCAGGCTTCGGCCCGCACGCGGGCACGGTATTCGCCGGGCTGTAGTTTGGCGGGGTCCACGCGAAGCTCTACCGCGTCGTGGCGGAGGGCCGTTCCCTCTGGCGGCGTCCGGCCGCGCAGTGGAACCGCCTCCAGCCATGAAGCGCCTTCCGCCTCCACCGCATAGGCCAGATCGGGCGTGTTGGCGCTAACCCGCAGCATTTGGCTTTCAGGCAGCGTGCCGCCGGTCTGATAGCGAAACTCGATCCGGTCGGGAAACATTTCGAGCAGCGGAGGTCCCTCCACGCGCAAGGTGAACTCGCGTGTGTAGGAGACGCACTCGTTCTGGGCACGGATGCGGAAGGAATAAACTCCCTGATCGCGGGGCGTTCCGGAGAAGAACCCGGCGGCGGAAAGAGAGACGCCGGGGGGCGGCGCTCCCTTGACGATCGAGAATCCCAGCACGTTGGGCAGACAACGCCCGCCACCGGCGGCGGCCAGGGGTGGAGGCGTGTACGGTTTATGAACGAACGCGACCGGCAGCGACTCGGTGCGGAAATCGATTCCCGCCCCCTGCGCGAAACAGCAGGCCGGTGCCAGCAGCAACAAAAACGATCGCATCTTGGTCCCTTATCGGCGGGAACTTCGCTATCTAAAGTAGGATGCCTTCCGATAAGTCATATTGGAGGATCCAAAACATTGCAGCGTTCGTGGAAGGTGAGAGCAATTGTCGTGCCTTTGGGTGCGATCGTATTCCAGAGCCTGTCGGCCGGAGGCGAGTTGGGAGGCGCGTGCGTGTTCAAGCCGCGGCCAGCGAAAGCGGAGGCGCCGGTGGCGGTAGGTAGCTGGGATTCGCATGAGCCCGCGCCGGCGAAAACCGAAAGGAAAGTGCAGGTGCAGTTGGTTTCCGAGCACAAGGAGCCGGCGCATGCCGAACCGGCACCGAGGGTGGAAAGCCACGGCCCGACGCCCGTGATCGCCCTGCCTCGCGTGGCATCGCCGGCCGCGCCCCAGGTGCAGTCGCCGCTGCTGCGGAACATGCTCACCAATGAAGGAATCGTCATGATGGCGCAAGCCGGTTACACCGAGCGCTTCATCGTGGACATGATTCATCGCAAGCAGACGCGATTCGACGTTTCCCCGGCCGGGCTGGCGTGGCTCGCCCAGATGGGATTGACCGAGCGGATCGTGCGCGCGATGGTGGCCAATGAGCGCAAAGAAGACGACACCGCCATGGTGGCGGGCTATCTTTCCATCGGTCCAGAAGTGGAGCCGCCCGCGGCGGTGAAAGGCAAGAATCCCCGCGCCAGGAAAACGGGCGATGCGGAGCGTGTGGCGCTGCCGGTAACCATCGAGGCGCCCAGCGAATACTGGTACACCCGGTCGCAGCAGGTGCTGCCCGAAAGGTAGGAACGCCGGAGCCCGCCGAGGCATCAGAAAAGAGCAGGCATCCGGCGCCGGACGAATTTTGAGTTTCGATGACACGTTTGGAAGCCGAATTGCACGTATCTGATGTGGAGGCTGTGGGGCTATGTGGGTCTCGGGTTTGATTCCTCTGTTTTTCATCGTGGGCCTGTTCCTGGCGATGCTCGCTTCATCGCCCAAGACGGACCGCTAGTGGCAATCCGACACACGGCCTGTGGCTCAAGTTCACGGGCCGTCCCGGTTTGACATTCCCTCTCCGGCGCATTACCTTAGGTCCGATATGCGCTTTCCCTCTTTCCTCGTTGCCTCTCTGGCCGCCTGTCTGCTCGGCGGCGCGCTTTCCGCTCAACTGGGCCACAAACGCGCCATGACGCTCGAAGCGGCCAAACAGATTGCCGCCGCCTCCGAAGCCGAAGCCCGCAAGAACAATTGGAATGTTGTCATTACCGTTGTAGATGACGGCGGAAACGTGGTCTATCTGCAGCGCATGGACGAAACCCAGATCGGCTCGGTGGATGTCGCCATCGGCAAGGCCGCCAGCGCCATCAAGTTCAAGCGGCCCACCAAGGCGTTTGAAGACGCCCTGAAGGGTGGCAGACAGGCGATTCTGGGATTGCCGGGCGCCCTTCCCGTCGAGGGCGGCCTGCCGCTGATGCATGAAGGAAAGATCATCGGCGCCATCGGAGTCAGCGGCGTGCAGTCGTTTGAAGACGCGCAAATCGCCAAGGCCGGCGCCGACGCTTGCCTGAAAATGAAATAGCGATATTCCAATTCCGGAATCGGGCGGCTGGGAGCATTCGATACAATAACGGTAGTTTCGCCGCATGCCCTTATTCCAAGGAGTTCTCACCGCCGCCGTCACGCCTTCGCGCGGAGACGCCTATGCGCTCGACCTCGGCGCCGCGCTCGAAGTCGTCGACTTTCTGAACGATCAGAAGGTGGCTGGCATCGCCTTGTTTGGCGCCACCGGCGAATTTCCCCACTTCACGGTGGAAGAGCGGATTCGCTTTGCCCACATGGCGATCAAGCGCAGCCGCATTCCGGTCATCGTGAATGTGACCCACTCGGCCTTTGAAGCCGCCGAGCAGATGGCCGAGGACGCGGCGGAAAACGGCGCCGCCGCCGTCATGGCTCAGCCGCCGCACTACTTCCGCTATGGCGCCGCCGAGATCCGCGAGTTCTTCCTGAACCTGGTCCACGAGGTATCCGGCAAAACCCCGGTCTATCTCTACAATCTGCCGGCTTTCAACAACTCGATCCCCGCCGAGGTCGCCCGCGAACTGCTGCTGAGCGGCCGGTTTGCCGGCATCAAGGATTCAAGCGGCAGCGACGAATACCTGACGCATCTGATCGAGACGCGCGCCAGCAAGGACTTCAACCTCATCGTCGGCAACGACGTGCTCTTCACCAGAGGACGCAGGCGCGGCGCCGACGGCGTCATTTCCGGCTGCGCGTGCGCGATTCCGGAAGTGCTGTTGGCGCTCGACCAGGCGATCGTTGCCGGCAACGCCGCCAAGACCGACCGCCTCGATGCGCGTCTGCAGGAGTTCATCGCCTGGATCGGCCATTTCCCGGGCCCCTACGGCATACGCGACGCCCTCACCACGCGTGGTCTCCAGATGGGCCGCCGCGCCATTCCCTATTCCCCCGAAACCGAGCGCAAATCGGTCGAGTTCCTCGAATGGTTCCGCGGCTGGCTGCCGGTAGTGCAAAAAGAAGCGGCGGAGCTATAAAGCGCCGGGCACTGTAGTACGAACG
>CADEFT010000058.1 GCA_902826685.1 uncultured Acidobacteriota bacterium
CGCCTGAGGGAAAAAACTTCTTCGCTCTTGCATCGGAACGCCCGTAAGTGGGCCAAAACCGGCAGTGGCGCGCGGCGTGCATTGGGAATCGCGTAGGTTCCCATGAAAAACACCCGCAAAGAACCCAAAGACACAAACGAGATCGCTACGCCGCGCACCACCGGTGATGCCCCGGCCGAGTTTCAGCGATTCGGCTCCGTTGTACGCTTGCCGATCGGACTGGATCAAAAAGCCTGTGAAGCGAGCGTGGACGCGCTCAACCAGGTGTTGGCCGACACCATCACCCTGCGCGATCTCTACAAGAAGCATCACTGGCAGGTTTCCGGCGCCACGTTCCTGCAGTTGCATGAGCTTTACGACAAGCACTACGCGGCGCAGCAGGAATTGGTGGATCAGATCGCCGAACGCATCCAGTTGTTGGGTGGCGTGAGTGTCGCCATGGCGCAGGACGTAGCGGAGCGTACCCAGATCGAGCGTCCGCCGATGGGCCGCGAGCCCGTTCCGAACCAGATCTCGCGCCTGCTGACGGCGCATGAACAGCTGCTGCGCACCTGTCACGAATCGGCTGGAGACGCCGGCAAAAACGGCGACGACGGCACCAACGATCTGCTGGTGAGCGACGTGATCCGCACCAATGAATTCCAGGTGTGGTTTCTGTCGCAGCATCTGGTGCCGACTCCGGTAACCGAACCGGAAGAGGCGATGGCGGGAGCGGAGCGGCGATGACCCGCTCCGCGTGGCTGGAAGTGCTGGCCGCGGGCGCACTGCTCGCGGCCGCTTGTGTCTGGCTGGCCGCCGATTGCGGGCGGACGCCGGAAAAGCGGTTGGAGCCGGTGGATGTGGCGTCGGACGACTCCTTTCCGGCGAGCGATCCGCCGGCCTTCACCGGCGCTCACGTTTAATTCGAAAGGACTCCCAAGATGACTTCGAAAGATTCCAAGGTCTGCGCACACCAGGGATGCAGTTGCGCCGCGGCGCGAGGCTCGAAATATTGCAGCGAGTCTTGCGCGACGCAGGATAAGGCGGAGCCGGGGTCGACGGGCGGATGCCGCTGCGGACACCCCGGCTGCCACGCCACAAGCCACTAATCGATTCCGACTATTGATTCACCGCGCCGCCGCGTGATTTGCTAGGCCTCCATGAGGCAGCATGTCACAGCGGCCTTCGCGATGGCCGTATTCCCGCTCGCCGTAGCGGGTCAGACCATCGACGACGGCATCATGATGGGCCGCCGGCTTCTATGCGCCGGCTACATGTATTCGAACGATCAATGGAGCCGTTACTGGGAAGGCTCGCTTGAGCGGACGAATGGAAACATCGGCACGCTCACCACCGAAAGCCACCAGATTTTCGGCATCTATGGCGTGACGGATAGGCTCAACGTGATCGCCCATCTTCCCCATGTGCGGACGGGCGCGTCGGCGGGCGTGATGGCAGGGCAGCGAGGCTGGCAGGATGCCACCTTCGCCGTCAAGTACAAATTTTTCGACACCCGTTTTGAGCGCGGGTCGATTCGAGCCATCGCCGTGGCGCAGGCATCGACGCCGGTGTCGAACTACACGCCCGACGTTCTTCCCTTCTCCATCGGGCTCGCCAGCAGGCGTATCGGCGCCCGCGGCACCATTCACTACCGCGACCGGAAGGGCTGGTTCCTCAACGGGACTTCCGCGTATACGTGGCGCGACGGCGTATCGCTCGACCGGCCGCTGTTCTATACCGACGGGCGGCTGACGTTTTCCGATCGCGTGGCGATGCCGAACGCGGTCGACTATTCGGTGAGCACCGGGTACATTCGCGGAGAGCTGGTGCTGTCGGCAATGTGGGGCGAACAGCGTGTCCTCGGCGGCGGCGACATCCGGCGGCAGGATATGCCGTTCGTATCGAATCGCATGGATTTTGGACGCGTTGGCGCGTGGGCCAAGATTCCCATTCCCAGGCATGATGAGCTTTCGATCGTCGGCGGCTATTCCCGCGTCGTCACGGGACGAAACGTCGGCCAATCCACCGTGCTGACGGTGGGCGTGATGTATCTGTTCAAATTTCCAGGGAGGCGGAGCTAGCCATGCGACCTCTCTTTCTGCTGCTCTGTTCCGGCCTGCTGGTGAAGGCGGCCGTGCCCAACGACGCCGACGCGGGCGCCTGGCAGATGATCGTGCTCACTTCGCCAACGCAGGTGGCCGTGGCGGCTCCGGCGGCGGTGAACGATCCGGCGTACCTGGCCGAACTTACCAATCTCAAGACCGCGCAAAGCCAGATCACGCCGCGGCAACGGGCGGCCATCGCCTATTGGTCGAAGGGCGGAGCTATCCGCTGGAACGAGATCATGATGGAACTGGTATCGCGTTACAACCTGCCGCCGGCGCCGCGCACCGACGATTCGTATCCGGCTCCGGACGCCAGCAATCCCTTCGCCGATCCCAATTTTCCCTTCGCCAATCCGCCCTACGCGGCGCGTGCCTACGCCTATGCGAGCGTGGCGCAATACGAGGCGCTAAAGGCGGCGTGGCATTACAAGTTTCTCTACAACCGGCCGATGCCTTCGAAAGCCGATTCAGGCGTTCAGGCGTTGCGTCCGTCGTCCGACGTGCCCGCGTATCCTTCCGAGGATGCGGTGATGTCTGGCGCCGCCACCGCCATGTTGCAGCTTCTGTTCCCGGCTTCGGTGGAAGAGATCGCGCGAAAGGCCGCCGAGCAGCGGGAAGCGGCGCTGCTGAGCGGACGCGCTTCTGCGAGCGATATCGCCGCCGGTCTGGCGCTGGGCACGGCGGTGGCAAACCTGGTCATCAATCGGGCGCGCACGGACGGCATGGGCGCCGCCGGCGGAAACGCCACGATCTGGCGGCAGCTCGCCGATCAGACTACGGCACGCGGCGAGATCGCATGGGTGAGCCTGGAATCGCCGCCGCGCCCGCCGATGCTGCCGCTGTTTGGCAGAGTGATGCCCTGGATGATGACCGGCGCCGAGATTGTGGCGGAGCGCGCCGTGCCGCCGCCTTCCACCTCTTCGCCCGAGATGGCGCGGGATCTGGCGGAAGTACGGGAAACGGCCGCCAATCTGACGCGCCGTCAACTGGCGATCGCGTTGAAGTGGTCCGATGGCGCGGGCACTCCCACTCCGCCCGGCCGCTGGAATTACATCGCCCAGCCTTACATCGAAAACGCCTGGTTCACGGAAGTGAGGGCGGCGCGCGCGTACGCGCTGTTGAACATGTCGCTTCATGACTCCGCGGTGGCTTGCTGGGACGCCAAGTTCGCTTACTTTAATCCGCGGCCTTCGCAGTTGGACCGCTCCATTCGCACAAGCATCGGCCTGCCCAACTTCCCGTCTTATGTTTCAGGCCACTCGACGTTCTCCTCCGCCGCCGCGAGCGTGCTGGCGCATCTGTTTCCGGCGGGCGCGGGTGCCTTTGGCGCCGCCATGGAAGAGGCGGCCATCTCGCGGCTTTACGGAGCGATTCACTACCGGGCCGATATCGAGGTGGGCAAGGCGCTGGGCGCGCGCGTGGCGTCCTACACGATCCGATTCGCTCAATCCGACGGCGGCCAGTGACGCAGGCGCTACAATGAGCGGCGCCATGCAACGCCGCCAGATGATGAAAGCTCTTGCCGGAGCGGCCTCTGTTCCCGCTTTCGCGCAATCCACCGAACGGCCGCCGAACGTTGTTTTCTTCCTGCTCGACAAATGGCGTCGCGACGCGGCGGGCTGCTACGGGTCCGTGGTCAAGACGCCGCACATCGACGAACTCGCCGCCGGTGGCGTGCGCTTTGAAAACTGCTTCACTCCGCAGGCATTATGCGGCCCGGCGCGCGCGTCGATTCTGACCGGCGTGCATCCCCACATGCATGGCTTACGGCGGAACGTGTATCCGGCGCCCGCGGGGAAAGTCAACAGCAACTATCAGGACGCCATTCCCGATCCGTTTCGCGACGCGCGATTCCGGCTTTGGGAAAACTTCGTTTACTATCTTTCAAACGCAGGCTACGCGACGGGGCATATCGGCAAGTGGCACCTGGGGCCGGGCAACCCGGGTTTCTACGACTACTTCAAGTCGTTCAATTCGGTGCTGCGCCACTGGATCGGCGAGCCGCACAAATCGCGCTACCGGCCGGACGTTCACACCGAACTGGGGATGCAGTTCATTGAGCGGCACAAGCACGAGCCATTCTTTCTCTACCAGTCCTACTACGCTCCGCATGAACCGCTGGACCCACCGCGGCAATGGGCGCAGCCCTATGCCTCGAGCGAGCATCCCGGCTACTATGGCGCGGTGGCGAATCTCGACCGGAACATCGGCCGCCTCACCGATACGCTGAAGCGCAATGGACTGCTCGACAATACGCTGATCGTAGTCACGACCGAGCACGGGCGCAGTTGGAAGCCCCGTCCCGGAACGGTGGAAGGCATCTGCACCTCCTACGACGAAACCTCGCGGATTCCCTTGATCCTGCGGTATCCCGCGATGCTGCCCGCGGGCCGCGTATGGCGCTCCGGTGTGACGCTGTGCGATCTGGCACCGACGATTCTCGAAGCCGCGGGAGTGGAGGCCGTGGTCGGCGGCATTGTGGACGCCGTGGCCGGGTCGCCCTTTCAGGGCCGCAGTCTGATCGGGCAGATTCGTGAAGGCAAAGACGATTGGAGAAATCCGGTGGTGCTCGAAAATATTCCCCAGGCGGCCATTGCCGGGTCGTTGTATGAAGAGCGGGCGATTCGAACCGGGCGCCACAAGATGATCCTCCGCAAGTACGACAACCGGCCGGAGATGCGGCCCGGTGAAGTGTACGATCTGGCGGACGATCCGGAGGAAACGCGCAATCTCTGGGGCCGGCAACCGCAATTGACCGGAGATCTCGCGCGCCAGATGGCCGCTTGGGGCCGCCGCTACCAGGATCCGTTTTCGATCGAAGTGGCCGAATGGGCTCTCGGCCATTCCGGTGGGTAGTATTCTGAAGCGGATGCCTCGAATCCTCATCAATGAGTGTAAACAGGAGATTTCGTCTTTCAATCCCGTGCCCGGCCGGTATGAGGATTTTGCCGTTTCCTTCGGCCAGGAAGTGCTGGATGTCCACCGGGGCGTGGGCTCGGAGGTAGGTGGCGCTCTCAGCGTCTTTGCCGGTCATCCGGAAATCGAGGTTGTGCCGGGCTATTCGGCCCGCGCCATCACTTCCGGGGGCACGGTAGCCGATGCGGACTTCGCGCGCATCGCCCGTGAATTTCTCGAAGCGGTGCGTCAGGCGCGTTTCGCCGATGCGATCTATTTCTCGCTGCACGGCGCGATGGCGGCCGAGACCGAGCACGACGCCGAAGGGTATCTGCTGCAGGAGACGCGGAAAATCGTGGGGGAACGAACGCCGATCGTCACCTCACTCGACCTGCATGGCATTCTGACCGATCGCATTCTGGAACATTCCGATGCCGTTGTGTTGTATCACACCTATCCGCACGTGGATTTCTACCAGACCGGCGAGCGGTCGGCGCGGCTGCTGCTGAAGATCCTGGCGGGTGAAGTGAAACCGGTGGCGGCGCGGGTGGCGATTCCGGCCATGGTGCGGGGCTATGAACTACGCACCGAAACCGGGAAATGGGGCGCCTGCGTGCGCCGCGCCATTGCGGTGGAGAACGGGCCGAAAGGGTTGTCGGGCGGCATGTTCATCGGCAATCCGTTCACCGACGTGCCCGACCTCTGTTCGAACACGCTGATCGTCACCGATGACGACGCCGCGCTGGCCGAGCGCGAAGCCATATCGATCTCGAACGATTTCTGGGCGATGCGCGAGCATCTGCGCCAGACGCTGACGCCGCTTGAGGAGTGCGTGCGCCTGGCGTCGGAAGCCACCGGCCACACGGTGCTGGTGGATGCGGCCGACGCCACCAGTTCCGGCGCTTCGGGCGACAGCAATGCGATTCTGCGGGCGCTGGTGAAGGCCGGCTACAAGCGGACGGCCCTCATCCCACTGGTGGACAAGCCGGCCGTTGAGGCCGCCTTCGACGCGGGCGTGGGCGCGACGATCCGCGTGCCGCTGGGCGGGAGTCTCGATCCGCGCTTTGTACCGCTCGAGATGGTTTGCCAGGTGCGCATGCTCTCCGATGGACGCTTTCGCAATGAATCGCACGGCAGTTTCTGGAACGGCGGCCTCTCGGCGTTGCTCGAAAGCGGCAACTACATGTTCACCGTGACCAGCAAAGCGGTGAGTCTCTACGACCGCTCGCCGTTTTACGCACTGGGCCAGAACCCGCTCGATTTCGACACTGTGATCGTGAAATCGCCGCACTGCCAGTTCCACATGTTCGAAGGACCCTCGAAGCTTTATCTGAACGTCGATGCGCCGGGATCCACCAGCGCCGATGTGAAGAGCCTGGGCCACACCAGGTGCCGCCGCCCGATTTTCCCGCTTGATGAGAACGTGACTTTCACCCCGAAAGCCACGCTATTCCGGAGGAGCCGCTAGATGAAGATTACCGACGTCCGCGCATTCGGATTGCGCGGCAGCACGCCGGAGGGCGGCTGGTCGAATGAACTGCAACCCGACGATTGTGTGCATACGCTGATCCGAGTGAGCACCGACGGCGGCCTCACCGGCTGGGGCAGCGCCTTCACCAGCGAAGCGCTGGTGAAGGCATCGTTGCAGATACTGAAGCCGCTCTATCGCGGCGAGTGCGCGCTCGAACCGGAGCGTGTGAGCGAGAAGCTGCACCAGCACACGTTCTGGCTCGGCCGCGGGGGCTCGCTTACGCATACGATCAGCGGCATCGACATCGCTTTGTGGGACATTCTGGGCAAGGCCGCGGGGCAGCCCGTGGGCCGTCTGATGGGCGGACGGTATCGCGAACGCGTTCGCCCCTATGCGTCACTGCTGATGCGCGAACCGGATCGCATGGCCGCCGAGCTGCTGCCGGTCAAGCAGCAGGGTTTTCGCGCGTTCAAGATCGGCTGGGGCCCATTCGGACGCCGCGATCGCAGGACCGACGAAGCCATCGTGAAGGCGGCGCGCGAGGCAGTGGGCGGCGACGCGATGCTGATGGTGGATGCGGGCGGCAGCGATGCGTTTTGGCCCGGAAACTTCAAGTGGGCGGTGAACACGTCGGCGATGCTGGCCGACTACGGCGTGGCGTGGTTTGAGGAAGCGTTGCACCCGGATGCGCTCGACGATTTCGTCGCTCTGCGCCGTGCCTCGAAGGTTCCCATCAGCGGTGGCGAAGTGCTGACGCGGCGGCAGGCATTCGAGCCATGGCTGCGCGCCGGGGCGTTCGACATCGTGCAGCCGGACGTGACCAAGTGCGGCGGCCTGAGCGAAGAGCGGCGCGTCGCGCAGATGGCCCGCGACTACGGTGTGCGGTTCATTCCGCATGGGTGGAACACGGCGGTTGGTCTGGCCGCCGACCTGCAACTGGCCTCCGCGTTCGCCGATACCGACCTGGTGGAGTATCTCACCGGCTCGCCCTTCATCGACGAGATCGCCGCCGGGGGCTGGAAGCTGGACGCCGACGGCATGCTGGCGATTCCCTCCGGACCGGGGCTCGGTGTTGAGATCGACAAGGACGCGCTCGAGAAATACTCGCGTGAATAAATTCACGCTGGTTTTCTTTCTGTGGTTCGCGCTCGCCATCAACTATGTCGACCGGCAGATGGTGTACTCCGTCTTCCCCGCCCTCAAGGCGGACCTGCATTTCAACGATTCGCAACTGGGGCTGATCGGCAGCCTCTTCTCATGGATGTACTCGCTCGGGATGCCGGTGGCCGGGCGGTTGGCGGATCGGTTCCGCCGCGACCGCATGATCGTGCTGAGCATGGCGCTATGGAGCGCGGCGACTCTCGGCTGCGGCCTGGCGGGATCGGTGACGCTGTTTCTGGCGGGCCGCGTGGCG
Source organism: uncultured Acidobacteriota bacterium (assembly GCA_902826685.1). GTDB lineage: Bacteria > Acidobacteriota > Terriglobia > Bryobacterales > Bryobacteraceae > CADEFT01. Next base: position 7,865 of record CADEFT010000058.1, read on the forward strand.
ATGGGCATCACCGAAGCGCTTTACTATCCCGCGGCGGTGGCGGTGCTGGCTTCGGCGCATGGCGACGACACGCGGTCTCGCGCGCTGGGCATTCATCAATCGGCGCAACTGGTGGGCATCGTCGCCGGGGGCTGGTACGGTGGCTGGATGGCGGACCACTTCAGTTGGCGCCTGGGATTTCTCATCGCGTCGGCGGTGGGATTGGCGTATGCGCTTGTGTTGTGGCGCGCTCTGCCGGAATCGAAATCCGCCGCCGCGCCGCCGCCGCTCGCATGGGAAGACGTGGCGGGACTGGCACGATCGCGCGGCTACGTCATGCTGTGCCTTGCCTTCTTCGCCTTCTGCGCCATGTTGTGGATCTTCTATGCGTGGTTCCCCGCGTTTCTGGGCGAGCGCTACAACCTGTCGATGGCGGCGGCGGGCTTCACGGCGACGGTTTACGTGCAGGGCGGCTGCGGCGTGGGCGTGCTGATCGGCGGCACGCTTGCCGACCGGCTTTCGAGAACGATTCGCGGGGCGCGATTCTATGTCGCCGCGGCGGGCATCCTGCTGAGCGCGCCGTTCGGCTATCTCACCTTCGCCGCGGACACGCTCGATTCGGCGCGGCTGTTTGCCGTCTGCTACGGATTCCTTTCGGGCTTCATGATCGCCAATACGTTCGCCGCCGCCTACGACGTCATCGAGAAGAAGAACTTCGGTTTGGGCGCGGGCATTCTCAACATGGTGGGCGGGTTCTCCGCCGCGATCGTGATCTACCTGGCGGGCGCGTTGAAGCAGACGGTGGGATTTGCCGGATTGCTGCAGTGGGTGGCGGTGGCGTGTGCGATCACAGCCATTGGACTGGTGTTCACGGCTTCTTCTTCGCGGGCAGCGAACGATTGAACTCAAGCGCGCGCCCGATCCAGGCTTCCAGATCCTCCGCCCGGTCGACACCCTGCGGTCTGACGAACACGTAGCCCTTCATCGGACGGCCGGTGAAATCCATGGGTCTCGCGTGGGGCAGAGCCAGGGCGCGTTCGTAGGCTTCGGGTCCGACACGAACCATCAGATCGTGTTTGGCGAGGCCCACCAGCATGTGGCCGCGCGCCAGGAAGCAGAGACCGCCGAACATTCTCTTTTCCTCGCAGCGGACGCCTTGCGGCATGGCGTCGCGGATGCGTTGGGCCAATCCTTCGTCGTAGGCCATCAGGCGAGAACCTCGTCGATAACCCTGGCCGGATACTGGTCGGTGAGCCGTTCCTTCAAGCTGTGCCGCTCGAATACAAGATCGCGGAAATGGAGCCCCAGCGAGTGCAGCATGGTGGCGTGCAGGTCGTGAACGCTGACCCGCTTGTCCACGGCGCGATAGCCGATTTCATCAGTGGCGCCGTGAACGTATCCGCCTTTGACGCCGCCGCCGGCCAGCCAAACCGAGAAGCCCGATGGGCCGTGGTCGCGGCCCGCTCCGCCTTCGCCTTCCCGCACTTGCGAGATCGGCATGCGGCCGAACTCGCCGCCCCAGATTACCAGCGTGCTATCGAGCAGGCCGCGCTGTTTCAAATCGCCCAGCAAGGCCGCCACCGGCTGGTCGGTTTTGGCGCAGCAGTATTTCAGATCTTTTTCTAGGTTCGAATGGTTATCCCAGATCTGGCGTTCAATGAAGATCTGAACGAAGCGGACACCGCGCTCCACCAGCCGCCGTGCCATCAGACAGCGGCGGCCATAGGAAGCGGTAGCCTCCTGGTTCAAGCCGTACATTTCCTTGGTCGCGTCCGATTCGCGGGAGAGGTCGGTGGCATCGGTGGCTTCCAGTTGCATACGCGCGGCGAGTTCATAGGAGGCGATGCGGGCATCGAGATCCGCCGCGCCCGGCCGCCTGGCCTTATGTGCCGCATCGAGGCTGCGCAGCAGCTCGTGGCGGGCATCGATCAGCGGCTTCGGCAGATCCTCGGGCGGCTTCAGGTTCAGCAGCGGCAGCCCTTCGCTGCGAAACCGCGTTCCCTGAAACACCGGCGGCAGCCAGCCCGACTGCCAGTTCTGAATTCCGTTGACGGGCAGTTGCTTGGGATCGTCGAGCACGACGTAGGCCGGCAGATTCCGGTTCTCGGTGCCGAGGCCGTAGGCGACCCACGCGCCGAGTGAAGGCCGCCCGGGCAGTGTGCGCCCGGTGTGCATCAGATAGAGCGACGGTTCGTGGTTGAAGTGCTCCCCATAGACCGATCGCACAAGCGTGATGTCATCGCACACCGCACCAAGCTTCGGCATCAGCTCCGTCATTTCCATCCCGCACCTGCCATAGCGGCGGAAGGCGAACGGGGAAGGCATCATGACGCCGATCTGATCGGCAAACTCGATCTGGCTGACGATGTCGCGGCTGGGGGCCGAGCCCGCGTATTTGGTAAGCGCCGGCTTGGGATCGAACAGGTCCACCTGGCTGGGGCCGCCATTCATGAACAGATGAATGACGGCCTTCGCCTTGGGTGGAAAATGCGGCTTCCTGGCGTCGAGCCCATAGGTCCCGGCGGTATAGCCACGGTCGGCTGCGTATACCGCGGCGAGCGCCGTTTGAAGGAAGCTGCGGCGATTCATGGCTTAAAGCACGGTGGGCATCACGTCGATTTCCGGAACGGCCACGCGCGGATGCGTCTTGGCGATGGCCACGATCACTTCGGCCACATCTTCCGGCTGCAGCGCTTTGTCGAGCGTCTCGCGCGTAGGCTTGACGGGCCGCTTCTCCATCAGTTCGCTATCGACCAGACCCGGACAGACCACGCAGGTGCGGATGCCGTTCTCTTTTTCCTCGACGCGCAGCGCGTGAGCGAAGCCCACCATGCCGCGCTTGGACGCCTGATAGGCGGCGCCCGAAACATCGGGGATCTTGCCGGAAATCGACGAGACGAAAATCAGGTGGCCGCTTTTGGCTTCGCGCATGGCGGGCAGCAGCGCGCGCGTGATGTAGTAGCCGCCGTTCAGGTTGGCCTGTAGCAGCTCATGCCACAGGTCGACGGTCAACTTCGGCAGATAGCGGTCCTTGGTATTGGTGCCGGTGGCGTAGACCAGCAGGTCCACCTTACCGAAGCGTTTCACGGTGGCATCGGCCAGAGCCTGCATGTCTTCGGGCCTGGCCGCGTCGGCGGGGAAAATATCGCACTCGACGCCGCTGCCGGTGAGCTTGGTCTGCAACTGCTCCAGCCGTTCTTTCCGGCGGGCCGAGACCATCATCTTCATCCCTTCCTGCCCCAGCAGCACGGCCGAGGCGTGACCGATTCCACTCGATGCGCCGACTACCAGCGCCACTTGTCCTTTGAGAGAGACAGACATCTTTCCAGAGTAGCGTAGGATGGGAACGATGGCGTTCGACCAGGACACGGATGGAGTGATTCGCGCGCGCCACCTGCGCGCCTTCGATTGGCTGGAGCATGGCTTTGGAACTCTCGATTCGGAAGGCTGGGCGCCGCCCGATGCCACGGTTACGGTGAAGCAGATCCATTCGGCGGCGGTCATTGTGGCTGGCCGGCCGGCAGGTTGTCTGGGAGAAGGCGACGCCATCGTGACAAATCGTCCCGGTGTGCGTGTGGCGATTCGTACCGCCGACTGCATTCCTGTACTAATTGCCGACATCCGCCGCCGCGCCGTGGCGGCCGTTCATGCGGGATGGCGTGGAACCGCCGGCCGGATTGCGGCGGAGGCGGTCTCGGAGATGAGACGGCAATTTGCATCGTCACCGGGCGACTTGCACGCGGCCATCGGCCCAGGCATCGGGGAGTGCTGCTACGAAGTGGGAGCGGAAGTAATCGTCCGCATGGCGGAGTTTTTTCCCGAGTTAGGCGAGGTGACCGCACCGGCGAAGGTGAACCTGGTGGAAGCGAACCGGCGGCAACTGCTGGCGGCTGGCATTCCGGCCACTCAGATTGAGGCAGCGGGATTGTGTACCCGCTGCCTGAACCGCCGATTCCATTCCTTCCGGCGCGACGGGGAGAAGGCAGGCAGAATGGTTTCGGCGATCGGTATCCGGTAGGAGCCGGGAAACACGAAAGGCGCGGAGGGTATAAGGATTCCGCGCCTCTCGAGTGAGGAGATATCGAGCTGGAGCGCCGTGCTTAGGCGGCGTTGACCATTTCCTCAAGCAGTTCGGAATCTTCAAACTGCTCACGGTTGCGGTCGATGATCTCCTGACAACGGATGCAGTATGGCGTCCAGGGCACCGCAGCCAGGCGTTTGGGAGAAATCTCCTCCTCGCAGTGCATGCAGGTACCGTAGGTCTCTTCGGAAATGCGGCGCAGGGCCGCGCGCACGTTGCGAAGCAATTGGGACTCGCGGTCGAGGTTTCGAATGGCGAGTTCTCGCTCAGCGGCGTGCTGTACTTCATCGAGAGCGTCCGGGCTCTTTTCAATCGCAATGGCTTCGCGGTTACGAAGCACCGACGAAAGTTCGGTCTGTCTGTTCTCCAGAATTTGTCGGAATTTGTTGAGTTCGTTTTTGGTCATTTTGTTTTAGCTCCTCTCTCCTCTAGCTGTTTTTACTGTCTTTTTTTGTCTTCCTCATCCAACACCGTATTGACGACGATGGTGGGCGTTCGGTTGCAAAAATCTTAGTGAGCCCTGCTCAAGATGTCTGACATCGCAGTCGGACACACTTGTTGCCGGTCGGTCAATTCAAAGAACCTCCGGTTTCCGTGCTGGGCTCCTGCCGGTCCAACGACCGTGGCCAGCGGATTCCGCCTTTGAACTGCCGTTCCGAAGTGACTTTCGGAAACTGCCGGGAGTGTCCACATATGGTAACACATGGCTCAGCAATTTAGTTGCCACAAGGGCACTTTTTTCTCACACATTCTTCTGGACGGCTTCGTATTGTGTCTCATATCGACGGCTCGGGCGCCACTCTTTACCTTTGGAAGAGATATGGATGCCATCGCCGCCGGGAAGTTGCACTTTTCCGTCAAGATTTGCCGGTCCTTCCGATACTGCATATTACGCTCCCCGGACCCGGAAGGTTTCAAACAGGCTATACTCGAAACTTGATTCCGCCGAACATCCGCCAAAGGTTTCCTTCGCTTGGCGTCCTGCTGCTTTGTATCACCTTTATTTTCTGCGGCATAGCCGCTATCCCGTACCCCGGAATCCAGACCGACGAAGCCATCTTCACCAGCGTCCTTTTCGACGAGCCGAATAGCTGGTTCTGGATCTCCGTCTTTCACAAAAAAATTCCCCTGATGGTGATGTCGTACCTGGGAACGGCCAAATCGGCTCTTTATTCCCTCATTTTCATGGCATGGCCGCCGTCGGTCTGGTCGCTCCGTCTGCCGGCGCTGCTCATCGGAGCCCTCGGCCTGGCGCTGTTCTACCTGTTCCTGCGCCGCGCACTGGGCCTTCGACCGGCACTTTTCGCCACAGCTCTGCTTAGTTTTGATACGAGTTACCTGCTCACTTCGGTTTTCGACTGGGGCCCGGTGGCGATTCAGCATGCCTGCCTCCTGGGAGCCCTCACACTATTGGTCCGGTACTTCCAAACCGGCTGCTCAAGGGCGTTCTGCGGCGGATTCTTCCTGCTCGGGCTCGGCATGTGGGACAAAGCCATCTTTGCCTGGATGCTTTCGGGAGCCGCGGTCGCCTTCATCGTCGTTTTTCCTCAAATCCTAATGCGGGAAATCCGCTTCAAACAGATCAGCCTGGCACTCTTTTTTTTCGCCCTGGGCGCGCTGCCTTTGATCATCTATAACGTGCGCCGGCCGCTTGAGACGTTTCGGGGGAACGCATCTTTTTCTTTTCGCGAGGTTCCGGCCAAGTACGCGGTCTTCCAGGCGACCGCGGTGGGCAGCGGGATGATGGGCTATGTGGTGTTCGAGGATTGGGCGGTGGCCGCGCCGCGCGCACCCCGGCCGGGAGCCGAAGCCGCCATCGCGGCCCTGGCCCGTTTGACAGGCTACCGGCGGGAACACCTGTTGTGGCCCGCGCTTGCCGTCTCGCTGGCCGCCTGTCCGTTTCTGTTGTTCACGCGGTGGCGCCGTGCGGTGGCGTTCTGCCTGATCTGCTTCGCGGTGGCCTGGGCGCAGATGCTGATGACGGATGGAGCGGGCGGCGGCGTCCATCACGTGATCCTGCTATGGCCTCTGCCGGTGATGCTGGTGGCCATCGCGATGGAAGCGCTGGCGGAGCGATGCGGCCGTTGGGGGACCCGGTTGACCGCCGCCATCGGCACGCTGATGTGTTTCGCCGGTCTCGCCGTGACCGCGAACTTCCACCGCATGCTGATTCAAAACGGCTCGCCCTCGGCCTGGACCGATGCGATCTTCCCTCTCTCCGGCCGCCTGATGGAGCGGAAGCCGCCGCTGGTGCTGCTCGCCGATTGGGGCATGATGGACAACCTGCGCAGCCTCGCACAAGGACGGCTGAAACTGCGCTGGGTGGGCGATGCGGCGACCAATCCCGCACCGCCCGACCCTGCGCTGAAGGACTTGGCCTTGCTCGCCGCGCAGCCGGGCACGGTGTTTGTGAGCAACACCGGCGACCGGCAGATGTTTGAAGGCGTCAATGACAATTTGCGCAAGGCGGCGGATCGAATCGGTTATGAGCGCCTGGTGCTCGAAACGGTAGCTGACAGCATGGGCCGTCCTTGTTTTGAGATCTTCCGGCTGGTGCCGAAGCCGGTGCCTGTTTCAATAGGACTCCCTCAGAGCGGCGTTGAGCGTGCGCCGCGTCCCGCCAGTCGCGTAGGCCGAGTGCCTCTGGAACAGCCAGTCGTGAAGTGATCGCAAGTCCTGGATGGAAGCGATCACGGGATCTAGCGCCGCCAGCGCTGCCTGTTCCTTCTCTACCCGCGCTGTGAGCGCGTTACGGTCGAGACCCTCATCCACGGTTTCGAAGAACGTCAACCGGTAAGGCACTTCCAGCGGCGGCAGGCCGAAGATCCATTCGAACGCGCGCCGCGCGCGGGCCATGTGGAACCGCGACGTGACCACCGCCAGGTTCCGCAGTCCGGCCGGGTCCGTGTGAATAGCCCGTGCGAAGTAGGCGTTGCCGATGGTGTCGTAGCTGGATGCCTCGACCAGGATGCGCGCTGCGGGAACGCCTTTCGATATGAGATAGCGCGCCGCGGCCGTCGATTCGAAAATGGGAAAGCCTTCGTCAAGCGGCGGCGGGCGATGGGGCGTGCCCGCGCTTAGCGCGATAATACGCTCGCCTTGATGGATCTCGCAGGCGAGGTCGAGCCGGCTGCGCACCCAGGAAGGCAGTGCTCCACCCTCGCGGACGCCGCCGCCGGGGATCAGGATTGCGTCGAAGGGGGAGCCGGGCATGCATAAAGGATCGCGCAAATGCTGAGCGTGGCAACATAGTTTCATGTTTGTCAAACGCACGCGGTGGGCTCGATAGATGGAACGCGAGGCACCGGACACATTGCCCATGACGCAGGATTGGGAAGCGAAAAACACCTGCCGATTTCTATCGCCAGGGCGCTTAGCGCCTCGAAGCGAGGAGGTGGTCGATGAGGGGCAATGATCTGATCTCCGCGCTGAAACGAAAGTTTCAGGTCAAAACCGATAGCGCACTGGCAAAAAAGATTGGGATCACTTCGCAAGGCATTCAATCCTGGAAGAAACGCACTAACGTTACAGAACGGCAACTGTCCGGATTGGTTTACAGAGCCTCATTGACGGGTGCGCTTAATGTTCAGGCCAGCGCCCTTTGTCCAATCGTCGAGTTCTTTGCCATCAACCTCACCGAATCAAAGCAGGGGAAGAAGTACGAACTGATCAGCACCAAGACGTCGAAAGGCGGCAACCACGCGTATCTATATGGCCTCCGGCAAGAGCTTGAAGGCCATTTCGGAGTCTACATCTTCTTCGATAGCCGAGGCCGCGCGATCTACGCTGGCAAAGCGCGCAAGCAGTCTCTCTGGAAGGAAATGAACCTCGCGCTCAATCGAGAAAGGGGAGACGTTCAAAGGATCAGGCGCGTCAACCATCCGGCCAGAAAACAACCCTACACTGCAAACAAAGAGAAGGCACGGCGAATCTCCAACCATGTCGTGCCTCTGTACGAGCTTGCTGCCTATTTCAGCGCCTACGAAGTGATAGACGGCATGATCAACGAGGTGGAAGCGATGCTGGTTCGCAGCTTCGCCAACGATCTACTCAATAAGCGCATGGAGCGTTTTGGGCAGCAGCGGCAGAAGACCATCCAATAAGCGTGAGGATCATCCAAAAGCAGCTCGAATCGCACCTGTGGAGCGAGGTCGTCCTGCTTCGGGACACCACAGACGCCGGGGACTACCGTTACTGTTCTTCGAGCGCCTGTGCGACGTGTTCGGCGGGAAACCCTTGCGGCGATGAACTGACGCGAAATACGAAAAGGGACCCACGCCGCAAAGCGTGAGTCCCTTAGTAGGCACAGAGGGAGAACGTCGAACGCAGATCGTTTACTGCCGGCGTTTGAGGGTCGGCCGCTCATCCGGATCATCTTTCGATGACTTGGAATCGCCGCCGCTCTTGCCGTCTTCGACAGGCGTCGTGCCGCCGCCGGGCGCTTTGCGCAGGCGCGGACGGTTCAGATCCTTGTCGTCCACCTTGCGGCGGTTGTGCAGCATATTCAGCCGGTTCTTCACATCGTCGAATTCGCTGGTGGTCAGCACGTACTCGGGCTTCGAATCCAGAATCTGCTGAATGTTCTTCTGCGAATTCTTGATGCGATCCTCGGTCAGCGGATGCGTGGAGAAGACCTTGGCCATCGTTCCCGGCTTGCGCTTCTCCATCGACTGCAGCTTCTCGAAGAAGTCGACGAAAGCGGTGGGATCGTAGCCCGTCTTGTAGAGATATTGCAGGCCCAGCAGGTCGGCCTCTTCCTCGAAGCCACGCGAGAACGAGAGGAAGCCGATGGGGATCAGGACGCTGGCCGCCTGCCGCGCGCCGTAGCCGGCCCAGCCGCCCATGAAGATGAGCGGAATGCTGGCCAGGTTCACCACCTGTCCGCGAGTGGCCTGCCGCGTACCATGACGCGCCGCCACGTGGGCGATTTCATGAGCCATCACGCCCGCCAGTTCCGCTTCGTTTTCCGCCTTCAGAATGAGGCCCGAGTTGACGAAGAAGAAACCGCCGGGCAGCGCGAAGGCATTCACTTCCTCGCTGTCGATGACCTTGATCGTGAACGGCACCTTGGCGTCGGAATTGCGCACCAGATTCTGGCCCACGCGATTGACGTACTCGGCGATCACCGGGTCGTCGACGATCTTGGCTTGCCGCTCGATCTCCTGCGCCAGACCCTTGCCGAGACCGATCTCCTTCTCGATCGAGTAGAAATTCACACCCTTGCCCACATCGCGGTTGCCGATCTGGTCGGGGTCCTTCTTTTTGTTCTTGGACTTCTTGGACTTCTCGTTCTTGTCGTCTTTATCGTCGGCGTCAGTGGTTTCGCTGGATTTCGCGGTGGTGGTTTTGGCCGCCGTTTCCTTGGCCATCACACCAACCGGAACTAGCGTTGCGGTAAGGAAGATCGCGAGCAGGCGTTTCATCGTGGTTGCTTCTCCTGGGCCCAGCGCTCCTACGGCCGGGTGTTACCCGGTATGCCTATCATTTTAACGTATAGTTTGAACAATGGGTTTCGCCGAATCAACGCTTTTCGCCGAGCGGGTTCATTTTCCGGTCTGCGGCAGCTATGTCTACCTGAACCACGCCGCGGTGGCTCCGCTCTGCCGGCCCGCCGCCCAAGCCATGGAATGGCTGACCAACGATTGTCTGATGCACGGGTCCTTTCACTATGAAAGATGGATGGACGCCTATGCGGGTTTCCGTCAATCGGCGTCGCGCCTGATGAACGCCGAAGCGGGCGAAATCGCGATGGTCAAGAACACTTCGGAGGGAATCGCCACTATCGCTTTAGGTTTTCCCTGGAATGAGGGGGACTCCATTGTGGTGTTTCGTGAAGAATTTCCTGCTAACTTATGCCCATGGCAAAAGTTGGAGGCACGGGGCGTTCACTTGAAGTGGCTGTCCATTTACGACCCTCTTGACCGTATCGAGGAGGCGGCGCGAGGGTCCCGGCTGCTCGCCATCAGCTTCGTCAATTACTTGAGCGGATATCGCGTGGACGTTGATGGGATTGGAGATATCTGCCGTCGACACGGCGTCTTTTTCTTCCTCGATGCGATTCAGGGGCTCGGTGTGTTTCCGCTCGACGTTCGCCGTGCGGGTGTCCACGCACTGGCGGCCGATGGTCATAAATGGCTGCTCGGGCCGGAAGGCTTCGGCCTGCTCTACGTCCAGCGCGACTGGCAGGATCGGATCGAGCCGGTGGAGTTCGGCTGGACCAACGTGGCCAAGTACGCCGACTACGCCTCGCGGGACATGACGCTCCGGCCCGATGCCGGCCGCTATGAATGCGGCACCTTGAACACGGTGGGCTGCTTCGGATTGCGGGGAGCGATCGAGTACCTGCTGCATGTGGGAATCGGGAACATCGCGCCCGCCGTGCTCGACTTAAGCCGCCGTCTGGCCGAGGGTGCCCAAGCCAAGGGATACGAACTGGGCTGCCAATGGACGGCCGGTACGGCGTCGGGGATTATCAGCCTGCGCCGGGAAGGCGCCGACTCCCGCGCGCTGGTGCATCGCCTGAAACAGCATCGTATTCTGGCGGCGCCGCGGCAGGGCTGGGCGCGATTGTCACCGCATTTTTACATCACCGCGGAAGAGATCGACCAGGTTATTGCGCTGCTTTGACCAGCCCGCGCGTTTTGAACCAGGCCGCCAGCAGCGCCGGCCACTGGTTTAACGCGGGCAATTGCTGCGCCAGTCCAACCCCGTGCCGGCCGGGTTCGAAGATGTGCATTTCGGCGGGCACTTTCGCTTTGCGCAGCGCCAGATAAAAGAGGATGCTGTTTTCCGGCGGCACTCCCGTGTCCTCGTTGGTGTGAAACAGGAAAACGGGAGGCGTGCGCGCGGTCACCTGCAGCTCGTTCGAAAGGTTCTCCACCAGCGCCGGATCGGGATTGTCGCCCAGCAGGTTGCGGCGCGATCCCTTGTGCACGTAATCGGTGGTGAACGAAATCACGGGATAGGCGAGGATGGCGAAGTCGGGCCGGGTCTCGGCTTCAAAGTGCGTGGCGGCGGTGGCGGCGAGATGGCCGCCGGCCGAAAAGCCCAGGATGCCGATGCGATCGGGCGCTACGCCGAAAGTTTCCGCGCGGCGCCGCACCATGCGAATCGCCTGATGCGCGTCGTTGATCATGGACGGATGCCGGTAGCGTGGGCCCAGGCGGTATTTGAGAACGAAGGCGGCAATGCCCTGCCCATTCAGCCACTCGGCGACCTGGCGGCCTTCGTGATCCATGGCGAGGGCTCCATAGCCGCCGCCGGGGCACACGATGACGGCCGTTCCAGCCGCTTTGTCCCTGGACGGAAGGTAATGGGTGAGGCTCGGTTTGTCGGCATCGGTATCGCCGCGAGCGTCCACGGCTCCGTTGGGATAGAGCAGCTCTGTTTTGTCTTGCGCCAGCGCGGCGGCGGCGAGGAGAAGCGTCCATTTCAGAACGGGCATCTTCTACATTGTGCGGTATTCTGATGCTTCATGCGATGGATGGCCGCGGTTGGATTTCTGTGTCTGGTGGGGTGCGGCGGTACGCCGGAATCGGGCTTGCCGCGCGTGCGAATGGCCGTGGGAGGGCAGACGCAACTGGTCTACCTGCCCACGACGCTGACCGAGCGGCTGGGGCACTTTCGCGCCGAGGGCGTCGACGTCACGCTCACCGATTTTCCGGGCGGGGCCAAGGCGCTCGAAGCGCTGTGGGGCGGCAGCGCCGATGTCGTCTCCGGGTTTTACGATCACACGATCCAGATGGCGGCCGAGGGGCGGAAGCTGAAGGCGTTCGTCGTGATGCAGCGGCTGCCGGGCCTGGTGCTGGTGGTTTCTCCGGCCACGCAAAAGAAGATCGAGTCGGTGAAGGATCTGCGCGGCGCCGTGGTGGGCGTGTCGTCGCCTGGTTCCTCCACCAGCCTGTTTCTGCGCTACCTGTTGCTGCGCGAAGGTGTGAAGCTCGAAGAGGTTTCGGAGACGGGGATCGGTATGGCCGCCGCGGCGATCGTGGCGATGGAGAGCGGCAAAGTGGATGCCGCCGTCATGGCCGACCCGGCTTTCTCTCTTCTTGAAGGACGCAAGGGGCGGCTGCGCGTGTTGTCCGATACGCGCACCGCGGACGGAGTGGAGCGTGCTTTTGGCGCGCGTGAGTATCCGGCGGCGGTGCTTTACTCCACCGCGGAGTGGATGGCGGCCAATCGCGCGGCGGCCGAGGCATTGGCCCGCGCCGTGCGCCGTTCTCTCGCCTGGATGCAGCAGAGTAAGCCGGAAGAGATCGCCGCGAAAATGCCGCCTGAGTTCGCGGGCGGCGATGTGGCCCTGTACACGGCGTCGATCGGGCGCGCCATGCCCATGTATTCGCGCGACGGCAGGATGCCCGCGGGCGGACCGGAGACCGTGCTGCGGGCCCTTCGGCCGGTGCTGCCGAAGGTGGCCGCGGCCCAGATCGATCTGGCCGATACGTTTGTGGATTGATATGCCGGCGCGGCGAACTGGCCGCCAACTTAGCCTGTCTTTCGCACTTCGCGGTGTTGACGGCAGGTAAGGCATTTAGAATC
>CADEFT010000059.1 GCA_902826685.1 uncultured Acidobacteriota bacterium
TGGCCGAGTGCGGCCCATGCCGCGAAGTATGCGGGCAAATGGCGGCCGCGCGCCAGGCGCTACGCGCGTCAAGCGAATTGCCCGCCGGTTTCGATTGGGACCGGGTCTCGGCCGAAATGACCGCCAATATCAACCTGGGTCTGGCCGCCGGCGAATGCGTGGCCTCTTCCTCCGAGCCTGCGCCGGGCTATGGCTACCTGGGCGGATGGCATCGCCCGGCGGTGGTCTTTGCCGGAACGATGCTGGCCGTTTTTCTGGCGTGGTTCGTCTATACGCAGAAGCCCGCCGAGGTGGTGGCCCGGAATTTGGAAGCGGTTCCCGAAGGCATCCTGGTGGAGTCGACCCCCACCGGCATCGAACTGAACGACAACGGACGGGTTTTGGGCTTGCGGCATGCCTCGGAATCGCAGGTCATTGGAATCAGCCTGCGCGGTTCGATGCAGGCACGCTATGTGGATTCGGAAACCGGACAGGTGACGATCAACAATGTCTACGTTCCGTAAGCTGGTGGTGGTAGCGGCGGCGGCGCTCGGCGCGGCACAGGCGCAGAATCGCCTGTCCACGCGCAGCCTGCTGCACATTACGCTGCCCGAAGACGCGCCTCTCAGTGTGCTGGCGGCCGATTGGGGCGAATCGGTGGCCACGCCGCGCGGCTCGGCCATGCAACTCGATCTGCGCACTTCGCTCACCCTGCGCAACAGCGGCAACAAGCGCATTCGCGGCGTCACGCTGCTGGTCACGGCGCAGGAAGTCGCCCCCGGCGGCAAGGCCTCGGTTTCCGTTCCCAGCATCAACGTCGCCCCCGGCGAATCCTTCCCGGTGCGGTTGAACCTCCGCCTGCTGCGGCCCGCCGACAACGGCGATGGCCCGCTGGCCGAAGTTTCCCTCGACGGTGTGCTGTTTGAGGATCTCGCCTTCTACGGGCCCAACCGCCTTAACTCCCGCCGCGCCATGACGCAGTGGGAAATGGAGGCACGGCGCGACCGGCGCTTCCTCAAGGCTCTTTACGACCGGGCCGGCGCCGAAGGAGTCCGCCTGCACATGAAGGATACCGTGGCGCGGCTGGCCGAACGGCCCAAGCTCGACGTTCAGTTGGCCCGCGGACGCGCCACCGCCGCCGAGCCCGAGCGCCGTTTGCAATTCGCTTTCCTGCGTACGCCCAACGCCCCGGTGCGCCCCGTCCGCGGCTGGGCCAACGTGACCGGATCGGAAGTGCGCGCCCCCATCATCGAGCTTGAAAGCGTGGACCGCGAACCGGTCCGCTACGTCGAGATCGGCTGGATTCTCACCGACGAGGCCGGCAACGACATCTACGCGGGTTCGGTACCGGGCGACGTCAACCTCGGTCCCAATCAGCGCGCGCGCATCCAACAGCAGGAGGCGACGCTCAAGATCACACAGCGCTCCGGCCCTCCCGCCCCCATCGCGTCCATGACCGGTTTCGTCAGTCACGTCGAATTCTCGAGCGGGCGTCTGTGGATTCCCGATCGCGATTCCCTCGATGCGCAGAAGCCGCGCCTGCTGCAGCCTTCGGCCGAGGAACAGCGTCTGGCCAACCTTTACAGCCGTAAAGGAATCAGCGCCGTAGTGGACGAAATCAATCGTTTCTAGCGGCTATAATTGGCTTCGGCCATGCTGCTTCTGGCGCTTGCTCTGCTGACCGAGCCCCGGCTGGTCTGGCGCGGCGCGAACGTGACGCTGCTCGGCGCGCCTTCAAAAGACGGCGCCTGGCTTTCCTACATCGACTCGGGCGACCTCGCCCTGCGCAATCTGCGCGACGGCCGTACCGTTCGCCTGGCGCGATCAGCGAACAAGGAATTCGGCTACTTCAGCGTCCTCTCGCGCGACAGCAAATCTATCGCCTACGCCTGGTTCAACGACAAAGGCTTCTACGACCTGCGCCTCGCCTCCACCGCCGGCGGCGAGCCGCGCCTCCTCTACCGGAACGAAGAAACGGGCTTCGTGCAGCCCTGCGCCTGGACTCCCGACGGAAAACATATCCTGACGCTTTTGTTCCGGAAAGACAACATCAGCCAGATCGCGCTGGTGCCCGCGGCCGGCGGCCCTCCCGTCGTGCTGCGGTCGCTCAACTGGGTCTACCCCAAACGCATGGACCTCTCCCCCGACGGCCGTTTCATCGTCTATGACTCGTTCGCCTCCGACGACAATGGCGACCGCGCCATCTACCTGCTCGCCGTCGATGGATCGAGCGAACGGAAGCTGGTCGCAGGCCCCGGCAACCATCTGTTTCCCCTGTGGACGCCCGATGGCAAGAGCATCCTGTTTGCCAGCGATCCAGGCGACGGCATGGGCCTGTGGCAAATCGGCGCATCGGGGGGCACGCCCCGGCTGATCGCCCCCAGGCTCGGCCGCTTCGTCCCCTTGGGCATTACCGCCGCCGGCGACTATTACTATGGCCTGCGCGGCGGTGGCACCGACGTCTACGTCGCCGATCTCGCGGGCACCGCGCGCCGCACGGCCACCCTCAAATTCCCCGATCGCAACCGCGCCCCCGCCTGGTCGCCCAACGGCGAATGGCTGGCATATCTTTCCCGCCGCGGCACGGAGAACTTCGGCCAGGAGTCGCGTGTCATCGTCCTGCGCGCCTCCCGCGGCGAGGAGGAACGCGAAGTGGCCGCGAGGCTCGCTCACCTCGAAGCCGTCTGGTGGGCGCCCGATGGAAAGTCGCTGCTGGTGCGCGGCAGCGATCGCCAGGGACGCGGCGGGCTCTATCGCGTCGATCCGGAAACCGCCGAAACCAAACTGCTGCATTGGGACGAGAGCGCCGGCTTCCGCGGCCTGGAGGGAGCCTACGTGGGTGGCAAGCTGCTCTACGCGCTTGGCGACGAAATCCGTTTCAAGGAAGGTGCCTCGCACCCATGCCCGCAGGCGCGCGCCCTCACATCGAACGGCGCGAACCTGGCTGCGCTTTGCGGATCGAAATCAATCGCCGTGCACCGCGAAGGCGCCTGGAGCACCATCGAATCGCCCATCCCAGGCGCTCAGGAATTGGCGTGGATCGGCGATCGGCTCGCCGTTGGCGACGGCCAGCAACTCCGCCTGCTCGACGGCACCAAACTGCCAATTCCATCGGAACGCGTCCCCGGCGTCAGCGTCCATCCCAACGGCAAAACCATCGCCTATACGGCCGGCAGCGCGCAATCGGAGGTGTGGTGTCTGCGCCTGCCAAACTGATTGTGCTCGCGGCGCTAACGCTCACCGCGGCCGACCGGCCCGCCATTCCCTTGGGTCTCGATGCGTTCCTGCCGGTACCCGCCGCCAATCCGCTCACCCGGGAGAAAGTCGCGCTCGGCCGCCGGCTTTTTCACGATACCCGCCTGTCGCGCGACCAAACGGTTTCCTGCGCCACCTGCCACCAGGCGCGTTACGCCTTCGCCGACCCCCGCCCGCTCGCCATCGGTGTGCACGGCCGCAAAGCCGGGCGCCGCTCGCCGCGCATCCTCAACCGCGTTTACGGCAAGTCGTTCTTCTGGGACGGCCGCGCCGCCACGCTCGAAGAGCAGGTGGCAGGTCCCATTCAGAATCCCGTGGAAATGGATCTCACGCTGGCCGAAGCCACCGCCCGCACCGGGCTCAGCGAACTCGACCTCAAGAACGCCCTGGCCAGCTATGTGCGCACGATTCTGGCGGGCGATTCGCCCTATGACCGCTTCCTTGCCGGCGACCGCGCGGCACTGACCGCCGAGGCTCAACTCGGTCTCAACCTGTTTCGCGGCAAGGCCGGCTGCACCGCCTGCCACCTCGGCCCCAACCTCACCGATGAAAGGTTCCACAACACCGGCATCGGCGCCGATCCGGGCCGTTTCCGTGTCACCGCCAACCCGCGCGATCGCGGAGCCTTCAAAACCCCCACCCTGCGCGAGGTGGCCAAAGCGCCGCCCTATATGCACGACGGCAGCCTGCTCACGCTCGACGATGTGGTGGAACACTACGACAAGGGCGGAGATAGCGAAACGAACGCGAGCCTCGATCCCGAGATGCGTGCCCTGCGGCTAACCACCGTTGAGAAGAAGGCGCTGGTAGCGTTCCTTGAGTCGCTCAGCGGCACCATCCAAGAAGGACTCGCGCCATGATAGCCGCGCTGATCCTCGCCTTCCAGTTCACCCGCGACCTGCTGCCGCTCTACGAAGAATCGGTGGCGCGCCTGGTGCGCGAGCACGGCGACACCGCCGCCCCCGTCGTCGACCGGATGCGCGACCTGACGGGCTACCTTGTTCGCAACCGTCGCTTCGCCGAAGCGGAACCCTGGTTGCGCCGCATCGGCGATCCGGAACCGCTTGGCGATGCCGCCTCGGCGCTCGGCCGGCCCGCCGAAGCCGCCGCTCACTACCAGCGCTGCGCCACGGCATCCTGTATCGCCAAACTGGCCGCCCTGTCGGAAGGCGAGCGCGCTCTCGCGCTCTACCGCAAAGCGCTCGCTCTCGAAGAAGCGTCGGGCGGCGCGAAACTGGCCGTGCGGCTGAACGACGTGGCGCTGCTCTCGCGCGAAGAGCCTCTATTCCGCCGCGCGCTGGCGCTGCAGGAAAAAGCCCTCGGACCGCGGCATCCCGAAGTGGCGACCACGCTCAACAATCTCGCCTCGCTGCTTCTCGAAAAAGACCGCGTCGCCGAAGCCGAACCGCTCGCCCGCCGCGCTCACTCGATCCTCGCCGCCGCGCTCGGCAGGCGCAACGTGCGAACGGCGGTGAGCGCCAGCAATCTCGCCGACATCCTGCGTGCCTCCAGACGGGAACGCGAATCGATTGCGCTCTATCGCCAGGCCCTTGAAGTCTTCACGGAATCCCTCGGATCCGATCATCCCTGGACCCGCGAAGCCGCCGCCGCCCTCGCCGCCAAATAGTCCGCCAATTCCGCCGCGCCTTCTCGCTTCCTTAAAACGGAGGCCGAAATGAACGCAACCGAAGCTTTCCTCGAACTACTCGACAGCACTTCCTGGGACGATTTCCAACAGCGCCGGGCGACTCTCGAAGCCCTCGCCCATCAGGAGGCGCTGATGTACCGGAGAGACCTCATGAACGCCAGGATGTCGAACGATCCCTGGGACTCCACGCCGCCGCCGGACGTGAAACCGCCGCAAATCACGCCCGGCATGTTCGACGATCCGGCCGTACGGGCGCAGCGCGAACTCATGGCACGCCGCGACGCCCTCATGGCGCAACGGACGCAGCAGCAGACTCCGCCTCCCGCGCCTTCGGCCGCACCTCCGCCCCTGAACGCCAAACAGGAATTCTTCGTCCGCCAGATCGAATTCCTCTATTACCTCAAAACGCTCGACAAGCTGATCACGCAGTTCGATCGTGAGAATCGCTTCGAGCTTGGTTCGGCCATCGACCGCACCACGCGCGCGCTGAATGAGACCAAGACCATCGTGGGCGCCTTGCGAGGAGGGGTAACCATGAGTGTCCGGCTGCTGCCGAACCTGCCAAAGACCGTCTTTGCCAGGCTGGCGCAGAAGACGTTCATCCGATACATCCTGTGGAGACCGGCGCTCGACCTCAGCCGTTAGCGCGGGCGCAGCGGACGCCCCGGTGCATAAATGCCGATCCAATGATTGGAAAAAGCAAGGTTCGCCTGCGGACGCACCTTCGGCATGTGGCAGGACACGCACGTTCCTGAAACCGCGGCGCGATGTCTGGGCTTGCCATGGCATCCGGCGCAAGCGGGCTCCCGCGGGCCGCCATGCGGATCGTGACACGACAGGCACGACAGCCGTCCGCCGCTCTTGCGGAAACACGCGCTCTGGCTCAGATACACGGGCTGATGGCGCGCGTTCCAGGCGTTGGTCCAATCGGTGTCGTCGCCCGCCGCCGGCGGCATGCGGTGGCATTCGCCGCACAGATCGTTGAGTCCGGCCGCGTTCAACGTCTTTTGGGGATTCAGAATCTTCGCGTGATCGGCTCCCGGCCCGTGGCACGATTCGCAGCGCACACCCAACTCGGCGGGCACGATGCGTTGCCCTTCCCCAAGCGTGAGCCGGCCCGTCGAATGACATTGAAAGCAGCGCAGAATCTGCGCGCCCGGATCGAAGGTTCGATACTTCACGCCTTGCGCGTCGCGATGGCCCGGCGTCAGCGCCTTCGATTTCGTCGCGGTGTAGAAACTGAGGCCATGCTCGACGTACGTCTCGCGATCCGCCTGGCTCACGTAGGTGATGGCCTGCACACCCGCGCCGAAAGCCCACTCCGGTTCCGTGCGGCTGAGCGCCCGCGCGTGTGCGCTGGCCGATTGCACTCTCAACTGCGCCGGATGGCACACCCCGCAAGCCGCCGCTCCGGTGTACTGGCCCGCCGCCAGGCGAGCCAGCCACGCCAGCGCGAACAGCCTAGAACACGAAGCGGCCACTGAACTGGATCTGCCGTCCGAAGACGCCGGGCCGCTGGCGGAAGAGTTTGCCAAAGTTGGAGCTGTTGATGTTCAGCTCCGGCTGATCGGCCGTGAACGAATTCACAACGTTGTAGGCTTCGCCCCGCAGCTCGAACTTCAGCCGCTCCTTGACGATGGCGAATTCCTTGGCCAGCGTCAAATCGATGTTTGCAAAACGCGGCCCCACCAGACCCGAATACTGCCACGGGTTGGCGCGCCGCGTGAAGGCGGGCAGCAGCGAGAACTTCGACGTGTCGAACCAGCGCTCGCTCCGCGGATCGCTGATCGTAGGATCGCCCGTCACCACATACGAACCGATGCGCAGCGGAACGCCGGTGTTGAAGGTGAACAGGCCGCTCATCGACCATCCGCCCAGCACCGCGTCCACGAACGGATGCACGCCGCCCATGTACTTGCGCCCCTTGCCGAACGGCAACTCGTAGATCGCCGCCCCGGTGAAGCGCTGTTTCGCGTTCTGCGCCGGCTGCCACGTCAACGTGCGCGTGAAGAAGTCCTGATTGT
Organism: uncultured Acidobacteriota bacterium; assembly: GCA_902826685.1. GTDB lineage: Bacteria > Acidobacteriota > Terriglobia > Bryobacterales > Bryobacteraceae > CADEFT01. The sequence goes on from CADEFT010000059.1 coordinate 6,907, forward strand.
CGTAGAACTCCTCATTGCTTTCCCAGTTGTAGTTGTAGCCGATGACAAAGTTAAACCCGTTGGCGAAGGGCCGCTGGAACTGCATCTGCAAAGCCTTATAGCGGTTTCCCCGGCCGCCGATAAGCGTCTCGTTCAGATCCCCGTACTGCGGATAAGGACGCAGCAATTCGGAGACCTGAAGCTGAGGTTGCGTGCGGATGCGGCCCGGCATCTTGTCTGCGGGCAGCAGGTTGAAGAACGGATTCGCCACCGCCTGTGTGACCGCGTTGCCCACACGGAAGCCGATGCGCGGATCGATCTGGTTGACGTTGTAGGTATAGGGCTGGTTCCGGCCGGAGTTGATGAAGAACGTCACGTCGGCCAGCACCTTCAACGGCAGTTGACGCTGCAGGCTGAAGTTGATGCGATCGTTGACGGAAGGATTGAAAGCCTGCCGGTACCAGGTGGTGGCATCGCCCATGTTGTTATACCGGCCAAGGCGCTTACCGACGACCGGAACCAGGCCGGTCGGGTACGGATTGGCCAGGGTCTGCCGCGGTACGCCTTGCAGCAAATCGAGCGTGGTGGTGGTGGCGTCGAAACCCGGATAGGGCACGCTGCCGAGAATGTTCAGACCGTCGGTAAGCGTCGCCGGCACCACGTACCGGGCAAAGCCAACGCGGATGGCAGTGTTGTTGTCCACGCGCCAGGCCATGCCGATACGCGGCAGGAAGATATTCTTCGGTGCGTTCCAAGATCCGCGATTCGAGGAATCGGTGAACACCCAAGCCCCGTTATAGACGGGTGCCGCCGCGCGCAGCGCCGCCACCGCGGCGGGCATCGCCGGTGCATTGGCGCCCTGAAATTCCGGAATGGGATTGGTCAAATCGAGATAGCGCGAAAGCCGGTCCTCGGGATCGCGCATCGAGGTGAAAAACTCGTACCGCAGCCCGAGATTCAAGGTCAGCCGCTGCGTGATCTTAAAATCGTCATGGACGAAGAAGCCGGTGAAATCGACCTGCGGCTTCTGCAACGGAATAGAGCGCGCATCCGACCGGCCGTCCAGAGCGCCCAGAAGGAACGTGGCCCAGCCGTCGCCGCCGGCGCGCGTATTGGGCTGATTGAAACTGTTGGCGGTGGTCTCCGGTCCGAACACGAAACGCGCGGTAACCGGCCGCACGGCCACCGTATTCTCCCGCCGGTACTCGCCGCCCACTTTGAAGTAGTGCCGCCCCACGTTCTTCGACATCTTCGATTCGATGTTGAACGACTTCGGCTCCTGGAACCAGTAATTGCCACGGCCGAGCACGGTGCTCGATCCCGGCTGGTTCACCGTCACGCCCGGATAGTAGATGTCGGGCCAGTTGCCGCTGTAGGGCTTATACCAGGCGTTACCCGGCCAGAACGCTTCCCAGCCGGCCTCGGTCATGGTGGCCGACGGCACGCCGAACGAGTCGATGATGGAGTTGTAGGCGCCGCGCACGTTGATCACAGTGCTCGCGTTCAACGTATAAACGGCGTCTCCGGAGAAGCTCAGCGCGTGGCGTTTCGATCCATCCACCGGCTGGGCGATCGAGCCGCCCGTGTAGTCATCCTGCGCCGTGAAGGTGCGGAACTGATTGAACCGGCCGAACACCTTGAACCTCTCCGAAATGTTCCAGTCGGTGCGATTCGACGCGTTCCAATAGCGGAACCGGTTGGCGAACCCGGCGATAAAATTGTTGAGCTGGTTGGGCCCGGTGCCTGGCGTATTGCCCTTCCAAACATCGTTCAACATGCGCTTGGCCGTGCCATCGATCCGGTTCTGCGGAAGCACGTTTCCGGCAAACGGCTGGCGGATCACGGTCTGCCCGTCCACCCGCGTGGAGTTGGGATCGAAGATCGTGCGCAGGGCGCCGTCGGCGTTGCGCGAGGCCGAAAAGTCGCCGTTGCGCTCGGCGTCGGTGGGCAGGCTATTCTGCGCCGTCCGCGGCTCGATCGTGCGCCACGCTTCGTAAGAGAAAAAGTTGAACAGCTTGTTCTTCTTGATGGGCCCGCCCAGCGTCCCGCCCCACACGTTCTGACGGGTGAGGTTTTTCGACCGCACCACGCGATCGGCCATGGCGTTGAACACCGGGTTTCGTCCCAAATAATAGGCGCTGCCATGGAACTCGTTCGTGCCCGACTTCATGCTGACCGCCAGCACTCCGCCCGCCGAGTGGCCGAACTCGGCGTCCACCGCGTTCTGTTGCAGGTTCACTTCCTGCACCGCGTCCATCGGTGGCGTGTAGCTCGATTTCTGGGAAGTCATCGAGGGTGAGCCGTCCAGGATGATGTCATTCTTGGTCGAGGTGTTTCCTCCGACATCCAGCTGCGACGCCGCCCAGTGATGGAACGGACTCTGCTCCGTGCTCGACCGCACCACAGTGGCCGGGTTCAGCGAAACCAGCAAAAACGGATTGCGGTGAATGATGGGCAGGTTGTTGGCCATCTTCGTATCGAGCGTCATGCCCATGGTGGAGGTGTTGAAATTCACCGCCACCGGCGACGCTTCCACCGTGATGGACTCCATCGTGCTGCCGGTTTCGAGCGTGGTGTTGACGGTAACGTCGCCGCGCGCCTGCACGAGTACGTTCTTCTGCACGAACTTGCGGAAGCCCTGCATTTCCACCGAGACCGTATAGTTGCCGGGCAGCACGTAGTCGAACAGATATTGTCCGTTCGGGCTGGTCTGCGACGCGGCGGCGATGCCCGTATTGTCGTTGACCAAAGTGACATTGGCGCCCACGACGACGGCCTGCGACTGATCGGTGACTACGCCCTGTACGCGACCCCGGACGTCTTGAGCGGAAGCGGATGCGAGCCACAGCGTAAACGCGGCGGCAACTCGCAGAAAGTTAGACATAATGGCCCCCAAACGAAATGAACTCGTTGGGGTAAACGATACCGAAGCCTCAACCTAATGTCAATCGCCTCAGAACAGGTACTTGATCCCGAACTGCATCTCACGCATAGTACGCGCGGCCGTGATACGCCCAAACGTGGAGGGGGTCCGGGGATCGTTCGCCGGCGACACGAAGTTCGGATGATTGGGGAAATTGAAGGCTTCGAAACGGAATTCCACGCTGTGCCCCTCGCGAATCCGCGTGTTCTTCATCAGCGAAAAGTCCCATTGCTTCAAGCCCGGCGTGATCAGCAGGTTGCGCCCCGTGTTTCCATAGCGGTAGTTCAACTCGGGATTGGCGGCATCGAAGGCGCGAATCTCCCAGTATTTGTCCGGGGAACGATCGGTCGGAATGGGGCTGATGCCCGTGGCATCCGGCACATTCGGCGTGCCGATCTGCAGGGGATCGCCGATCTGGCCGACGTTGATCGGCGTGCCGTCGGAGAAAGTGAGAATCGTGCCGACCTGCCAGCCCCCGATGATGCGATCCGCCAACGCCGAACCCGGAGCGAAGCGCCGTCCCTTGCCGAACGGAAGCTCATACAGGACGCTGCTCACGAAGCGGTGCGCGTTGTGGAATTGCGATAGCGCGTGTTCCCGTTGCAGGTTGTAGTTGTCGGTGGCGAACTGATTCTCACCCGTGTTGTTGCGCACCGAACTGCCCTGGTCCATCGCCTTCGACCACGTGAATCCGGCCAGGTAGGTCAGCCCTTTCGAGAACCGCCGCGTCATCTTGAGGCCCAGTCCGTCGTAGCCCGAGTTCCCATGATTGTCGAGCGTCTGAATCAGCCCGTAGGAAGGAAACGGCGAGCGCTGCAGCAGCGAGCGCGAATCGGCCGCCGAGCGGCGCAGAACCGGCTGGTTCCACACACGCAGCAGTTCGAGCTTGTGGCCGCCGTTGCCGATATAGCCGGCTTCGAAAACCGTATCGGAGCCCAACTGCCGCTGCACGTTGAAAACGTATTGCACCAGGTAGGGCGTGCGGCGGTTGGTGTTGTTGGCGAGCGTGAATGTCGGTCCCTGGCACGGACCGCTCCAGGTGCGGCACACCCCGCCTTCGTTGCGCCACGGATCGCTGAAGTTCGCGTTGGGCACTTCCGAATCCGCGGTGAATTGCGAACGGCCGCCGACGTTGCGGGAAAGATCGAACCGCGCCTCCACGATGTCCTGCACGTAGAACACGCCCAAACCCGCGCGAACCGTCCAGTTGCCGGTGGGCCGGTAGGCCAGCGAGACGCGGGGCGCGAAGTCGTTGTTGTCGCGCCGCACGGTTTCACGGCCGGCGATGTCGTCGCCCGATCCGGTGGGCACTCCGTCGTTGAAGCGGAAATTCAGGCCTTCATGAAAATCGCCGGCGCCCGGACGGAACATCATGGGAACCCGCGCGCCCGGCACCAGTTCCCCGTTGAAGACGCCCGAATCGTAGACCATCACGTTCATAATGCCGCGGTACTTGTCGTGATAGGGCGGCGTATTTTCATAGCGCAGGCCGAACTCGGCGGTCAGATTGGGGCGTATCTTCCAGGTGTCCTGGAAGTAGGCCGAAAGGACCGTGGCGCGAAACAGCCCGTTCGAAAACGCGCGGGCACGGGTGGGCGTGCTGACTTCGCCGATCAGGTAATCGGCGAACGGATGGCCGGTGACGCCGCGCCGCGCCGGATCCTGCGTGGCGTTGGTGCTGAACCCGAAGCTGCCGCGCGTGAAGGCGTTACCGGTTTCGTTGTAGCGGTCCCGCCGCACCTCGCCGCCGAAGCGGAACGAATGGCTGCCGCGCGTGACGCTCACGTTGTCGATCCATTGGAACATCGATGTGCGGCCGACAAAGGGTCCATTGCCCTGTTCGCCGAAGCCGCTCAGCCCCAGCCCCAAACCCACCGACGGCGTGCCGTAGGAAAGCTCCACCGGCGAGTTGAGCCCATTGATACCCAACTCTCCGGTGACGTCGCGCCTGAAGGCGTAAAAGCGCCGCTGGTCGTTGTTGAACTGCGTCCAGCCGAACCGGAACTCGTTCACCACCGTCGGGCTCAGCGTGCGAATGTTGCTGGCCAGAACCTGGTTGGTCTTGGTGAGAATATTCGCTTCCTGGTCTTCGAATGCCGCAATTTCCTTGTAGTCCTCATCGCTCCAGCTGAACCGGCCATACCACGTCGATTTGACGCTTTGCACGTAGTCGAGCCGCTGATTGAATTGTTCCCACGTGATCGGGCGATTGCGCTGGCGGATGTGATTGCCGAGGATATCGTCGCCCGCCCGCATCGCCCGCGGGAAAAACTCGAGCAGCTTCACCGAGACCGGATTGAAACGGGACACCGGGATGATCGAGTTCGCAAACGGCATGGCCGCCACCGCACGCACGTTGCCCCCGGCGTCGGTGGAAAAGGTGCGCGTCGCCGGATCGTAAACGGCGCGGCCGGAAGCGCTGAAGTCGCCCCCGCGCATCCGGTCGGGGGCGACGTTGTTGAGCCCCTGCAGCGTCTTGGTCTCGCGCAGCGATTCGAAGTTCGACATGAAGAACAGCTTGTCGCGAACCAGGCGGCCGCTCAGCGCGAATCCGAACTGGTTGCGCAGGAACGGATTCTTGTTCCCCACCTGGCGGTATTCCTTGGCGTCGAAGTTGTCGTTGCGCACGAATTCGAACGCCGCCCCGTGCAGATCGTTCGTACCCGCTTTGGTGGCCACGTTGATCTGCACCGCCCCGCGGCCGAACTCGGCCGAGTAAACGCCCGTCTCGATCTTGAACTCCTGCAACGCGTCGATCGAAGGCTGCAACGCATACAGGTTGTAGCTCATGTCGGTGTTTTCAAGACCGTCGAGCGTGTAGTGGTTGAACTGATTGCGCGACCCCGCCACCGAGATCGATTTTTCGGTTCGCGTGCCGCCCTTGCGCGCCGCCGCCTCGCCGCCCGCGCCCTGTTCGGCCGAAACGTTCGGGCTGAGGGCGACCATCTGCAGATAGTTCCGCCCGTTGAGCGGCAATTCCACGATGCGGCGGTTGTCGATGACCGTACCCACGGTGGCGTTCTCGGTCGATAGCAGCGCGGCGCCGCCCTGCACCTCGATGGATTCGGTGACACTACCCACTTCGATGGCGAAGTTCACGCGCACCGAATCCGCCACCTGCACCTGCACCCCGCTGCGTGTGGCGGCCTTGAACCCTTCCTTTTCCACCCGGACCTGATAGTTGCCCGGCGGCACGAACGGCACCGTGAAGTTTCCGGTCTCGTTCGTGTTGACCGTTCGCGTCTGGCTGGTGGCCGTATTGACGACGCTGACCTTGGCGGCCGCGACGGCGGCTCCAGTGCTGTCGGTGACGGACCCGGTCAGTTCACCGAATGTTTGGGTAAAGGCCGGAATCGCGAGGCCCGTGGCGGCGATGACGGCGAGTAGCGCGCGGTTGATTGGCAACATGCTTTCCTCTGGCGGGAAAGCATCATATCAGACACGGTTGCCCGAATGGCGGATTTTTTAGCGCGCCGGCAGCGAGGCCTTGGGAATCCGCAGCGCCATCGAACCGGCCACGGTCACCACGTCGTATTCGCCCTGGTAGGCGATCAGCAGGTGCGCGGCCCATGGCTCCATCTTGTATTCGCCGGTGAGCCAGGCAATCATGTCGCTGGTGGCCAGGCGCAGCGAACGGTCGAGCGAACTGGCGAACTCGGGTTGCGACCCCACGCTTGCGATGTGATCGCGTGTGATCACGCGCGGCCCCTCCACTTTCGCGTTCTTGCGAAGCTGCACCGTGAAGGTGACGTCCATCGTCGTCTCCACGCCCGTGCCGGCCGGTTCGCCGTCGGCCTGAAGCGCGTGGCCGTCGCCCACAAACAGCAGCGCGCCGGGATGGAAAACCGGCAGAATGACCGTCGATCCTTCCACGATGCGGTTGTAGTCCATGTTGCCGCCGTAGTTGCCGGAGATGCCGGAGGTGGGTCCGAAGACGCCCGGAGCGGCCACGCCCACGCAGCCGAGCATCGGCTTGGCGGCGAAGTCCAGCTTGTGAACCTGGCTCGAAGGGTCGTCCAGGCGGACGCGATTGTTCTGCGCGTCGATGTTCCACTTCACCACGTCGTCGCGATCGGGCATGACGGCGCCCTTCTTGAACTGCCGGCTGTAGATGCCTTCCACCGTTTCCGGACTGATCGCATAGAGCCCCAGCCGGTAGGCCGAGTAGCCATAGTTGCGATTCATGCGAATGCGGTCCAGACGGATTTCGATGGCATCGCCCGGCTCGGCGCCTTCGATGAAGAACGGGCCGGTGAGCGGATTGCCTCGATTGCCAGTCTGCGCTCCCTTCTCGTCGAAGCCGCCGGCGTCCAGGGTCTTGGTGGCGACGCTGTCGCCCGGCTTGATCCGCTTCAGTACGGGGTGGCGGTGATCGAAAGAGTTGTAGGTGGCCGCGGCCGGAACGGTGTGTGTTTCGGCGGCGAGGAACGGGAGAGCGGCAAGCAGCAGAAAGCGCATAGCTGTACTATGTATCATGTGGGCCGGCACGCCGTGCCGGTTGTTGTAACGAAATGACCACGGGAAACCGTCCAGGTTCCGATTTGACGGGCAGCGCGGGCCCGGAGACTGAACGGCCGGACCGCGTGAGCCGTGCCGGAACCAAAGCAGGCCGTTACGAAATCACACGCTTTTTGGGCCGGGGTGGGATGGGGGAAGTCTATGCCGCCTATGACCCCGAGCTTGACCGCACCGTCGCGCTGAAGTTCCTCAGCCCCACCATTACCGGTGTCGCCTCGGCCGTCGACCGGTTCATGCGCGAAGCCAAGGCCGCCTCCGCCCTCAACCATCCCAACATCGTAACCGTCTTCGAATTCATCCGCTCCGGCACCACGCTCGCCATCGCCATGGAACTGGTGGAAGGCGCTCCGATGACGGCCCTGTGCGGAACGCCTCAGCCCGCCCCGCAGGTGACGCGCTGGGCCAGCCAGATTGCCGAGGCGCTCTCGGCGACCCACGCCAAGGGACTGGTCCATCGCGACATCAAACCCGCCAACATTATGGTGCGGACCGACGGGCATTTAAAGCTGCTCGATTTCGGACTGGCGCGGTCGATCGACGCCGTGTCTCAGAATTCGACGCTCGGGCGGCCGGTCGGCACCCTGCGCTACATGTCCCCGGAACAAACCCGCGGCGAGACTCTCACGGGTGCAAGCGACGTCTTTTCGTTCGGCCTGATTCTCTACGAATTGCTGACCGGGAAGCATCCGTTCAAGTCGGCCGGCGGTTCGATCGGCGGCAGCGCGCGCGATTCCGCCTCCGTGTACGCCTTGAATCCCCTGGTCCCCAAGCACCTCGAAAAGGTTATTTACGGGATGCTGATGAAGGATCCCGCGGCTCGGCCGAAGGCGCCGGAAGTCGCGGCGGCGCTGATACCGGCACCTCCGGCCGAAAAGCGCAGCGAGTGGAGCCGCCTGTTGTGGATTCCGGCCTTGACGGCTCTGGCCGCGGCCGCGTTCCTCCTGATGCCCAGGCGGCAGGAGCCGAAGGCGGCGGCGACCAGCAAGCCGCTAACGTCGCGCCCGGGCCGTGAAACCGACCCTGCCTCGACGCTTGACGGAAAGTGGATCGCGTTCGTTTCGGCCGACACCGCCGGCGGCGCGCCGCAAATTTACATTCAGGCGTCGAACGCCGATTCGCCGGAGCCCATCGCTTCGGGCGCGGGCGTTCAGGGGCTGGCCTGGACGCCGGATGCGCGCCATCTCACCATCGTTCGCGCCTCGGCGGAAAAGACCGCGGAAATCGTTTCCATCGACCGCGAAACCCGCGCCCACACGCGTCTGTCCGAGGGCCTCGGCACCTGTTTGGGGAAAGGACTCGACTGGTCGCCCGACGGCCGCCTGCTGGCCTATTCCGATTGCCTGCCCGGCACGTCCGTGAAATCGATCTACCTTCTGGTGCCTTCCAGCGGCGAGCGGCGCAAGCTGACCGCGCCCGCCGGCATCAAAACCGGCGGAGACAGCCAGCCCCGCTTCTCCCCCACCGGATCGGAGCTCGCCTTCCAGAGAGAGGTCACCCCGGGCGTCGAGGACGTCTTCTCCATTCCGGTCGCAGGCGGTGAGCCGCGGCGCATCACCTTCGAGCAACGTCCCCTCGGCGGGCTGGCGTGGATGCCCGATGGCCAGAGCCTTGCCATATCGTCGCTGCGCGGTGGCGGCATCTTCGGGCTGTGGCGTTACCGCGCCGGCGGAACCGGACCACCTCAGCTATTGATGCAATCGGGCACGCACGCGATTGCACCGGCCATGGGCCACCGCACCGATCGCCTGCTCTGGGTCAGCCAGAACCTGGATATCAACGTGTGGCAGGCGCCGGTATCGGGCTTTGAAGCACCCCGTGTGTTGATCGCTTCCACGCAGCGAGATCAGGACCCGGCCAGCAGCCGCGACGGCCGCCTGGCGTTTCGCAGCGTCCGTTCCGGCGCTTCCGAAATCTGGGTGTCGAAAGCGGATGGTTCCCAGGCCGCGCGCGTTTCCAACCTCGCCGGACCCGTCACCGGCACACCCGCCTTTTCCCCCGACGGCAAAAAGCTGGCCTTCGATTCGCGCCGCGACGGCAACCCGGATCTGTTCGTCATGGATTGCGATGGCAACCACTGCGGCGTTCCCACCCGGCTTACCGACGAGCCGGGTGCCGACGTGACACCGAACTGGGCCGCCACCGGCGAGTATATTTACTTCTCTTCCGAACGCGGCGGCCATCGCGAGATCTGGCTCATCAACCCCGACGGGCGGCAACTTCGCCAGGTGACGCGACACGGCGGCCAGCAGCCGCGCGAATCGCCCGATGGGCATTGGCTCTATTTCGTCAAGTCCTACAATCCGCCGGCGTTGTGGCGCATGCCCGGCTCGAAATCGCCGCGCGGTTTGTCGCCCGAGGCCGAAGAACCGGTGCTGGGCGCCGCCGAGCAGGCAGTGCTGGCGTCGGCGAGCTGGGTTCCCTCGAACGACGAAGTTTACTACGCCGCCAACGAGAGCGGCGCGCCGGAACCGGCCGTCCACACACTGCGCGCCTTCCATCCCGCCACGCGGCGCACCCGCCGTATCGCGTCTCCTCCCACCCGTATTTTTTCCTTTGGCCTCTCCGGCGACTCGCGATTCGTGCTGTTCTGCCAGACCGACCGCATTGAGAGCAGCGTGATGGTCACCGACGGCATCGATTAAACGCGCCGCCCTCGAATACGTCACAGCGCGGTCATTTCCGAAAGTTCGCGTCACTATCCGGGCAGGAGAGTGATACGAACCATGTTTTGCCGCAGGAATATCCGCAAGCTCATCGAAGAATTTCAGGCCGCGCCTCCGCAGGACCGCCCCGCCACCGAGCTCATCCGGTATCGCGATGCCCTGGTCGCGATGAAGGCCGCGCCCAGCCGGCTTTCCGCTCCGCACACCCAGGCCAACCGCTACGACGACTACGTCTATGTGCACCAGCAATCGATGGCGGGCCATTCCGGCAACGGCCCTCACCCCGGCCATCGAGGGCCCGCCTTTCTTCCCTGGCACCGCGAGTTCCTGCGCCAGTTTGAACTCGATCTGCGCGACGCTTCAGGCGACGATACCCTCTGCCTTCCCTACTGGAACTTCAACGAGGATCAGGATTCCGGCGACGCCGGCTTCCCCTTCATCGACGATTTTCTGGGCGGCGATGGAACGGGCGCCGGCAACGCCGTCGAGACCGGGGTCTTCGCCGAAGCGAGCGGCTGGGTACTCAACATCAACGACGACCCCGGCACAGCCTTGACGCGCAACTTCGGTCAAAGCGGCGCGCCCACGCTGCCCGCTCCCCAGCAGTTGACCGACACCCTGGCCGAGACGACCTACGACTCCGCACCCTGGAATCTGACCTCCAGCGCCAGTTCGAGCTTCCGCAACCGGCTCGAAGGATGGGATCCGGCCTTGACCATGCATAACCGCGTCCACGTCTGGGTCGGTGGATCGATGCTTCCCTCCACCTCCCCGAACGATCCCGTCTTCTTCCTCAATCACACGCGCGAGGACAACCTGTGGGCCGTCTGGATGCAGAAGCATCCCACCGTCGATCACTACCTGCCGGCCGACAGCGAGCCGCTACCGCCAGGCCACACGCATCTGGTCCGCCTGAGCGATCAAATGGACAGCCTGGCCGAGTATTTCGGCGGCACGACGATCGACCGTCCCGTCGACCTGCTCGACCATAAAGCCATTACCTGGTATGACACCGACCTGCCGGACATCGTCCTCGAATCGGGTCCGGCCGTTGCGTTCAACGATACGCCGGCCGGTCTGACCGTGGCGAAGATCATCCGCTTCCGCGTCGAGAGTTGCCGCCCGGTGACGTTCTCCATCACAGGCGCTCCCAGCGGCAACTTCTCCGTCATCGGCGGCCCGGACTTCCTCGTGCAGCCGCAGGAATCGAACGATTCCGAAACGCTCGAGATCGAAGTGCGGTTCCACGCGATTGGGGCCGATGTGCAGGTGAGCGCGCTCGACGTCGAAGCCCGCATCACCGACGAGGAAGGATACTATGCGGCAAACCCCGGCGATCCTTTCGTCGTGGAGCGCTTCCATATCGAACTGGTGGCCAACAACATCGTCACCAGCGACAGTTCCATCGTTCTGGTTCTCGACCGCTCCGGCAGCATGGCCGATATCGCCAGCAGCGGCTTCACCAAGAACGAGTTGCTCGAAAGCGCCGTGGGCGTAGTGCATCAACTGATGAAGCCCACCGACGAGATTGGTATCGCGCGGTTCTCCAATCAGGCCGACGTGCTGCTTCCGATGACGGTGCAAAGCGCCGGATTGGGCACCGTACTCACCGGCGGCGGGCTCGATCCAAGCGGCGGCACCAGCATCGGCGCGGGCCTTGTCGTGGGCTCGGGCCTCATCAACGGACCGGCGGCGACCAAACCGAACAAGGCGATGGTGGTGCTCTCCGATGGGAACGAAAACGTGGCTCCCCTGATCGCCGATCTCCCGCAGGGCACCATCAATCAGACGACCTTCGCCATAGGCTTCGGGCAGCCGGGCCAGGTGAGCGATCCCGTTCTGAGTGAGATCTCCGCCAATACCGGCGGCTACCTGCTTGTCACCGGCGACATGTCGGACGACGACGAACGATTCCTGCTGGCCAAATACTTCATTCAGATCCTGAAGGACGCCACGCTCAACCAGACCGTGGTGGATCCGCAGGGCGTGCTGTTATGGGATGCGCCAGCCCAGCGGATTCCGTTCCGCGTCGCCGAGACCGAGGTCTCCCTCGATGCCGTGCTGCTGTGCCCCATCCCCATCGCCGTCGACTTCCGGCTGGTCACGCCCGGCGGCCAGGTGGTGACGCCGCAGGTGGCGGCCGCCGAACCGAATATCAATCACACGATGGCGGACGATCTGGCGTTCTACCGGCTGCTGCTGCCTGCCTTGCCCTCCCAGCCGGCGGGATCGCACCGCGGTACATGGAAAGCGCTGCTGAGGCTCAAGAGTCCCGGCGAGATTCAAGAGGATCTGAGAAACATCAAGGATCAGGAGAAGGTGCTGGACATCATACGGCGATTGCGCGAGTTCCTCAGAAAGCCGGTGCCTTACACGTTCTCGGTCTACGCTTACTCGAACCTGGCATTGAAGGCGTCGGCCGTGCAGAGTTCGTTCGCTCCGGGAGCCACGGTCAGCCTGTCGGCGGCTCTCACCGAATACCAGGTCCCGTTCCAGGGCGACGCCACGGTATGGGCCACACTCACCGCGCCCTCGGGCTCGACTTCCAGAATCGACTTCACCCCGGCGGGAGCGGGCACCTACGCCGCCTCTCACGTTACAACCAGCCCGGGCGTCTACCGTTTCCTGATTCAGGCCGAAGGTTACACCTCGCGGAACGCGCGCTTCACCCGCGAGACGAATGTTTCGGCCGGAGTCTGGGCCGGTGGCGGCAGACCCTACGATCCGCAAACCGGCGGCGACGGCGACGGCGATGGCGATAAGCTGTGCCACATCCTGCACTGCCTGTTCGAGCAGGCGCAACACTCCGATGTTCTGCGCGGCAAGCTGAAGGAACTGGGTATTGACATGGAAGCTCTACGCAAATGCCTGGCGGCCGTGTGCCGGAAAGATCGTGGAATTTCGATTGGCACCGATACGGTCGACACCCTGCCCGCGCCGCCGGGGACCCTTCCTCCCGAATTGCGGCGCCTGCTGACGGCGGCACTGGGAACCGGACTAACCGGACTGCCGTTGCTCGAATCGGCCGGCGCCACTCCGGTGAAGCGCGTGCCCAAACAGAAAGGATCGTCCGGGAACATGTTCGTACTTCCCGGTCAGGTAGAACCGCCGCCTCCGAAAAAGGCGCCCAAAAAGAAGTAAGTGGTTAGCAGGCTGCTGAAAAAGCGATTTGCAGGGCTGCCTGCTTCATCCTTGGCAATT
>CADEFT010000060.1 GCA_902826685.1 uncultured Acidobacteriota bacterium
GCTGCTGCTGCTTGGCGATGCCGAAATCGATGAGTTTGAAATCGCCTGTGGCGGTCACAAGCACGTTCGACGGCTTCAGGTCGCGATGGATGATGTTGTTTTGGTGCAGGTGGTCAACGGCGAGGCAGAGCCGCCGGAACAATACGAGACGTTTGCGCAGCGGGAGCTTCCGGCCGGTGCAATACCGGTCAAGCGGAAAGCCTTCCACGTAATCCATGACATAGTAGGGCAGCCCGCCGGCCGCGTCGCCCACTTCATGAACGCGCACGATATCGGGATGGTTGAGTCTTCGCAGCACCTCCCGCTCATTGCGGAAGCGCGCGATCATTTCCGGACTGGCGATATCGGGGCGAATGGTTTTAAGCGCGGCCGGCTGGCCGGAGGAGCCGGCTACCAGATAGACGGCTCCCATTCCGCCTTTGCCGATCTGGCGCAGGATGCGGTAGGGTCCGATGAGTTCGCCGGTGCGATCGGTTTCCGATTCGGCGGCCAGATGCGCTTCCACCAGTTCGGCCACGCTGCGTGCCAGCCGGGGATCGTCCGGGCACTCGCGTTCGAGTAACGCGCGATAGTCGCCCGGTAGCGTTTCGAGAGCCAATTCGAACAGCGCTCTCTGGCGTCCGTTATGGATAGTGTTCATGGCTAGACCGGCTTTTGATCGCCGCTCGCCATGCTCTGGATCATCCAGGCGCGGGCGAACATCCAGTGACGGCGCACGGTGGCGGTGGAGACCTCCATGCGATCCGCGATCTCCTGATCGGTCATGCCTTCGAAAAATCGCATGTGGACCACTTCGGAGGCGACCTTGTCGACCCGCTGAAGGCGGCCCAAGACCTGTTGCACCAGTTGCACGTCGCCGTCCTTGGCTGGCGCGGCTGGATTCGCGTCTTCCAATGGCTTCTTGAGTCTGCCATCGCGTTTCTGTGCCCGGTACTCGCGGCTGTGATCTACCAGCACGTGGTGCATCTGGCGCGCGGCGACGGCGTAGAACTGGGAGCGGTTCTGCCATGCCACCGAACGGCGTCCGAAGACGCGCATGTAGGCTTCGTGCACCAGTGCCGTCGCCTGCAAGGTGTGGTCGCCTCGCTCATCGGCCATGCAGCCGCGGGCCATGCGCCTCAGATCCTGATAGACGGCTTCGAACAGCGCGTTCGAGGCATCCTTGCAGCCTCTTTGCACTTCACTGAGTAGAGCGGTAATTGTCGTCGTTCGGCTCATCACGAAACTCCTCCTGAAAGTGACTGGAGAACGACGCGAATCTTGGCGCCGCCGGATACTTACTATGCGTAAGAAGTACGGATTCTCCGATCAAAACTTTCAAAAATGTTAAGCTTTTCTAGTGTTGGGTATGACAAGACGACGCTGAATTGACGCTTGGCTCGGCGTGATCGAGCCACCACCTCCCGGTACTGGTTGGTAGCCACGGTTCTTCTTTGCGCCGCGGTCCCGCCGGACCGGGGGATCGCGAAGCAACGGAAGGACTCATGTACACCGCTCATCCACATGAAGAAACTCTCGAACGAATCTGTTCGGAGACGATAGCCGCCGACGCGGCCCACGTCGATAAAGACAGCCGGTTTCCGGGCCGCGGCGTGGACGCGCTGGCTCAGGCGGGATTACTCGGCGCCTGCAGCGCGGCCGAAGCCGGGGGACTGGGACTGGGAATGCCCGGCGCCGCCCGTATCGTTCGCCGCGTGGCCGAAGAGTGCGGCTCCACCGCGATGGTGGCGACGATGCACTATTGCGCCGCGGCGGTGCTCGAATCGCTGGCTTCGATGGAGGTGCGGCGCGGTGTCGCCTCGGGACGCCAACTGGCGACCCTGGCGTTCAGCGAAACGGGCACGCGCAGCCACTTCTGGGCTCCGCTGGGCAGCGCCGAAAGGCTCGGCGGCGATGTGATTTTGAACGCCAGCAAAAGCTGGGTCACCTCGGCGCACAAGGCCGTCCTTTATGTCTGGTCGTCGCGTCCGGTGGAGGCCAATGCCGCGAGCACTATCTGGCTGGTTCCGGCTTCCACCGGTGGTTTGGCCACGGCCGGAAACTTCGAAGGGCTCGGACTGCGAGGCAACGATTCCTGCGCCGTGACCGCGACAGGAGCCGTTGTGCCCGCGGCGGCCATGCTCGGCTCCGACGGCCAGGGTTTCGAAATCATGATGAACATCGTGATGCCGGTCTTTGCGGTGCTGAACGCCGCCTGTAGCGTGGGCCTGATGGAGGGCGCGCTGCGGCGCACGATCGCGCACGCCTCCGGGACGCGGCATGCGGACTCGGGGTCCGCCCTCTGCGATCTGCCGACCGTGCGCGGCTATATCAGCCGCATGCGAATCCGCACCGACATGACCGATGCGCTGCTTAGCGATACGCTGGCGGCTCTCGGCGCCGGACGCGCCGACGCCACGCTGCGGGTTCTCGAAGTCAAGGCGGCCGCCGGTGAGAGCGCCAACGAAGTGCTGGACCTGGCGATGCGTGTGTGCGGGGGCGCCGCGTTCCGCAAGGAAGTGGGCGTCGAGCGGATCTTCCGCGATGCGCGCGCGGCGGGTGTGATGGCACCCACCACCGACGTCCTCTACGACTTCATTGGAAAGGCCGTGTGCGGCCTGCCCCTGTTTTGAGGCGGCCATGCAGGAACTGATCTTGGGAGCCGTAGCCTACGACCCGAAAGTGGTCACCATCTGGGATGGGTTCAAGGACTATTTCCTTGAGCAGGGGTTGCCTTTCGACTATGTTCTGTTCACCAACTATGAACGGCAGGTGGCGGCGCTTTTCGATGGGCTGATTCATGTGGCCTGGAACTCGCCGCTCGCCTGGCTTGAGACCGAGCGCATGGCCGGGCTTCGCGGGCGGCACGCCGAAGCCATCGTCATGCGCGACTCGGATCGCGATCTGACTTCCGTCATTCTGACGCTGGCGTCGGGGCCGGTGAAAGCGGTGGAAGACCTGCGCGGCAAGCGCGTGGCCGTGGGCGCCAGCGATTCGCCGCAGGCCACTCTGATTCCCTTGCAGGTGCTGGCGCGGCAAGGACTGGTCCCGGGGCGCGATTTCGAGGTGCTGGGTTTCGACCGGTTCGCCGGCAAGCACGGCGACCATATCGGCGGCGAGCGCGACGCGGTGCGTGCGCTGTTGACGGGCGCCGCCGATGCCGCCTGCGTCATCGACTCGAACGTGCTGGCGTTTGGACAGGAAGGCACGCTGCCCGCGGGGAAGGCGGTTTCCCTGCTGGCAACGCCACCTTACGACCACTGTAACTTCTCAGTACTCGATGGCGAGCCCACGGCATGGATCGAAGCGTTCCGGACGCTGCTGCTAAACATGTCCTACGCCGATCCAAAGGTTCGTCCTCTGTTCGAGCTGGAGGGCCTGAAGCAATGGCTGGTGGGCCGCACCGAGGGCTACCGGCTGCTGGCGGAGGCGGTGGATCGCGACGGCTATCTCGACAAACGGATCGAGGGCATCTCGCGGTGAGGCACGCCGATCTTCACGATCTGCCCTTCGAGGAAGGCGGATCGCTGCTGGTGAAGCGGGCCCTGCGCCAGGCCCAGGACGGCGAGCCGGTGCGGGTGACGGGAACGGCGGCGGACCTGGAAATCCTGTTGCGCGCCTGGTGCCGGGCGGAAGGGCACGCCTTCGAGTCGCGAGATCCGGCCACGATGGTTCTGACCAAGGGACCGGCCGCGGCGCAGCGCTGGTCGGGCGCCGAACGGGCCGGAGAAGCCGCGTCGCCGGGCGGCGTGTCCGAGCGTCCGCCCAGGCGATGGGGTCTGGCCGCTCGCGGTGCCCTGGTGGAAGCGGGCACGCCGGAGTTCGGCTTTGCGCTGGTGGACAAAGAGGAAGTCTGGTCGGAGGCCACCGGCCGGCTCTACGCGCAGGCCGCGGCCAATCAATGGGACCCGGCGTCGGCCATTCCCTGGGACGCCGCCGTCAACCTGCCCGATGAAATCGAAGACGCCGTCGTGCAGGTGATGACCTACCTGATCGAAAACGAAACGGCCGCGCTGCTGGTTCCAAGCCGGTTCCTGGCGCAACTGCATCCGCACTTCCGCGAAGTGATGCAGGTGCTGGCGGTGCAGGCGGCCGATGAAGCGCGTCACATCGAAGTCTTCACGCGGCGCGCGCTGCTCAACCGTCCCCGCCCGGGCCTGTCGACGGCTGGCGGGCAGGCGTCGCTAAAAACTCTGATCGACGAGCCGGACTTCGCTATCGCGTCCTTCCTGTTATCGGTGCTGGGGGAGGGAACGTTCTTATCGTTGCTGTGGTTCCTGGCGCGATTCGCGCCGGACCCGGTGACCGAGGCAGTATGCCGGATGGCGGCACAGGACGAAGCGCGGCACGTGGCTTTCGGAATGGCGCATCTGCGCGAGCACGCGGCACAGGACGCCGGCCTGTTGGGACGGCTGGAGATGGCCGTGCGGCGGCGGCACCGGGAGCTACAACATACGGCGGGACTGAACGCCGAGGTATTCGACGCCCTGCTGCTGATCGCCGCCGGATCGTGGGAGCACGAGGGATTGCGGCTCGGCCACGATCGCGTGACGAGGCTGGTGGCCGAGATGCACGAGGGCCGGACGATGCGGCTGTCGCGGCTCGGCTTCGAGGCGGCGAAGGCGGCGGAACTGGCCGGGCTTCACACGCGCAATTTTATGTGAGCCGGGTCAGGCCGGCTTTTTGCCGCCCAGCATGGAGCTGGCCGAAGGCGCGATGGAGAAGAACTCGACGAACTTCCGTTTCGCCGGCGCTTCGGGCGCGGCTGGTTGCGGCGGCTTCTTATCGGCCAACAGTTGAGCCAGATGGACGAACTGTTTGCCGAGCTCGGAGGTGATGTCGACGGGCTTGCCGGCCGTGGTGGCCTTGTAGACACCCTGATAGTCATTGGTGAACGACATCATTAAAGGTGTGTTTAGCAGTTCCTGAACCTGCTGCGGGCTGATGAGCGCCCGTTTCTGGCAGCGGTTGAGCAGCAGGACGGTCTTGTCGCCGAGGTCGAGGCTGCGCAGGTAGGCCAGTTTCTCTCGTGCCAGGTGCAGCGAAGCCACTTCGGAAGTAACCACCAGGAATACTTTCTTCGATTCGTGCATCGCCTCCACGGCGTACTTTTCCATGTTGCCCGAAAGATCGAGCACCACGGAGCGGTAAGCGCGCCGGGCAAAGTCGATGATATGGCGGATATGGGCGGCTTCCACCCGCCGCTCTGGACTCAATTGGCCGGAATGGAGCACATCGAGATTGCCGTGCGAGGAAACCAGTTGCGGCCACATGTTCTCATCCATCTGAAAAGCGCGCTCGGCGGCGTCCAGAATGGAGAACTGGTTTTCGATCTGAAGCAGGAAACGCACCATGCCGGAGTTCAGGTCGCAATCGGCGAGCAGTGTTTTCTGCTGCGGCAGCTTGGCGATGGCGGCGGCCACATTGGTGGCGATGGTGGTGGAGCCCACGCCCGGTTTGGCCGGAAGGAAAGAGAAGATCAGGTCGGTGGTCTCCATGTGGACCGGCCGCCGGTCGAGCACTTCCTTGAGCCGCAGCATGCCTTCATAA
This sequence comes from uncultured Acidobacteriota bacterium, assembly GCA_902826685.1. Classification (GTDB taxonomy): domain Bacteria; phylum Acidobacteriota; class Terriglobia; order Bryobacterales; family Bryobacteraceae; genus CADEFT01. The sequence goes on from CADEFT010000060.1 coordinate 5,530, forward strand.
ACAAGTTGGCGGTTGAACGGAAGACTCACGAACTCGCGGATGCCGCTGCGCATGACTTCAATCAGCGTTTGTGGATCGGGGTTGCGCCCGATGGCGACGATCTGAACGCCCGGAATCTCGGTCTCGGCGGCGTTGACGATCTCCATCGCACGCGCGAGCGATTCCACGCTCAGAAACAGCACCTGCGGCGCGGTGGCTCTCAACATGCGCTGCAACTCGGCGGCATTGGGATACCGCGGCAGCGTTCGAACGATGGCCACCACTCCAAGATCGGACAGAAGTTCTTCCAGCTTGACCGCCAGATCCTCGTCCGGACAGATGATTGCTCCCTTCAGCATTCACCGCTCCTTCCCTGATTGCGCTCTCTTTCGCACCGGACCCGGCTGCCGTTTCCGTACGTCAAACCGCATCTCCACCAGTACCAGTGCGTCTCCATTTCATGTTGCGCCGGATTGGGGGAACTGACAATTTGCCGGATGCACTAAGTCTTCGAGGGAATCGCCTGAGGTGGCATGAGCCGTTTCCCCTACTCCCCCGCCATGCGATGGCATTACAATCGAAGCTATGGCTCGTGCCCCCAAGTCCGCGACACCGCTCGACGTGGAATGTCCCTGCTGCCAGGCCGCGCTCAAGGTCGATCCCGCCACGGGTGTGGTGCTCTCCCACAAAGAGAAGGAAAAGCCGCGCGTGTTTCAGGACTTCACCGAAGCCGTGGACCGTTACAAGGGCGAGGCGGGCCGGCGCGAGGATGCGTTCCAGAAATCGCTGGCCGATCACAAGCAGCACAAAGACGTTCTGGCCAAGAAATTCGACGAGCTGTTCCGGCAGGCGAAAGAAAATCCGGACGCTCCACCACCGAAGCGCGAATTCGACTTCGACTGACGCGCGCCGCTCGCTGTACAATACGAGATTTGCCATGTCCCGAACATTTCGTGTCGGCATCACGCCGGATTTTTATGTCGAAGCCAAGGGGCGGTTTGAAGCCGCTCTCGAAAGCAAACTCGCCGGAGTGAGCGGACTTGAGTTCGCTCCCATGCCCGAACAGCCGGGCAAAGTGGCCACGGTGGAAGCGCTCGATCAGTTCGATGCCATCTTCGCGCTGGCGCTGAATTTCAAAGCCGAGAGCGTGCGGGATGCCAAACGGCTGGCGCTGATCGCGCGCTGGGGCGTGGGCTACGACATGATCGACGTTCCCGCCATCACAGGGGCCGGCGTGATGCTGGCCATCACTCCGAATGCGGTGCGGCGGCCGGTGGCGGAATCCATATTGACCCTGATCCTGGCGCTGGCCAAGAACGTGATGGAGCAGGATCGGCTGGTGCGGGCGGGCAAGTGGCGCGCCAGTTTGAGCAAGCTTGGCACGTGTCTTGAGGGCCGCACGCTCGGGTCGATCGGCTGCGGCAATATCGGCGGCGAGATGTTCCGGCTGGCCTCGGGTTTGGGATTCGGACGCAGAATCGCCTACGACCCGTTTGCGAGCGCCCAAGCGGCGGCCAAGCTGGATGTGGAGTTGACGGCGCTTGAGACCGTGCTGAAGGAAAGCGATTTTGTCGCCGTCAATTGCTTCCTCAACGAGAGCACGCGCGGATTGATAGGCGAGGCGCAATTGCGCATGATGAAGCCGTCGGCTTACCTCATCAACACCGCTCGTGGCCCGATCGTGGACCAGAAGGCGTTGACCCGTGCCTTGCAGGAGCGCTGGATCGCCGGCGCGGGCCTCGATGTTTTCGAAGTGGAGCCGCTGCCCGAGGGCGAACAACTGCGCCAACTCGACAACGTGATTTTGTCGCCGCACGGTCTGGCGTGGACCGAAGAGATCGCGCGCGACAACAGCCTGGAAGCCTGCGACAACATCCTGGCCCTCTATCGCGGCGAGATTCCGCACGGCGCGGTCAATCGCGAAGTATTGGATAGCGCCAAGTTTCAAAGCAAGCTCGAAAGTTTCCGGAGAGCCAAGTGAAAGAGAACCGTTTCCAGAAAGTTTGTAAAGAAGGCCGCGTGCCGGTGGGCCACATGATCATGGAGTTCGGCACACGCGGCATCGCCATGATGCTCAAGGCCGCCGATGTCGACTTTGTGTTCCTCGACATGGAACACACCGGGTTCGACACCGAACGTATCGCCGATTTGATCGCGTGGCTGAAGGCGACCGATGTGGCGCCGTTCGTGCGTGTGCCCCAGGGCCTCTATCATTTCATCGCGCGGTCGATGGACGCCGGCGCCCTCGGGGTGATGGTGGCCAATGTGGAGACGGCGGAACAGGCGGCCAAGATCGTGGGCGCGGCCAAATACGCGCCGCTTGGATTCCGGGGCCTTGGGCTCGGCACCGCGCATAACGATTACGTGCCGCCGGACACTGTGAAATACCTGCGCCACGCCAATGAGAATACGACGGTGATCTGCCAGATCGAATCGCCCATCGGCGTGGCCAACTGCGAGGCGATCGCCGCCACGCCCGGTGTGGACGTGCTTTGGGTTGGCCACTTCGATCTCACCCAGTGCATGGGAATTCCGGCGCAGTTCCAGCATCCGGACTTTCTCGAATCGCTCAACAAAGTGGTGGCGGCGTGCCGCAAGCACGGCAAGCGCGCCGGCATCCAGCCGGGCGATCAGGCGCAGGCCGAACAGTGGATCGGACTCGGCTTCGACGCCCTGTCGTGGAAGGTCGACCTGGCGTTGTACCGCGCGGCCTTGCAGACCGAAATCCGCTGGCTGCGGGAGAAACTGAAGTAGCCGCGCCGAATGGACGGAGCCTTCATCATAGATAAGCCCGCCGGCTGGACGTCGCACGACGTCGTGGGCAAGATGCGGCGCATCGCGGGCACCAGGCGCATCGGGCATCTGGGCACCCTCGATCCGATGGCCACCGGTGTGCTGCCGCTGGTGATCGAGCGTGCGACGCGCCTGGCGCAATTTTACACGCGCAGCGACAAACGTTACGAGGCGCTGATCCACTTCGGATATACCACCGATAGCTATGACCGGGAGGGCGAGATCACGTCGCCGGTGGTAGAGGTGTCGCTCGACCGGGAGAGGCTTGAAGAGGCCTTGGGTTCGTTTCGCGGCACGCAGATGCAGACGCCGCCGGCGATTTCGGCCAAAAAGATCGGCGGCACGCCGGCCTACAAGCTGGCACGGAAGAACGTTCCGGTGGAGCTGAAGCCAGTTGAGGTGACGATCCATTCGCTCGAACTTCTGGAGTGCGCGGCGAACGAGGCGCTTCTGCGCGTGCATTGCTCCGGGGGGACGTACTTGCGCAGCCTGGCCCACGACCTGGGGCGGAAGCTTGGCTGCGGCGCGATCGTGCAGCAACTGCGGCGTACCGCCAGCGGCGAGTTCGATGTGGAGCAAGCCCACACGCTGGCCAATCTCGAAACTCTGAGCCGCGACGGCCGGTTGAGTGAAGCGCTGGTGCCCTCGGCGCGCCTGATTCCCGAGTTTCCCGGCGAAGTGGTGGACGCGGTGACGGTGCAGCAGATCCGCCAGGGCCGCGATTTCCACGTCTCGCCGTTCCGTGTGCGGCGTGGGGCGAAGTATGTGAAAGCGATCGGGCCCGAAGGCGACTTGATTGCCATTGGCGAGATCAAGATGCCGAACCTGTATCACCCCGTCGTGGTGATGTGAATCGATGGTGGGAACGGTGGGAGTCGAACCCACACGGGATTGCTCCCGCTGGAACCTAAATCCAGTGCGTCTGCCAATTCCGCCACATTCCCGGCCCTGCAGCGATTCTACCGCAGCCGCTATCCTCTGATGAGAGCCGATGCCTGAACTGCCCGACATCACGGTCTACATCGAGGCTTTGGAAGAACGCACGCTGGGGCATGCCCTTGAGCGCGTCCGGCTGGGAAGCCCGTTCCTGCTGCGCACGGTTGCGCCGCCGCCCGGCGCCGCCGAAGGCCGGAAGGTCGTCAAGTTCCGGCGCATCGGCAAGCGTATCGGTTTCGGGATGGAAGGCGATCTGTGGCTGGTGCTGCATCTGATGATCGCGGGCCGGTTGCATTGGAAAAAGGCGGGCGTGGCGGTGAAGGGAAGAAACGCTCTGGCGGCCTTCGATTTCGCGGCCGGTTCGCTGCTGCTGACCGAAGCCGGGTCGGAGCGGAGGGCTTCGCTGCATGTGGTGGAAGGCGAGGCGGGACTGCGAAAACTCGATCCGGGCGGGGTGGAACCGATCGAGGCATCGTTTGAAGAATTCGACCGTGTACTGCGCTCGGAGAATCATACGTTGAAGCGCGCTTTGACCGATCCGCACTTATTCAGTGGGATCGGCAATGCGTACTCGGATGAGATCCTGCACCGGGCGCGGCTGTCGCCGGTGGCACTGACGGGGAAACTGCCGGAAGAGGAGGCAAGGCGGTTGTGGCACGCGATGCGCGAGTCGCTGCTCGATTGGACGGAGCGGCTTCGCCGTGACGCTGGCGGCAAGTTTCCGGAAAAGGTAACCGCGTTTCGCGAAGACATGGCGGTGCACGGCAAATTCGGACAGCCATGTCCGGTATGTGGAGCCAAGGTGCAGCGGATCCGCTACGCCACCAATGAAACCAACTATTGCGCACGCTGCCAGACGGGCGGAAGAGTATTGGCGGATCGCGGCCTGTCGAGGTTGTTGAAGGAAGATTGGCCGAGAACGCTGGAAGATTAGCCGCGGCGGGCGGCCAGACCGGTGGCGAAGCGTGCGTGTTCGGGGGAAGCGAGGCCCTGGTGCAGGGTGGCCAGCAGCGCCGCGGTATCGCCGGCGAAGAGTGCGGCGGCGTTCAGCCACAGACCGGGGAACACTTGAGAGCGGACGATGCCGCCGGGCCCAGGCTCGATTGGAACGTAGGCGCCGCCGCGCAGGCTTCGCCAAACCACTTGTGATTCACCACTCACCACGCTGAGGTATTCACCGGCACCTGCCTCGCGATAGAGGCGAAGTTTGGGGCCGAAGTCGTAGGATCGCGTGGTCGCGGAGACTTCGATGGCCAGTTCGGGCGCGCCGGAGACGAAATTGCCTTCGTAGCGGCAGGTGCCTCCGTATTCGGGACGGATAAACATCGCCACATCGGGTTGCGGCGAATCCGTCAGCATGAACCAAGTGGCATTGGAGCAGGCCAGGCATCCCGGCGTGGCCGCTTCATATGTGCCGATCCAGGCGCTCAGGGCTAGCGTCAACTTGGAGTGCGGAAGGCCAACGGGGGAAGGCAAGTAGACAACACCTCCGATGAGTTCGGCGCGTTTGAGCTCGGGCATCGCTTCCCAACGGCGGAGAAACTCGTCCCGGCTTAACCGCTGCCCGTGTTCCAGGGGCATCGTAATCTTGTCTGCCAGTGCCATGGCGAATCTCTCTCAGTTTATCAAGCGCGCGCAGGGGCGGCTTTTGGATAGTGCGGCGAGAAACCGAGTTTTTCGGGGCGTGGCTGCAAACGGCCGCCCTTGAGGAAAGGTTCGCCGCGTTCTTCCAAGTGCCGCACCAGGCGTCCGCGCCACTCGCGCAACCGGGGTGCGGCCGCGACGGTGGCCGCCAGATCCTTCAATTCGTGCGGGTCGCCGGTGAGGTCGAACAGTTGTTCCTCGCCGTCGCGGGCATGATAGATGTACTTCGTCTTGCCGTCGGTGAGCGCGTTCCAATGGTTCGATACGTCGTAGCAGACATCGTGTTCGAGGTCGATGTAGGACCGCCAGCCGGGTTTGCCGCGGGCCGGATCGAGCAGGCTCCGGCCGTCGAGTTTGGCAGCCGTGGAAACGCCGGCCGCATCGAGGCAGGTGGCGGCGATATCTCGTATTTCCACCGGCGCGTCGCTCACCTGGCCGCGCGCACCGGAGACCAGCCCGCCGGGCCAGCGCATCAGCATCGGAATGCGGGCCGAGGCTTCGTAAGCATAGGACTTGCGCCACAGATGCTGATCGCCCGTCATGTCGCCGTGATCGGAAGTGTAAAGGATCAGCGTGTTTTCGAGCCACCCGCGGCGTTCCAGCGCTTCCAGCACGCGGCCGATCTGCTCATCGACAAAGCTGACCGAACCATAGTAGGCTTGCCGCGAAGTGCGGGTTTCGGCCGCGCCCATGTCGCCATGCCAGATGTCGTCGGCCTTCCAACTGCGAGGCGCATATCGTGTGGCGGCCCATTTTCCGACCGCCGGGCTGGGGAGGCGGGCTTCGGCATATCGGCGCATCCAGCGTTCCGGCGGATCGTAGGGGCTATGCGGACGGGCGAAGGAAACCTTGAGGAAGAAGGGCTCGGGACGCTGATAGCCACCCAGGAAGTTGACGGCGGTATCGGCGGTCCATGTGGTCGGGTGGAGCCGCTCCGGCAGAACGTAGGCTTTGCCCTTGTAGTCGTTGAAACCGACGCCGGTGGCATCGGGGTCGAGGTTCGGTGCGTTCGAATAGAACCAGGAGCGGTAGTCGGAACGGAAGTCGATCGAGCCGGCGCGGCGCGATTCGTCGAGAATCGCGTGATGGAAGCCATGCAGGTTCCGCTGCGGCGCATAGTGGCACTTTCCGATGGCTTGTGTGTAGTAGCCGGCGTCCCGCAATGCCTGCGGCAGGGTGAAGGCGTACTTCCCGCCGACCGGGCCGGTGCCGAGCAGACCGTGATTCCAGGGCGCCAGTCCCGTCAACAGGGCGGCGCGCGCCGGTGTGCAGGTGGGGGTGGAGGAATAGGCGTGGCGGAACCGGATGCCTTCGCGGCCGATGCGATCGAGGTTCGGCGTGTGAATCGCCGCGTTGCCGTCGATGCCCACGCAATCGGCGCGATGCTGATCGGCCATCAGAAAGAGAATGTTCGGGCGGGACGGCTGCAGCAAAGCGGCCGCCGAAGCCGATTGAACGAAGGACCGCCGGGAGATTTCCATCGCCTGCGATTCTACAATAGAAAGGAATGCTTCAATACCTGAAAGACCTTTGGAACGACTCCGATGTCGCCGCACTCAAAGGCGATGACTTAGAGACCTTACGGCACCGCTCGAACCTGTTGGGCGCCGACCTTCGCATCACCAACTTTGGCGGTGGAAACACCAGTTCGAAGTTTACTTTGCCAGACCCACTTTCCGGCCAGCCCACGCGCGTGATGGCGGTGAAGGGATCGGGCGGCGACCTGGGCTCCATCAAGCGGACAGGGTTCGCGGTGCTTTACCTCGACCGGGTGCTGGGTCTTGAAAACGTCTACAAGGGCGAAGCGTTTGAAGACGACATGGTGGGACTGTATCCATCCTGCGCCTTCGCCGGCAACACGGTGGCCACGTCCATCGATACGCCGCTGCATGCGTTCCTGCCGTTCGATCACGTCGATCATCTGCACCCGGATTGGGCCATCGCCATCGCCGCCAGCTTGAACGGCAAAAAGAAGATGGAAGAGTTCAACGCCCGGTTCGATCACAAGCTGGTTTGGCTGCCGTGGCAGCGTCCTGGATTTGAACTGGGACTGATGCTGAGCCAGGCGGTGAAGGACAATCCCGGCTGCGACGGCATCGTTCTGGCGAGCCACGGATTGTTCACCTGGGGCGCCACGCAGCGGGAATCCTATTGGAACAGCGTGACGATCATCGACCAGATGGGCCAGTTCGTTCTCGGTCATGCGCAGGGCAAACCGGCGTTCGGCGGACCGCGCGTTGAGACGCGCACCGACGCCAAGGCGATCGCCGCCAGGATCATGCCCAGGATTCGCGGCAAGGTGAGCCAGAGCCGCCGCTGGATCGGCCACTATGACGCCTCACCGCAAGCGCTCGATTTCATGAACTCGCAGAACGGCGAGGCGCTGGCGGCGATGGGCACCAGTTGTCCGGATCATTTTCTGCGCACGCGCATCGCTCCGCTGATGGTGAATTGGGATCCGCAGAAGCAGGACGCGGCGGCGCTCGATCAGGCTGTTGAGACCGGCCTGGTCGCCTACCGGCAGAAGTACACCAGTTATTACAACTCGAACAAAGAGCCGGAGTCGCCCGGGCTGCGCGACCAGAATCCGACCGTGGTGCTGGTGCCGGGGATCGGCATGATCTCGTTCGGGCGCTCGAAGACCGAAGCGCGCATCACCGGCGAGTTTTTCCGCAACGCGATCGGCGTGATGGGCGGCGCAAGCGCCATGGGCAATGGCGAGACCGCCAGCGGTCCCCTGCCGCATGCCAAGGATCCGGCGCGTTCGGGCGAATTCACCAGCCTCTATAACTACGTCGCGCTGCCACCGCGCGAGGCGTTCCGCATCGAATACTGGGCGCTTGAGGAAGCCAAGCTCAAGCGTATGCCTCCGGAGAAGGAGTTCAGCCGGCGTATCCTGCTGGTGGTGGGAGGCGGCAGCGGTATCGGCCGTATCACTTGTTTGAAGCTGGCCGAGGGCGGAGCGCACGTGATGGTGGCCGACCTCAACGCCGAATCGGCGGCCGAAACCGCCGCTCTGTGCGCGAAGATCGGCGGAAAGGAATCCGTCGCTTCCTGCACGATCGACCTGCGCGACCAGGCGAGCATGGCGGCGGCGATCGAAAAGACGGTGCTCGAGTTCGGCGGTCTCGACAGCGTCATCAATACGGCGGCGATTTTCATTCCGCCGGATAAAGATGGCAATATCCCGGTGGAACATTGGCGGCTCACCATGGACGTCAACGTCACCGGCAACTATCTGCTGGCCAAGGAAGCGCAGAAAGTCTTCGCCTCGCAAGGGCTGGTGGGCAACATGGTGCTGACCAGTTCGGCCAATGCGGTGGTGCCGAAGAAGGGCAGCGAAGCTTACGACGTTTCCAAGACCGCCGTGAATCACCTGATCGGGGAACTGGCGGTGGGCATGGCGCCGCTGGTGCGGGTGAACGGAATCGCGCCGGCGACGGTGGTGGAAGGCTCGACCATGTTTCCGCGCGACCGCGTGATTTCGTCGCTCCAGAAGTACAACATCACGTTCCAGGATAGTGAGACCACCGAAGCCCTGCGCACGCGACTGGCCGAGTTCTATGCCAGCCGCACCCTGCTGAAGACGCCGATTCTGCCCGATCATTGCGCCGATGCGATCGTGTTCCTGGCCAGTGAACGCAGCGCGCGTACCAGCGGGAACGTGATTCCGGTGGACGGGGGCTTATCGGAGGCGTTCCTGCGTTAGGCGTGATTGAGCCGGCGGATCTCGTCCCAACGGTAGAGCCGCTCGCCCAGATCCTCGCGCAACACGGCGGCGACCATCGCCCGGCCGACGTGGCGCGCCTCGATCGGCCGGTATTTCCGCAGGCCGCCGATCAATAGGAACTGCGTGGCCTGTGCCACGGCGATGCCGATACTTTCGGTGAGGCGGTTTTCCTCGCGCTCGCCCGTCAGAAAGCTTGGCTCGAAGAAATGCAGGCAGCGGAAGCCCATGCCGCGCAGGGATTGCTGCAACTCGCCTTTCACCCGCAGATAGAAGGTGGAAGACCCGGCGTCGGCGCCGATCGAAGAAACCAGCGCGAAAGTGGTGGCGCCGGCCTTGCGCGCGGCTTCGGCCAAGCGCATCGGATACACGTAGTCCACTTCGCGGAACCTCTCCTGCGAACCGGCCTTGCGGATGGTGGTACCGAGTCCGCAGAACACCGCCGCGTTCTCCAGTCGGCCCAGGTCCGGGGCCGGATTGAAATTCGTTTCGATCTGATTCAGGCGCGGGTGCGCGACGGCCAGAGGCTTGCGGGCCAGGCTGATCACCGGCTGGAACTCGGGCCGCTCCAGAAGCGCTTCCAGGCAGAAGCCGCCCACCAACCCGCTCGCTCCGGCAATGACTGCTGGCCGTGACATCCGCGGTTACTGCTCGACGCGATAGTTAGGAGCTTCCTTGGTGATGATCACGTCGTGCACGTGGCTTTCGCGCAGGCCGGCGAAAGTGACGCGCAGGAAGCGGGCCTGCTCCTGCAACTCGCGGATCGAGGAGCAGCCGCAGTATCCCATGCCGGAGCGTACACCGCCCACCAATTGGAACACCATGTCCGACAACGGACCTTTGTAGGGGACGCGGCCTTCAATACCCTCGGGGACCCACTTGGCGTTGGGATCCTGGGCGTAGCGGTCGCTCGACCCTTGCAGCATGGCGCCCATCGATCCCATGCCGCGATAGCTTTTGAACGTGCGGCCCTGATAAAGGATGGTCTCGCCGGGGCTTTCATCGGTACCGGCGAACAGGCTGCCGATCATGACGCAATCGGCGCCGGCGGCGATTGCCTTGGTGAGATCGCCGGAATACTTGACGCCGCCGTCGGCGGTGAGGGGCACATCCTCGGGCCGCGTGGCTTTGGAGCACTCGCCGATGGCGGTGATCTGCGGCACGCCCGCGCCCGAGACGATGCGCGTGGTGCAGATGGAACCCGGGCCGATGCCGACCTTGACGCCATCGACGCCCAAATCGACCAGTTCGCGGGCGGCGTTGAAAGTACCGACGTTGCCCGCCACCAAATCGAGATTCGGCAGGGCGCGCTTGACGGCGGCGATGGCTTCCATCACGCGCGTGCTGTGGCCGTGCGCGGTGTCGATCACCAGCACGTCCACTTTTTTCGAATGCAGTTCCTGGGCACGTTCGAGGAAGTCGCCGGTGGCGCCGATGGCGGCCCCCACGCGCAGGCGACCTTGTTCGTCCTTGGCCGCGCTCGGATACTTGAGCTTTTTCTGGATGTCCTTGACGGTGATCAGCCCCTTGAGGCGGAACTCGTCATCCACCACCAATAGTTTCTCCACGCGATGCTTGTGCAGGATTTCCTGCGCCTGTTCGAGCGTCGTGCCCACGGGCACGGTGATGAGGTTGTCCTTGGTCATCACATCGCTCACCGGCAGATCGAAGCGCGATTCAAACCGCAGGTCGCGATTGGTGAGAATCCCCACCAGCTTGCCGTGTTCGGTGACCGGGATGCCTGAAATGCGATAGCGCTTCATCACCCCCAGCGCGTCGGCGATCAGTTTATCGGGGCTGATGGTGATGGGGTCCACGATCATGCCGCTCTCACTGCGCTTGACGCGATCCACTTCCTCGGCCTGCTTGTCCACCGGCATGTTCTTGTGGATGATGCCGATGCCGCCCTGCTGCGCCAGCGCGATCGCCAGGTGGGATTCCGTCACGGTATCCATGGCCGAGCTCACGACGGGGATGTTCAGAGTAATGTTACGGCTGAACCGTGTGCGCGTATCCACCTGGCCCGGCAGCACGGAGCTGCGGGCGGGCACCAGCAGGACATCGTCGAAAGTCAGACCTTCGGGGATGCTCTCCTGAACCATAGAGAGAGGGTAGCGCAGTTGCGCCGCGTGTTGCTGATATTGTGTTGCTGATATTCTTGGGTCTTGATCCCCGGCCCGCTGAAGACCTCATTGGAGCAGCGCAGGCTGATTCCGTTTGTGGGCGCGGGGGTGTCGGCGGCGGTGCTGGATACTGCGGGTCAACCGCTTTTTCCGCGATGGAATCAGTTGTTGGAACGGGCGGCGGAGAAGCTGGAGCCAAAGAAGGCACGCCTGGTAAAAGCGCTGGTAGAGAACGACGAATTCCTTGAGGCGGCGCGCTATGCGCGCGAGAGCATGTCCGATTGGAACGGCTTCCTGCGCGAGCAGTTCGACCCTCGCTTCGCCAGCGTCCACCAGCCATCCCTGGCGTTGGCCAAAGCCATCTGGAAGCTTGGCAGCAACCTCCTCGTCACCACCAACTACGATCGCGTCTTGAAATGGGCGTGCCCTCAGCAAAACGATCTCAGCCACTGGACCGCGCGCGATAAAGCCAACCTCGATCTCATCCATGGCGATGAGATCCGCAAACCGACCGTCTGGCATATTCATGGATACATTGAACGGCCTGAGGACATCATCCTTACGCCGGATGGCTATGAGCGTCTCTATCCGCAACGCGAAGAAGCAAAGGCCGAGTTCGAAGCCGCGCTCTCCACGCTGCGTCATTTGCTGACTGGACGTCCATTCCTGTTCATCGGCTTCGGTATGGAAGGCGCTTTACAGGATCAAATCCGCTGGGTGCGCGAGACCTATGGCGGCGGTGGGCAGACCCACTATTTGCTCGCTCGGGAAGGGGAGAGCTTCGATCTCAAAGGGCTCTCGGTCGAGATCGTCCGCTTTAAAGATTTCGGCGCGCCGTTGATCGAACGCGTCAATGAACTCGCCGCGCATGTGGGAACTGCACCCGCCGTTGTTTCCGACATCGAACCGCGCGATCGCTTCGAGGACACCCTGATTGACCGCGTGGCCGCGATCTATAAAGTGAAGGGATGCCTGGTCGAGCCCCGGTACGGCCCGGCGGCGCTCGGGACGTATTTGCGGGTGACGAAGCCGGAAGGCGAGTCCTTCCCGGTGGCCGCTGGACCGCTGGATCCGGCCGCCATCCGGGCATTTCAGGATTCGATTCTGCCGCTTTATGGCTCCGCGCCGGCGGTATTCGTGTACACCGAGGGCCTGCCCCCTCAGGTAAAGGGGATCCGGTTCGAAAGCTTCACCCGGCTGCAAGGGCTGATCGAGTTCGCTCCCTACAAGGAAAAGCTGGGCTCGCGTTTGGCGGATCCGCGCTACCCGCCAGAATTGTTTGTTCCGCAAGAACTCCATTACAACTTGGGCCGGGAACTTCACAAGGAACCCGACGCTCGCGAGACCCTTTGGAACTGGATGAATCGGGACTCAGGTGGCTTCGTCGTTGTCCTCGGTGATTTCGGCTCCGGGAAAAGCTTCCTGTCGCGTGAGATTGCGCGGCGGTTCCTAGACACTTCCATCACGCCGCTGCTGCTCGATCTGCGCCGCCTCAGCCGCACGCTCAGCTTCGAAGCGCTGCTGGTGACGCACCTGGCGCAGGAATCGTTCAGCGACTGCAACACCGATGCGTTGAAATACATGAGCCGCGAAGGCCGGCTGGCGCTGATCTTCGATGGCTACGATGAGCTGGAACTGCGCGTCGGTTATGACCAGGCGGCCAAGCACTTCGAAACCATCTGCGGGGCGGCGGGCGGCTCGGCCCGGATTCTGGTTACCAGCCGCACGCAGCATTTCCAGTCCGAAGACCAGGTGTTGAACATCCTGGGGCGGCGCGCGGAGACAGCGGGCGCGCGCGTGGTGAATCTGAAGAAGTTCGACCGGCCGCGCATTCGGGAATGGCTGGTGAAGCGGCTGGGCAATGAAAAGGACGCCGATGCGCGGCTCGATCTGCTCGACGATGTGAAAGACCTTTCGAGTCTCGCCGCCAATCCTCGCATGCTGAGCTTCATCGCCGATGGCATTCCGGAGGAAAAGCTTCGCGCGGCGCGGCAGCGTGGGGAGCAGATCACGGAGGCTTCCCTCTACCGGGAACTGCTCGATTGGTGGATTCAGAACGAGGCCGAACTGGCCAATCCGGAAGGCGAGAAGCCCGGGCTGCGCAGGGAACAACTGTGGACCGCGGTGGAGACGCTGGCGGTCAAGTTCTGGAAGGAAGGGCTGGAGGACATCGAGATCGCCACTCTACCTGAGGCGCTGAAGATATCGCCCGAGGCGGCGCAGCAGGTGGGCGCCCGGTCTATTCTCTGCCGCGAGGGCGAGCGGTTGAGCTTCCTGCATTTCTCCATCGTGGAGTGGCTGGTGGCCAAAGCGGCGGTGGCCGACATCGAGGCACACGGCTCCCTTCTGCTGACGCGGGAGATTTCGCCTTTGATGGCGCGCTTCGTGTGTGGGCTGGCCGAATCGCGCGATCGCTTGCTTGAGTGGGCGGACGCGAACAACGTCCTCCAGATACAACTGGAGGCGAAGAGCGCGACCAGCCACAACCTCGCCGGGCAGGATCTGCGCGGCAAGGATTTTACCAACGCCCGGATGCGCGGGGCGGATCTCCGCAATACCAACTGGGAGGGTGTATCCGCTCGCGGCGTGGATCTGACGGGAGCGAACCTGGCACGCGCGCGGATGGCCGAAGCGGATTTGAAGGGAGCCAGGCTGGTCAACGCCGATCTTTCCGGTACGGATCTTTCCTTCGCCCGGCTGATTGGCGCCGATCTTACCGGTGCGCGGCGCGACGCCAAAACCAACTTTCTGGGAGCCCAACGGATGGATGATGGCTCACCCGAACCAATGACGCTGCCTCCGGCGGACCAAGTTCGGAGCGTAGCCTTCAGCCCGGATGGCCGCCTGATCGCCTCCGTCATGGGCCGTGTGATCGTAATTTGGCATGCGGCGAGCGGACGCCCTCTACGAGTGCTGCATGGCCACACCGGCGATGTGAGGAGCGTGGCGTTCGACGGCGAGGGGCAGCGGCTGGCGAGCGGGTCCGAGGACCGTACGGTGAAGGTGTGGGAGGCGGGGAGCGGGCGGCTGCTGCGCACGCTGGAAGGCCACCAGGGTTATG
>CADEFT010000061.1 GCA_902826685.1 uncultured Acidobacteriota bacterium
TCTTGCGTGAGAATCCGGATCCCCGTTCAGGCTCATCTTGCATGAGACAAGGGTGAGAGGCGGTCGCTACAAGCATGGCTGTATACTCGTTAAAAGGCAGCGGTCGCTCTCCATTCAAACACTATGACCTTCGCGGACACCTACAAATCGGATTGCGTCAAGACCATCGAGGCCATCGACGGCGTTCAGATCGATCACGTCATCGGACTGTTCAAGGAGGCCCGCGACGCCGGGCGTCAGATCTTCGTCTTTGGCAACGGCGGCAGCGCTTCGACGGCTTCGCACTTTGCCTGCGATATGGTGAAGGGCGCCAGCTTCAACCGCTCCAGCCGCTTCCGGATCATGGCGCTCACCGATTCCCTGCCCACCATGACGGCCTATTCCAACGACGTGTCCTATGACATCGTGTTCGCCGAACAGCTTCGCAACTTCGCGCGGCCGGGCGACCTGGTGATGGGTATCAGCGGATCGGGAAATTCGCCCAACGTGCTGCGGGCCATGGAGTATGCCAACTCCATCGGATGCAAGACGGTGGCGCTGACCGGACGCGACGGCGGCAAGCTGGGTCCGCTGGCGCAGGTGAACGTGAACGTGCCCAATCCTCACATGGGCCGCATCGAGGATGCGCACATGATCGTCTGCCACATGATCGCCTACTACTTCATGGACACCGAGAAGTAGACCAGCCCCTTACCGTTTCCTTACCAGTTCCTTAATCCTCGCTTACACGTTTTTGCGGGTATCGGCTTTACACTCGGAATCACGAAGATGCAGCCGTGACAAACTTCCGGGCCGCCGAGGCGAAAGCCGGAGCGCCCGGGAGTCAACAAAGTGTCTTCGAATCTCCGGCATGGGCAGAAACATATGGACAGTGTAAACGCCGCCTGCAAGCTGTTGAGCCTCGGCTCGGCAGCCGTTCTCGGACTCTACATCGCCGGCCAGACCGGCATCGGCCAACCCGCAACGCCAGCCCCGCAGTCCCGGTTCGCCGGACCAACGTCGTCGCAGACGCTGGCTCTCGATGCGGCAGGGACGATCCTTGCGGTCACCAACCCCGATTCGAACACGGTGACGTTTTTCGACGTCGCCAACGACCGCAACCGCCGCATTCGCGAAGTCAATGTCGGCCAGGAGCCGTGGGGCGTGGCGATCAATCCGCTGGGCACGCGGGCCTACGTGGCCAACACCATCAGCGGCACGGTGAGCGTGCTGGCGGTGAACCGTAACAGCCCCGCCGTGGCGCGTGTTCTGACCGAGATCAAGGTCGGCACCGAGCCTTTCGGCGTGGCGCTGACACCCAACGGAACCAAGCTCTACGTTTCCAACAAGAGCTCCAACGGCGTGTCGGTGATCGATACGGCGTCGAATCGCGTCATCAGGACGATTGAAAACGTCGGATTCCATCCGCGCGGCATCGCGATCACCAACGACGGCGACGGAGAGGACGACGACGAGACGGTGTACGTGACGCAGTTTTTCGGAATGCCCAACGGCAAGCCGGACGGCGAGGACGACAGCAAAGTGGGCCTTGTCAGCATCATCCGTACGGTGGCCGATGAGCTTGAGACCACGGTGAGCCTCATTCCCATCGGCGACACGGGCTTCAAGGCGGCGGGCGATGCGCTGGCGAAGGTTGCGCCTCCGGCCACGCCGGTGGCCGCCGATTTCCGGTTCACCACGGGCGCCTACCTGAACCAGCTCAACAACATCATCGTTAAGGGAAACTTCGCCTACATCCCGAGCGTGGGCGCTTCGCCGAACGGTCCGACGCGCTTCAACGTGAACACGCAAAGCCTGCTCAGCGTGATGAACCTGACCACCAATAAGGACACCGAGCAGACCATCAACATGCACGTCGCGGTGGCCAATCAGACGGCGACGCCGAAGCTGTTCGTCACGGTGCCGTGGGCCATCGCGGCCAAGAACCGGGAAGACGAGGCGTACGTGGTGAGCGCCGCCAGCGATCATGTGGTGAAGGTGTCTTTGAACCGCGGCAGCGGCGCGGCCACGGTGGTAAGCGACGGTGCGCGCGTGCTGCAGATAGCCACGGGAAAGAATCCGCGCGGCATCGTGATCAACGGCACCGATACGCGCGCCTACGTCTCCAACTACATTTCGCGCGACGTGACGGTGATCAATGTCGAGCGCGGCCAGGATCGCGTATCGGCGACGATGCAGTCCGATGTCTTGCCCACGGCGGGCACCATCTGGGAGCTGATCCATGTGGGCAAGGAGCTCTACAACTCCTCGACGGGCGAGTTTGACGGGCCGACGCCGCTTTCGCCGAAGATCCGCGGCCGCCTGTCGGACAACGGGTGGGGGTCCTGCGCGTCCTGCCATCCCGACGGGCTTTCCGACAACGTGGTCTGGCTGTTCGCCGCCGGCCCGCGGCGCACCGTGCCGCAGCATGCCGATTACGATCCGGACGATCCGAGCAAGCAGCGCGTCTTCAACTGGTCCGCGATCTTCGACGAGCAGGAGGATTTCGAGCTGAACATTCGCGGCGTATCGGGCGGCCTGGGTTTGATCGTGGGCGACGACGGTACCACGCCGGCCACTCCGGTAGCGGGCTTCACTCCGGCCAACGCGAACCGGCGTCAGCTTCGCTCGCGCGGCGTCAACTCCTGGGATGCGATCAAGGCCTACATCCAGTTCGGCGTGCGCGCGCCGATCTCGCCGGTGGATAAGAACGATCCGGAAGCGGTTGCCGGCGAGCGGTTGTTCCGCCAGGCCGGGTGCCAGACCTGCCACGGCACCGTCACCTGGTCCAGTTCCCGGGTGAAGTTCGCGCCGCCTCCGGGCGCCGAAGTGCTGAGCAACGGCCAGATCATTGGCGAGTTGAAGAAAGTGGGCACCTTCGACCCGGCCGCCAAGAACGAAGTGCGGGCTACCGGCCTGCCGCCGCTGGGCGCCGACGGGTTCGCTCCGCCCACGCTGCTTTCGCTGTTCGCTTTCCCGAAGACGTTCTTCCACAACGGCAGCGCCGATTCGCTGGAGCAGGTCATGAGTAACGTTACTCACCGCTCCGCCGGAACCAACGGCGTGGACCTGTTGACGGGAGAAGCGCAACGGCGGCAATTGATCCGCTTCCTGCTGTCCATCGACGGTACCAGCCCACCGATCGAATGAAGCGGGTCATTTGGGCGCGGGTTCCAGGGGGCTGGAATCCGCGCCTTTTTTCTTTGGTGGCAGCTTAGAACGTGACGGTTGAGGATAAACCGGATGTGGTAACTTGGTGGGTAACGCGCACCGCTCGCTTCCCCTCGGCGGTAGAAAATCTGGCCCACTTAGAGTCCAGAACCCGCTTCAGGCCCTTCCCCACCTTGAATCCGGACCTCGTTCCAGTTGTGGGCTGAACCGGAGATGCCCGTTTGAAACCACTCATTCTTTCCGCCGCGGCCATCGCGTTGGCCTGCGGCGCTCACGCGCAGACCTGTCCCGTTTTTCCGCCGGACAACATCTGGAACACGCGAATCGATCAATTGCCCGTGCATCCGAGTTCTTCGACTTGGGTGAACACCATCGGCCCAACCGCCTTTCTTCATCCGGACTTTGGCTCCGGCACCTACAACGGCGGCCCGATCGGAATCCCGTTCGTGCGGGTTCCGGGCACCCAACCGAAATACCCGGCCTCGTTTCTGTATCAACGGGAAAGCGATTTCGGTCCCTATGCGATTCCGTTGAATGCGCCGGTGGAAGGCGGCAGCGCGGGTACGGGCGACCGGCACACGATCGCCATCGACACGGCCAACTGCGTCCTCTATGAGATCTACAGGGCATTCCCGCAGGCCACCAGTTGGAAGGGCGATTCGGGCGCGATCTTCTCTTTGGGGTCGAATCAGCTTCGCCCGGAAACCTGGACCTCCGCCGATGCCGCCGGCCTGCCGGTTTTCGCCGGCCTGGTGAGATACGACGAGATACTTGTGGGCGAGATCCGGCACGCGCTGCGATTCACCGCGCCGCGCACGCGAAGAGGCTATGTATGGCCGGCGCGCCACTTCGCTTCCTCGCGCACCGGCGCCGAATTTCCGCCGATGGGCGCCCGGTTCCGCTTGAAAGCGAGCTTCGATATCTCGAAGTTTTCGCCCACCAATCAGATCATTCTCACCGCGTTGAAGCGCTACGGCATGATGATCGCCGATAACGGCTCGGCGTGGTATTTGAGCGGGGCTCCGGATGCGCGCTGGAACGATTCCGAGTTGCGCGCGCTGCGCACGATTGGCGGTTCGAACTTCGAAGCGGTAGACGCCACGACGCTGATGATTACGCCTCACAGCGGACAGGCGCGGCAAACCTCGGTGTTCGCCGAAGTGGCGCCGGTGAGCGCGGCCGTGACGGTGAACGGGAAGCTCCCGTTTACGGCCAAGGTCAGCGGAGACACGAACCAGGCGGTGATCTGGGACGTGAACGGGACAGTGGGTGGCTATGGCGCGGTGGGGTTCATCGACTCGATCAGCGGGCTGTATACGGCGCCGGCGGCAGTCCCCACGCCCGCCACGGTTACCGTTCGCGCCACCAGCAGGGGCGGCAGCGGCGCGGCGGGCAGCGCTACCGTAACGATTCTGCCCGCGGTGACGGTGACGATTTCGCCCACCGGTGTCAGCCTGCGGCCCGCCGCCACGCGGCAGTTCCGCGCGACGGTGCGGAATACCGCGAATACGGCGGTGGTCTGGAAGGTGAACGGCATCGCGGGTGGCAACGCTGTGGTAGGCACGGTAAGCGCGACCGGCATTTACACGGCGCCTAGCCAGGCGGCGGCCGGAACCATTCTCTCCGTCAGCGCCACCAGCGCGGCCGATCCTTCGAAGATGGCCGCGGCGGCGGTCACCTTGCTCGCGGCCAGTTCCCGCTAGCTCACGGCTGCTTGCGGAGAATGCAAACCAGTTCCGGCCCGCCGAAGGCGGTCTTGGCCACCGTCATGCCGGCGAGGTTGAAGCCTTTCTCGCCGGAAGCCTGCAATTCCTTCTGCAGGGCGAGCAGTCTACTGGCGATACTCATTGGCGGCGGTCACTTTGCTCGCGGCCAGTTCCCGGTAATTCACGGCTGCTTGCGGAGAGTGCAAACCAGTTCCGGCCCACCGAAGGCGGTCTTGGCCACCGTCATGCCGGCGAGGCCGAAGCCTTCCTCGCCGGAGGCCTGCAATTCCTTCTGTATGGCGAGCAGTCTGCTGGCGATACTCATTGGCGGCGGTCACCTTGCTCGCGGCCAGTTCCCGCTAGCTCACGGCTACTTGC
Organism: uncultured Acidobacteriota bacterium; assembly: GCA_902826685.1. Classification (GTDB taxonomy): domain Bacteria; phylum Acidobacteriota; class Terriglobia; order Bryobacterales; family Bryobacteraceae; genus CADEFT01. The sequence goes on from CADEFT010000061.1 coordinate 5,235, forward strand.
GGAGAATGCAAACCAGCTCCGGCCCGCCGAAGGCGGTCTTGGCCACCGTCATGCCGGCGAGGCCGAAGCCTTCCTCGCCGGAGGCCTGCAATTCCTTCTGCATGGTGGAGGTGCGGCTGGTGGCGAGCAACCGGTATTGAATGGGCTGGGCGGGCTTGGAGGTGTCGCGCTCCATGATGACCACCACTTCCCGGCCGCCCAGCGCCGAAGCGAACACGGTCTGCCCGCGATACTCATAGCCCTCGCCGCCGAGTTCCTGCATCTCCTTCTGCATGGTGGAGGTCTTGCTGGTGGCCAGCAGCCGGTAGGCGCGCCTGCCTCCACCGGCCGCGCTTTTTGCCATCACCGTCACGGCCTCTTTGCCGCCGGCCGAGGTGTCGCCGCCCATCACGGCCGAAAAAACGTAGCCGGCCTCGGCGGCTTCGTTCATCTCCTTCTCCATCGTGGACGTCTTGGTGGTGGCGAGAACGCGGTAGTCGAACCGGTTCGTTTCGGCCAGGGACACGGCCGCCGCGAGTGCGGTGAGAATGAGGGCGCGCGGAATCATTTGGTCCTCATTCTGGCACAATGATCGGATTGACTCCACCGGCGATCGAGCTCGAAGGCGTGTCGAAAAGATTCGAGACCTATACCGCGGTCGAGAATGTGTCGCTCACTGTCGCGCAAGGGCGGTTTGTGTCGCTGGTGGGTCCGAGCGGGTGCGGCAAATCGACGCTGCTCAATCTCATGGCCGGCCTCGCGCGGCCCACTGCCGGCCAAGTGCGCGTGTTCGGCGAGCCGCTCAACGGCATCAACCGGCGCGCGTCCTATATGTTTCAACAGGACGCACTGCTGCCCTGGAAAAAGGTAATCGACAACATCGCGCTGGGGCTCGATTTTCGCGGGCGCGACCGGAAAGCGTCCAACCGGCTGGCGGCGGAATGGGTGAAGCGCACCGGCCTCGATGGGTTCGGCGAAGCGTATCCACACCAGTTGAGCGGCGGCATGCGGAAGCGCGTGGCGATGGCGCAGAGCTGGATCGTGGATCCGGACCTGGTGCTGATGGACGAGCCGTTCGGCGCGTTGGATGTCCACACGCGGCTGCGCATGGAAGGCGAGATTCTGGACCTGTGGGCGGCCACGGGCAAGACGGTGGTCTTCGTCACCCACGATCTCGAGGAAGCGATTTCGCTTTCCGACGAGGTGATGGTGCTGTCGGCCGGACCCGCGTCGCGGCTGGTGGGCCGGTACGAAGTCGATCTGGCGCGCCCGCGCAACCTGATCGACATCCGCACCGAGACCGCCTTCCACCAGTTGTACCGCCGCGTGTGGAGCGATCTGCGCGAGGAGGTACTGAAGAGCTATGCCCGCTAGGATGCGCTTTTATCAGGCGGCGCTGGCTCTGACGATCCTCGGGCTTTGGGAGTGGGGCGCGGCGGCGGGCGCGCTCGACCGGTTCTTCTTCAGCCGGCCCAGCGACGTGGCCGCTCGCGTGTGGCAATGGATCTCGACGGGTACGCTATGGCCGCACCTGGCGACGACGATGGCCGAGGCCGCGCTGTCGTTTCTGATCGGCTCGGGGCTCGGTGTGGCTTTCGGCTTTGCGCTCGGACGCGTGGACTGGCTCGCCCAACTGCTCGATCCGTTTCTGCGCGTGGCGAACGCGCTGCCGCGTGTGGTGCTGGCGCCGATTTTTCTGTTGTGGTTCGGCCTCGGCATTTGGTCGAAGGTGGCGCTGGGCGTCACGGTCGTGTTCTTCGTGGTGTTCTTCAACACGTTTCAGGGGGTGCGCGAAGTGGAGCCGGTGCTGCTCAACAACGCGCGCATGCTGGGGGCGAGCGAACGGCAATTGCTTCGTCATGTGCTGGTGCCGAGCGCGCTGACGTGGATTTTCTCGAGCCTGCATGTGAGCATCGGGTTCGCGATCATCGCGGTGGTGGTGGGCGAATACCTGGGATCGGCTCGCGGCGTGGGCTATGTGATCGCGCAAGCCGAAGGCGTGTTCGACACGGCGGGTGTGTTCGCCGGGATGGCGGTGCTGGCGGCGGTGGTGCTGCTGGTGGGCGCGGGCGTGAGCCGGCTGGAACGCAGGCTGCTGGCGTGGAAGCCGCGGCGGGCGGGCTCGGGCACGGTCTGAATCCAACACTTGACAACGGCGGCGAGGGCTGGCATTCTGGGACCGTACAGTTCATACGTTCGATTGAAACGAACGCTCAATCGCTATGCCACGGGCCGATACCAAGGACCGCATCCTCGACGCCGCCGAGAAGCTCTTCGCCGAACGGGGGTTCGACGGCACTTCCATCCGCATGATTTCCTCCGGCGCGAAGGTCAACCTGGCGGCCGTCAACTATCATTTCCAGTCCAAGGACGCGCTGCTCGACGCGGTGTATGAGCGGCGGGCCGGGCCGGTGAATGCGCGGCGGCTGGCGCTGCTCGATGAGTTCGAAGCGGCGGCGCACGGACAGCCCGTTCCGCCGGAGCGGATTCTCGAAGCTTTCGTGCGGCCGGTGTTCGAATTGGGCGACCGGGTGGGGCACATCCCGCGCATGATGGTGCGCATGCAGTATGTGGAGCGCGACTCGGTGGTGGAATCGATTTTCGACAAGCATTTCCGCCCCGTGTTCAGCCGGCTGTTCGCGGCGATGCGGCGGTCGCTGCCGCACCTGAGCGAGGAAGAGCTTTTCTGGCGGATGCAATTCATGGCGGGCTCGTTTTCGCACGTCGCGGCTTCCGGCGGGGCGCTGCGCGTGCTGGCCAAGGGCCGCGTGCGCAAACCGGAGCCCGAAGTGGTGATGCAGAAGCTGATCCAGTATTCAAGCGCCGGCCTGAAGGAAGGCAAGCCATGAAGTGGCTCATTTGTCTGCTGAGCGCGGCGGCGCTGGCGCAGGAGGCTCCCGTGCTGCCGTTGACGCTGCGCAAGGCGGTGGAAATCGCCGTGGCGCCGGAAGGAAACACGCGGCTGGAGCTCGCGCAGGAGCTGATTACGCAGGCCGAGGCGCGGAAGGCGCAGGCGCGGTCGGCGCTGCTGCCGAACCTGGATGGCACCGTGTCTTACCAGGACGTGACGCGGAACCTGCGCGCGTTCGGGATTCAGATTCCGGCCGTACCTGGATTCTCGTTTCCCACCTTCGCCGGTCCCTTTGCGATCTTCGACGCACGCACCAGCGCCACGCAGTCCGTCTTCGACCTGAGCAGCATCCGGCGTTTTCAGACTTCGAAGACCGGTATCGAAGTGGCGCGGCGGGAGAAAGAGGCCGTGCGCACCGGCGTTACCGCCCAGGTAGCGAGGGCGTATCTGGCGGCGTTGCAGGCCGAAGCGCATCTGGAAACCGCGCGGGCCAACGTGCAACTGGCCGAAGCGGTGCGCGATCTGGCCGAGGCGCAGAAGCGTGCCGGAACCGGTGTAGGCATCGACGTCACGCGCGCCGAAGTGCAGCTTGCCGATGAGAAGCAGCGGCTGCAGGTGGCCGGAAGCGGCCGCACGCGGGCGCATCTGGGGTTGCTGCGGGCGCTCGATCTGCGGCTCGACACGAAGCTCGAACTGAGCGACCGCCTGAGCTACCAGCCGCTGGAGCCGGTAAGCTTCGAGCAGGCGATGACGAGCGCGCTCGATGCGCGGCCGGATTGGAAGGCGCAGCGGGAGCGGGAGCGGCTCTCGGAAATGAATCTTTCGGCGGTGCGGTCGGAGCGGCTTCCTTCGGTGGCGGCGTTCGCCGACTACGGGTCGATCGGCGGCGCCTTGAACGATGCGCGGGCCACGCGCGGCGTTGGCGTATCGCTGCGCGTGCCGCTGTTTGACGGCGGACGCCGCGGGGCACGTAGCGCCGAAAGCGCCTCCCTGTTGCGGCAGGAACAGATCCGGGCGAGCGACTTGCGGCGGCAGATGGAGCTTGAGATCCGGCTGGCGTTCGACAGTCTGCGCTCGGCGGAACTGCAAGTGGCGACGGCCGAAGAAGGCCTGAAGCTGGCGCAGCGGGAACTGGAGCAGGCCGAGCGGCGGTTCAAGGCCGGCGTCTCCAACAGTCTGGAGGTCACCGGTGCCCAAACGCGTCTTTCGCGCGCGCGCGACAATCGCACCGCCGCGCTGTATCAACACAATCTCGCCCGCATCGATCTGGGCACGGCGGTGGGAACGGTGGATCGATTCCTGCCTTGAGAGCGAGCATCCATGAATAAAGTCATTCGCATCGTTGTCCTCCTGGCCGTGCTGGCCGCCGGAGCGCTGCTCGCCATGCGGGCCGGGCTGTTCCGCAAGGAGGATCCAAACCGCGTGCGCCTCTCGGGCAACATCGAAGTCACGCAGGTGGATATATCGTTCAAGGCGCCGGGCCGGCTGGTGGAATTGAACGTGCGCGACGGGTCGAAGGTGGCCAAGGGCGACGTGATCGCGCGCATCGATCCGGCTTCGGCGGCGGCGCAGCGCGACCGCGAGCAGGCGGGCGTGCAGGCGGCAAGCGCGCAACTGGTGCAGATGCGCACGGCGATCGACTATCAGCGCGCGTCGATCGAAGGCGATGTCGAGTTGAAGGCCGCGGATCTGCGGCAGGCCGAGGCGCGGCTGGCGGAGCTGGTGGCGGGATCGCGTCCACAGGAAGTACGGACGGCGCGGGCGCAGGTGGAGGACGCGGCGACCTGGCAGCAGCAGGCGAAGGCGGATTGGGAGCGCGCCCAGACGCTGTACAAAGACGAAGACATTTCGACCGCCCAGCGGGACCAGGCGCGGGCGCGATTTGAAAGTACGGCGGCGGCGCTACGGCAAGCCCAGGAGCGGCTGCGGCTGGTAGAGGAAGGTCCGCGCAAGGAGACCATCGAAGCGGCCAAGGCGCAGGTCGAGCGGGCGCGCGCGGCGCAGAAGCTGGCCGAGGCCAACCGCCTGGAACTGAAGCGGAGGGAAGAAGAGATCGCCGTGCGGCGCGCCGAGATCGAACGGGCGCGCGCGGGCGTGGCGCTGGCCGATACGCAGTTGGATGAGATGGTGGTGCGGTCGCCGGTGGATGGCGTGGTGCTGGTGAAATCGGCGGAACTGGGCGAGGTACTGGCGGCGGGCGCCACGGTGGCGACCGTCGGAGACCTCGATCGTCCCTGGCTGCGCGCCTACATCGGCGAGCGCGACCTGGGCCGCGTGAAGATCGGCGCCAGGGTGAAGCTCACCACCGATTCCTATCCGGGCAAGGTCTACGAAGGCAAGGTGACGTTCATCGCATCGGAGGCGGAGTTCACGCCGAAACAGATCCAGACGCAGGACGAACGCGTGAAGCTGGTGTATCGCATCAAGATAGAAGCGGCGAATCCGAATCAGGAACTGAAGGCTTCGATGCCGGTGGACGCGGAGCTTGAGCTGTGATTGAAGTGCGCGAGCTGACCCGCGCGTTCGGGAAGCTGACGGCGGTCGACCGCGTGAGCTTTTCGGTGAACAAGGGCGAGATTTTCGGGCTGGTGGGTCCGGATGGCGCGGGCAAGACGACCACTCTGCGCATGCTGTGTACCTTGATGCTGCCGGGTTCGGGCGAGGCGCGCGTGGCGGGTCTCGACGTGACGCGGCATGTGGACGAGGTGAAGGATCGCATCGGCTATATGGCGCAGCGGTTCGGCCTCTACGGGGACCTGACGGTAGGCGAGAACATGCGCTTCTACGCCGATCTGTTCGGCGTCGGTTCAACGGGTCGTGAGGCGCTGACGGCGAAGCTGCTGGAGATGACGCGCATGACGCCGTTTCGCGAGCGTCCGGCGGCGAAGCTGTCGGGTGGGATGAAGCAGAAGCTGGCGCTGATGTGCACCCTGCTGCATAAGCCCGAAGTTCTGTTTCTCGATGAGCCGACCAACGGTGTCGACCCCGTATCGCGCCGCGATTTCTGGGCCATTCTCGAACAACTGGCCGGCGAGGGGATGACGGTTCTGGTCACCACCGCCTACCTGGACGAAGCCGAGCGCTGCGGCCGTGTGGCGCTGATGCACGAGGGCAGGCTGATTCGCGTGGATACGCCGCGAGGGCTCAAACAATCGCTGCCGTTTGCGTGTTATGAAGTGCGGGCATCCGATCTGAGGGCGGCCCGCGGATTGCTGCGGCCGCCGCTGGCCGAAAGCTGCGACTTCGCGGGCAGCGTGCTGCACGTGTTCTCCCATTCAAGCCAAGAAGAGGTATCGGCGGCTCTGCGCGCGGGCGGCCTTCAGAGCGTGGAGGTGAAGCGTATCACGCCGTCTCTCGAAGACGTCTTCATCGCGATGATTCGCAGGGAGCAGAGCCGTGCCGCATGAAACCGCCGTCGTGCTCGAAAACCTGGTGAAGCGCTTCGGCGATTTCGTGGCGGTGGACAACGTATCGCTGCAGGTGGCGCGGGGCGAAGTGTTCGGTTTTCTCGGTCCCAACGGCGCTGGCAAATCGACCACCATCCGCATTCTGTGCGGACTGCTCGAACCCACTTCGGGCAAGGCGGTGGTGGACGGTTTCGATGTCGCGATGGAGCCGGAAACGGTGCGCGCTCACCTGGGCTACATGTCGCAGAAGTTCTCGCTTTACGACGATCTGACGGTGGAAGAGAATCTCGATTTTTTCAGCGGCATCTACGGCGTGCCGAAACAGAAGCGGGAAGAGCGCAAGGCGTTCGCCTTGAAGATGTCGGGGATCGGGGAGAAGCGGGCCACGATGACGTCGCTGCTGTCCGGCGGCTGGAAACAGCGGCTGGCGCTTGGCTGCGCGATTCTGCATGAGCCGCCGGTGATCTTTCTCGATGAGCCCACTTCGGGCGTGGACCCGATCGCGCGGCGTGCGTTCTGGGATCTGATCTACGACCTGGCTCACGCCGGCCACACGGTGTTCGTGAGCACCCATTACATGGACGAAGCCGAGTATTGCAACCGGCTGGCACTGATGTATCGCGGACGCGTGATCGCGCTTGGCGCGCCCGCCGATCTCAAACGGGACCTGAAGCTGCCTTCGATGGAGGAAGTTTTCATCCAAATGGTGGAGAGCGAGGAGGCGCGGCGGACATGAATATGCGCCGTACGTGGGCCGTGACGCGGAAGGAACTGGTGCATATCGTGCGCGATCCGCGCAGCCTGGGCATGGCGCTGGCGCTGCCGATGCTGCTGCTGGTGCTGTTTGGCTACGCGCTGTCGCTGGACGTGGATCAGATTCCGGCGGTGGTGTGGGATCAGGACCGGACGCCGGAAAGCCGCGCGCTGCTCGGGAAGTTCGAAGGCTCGCGTTACTTCCGCATCCTCGGCCGGGCGGACCGGTATGCCGATATCGAACGGGCGCTTGAGCGAGGTGACGCGCTGGCGGGCCTGGTGATTCCCCTCCACTTCGCGCGCAGGGTTCTAGGCGGCGAGCCGGTGGCGGTGCAACTGCTGCTCGATGGAGCGGACTCCAACACGGCTTCGATCGGGCTCAACTACGCGCGCGGCCTCATCGCTACATACAGCAACGAAGTGCGCGTCGAGTTCACGGTGCGCCAAGGGGCGGGCGAGATCAAGCCGCCGGTGGAGGCGCAGGTGCGCGTGATGTACAACTCCGATCTGAAGTCGAGGAACTATATTATTCCGGGCCTGATCGCCGTGATCCTGATGCTGATCGCGGCCATGCTGACATCGCTTACCATCGCCAGGGAATGGGAGAACGGCACGATGGAGGAGTTGCTCTCAACCCCGCTGCGGCCTTCGGAACTGGTGCTGGGAAAGCTGGCCGCCTATTTCCTGCTGGGCCTCATCGACATGACGATGGCGGTGCTGGCGGGCGTGGCGATCTTCGGAGTTCCGCTGCGCGGCTCGCCGCTGCTGCTGTTCTTTTCCGGCTGCGTCTTTCTGTTCGGCGCGCTGTGCCTGGGTCTGCTGTTGAGCGCCGCGCTGAAGAACCAGTTGGAAGCGTTTCAGTTCAGCCTCATCGCCAGCTTCCTTCCGGCCTTCATGCTTTCGGGCTTCGTGTATGCCATCGACAACATGCCGCTGATTCCGCGGCTGATCAGCCACATCGTGCCGGCGCGATATTTCGTCGCGCTTATGAAGGGCGTGTTCCTCAAGGACGTGGGGCTTGAGGTGATGTGGCTCGAACTGCTGCTGCTGGCGGTTTACGCGGCGCTGGTGTTTACCCTCGCCACGCGCAAGCTGCGGGAGAAGATCGCATGAACCGGGAGCGCATTTTCGAGATCGTGCGCAAGGAAGTGCGGCAGGTGATGCGCGAGCCGAGGATGCGCATGACGATGATCGTGCCGCCCATCATGCAGTTTCTGATTTTCGGTTTCGTGGCCAATCTCGACGTGGAGCGTTCGCGGTTTGCCTGGCTCGATCACGACCGGACGGCGGAATCGCGCGAGCTGCGGGCGGCGTTTGAAGGTTCGCCCTACTTCACGCTGACCGCCTTGCCGTCGAGCGAAGCGGAGGCGCAGGACCTGATGGATCACAGCCGCGTCCATTCGATTATCACCGTGCCGGCGGGATTCGCCGCCGATCTGGCGCGCGGCCGCCAGACGCAGGTTCAGGTGCTGGTGGACGGCACCGATTCGAATACCGCGTCTATTTTGTCGGGATACGCGAGCGAAATCGTGCGCGGGTACGCCGCGGGCCGGATGGTGGCGGTGCAGAATCAGAAGCGCATGGCCCGCGGGGGCGGACTGGCGCAGATCAAGGCTCCGTCGATCGGCCTTGAACAGCGCGTGTGGTTCAATCCTGAGTTGAAGAGCCGTAACTATTTCATCCCCGGCATTCTGGCCAACATTCTGGCGCTGGTGACGTTGATGCTGACGTCGATGGCCATCGTGCGCGAGCGCGAGATTGGAACGATGGAACAGTTGATGGTGACGCCCATCCGGCCGGTGGAACTGATGATTGGAAAGACGCTGCCATTCGCGGTGGTGAGCCTTTTCGATTTTGGCTTGATCATTGTGCTGGCGAAACTGGTTTTTCACATTCCGTTCCAGGGAAACCTGCTGTTTCTGTTCGGCGCGGCGGTGCTGTTCCTGTTTTCGACGCTGGGCATCGGGATTTTTATCTCGACGATTTCGCGCACGCAGCAGCAGGCGATTATGTCGACATTCTTTTTCTTCCAGCCGGCGTTCATGCTGAGCGGGTTCGCTTTCCCGGTGCGCAACATGCCCGAGCCGGTGCAGTACCTGACGCTGCTAAATCCGGTGCGGTATTTCATCGAGATCTGCCGGGGTGTGTTTTTGAAAGGCAATGGCGTAGAGGTGCTGTGGCCGCAGTTGCTGGCGCTGGCGTTCTTTGGAGTGACGATCTTATTGTTCAGCGCTAACCGGTTTCATAAGCGGCTGGATTGATACGGAATCGGAACCGGGTAGTAGAGGCTATTGTTTGGACACCAAGTTGGTCTTTGCTAAGAAGTCCGCAGCCTTCTCCAACTGCTCCTTCTTCACCGACCAACCGAACTTTGGCAACATCCCGGCGATATCCTCAAGCGTAGCTTTGCCGTTGAGCTTGTTGAGAACGTAGTATGCTTTGGCGGCAATCGACAACTCCATGTAGTCCAGATCGCCGCCCGCCTTCTTCATAATAGTGGCAGCGTTCTGAATTTCGAGCCAAAGTTTCGGCTGAGCTTCAACTTTTAGATCAGCCAGTCGAGCGCCAAGGTCAGTCAACTGGAAGTCGTGCCGGGCCATTTCGAAGCCACGTTGATCGTAGCCCCAAGCCGAGGAGGATTCTGAGATGTACCCCAACGACTTCAGCTCCGAATTGGCGTTCGCCACTTTCTCTGAGTACGGGCCGTAGTAATGAGCTTCATAACCGATGTCGATGCCAAGCATCACGGACAAAAAGTAGACCCGCTTCTGGAGAAGTGTCTTCCCTCGCATATCCCCTTCAAACGCTTTATATGTAAGCACTAATACGTCACGTGCAACAACTTCATCTCGCATTGCCAAATCCTTCCAGACACTTGAGTATTGGTTTATGCAATTTTGTTTCCATCGTTCGCCGCTCTGCCTGGTTGCCGTAATCTACGGGAGCATACAGTGCAAAGTGAGGACGAACCATTTTCTCATCTATCGAACGGAACAGATCAGAAGCCTCTTCAAACGTCGTCACATTGGCGTCTTTTCTCACTAGAATTGGCCCTTCGTCATTTCGAGACTGGGCACGGACAGACTTCTGGGTATAGGCGTTCACAATCACAAGGTTCGAAGGGTCTCCACTCTCGCACCGGAGCTTGATCCCGGCAGCCTGAATTGTCTCTGCAAGCTCCTGCTCCAACTTGCGCCGCTGTTCCCGATTCTTTGGTTTTGTAATGTCACGAATCATTTCCTGGCATTGCTCAGGAAGCTGCAACACCGGGTACTCAAAAAGCTGCTTCACCAGTTTTCGTGACCGTAGCCTGCTGACCAATTCCTGGCAATACTTCCCTTTCAGCTTAATGTCCCCGAACGCTAACATGAACCGGGCGTCATCCCATTGCATGTAATTTTCGACGAAACTGTCACTTCCATCGTATCGGTAAAGGGTTGTAAGTTCCTCTATCTGATCGTCTTCGATACCCAACTGGATCGCCCGCACGATCATGTGGTCTGTGATCAGCCTGACCCGGTGGCTGTATACTTGGGCCGTGAGGTAATACTTTGCAAGGACGAACTGCTCAAGTGCGTGAACTCCGTCTGCGGAGATCATCAACTGTTTGCCTTGGGTGGGATCTTCTTCCGCCCGAAGTTCCCGATGAAGCTGTTGGAGATCAAAAATTCCGTACTTCACGCCGCAAAAATATGTATCCCGCAACAGATAGTCCTGCTTGTCCGCATCCAGTGGACCGGAAACTACAGACCGTAAGATTGGCTCCCCGTAGCCATGAGACAACAGAGACACGATCTTCTTCAGGGTACTTCCATCTATCCGGTGCCTGAGGTCGTCGTCAGAGAACAGAAGGTCCTGCGTCAGCAATTCGTGGATCTTGGCTGAGTTATCTCCCTTCAGTCGCTCCTTGAGTTTGTCCCGATCCGCAAAAAGCTCCAAGGCACCTTCGGAGACATGTGAGAAGGGGCCATGGCCCAGATCATGAACGAGCGCCGAAAGTTTTACGAGCCTGGTGTCGTCAGAAGAGAACTTGAAAACGTCGCATAATAGGCTCGTGACGTGGAACACACCAAGCGTATGGTCGAAGCGGGTGTGCAACGCACCGGGGTAGACCATGTTCGCCATAGCAAGCTGGCGAATCCCTCGGAGGCGCTGAAATACTGGCGTTTCAACGATGCCCGCTTCGTCTCCCGACAGTCGAATAAAGCCGTGAATCGGATCTCGTAGTCGTCTCTCTTCACTCATGTTCCCAACATGTAGAACAGTCTGCGTTGGATTAGTATATCCCAAAATCGCCCTGGCGAACAAGAGGCGAAGGAATAGCCTGTCCTGTTCATCTGAACGCACGTTTCAACGATGCCCTGTTTCCTGTTCCCCGGAACAATCCTACATCGGTTTCCCTGAGAAAATCGCCCTCCCGTCTCGACTTCCTTAAGTGAGGCCATTTCTCTTTCTGTTGACCGCGCTTTCGGGCTTTGCCGCGAATGTTCAACTGCCGCTGGTATTCGAAGCTCATTCGGGAGCGGCAGGGACGCGGTTCACGGCGCGGCCGGGCGGGCTGAAGCTCTCATTCGACGATGCCGGGCTCAGCATTCTGGCGGTGGGAGAGCGGGATCCGGTCCGCATTCGCTTCGGAGGCCGCTCGACGCCCGAAGGCAGCGAGCCTACCGGAGGCGAGAGCCATTACCTGATCGGGCCGGATCGCGGACGCTGGCGGACGCACGTGAAGCATTTCCGGCGTGTGCGGTACCCGAGCGTGTATCCGGGCATCGACATGGTGTTTTATGGCGCCGGGCGCGACCTGGAATTCGATTTCGCGGTGCAGCCGGGGGCCGATCCGGGTGCGATCCGGATGCGGGTGGAAGGGGCCGGGCGGCCAAGGGTATCGGCGGCCGGCGAACTGGTGATCGGCAGCTTCCGGTTCGGGAAACCCACTCTCTATCAGCCCACCGCGGACGGGCGCCGCCAGGTGCGGGGAGCGTTCCGGATCGACCGCGGGCAGGTGGGCTTCGACGTTGGGGTGTATGACCGCTCGCTGCCGCTGATCATCGACCCCATTCTGCTCTACACCACTTACTGGGGTGGACTGGGAAACGACACGATCACCGGACTGACGACCGACAGCACGGGGAACATCTACATTACCGGTTACACGGCATCGACCTCGCTCCCCACCACGACCGGGGTGTACAAGCGAATTCTGAATCCTGGCGATACGGATGCTTTCGTGGCCAAGTTGAATCCGGCGGCAACCTCGATTCTCTATTCCACATTCGTCGGCGGCGGATCGGGGGACTATGCGCGAGCGATCGCGGTGGATTCGACGGGCGCGGCGTACATCACCGGCGCGACCATCGGGAATTTCCCGGTGACCTCGGGCGCGTTCCGGCAAAGTCCCGTGGATGCGCCGGCCATCTATGCGGCCAAGCTGGATGCGACCGGGGCGTCGCTCAGCTACGCGACCTATTTGGGCGGCGGGGGCGTGGGGCTCGGGATCGCGGTGGATTCGACCGGCAGCGCCTGGATCGCAGGTTATACGACGACGCCCGCGTTTCCGGTCACACTGGGGCTGCAGCCGATTTTCTCGGGCGCCAGCGATGGATTCCTCATGCGGCTGAATGGTGGCGGCACCGCCATGACTTTCTCCACTTTCCTCGGCGGGCGCGGAGAGGATCAGGCCACGTCGGTCACACTCGATTCGAGCGGGAATGCTTACGTGGCGGGTTACACATCCGGGCAGGGATTCCTGGTGACGGGCGGAGCGTATCAGGCGGCCCATGGCGGCGGTACGGACGCTTTCGTAGCCAAGGTAATATCGGGCGGGTCTCTCTCCTACTCGACTTATTTGGGCGGGACGGCCGACGAGCGGGCGCATGCGGTGGCGGTGGATGCCTCGGGGAATGCCTATGTCGGCGGGCAGACGGCTTCGGCGAATTTCCCCGTCACGGCGGGGGCGTATCAGACGGTTCACGCCGGCAGTTGGGACGGCTTCGTCACAAAGTTGAATGCGGCCGGATCGGCGGCTTCGTACTCGACGATGATTGGAGGTTCGGGGCAATGCGTGGTGACCGATCTGGTGCGGTCGAATTTCTGTGACAGCGTGTACGGAATCGCGGTGGATGGCACCGGATCGGCCTACCTGGCCGGCCTGGCCGGCAGCGGATTTCCCCTGGCCGGGGCGCAGCAGACGGTGGCAGGCGGGGCGGGCGACGGGTTTGCGGCGCGGCTGAGCGCCAACGGCACCCGGCTGCTCTATTCGACCTATATGGGTGGCACGGGCGGCGATCTGCTGGCTTCGGCCGCTCTGGGCGCCGGCGTCCCGGTGATGGGGGGACTCACGACCTCCACGAACCTGCCGGTGACGGCGGGCGCGCTGCGGACGTCGAACCCGGGCGGATACGAAGGCATGCTGACGCGGCTGGGCGCCTGCACGTCGACGCTGGGTTCGAGCGGATCGTTCTTTCCCAAGACCTCGGGAAACTATTCGATCGACGTCTTCGCGCCGGCCGGCTGTTCCTGGGCGGCTACGACCGAAGCGCCCTGGATCACGTTGACCACGACGGCCGGCGTCGGCAACGGACCCTTGCAGTTCACCGTGGCGGCGAATACCGGCCTGGCGCGCAGCGGCACCATCGACGTGGGAGGCGCCACGTATACGGTTCAGCAGGTCATTGGGTCCTGCGTGCAGCTTGGCTATTACGGTTCGTGGTTTCCGGCCTCGGGCGGCAGCTATACGGTGCCCGTCTTTGCCGATTGCGCCTGGACCGCTTCGTCCAACCAAAGCTGGATCGGCATCGTTTCGGGGGCCGGCAGCGGCAACGGCTCGGTGAGCTACACCATCGCCGCCAACTCCACCGGCGTGGTGCGATCCGGGCAGATCGATGTCAACGGGATCAAGTTCAATGTCAACCAGGTGGGAGGAGCGGGGTCGCTTTCGTGCTCTTACACGCTGTCGCGGCAGCAGGATCTGTTCGACAGTTTCGGCGGATCGAGTTCGCTGCTGGTGACCAGCCAGGCCGGGTGCCAGTGGACCGTATCGAACCCCCATTCCTGGATCACCATTACGGCGGGGCTCGCGGGCAACGGCGACGGCGTGATCGGCTATACAGTGGAGCGGAATCTGACGGGAGCGCCGCGGGCGGGGGAATTCTCCGTAGCCGGGGTTACGGTAGCCATCT
>CADEFT010000062.1 GCA_902826685.1 uncultured Acidobacteriota bacterium
ATACGGCGGTGATTCTGGGCGTTCTCGGCGCCGCCAACTGGCTGGCCAATCGTCACAACAAGGCCTACGACTCGACCTCGAACAAGAAGTTCAGCCTGGCCGAGCAGACCGAGAAAGTCGTCAAGGGACTGGCGAACGACGCCAAGATCCTCTACTTCGACCGGTCTCAGAACTTCACCCAGGGCAAGGACCTGCTCGACCGGTATGACGTTCTCTCCACCAAGCTCGCCGTCGATTACGTGGATGTGGACAAGAAGCCGACCTTGGCGAAGTCCTACGGCATTCGCACGCTCGGCACGGTGATTGTCGAAGCCAACGGCAAGCGCGAAGAAGCCAAGAGCGTATCGGAGGAAGAGATTACCAGCGCCATCATTCGCGCGCTCAAAGGCGGTGAGCGCACCGTTTGCGCCGTGTCGGGCTCGGGTGAACATGGCCTGGAGGATTCCGGCCGCGGCGGCTACTCGCGGCTCAAGGAAGCCCTGGAACGCAGCAACTACAAAACGCGCGTCATCAAGCTGATTGAGAAGCCGGAGGTTCCCAAGGACTGCACCATCCTGGTCGCCGGCGGCCCGCGGTTCGATTATGTGCAGCCGATCGTCGACGCCATCAGGAAGTATTTCGACGAGGGTGGCCGCGTATTGCTCGCGCTCGACCCGCCGCTCAAGGTGGGCAAGGAAGATATCGGCGAGAACGAAGCGCTGCAGAAACTGCTCGCCGAATGGGGTGTCACGATGAGCAAGAATCTCATCCTCGACACCTCGGGCATCGGGCAGTTGTTCGGGTTGAGCGAACTGGTGCCGCTGGTGACGACTTACGAATCCCACGTCATCGTGCGAGACATGAAAGAGACGGCCACGGCCTTTCCCTTGGCACGCTCGCTCGATGTGAAAGCCCCGAACGGCATGACGGTGGAAAAACTGCTGTCCACTTCGGCCAATGCCTACGGCACGGCCAATCTTTCGCAGGCCGAGATTAAACTGGACCCAGGCAAAGATACGAAAGGCCCGTTCGCCCTGGCCGCCGCGGGTTCGAAAACCGTGGCCGGGTCCGGCGAGAATCAACCCAAGCCGCGGTTCATCGTCACCGGCTCTTCGGGCTTCATGGCTAACAATCTTCTCGGCTTCAACGGCAACCGCGACCTCACGCTCAACATGTTCAACTGGCTGTCGGCCGACGAGGATCTGATTTCCATCCGTCCCAAGGATCCGCAGGACCGCCGCCTGAACCTCACCCGCAACCAGATGCGCTTTGTCATGTATTCCAGCGTGTTTCTGGTTCCGCTGATGGTGATCGCCGCCGGCATCGGCGTCTGGTGGAGAAGGAGGTAGCCGATGAATCTGCGTGGATTGCTGGCGGCCGCGGTGGTTCTGGCCGCCTTGGGAATCGGCGTCCATTTCTCCAACAAAAGCGAAGCGGAGAAAGAGAAAAAGGGGCCGGTCAGCGATTCGCCCAAGGTCCTCACCATCGCCGAAGATCAGATGCAGCAGATTGAGATCGTGAAGCGCGACGCCAAGCCCACCGTTCTCAAGAAAGCGGACAAATGGCAGCTCACGGCGCCGGAAATTCTGGCGGTGGATTCCGATGCCGTCAATGGCGTGGTCAACACGCTCAAGGATCTGGGCTCGGACCGGCTGGTGGAAGAAAGCGCCACCAATCTCGGAGAGTTCGGCCTCACCCAGCCCCAGCTTCAAGTGAACGTGACGAGGAAGGACGGCAAAGTCACCCGCCTGCTCATCGGGGATGAGACACCCACCGCCAGCGGCTTTTTCGCCAAGCTCGACGGTGAGAACAAAGTCTACACGGTTGGCAGCTTCGTCAAATCGTCGCTCGACAAGAATTATCAGGACCTGCGCGACAAGCGCCTGGTGACGGTCGATTCCGAAAAGCTCACCCGCGTCGAACTCACCGCCAAGGGCCAGACCGCGGAATTCGGCAAGAACCAGCAAAACGAGTGGCAGATCGTCAAGCCGAAGCCGATGCGCGCCGACAATTGGGGCGTCGAGGAACTGGTGCGCAAGCTGAAAGACGCCAAGATGGATACCGCCGTGGCCGAAGCGGACGCCAGGAAAGCCGCCGCCGGTTTCGCTTCCGGAAAGCCCGTCGCCGTGGCGAAACTGACCGACGCCGCCGGCACGCAGCAACTCGAGATCCGCATGTCGGGCGAAGATTATTACGCCAAGGGCTCGGCCGTGGCGGGCATTCACAAGGTGCAGAAGGACCTGGGCGAAGGCGCCGGCAAATCGCCGGACGACTTCCGCAATAAGAAGCTGTTCGATTTCGGCTTCAACGATCCCACCCGCATCGAGATCAAGGAAAAGGGCGTCACGCGGGCTTTCTCAAAGAACGCCGAAAAGTGGACCGGAGACGGCAAGGAGATGGACACCGTCAGCGTGCAGTCGTTCATCGACAAGATCCGCGATCTGAGCGCCATTTCCTTCAAGGACACCGGTTTCAAGGAGCCCGTGCTCGAAGTCACCGTCACCGCCAAGGACGGTAAAATCGTGGACAAGGTGCTGTTCTCCAAGGACGGCAACTACCACTACGCGATGCGCGACAAAGAACCCACCGTCTACGAACTCGACGGCAAAGCGTTCGAGGAACTCGGCAAGGCCGGCGCCGACATCAAGCCGCCTTCGCCCAAGAAGGATGAACCGAAGAAGAAATAAGTGAACGCGCTTCTCACCGATCTTTACCAGCTCACCATGGCGGCGGGCTATTTCGAGGCCGGCAAGATCGGGGAACGCGCCACGTTCGAGCTCTTCGTCCGCCGCCTGCCCGCGCGGCGCAATTTCCTGGTCGCCGCGGGCCTTCAACAAGCGGTTGAGTATCTGCTCGATTTCCGCTTCGAGGCCGGCGAGATCGACTACCTGCGCGGTCTGACGCAATTCCGCCGGGCGCGGCCCGAATTCTTCGATTATCTGGCCGGGCTGCGCTTCACCGGCGATGTTTTCGCGGTACCCGAGGGCACGGTGGTGTTCGCGGGCGAGCCGCTGCTGACCGTGCGCGCGCCCATCGTCGAAGCGCAGATTCCCGAAACCTTCCTGCTATCCACCATCGCCTTTCAAACGCTGATCGCCACCAAGGCCGCGCGCATCGCCGAAACGGCGGCGGGCCGGGCGGTGGTGGAGTTCGGCACACGCCGCGCCCACTCCCCGCACGCCGGATTGCTCGCCGGCCGCGCCGCCTACATCGGCGGATGCGCGGGCACCAGCAATACGCTGGCCGGTCAGAAGTTCGGCATTCCGGTGTTCGGTACCGCCGCGCATTCCTGGGTGCAGGCCTTCCGCGCCGAGATCGACGCATTCCGCCAGTTGCAGAGCCTGCTGGGCGATAACACCGCCTATCTCATCGACACCTACGACACGGCCGAAGGTGCGCGCAACGCCGTCAAGCTCGGCCGCCCGATGTGGGGTGTACGCCTCGATAGCGGCAATATTCTCGAACTGGCGCGGCAGGTGCGCCGCATCCTCGACGAGGCCGGCCATCCGGATGCCAGGATCATGGCCACCAGCGATCTCAACGAGTACAAGATTCTCGAGTACATGGCGGCCAAGGCGCCCATCGATGCCTTCGGCGTCGGCACCGATCTGGCGACTTCGGCCGATGCCCCCAGCCTCGGCGCCGTCTACAAACTGGTGGAGATGGAGTCGAACGGCGAGCGCCGCTACACCGCCAAATTCTCCAAGGACAAGCAAACGCTGCCCGGCTCCAAGCAGATCTTCCGGTATGAGGATCACGACCTGGTGGGCTGCAACTGGGAATGTCCCACCTGCCCGCCTGGCGCCCGGCCGGCCGAGGTTTTGCAGCGTCCGGTGATCATCGGCGGCCAGTTGGTGGACAGGCTCCCTACTGCCTTTGAGGCTCGTGAGCGCGCCCTCGCCTCCCTCGCGAAACTGCCCGTGGCTTTGCGCAGCCTGTTCGCCGCGGAGCGTCCGTGGCCGGTCGAATACAGCCCGGAATTGCTGGCCCTGCGCGATAAGGTGGCGGCGTTCCAACCGGCGGAGGCGCGCGGATGAGAACCGTTTTCGTGGATGTCGATACGCAGCTCGATTTCCTGGCGCCCGCCGGGTCGTTGTACGTGCCGGGCGCGGAAAAGCTGGTCGGGCGGATCGGCGGGTTGAATCGCCGCGCGGAGGTGGTGCTATCGACCGTCGATGCGCACTCCGAAAACGATCCGGAGTTTCAAAACTGGCCGCCACACTGCGTGGTTGGCACTACCGGACAGAACAAACCCGCCGCTACGCTGCTCGACTCGCGCGCGGTCATTGGCAGCCGTCCGGCCGAGGTGAAGCTGGGCGATGCGCGCCAGGTGATTCTCGAAAAACAATCCGTCGATTGCTTCTCGAACCCCAACCTGCCGCGGGTGCTTGCGCTGCTCCAGGCCGATCGCTACGCCGTCTATGGCGTGGTCACCGAGATCTGCGTACGGAATGCCGTGCTCGGCCTGTTGCGGACGGGCAAGCCGGTGATCGTTCTCGAAGACGCCGTGCAACATCTGAGCGCACAAGCCGCCGACGCCTTCTTTGAGGAACTGCGCGCCGCCGGCGGCCAGGTGTTACGCTCCACCGCCGTCTGACGGCTTCGGCGCATCGCAGTTGATCATCCATCTCACGCCGAACCGGTCGATCACCATGCCGAAAGCTTCCGCCCAGTAGGTCTTGCCGAGCGGCATCAGAACCGTACCGCCCGTGGCGAGCTTATCGAAGATCCGGCCCGCACGCGCCGGATCGTTCAACCCGATCGCCAGGCTGATGTTGCCCGCGCCCGAACCGGCATCCGGCCCCGGGTCGTCGCACATCATGACGGTCGAATCTCCCAGCCGCATCGTGCAGTGCATGATGTTGCCGGCCGGGCCCATATCGGCCAT
Organism: uncultured Acidobacteriota bacterium; assembly: GCA_902826685.1. Classification (GTDB taxonomy): domain Bacteria; phylum Acidobacteriota; class Terriglobia; order Bryobacterales; family Bryobacteraceae; genus CADEFT01. The sequence goes on from CADEFT010000062.1 coordinate 4,868, forward strand.
CGGCGACTCGCCCACGGTCTGGAGGAAGAGCACTTCGGCGCCGAGCGCCTCCTTGTAAAACTCGACTGCCTGGCGGCAAGTGCCTTTGAACGCGATATAGGGATGGATTCCGAGCATACGTGACTCCTGGCGAACCGTCCGTTCGAATTACCAGTGTCCGACGAAACGGATCTTGGTTGCATCGCTAATCGGGAGGCAACCTTGGCCGATACGTTGCATGATGCGTACCTGCGGATTCCACTATCACCCTCGGCAGGGATGGGCGTGGAATGGCGCCCCGGCGCTGAACGGCACCGCGACTCTGGTAATCGTATTCGGGGCGCCGGCATACGGGACGGACCCGGCCGTCTGGAAGCAACTGGCGGCGGCGTTTCCGCAATCGGCCATCTTCGGATGCTCGAGCGCGGGTGAGATTCGCGGTTGCGAAATCGCCGACGATTCCATTTCCGGCCTCGCCATCCGGTTCGACCACAGCCGGGTGCGCCGCGCCTGCGCCGCCGTGCCGCTGCCTTCCGAATCCAGGGCGGCGGGGCGGGAGCTGGCCGGCCGCCTGGCAGAAGGCGATCTGAAAGCGGTGCTGGTCCTGAGCGACGGACTTTCCGTCAACGGCACCGAGTTGGTCAAAGGACTGAACGAAGTACTGCCGGAAGGGGTGAGCGTGGCCGGCGGATTGGCGGCGGACCGAGACCGGTTCGAGCGCACCTGGGTGGTGACCGGCGCCGAGCCTTCCTCCCACCGCGTCGCCGCCGTGGGTCTATATGGCGATCGCGTTCATGTAAGCCATGGATGCAAGGGCGGATGGGACAAGTTCGGACCGGAGCGGCGCGTCACCCGTTCCGAGGGCGCGGTGCTCTATGAGCTGGACAACAGGCCGGCCCTGGCTCTCTACCGGCAATACCTTGGCGACCGCGCCGCCGGACTGCCGGCGACCGGGCTTCTTTTCCCGCTGGCGATCCGGCCCGCGGAACAGCCGGAGACGGCGCTGGTGCGGACGATTCTGAAAGTGGATGAGGCCGCCCAGTCGCTCACCTTCGCCGGCGACGTTCCCACCGGCTCGCACGCGCAATTGATGATGGCGAACTTCGAACGGCTGATTCAGGGCGCCTCGGAGGCGGCCGAGATGGCGGTATCGCCGCAAGCCATGGCGCCCGGCGGCGTGGCCATCGCCATCAGCTGCGTGGGCCGGAGGTTGGTGCTTGGAGAGCGCTCGGTCGAAGAAATTGAAGCCACCCTGGCCGCTCTTCCGCCTGGGACGAACCTGCTGGGGTTCTATTCCTACGGAGAAATTTCTCCTTACGCCCGAACCGGTTCGTGCGAACTGCACAACCAGACGATGACTCTTACGCTGATTCATGAATCCTGAAACCAGTCCCGGCAAGCTGCATCCCGTGCTGGCGCGCCAGTTGCGCCGCGCCGGGATTCCGGAACCGCTCCCGCCGGGCGACTCCCGGGCTTGGCTAAGTCTGCTGGAGCGGGTCAGCACCACCTATCGCGAAGCCGAAGACGGCCGCTATCTTCTTGAACGGTCCCTCGACGTTTCATCGGCCGAGATGCGCGACCTCAACGCGCGCCTTTCAAGCGAGCGCAACCGGTTTCAGACGCTGCTTGCGGCCGTGGCCGACGGCATTTGCGCGATCGACGCCGAGGGTCTGGTGACGTGGGCCAATCCGGCGGCGGCGCGATTGCTCGGGCTGCCGCTCGAACAATTGCAAGGGTATCCGCTGCTTGCGGGGCTGCAACCGGCCGCCCCCGCCGAAAGCGTCGAGGGCTATCTGCGCGCGGTTTGGAACCGGCCCGACGGCGGCGAGGTTTCGGTCTCCTACTCGCGCAGCACGCTGCCCTCGCCGGAGCTGGGTACCGAGTCCGTGGTGGCCTTCCGCGACGTGACGCGCGAGGTGGAGGCGGAGCGGCAACTGCGCATGGCACGGGAAGCCGCCGATAGCGCCAACCGCGCCAAGAGCCAGTTTCTCGCCAACATGAGCCACGAGATCCGTACGCCGATGAACGGCGTGATCGCGGTGGCGGAACTGATGCTCGAAACCAATCTCGACGCCGAACAGCGCAACTACGCCGAAGTCATTCACCGGTCCGGCGATTCGCTGTTGAGCGTGATCAACGACATTCTGGATTTCTCCAAAGTCGAAGCGGGCAAGGAAGCGCTGCGGTACGAGGATTTCGAGATCCGGGCGGCCCTGGAAGACATCGTGGATTCGCTCGCCTCGAATGCCGCCGCCAAGGGCGTGGAGATGGTCGCGCTGGTGGCGCCGCAGGTTCCCGATCGCCTCCGCTGCGACAAAGGCAAGCTGCGCCAGACCCTCACCAACCTGATTTCGAACGCCGTCAAGTTCACCGACCGCGGCAGCATACTGGTGCGCATCGCCCACCAAGCCCAGGAGGGCGAAGCGGCGCGGCTGCGGGCCGAAGTGATCGACACCGGCATCGGCATCGGCAAGGAATCGATGGATCTGCTTTTCCAACCGTTCAGCCAATTGGACGGGTCCGAGACGCGGCGCCACGGCGGTACCGGTCTGGGCCTGGCCATCTCGCGCCATTTCGTCCACATGATGGGCGGGGAGATCGATGTGGCTAGCGGGCCCGGAGAGGGCAGCCGATTCTCCTTCACCTTTCTGGCGCTGAAGCCGCTCAACGGCGAGACGCTGCCCATGCCGCTTCCCCCGATGGACGAATTCACCGTCATCGTCGCTGACGACAATGCGCACGTGCATGAGGCCGTGGCGGCGATGCTGGACGGCTGCGGTGCCAACATCGCTTACGCACGGTCGGTGGAGGAGATGCTGCGGTTGGCGCGCCGGCGCAGGGAGCGCACGTTTCTCATGCTCGATTTCGAGTTGCCCGGTGTCGAACAGGTGGAGACCGTGGCTACTCTGCTGAGCTTCGCGACGCGGCCCGGCAACCGCGTGTACCTGATGGGCTCGCCGTCGCTGACCAGGCGCAAGGAAGGCTGGCCCGGCCACCGCTTTGTCTCGGGCATCCTCGCCAAGCCGCTGCGAGCCGGCCATCTCCATTCGGCCCTTCTCTCGCAGCAGGCCGTAGAGCGGGCGCTCGCCTCCATCGATTTTCCGGACCGCATGCCCACGGCCGGCGGCGCGGCGCAGCAGATCCTGGTTGTCGAGGACAGCTCGGTCAATCGCGTGGTGGCGCGCGAGATGCTGCGCCGGCTGGGGTTCACCGCCACTTACTGCGCCAACGGCGTCGAAGCGGTGGCGGCGGCGCGGCTCAGCCGGTTCGCCGCCGTGCTGATGGACTGCCAGATGCCGGAAATGGACGGCTACGACGCGACTCGCGAAATCCGTTCGTTTGAGGCGAACCTGACTCCGCCATTGCACACGCCCATCATCGCGCTCACCGCCAATGCGCTGGCCGGCGACCGGGAACGATGCCTCGAAGCGGGCATGGACGACTACCTCACCAAGCCGCTGCGTCTTGAAGGATTGCGCCTCGCGCTCGAACGATGGGTGCCCGTTTCTGAGCCTGGCAGGCCGGTACCGGCCTCCTGATTACTGCCGGGTCCCGGCCGGCCGTTCGGCGCCGCGAAAGAATTCCTCTTGCAGGCGCGGCGCGATCCGGTCCGCCTTGATAGCGCGCAGCGCGCCGGCGACCGCCGCCGCCCAGGCTTTCATATCCCATTCCCCCAGCTCGCGGTTTTCCACGCTGCCGTCGCCCGCGTAGTGGTTCGGATACTTGGCGTACCACCAGATGCCGGTATAAACGCCCTGCGGCAGATCGAGCCGGTTCTGATCGGCGCCCGACTGAGTGGCGGCGCGATCCTGCCGCACCAGATCGGGCCGCGAAATCGCCGTATGCGCCGTCTCCGATTCCCCCGCGTGACCGTCGGTCTTCGATTTGAGCGAAGGCCGGCCCGGCGGATACTGCGGCCGCGCATAGACGTACACCACGTAATCTTTCTTCGCCGCCAGTTGCGACTGCGCAAAGAACGGCAGAAGGCTGGTGTTGCCGCCATGCCCATTGACGATGAGGATCTTCTTGCAGCCGTTCCGCGCCATCTCATCGGTGGTCTCCTGCAGCAGTTCCAGTTGCAGACGCGGACTATAGGCGATGGTTCCCGGCTGGTGCCTGGCTTCGAAAATCTGCCCGAAGTAATACTCGGGAAAGACGATGGCGTACTCCTGCGCGGCGCCCTGCAACGAGGCATACCGGGCGTTGATCATATCCGTGCCCAGCGGCAGGTGCGGGCCGTGTTTTTCCAGAATGCCGAAGGGCAGCACGCAGGCGCCCTGCGATTTTTCGATGGCTTTCAGAAAGTCCGGGGAGGTGAGTTCTTCCCACTTCACGGGAAGGTCCTGGGCGTCCGCGCAAAGCGCCGCCAATGCGAAAACGGGAATCAGCCGCATGCCCGATTCTAACGCCCCGAGGTATACAATCAAGAACGTGGCCACCACACCTTTCTATGACGTAGTCGTCATCGGCTCCGGCGCCGGTGGCGGTACGGCGGTGCACGTTCTTACCGCCAAGGGCATCCAGTGCGCGCTGTTGGAGGCCGGTCCCATGCTCGATCCGGCCAAGGAGTTTCTCGAGCACAAATGGCCGCACGATTACAGCCATCGCGGCGCCGAGGAAGGCGGCAAGGCGTATTTCGGCAAGGGCAAGCCGTTCGGGTTCTTTTCCACGACCAGCGGCGGCTGGCAACTCGACGGCGAGCCTTACACGGTGGGCGAGGGCAGTAAGTTTGAATGGTTCCGCTCGCGCATCGTGGGTGGACGGACCAACCACTATGGGCGCATGTCCTTCCGGTTCGCCGATTACGACTTCAAGCCGTACGCGCGCGACGGACTGGGTACGGATTGGCCGATCTCTTACGAAGACATCGCCCCGTATTACGACAAGGCGGAGGACTTCATCGGCGTGGTGGGCTCGGCGGAAGGAATCCGTAGCGCCCCGGACGGCAGGTTTCATACGCCGCCGCCCGCGAAAGTGCACGAACTGCTGATCAAGAAATCGTGCGACAAAATGGGGATTCCGTGCATCCCCAACCGGCGCGCGGTCATCACGCGGGCCATCAACGGGCGCCCGGCGTGCCACTATTGCGGCCAATGTGGACGCGGCTGCCTCACGGCGTCCAATTATTCCTCGAGCCAGGTGCAGGTCTTCCCGGCCATGAAGACCGGCAAGCTCAAGGTTTACGACATGGCGATGGCGCGCGAGATCGTGGTGGACAGCTCGGGCAAAGTCACCGGGGTGATCTACATCGACAAGCGCACGCGGCAGGAGACGCTCATCAACTGCCGGGTGTGCGTGGTCGCCGCGAGTGCCTGCGAATCGGCGCGGCTGCTGCTGAATTCCAAGTCGGCGGCGCATCCAAGCGGGCTCTCGAATCATTCGGGTTTGGTGGGCCGCTACCTGATGGATACCGTCGGGTTCGGGCTTTCGGGCTACGTGCCCGCGCTCGAAGGCATGCCGCACTACGATACCGACGGAGCCGGCGGCGCGCACCTCTACATGCCCTGGTGGCTTTGGGACAAGCACCAGAAACTCGACTTCCCGCGCGGCTATCACATCGAGATCGGCGGCGGCTACGGCATGCCCGGTCCCGGCTCCTATCACGGTGCCGCCCGGCGGCTCGGCTATGGCAAGGGCATGAAGGAGCAGATCCGCAAGGGCTATGGCGCGGGCATCGGTTTTGCCGGCCGCGGCGAGATGATCCCCAACGAGCACAGCTATTGCGAGATCGATCCGGCGGTGGTCGATCAGTGGGGCATTCCCGTGCTCCGGTTCCATTTCAAGTGGACCGACTACGAGTGGAAGCAGGCCCGGCACATGGAGAAGACGTTCGCCGAGATCATCGAAACGATGGGCGGGCGCGTCACCGGACTTTCGGCCGCGCAGCGCGAAGCCGACGGCATTTCGATTCCCGGCACCATCATCCATGAAGTGGGCACCGTGCGCATGGGAACCAACGCCAAGAACTCCGTGCTGAACGGCTACTGCCAGTCGCACGACGTCAGGAACCTGTTCGTGATGGATGGCGGCTCGTTCGTTTCCAATCCCGATAAGAACCCCACGCTCACCATCAATGCGCTCGCCTGGCGCGGGTGCGACTACATGGCGGAAGAAATGAGGAAGGGCAATGTCTGATCCCAATCGGCGCGAGATCATACGGGCGCTGGCTTTGTCGCTGACCGCCGCCGGCGCCGCCATGGATGCCGAGGCCGCGCAGCATGTCCACCAGGCGGCTGCGTCGGAAAAGGCCGCCAAGGGCTCTTACAAGGTCAAGGAATTCCAACCGCACGAATACAAGACCATCGCGCGGCTGGCGGAGCTGATCGTGCCCGCCGATAGCGTATCGGGCAGCGCCGTGGATGCGGGTGCCCCCGAGTTCATCGACACGCTCGCCAGCCAGAACCCGAAAATCGCCGAGATTTTCCATGGCGGCCTGGCCTGGCTCGACGCCGAAATGCGCCAGCGGCATGGCAAGGCCTTCACCGCCTGCCCCGAAGCCCAGCAGACCGGCATGCTGGACGTTCTGGTGGAGGCCGACAAAGCCGAACGCGAACGCAAGGGCGAGGAACTGGTCTACCAGCGCTCGGCCGACTACCGGCAGTTCAGCAACTACACGGTGAAGCGTCCGTCGCCGCTCGGCGCCGGTGTAGTGTTCTTCGATTGGGTGCGGAAAATGAGCGTGGACGCGTTCTATACCAGCCCCATCGGCATCAAGGATCTCGACTATCGCGGCAATCGCGGATGGTCGAAGTATGAAGTGCCGAAGGAAGCGATTGACTGGGCCATGTCGCGCAGTCCGTTCAAGGCTTAGAACGAACCGCGCAGTTCGGCGGCGCGCATTTCGTCGAGCCGCTGCTCGAAGTAGTCCACGCCCTTGACGCTGATCGAATACCGGTTGTGTCCGTGATCCGGTATCGCCAGGCCCGATTCCACCAGGTACCAGAAAGCGAAATCGACATCGTCCTTTAGCAGGCCCACGGCGGCTTCCACTTCCGTCAGCGTCAGGCCGGGCTTGGAAGGCGACTGGATCCGTTTGTCGTAAAGCAGCGCCAGCAGGTCCCAGCGCTTGCTCTTCTCGGTGGCGCTGAGGGCAGCCCGGTCGGAATCGGACGCCAGCGATTGCCGGGCGAGCTTGGCGGCGGCCGCCGCCCGCTGCTGGTCGTAGACGGCGCGGCTGGCTGCGTTACCGATTGCGGCATACGCCTTCTGCGCCAGTGCGAGCTTTTCGGCGTCGGCGTGGCGGGGGTTCTGCGGGTGATAGCGATGTTCCAGTAGCCGGAACATGTAATGAACCGTTTCTTCCGAGGCCGAAGGGCTGATTTCGAGCGTTTCGTAGTGGTCCTCAACCGGCTCTTCCGCCTGGCCGGCCGGCGCCTCCTCCATCGCCAACGGCTGAAAGAAGCTGACCCCGGCCCGATAGCCGCGGCTCGAATTCAAGCGGCACCACACGATGCGGCCCGCCAGACGCCGTCCCGCCGCGCTCGCATGAAGGCCGGTCAACAGCACGGAGGCACCCGTCTCAAGGGGCGTGGGCAGGCTGAGGCCGCAGCCGTTTTTGTGCAGATCGACCACATCCGCAATCACCGGCTCGCCCTTCAGGAACTCGTATCGGACCTCGACCTGCGTTCCCACGGTACACGACAACCGGGATTGCCAGCGGTTTTCCTGTTCGGTCTGAGAGAGTAACTGCGCCGGCATATCGTTATGTATGCATCGGCGGAAACGGGAGGAAGATTTAGAGCCCGTCAGGCGCCCGCGCGGATGTTGGCCCACACGTGCACGTGCGGCTTGCCGCGGAAATACCAGACCATGTTCGGACTCTCCAACTGCCACACGTCCCAGACGCCATCGTCGCCGATATCCTGATTCTTGTAGAACGACATGCTGAGCGCCGATACACCGCCGCCCGCCTTGATATAGCGCATCGCCTCGTCGGCATCCTTGCGGCGGAAGGGCAGCAGCAGGTCGGCCAGCACTTTCTCCACCAGAGTCCGCTGGTCGCGCGACATATCGGCCACCGGCAGCCCCTTCATTTCGCCCTTGCGATTGAAGACAATCGTCTCGGTGGCGCGCTCTTTCCGGGATTCCTCCGTCAAAAGCGCCGCCGCGCGCTGTTTCCCGTCCAGCGCTTGAAATACCTCATTGGCGCGCTTGGCCTGGTACCAATACACGTTGCCGGGGTGATCGGATTTCTCGAGATCGCCAGGGCTTGCCTGATGGCCGTAGAAGATGGGGCCGCCGAAGGCTACGCCGTCCACCGAATCGCCGTCGCAGCGTACCGTGCAGTGGCGTCCGGTTACCACGAACTCGAACTTGCCCGTACCCGGCTGCCCGAACAGCGCGCAGGAATAATTCTTCAATCCCTTGGCGTCCTGCTCCAACTGCGTGACCACCTTGTCGACGAACGCCGGGTTGTAGAGTCCGCGGAAGATCTCCTCCACCATCGCCTTCTGATCGGGCGTGAAGAATCCGCTTCCAATGCGCACCGGTGAAATGAACCAGTTGTTATCGACTTTCCAGCGCAGATCATGATCGAACGGGAAACAGACTTTTGATTTCTGCTCTTCGTTCAGGCTCTTGTAAAGCGTCGAGACCAGCGTCTCCGAAGCCGCCGGCGCTTTCGCTCCGGAGGCGGATTCCACGGACAAAGCCAGCGGCGCGGCGGCCGCGGCCTTAAGAAACTGTCGGCGGTCGGTTTGCGGCATGCGGTCATTGTAGTGCAACCGGCCGCCGCCCGGTAGGGGCTCCGCCGCGCGCTGGAAATCGACCATAATCAAGTGTGCCCCTGGCCAACTACGGAGTCCTTCGAGGCGTCGCGACCGGTTTCGGACGCGAGGACGGCGGCGCGTCATCGCCCCACTTCCACATCGTGCTCGAAGCGGGCGGCGTTCGATGGCGCGTGCCGGTGAATGTGCGCTCCTCAAAGAATCAAAGCAACGATCCCAACCGGCCCGACCAGTCGCTGGTTGTCTTTCGCCTGGAAGATCCCATCACCGACACCACGCTCCCGGCGCGGCTGGAAGCCCTGGCCGAAGGCTTTCACGATGCGGCCGCGGGAGCTCCCGCGCTCGACTATCTGCGCGAACCGGTCTTTGACCGCGCGGCCATGCAGATTCTCCGGTTCACCGGGCCCGAGGTTTCAGACGACGTGCAGGACATTCTGGAAGTGCAGGTGCGGCGCGCGATGGCCGGCGGCGCGGCCGTGTTTGCGTTCGGCGGATCCTTCGACTCTTCGGTCAATCCGCACCCCGCCGACCGCCAGTTCCAGACCACGCGCGGGGTCCATGACATCCACATGAACCAGGGCAATCCGCCCGGCGGCTTTTTCGCCCAGAACGGAGTTTTCCAGGACGGCGGGCTGGTCATCCGCCAGAGCGCCGGCCGCTGGGTGGGCTTCTTCACCGCCTTCCAGACGCAGCTTCTTCCCACCGGCGATGAAGGGAATCCGCTGCCCGGCGCGAAACCGATCAAGCCCGTGGGCACGGGCATCACCACGGTGATCCCCAATCGCGTGGAAGGGCCGGTGCAGATCCTTGCCGCCATGGTCAATCCGCCAGGCGCCGATCCCGGCCGCGAAACCGTGACGCTGATGAACGTCAGCCCGGCGGCCGTGAACCTCAACGGCTGGTCGGTGATCGACAAGAACGGCCGTCGCGAGCCGCTGTTCGGCTCCCTGCAGGCGGGCGACGCCCAACGCATCCGGCTCACCGGTGTCGGCACCCAGTTGAGCAACGACGGCGGTACCATTCGTTTGGAAGACGCCGAAGGCCGCCTGATGGACACGGTGTCCTACAGCAAAGCGGCCGCTTCTGTCGAAGGAATCTCGTTGACGTTTTAGGATTGCCATGATGTGCGCCAGAATTTCGATGGTTGTGATTCTCTGCGGCGGCAGCCTCGCCGCGCAGGACCCGGGCCGGTTGCGGGAATGGTTCGAGGGCAAGAAGGTCACCGTCAAGATCGACATGCCCGCCACCAAGGACGGCATCGATATCTACCCGGAACGCTCTCCACCGCTTGACTTCCGCGGCTATCAGTCGCGCATCAAAAACTACGGAGTCGCGGTGCACCAGGGCGATTCGATTCTCATCACCAAGGTGCTGGTGAAAGAAAAACTGATCGAATTCCAATTGGGTGGCGGCGGCTATGGAACCGTGGGCGATGAGTCCGGTACTTCGGTGAGCAGCGGCTACACCGGCCCTTCGAAGCGGGAAAAGGATCTGGAGTCGCAGATCCGCAACGCTTCCGGCGATCAGAAACGGAGCCTGGAACGCGATCTCGACTCGCTGCGGCGCGATCGAGAGCGCGCCAACACGTACAATCGCGCCCAGGCGGCGCAGGTCAGTGAAATGGCCAGGGCGCGCATCGAGCAAAAGCGCAAGGAGGGCGGCTCGCGGTTCAACGTCCGCTTCGATCAGGGCGTGCCGGCCTCGGCCGTGTCACCCGAAGGGCTGATGGCGGCGCTGGCCGAGTGGGTGGAATTTTCACCGGATCGGCAGTCTCCGCCGACTGCTTCAGGCAGTCTACCGATGCTGCGCAAGGGCATGTCGCGCGCCGAAGTCGATGCGATTCTCGGGCCTCCCATCGACGTGACCGAACGCAATGAGGGAACCATTCGCGTGGCTACGGCGGTCTATGACGTCAGTGGCGTCACCGGCAAGGTGGATTTTGCCAACGGCGTGCTGCTGAAATTCCTGTATCAGTCGCGCTGAAGCTCTTCCACCCACGCCGGGTCGAAAGACGTGTTCATCGCTTCCAGTGCATTGTCCAGATGCGCCGTCGTGCGCGCCCCCACCAGCACCGTGTCCACGCGTGGGTAGCGAAACACCCACGCCATCGCCAGCCGCGCCATCGGCAGATTCACGCGCTCAGAAAGCGCGCGCAGCCGCTCCACCAACTGAAAATTCCGGTCCTGAAAATAGAGATCGATGTGGCCGGGGATCACGTCGAAGCGCGCGCCCTTCGGTACGGCAGCGCGGTCCGGCCCGTACTTGCCGGTCAGGAAACCAGCCCCAAGCGGACTATAGGTGAGCACGCCCACCTGCTCGCGCGCGGCCACCGGGAGCACGTCCTCTTCGATGCCCCTGGCGGCGAGGTTGTAGTTCGATTCAATCACCTCGAACCGGCCGAGCGTGAGTGCCTGTTCTAGCTGCGCGCCGGAATAGTTGCTGCAGCCCATGGCGCGCACCTGGCCGCTCTGAAGCGCATCGGCGGCGGCGAGGGCCGCTTCTTCAAACGGCGTCTTGGGGTCGAACTGATGGTAAAGGTAAAGATCCACGGCATCGGTTTGCAGCCGGTCGAGACTGGCGCTGAGCGCCTCGCGCACATGCTCGCGGGTAAAGCCCAGCGTCACCTTGGTGAGCAGCACGATGCGCTCGCGTGCGTTCCGCGCCCGCATCCAGCGGCCGACGATCTTCTCCGAAGAGTGCATCTCACCGGAAACTTCGCGCTCATCCTCGACGCCAAGCGAATTCTTGCGATACAGGCGCGCCTGCCCGCCGCCATAGGCTTCCGCCGTGTCGAACAGCGTAATCCCGCGTTCCACCGCGTGGTCCATCATGCGGAACGAATCGTCTTCTGAAATCTCCCGTCCGAAGGTGGCGCACCCCAGCCCAATGCGGCTGGCGCGGATGCCGCTGCGGCCCAGCAGCCGGGTCTCCATCAGGGCGTCACCCGCCAGTCGAAGATGGCGCCGGCCATTTCCTTCGAATGCTGCCGCGCCAGTTCGTATGCTTCCACCAGACGAGGCCACGGGAAGATGTGCGTGATGATCTTTTCCACCGGCAGCTTACCGCGCCGCATATAGTCGAGGATCAATTCCAGATTACGCCGCACGTTGAACGAAATCTCCTGCGGCGGCACATCGGCCTTGGGGGCGAAGCCGGCGCCGGCCAGAATCAATTGCTTGCCGTAGAACCATTCAGCGGCGAGCGGATTGAACGACGGCGAGGGTTGCGCCCGCCCGGGGAATCCGAGCACGCTGATGCGTCCGCCGAACCGGGCAACCTCGACCGCCTCGCGAAACGCATCCCAGGGATTGGCGGTGAGAATCACGATGTCCGCCTCCACACCGGCGGCCTTGGCCTCGCCCGGCAGGAACGCCTGTTCGGCACCCATCGTGAGCGCCAGGTCGCGGCGTAGCGGGGAATTGGCGATGGCGGTGACGCGCGCTCCCATGGCCTGGGCCACGCCCACGGTGGCGAGTCCAATCACGCCCAACCCGATCACCGTCACCCGTTCCCCGGCCTCGTAACGCAACTGCCGGAGTCCGGCCACGCCGAGCTCGGTGAGATAGCAAAGCGACGCGGCTTCCGGCGTCACCCCATCGGGCACCGCCACGATCAGGTCGTCTTCGTGCGCCGCGAAAGCGGATTGATGAGGCCGCGGTGTGAATACCCGTTGCCCGGCGCGCCAGCGCGTCACCGCCGGGCCGCACTCCCTTACGATGCCGATATTGTTGTAGCCCACCCAGCGCGGATAGCCGGGGGCGGTCGGCACCTCGCGCGAGCGCCCTTCGTAATTGCCGAGGTCGGTGCCCGTCGACAGAGCCGATACTTCGGTCTCGACGAAGATCTGCCGCTCGCCAAGCGCGGCGAGAGAGAACGTTTCGGTCTCCAGGCGCAGGTCGCCCGCGCCATGCAGGATTGCCTTGTGGATCTGGATTTCTTGAGCCATCGGTTCCATTCAGAATGGCACAGGGACCCCGGGGCTTTATCATCGTAAGGATGAAACTCGAAGGACAAGTGGCATGGATCACGGGCGGCGCGCGCGGCATCGGCGGAGCGGTCGCGGTGGAACTGGCTTCGCACGGCGCCGATATCGCGATCTTCGACATACTGCCGGAAAACGCGGCGGCCGAAGTAATGGAGGCGGTGAAGCGCGCCGGCCGCCGCGTGGTGTTCGTTCAGGGCGATGTTTCCCAACGCGCCGACTGCGAACGCGCGCTCGAGGAAAGCACGCGAGCGCTGGGACCGGTGTCCATCCTGGTCAACAACGCGGCGTTCAGTATCCGCAAGCCGCTGCTCGATCTGGAAGTCTCCGACGTTGAGCGCACCTGGGCGGTGACGCTATGGGGCGTGTTTCACTGCAGCCAACTGGCCGCGCGAGTCATGGCCCAGCACGGACGCGGCAATATCGTCATGATCAGTTCCGTGCACGCCGAGCGCGCCTTCGTACGGTCCACGGCCTACAACGCCGCCAAGGTGGCCGTAAACAAGATGGCCGAGACGTGGGCAGTGGAACTGGCGGCGCATGGCATCCGCGTCAACATCATCGAGCCGGGCTGGACCGATACGCCCGGTGAGCGGTCGTTCTACAGTGAACAGCAGATCAAGGAGCAGGGCGGCAAGCTGCTGATGGGACGCCTGGCGCGGCCGGAAGAGATCGCCAAGGCGGTGGCGTTTCTGGCGTCGAGCGATTCATCGTACATCACCGGCGCGACGTTGCGCGTGGATGGAGGGCTGGTGCTGCCGTCGGCCTAGAGTACTACATGAGCGTATAACGCGGCTGGACCTGCCCTACGGCTTTCGCGCCGGGCAACTGCTGCACGACGCCGGACCCGTGCGTCGATCCAGCACCTCAAAGTCGGCTGGGACGATTAACTCACCCGCGTCCGGCTCGACACCCACTTTCACGTCGGTCAACTCCGTTTCAGCGAACATCGACATGCCAGCGGGTGTCACAAAACTATGTTCAGTCTTTACGATCAAGTCGTAGTCGAATGATATATACGATAGATTGTGGCGCTGTGCGTGGCTCGGCCCCGCAATCTTCTTACATCGAATGCCCGCCAAAGTCGCCTCTCCTAATACTTGTTCCATGGGCGGTGGGGTACGCTGCGAAAGTCGAATGGGTGTGGCTACTTTGGAACGACGGCGCTCGGGCCGGCGTGTAGCCGGTTTTG
>CADEFT010000063.1 GCA_902826685.1 uncultured Acidobacteriota bacterium
ACAGGTTCAAACGGTATTCCCGGCCCACGGCCGGCTTGCCCGGGTCGAGGCTCGCCCATGGAATCCGCATCTCGCAATACCAGATCTTGGCCTCTTTATCCACGCGCGACTTGAAGGTGAAGTTGGAATTCCACAACCAGTCGACCGGCTTGCCCTTGGCGGCGTGGTCGACATCGAGATCCACCCATTCGTTCTGCGGCGAAACTTCGAATTCCTTATATAGGTTGATGTTCTTGTAGTCGTGGCCGAGAAACACCTCCACCACGTCGTACTCCCATAGCCCCCACGTTTCCTTCGCCGTGCCCGGATCGGGCTTCAGATAGAGCGAGTCGTATTTGCTGATGAACAGGAAGTAGAGATGGCCCGCCGTCCAGAAGCTGCGAATCTCGGTGCGCGCGCCCGGAACCTCTTCCCCAAAGCGCCCCGTCGTGGTCACCACCCGCGGCGCTTTCTTCCACTGAGCCGCTCCGGGATCGGCCGACACCTCGACATCGGCCGCGCGCCTTTTCGACATCATCACGGCCGGATCGGCGGCCAGCGCCGCCATAGCCAGCAGTCCCATCGCCATCTTCACTTTGTCCTCCCGGTGGCGGGCTCAAGCCCATGCCGCTTCAAGATTTCCAACCCGCCGCCATGGCGCAAAAAATCAAGGAATTGACTCGCGGCGGCCAACTGCCGGCTCGAGCGAAGTATGCCGCCCGCCTGCTCGATCGGATCGTGCAGGCTATCGGGAATCAGTGTAGCGCCCTTGCCCCGCGTCAGCGACCACGAAGTCAACACCGCATCGGCGTTGCCGCTATCGGCGAACTGAAGCGCCTGCCGCACGTTCTCGCCAAACACGATGCGGTCTTTGACGCGATCCCACAGTCCCGACCGCTGCAAGGCCTGCTGTGCCGCGGCGCCGTAAGGCGCATGTTTGGGATTCGCCATCGCAATCCGCTTCAGCCCGGCCAACTCCTCCAGCCCCGCTCCGGCCTTACCGGGAATCCAAAGTCCCAGCCTCCCGGTGGCATAGATCACCACCGAATCCGGCCGAATGTGGCCCGATGAGGCCAGCCCTTCCACATAGCCGCGGTTCGCCGACAGGAAAACATCAAACGGAGCCCCATTCTCCACCTGCCGGGCCAGCATTCCGCTCGCCCCCGTGACGAAACGCGTCCGATGCCCGCTAGCTTGTTGAAAAGAAGCTGCTAAATCTCCTTGAGCGGGAGCGAGGTCGGAGGCCGTAGCGATCATGAGTTCAGCGCTGAACGCAGAAGGGCTGACAGCCATCAGAAGAATCAGAGTTGACAATGTCACACTAATATTTGATACTAAGACTGTAAGCAAGAGCCGCCGCCAAGGCTGGCACTGGAGGCATTCAACAACATGAGCAAAATCATCGGTATCGACCTGGGCACCACCAATTCCGTGGTTGCCGTCATGGAAGGCGGCCAGCCTGTCGTGATTCCCAATCAGGAGGGCGGCCGGACCACGCCGTCAGTGGTGGGATTCACAAAGTCCGGCGAGCGGCTGGTTGGCCAGGTCGCCAAGCGGCAGGCCGTCACAAACCCCGAGAATACCATTTATTCCATCAAGCGCTTCATGGGACGGCGATTCTCGGAGGTGGTGGAAGAGATAAAGCTGGTTCCCTATAAGGTCGCTCCGGGCGACAACGGCGATGCCCGCGTCGAGATTCAGGGCAAAAAGATGTCGCCGCCCGAAATTTCGGCCATGGTGCTCGGCAAGCTCAAGGAAGCGGCCGAAGCCTACCTGGGCGAGAAGGTGACCAAGGCGGTCATCACCGTTCCCGCGTACTTCAACGACGCGCAGCGCCAGGCGACCAAGGACGCAGGCCAGGTGGCGGGGCTTGAAGTGATGCGTATCATCAATGAGCCCACCGCCGCCGCGCTCGCCTATGGCCTCGATAAGAAGAAGGATGAAACCATCGCCGTGTTCGATTTCGGCGGCGGCACCTTCGATATCTCCATCCTCGAAGTGGGCGACGGCGTGGTGGAAGTGAAGTCCACCAACGGCGACACGCACCTGGGCGGCGACAACATCGACCACCGCATCATCGACTGGCTGATCACCGAATTCAAGAAGGAAACCGGCATCGACGTTTCGCGCGACCAGATGGCGCTGCAGCGGTTGAAGGAAGCGGCCGAGAAAGCCAAGATCGAGCTATCCACGCTGCTTGAGACCGAGATCAACCTGCCCTTCCTCACCGCCGACGCCACCGGGCCCAAGCACATGGTGATGAAGCTCACCCGCGCCCGGTTTGAACAGATGGTGGAGGACATCCTGCAGCGCGCCATCGGGCCCTGCAAGCAGGCCATGTCCGACGCCGGCGTCACTCCGGCGCAGATTGACGAAGTGGTTCTGGTGGGCGGTTCCACGCGCATCCCCAAGGTGCAGCAGATGGTGCGCGACTTCTTCAACAAGGAGCCCAACAAGAGCGTCAACGCCGACGAAGTGGTGGCCGTGGGCGCCGCGGTTCAGGGCGGCGTGCTCGGCGGCGAAGTCAAGGACGTGCTGCTGCTCGACGTGACCCCGCTCTCGCTCGGCATCGAAACGCTGGGCGGCGTGTTCACTAAGCTCATCGATCGCAACACCACCATTCCGACGCGCAAAAGCGAAGTCTTCTCGACCGCCTCCGACAATCAGACTTCGGTCGAGATCAAGGTCCACCAGGGCGAGCGGTCCATGGCGCGCGACAACCGGCTGCTGGGCGTATTCCAACTGGTAGGCATTCCGCCCGCTCCCCGCGGTATTCCGCAGGTGGAAGTGACGTTCGATATCGACGCCAACGGCATTCTCAACGTCACCGCCAAGGATCGCGCCACCAACAACGAGCAGAAGATCACCATCACCTCTTCCTCGGGCTTGAGCAAGGAGGAAGTGGAGAAGATGGCGGGCGACGCCAAGTCTCACGAAGCCGACGACCGCAAGCGCAAGGAAGAGATCGAGGCGCGCAACAAGGCCGACGCCATGGTGTACAACGTCGAGAAGATGCTCAAGGAGCATGGCGCCAAGATCGCCGAGGGCGATCGCAAGAGCGTCGAAACGGCGCTCGAAGACACCAAGAAGGCCATCGGCGCGGGCAACGTCACCGAGATCAACGATGCCGTGGACAAGCTCACCCAGGCCTCCCACAAGCTGGCCGAAGCCATGTATTCGGCGGCGGGCGCGCCTGCCGGTGAGGCGGCTCCCGGTGCCGGTCCGGCGGGCGACGGCGCCGGCCAGGCCAAGCCCAAGGACAACGTCGTGGACGCCGAGTTCGTCGACGTAGACGAGAAAAAGTAAGCGCCGCCGCGCGCGGCTGGGGGATCCATGGCGACAAAGCACGACTATTACCAAACCCTCGGCGTACCTCGCGGCGCATCGCAGGATGAGATCCGCAAGTCCTATCGCAGGCTCGCGCGCAAGTATCATCCCGATCTCAATCCCGGCGATAAGCCCGCCGAGGAGAAGTTCAAAAACGTCCAGGAAGCCTACGACATTCTGAGCGACGACAAGAAGCGCCAGATGTACGATCAGTTCGGCTTTTACAGCGAGCAGGGCTTCCCGCCCCCCGGTGCCGGGCCGCGCCCCGAAGGCGGCCCCGGTATGGGCTTCGGCGGCTTCGATTTCGGCGATGTATTTCCAGGCGGCGCCCCGCAGGACCGGGGCGGCTTTTCCGATCTGTTCAGCCAGTTTTTTAACCGCGGCAAGGGGCAGCAGTCGCCCGAGCGCGGCGCCGACCTCGAATACGCGCTCAACATCGACTTCTGGCAATCCATTCGCGGCACTCAGGTGCGCCTCAACGTCACCCGTCACGAAGTGTGCGTCACCTGCAATGGCAGCGGCGCTTCGGGCGGCGGCGCCATGCAGTGTCCGCAATGCCAGGGCAGCGGCAACGTCAACCAGATGGCCGGGGCGATGAAGTTCTCTCTCACCTGCCCCCGCTGCGGCGGTAAGGGCAAGATCAAGAACGTTTGCCCCACCTGCCAGGGCGAAGGCCGCATGCCGCATCCGGAAGCGGTCGACGTCCGCATCCCTCCCGGCACCCGCTCCGGCTCCCGGCTACGGGTCGGCGGCAAAGGCAGCGCTGGAACCATGGGCGCTCCGGCCGGCGATCTCTACATCACCGTGCGCGTCGACGACCATTCGTTCTTCAAGCGCGAGACCGACAATATCGAGATTCGCGTCCCGGTAACGGTGTCCGAAGCCGCGCTCGGCGCCAAGATCGAAGTTCCCACCATCGACGGCCGCGCTCTGCTCAAGATCCCGCAAGGCACGCAGAACGGCCAGAAATTCCGCCTCCGCGACAAGGGCGTGCTCAACGCGCGAACCAACACCCGCGGCGACCAGATCGTCGAAGTGCAGATTCAGGCGCCCAAGGCTAACGACGAGCGTACCCGCGAGTTGTTGCGCGAGCTGGCGGCCCTACATCCGGAAGACCCGCGCGCCGAAGTCTGGAATCAGGTATAAACGCCATGGCCAAAAAGAAAAAGGGCGGAACGTATATGATCTCCTCGGTGGCCGTCCAATATGGCGTCCACCCGCAGACCCTGCGCCTCTATGAGCGGGAAGGCCTGTTGCTTCCCTCCCGGTCCGATGGTAATACGCGCCTCTATACCGATGAGGATCTCGAACGCCTGGAAGTGATTCTCGAGCTCACCCGCGAGTTGGGCGTGAACCTCGCCGGTGTTGAAATCATTCTCAACATGCGCGACAAAATGGCCGCCATGCAAGGCCAGATCGAAGCCTTCGTCGAGCAGTTGAACCAACAGCTCAGCGGCCAGCGGCAAGCGCCGGAGCCGCCTCCCGCCAATTCCCTCATCCCAGTCGTTCGAGCGGTGCCGGGCCCGGTTCCCGTCAAAAAAACCCGTGCGACGGAGTAGTCCCCCCACGATACCGGTACTGGTGCCCACCGCCGTACCGGCAGAGCGGGCCTCCTGAGTAATAAAATAGGAGCTTGTGAGCGAATCCGAACAAACCAGCATTACGTCTCAGCCAACCGTGCATCCAGAAGTAACGCCGGACACAGTCAGACGACACCTGCTTCGCATTTTATCCAGCGAGGCCTTTCAAGGCTCCCGCCGCAGCGGAAGTCTTCTCGAAGCGGTCGTCGAGGCGCGCCTCGAGAACCGGCGGGAGGATCTCAAGGAGCACAGGCTCGCTCAGCGGTTTTTTCCGGACCTGTCCGGATTCAAATCGAGTTCCATTTATAAAATGCGCGGCGTATTCAAACGAATGCGCAGCCGGTTGCAGGTTTATTACCGCAGCGAGGGCCGGCTGGACGACGTTATTATCGGATTTCCGAGCGGCCTTTACGTTCCCGAATTCACGTTGCGTTCGGGCAGGATCGTCGAGCTACTATCCGATTTCCCCGTAGAGCCGTTCAGCGATACGGCCGTCGAGGCCGAGTCCCATTCGGAAGAATCCGTGCCCGCGCTGGCGGCGAACACGATTCCCCCGCCGCCCGTCGCCGAAGCGCCGAAAACGAGTCCGGCCGCGCCCAAACCGTCCGGCCCCCGATTGCGCCGCCGGCGCCGGAGCCGCGAAGGCCATCCCGCTTCCCGCTCGTTTTCGGGATACCGTTGGCCATTAGCGTTGGCCATCGGAGCCGTGCCCGTGCTGGCCGGAGTCGGACTGCTGCTTTCCTCGCGCACGGGCGTGCTCGCGCCGCTTCCGGAGTTGGAGCCCATGACGCGGCTGACCGGCGAGAAGGAAGTGGCTCTCGATCCGGCCCTGAGTTCCAACGGAAAGTATCTGGTGTATGCCTCGGACCGCGAAGGCTCCGGCAACCTCAATATTTGGATGATGGCTCTCGACGAGACGCCGCGAGCCGCCAGGCGCCTCACCACCAGTTCGTTTGAAGACAGCCAGCCTACCGTCTCGCCCGACGGCGGCACGGTTGCCTACCACTCGATCCGCGATGGCGGCGCGATCTGGATCGTTTCCACCAAGCCGGGATCGGAGCCGCGAAAGCTCGCCGAAGGCGGCCGCAGGCCGCGCTTTTCACCCGACGGCACCAAGATCGCCTATTGGTCGGCCAACCGGAGCGGCGGCCAGATCGAATCGCGCCTCTACGTCATCGCCGCCAGCGGCGGTGAACCAAGGCAACTGGCGCGCAACTTCCAGAACGCCGAGCACCCCGCCTGGTCCCCCAGCGGCGACCGCATCCTGTTTGCCGGCCGCCCGATTCCCGAAGCGCCCAAGTACGCCGAGGATGAGCCTGTGCCCGAACCCATGGACTGGTGGGTCACCAAACTCGACGACGATCCGCCCGTGCGCACCAACGCCCTGCCCATCGGCGCGTCCGATATTCTGTTCGGCCCGCCCTCCAGTTGGACGCCCTATTCGAACCGCATCCTCGCCGACTCGATGCAGGCGGGCGTGCGCCGCCCCCTGGCCATTGCCATGGATCCCAGCTATCGCCGCATGGGTTCCACCGAACTGCTGGCGTCGAAAGGCCTCGCTAACGGGCAGCCCTTCCTGGCCAACGGCCGCATGGTCTCTTCGCAAATCGACATCCTCTCGCAAGTCGCCGCGCTTCCCATCGACCGCGCTACCGGACTCGCCGGGCCGGCCCAACCGCTTTCCACCACCAGCGGCGGCAATGAATTTCTCCCGGCTCTCAACGCCACCGGCACCCAGCTATCCTTCGTCGCCGAGCGGAAAGGCTCCTTCAACGCCTACGTCCGTGAGATTGCCACCGGCACCGAACGCACCTATTCGAGCAACCCGCAAGGCTGGGCGCCACTCTATTCCCGCGACGGCCGCAGTCTGGCCGTGCTCTATCCCACAATGGGCCAGCCGGGAACCGCCATCGGCACCGGAGCCGTCGAAGTGCAGGGACCGAACCCAACGCCAAGGCCGGTGCCCTGCGATCGCTGTGAGCGCCTGATCACCCTCACCAACGACGGGCAGAAACTGCTGTATCTGGCCCGCAATCCCCGCAATCCCGCCTGGGTCGGCATGCTCGATCTGGCGACCAAACGGCATTCGACGATCCTCGGGCACCCCAATGTGATCACCGCGGCCGATTGGTCGCCCAATCAGCGCCTTCTCGCCTTCAGCAACCGTGTGTTGGGCAAGGGCATTCAGATCATGGCGGTACCCTACTCCGGAGCCGGCGAGCCTGGACCCGCCATCACCCTCGTCCCCACCCCGGGCAACAACGACCGGCCGCGATTCTCGGCCGACGGGCGGCTTCTGTACTTCACCTCCGACCGCGACGGATATCAGTGCCTCTACTCGGTGGCCATCGATTGGAATGGAACGGCCGCCGGCGAGCCGCGCTCCGTTCACCATTTCCACCAGCGCCGCCTGGCCATCGACGCGGTACCGGCCGCCGCCCAGGCGCTTACAGTTTCCGCCGATCGCATCGCCCTTACCGTGCAAAGCGTCCGCAGCGGCATCTACCTCTCCAGCGAGCGATAGCCGCGGTTCCCCGCTCAAAACCCGGCGCGCTCCCCCCAACTAAAACCGGCGGACAAAAGATTTCTGCCGCACACTGAAATCATTCCCCGTCCGCCGCGCTCTACGGCGAAGGAAGCCTCTGATGGCCGCTGCCGCAACCGCAATCTCATGTCCTCGCCTGTTGCTGTTCGGGCTCGAGGAAAGCCTGACGGCCGATCTGATGAAAAGCCTCGCCGGCGCGTTCGACCCGGTGAGCCTTCCCGCATTGCCCGGCGAACCGGAAGCGATTCGCCGTATCCTGCGCGATTCGGGCGCCAAGGCCGTTTTCATCTCCGGCGCTCAGCCCGCCATGAGCCGTCTGATCGAGGCCGCGGCGGCTGTGGGACTGCCGGCCATCGTCGTCACCAGGACGCCCGATGTGCGCGAATGGCTCGACGCCATGGACGCGGGAGCGGCCGACTACGCCGCTCCGCCCTTCGATCCCGGTCAGTTGGTCTGGATGCTTTGCGCCAACCTGCGCGTGTGAATTATTCGAGCGGCAGGTCGTTCTGCCCGTCTACTTCGGCCGCCTCCGGCACCACGCACGCCGCCGCCACCTTGTCGCCTTCTTCCATGCGCACCAGCCGCACGCCCTGCGTCGACCGGCCCGCCTGCCGGATCTCACCCGACTCGATGCGGATGATCTTACCGTCCTTGGTGATGATCATGACATCGGAATCTTCGTTCACCGCCAGCACCGAAACCACCGCGCCGACCTTCGGGGTGATCTTCATGTTGATCACGCCCTTGCGACCGCGCGCCGTCAGCCGGTAATCGGTCAGCGGTGTGCGCTTCCCGTAGCCGGTTTCGGAAATCGACAGGATGAGCCCCTCTTTTTCCACCACCTCGGCGCCCACGATGAAGTCGCCTTCCTCCAGGTCCATGCCGCGCACGCCGCGCGCCGGCCGCCCCATTGGACGCACATCGTCTTCATTGAAGCGAATCGCCATGCCCTGCGTGGTCCCCAGGAACATGTAGTTGTTCCCCGTCGACAGGCACGCGGCGATCAGTTCATCGCCTTCATCGAGCGAAACGGCGATGATCCCCTTCGACATCGGGTTGTCGAACTCGGTCAGTTCGCACTTCTTGATCACGCCCTGCCGCGTCACCATCACCACGTTGCGCTCGGCCACGAACTCCTTGACGGCCATGAAGGCCTTCGGCGCCTCGTCGGCCTGCAGGTTGATGAGGTTCGAGATGTGCTTGCCCTTGCTCACCGTTCCCGCGTCCGGAATCTCGTAAATCTTCAGCCAGTACACGCGTCCCTTGTTGGTGAACACCAGCAGATAGGCATGCGTGGAAGCGACCACCAGGTGCTCCACCACGTCTTCCGAGCGCGTGCCCATGCCGATGCGCCCCTTCCCGCCGCGTATCTGGCGGCGGTAGGTGTCCACGCTGGTCCGCTTCAGGTAGCCGCCGTGAGTCACGGTAACCACCATGTCTTCCACCTGAATCAGGTCTTCGAGATGAATCTCGCCGACATCCTCTACGATCTGCGTGCGCCGCTCATCGCCGAAATCCTTCTGGACTTCCTTCAGCTCCTTGACGATCAGCGCCTTCAGCACCTTGTCCGAACCGAGAATCTCGACATACTCGCCGATGCGCCGCTGGATCTCGGCCAGTTCGTCCAGAATCTTCTGGCGCTCCATGCCGGTGAGCCGCTGCAGTTGCAGCTCAATGATGGCCTGCGCCTGGCGTTCGGTGAATTGGAACCGCGCCACCAGTCCTTCGCGCGCCTCCCTGGGCGACTTCGCGGCGCGGATGATCTGGATCACTTCATCCAAATGATCGAGCGCCTTCTGGAACCCAAGCAGCAGGTGCTCGCGCTCGCGCGCCTTGCGCAATAGGTAGTCGGTGCGCCGCCGCACCACTTCCGTGCGATGGTCGATAAACCGGCGCAGCATTTCGATCATGCCCAGCTCGCGCGGCTGGCCATTGACGATCGAAAGCATGATCACACCCATGTTGGTTTGCAGTTGGGTGTGCTTGTAGAGGTTGTTGAGAATGACTTCGGCCTGTTCGCCGCGCTTGAGCTCGATTACGATGCGCATGCCCGTGCGGTCGCTTTCGTCGCGCACGTCGGAAATGCCTTCGAGCTTCTTCTCGTTGACCAGCGATGCGATCTCGGCCACCAGCCGCGCCTTGTTGACCTGGAACGGCAGTTCGGTAACGATGATCGCCTCGCGGTCCTTACCGATCTTCTCGGTCGCCACCTTGGCGCGCATCTTCAGACTGCCGCGCCCCTTGGTGTAATAGTCGATGATGCCCTGCCGCCCCAGCAGATAGCCGCCGGTGGGGAAATCGGGTCCGGGCGCCACTTCAAGAATCTTCAGCAGCGGCGTGGCCGGATTGTTCAGCAGCAGAATGGTGGCATCGATGATCTCGGTCAAGTTGTGCGGCGGGATCTTGGTCGCCATGCCCACCGCGATGCCTTCGCTGCCATTCACCAGCAGGTTCGGCACGCGCGTCGGCAGCACTTCCGGTTCGTGCTCGCTGTCGTCGTAATTAGGGCGGAAATCGACGGTCTCTTTGTCGATATCTTCGAGCAGCATGGCGGCGATCTTCGACAGCCGCGCCTCGGTATACCGCATCGCCGCCGGCGGATCGCCGTCCACCGATCCAAAGTTGCCCTGCCCGTCCACCAGCGGATAGCGCATTGAAAACGTCTGCGCCATGCGCACCAAGGCGTCATAGACCGGAGTGTCGCCGTGCGGGTGATACTTGCCCAGAACCTCGCCCACGATCTTGGCGCACTTGCGCGTCGGCCGGTTGTGATGCAGCCCCATCTCGTGCAGGCCGAACAGAATCCGCCGGTGAACCGGCTTCAGGCCGTCGCGCACATCCGGCAGCGCCCGGCCCACGATCACGCTCATCGCGTAATCGAGGTAGGAACGCTTCATCTCGTCTTCGATATTGATGGGAATCTGATTCTTACCGTCGCCGGCTCCGCCAAGCGGAATCTGGCCGCCGCCACCTCCGTTGGGAGGCGCGGGTGTGTTGCTCGGATTCTCCGGTTGATCTGCCAAAAGCTGCTCCTTCTAAATGGGGCGTGGGTGGATTGGACTAATCTTTTATTTTATCAACTCGCTGGTGAAACGGGAACTTTTTCATGGCGCCGGCAGTCTACCGCTCTAACTATGGAATCCTGGAACGATATGGGCTGGCCGGCGCGGATCCCCCTGCTGCTCTGCCTGGCCCCGGTGCTCGCGGCCGCCCTATACGCGGCCCGACCGAGGCATCGCCGTTTCCCGGTCGTAAAGGCGTTGTCGCTCGCTTCCCTTGCCGCCGGAACCGGCGCGACGGTGTTTGGCTTTCTGTCGTTGCTGCGCACCATCGGCCAGCGGCCCAGCTTGAGCCAGGCCGATTGGCCGTGGATCGCCACGGGCATGAGCGAGAGGCTGGTGACGATTTCCGCCTCTCTTGGCTTCCTCACGCTTGCCTGGCTGCTGGTGGCCATTGGAGCGGCTCGCGCCAGGGATGGCTCCATCCACGATGGATAGTGCCTATCCGCCCTTCGGCGCCTGTTCAAAGCCGCGACGCAGCCGGTGCCTTAGGTTCGCGAGGTTTTCCCTGGCCCACTCGCGCCAGGGTAGAGTCTATCTGTCCTCAGCGTCTGCCCAACAACCGCGACACAGCCGGTGATGTAGAAAGCAGCTGAAGGTTTCCTCGGTGCTTGCGCGCCCCGGAGCCTACCGTTCCTTCGGCGCCTGTTCAAACGCCGCCTGAAAGCTGCGCGCCCCCATCAATCCGCTGCCTCCATCGCACGCAAACACACTTCCAGTGATATAGGAAGCCGCCTCGGAAGCCAAAAACAACGCCAGGTTGGCGACATCTTCGCCGGTCCCCAGGCGCCCCACCGGAGTGTTGGCAATCACCGCCCGCCGCGCCTCTTCGCTCGGCGCCAGCCGCCGCATCCCTTCCGTACCGTCGATCGGCCCGGGATAGATGATATTCGCCCGGATCCCGTCCGGTCCCCATTCGAGCGCCAGCGTCTTGGTCAGCAGATCCACACCCGCCTTCGCCGCGCAAACGTGCGATTGAAACGCATACGGCTGATGCGCATGGTTGGCGGAAATGCTCAACACCGACGCACCCGGCTTGCGCAGATGCGGATACGCCGCGCGGCAGGTGTTGAAGGTGCCCAACAAATCGATGTCCACCACCGCCTTGAAGCCGTTAGCCGACATGCCGTTCACCGGCGCCGGAAAGTTCCCCGCCGCCCCGCAAATCAGGATGTCGACGGGACCCAAAAGCTCGGCGCATCGCGCAAACGCCGCCTCCATCGCCGCGTAGTCGCGCACGTCCGCCGAGACCGATTCCGCCGTGCCGCCCGCCGCGCGAATACCCGCCACCGCCGCGTCGAGTTTCTCCTGCTTCCGCCCCAGCAGCATCAATCGCGCGCCGTGCGCCGCGAACCGCTCGGCAATGGCGAGGCAAATGCCGCTCGACCCGCCGGTGACGAACGTAGTCTTACCCGCCAGCAAGTCCGGAATAAACACGCTCATGGAATCGTCCTCCGCGCCTCAGGCAGGCAGGTCGCCGCGATGGTTGCGCAGAAATTCTTCGTCGATCCGCTTCCGCCCGCGGAAGCCTTCCGTCAAACCGTGCCAGAATTCGATGCCTTGTTCGCCGAGCTTCCAGCACAGGTAAACTTCCTGCCCGTGGTAAAACGTGCGGAAGTCGATCAGACCGATATCCAGATCCTTCACCTCGCAGCCGTAGCCCTCGATGCCCTCGATCGCTTCCCGAAGCTGCCCGGCATAGCTCTCGCACCGCGCACGCTCAGCCTGCATGCGCTCGCGGTTCACCGACGCGCCGCCGCTCAGCAGAATGCGCCGGCCCTCGGCCTGTATCACTTCATCCGATTGATCGTGGAGCCGTTTCAGTTCCAGAGCCTGACGGATCGCCCGTTCCACCTGCGGGAGCAACGACTCCGCCTGCGCCAGGGTGAAGTACGGCACTAGACTCCTGAAACCTGAATCGCCAGCGTGCGGTTCCGCGGCCCGTCGAACTCGGCGAAGATGATGCTTTGCCAGGTGCCCAGCAGTACCGACGCGTTGCGTACCTGCAGACACAGCGTCTGTCCCATCAGCATGCCGCGCATGTGCGCATCGGCGTTGCGCCGTTCGCAGTCGGAATGCTCCGGATCGTTGTGCCGGTAGTAATCGTCGCGCGCCACCACTTTTTCAAGAAACGTCTTCACGTCGTGGATCAGCGCATCCTGCCACTCGTTGATAAACACGGCGGTGGTGGTGTGCAGCGTCTGCAGGTGCACGATTCCATCCTTCACACCGCTTTTGCGAACGACATCGTTGATGCGGTCTGTGACGTTGGAAAGCTGCGTCCGCTCATTCGAAATCCAGTCGATTATGCGGCTGTAGACTTTGTAGGCCTGCGCAGGCGCCGAATCGAGGTCCGCGCCCAGGCGATCGTCAGCGAGGTTTACTGGAATCATCGGTTTCCCTTAGATTTGTGGCTGTCACCCAGATGGCGCCGATTATAGCAAGGTCGCCATGGCAGACCTGCAAGGAATCCGCTCACCGCCAACCGGGGCCCGCTCATACGCTCTTCCCCGCCCGCTCACCGGTTTGTGCTCGGAGCCGGCGGTCACCGCGGCCATACTGAATGCTTGATAAAGACGCTCGCCGCCACCGTTGTTCTCTCCGTGAACCTGCTCGCGCAACAGGGCAGCCTGACCGGCCGCGTTGTGCTCGATGCTTCCGGGGAACCGCTCCATCACGTCGAAGTCCTGATCGTTCAGACCGGCAAAAGCATGCAGACAGGCGATGACGGCCGCTTCCGGTTCGACAACCTGCCCGCCGCCACCTATGATGTGGTCGCGCACCTGCACTCTCTATCCGATCAAAGAAAGTCGGTGGCGGTCTCCACCGGTGAGGCCACCGTCGAGTTCCGCCTCAAACTCGCCGCCGTGCGCGAGCAGGTTACCGTCACCGCTTCGGGCAAAGCGGAGACGACACTGGAAACGTTTCTGCCCGCCGCCTCGCTCGACTCCACCGATCTCGCCTCGAAATCGGCCACCTCGCTCGGCGAAGTCATCGAAAACGAAGCCGGCGTAGCCAAGCGCAGTTCCGGTCCCGGATCGTCGCGCCCCGTCATCCGCGGCTTCGATGGCGACCGCGTGCTGATCCTGCAGGACGGCTTGCGCACCGGTACCCTTTCTTCGCAATCCGGCGATCATGGCGAACCCGTCGATGCCAACTCCGTCGAGCGCGTCGAGATCGTGCGCGGCCCCGGCACGCTGCTCTATGAGGGGAACGCTATCGGCGGCGTCGTCAATGTCGTTGGCAATCACCACGAACTGCACGCCCAGCCCGACAAAGGTCTGCGCGGCCACGCCACCGTGCTCGGTGGAACCAACAACAACCGGCGCGGCGGTTCCGGCGGCTTCGAATACGGCTTCGGCAAGTGGCTGCTCACCGGCTCCGGAGGCGCCATCGCCCTCGGCGATTACCATACACCCCTCGGCCGCGTCGCCAACTCCCATACGGACCTTCAGAACGGGGCCGGCGGCATCGCACGCTATGGCGAAAAGTCGTTCTTCAATTTCTCCTATGGCCTGCAGGACGGCACCTATGGCATTCCCGCCCAGGACGAAGACGAAGACGAAGACGAACACGAACACGAAGACGAGCACGGCCACGGACCGGTGTTGCTCCCCTTCCGCCGCCACAACGCTCGCCTCACCGCCGGTTTGCGTAACCTGCGCGGTCCGGTAGAGTCGGCGCAAGTCTCGTTGAACTACAGCGACTGGAAGCATCGCGAACAGGAAGGCGATGAAGTGGCCAACCGCTTTTTCAACAAGCAACTGGTGTATCGCGGCGTCTTCGAGCAAGCCGTTCGCGGCAGGCTCTCGGGCACCTTCGGCTTCTGGGGACTGAGCCGCCGCTACAAAGCCGAGGGCGAAGAAGCGATCACACCGCCGGTCGATCAGAACGCCGCCGCCGTTTTTGCCGTCGAGCAGTTGAAGTTCGAACGGTTCCGCCTGCAGTTCGGCGGTAGAATCGAACGGTCCGCCTATGAGCCGGCCGTGCTCGACAGCCAGCGCCGCCCGCGTTCGTTCACCGGCGGCTCGGGATCGGTGGGCCTCAACGCGCCGCTATGGCGCGGCGGCGCCTTCGTCGCCAATTTCACCAGTTCCTTCCGCGCCCCCGCTCTCGAGGAGCTCTACGCCTTCGGACCCCATGCCGGCAACCTGACCTTCGAAATCGGCGATGGCGCCCTGAAGCGCGAACGCGGCAACGGCGTCGATCTCTCCCTGCGCCATCAAACGCAGCGATTCCGCGCCGAAGCCAACTACTTCTATTACCGCTTGAGCGATTTCGTGTTTCTCGCCCCCACCGGCGATTTCGACGACGGCTTCCCCGTCGCCCGCTACAGCCAGGGCACCAGCCGCTATCGCGGTTTCGAAGGACGCGTCAGCGCCGGCCTGCACTCAAACGTCTGGCTCCACCTGGGCCTCGACACGGTGAACGCGGAGCTTTTCTCGCCCGCCCGTCCGCTGCCGCGCATTCCGCCCGTCCGTCAGCGCACCGGGCTCGACTTCCGCTACCGGAACCTCAGCGTCATGCCCGAACTGGTCGTCGCCAACCGCCAGGACCGCACCTACGGAGTGGAAACGCCCACCGCCGGCTATGCCGTCTTCAACGTCAAAGGGCTCTATTCCATCACCCAGCAACACTTCCTGCATCTGTTCGGCGTCAATTTTTTCAACGCAGGCGACCGGCTCTACCGCAATCACCTTTCTTTCATCAAGCAGTTCGCGCCGGAAATCGGCCGCGGCGTCCTATTCACCTACACCGTGCGGTTTTTCTAAAGCCGTTTTGAACACCGTATACAGAATCTTCCACCCGGCCCTTAGCGATGCGGCGAGATTGCCCGATACCTTGTTCTCTCCCGCCATCCGCCGGCCGTAGCTCACCGGCACCTCCATCACGCGCAGGCCGCGGCGCAACGCGCGCGCCTGCATCTCGACCGTCCAGCCGTAGTTGCGGTCCGTCATGGCCAGCCTCCTCAGAGCGTCCACGCGGATGGCGCGAAACGGCCCCAGATCGGTGTAGGCGAAGCCATGAATCCAGCGCATCAGCGTCACCGCCAGCCAGTTGCCGAACCGCTGATGAGGCAACAGCGCGCCCGGCTCGGCCTGGCCCAGAACGCGGGAACCGATGACCAGGTCGGCGCGTCCCTCCATCAGCGGGTCGAGCAGCAGTCGGGCCTCCCCCGCGGCTTCCGAAGCGTCGGCCTGCATGAAGACAACGGCGAAACAATCCGGCGGCAGTTCGGCCAGTCCACGAAGACACGCGGATCCGTATCCGCGTTCCGGCTCGCGCACCACGCGCGCCCCCCGGCTCGCCGCCACCGCCGCCGTCCGGTCGCTCGATCCGTTGTCGGCCACGACGATCCAATCGAACAATCCTTCCGGAATCCGGTCGAGCATCGTCCCGATCGAAGCTTCTTCGTTCAACGCCGGGACAATGAGCGCGGTTGATCGTCTATTACCATTCATGATGTAATATGAGCGATCTAGCAGGCTTGACATCTGAGAGCGGGGGAATGACCGAGGAGTACGCAGTACGGCCACCCGGCGGAGATTCGTCACAAAAATCGGCGCTCGTCCTGACGCTGCTCTGGATGCGCGACCTGATGTTTTCGGTGTTCATCGCCATCGCGGTGATCCTCTTCCTCTACCAGCCCGTCAAGGTCGAAGGCACCAGCATGATGCCCTCGCTCACCGACCAGGAACGCATCTTTATCAATAAGTTCGTGTACCGGTTCGGCATTCGCGACGTGCAGCGCGGCGACATGGTCGTCTTCTATTATCCCCAGGATCCGAGCAAATCTTACATCAAGCGCGTCATCGGCCTGCCAGGCGACACCGTGGCCGTCGAGGACGGCGTGGTGTACGTCAACGGCAACCGGCTGGATGAGGAATACGTGCCCGAGGAATACCGCGACCGCCAGTCGATCGCCCTCACCGTGGTGCCCAATCAGCACTACTACGTGCTCGGCGATCACCGCACGTCGTCCAATGACAGCCGTGCCTGGGGCCCGGTGCACCGGCAGTATATTTACGGCAAGGCTGTGTTCGCGTATTGGCCGCTCGACAAGCTCGGCCTGCTGCCCTGAGCAGCCTGGATCATCTGGCTCAAGAGCAATTCGCCATGACGCCGGCCTGGATTGATCGCCGACACCAGGGAGTGCGCCAGCAATTCCTCCTCAATCGCCATCGCCTCCCCGGCAAGCAATGGACGTTCATTCAACCTTGGATTTGTCGAGATGCGAAGGAACGCCCAGATGCTCAACCACGGCAGCGCCACTGCCTCGGTTCCCGACAGTAATTTTCCAGCCACCGCCGCACGCGCTCGTGGTGAACCGAACGATCGTCGTAGGCATAAAGAAGAACGTTGGCGTCCAGCAAAATCAACGCGCGCCTTCTCCCTCACCCAGTTCGATCAGTTTGGAAATGCTGTCGTCGCTCAAGCCCAGCCGAAGTCCCATGGACCGCGGTTTCACCCGGAAAGTTGCCGCGTGACTCCGCCGCTGCCCGGCCGCGGCCAGCCCTTCCCGAATCACATCGTTCAGCGTGCTCCGGAAACTCGTCTCACGCAACCGCGATTCCTCTTGCAGCATGTCCAGAACGTCCTTATCCAACATAATGGTTGTGACCATCACCGATGCCAATCAGGCCAGCAATTTCGGAATCACCCGTCCCTTGATATCCGTCAACCGGAAATCCCGGCCCTGGAACCGGTGCGTCAGTTTCAGGTGGTCGATCCCGAACAGATGCAGCATCGACGCATGCACATCGTGCACCTCGATATGCTCGGTCGGCGTGAAGCCAAGTTCGTCGCTCGCGCCCACCGTCTGGCCGGCCTTGATGCCGCCGCCCGCCATGAAGATGGAGTAGGAATCGATGTGATGATTGCGGCCAATCTGATTCTTTTCCCGCACCTCACCCATTGGCGTCCGGCCGAATTCCCCGCCCCACACCACCAGCGTCCGGTCGAGCAGTCCGCGCTGCTTCAGGTCCTTGATGAGCGCCGCCGTCGCCTGGTCCACTTCGCGCGCCACATCGTCGAGCGGTTTGCTCAAATCCTGATGGTGATCCCAATCGGCGTGATAGAGCTGAACGAAGCGCACGCCGCGCTCCACCAGCCGCCGCGCCAGCAGGCAGTTATTGGCATAGGTGGCCTTGCCGGGCTCGGCCCCATACATATCCAGTGTCGCTTTCGATTCCTGCCCGAAGTCGATGAGATCCGGACCACTTGTCTGCATCCGGAACGCCATCTCATAAGAGCTGATGCGCGTCGCAATCTCCTCATCGGCGGTATCGTCGAACCGGATCTGGTTCAAATC
>CADEFT010000064.1 GCA_902826685.1 uncultured Acidobacteriota bacterium
GTTTGGCGATGAAGACCAGAGTGAAAGGAGCTTCGAATACGGATGTCCTGACGGTTGAGAAGGTCACGCTCGGTGAGCCGGACAAGAGCCTGTTCGAGATACCGGGTAACTATGTGGAACGGCGCCCTTCGGAGATTCTAAATCGAGCCTACCAACAAGGAACGATCGCAAGGCCGCCTGCCGCAAAGACCAGCACGGCCGTGGATCAGGTGTACGACAGCCGGAAGGAGTGAAGGTCACCGCCGGCCCGAATGCCATTTCTGGCAGCTGATTTTCCCCGGCAGCCCGTCCGCCGATTCCGCCATTTGCTAAACTTGAACCTCGAAGGGCTGTGCCCGCCGCACCCTGAAAGGCAGCCGTGAATACAGAAGCCACTGTCACCGAGAATCCGTCCGTCCCTCCTCCTCCAGCCAAGAAAGAACAGCCTCGCGGAGCCATCGCTGAATGGACCGTCACCATCCTCCTGCTTCTATTCGGCACCACTACGCTTGTCCAGGCCTTCGTCATTCCCACCGGCTCCATGAAGGAATCGCTGCTCATCGGCGACCACCTGCTGGTCGACAAACTGGCTTATTCTCCGGCCGGCTCTTTCAGCAAGTACCTGCTTCCTTATAAGGACGTGCAGCGCGGCGACATCATCGTTTTCCGCTATCCGGTCGATATCCGCCAGACCTTCGTCAAGCGCGTCATCGGCGTTCCCGGCGACCACATCCGCATCGAGAACAAGCAGGTTTATCTGAACGGCAAAGCGATCCAGGAGCCTTACAAGGTCCATCGCACCGAGTATATTGACGGCTATCGCGACAACTTCCCTTCCTCGCCGAACGTGCGCCTGCTCGGTGGCGCCGACGAAATGCTTGAAAAGCACGTCGTCAATAATGAGATCGTCGTTCCCCCCAACTCTTATTTCGCCATGGGCGACAACCGCGACGAATCCCTCGATTCCCGCTATTGGGGCTTTGTTCCGCGCGAGAATATCGTGGGCAAGCCGCTGATCGTCTACTGGAGCTACGACGCTCCAACCGAGCGTCTGGCCAACCCGGCCATTGGCCTGGACCACATCCTCGACCTGGCACAGAATTTCTTTACCAAAACGCGCTGGAAGCGTACCTTCATGCTCATCCACGCGCATCCGATCCAGTAACGCCATGGCTTCTCAACCCGATCAAGAACGGCGCCATTTCGCCGCCGAATGGGCCGTCACGTTCCTGCTGCTGCTGTTCGGCACGACGACCGTGCTGCAAGGCTTCGTCGTGCCCACCGGATCGATGGAAAGCACGATCCTCATCGGCGATCATCTGTTCGTCGATAAGCTGGTCTATTCGCCGCCCGGCGCCTTGAGCAAGTACCTGCTGCCGTATAAAGACGTGGAGCGCGGCGACATCATCGTCTTCCGCTATCCGGTGGATATCCGCCTGAACTACGTCAAACGTGCCATCGGACTGCCCGGCGACCGCATTCGTCTGGTGGGTAAGAAGGTCTATCTCAACGGCCGGCCGATCGAGGAACCCTACGTCCAGCACGTCCGCCCATACATCGACGCTTACGCCGACAACTTCCCGCCGCCGCCTGAGCTCTGGGCCCATCGCCATGCCCTGCCCATGCTTCGCGAGCATGTGCGCGACGGCGAGGTGATCGTTCCACCCGGCTTCGTGTTCGCCATGGGCGACAATCGCGACAACTCGGAAGACTCGCGTTACTGGGGCTTCGTTCCGCGCGAGAACATCATCGGAAAGCCTGTGTTGTGCTGGTGGTCCTACGATGCGCCCACCGAAGACTGGGCTTCCCTAAGCCCCGCGCACTTCGCCGACGTGGCGCTGAACTTTTTCCGGAAAACGAGGTGGGACCGCACGCTCCGCCTCGTTCGGCCGCATCCCATTCCTTAACTTAAGAATCCAAAATGGCAAATCCGAAACAATACGGCCTGATTCTGGCCGGTGGGCGGGGGACTCGCTTCTGGCCCCGCAGCCGCCGCGCCAAGGCCAAGCAGGTTCTGGAATTCTTCGGCGAGGGCACGCTGATCCAGCAGACCGTCAAGCGACTGGAGCCGGTGCTGCCACCGGAGCGGATCTGGGTGTTGACCAACGATCTGCTGCAGGCCGAGATCCGGCGCCAGTTGCCGCGTGTGCCGAAGAACCAGATTCTCGCCGAGCCCGCCGCGCGCAACACCGCGCCCGCCATCGGACTCGCCGCTCACGTCCTGCATTCCATCGATGCGGACGCGGTGATGGGCGTCTTCCCGGCCGATCACTACATCACCAAACCGGCCCGTTTCCTGCGCCTGGTGCGCCCCGCTTTCCGCGCCGCCGCCAAGGGCGATCTCGCCATTCTTGGCATTGAGCCGCGGTGGCCGGAGACCGGCTACGGCTATATCGAATTTCCAAAGGGATCCGAAGCCGGCAAGCCTGAAGCCGTTCCGGTTGTGAGCTTCCGCGAAAAACCCGATCGCGCGACGGCGGAACAGTTTCTCGCGGCGGGCTGTTTTTCCTGGAATGCCGGCATGTTCTTCGGCCGCGCCGGGGCCTTCCTCGACGCCATGCGCGCCCATCTGCCGAAGACCGCGTCCCTGCTGGCGGGATTGCCCGCTTTCCAGCACAAGAGCTTCCAGGCCAAACTGGCTCAGGTCTTCCCGCTGTGCGAGAACATCTCCATCGACTTCGCCATCATGGAAAAGGCCACCAACGTGGTGGGCGTGGTGGCCGGCGATATCGGATGGAACGACGTTGGTTCCTGGAACGCGGTCTATGAACTGCAGAAACGGGATGCGCAGGGCAACGCCAGCCGTTCCACGGCGATTTTCGAGGCCAGCGGAGGCAACTACGTGGATGCGGGCGGCAAACTGGTGGCGCTGCTGGGCGTCCAGGATCTGGTTATCGTCGATACCCCGGACGCCCTGCTCATCGCCGATCGCAATCGCGCCCAACAGGTGGGCGATATCGTCAAGCTTCTCGAACAACGGAAGCGCGACGATCTGCTATAGGCTGTTGAAGCGGTCTTCCACCGCGCGCCAGTTGACGACGTTCCACCAGCCGCCGATGTAGTCGGCGCGCCGGTTCTGATACTTCAGGTAATAGGCGTGCTCCCACACGTCGATCCCCATCACGGCTTTCTTGCCTTCCATCAACGGATTATCCTGGTTCGGCGTCGAAGCGATTTCCACGCCGCCCGCCGTCTTGATCAGCCACGCCCAACCGGAACCGAACCGGCCCATGCCCGCCGCCGCGAACTTTTCCTTGAAGGCGTCGAATCCGCCGAACGCCGCGTTGATCGAAGCCGCCACGTTGCCCACCGGCGTCCCACCGGCGCCCGGTCCCATGATCTTCCAGAACAGATCGTGATTCCAATGGCCGCCGCCATTGTTGCGGACCGGGCCGCGAATCGCTTCCGGCACGATGGCGCAATTGTTGGCCAGCAGTTCCTCCAGGCTCTTGCCGGCCAGTTCCGGCGCCTTCTCGATCGCGCCATTCAGGTTGGTGACATAGGCCTGATGATGCTTGCCGTGATGGATCTGCATCGTCGTCGTGTCGATATGCGGTTCCAGTGCGTCGAACGCGTAGGGAAGGGCCGGTAAGGTAAACGCCATAAAATCTCCTTAAGATTGGTTCGAATCCAATTCCATAGAATAGCCTAGTCGTAATATTCCAGGCCCAGATGCGTGATCAGATCCTCGCCCCGCATCCACCGCAGCGTATTCTTGAGCTTCATCAGTTGAATGAAGATATCGTGCTCCGGGTAAAGCCCCGGCGCCGTCATGGGAGCCTTGAAGTAAAAGCTCAGCCATTCCTGGATGCCCTTCATGCCGGCGCGCTGCGCCAGGTCGAGGAACAGCACCAGGTCGAGCACGATGGGAGCCGCCAGAATCGAGTCCCGGCACAGGAAATCGATCTTGATCTGCATCGGATAGCCCAGCCATCCGAAGATGTCGATGTTGTCCCACCCTTCCTTGGCGTCGCCCCGCGGCGGGTAGTAGTTGATCTTCACGGCGTGATAGAGATCCTTGTACAGTTGCGGATAGAGGCCCGGCTGCAGAATCTGGTCGAGCACGCTCAGCTTGGTCTCTTCCTTGCTCTTGAACGAACCGGGATCCTCGAGCACCTCGCCGTCCCGGTTGCCGAGGATATTGGTCGAGAACCAGCCCGAGCAGCCGAGCATGCGCGCCTTCAAGCCGGGCGCGAGCAGCGTTTTCATGTACGTCTGGCCGGTCTTGAAATCCTTGCCGCAGACCGGAATGTTGCGGTCGCGCGCAAGGCCGAGCAGCGCCGGAACGTCGTGGGTCAGGTTCGGAGCGCCGTTGGCGAACGGCACGCCCGATTGCAGGGCGGCGTAGGCGTAGACCTGGCTGGGCGCGATTTCGGGATCGTTTTTCTCAAGCCCCTTCTCAAACGATTCGAGTGTCTGGTGAACTTTGGCCGGCTTGTGGAACACCTCCGTCGAGCCGCACCAGATCATGACCAGCCGGTCGCACTTGTTGGTTTTCCGGAAGCTCTTCATGTCGTCCATCAGCGCTTCGGCCTTGTCGCGCAGGCTGCCCTTGGTCTTGACGTTGGGCCCATCGAGGCGCCGCACGTAGTTGCGGTCGAACACGGCTTTCATGGGCTTAACCTTCGAGAGCGCCGGCTTGACCCGGGCCAACAGTTCCGGCTTCAACACCTGGGCGTTCACGGCCGATTCGTAGGCCGTATCCTCGAAGATGTCCCAGCCGCCGAAGACCAATTGATTCAAACCGGCCAGCGGTACGAAATCCTTGATTAAGGGCGTGCGGTTGTCGGTTCGTTTTCCCAGCCTGACGGTGCCCAGTTGCGTCAGGGAGCCGACCGGATCGCCCAGTCCCTTCCGGACGGCTTCGACGCCGGCCATGAACGTAGTGGAAACGGCGCCGATGCCGGGAACGAGGATACCGAGTTTGCCTTTAGCGGGAGCGATTTTGAGACTCATAGGGCTGACTTTCAGGCTAAGGGGCCGTCTCCGGCGCGCTCAAGCGAAAAGCCGGACGGCCGCGCCCATGCAGTCGGTTTGGTTATGCAATGTCATTTTTTTAAAATGAAATGACATGCTTGATCGCACGCTGGCCATCCCCCTTCACCGCGCCGCGCGCCTGGGTGGCCCCGTGTTGGTCCAGGGTCCGCGCGCATCCGGAAAGACCACCTTGCTACGCCGCGAATTCCCCGGCCACACCTATATCGCCTTCGAGGAGCCGGCCAGCCGCACCGCCGCCCGCCGCGACCCGCTGCAATTCCTCGCGCGTCTGCGCGGCCGCCCGTCGATTCTCGACGATCTGCATCGAACTCCGGAACTCATCGCGTGGCTCGCCGCCCAGCCGTTCGGGGAACTGCTTCTCGCCAGTTCCCAGCGCCTCACGCTCCCCTGCCCCGTCTTCGAGCTTCATCCGCCCACCGGCGCCGAACTCGAACGCCGCCCCGCGCTGCCTCTTGAGATGCTGGGCCGCTTCGAACCCAAGCGCTTTCTTTCTTCACCGGCGCCGGCCACTGCCTGGCCCAACGGACGACGCCGCTTTCTTGAAGCCGATCTGCCGTCGCTGATCCAGGTTCACGACCGGGACCGCTTCGAATCGTTTCTCGATCGGGTCGAGGAGGCGAGCGGCGGGGTTCTCGACCAGCAGGCGCTGGCGCGTCAGGCGGGCATCGCGCACCGCACGGCCGTCCGCTGGCTAGCGGTTCTCGAAACCTGCTTTCTGACTTTGCGTCTGCCGTCCGCCGGTTTCGATCACGGCCGGCGCATCGTCCGCGCCGCGAAACTGCATTGGCTCGGCTCGGCCCGCTTCGAAAGCCGCTGTGTTTCGCAGATCTACCGCAACGCCTGTCATGCGGGCGAACGGCCGGACTTGCGGTACTGGCGCGATTCCAACGGCCTTGAGATATCCCTGGTCGTACAGGTTCCGGAACTGCCCCCCGTGCCAGCGCTAATCGAGCCGGAACCAGGACCATCCACCTACGCTCGCCTGCGGCGCTGGATGGCTCTGGCAGGGGTGTCTCAAGGAGCGATCATCGCGAAACGCGCAGCCCCCAACCGGGGTGGAATTCTAACGTATTTTGCGAACGATCTTTAGAATTGCAATCCGCAGATCGTTCCTTCTCGTACTTGAGTGGTAGTCCTGTTCACGAGGAAAGGAAACCTTATTCATCATGAAGAGAACCGATATGCTGGTGGCGGGGGCGTTTGCCGCCCTCCTTGCCACGGCCGTTCCGGCTCAGGCGATCACCATCTACGCCGTCACGGCCACCAACAACCTCATCACTTTCGATAGCGCGACGCCGGGCACCGTCAATACCACGGTGGCCATTACAGGTTTAGGCGCACAGGATATCGAGGCCATCGATTTCCGGCCCGCCACCGGGGGGCTGTTCGCGCTGACTTCGGGCAGCAACATATTCAGCATCAACCTGCTGACGGGCCTGGCCACCCAGGTTGGAGCGAACGGCGCCTTCACGCTTTCCGGCGGCGGCAACACCTACGGGTTCGATTTCAACCCAACCGTGGATCGCATCCGCCTAACCAGCACGGCCGAGCAGAACCTGCGCCTGAACCCCAACGACGGTACGCTGACCGCCACCGACACAAACCTCGCTTTCGGGGCTGGGGACGTGAACGCGGGAGCCAACCCCAACATCGCCGCCTCGGCCTACACCAATAGCTTCGCGGGCGCGGCCACGACCACCCTCTACAACCTGGACGCACTGCAGGACGTGCTGGTGACCCAGATACCGCCAAACAACGGCACGCTCAATACGGTCGGCGCGGTGGGCGTCAATCTGGCTGGAGTGGTGAGTTTCGATATCGGCGGAGGAAACTCGAACCTGGCGTTCTTCACTTCGGGCGCGGGCGGTTCCTCGCTCTATTCGATCAACCTGACCACGGGAGCGGGCACTCTCATCGGAACGGTGGGTTCAGGCCTCGCCATCCAGGGCATAGCGATTGCGCCATTGGCCGATGTGCCGGAGCCATCGACCCTCGCGCTGCTGGGCCTGGGACTCGGAATGGTTGCCTGGAAAAAGCGCAGGTAACGGAAACGTGTTTGGACAGGGGGCCGGGGCAATCCCGGCCTCCTTTTTTTTGGATTCCGGCTTCGGCTACCAGGTCTCCATCATCGGCTGGGCGAAGATGGTCTCGGAAACTCCCTCACTGATCGCCGCTTCCTTGGTACAAATCCAGTATTCGGCCTGCCACGCTTCCTGCCGGTCGTAAGGAGGCCGGTACAGGTAGAAATCGGACGCACGGCGCCGGACCCGGGGCTCGGCCCTCGAATCCTTGCCTAGCACCCGCGCATGCGCCAAAGCACTCTCGTAGCTTTCAAAGGGGCCGTCGATGTAGTCGCGATGGTTGATGATGTGCCATTCCATACTTGGCATTGACCGTCCTAAACACTTGGATGCCTCAGACGGAGTCCGGTTTCAAGAAGGCGATCCAGGACCCTCCTCCGTGACACCCCTCACTGTGCAGTATACTGCGCCGAAGGGCCTCAACGCACCATTTTGTGTACCGGTACGGGCAATTTGGCGCTCTGCGGACGCGGGATACGTGATAACATCTCGATTCTGTGCCGCCGCCCCGCCCCACCAAGGTCCGCCACATCGTTCTGTGGCTCACCGTCGCCGCCTACATGATCACTTACATGGATCGGGTGGTGATCAGTTCCGCTATCCCCTCGATTCAGAAGGAGTTCGGATTTTCGCTCGGCGCCATGAGCTCGATCGTGGCGGCGTTCCGGTGGGGATATTCGCTTTTCCAGATCCCCGGCGCCTGGCTCGGCGATGTGTTCGGTCCGCGCCGGGCGCTGGCCGCCGTTGTGACATGGTGGAGTCTGTTTACATCTCTGACGGCGCTCGCCTGGAGCGCCACCTCGATGATCGCCTGCCGGTTCCTGTTCGGCGTAGGAGAAGCGGGAGCGTTCCCTATCGCCACCCGCAGCCTTTCCCGCTGGATGCTGCCCACCGAGCGTGGGTGGGCGCAGGGCGTTACCCATGCCGGATCGCGCCTGGGAGCCGCGCTCACGCCGCCGATCGTCGTGGCCCTGATTGCCTCTTATGGATGGCGCATGCCGTTCTATGTCTTCGGGTCGCTCGGCATCGTCTGGGCCGCCGTGTGGTTCTTCTACTATCGCGATTTGCCGGAACAGCATGGCTCGGTAAACGCCGCCGAACTGGCGCTGATCCGCTCCCATGTGCCCGCGGCGCGCCCGAACGCCGCAAGGTCGGTTCCGTGGCGGGCCATCCTTTCGAGCGGCAACGTCTGGACGCTCAGCGCCATGTACTTCTGCTACGGCTACTGCCTGGCGGTGTACCTCGACTGGTTCCCCACCTACCTGAACGCGCACCGCCATTTCAATCTCAAGCAGATGGGATTCTATGCCAGCCTGCCGCTGTTCGCCGGAACGCTCGGCGATCTGCTGGGCGGCCTGGTCTCCGACCATATCGGCAAACGCACCGGCAACCTGCGGCTGGCACGCAAAGCGGTTGCCATCACGGGCTTTCTGATGGCCGCCGCCTTCATCCTGCCCGCCACGTTTACGCCCGACGCCTATCTTTGCGTATGGCTTACCTGCGTGGCGTTTTTCAGCCTGGAACTCACGGTTGGCGTGTCCTGGGCCGTGCCGCTCGATGTCGGCGGCGACTACGCCGGTTCGGTGAGTTCCGTCATGAATACGTGCGGTAACATAGGAGGCGCGATCTCGGCACAACTTCTGGGCACTTTGGTACAAGCCTACGGCTGGGATCGGCCCTTCGTTGTGGCGGCGGTATTATGCGTGGCGGGGGCGCTGCTGTTCTCCCGCATCGACGCTTCGAAACAGGTTTTGGCGACGGAGTGAAGCGATGAAAATCAACCCCGACAAATGCGTGGCTTGCGGCAACTGCACCTACGTCTGCCCGATGGGCGCCATCTATGTGGACCCCGCCACCAACCGCTCGACCATCAATCGCGATGAGTGCGTCGAGTGCTACTCCTGCTTCAACGGCTTGAGCCAGGAGCATCTGAACCCCACCATCGTGCGCACCATGCGTGGATTGTTCAAGATGATGCGGCTGCGCTTCGATCCCGAACCCGACGTCTGCCCCACGGCCGCCTTCGAACCGGACCCGCTCACGTGGCCGCGCGTCGTGCGCCGGGCCTTTTCCGATCCGCGCGTGCCACATGAATCCACCGGCGTGCAGGGACGCGGCACCGAAGAAGTGAAAACCAACGACGTCAGCGGACGCGTCAAAGTCGGCGAAGTCGGCATTACGGTGGAGTTTGGCCGCCCCGGCGTCGGCGCGCGTTTCCATGAAATCGAGCGCATGGCGCAGGCCCTCGCCCGGCTCGGCGTTCACTTCGAAAAGAAGAATCCGGTCACTACGCTCATGACCGACACCACGACGGGCAAGCTCAAGGACGACATCCTCAACGAAAAGGTGCTGTCGGCGATTCTCGAAATCAAGATCCGCGTGGAGCAGTTGGAGCCCATCATCCGCACGATTCAGGAAGTGGAAAAGAATCTGGAAACGGTGGTGGCCTTGGGCATCGGCACACGCTGCGACGAGCAGGGCGAGGATCACGTGGTAGCGCCGATCCTGGAGCGCATGGGTTACACCCTGCACCGCGCCAAGACCAACATCGGCCTCGGCAAGATCAGCAACGATGCGCCGGTGCCCGCCGTTCAGCAGGAAGCCGTCCCCACAGGAGCCTCGCGATGACCAACACCCTCCACCGCTTCGGCGACGCCAACAGTTTCCACGACGATTACGTCATCTTCGCTATCCCCAGCCGCGGCAAGAACGACAAAGGCTGTCTGCCGAAGCTGAAGGAGTTCCTGCGCCTGGCTCTGTCGTTCAAGCCGGTGAACCTGGGCGACGCTTCGCACGGCGGCGCGCTGCGTCCCTGCAAGGCGATGAATCCCACCCAGCATTGGAACCGCGATATGACGCCCGATTACGAATCGGTGATCAACGGAGTCGATACGCCGACTACCGTCGCCGCCGTCTTCGACAATCGGGTCAACGCGGAGGAATTCGTCAAGGCGGTGCGTAAGGCCGATCTGGGCCTTTGCATCAATATCTCGACCTCCATCGATGGAGCCGAACAGTGCTGCCACGCGGCCGGCATTCCGCGCCATTCGGTCGGCTATTCCTTGGGCTTTGAAGGCAAGACGGAGAAGCTTCCCGCCACGCAGGTGCTGACGCTCAGCACCATGTGCGGGCACGGCATGGTGAGCCATTCCCTCGCCAAGAAAATGATCGACTGGGTCAAGGAAGGCCGCCGAACGCCGGAAGAGGCCGTCACCTACATGGCGCGGTTCTGTTCCTGCGGCGTTTTCAATCCGTCCCGCGCCAAGCGGGTTCTGGAAGACGCGCGGGTTTCGATGAAGTAGCTTCGGCATCCCGATTGCTCCCTGAAGTCGCGGAGGCAGTCATGAACAAACTCTGGAAGGCTCTGGGTGCGGCGACGGGCGCCTATGCCGGATACACGGCCTTGGCTTGGCTGCGGTACGGACGGCCGCGACCGCCGCGGGCCGGTGAGGAAGACGCTCTCCTTGACCGTTTCCTGCCCGTTTATGACGTGGTGGAGCGGCATCAGGCGCGCCTTCAAGCCCCTGCGGATGCCGTCTTAGAAGCGGCGAAAAGCCTTGATTTCGATGACTCGACGCTCATTCGAGCCGTTTTCAAAGGCCGTGAAATCCTGATGGGATCAAGCGCCTTACGCCGCGATCTGCCGCCAGGCATGGTCGATAAGACGAAAGCCCTGGGATGGGGCGTGCTGGCAGAGGTGCCCGGACGCGAGATCGTGTTGGGTGCGATTACGCAGCCATGGGAGGCGGACGTGAAATTTCACCCACTGCCGCCAGATGAGTTCGCTTCTTTCAATGAACCCGATTTCGTCAAGATCGTCTGGACGCTGCGTGCCGACCCGAGCGGCCCGGCCGAATCGATCTTCCGAACCGAAACCCGAGTGGCGGCGTGCGGCGCCAGGGCCCGCGCGCTATTCCGGAACTATTGGGCGCTGCTATCGCCCGGCATCATACTCATCCGAATGGCGATGCTTCGCCTGCTAAGCAGTCACTTGATCTCGAAGATGGCTTCCACTTCGACGGCCGCGCCGGTGGGAAGCGAGGCGAATCCCAGCGCGCTCCGCGCGTGATAACCGTCTCCGTCCTTGCCGAACACCTCGTGCAGCAGATCGGAGGCGCCGTTGATCACCAGGTGCTGCTCGATGAAATCGGGAGCCGAATTCACGCAGCCGAGCACCTTCAGCACGCGCAGTCCATCGAGGGTGCCATGCGCGTTCCACACCGAACGCAGAATCAGCTCCGCGCAATTGCGCGCCGCCTTGTATCCGTCATCCTTGGTCAGCTCGGCACCGAGCTTCCCTTTGAGCACGCTCACGTGGCCCGAGGTGATCAATTGATGGCCGGAACGCACACACAGGTTTAGATAACCCGGCGTGAGTTTTTCGAAGACGATGCCTAGACTTTCGGCTTTCTGTTGAGGAGTCATGAATTCCGCATTGTACCGCCAACGGTCAAGCGGATGGCATTTTCACGCGGTCGTAGATTTCAGACAGGGGAAGCTCGACGCCGGCCGACTCGATCGG
This sequence comes from uncultured Acidobacteriota bacterium, assembly GCA_902826685.1. Lineage (GTDB taxonomy): Bacteria > Acidobacteriota > Terriglobia > Bryobacterales > Bryobacteraceae > CADEFT01. The sequence continues at coordinate 11,581 of CADEFT010000064.1, forward strand.
GATCGTGGCCTGGTGTCCTTCGTAGAAAGTGAGCACCCAACGGTTGTCGGCCGCGCGCCGGAACACGTCGACCCGCGGCTCGTCCTGGGCAATCAGAACGTATTCCTCAAGCGAAGGCAGCCGCCGGTATAACGCAAATTTCTTGCCATAATCGACGCCTTCGGTCGAGGGAGACAGAATCTCGAGAATCACCTTCGGATTCGTAACCGTATCGGCGGCTTCATCAGTCAGCGCGGGCTCTCCGCAAACAATTAACAAATCCGGATAGTAGAAATTCCTCGGACTCACACGCACCCGCAAGGAGGAAGCGTAGGCTTGACATGGGCTGCTTTTCAAACGCGTGGTCAGTACACCAGCGGTGTTAGCGGCGATTGCCGCATGAGAAAGACTGACTCCCCCCATTGGAACCAGGTAGCCATCGAAGTACTCGCTCTTCACCTCCGCCGCACGATCCAACGCGAGGTACTCTTCCACCGAAAGCCTTGCCACTGCCAGGGCGCTCATGTCTTCATTCTAGACTGTTAGAATGCTTGATCGCCGCGACTTCGTCTCCAGCCTGCTGCTCGCCTCCCCCTCCTTCGCCGCCAGTCAGGCTGAAGCCGATTGGACCCACTACGGAGGCGACGCCGGCGCCACCCGCTATTCGCCGCTTGAACAGCTCAACCCTTCGAACGCGGGTAAGCTCAAAGCCGTCTGGAGCCACCCGGGCGGCGATGCCGTGCAGCGTCCGGCGACCACGATCGAGTGCACTCCCATCGCCGCGCACGGCATCCTCTTTCTGACCACGGCGAAAGTCCAGGTGCGCGCCCTCAAAGCCGACACCGGTGAGCCGCTTTGGAACTTCAATCCGCTGGCCGGCGCCCGTACCCCCGGCATCAACCGCGGCCTTACCTGGTTTGAAGACGGCAAAGACCGCCGAGTCTTCGCCGCCCTGCAGGACAAGCTCTACTGCCTGAATCCTCAAACCGGCGAGCCGATCAAGAGCTTCGGAGATAACGGCGTTGTCGATCTCGCCGCGCAGTTCGATCGCGACATGACGGGGCTTTCGTTTCGCGTCACCACGCCCGCGGTGGTCTTCGAGGACACCGTCATCGTTGGCGGAGGCGGCGGTGAAGGTCCGCGCCCGCAGGCCCCCGGCCACATCCGCGGCTACGATGTCTACACCGGGAAACGCAAGTGGATCTTCCACACCATCCCCCACCCCGGCGAGTTCGGCTACAACACCTGGCCCAAGGACGCCTGGAAACGCAGCGGCGCCGCCAACAACTGGGCCGGCATGAGCCTGGATGCCAAACGCGGCTGGGTCTTCGTCTCCACCGGCTCCGCATCGTTTGATTTCTGGGGCGGCGACCGCCTGGGCGACAATCTTTTCGCCAACTGCGTGCTGGCGCTCGACGCACGCAACGGCCGCCGTGTGTGGCACTACCAGACCGTGCATCACGACGTGTGGGATTACGATCTGCCGGCCCAGCCCGCGCTCATCACCGTCCGGCAGGGCGGCCGGACGCGCGACGCGGTGGCGCAGGTCACCAAGACCGGCTTCGTTTTCGTGCTCGATCGCGTCACCGGTAAACCCATTTTCCCGGTGGAGGAGCGCAAGATTCCGCAAAGCGACGTGGAAGGCGAGAAGCTCTCCGCCACACAGCCGTTCCCGCTGAAGCCGCGTCCGCTCTCGCGCCTGGAAGTAAACGAAGATCTGGTAACGGACATCTCGCCCGAAGCGCGCGAATTCGCCATGGCCCGCTTCAAGCAGCTTCGCGGCGGAGTCCCCTTCGCCCCGCCCAGCAAGCAAGGCACTATCTATTCGCCCGGAACGCTTGGCGGCGCTCTGTGGGGAGGCTGCGCGTTCGACCCCGTCCGCCAGCGGCTCTTCGTCAACTCAAGCGAACTGCCGAGCATCGCCGTGCTTGTCGACGGCCGTCCCGAAGACGGCTACCGGTTCAGCATGCGCAGCTATGAGAAGTTCGTCGATCACGAAGGTTTCCCCGGCGTGAAACCGCCGTGGGGGCACCTGACCGCCATCGATCTCACCACCGGCGATTTCGCCTGGCGCGAGGTGCTCGGAGAATATCCGAAGCTGGCCGCGCGCGGCCATAAGAAGACCGGAACGTTCCAGTTGGGCGGCTCCATCGCCACCGCCGGCGGACTCGTCTTCGTCGCCGCCACCGCCGACGAGAAGATTCGCGCGCTCGATTCTTCGAGCGGCGCCACCGTTTGGGAACACAAGCTGCCCGCGGGAGGCTACGCCACACCCTGCACCTACGCGGTGGGCGGCAAGCAATACGTGGTCATCGGCTGCGGTGGCGGCAACCGGCAGCAGACTCCCTCGGGCGATGCATACGTCGCATTCTCGCTCTGATCAAACCAGCAGGTCACGCATGACCTGCCCATGCACGTCCGTCAGCCGGAAGTCGCGGCCCGCATAGCGGTAGGTCAGCTTCTCGTGATCGAGCCCCATCTGGTTCAGGATCGTCGCGTGCAGGTCGTGAATCGACATGCGTTTGTCCACGGCCTGGAATCCGAAATCGTCGGTCGCGCCATATACTAACCCGCCGCGCACTCCACCGCCCGCCATCCACATGGTGAACCCGTAAGGATTGTGGTCGCGTCCATCACCGGCTTCCGACACCGGCGTCCTTCCGAACTCGCCGCCCCACACCACCAGCGTCTGATCCAGCAGTCCGCGCCGCTTCAGATCGCGAATCAACGCCGCCGAAGCCTGATCCATGTCCGGGCAGCGCTTGCGCAGGTTGTCGTTGATTTCCTTGTGGTCGTCCCAGGGCTGGCCCTGGCCATAGTAAACATGCACGGTCCGTACACCCTTCTCCACCAGACGGCGCGCCAGCAAACAAGAATTGGCGTAAGAAGTGGTGCCGTACTCTTCGCGCACCGCCGCCGGCTCCTTGCGTACGTCGAACACGTCCAGCGCCTCAAACTGCATGCGGAACGCGGTCTCCATGGCCTGAATGCGGCCCTCCAGAAACGGATCGGACCCCGCCTCGGCCAGATGCTCCTTGTTTAAATCGCGCATGAGGTCGAGTTGTGTGCGCTGCGCGTCCCGGTCGAGCTGCGGATTCTGCACATAGCGGATCATTTTCTGCGGATCGGTCTCGGCGGAATTGAACAGCGTTCCCTGATGCTCGGCTGGCAAAAAGCCCGAACGCCACAATGAACCAAATAAACCGGGAGAGAGAACCACAAAACCCGGCAGGTTCTGATTTTCGGTGCCCAGCCCGTAGGAAAGCCATGCGCCCATCGACGGCCGCGTCGCCTGAATGGTGCCTGAATGAATCAGGTTGCGCGCCGGCGTATGCGTCGGATTGAACGTATACACCGAACGCATCACGCATAGCTCGTCCACCACCTCGCTCAGCTTCGGCAGCAGTTCACTGACGTCGGTCCCGCCCTGACCGTACTTCTTGAAAGCGAACGGCGAGGGAAGCAGGCCCGCGGTGGGACGCTCCGTGCGCAGATTCGCCACCTGCGGACGTTCTCCGGCGTGCTTCAAAAGCATCGGCTTGGGATCGAACATGTCCAGGTGCGAAGGTCCGCCGGTCATGAACAGCACGATGACGTTTTTGGCCTTGGCGGGAAAGTGGGGCGCCCGCGCGGGCGCGGCCAATCCCGATTCGGCCAGCATTCCCGCCAGACCCAGCGTTCCGAAGCCGCCCGTAAGGGATTCGAGAAAAGCGCGGCGCGATTGACGGTACATCACATCTACAAACTATCACGTCCTATGGAAGGGCGAAGCTCACCAGATTGGGCCCCGCCGCGATTGCAATATACTGCTTCCCGTCGAACTGATACGTCATCGGGGAGGCCTTCCATAGCGCGTTCATCGGGAAGCTCCACAGCGGTTTGCCGTCGGCCGCCGCCGCCGCCCGCAAGGTTCCCGAATCGTCGCCGAAAAACACCAGGCCGCCCGCCGTCGAAAGCACGCCACCCCAGGAATCGGCCGGCCCGTCCTGCGGCAGCGCCCAGGCTACCTTACCCGTCCTGACGTCGAACGCCCGCAGGATCTTGCGCCCGCGCTCGCCTGGCACCCGCTTTGTCGAGCCGTCGTAATACGATTCCCCGGCAATCCACTTGCCCGGCGCCTTTGAGAAGATGTTACATTTCTCCAGCGTCTGGACATAGTAATACCCGGTCCCGGGATGGTACGACGTGGAATACCAGTTGGTCGCGCCCTCCACCGCCGGGCATACTTTCACGCCGTCCGCCGTCGGCACCTGATTCGGATTCAGCACGGGACGCCCGTCCGCCCCGATCTCTTTCGCCCACGTCAGCTTCTCGACCAGTGGCGTGGCGCGCAGCAGCTTGCCGTTGGTTCGATCGAGCACGTAGAAGAATCCATTGCGATTGGCGTGCAGTAGCAGCTTTCGCGGCGAGCCACCCCAATCGCGATCCACCAGCACCGGCGGCTGCTGAGAATCCCAATCCCATAAGTCGTGCGGCGTGTATTGGTAATACCAGCGCAGCTTGCCGGTAAGCGGCTCCAGCGCCAGAATCGAATCGGAATAGAGATTATCGCCTACACGCCCATCGCCGTTGTAATCCGGACAAGGATTCCCCGTCGGCCAATAGACCAGATCCAATTGCGGATCGTAAGTACCCGTCAGCCATGTCGCCGCGCAGCCGTGGGCCATCGCGTCGCCCTTCCAGGTCGCGGCCTCCGGATCGCCCGGCTTCGGCACCGTCCAGAATCGCCAGACTTCCTTGCCGGTCTGCCGGTCGAACGCCGCCAGGAATCCGCGAACGCCTTCATCTCCGCCGGAAACACCGGCGATCACCAGATTTCCCACCACCAGCGGAGCCGACGTCGATCCATAATTCTCCCGATGATCGGCCATGCCCGTGTCCCATTCGAGCGCGCCCGTGAACCGGTTGAGGGCGATGATATGGGCGTGATCGGTGACCATGAACAGCCGGTCGCCCGCGATCGCCACGCCGCGATTGATCCCCGATCCCGCGTCCCCGATCACGCCCTTGGTTCGCGGCCGCCGGTATTGCCAGATCCGCCGCCCCGTGCCTGGATCGAGCGCGTAGCACTCATTCGGCGCCGTGACGTAAAGGATGCCTTCGTAAACCACGGGAGTCCCCTGCAGCCGTGTCGCACCGGCGATGGGAAAGATCCATTTCGGCGCCAGCCCGGCGACATTCCCCGCGTCGATCTGCTTCAGTTCGCTGTAACGGTTCCCGCCCACCTGCCCGTGATAGGTGGGCCAATCGGTCTGGGATGTCACCTTGCGGTAGCCGTCCGCCGTCTTGCGCAGCACGGCGATCTTGCCCGCCGCGAGCAACTGCAGATCTTCAGGCCCCTGGTTGAGCACCAGCCCTTCCACCACTCCATCGGGCGTCGCCGCCTTCAGGGGAGCGAGCGCGTTCGAACGGCGCGGCCGCAGCGTGCGCAGATGCGCAATCAAGGCGGCATCGTCGGCAACGTTAAAACCCGGCATGCCGGCGCCAGGCAGCCCGCGCTTGATCAGCCCCGACAGATCGGCGTTCGAGCGGAGCGCAAGCCGCTCGACGATACCCGGAGCCCGCTCGCCCCCATTGCCATCCCCGCCATGACACGCCGCGCAGAGATTGTTGTATTGAATCTGGCCGGCGGACTGGCCGAAAGAAAGAGCGGGAAGCAGCACTAGCAGAAAGCGCATACATCAATGTACCGCGCTCGCCGATGCGCCGGGACTCTATGGAATCGCGATCCGCAATGACCTCGCATTCGTGCCACCGCCCGTTCAGCGAGTAACAAGATCATCCGCGGCGGCGACCTGCTCTGTGTAGCACCACAGAACATCATCGAGTTCTGGAACGTCTGAACACGACCGGCTTGGTTGCCGTTCATGCGATGTCCGGTCTGAAGGTTCACGATGCACGCCTGGTCGCAACGGAGGGGTGAATTGGAGAGCAAGCGCCCCTCGATTATGCAGGTATCCCGGAACTCGTTTGTCCTAACCCCGACGAACGGAGTGTGTTCCGAAGCGCTTGGTCCCGAAACTCATTTGGGTGTGGCTACTTTGGAACGACGGCGCTCGGGCCGGCGTGTAGCCGGT
>CADEFT010000065.1 GCA_902826685.1 uncultured Acidobacteriota bacterium
GCCGGGTTACCGAATTTATCATTGTAGAGTCCGACCATCTTGTCGAACTGGATGTACCAGTTATCCACCCAATTCACTGCGTGGCAAGACTGGCAAACCTGCCGCATGTCTTTCCGGCGGTCCTCCCGCGCCTTGACGTTCTGGCCCCGTGCCTTGGCCGCCGCGCCGATCTTCTCCGATACCGGAGGCCGCAACGTCCAGGAGATCCGCGACCCGACGTCGTGCGTCAGTGGCAAGTTTTTGGTGGCGCTCATATGGCACGTTGAACAGGTCGGCCCCTGTTCGAAATCTTTCCCCGGAATCCACTCCTTTTTCTCCATCAGCGGCTCATAACGCGTTCGATGGGCGGCAAAGGCAATGCCATGTTTGGACTCGGTATAAACTTCGATCTGAGGATGATCTGGCCCCATGTGGCAGCGTCCGCAATTCTCAGGCATGCGTGCCTGTGCCCGGCTGAAATTATGACGAATATGGCACGCCGAACACGAGCCCTTCGACGCGTCCGGATTCAACCGGCCCATGCCCGTGTTGGGCCACGTGGCTGGATCGAGTTTGCCATTCGCCAGCACTTTGACCTCCGTCCCGTGGCACTGCCAGCATCCGCTCACCACCGAAGGCGAGGTGGCCGTCATGTCGCCTTCCACTACTTCAGCGAGCACGTTGTCCAGACTGCCGAGGATTTTCGCCGCCTCCGAGTGATGGCTGGCCTGGAACTCATCGAATTCCTTCTTGTGGCAGGTTGAGCAATCCTTCGGCGAAACGATCGTAGAAACCAGGAAGCCGTTGTGCTCCATGGCATCCTTGTCGCCCTTGTTGGCCTTATGGCACTCAAAACAGCCCACTCCAGTCCGGCTATGTGAACTCAACTTCCACTGCCCGACGATTCCTGGCGTAGAGCGCTGATGGCAAGCCATGCACGTGCGGCTCTCGACTCCAACCTGGGCAGGTTTGGCGGCGGCCTGCTGAGCCTGCAAAATGGCACCGGCGGCAAGGATGACGATGGCAAGACGAATCATGCGGGGAGAGTCCTCCCGGCGGGATTTAGCAATTCGGTTGCCAAGTTGCCGCACGGCCCTGGTGTGATTCTATCCTCGGCGCACCAACGAGAACACGACCGGCGTCACGATGAGCGACAGCACCATCCCGAAATTTCCCGCTCCCCCGAATCGCGGATGCTTCTGTGCTCCGATCCTAGAAGGTGGGCTTCTCAGGCTGGCACTTTTGCAAGGGTGCGAATCTGTTATGCTTATCGTAGCCAACGAGCGGGAGTAATTCAGTGGTAGAATGCCAGCTTTTAGCTGGCGTTTTTGTTTTCAAGCACTTGTGGCCATGCTGTCTTGTTTGCTGTCCATCCTGAATCGTGGTATTCGGATGGCAGCATGGCACACGTCAACATCGTAAAGCGCATCAAGAGCGATGGCCGCTGGGTCATGCGCTCCCTTCCCAAGAAATCGTCCGGAGAATGGGACTGGCGAGCACTGCCCGAAGGTCGTTACTACATCGAGTGGTACGAAGAGGGCTCCCGGAGACGCGAGGCTGCGGGCACCACGGCCGCCCAGGCGCTTGAGGTTCACCGCAGGAAGCGCCATCAGATCGATGGGCTGGCGTTGGGCCTGGTGTCCACGCGCAGACCCGCGGCCGAAACGGTCGCGATCGATTCAGGAAGGTCGTTGCGTAAATTGATTGATCGCTACCTCGATCAGGTGGATGCGCTCAAGAAGCCGAACACCTATCGGAAGTACGAGGCCGTGCTCGACCGGTTTGCGGACCATTTCCAGGATCGGCAGTTCGAATCCATCACCACCGACGAGTTGAACGACTTCGTTGTCCATCTCAAAAAGAAGAGCGGCATGGAGTCGAACACGGTGCTGCACAATGTTGTGATCATCGCCCAATTCTTCAAGCGAAGCGGGCGCGCTGGCATCATGGGTCAGCTGCATCTGCCAGAGTGCACAACGTCGCTGCCGGTAGCCTATACAGACGAGGAACTGGCGAAGTTCTTTGCCGCTTGCGACCATTTCCATCGCGCGCTCTACTCGACCTTCCTGATGACGGGCTTCCGCGAGCAGGAGGTGATGTACCTGTTCTGGAGTGACATCAGCCTGGACCTTCGCACGGCCCGCGTGACGTCGAAACCAAACCTGGGATTCACGCCCAAGCGTTGCGAAGAGCGCGAGGTGCCGATCACCGCTCAACTCGTCGACTTGCTGAAGAATCATCCGAAGCGGCCTGGTTGCTCATTTGTGTTCCCGTCCCCAACCGGCAACCGTGAGCAGCACATGCTCGACCACTGCAAAGTAATCGCGGGCGCCGCCTGCCTGGACGCCGAGAAGTTCGATCTGAAGACTTTCCGCTCCACCTATGCAACCCGGATGTTGCGGTCTGGCTTCGATGTGCGGACGGTGCAGCACTGGATGGGTCACAAGTCTTTGGAGACGACGATGCGTTACTTGGTCCCGGCCACAGACGTGCAGATGAGGTTGGAGCAAGTCGGGATTCCCGGCGTGTCAGCCGCCGGTACTGGTGCCCGTAAGCGCTCATCGGAGAAATTGCGTTGAGAAAATTGTCGAACTTTGGCGTCGATGCTTCGACACGCCTAACTTGTTGGTGTGGCGCCGGATGTTCGCGTGTTTACCTCAGCTGTGTTTTCTCCATCATTGGGGTTGTAGGTCAGCGTGGCGCGCGCCAGTGCCCGCGCCGCCGAAGGCATGTTGCAAAGCCTTGAGAACGACTATCGTCCCGCTTCTTCCACGCCCGGTTGGGCAGGATGCACCGGCACGCACTCACGACGCTCAGCACCGCCGCTTTGGGTGCGTTGGTACTCGCCACATTGGCCCAAACAGGGCGGAGCCGGGCAAGTCGCGTTGGCACCCCGAACCGGCGGCGTTGATAACTTCAAGAGACGCTCTCTAAGCCACCCGGCGAACCCCAGCGGAGGCCTGTCCCAGGCCAATAGCCGGAAGGCAGGCAACGACAACGCCAGTGAACCGTCATTGGAAAAAACTAGGGCATCGGCGCGCTTCAGGCACAGGACGGAAGTTGCCTTCCAGTCCGGATTCAATGGGTCGACCACAAATATGAGGACGTCGGGATCCAGGTGCGAAACTATCCGGTTGGACTCCACGAGCAGATTGCGGCCGTCTTCGAGCATGGATTTGAGTCCGGCCAATCCGAAGGCGAACTCGTTGTCCGGTAGCCGCAGCAGTTCCGGACTTCCCGTGGCGATTGGGCCGGGACGTGCGGAGTGCCGGTGGCTCGAAATCTTCACCGCGTGCCAGTCCATCTCCGGCATCGCGCGGAGAATGATATTCATGATCGAGGTCTTGCCGACTCCCCGGCTGTGACCGCCAACTACGACCAGCTTGCCCCTCATTGGCCGCGCCGCCTCTTCATTTCGGTGCTGATCTCGGTTAGTTCGACAGCGGTCAAGCGCGACCGGGCAAAGCCCGCCACTTGCGTATCCTCGACCGCGATGTGCCGGCCATAAAGGGAGGCCAGGCGGACGACGCAAGCTTCGAATGCCTCGATGGCAGTTTCGTCAGGCCCTCGGTGATGGAGACGTACAGCCAGACGTTCCAACTCGGAGTGGAGAAGCCCGGCTTCGCCGTGTTCTTGTTCCAGCAACTCGATCACCGCCCGTTCACTCTCGGTGAGCTTGGGCAGCAATCGCGGAAACAAACTCATTTCTTCGTCCTCGGTGTGGCGGACGCCATTGGTGGCGAAGAATGAGAGCGCGGAATCAATGGCCGCCAGAGACTCCTCGCGTTGCCGAGGCAGAGCCGCGATGGCGCGGGCCAGCGTCTCAAGTCGCTGCTCCACCCGGCGGTGACAGGCCGTCAGATGTTCCAGCGGGTCATGCGCGGAGCCGGCGGGCCGTGGTCCGCGCATGAGGTCGGCGACGGTCAACATCCGCGGCTCCGGCTGGTTTCCGCCTTTGCACGCGGAAAGAGGATGTTGTTCTCCAGATGAATGTGCAGGTGGAGATCTGCCTCAAGCGCAGCGAGGCCGGCGTAGAGCGCCCGGTAGGTGGCGCAGGCGTGCGCTGGCTGTTGATAGTTTCCGGTCAGGCGTCTCAACTCGTCTAGTGCGCGGCCGGCGCTGTCGTGTTCGTGCTCCATCATGGCAATGGGCTGCGCAATCCACCCTTCCGAGCGGAGAATGGCGGGAAACAAAACCACCTCTTCCTTGCGGATGTGCTGATCGAGTTCGTCTTTCATCGCAGTGAAAGCCGCGTCGAGTTGCTCCAGCAGCACGCCGTCGCGTTCACCATGTGCTCTGCGGACGGCAGCGATCCACGAGGCGAGCCGCGGCAGTTCCTCGCGCAGGTACGAGTGGTGCCTGGTGACAATGTGATCGATCAGCGTCTCGAACGGCGCCATGTTCCAGTCGGTGCGTTGGGAAGCGGCAGCCTCCTTCGCGATAGCCGATTCGATCTCGAGCAGCACGCTGGCAGGATCGAGGCGCTTTTCGCGGCAGGCCTCATCGAATGGCTTGGCTCCGCCGCAGCAGAAGTCGATGCCGTGGTCCTCGAAGACCCGCGTCGCCGCGAGAGATCGGGCGGCCAGTTCCCCTACGGTCCTTTCACTGTGAGCGGTCATGATTGTGGTTCCTCACTTTCGCATCCGAAAATGTCGTCATCTCTGTTCAGGCTGTCGGCGCCCAAAACCAGAAATCGCTTCTTCGCCGGCCCGGCGCGGCGCGCCAGTGCGCGCCCGGTGGCTTCGAGATAGGGAACTCCGGAAGACGCCAACATCGCCGTAAGCGGTTCGGCCGTGGAAGCCAGATGCTCGCGAACGAATTCCCGGCCGGCCTCCTCCGCGACTTCGGCGGCTCCGGTATCGCCGCAGGCGACCGCATAAGCCTGCTTAAACTTCAAGTAAGCCACGAAACCCGTTTCCACGGCGACGTGGTCAGGCGGTTCAAACGAGGCGGTCTCGGGCTGGTATCCGAAAGAGGCGTAGTAGGCTTCCAGTTCCGCGATCAGATAGCCCAATTGCAGCGTATCGCGATGGGTTGCCTCGCGTGGCGGCGCCGGTCCGCCGGGACCGAAGGTCGAATGATACAAACCCTCGCTAGCCTGATCTACTGCCAACTTCGCCGCTTCGCGCAAATCCGGATCGGCTGAAGCCTTTGCGAGATCCGCGACGCGCCGCTGCCATTGGGCGGAAGGGCACTCAAGAAGCAGGCCGATCAAATGCCAGTCCGCGGCCTCGCCGAGCAACTCCCGCACCGGCAATTCAAGGGTGGTCATGGCGCGGTCTCTTTCATCGACAGCGGGACCCATCCGGTGCGCATCTTGCGCCCTCCCGCCTCTTTCGCCGAGCCCTCCCAAACCGCGAAGGCGATTTGCGTGCGGATCTTCGGCTCCCAACCCTCCGGCGCCTTCCGGACGATCAAAACGCTCCAGCCGCCTTCCGTGCGTTCGCCGCGCCCCCGCGATCCGCCTCCTGGATTCGGCGACAACGTGCCCGGGCCCTCGGCGATCATGTCCTCCACCGGGAATTCGCGCGGGCCCACGCGCCGGTTGCCCACTGCTTGCGCCGGAGCGTAGCGTGACGCCATTTCCCTTTGCGCGGCCGAGCCGGGATCAAGTGACTTGGCTTCGAACGGGTAGTGATCCACCGCGGCGTTTGGGTAAATTGAGCGAATCTCATCTTTGCGCCCGTTCATCGTCGCCTGCCAGTCCGCGCGCCAGAACGCGATATCGACGGTGCGTCCGGCCTGGCCCATCTGCGGATCCGGCGGGTTCGCTTCGAGCGCGCGCGGAATCTGAATGGCGCAACCATCGAGGAAGCGGCCCGGGCCGGGCAAATCATTCACCTGCGAATCGAGCCAACTCAGGCGCAGCGCCAACTGTGTGCCGTTCGTGAGTGCCCGTACCTTTACCTCCTGCGTGGAAGGCTTCATCAGGCGCGGATCCACCAGGTCTTGCAACAAAAGTTTGGCCGTGTACTCGCTCGCCGCATTCCAGGCGCCGTCTCCAGGCGCGGACGGCAACTGCGCTACCTTGAGCGCCACCACTTCACTCGCCAGCGGCGCCACTTGCCGGCACGCGGGCAGAGCCGCGAACGCCAACACCAGAACCAAAGCATGGGATCGCATGCGTTCTCCTTACGGGCAGTTTGTCCGTTGAATCTGATAGAGCCGGTCATAAGCGGGCCGCACATGTACCGGTTCGTTCATCGGCACGCGCACCACCGTGTTGCCCTGTGCGTCGATGCCGCTCACCATGTCGCCTTGGCGGCGGAACTGCGGCATCACCATTTCGCTCGATCCGAACAGGCACAAGAGCGCGGCCAGATCCGGGTCGTTCTTTGCGTTGCGATAGGTCTTCACAGCCGCATCAACGCCAGGCCCAAACATCTGCCGCGTGAACGACGTCGGCACGTGAATGGGCGGGATGTAATAGACGTTCGGCTCCAGACCGAACTGCGGATACAGCGGCAACGCCACCTTCTTGATATGCACGAGGTAGTCGATCGGGTTGTCCGGCCGCGCGCTCTCGGGTTTGTTGATGAAGCCCGCCATGCGGATCTTGCCGATGCAATTGACGAAGCACTGCGGCTGAATGCCCTGCTCGATCTTGGGGTAACAGGCGATGCACTTTTCCGATGTTCCGGTCATCGGGTTGAAGAACACCTTCTTGTACGGGCAGGCTTTGACGCACTCCTGATACCCGCGGCAACGGCTCTGATCGACGAGCACAATGCCGTCCTCGGGCCGTTTGTAGATGGAGCCGCGCGGGCACGACGCCAGACACGCGGGGTGCGTACAGTGGTTGCAGATCCGCGCCAGATAAAAGAACCACGCCATGTGCGGCGAGTTCATATACGCGCCCGCGTCCACCTGCCCGGCGCAGTCATCTTCGCCGACGTTCGGGTAGGCGTAGTCCTGCGACTCCGGCCGCCAGCCCAGCACCCGCTCGCCGGCTTCGGCCGATTCAAAGATCGTCTGCCCTTCATAGCGGCTGCCATTCCATTTGCCGCCGTCCAGTTTCTTGAGCAGGTTCAAGTCCCACGCCAGCGGATACGAACCGTAGGGCTTCGACTCCACGTTGTTCCACAACATGTACTCCTGCCCGCGGCCCGACGTCCACGTGGTTTTGCAGGCGAGCGTGCAGGTCTGGCACGCGATGCACTTGTTCGTATCGAACACCGCGGCAAACTGTTTCTGCGGCCGGTGCTCGGGATACCAGTACGACATCTCGCGGCCAATCTGCCAGTTGTAGACGCGTGCCATTACGCTTTCTCCTTGTTGGTGCTGCCGCCGAAGAAGCCTCCGGCCAGGTACCGCTTCATTGCGTCGGATTCGGACTTGGGGCGGATGCCCAACTGCACGGGCCGCCACGGACTCTTCATGTCGATCCCGCCGGGTTCTGCTTTGGTGATCTTGACAATCGCTTCACGCGGCGCGCCCGTGGGGCAGTGTACGTCTGGAAGGAAGCCCTGGCCGATCGCCTGGCCGAACATTTCTTTACGGACCAGCGAATCAGTCATCCAGGTTGGTTTGAGCCAGCCGCGTGTGGCCGACTGATGCGAGCCGGAACGGAACATCGCCTGGTAGTTGGTGGCTTCGTTCCTGGCCAAGCCGTCGGCGCGTTTCTTGCGGCCCTCAACCGACCCTGGAGTAGAGCCATACATGTTGAACCACATGCGCGTCACCCCGCGCGGCGTGCCGGGGTAATAACGAGCGCGGCAGAGGAGGCGGGCAAATTCGTAGTCGCGCTTGTTGTTCTGCCAGCCCCGGAACGGACGGTCTTCGGGGTCTGAGTCGATCCAGACGTAATCGCCATCCTCGACACCGAGCGGCCGGGCGTCGTCGGGATTGATGTCCACGTAGCCTTCGGTGACGAACGGGCTGCGCTTGTCGTGGCGGTACAAATCGCCGAACGGTCCGAACAGCACCGCGATCATGTCGGTGTCGATCGGCATCGTGTGCGCGCCATGCCGGTACTTGGGAGTGTGGAAGATAAACTTGTAGCCGTCCTTCTTCAGCGGATGCGCTGTCTTTTTCGCCTCGTCCCAGGTGTAGACGACGTTGCGCCCGCAACGCGTCTCGCACGAGAGATCCGAGCGCTCGACACCGTAGACTTCCGGACCCTCCGGACGCATCGCCTCGTGTTTGGGCGAGATGATGATGTTCGGCTCGTAGAACGTCGAGTCCACCGGTTCGCGATGCACGGGCAGGTTTTCGCCGGCCGCGATGAATTCATCCTCGCCCCGATAAAACTCCAGGCGCCCGGTCTTGGTGTACCAGGGCTTGGAATCCACCACCTGCTCGTAGCCCACGGCCTTGGGAGACGTGCGACTTTGCAGAATCGCGGGAATACCTTGTTTCGCCCGGGCCTCCAATTCGGTGAACTTGAAGCCCTTGGTGTTGGACGAAAAGTCGAGAATGCGCTGCAGGTAAACGTCCGTGCGGCCCTCGCGCACAAACTTCCAGCAATCGCGGAAGCGCTGGTCGCCCGTCACTTCGGCCATCTTGTCGCCTACCAGCGCCAGCACTTCAATGTCGCCGATGGTGTTGAAGATGCGCTTCATCGGCGTGCGCGGAAAGACGCTGAGGAATGGATTGGTGACCGAAGCCGTCATGTCCGGGTGTTTCATCTCGGCCCATGAATCCACGCCGAACACGACGTCGGCCCACTCGCACGACGTAGACCACCACCACTCGTTCACCGCGATCATTTCGATCTTCGGCAGCATGTTCACCACGGTGTTGTAGTGCCATTTCACGTTGCCGAGAATCGAGTTCGCGTTGGCAAACCAAAGCGACTTGGTGGGCGCAGGGATATGGGTCTTGCCGGTAAGCAGCTTCTTGCCCACGCGCAATGGATGGTCTTCGTGGTTGTAGTAATGCGCGGACTCAGCGCGCCAGTACTGCTTGGGCCGCGCCGGCTTTGCAGGGTCCAATTCAAGGTCAAACGGATTCTCGTTGATGTACTGCGGCGCGCCGTTGAACAGTGCCGTGCGGTAGTTGCCCGCATAGGACCCGATGTTGCCGCCGATCTTGCCCACGTTGCCGGTGAGGGCCGCCAGCAGGAACAGATCACGGTCTTTGTTGTCATTGTTGAAGAACTGGTTCGGGCCCATGCCGATGGCAAACAGTGTGGTGCCGGGATTTTTGGCAATATCCCGCGCCAGCATTTCGACAGCCGCCGCCGGCGCCCACGTCAGCTCTTCGGTTACTTTGGGCGTGAAGTGCGCAGCGTACTCCTGCACCAGATCGAAGATCGGGCGGCACTTCACTTTCTTGCCGTCGGCCAGCGTCACTTCCACCGAGCCTTCGAGCATCGGGTCGCCGATGTTTGAGTTCTGTCCCACCTGATCGCGCGTGGAAGCCTTCGGAGCGTTCGTCGTCTTGTCCCACCACACGGCGTCGCCCCAGCCGGCGCGCATTTTGTCGGGCACCAACTGATCGGTTTGTTGAAATGCCGGCGGGATCTTGGCGCCTGCGGCCGTCACTTGCGTATTCTTCAACACGGCGGGCTGGCCACCGAACACCTCTTCGGCGCGCAGGTTCTTCAGCGTGTCCATGCGCACCAGCAGCGGCAGGTCGGTCCAGCGCTTCACGTAGTCCGCGTCATAGAGCTTGTCGCGCATCACTACATGCGCCATGCCCAAGGCGAGCGCGGGCGTCACGCCGGGCCGCACCACCACCACATCGTCGCCCTTGGTAGCCGTGGCCGAATATTCGCAGGCGATCACCACCACGCGCACGCCCTTCAGCCGCGCCTCGGTGAGCCAGTGCGCGTCGGGCATCTTCGTGGTGATCCAGTTCATGCCCCACACCACCACTGTTTTGCAGTGCTCCACGGCCGACAGGTCGAACTCCACGGTCTGCTGGCCGGTGACCATCGGGTGGCCCGGCGGCAGATCGGTATGCCAGGAGTAGTTGTCAAACCCCTTCGCGCCCACGGCCTGATCCGGGCCCACCTTGCGGATCTTGGCATCGAGCAGGGCCATGGAGTTCGCCATGCGGTACATGCCAAACACGCGCGTCATGCCCAGCAGCGGCATGCCGCCGCGGAACTTCATCACCTGCGTGCCGATGCCTTGCGTGGCCTCAATGACAGCCGGGTCGTAGTGCTGCGCTTCCAGGCGGCGCTTGCCCTCTTCGCCTGTGTACGTCTCGGCGATGTTCTTCAGCGTCTTGGCCACCAGCGTGGCGGCTTCGGCGTGCGTCATACGCACCCATTGATCGCGCGCGCGCTGGAAGTACTTCTCGGGCGGCTTGCCGTCAGACCCGCGCGGATGGCCCGCCTCCACCCACTGTTTGAAGCCGGCGCGCACCATGCAGCCGTTCACGCGGCGGTCGCCATAGAAGCGGCGCGTGAGTGCGAGGCCCTTCTGGCAAACGCGCGGATCCCAGCGGCTGGTGGTGCGGTTGCCGCTCAGGTCCGTAGCTTCGCCGTACTTCATCGTAGGCCCGATGCGCGTGATCACGCCCTGCCGCACATAGGCGTTGAGCAGGCAGTTGTGCGTGTCGTTCGGCGCGCACGTGAACGTGTAGGTGGAGTCGTACTTCCACAAATCACGGTAGGCCTTTTCCCACCCCCGGTCTGGATACTGCGCCAGCGGATTGGTGACGGCTTCGAGCGCCCAGGCGTCGCGCGCCGACGACACGAGGCCCGCGAATCCGGCGGCCGAAGCCGCGGCCAGAAACGCGCGGCGCGAGTTGGTGTCTTTGTTCATCGCTTCATCTCCCTTGCCAGGACCTGAGATAGGCCACGATCGATTCGACGTCGGACGGCGTGAGCGTGCGGTGGATGGTGGAGGGCTCGCCGAAGGCCGGCATCACGCTGCCTGGCCGCCCCTTCGTAATCGTGTCGCGCAAGAAGCCGTCGGATGCCGCTTCGAGCAGCGCGCGGTTGGCGAGCGCGGGACCCTTCCCGCCTTGCCCTTTGTGGCCGTGGCAACCGGCGCACGAGGCAGCATAGAGCGGGTCGCCCGTCATCGGCTCGGCCGCCGCCATCCACGTGTCTTCCTGCGTCCGCGCCGGTACGCCGGCCATCGTGCGCAGATGCGCCACCACGGCCGCGATCTCTTCGGGCCGCAAGCCGCCTTCTTTGTTCCAGCCCGGCATGCGGCGCCCGGGCCGGCCCTTGGCGATCGTTTCGGTGAGAAACTTGTCGGTCGCCAGTTTCTGAAACTCCGGATGCGCAATCGATGGGAACACCTCGTCGCCCGTCACGCGGCCGAGGCCGTCGAGCCCGTGGCAACCTGAGCAAAACGCGCCGTAGATCGTCGCGCCATCGGCGGCAAACTCGCGGCGTCCCATTCGCGCCACCTCGATGCGATCTTTCGGCATGTAGGCGCCGGGCAGTTCACGGCGGCGCAGGGAGAGGACGAACAACGTGAGTTGCTCTATATCGGCTTCCGGCGCAGACGCGGGCGGCATCTTTGACCCCGCCACCACGGCGCCCGGCGCGCGGAAATGTTCAGCCACCCAGTTGGTCAGGCCGTGCCCCTCGGGCACATGCGTGAAGTCCACCTGCCCCGGATCCTTCTGTCCGGCGCGCGTGAGGTCTGGCCCTTCGTCGCCACCCACGCCGGACACGCGATGGCAGCCGAGGCAACCGTAGCTGAAGAACGTGGACTTCGCTTCGGTGAGGCGCGAGGCGCCGTAACGCGTTTGGAGGAACCGCGTCACCGTCGCCTGGTCGTCCGCCGAGACGGGCGCAAACGAGGTCTTCCAGGGCCCGCTGGCGGACTGCGCCGCTTTGGCCACATGTTTGTCATGCCAGGCGGCGTCCCACCCCTTCACCGCGATGCCCGTTAAATCCGGTCCTTCCATGCCGCCGCCATCGGGACGGATCGTGCCGCCGCGGCCATCCACGCGATGACAGGCGCGGCAGTCCAGCCGCTCAAACACCGCCTGCGCCGCACGCAGTTCAGCACGCGCCGGAATGCCAGGCGCGGCGTGACACGTCCCGCACCCTGCCTCGGACATCTTCACCGGGATCATCGGCTCCGGCCAGAAATGAACGTCACCGTGGGCGTCTTCTTTGTCGGTGGCAGCGCCTTGTCCGCCGTGACAGACCGTGCAGCCGTACACCGCCGGGTCATGCGTCACGGGCGGGTGCTTCTTGAAAAGCGGCCCGCCCGTCACGGCTTCTTCCCCCGGACCCATGGTCACGTGGCACGTGGTGCAACGGTCCGCCGTGCGCAGGCTCTGGTTCACCACCTGCCGCAACTGCACTGGAATCGCGCCGGCGTCGGTGCGTCCGGCGGCTTGCACGCGCCGCCAGCCGCGCAAGAAATTTTCCTGAACGGCCGCAGTGGCAAACAACACCAGCACGCCGAGACTGGAGCCGAGCAGCAGAAGCTTGTTCTTGTTCATGGCGTGGCGTTCCTCAATGTTTGGGCCATTGCCCGGGCGACCAGTAGAAGACCCAGTTGGGTCCACGGAAATACGTGCCGATGATGGTGAGCACCAGGAAGCCGCACAGGAAGCAGGTGAACAAACCCAGGGCCCCGGCCCGCGCCGAGTTGTAGCGCTTCACCAGCCAGACTGAGTAGGCGCCGTAGATCAGCGTAAGCAGCGTGCCCGGATTGATGGCCGTAACCACCAGTTGCCCCACACTGGGGAACCACTCGCGAATCCAGCCGAAGCGGATCACCAGCGCTTCAATGGCGAGGGCCGCGCCGAAGCCCACCAGCAGCGCGCGCCGGACGAGCGGCCAACCGCCGGGGCCGCCGAACCACCGGCCCGTGCCGGTGGACTCACGGTCGAGATACGGAATCAACCCCAGGCCCAGCAGCACAATGCTGGGAACCCCGATGCCGCCGGTGAAGGCGGAGAAGGCCACCAGTTCCTGGAGGCCCAGGAAGTACCACGGCGCTTTCGCGGGATTCTCCGGCACGCTGGGGTTGGCCAGTTCCTTCAGCGGCGCGTCCGAAACAAGCGACAGCGCCACGCATATCAGTAGCGTGAACATCAACACCCCCAGTTCGGCGTAGAACAGGTGCGGCATCGCGGGCACGGTGTTCTCCGGCCCGCGGCCCACGGCGGGAGTGCGTCCGCGCACGATGGCGGCCAGTTGATATGTTTTCTCTGGCGCTTGCGTGAAGACCGGATACACGTCGCCGCCGGGAGCTTGCAACTGCTGGTCCGCGTCGTCCGGGCGCGCGAGGCCGCCATCCTTGCGGATGCGCCAGAAATGAATCGTCATCAAGAAGACAAGCGCTAGCGGCAACACCATCACATGGAGCAGGTAGAAGCGGATGAGGGCTTCTTCGCCCACAATCTCTGAGCCCAAAAGCAGCGCGCGCTGGAAGCCGCCCGGATCGAACCACTCGGTGATCTCCAGCGCGTCGGTGATCTCGCGCGGCGACTGTGCGATGTTCGCCCCGATCGTGATGGCCCAGTACGCCAGTTGATCCCACGGCAGCAGGTAGCCGGTGAATGAGAGCCCGAGTGTGATGGACAGCAGGCCCATGCCCACCAGCCAGTTGAACTCGCGCGGCTTGCGGTATGACGCCGTGTAGAACGCGCGCGCCATGTGCAGCAGCACGCACACCACCATCACGTTGGCCGCCCAGCGGTGGATGTTGCGCATGAAGCGGCCCGTGGGCACGACAAAGTGAATGTCCTTAATGGACTGATACGCCACGTCCGGATAGGGCTTGTAGTAGAACATCAACAGCACGCCCGTGACGAGTGTGATGAGAAACGCCGCGGTGGAGGCGATGCCCAGCCCCATCGTGGTGGACCAGCGCAGCGTCCAGCGATGTACGCGCACCGAATGCAGGTGCAGGAAGACGTTGCCGAAGATGAACGTGGACCGTGTGCGGTCGGTCTTGGGCGCGCCGCCGCGAAAGGCGGTCTCCAGGATACGGCGCGGCGCCGCCCGGAGGTTGTCGACGAATTCGGTCATCGCCGGCGTCATGCGTCCTTCACCTTGGTGCCATTGGGCACCGTTTTGCCTTCGTCAATCTGCACGTCAGCGCCGCTGACGCGCACCTGCAGCCAAGGCAGCGCGCGCGGCGCCGGGCCCTTGATCACCCCGCCCGCCGCGTCGAAGCGCGAACCGTGGCACGGACATTCGAAGCCTTCGGCATTGGGCTTCACCACACAACCGAGATGCGTGCAGATGGTGGAGATGGCGTAGACGCCTTCGCCATCGCGATACACCGCCACCGCGCGGCCCGGGGGCACCAGCGCTTCACCGGCCGGCAGCGCCTCCGGCAAGGCGATCTTGAAGGACTTCGACGGCGCAGCCACCACGGCGGCCTTCGGCAGACGCAGGGCGCCCAGCACACCGAACAGCAGCGCCGACGCCGTGGACCACAACGCCGTCAAGCCAAGCCAGTCCCGCCGCGGCATCGGTTCGGGATCCAGGCGTGACTTCGAGTTTCCGGGGATGACGGTCATTGGCACCTCCAACTGGATTGGGTGATGGCGCGTTCCATCGAGATGGCCTCAACGGGACAGCGCATGGCGCAGAGCGCGCAGCGAATGCAGCGGTCTTCGTCTTTCAAAATTGCCGAGTCGTGTTCGCGGTCGGCGGCATCGCCGAGTGCGAGGTCCGGCGACAGGTCCGCGAGCGCGACCAGCTTCAAGCATTGCGTCGGGCATACGTCGGCGCAGCCGCCGCACAGAACGCAGCGCATGCCGTCGAACACCGGCGTGACGCCGCAATCGAGACAGCGCGACGCCTCGCGCTGGGCTTGTTCGGCGGAGTAACCGAGTTCAACGAGCGTGTCCGGGTGATGCAACCGCTCGGCGGGTTCGCACACCGGCACGGCTTGGCGGCGGAT
This sequence comes from uncultured Acidobacteriota bacterium, assembly GCA_902826685.1. Taxonomy (GTDB): domain Bacteria; phylum Acidobacteriota; class Terriglobia; order Bryobacterales; family Bryobacteraceae; genus CADEFT01. The sequence continues at coordinate 14,763 of CADEFT010000065.1, forward strand.
CGATTCATAGCCCCGCTCGCGGCGGTAACGCTCCAGCACGGCATGCGTGGTGACGATCTCGGATTGGAGCGTAGTGCCCGTGAGAAATTGATACACCGAACGCGCGGCCTTCTTCCCGGACGCCACCGCGTCAATCAGGAGCCGCGTGCCGTGCGCCAGATCGCCCGCCACAAAGATGCCCGGCGCACTGGTGGCAAGCGACACCGCATCGGACTTCGGCCAACCCGGCCGCGCCATCTCCACATCCGTGCCCCCGTCGTCGAGAAAGCCGAGCGCCGGCGCCTGGCCCACAGCCAGCAGCACGGTGTCGCACGGGATCGAGCGGCGATCCGCATCGTCGAACACGGGCGAGAAGCGGCGGTTCTCGTCGTACACGCGCCGGCACTTGCGGAACACCACCGCGCGCGGCTGCCCGGCTTCGTCGCGTTCGATCTCCACGGGGCCCCAGCCGTTGAGACGCTCCACGCCTTCTTCGTCGCCTTCGACGATTTCCATCGTGTCGGCGGGCATTTCCTCGAGCCCTTCGAGCGAGGCAAGCACCACGCGCGAGGTGCCGGCCAGCCGCGCGGCCGTACGGGCCGTGTCATAGGCGATTTGCCGGACCACCGTGCGTGCCACGTCGTAAGCCACATTGCCGCCGCCCACCACCACCACTTCGCGGCCGATGTCGATGCTTTCGCCGAGCGAAACCGCGCGCAACAGATCCACACCGCCGTACACCCGCGGCCCGCCTTCGCCGGGTAGCCCCAACGCGCGCGAAGACTTCGCGCCCACGGCCACGATGATGGCCGCTGAATCCCGCCGCAGGTCTGCAAACGTGATTTCTTTGCCGATGGTGACGCCGCAGCGCAGTTCAACGCCAAGCGCCTGAATGACGGCCACCTCGCGCTGGATCACCTCGCGCGGCAAACGATAGGCGGGCACGCCTACTGAGAGCATTCCCGCAGGTACGGGTTCGGTTTCGTAGACCACCGGCCGGAAGCCAAGCAAAGCCAAGTCATGCGCCGCGGAAAGACCCGCCGGTCCGGCGCCGATCACCGCCACGCGCTCACCGTTCCCTTTGCGGATGCGGCCATCGACGCACGAGCGCACTAGCGCCGCCATCTCGTCAATCTGCGCCGACACGGGCGGGGTGAAGTTCGTGATTTTCTTAAGCAGTTCGGTGGGTGATCCGCCGCCATCCGGCCCGGCTGTCTCGCAGGCAAACCGCTTCAAGGCACGAATCGCAATCGGACGATCGGGCGCGACGAAGTGGCCGTCATCGTCCACACGCGGCACCTTGCCCCGCCGGCACGCTGCTTCGCAGGGCGCGCCGCAAATGCGTCCGCAGATCGAGGCAAACGGATTCGGCCCGCGTGCGATCAGATAGGCTTCTTCGAAACGCCCCTCGGCGATCGCCCGCACATAGCCCCGCGCGTCGGTGTGAACCGGACAAGCCGCCTGGCAGGAGATCAAACCTGCGTGGTAGCCATCGCCCGGAATCTCAACGCGGAGCGGCAACATTTCAGCCTTCACCTCATTGCGGCATTCATGGGCTGGCGGCCTGCCATCAGGCACACCAAGCCGCCCAAGTCCATCGCCTTGCTCGAACTGGTTCTTTCCATCAGCCGGGCTAAAGTCCACTGCGAGAGTACGCCAACCATCGCCGCGCGCAGCTCTTCGGCAGCGGCGTGATAAGAGCAGATGAGCCGCTTGTCGCAGTTCGACCTGCAATAGTCTCCGACGATGGCGCCCTGACAGGCCTCCACAATTTCCAGCAACGTGATCTCGCGGGGTGGGCGGCTCAGGTAAACGCCGCCGTGCGTGCCCTTGTCGGCGCGCGTGATATCGGCTCGCCCCAGGAGCCGCGTTACTTTGGCCAGATAGCTGGGCGATTCGCCGAGCGCATCGGCGATCTGGCGGGGCGATCGAACTGAGTTGTTTCGTTCGCGGGCCAAATGCACCAGCGTGCGCACAGCGAGGATTGTGGTCTTGTTAATCATCTATCTCAGACAACCGTTGTCCGCTTTCTCTGTGCAATCCTTGGGCCACCTTGGAGGGGCACTCAATGAATGCAAACCGCGCGATTTCACCCGGATCGGATGAGAAGTGAGCGCGAATTGCCCCAACCTCCGCGCCCACTCGCTAAAACCGGTACAGGACTTCCAGATAACCCAAGACCGCCTGCTGGCCGCCCGGGTAGATCGACCGGATGGCCGCCAACCCCTGGGCAACGCCCACATATCCAGAGACGGTGACATCCGGGCGCATCCGAAATTCGATGCCAGTGTCATAAAGATTGGCCAGCGAACGGGCGCCGTTGGCGGCGCGTCCCACGTAGCCGAAGGTCCAGGGCTGAAAAATGCCGCCGCCCTGCAGCCACAGGTCGTTGCGTTGGCTGAGGGCCAGACTATGCACTTCGGTCGAGAGGGTCACTTTCGCGTGCGGCCGCAGAATGAGCATCCCGAACCGGTCGCGATTGTTCATCATGTTGAAGAAAGGGAACCGCGCGAACGGGCGCGGAGTGGGCAGCACCTGGAAGAAGGTGCCGTGACGAGAGTCGGCCGGATCGGCGTCGCCGGAGCCGTCGTAGAAACCGCCGCGGAGCCATGGCTTCCACCG
>CADEFT010000066.1 GCA_902826685.1 uncultured Acidobacteriota bacterium
CTCATCGCCGTGCCTGGCAAAGATGCGCTCGAGCGCGGGTACGTCGTTCCAGGGCGCGACGAAGACGTTCTCGACGGAATTGGCCACCTGTCCCTTGGAATCGATGGTTGGGCAGGGGGCTTCGGCCTGGCCCATTTTTTGCGGATCGGGCCGGTAGCTGATGAGCGCCGAATCGTGCCAGCCGTGGTAGTGGCCTTCAAAGCGCAGAATGCGCGGCCGGTTGGTGAAGCCGCGGGCCAGGCGCATCACGGCCGCCACGGCCTCGCTGCCGCTGCAGGTGAAGGCGCAGCGCTCGGCGCAGGGGACCATCTTTTGCACGCGCTCCGACGCTTCATACTCCAGTTCATGTTGGGCGCCGTAAAGATGCGGACGGTCCGCCTGGCGCCGCATGGCGTCGACCAGAGCCGGATGCTTGTGGCCGAGAATCAGCGGTCCCCACGCCAGCGCGTAGTCGATGTATTCGTTGCCATCCACGTCCCACAGGCGCGGTCCGGCGGCGTCCTTGAAATAAAGCGGAACGGGCACGCGGGCGCGGAAAGGGCTGCTGACACCGCCGGTGAGGGATTGGGCGGCGCGTTCGAGCAGGGCTCGGGAAGTGGCGTATCGGTCGTTCATGGAGTCTCTTGAAATCGTACTGCACCGCTAAACCCTGAATGTTGGATACTTGAAGCTACCGGATGATCGCATGGATTCTGGCGCTGCTTTTGGAGTGCGCCGCGCAGGAAAAGAAGTCGGTTCCCACGCCTTCGGCACAGGCTGCCGCGCCGGCCGGTCTGAACCTGCTGGGCAAGGCGGACACGCAGGCGGGCGAAAGCCGCCGCAACGAAAACGTTCAGTTCAACCTGGTGGACAATAACGCGCTGAAGGAACTGAACCTGCGGCTAGGCACGACGGCGACGATTTCGCCGATGCTCGAGCCTCCGCGCAATTACTATGGCGTGGAGTTCGGCAACGCGCCCACATCGCCGCTGCACTTAGCCGGGCGCAAGGTAAACCGGGGCATCCACGGGACTCTTTACGGCACGCACAGCAATAGCGTTTTCACTTCGCGCAGTTTCTTTCAGGCGGGTGGCGTGAAGCCGGCGCGCGAGAACAACTATGGATTCGTCGTCGGGTCGCCGCTCGGCCGTTTTGGATTTCTTTCGCTCGAAGGCTCGCAGCAGAAGATTCGCGGCAATGTGAATGGGAACGTGCTGGTGCCGAAGCCGGAGGAGCGCGCACCGCTCACCGGCGATCCGGCGGTACGCGCTCTGCTCGAGCGGTGGCTGGCCGCCTATCCCGCCGCCCTGCCCAACCGGCCCGACGTGAACGAACGGGCCCTGAATACCAACGCCACGCAGGCGATCGACACGAATGCGGCGGGCGTTCGCTGGGATTTTTCCCTTACGCCGCATGACCGGCTGACCTGGCGTCACAACTGGACCACGCAAAACGTGGACGCTTTCCAACTGGTGGCGGGCCAGAACCCGGACACCTCGACACGCTCGCATGATTCGCGGCTGACCTGGGAACGGGCGTTCGACGCCCGCAACCTGCTGCAGGTTTCGTTGGGGTTCGGACGAGTCCACTCCTTGCTGGCGCCGGAGCCGAACGCCGTAGGCCAGCAGGTGCAGATCGGCACGGCGTGGACCATGCTCGGTCCGAGCGCGAACATTCCTCTCGATCGCGTGCAGAACCGGTTTCGCCAGGCAGCGCTCGGGCGGCTGATTCGCGGCGCGCACAGTTTCACGCTCGGCGGCGAGCTGACGCGCATGCAGAACAACGGCAGCGAGTCGTCGAGCAACCGCGGCAACACCTATTTCCGGAACGATTTCGGACGCGATGCCATTACCAATTTCCGCCTGGGCGTTCCGAGCCGCTTCTCCACCGGCATCGGTCCGCTGGCACGCGGCTTCCGCCGGTGGGAGCCGCAATTCTTTGCCGGCGACGTCTGGCAGGTGAAGCCCTCGCTCACGGTGCATTTCGGCGTGCGCTATGAGCCGGTGCTAGGTCTGACGGAGGTGAATGGCCTCACGGCGGTCAATTATGGCTGCGACTGCAACAATCTGGCGCCACGCGCAGGCTTCGCTCAGAGGCTTGGCCGATGGGGCGTAATTCGCGGTTCCTGGGGGCTGCACTACGGGGAGTTGTTCGCCGTGGCGCTGCAGCAACTGCGCTGGAATGCGCCGGCCTTTTACAAGATCGAAGTGTTCACGCCCGATCTTCTGAATCCGTTGCGCGGCATCGCCGTGGGACCGAACGCACAGACTACGCTGTTCAACGTTCCGGATACGATTCGCACGCCTTATGCGCATCAGCTCAACTTCGCCTGGGAAGGCGCGGTGCGTCAGAACTGGCGGTTGCAGGTGGGCTATGTCGGCAGCCGCATGAGCAGCCTGCTGTACATGCGCCATGCCAACCGGGCTGTGGATGTGCCGGGCATTCCACTGACGACGGCGACGATTTCGGCGCGCCGGCCGGACCGGCGCTTCAATGAAGTACGGATGGTGGAAAATTCCGGCATCGCGTCGTTCGACGCCGGTCGCGCCACGTTGATTCTGCCTGCCTGGAAAGGCATGACCGTCGATGCGTCTTACTGGTGGAGCAAGGCGATCGATTCCAATGGCGGCTACACCAATACGGCGGCCGGCGACGATTCGAGAAACGGCGTGTCCCAGATGGAAACCGGCGTACGCGCCGATCTCAAGGGGCCCAGCAATTTCGATCAAACGCACGCGGGGCTGGTGCGCTGGCAATATTCGATTCCAGGGCGGCACGCGCTGATTCGCAACTGGTCGGTTTCGGCGGTGTGGCTCGCCAAGACGGGCATGCCGTTTCAGGTGCTGTCGGGCTCGGATGCGCCGGGGTTTGGCAATGTCGATGGGTCCAACGGCGACCGGCCGCACATCGCCGATCCTTCGATTCTCGGCCGCACCATCGGAAATCCCGATACATCCATCGCGCTGCTGCCGCGCGCGGCTTTCCGCTACATGACGCCCGGCGAAGGCCGCGGCAACCTGGGGCGCAATACGTTCCGGCGCGGCGGCATACGCAACGGGAACGCGGCGGTTTCCCGCGCCTGGAAGCTGCCGTCGGACCGGTCGCTGGTGCTGCGGGCGGAGACGGTAAACCTGACCAATACGCCGCAGTTCGCCGAACCGAACGCCGACCTCACCTCACCCGCATTCGGCCTGATCACCAATACGCTGAATGAAGGGCGCACCATGCAGTTCACTCTTCAATTTCATTTCTGACGTTTGCGGAATTTGTGGCGGTGGCCGGCCAAGTCGGCGCGCGCGCCGCGAAACGCCACGCCTTCCGATTCGAGCCGCACACGCTGTTCGAGGGCGCCCGAGCCTTTGAGGGCGATCCGGCCGCCGGCCGCCAATACGCGATGCCACGGCACGCCGGGCGTTGAGAGGCGCAGCGCGGTGGCCACTCCGCGCACGGCGAACGGGAAGCCCGCCGCTTCGGCCACATCGCCATAGGTGGCAACCTTGCCGCGCGGAATCGAGCGCACGGCGGCCAGCACCGCGCGAACATAATCGGTCACGGCATCAGATGGATCCGTTCCACCGTGGCGGCTTCCACCGCTTTGCGCGTGTAGGGCATGGGATGATACTGGCCGGCGGCCCACCCTTCGATTAAGTCGCTGTAGTGAGGGCTCGACGGATCGCCCGATTCGCCCGGCACGTTCGTCATCACGGAGCGATCCCAATCGGCCAGATCGAAGATCTGCCGGTAGGAGGCGCCCGCCGTTTGCTTGAAGTTATTGCCGCTCGCCGCGTTGACCGTGTTGCCGTCGCCGGGCCTGCCGATGGGGCCGCGGTCGAACTGCTTCGCTCTGAGCGGATGCTCGAACTGGATCGTGTGCAGCTTGCCCCACTGCCACTTGGAGCGGTCGGCGCCCAAAGCCTTTTCCAGATCCCCGACGGCGGCCTGCAAGGCGGCACGCAATGCTTCGGGTTTGGCGGCGGCCATCTTCAGCGCCGTCACCGGCTCCATGCGCGCCGCGGCGGGGGAACGCTCCAGTTGCTGCGGCAGGCGGGCGATCCAGGCGGCGAAGATGGAAGCGGGAATCGAATCGACGGTCATGCGCGCGTCCCATCCCATGACGCTCTTCCACGGATCGCCGAGCGGTCCTTCGGGTGGGGTGTGTTTTTCGAGAATGCGCTGAAGGTCGCGCGCCAGCATGCTGGTCACATCCTGCTGCATGCGGACGAAATCGCCGACGGTGAACTTCTTCTTCTCCGAGAGCATTTCCATCGTGCGGCGCGCGCGGTAGGGCTGAGCCCATTCATACGAGAGCTGATGTTTGTAGTCTTTGGGCAAGATGTTGTGGTTGGCGGTGGCGATCCAATGGCGCGGCGGATTGAACTCCTGAGGGTGCTGCGCGGCGGGCAGGTAGCCCGACCATTCGAACGCGCCGGTGTCGCCGGGTACAGGCAGCAGGCCGCTCCAGTTGGAGCGGATTGGCGCGAAGCCGGAAGCGATCCATCCGATGTTGCCGGAACGGTCGGCATAGATGATGTTTTCCGACGGCACTTTGTACACGTCGACCGCTTTCTGGAATTGCCGCCAGTCGCGGGCACGCGATACGCCCAGGGCGCTTAAGTATCCTGCCCCGCCCGGCTCGGCGCCGACCCATTTCAAGGCGAACGCGCGCCGCGTTTTCGCTTCTTCGTAGATCACGGGTCCGTGCAGCGTATATTTCAACTCCACCGTCTCGGGCGGGCGGCCTTTCACGGCGATCCCGGCTCGCTCGACTTCCATCTTGCGCCAGCCGGTCTTGTACCAATATTGGTTTGAATCGGTGGGATGGACCTTTTCGACGTAGAGGTCGGCCTGGTCGATGCCGACGATGGTGAAGCCGAAGGCGACGTCTTCGTTGTGGCCGAGCGCGATACCGGGCAAAGCGGGCTCGCCGGCGCCGAAAACGTTCCAGCCCGGGGCCACCAGGTGCCAGGTCTTGCGCAGCGAGGGAATCTTCATGGGCCGGTGCGGATCGTTGGCCAGCAGCGGCTTGCCCGTCGCCGACAGTGTGCCGTCGATCACCCAGTTGTTGCTGCCCTGCTGCTCCGGATCGACGCGCGCTGAAGCGATAGCCAAATTGTAGTCGCGCAGAATGGCCGGTTGAATCGCATTCAGATCGAGCCCGGCGGGCACGGTGAGTGGAAAAAACGGATCGGGGGGGCGCACGCGGGCGGCCGTTTCAAGGCCATGGTCGCGCACATCGATGGCGCGTTCCACTTCGCGCGCCAGGTTGCGCGTCATCAGAAGGCCGGCCACGCGGCCCGCCACGTCTTCGGGCACCCACTCGCCCGGCCGATATCCGGCGAGCCGGAATTCGAGGGGATACTTCCCGTTCAGGCTTCTGATGTAGGCGTTGATCCCGGCCACAAACGACGTGACGATGGTTTTAGCGTCGCTTGAGTAGCTGGCCCACTCGGTTTCCCACGAGCCGCGATAGCGCACCAGCCGGGCGATGCGATCGCGCGGAATCGCGGCGGGTCCCAGAACCTCGGCCAGCTTGCCTGTATTCTCGCGCCGCCAGAGATCGATCTGAAACAACCGGTCGCGGGCCGCCATATAGCCCTGCGCGAAAAACAGATCCTCGGGCGACTGCGCGTAGATGTGCGGCACGCCCCACTTGTCGCGCAGGATTTCGACCCGCTGCCGGACGCCCGCCACGCGCACCTCGCCGGCGGTGGCGCCAGTGAGGGAAAGCAACAAAATCGGGATGAGCACGGCGGCAATTTTATCAAAGAACTTGACAGCCGGGCCCGCTAACTATTACTTTCTTAATAGTTACAATGGCACGCAAGCGGACGTCTCATCTGACCGATGCCGAGTTGCGCCTGATGCAGGTGGTGTGGAAGAAGGGGCCGGTCACCGTGGCGGACGTGGTGGATTCGCTGCCCTCCGACATCGACCTGGCGTACTCGACGGTTCTCACCACGATGCGCATTCTCGAAGAAAAAGGATTCCTGACGCACATCAAGGAAGGACGGGCTTTCGTATATCATCCGGCGGTGGGTCCGGAAGAGGCCCGGCGCAGCGCCCTGCGGCACTTGCTCTCGCGGTTTTTCGGCAACTCGCGGGAACAGCTTGTGCTGAACCTGCTCGACGACGACATCTCTTCGGCCGAACTACGGCGCCTGAAAAAACTGGTTTCCGAAAGCAGCCAATCATGACTCCCTTCGCCTCGCTTCTCAATACTTTGCTGCCGGCACTGGCGGTGGTGGCTTCGGTGGAAGTTCTGTTTCGCGTGTGGCGCGGGTTCAATGCCGCCACGCGGTTCGCGGTGTGGTGGATCGCGCTGGCCGCGGTGATGCTGCTGCCTTTCGTGTATTCGCCGGAGCGGCATACAGCGCGCGGGGTGTTTCCGGCCCCAGCCGCCGCGGCCACCGAAGCAAGCGCCGGAGCGCCTGCGATTGCGGCCGAGCCCGCGCGGCCAATGGATTTAAGACCGATCGTCATCCCGGCCGCCGGCTCGGTGGCCGCGGCCATGCTGGCCCAGTTGGTGTGGGGATACGTATGGCTGCGGCGCGCCAAACGCCGCTCGGCCGTCTCGGCGAAGTCGCAACGGTTCGAATATCTGAAGCTGCGCTACGGCGTTTCGCGGCAGGTGCGGCTGCTCGAGTCGTCCGATGTGCCATCGCCCATCGCGGCCGGCTTCCTGAAGCCCGCGGTCATCCTGCCGGTAGGGCTGGCGGCGAAACTCTCCATCGAAGAGCTGGATCACGTGCTGTTGCACGAGCTGGCACACATCGCCCGCCGCGACGACTGGACGAACCTGCTGGCTCAAGTTCTGCGCGCCGCGCTGTGGTTTCATCCGGCGGTGCGGTGGGTGATTCACCGCATGGAACAGGAGCGGGAGATGGCGTGCGACGACTGGGCGGCCGGAGCCGCGGGCGAGCGCCGCCGGTATGCGGCCTCGTTGACCCGCCTGATCGAATTGCGCATCGAGTCGCGTCCGCTGCTGCTTGCCACGGGCGCGTTAGGCGGCAAGCCGCGCATCACGCGGCGGGTGGAAAGCCTGTTGACGAACGCGGGCGCCATCGCGTCCGGTATTTCGATTCCCAAGGTATTGGCGTCGTTTGGCGCGGTGGCGCTGCTGGCGGCGATCTGCTCGGAGGGGCCGGAACTGGTGGCGGCGGTGGAGGAGCCGGTGACGATCGAACAGCCAGCGGAAGATCAGCCGCCCGAACAAGTGGAGGCCAAGAGCGGCTATCTCGCCGGCATGGCCAGCGCCGGTTACGGCGGTTTGACCGTCGATGAACTGATCGAATTGAAGAACAACGGCATCACGCCGGAGTACGCCTCGGCGATGTCGGCGGCGGGACTCGGCAAGGCTTCGCCTCACCAGTTGATCGAATTGCGCAACCACGGCATCAAGCCGGAGTTCGTGCGCGGACTTGCCTCCGCCGGGCTTCGCGAACTGACGCTGCGCAACCTGATCGCGCTCGCTTCGCACGGCGTCAGACCGGAAGACGTGACCGAGATTCACGCACTCGGCTTCGGCCCCTTCTCGGCCGAGCAGTTCATCGGCTTCGCCAAGTGCGGGGCCAACCGCGATTATTTCCGGCAGCTCAAAGAGCACGACATCACTTCTCTCGACCCCAAAGATATTCCGGAAGCGATGTCGCAAGGCGTCACCGGCCGCGACATCAAGGAAGCGCGCCGGTATCATCCCGGCATCGATATGCGGCAGATCGTGAAGCTGAAGCAGGCCGGCGTGATTTGACACGTTCTTGGCGGGCGCGCGGCGCTTGGGTCCAGACACCGATAAGCCAAGCGGATGTTGCTGCCGCTTCTCTTCCTCCTGGCGCTTACGGCCGAAGCACAAACGCTTCCCACGCTGACGCTCACGCCTTCGGCCCTGACCTTCAGCTATCAGATTGGCGGGACGCAACTGCCGGCGGCGCAGACGATTCAGATCAAGCGCAGCGGCGCGGGCACGGCGCTCGATTTCACGGCGACGGTGACGCCGGCCGCGCCGTGGCTGATCGTGACGCCGATGAGCGGCAAGACCGGCACCGCGATCACGGCGCGCGTCAACCCGACGTCGTTGATTGCCGGTTCCTACACCACGACGATTCAGATCGATGCGGTGGGCGCCGCCGCGCCGGCCGCCACCACGGTAGTCTTCACCGTCCGGAATCCGCCGCCGACGATGGCCGCCGCGCCGGCCGCGCTGACTTTCAACTGGCAATCGGATTCGGCCACCGGGCCTACGGCGCAGACCATCGCCATCACCACCAACGGCGAGCCCTTCACGGTCACCGCCGCGGCCACCGGAGGAAGCTGGCTTTCTGTGACGCCGAACGTCGGCGCGGTGGTGTCCGGCAGTCCGGTGACGATCACGGCGGCCGTGGTTACCACCGGGCTTTCGCCGGGAACGTATGCCGGAAGGATCACGCTCACTTCGCTGACGGCCGTCAATAAGACGTTGACGATCAGCGTCACGCTGACGGTGACGCCGGGCACGGCCGTGCTGACCTCGATCTGGCCCAACGCGGCTTCGATCGGGTCCGAAGACGCGACGATCACCATTCGCGGCAGCCATCTTTTCAAGGCATCGGCGGTCCGGGCCAATACGACCGATCTCACGGCGACCTGGATTTCAAACGAGGTCATGCTGGCGGTGGTTCCGAAGGCGCTGCTGGCCACGGCCGCCACGCTACAGGTAACGGTGCTCAACAACCCCCAGCCCGCTTCGAATCAGTTGCCATTCACGGTGGCGCCGCCGGGTCCGCGGATTCAATCGGTGGTGAATGCGGCCAGTTTCACCAGCGATACATCGGGGACGGCGCTGGCGCCGGGCGAGATCATCTCGATTTTCGGATCCGGACTGGGGCCTGGCACCGCCATCGGCGCGTCGCCAACGGGCAACGTTTATCCGACCACGCTGGGCTCGCCGGCAGCGACGGTTGAGTTCGAGATTCTCCCGGGCACGTGGATCCCGGCGCCACTGATCGCCATTTCCGCCAACCTCATCAACTGCCAAGTGCCGTTCTCGATCGGGCTCTCTCCGGTTCAGCGCATGCGCGTCACCTACAATTCGATCGCCTCCGCCGACTTCGTGTACGCAGGCGTGCCCACCGATCCCGGCGTCTTCACGGTCGACAGTTCGGGACGCGGGCAAGCCGCCGCGCTCAACTACAACCAGACGACGGAGGTCTTTAGCCTCAATACGGCGGCGAACCCGGCGCCCAAGGGCGGCGTGCTGATCCTCTATATCACCGGAGCCGGAGCGCTGACGCCTGCGCCCGCCACCGATGGGACGCTGGTAGGCTCGACGCCGATACCCAACGTGGTGGCGACGCCATCGGTCACTATCGGAGGGGAAGCGGCATCGGTTCTTTCGGCCACCGCCGTTCCCGGATCGCTAGGTGGATTGGCGCAATTGAGCGTCACCGTTCCGAGCGGCGCCAGAGCGGGCAAGGAGCTTTCCGTCGTCATTTCCATGTCCGGCCGCAACAGCCCGGCAACCGCCACCGTATCGGTCAAGTAAAATAGCCACGAGGGTCCTAAATGAACCGTCGTGTTTTCCTCGCCGCTTCGGCGTCACTCGCCGCCTATTCCGCCACCGGCCGCCTGCCCATCAAGAAGGCCGTCCTTCTCAGCATGCTGCCCAAGAACCTGGCTTTCAAGGATCGCTTCCAGCTGGCACGCGACTGCGGCTTTGAAGAGATCGAGATCGGCACTGTCGCCGATCCCAAGGAAGCGGGCGACATCCGCAAAGCTGCCGAGGCTACCGGACTGCGCATCCATTCGGTGATGAACAGCGATCACTGGCGCTTCCCGCTCAGTTCACCGGATAAGGAAGTGGTGGGCAAATGTGTTTCCGGCATGGAGACCAGCCTGCGCAATGCCAATGAATGGGGCGCCGATACGGTGCTGCTGGTGCCCGCGGTGGTCGATGGCAAGACCAGCTATGGCGATGCGTGGAAGCGGTCGCAGGCCGAGATCCGCAAGATGATTCCCCTGGCGGAAAAGCTGAAGGTGGTCATCGCGGTGGAAGAGGTCTGGAACAAGTTTCTTTTGAGCCCGCTTGAATTCGCGCGCTACGTGGACGATTTCAAGAGCCCGTGGGTGCGTGCTTACTTCGATGTGGGCAACGTGGTTCTCTACGGCTACCCGCAGGATTGGATCCGCACGCTCGGCAAGCGCATCGTCAAACTGCATTTCAAGGATTTCAGCTTCCGCCAGGATGCTTCGATCAAGAAACGCGTGGCCGATTTCGTGAACCTGCGCGATGGCGACATCGACTGGAAAGAGATCCACGCCGCGCTTGGCGAGATCGGGTATAAGGGCTCGGCCACGGTGGAGCTTTCGGGCGGCGATGGAGCCTATCTCAAGGATGTGAACGACCGCTTCGAGCGCATTCTGCAGGGCGCTTAAGCCGGCCGCGATGCGGAATTTTCTCATCGGCCTTGTGACCGGTATCGCGCTGCTGGCGCTGTTTGCGGCTTCGTCGATCTACTTGTTTCTGCGTGGATCCGAACGGGCGCCCAAGGTGCGCGCCGGTTCCACGCTGGTGCTGCGGCTGAGCGGCGAGATCCCGGAGAAGCGGCCGTTCGCCTGGCCGGGCGAGCAGCCGGCCAGTCTCACGATGTTCGATGTGTGGGACGTGTTGCGCAAGGCGCCGGCCGACGATCGCATCCGCGAACTGATTGTCGCGCCCGAGGGCGTCTCGGCCGGCTGGGCGAAACTGGCGCAGATCCGGTCTTCGCTTGAAAAATTCCGCGCCACGGGAAAGCCCGTGACCGCGCTGCTGCGGACGCCTTCGGCGCGCGATTACTACCTGGCCACGGCGGCCGGGAAGATTACGATGGCGCCGGGCGATCTGTTGAACCTCAAGGGACTGCGCGCGGAGCTGCTCTATGCACGCCGCGCGCTCGACAAATTGGGCATCGTGCCGGAGTTCGAAGCGATCGGAAAGTTCAAGGACGCTCCGGATACGCTCACGCGCAGCGCGATGTCGGAGACCACGCTGCAGGTGATGAACGAATTGCTGGACGCGCGGTTCGCCGATCTCACCGAAACCATCGCCCAGGGACGCAAGAAGAAGCCGGAGGACGTTCGCACCCTCATCGATCAAGGCCCGTTCCTGGCCGAGGCGGCCCTGAGCGCCGGTCTGGTGGACGCGCTGCAATTTGAAGACGAGGTTCTGCCTGAGGCGCAATCGGAATCCCGCCTGGACGCGGGCCGTTATCAATATGTGCCCGCGCTCTCGCTGCGGCTTTCGGGTCCCGAACGAATCGCTTTCCTGATCGCCGAAGGAGAGATTCTACGGTCGCCCATCCCGGGCATCGCCGAGGATATTCTCGAGCCGCGGGCGTTTTCGAAAATCGTGCGCGAGGTGGCGGGCGACAGTAGCATCAAGGCCGTGATCCTCCGCATCGATTCACCGGGCGGCGACGCGCTGGCCTCTGATGAGATGCTGCGCGAGTTGAAGCTGCTGTCGGCGAAGAAGCCCATCGTCGTTTCCATGTCCGATGCCGCGGCGTCGGGCGGGTACGCGATCGCAATGGCGGGCGCCGAGATCGTGGCCTATCCGCAGACCATCACGGGCTCCATTGGTATCTTTTACGGCAAGCTCGACCTGACGGGGCTCTATGACAAGCTGGGGCTGACGCGGCAGGTACTCACGCGGGGCAAATTCGCCGCCATCGATTCCGATGCCCATGGGCTTACGGCCGAGGAGCGGGCGAAGCTGCGTGGCTCGCTCGACCAGAAGTATCAGGCGTTCGTCAAGCAGGTGGCCGAAGGACGCCATCGCAAGGTGGAAGAGATCGCCGCCGTCGCCGAAGGCAGAGTGTGGCTTGGTGCGCAGGCGGCACGCAATGGATTGGTGGATGCGCTGGGCGGCATCGAGGAAGCGCTGGCCCGGGCGAAGAAGCGTGCGGGGATTCGCGAATCGAACCAGGTGGAGATCGTCGTCTATCCCGGCCGGCCCAGTCTGCGGCAAATGCTGGAATCGAATCCATGGAGGCTGGTTCTGAGCGAGGTGCCCCCGCTCGCCGGCGTGTGGAAGCGCCTGCCGCTTGAGTTTGGCGTCGAATAACCCTTCACCCCATGTAGTCGAACAGGCTGCGGCGTGGATTCTGCGCGCGGACGGTGAAGGCGGCCTCGAGAGCGGTACGACTCTGCAAAAGCTCGGAAGCCGCTTCGGTAATGTCCGCTTCCTCGATTCCGGCGATCTGCTGCTTTAGGGACAGTTCCATTTTCGAAGCCATGGCGATGGCTTCATTGACGCGATTCTGCGTCAAGCCGTAGCCGGCCAGCTTTTGGTTGACGTAGGTGGTGGCGGTATTGACGTTTTGAAGCGCCTCGCTGAGCGTGGGAATCGTCGGATCGGGCGGGATCGGGGGATTGTCTACGGCGAGCAGGGCGCGCCGCATTCCGTTGACGGCCGCAAACACGTTCTCATCGGGATTCGGGCTATCGAAGATCTCTTGCGCCGAGACGCCGACGGCAAAAGCGAGGCCGCTCGCATCGGCGATCTGGCGGGTGGAATCGGCGCCCTGGTAGGCCGAGACGCCCGAAGGCACGGCAAGATCGAGGGAATAGGGCGCCGTCTGATCGGTATCGCCGCTGAATAGAAAGCGGCCTTCGATCGCCGTGGCGCTGACCGATACCAGCCTGCCCAGCAGCGATTCCAGTTCGGCGGCCACGTGCTGGCGCGTGCTCGCTTCCTGGTGGCCGCTCGCTCCCTGCGCGGCCAGGGATCGCGCCCGGTCCATGATGGAAGCCGCCTGCTGCAGCGCCTGTTCGGCGGTATCCACCTCGACCTTCACGCGGCCCATGTTGAGCTTGGTCTGGGCGGCGCGCTCCAACCCGGCCCTGGCGTCGAGCAGCCGGGTGATGGCCTGTGGATCGTCGGCCGCCGTGTGCATCCTCAATCCCGATGTGATCTGCCGCTGCGCCTTCTCGCTACGCCGTTGGGCGCGGTCAAGGTCCAGCAGGAATCGTTCCGTGGAAGATGGGAGTCCGCTCAGCATGGGTTTTTACCGGAGAATCTGCATCAGCGTATCGGTCAAGGAGTTCAACACCTGGAACAACTGGGCGTTGGCCTGATAGGCGCGCTGCGTCTCTACCAGCCGGGCCGCCTCTTCATCCAGGTTGACGGCCGAGCTTTCCTCGCGCAGCGTGCGGGCCTGGCCGACCAGCTGCTGTTCGAGTTCGGCTCCCTGCCGGGCCTCGCTCAGGTCGCGGCCGGCGTTGGCCGCCAGCCTGCCGTAGAACTCGTTGAACGAGACATCGTCGATGGTGTTTTCGTTCGAAAGTCCGGCGAGCCTGAGGGCGTTGCCGTTGCCCGAAGGCGAGCCGGCGTCGGCGCCCGCGAGTTCGCTGGGCGTGATGGCGGTGGTGCGCAAAGTGAACGCGGCGCCCGCGCCCGTATCGTAGTCGAACAGATTCTGCGCCGGCGCGCTGCCATTGGCGTCAAGGCCGCCCGCCAGAATGCCGTTGACATTGTCGGCGAAGGCTTCGGCCAGCCGGTTGAGATCCGCCGTATAGCCCGGCAGTTTTACATTGCGCGTATCGAGCAGGCCCTTGATGCGGCCTTCGTTCAACTGCCCGGTTATATCGTCGCCGGTGGGGTCCTGAATGGTGGGCTCGGCGGTGGAGAAGTCGGCATGCAGCTCGAGATTCTTGTCCCCCTGCACCACCGGCGTCTGCCCTCCGAAGAAGACCGTGAAACTGCCGTCTTGCTGTTCGATGGCGTTGAAATCGACGTATTCGGAAAGCTGTTCAAGCGTGGCGTGGAGCCTGGCGTCGAGCGCCGGATCGTCGAGCTTGCGGCGATCGCTGCGGCGCTCCTGATTCAGTTTGGCGATCTGGCCGGTGAGGGAATTGACTTCCGCCACCGCGCCGGCCAGGTCGCGATTGGCATTGGCGGCGGCCTCGCCCAGGGCGTTGGCGGCGGCGTTGAATTGCCGCGACACAGCCGAGGCGCGATCGAGAACCACCTGCCGCGCTACCGGATCGTTCGGATTGACGCTCCAACTGGAAACCGCGTTGAAGAATTGGTTCAGCCCGCCCGGGATACCGGCGCCCGCGCCGATCTGAAAGACCGGTTCGACCTGCCCCAGGTCCAGCGCCGTCTGCGCCTGTCTTCCATATTGTGAGTTCTGCCGCCAAACGCTGCGCTCGATGTAGCTGTCGCGGCTTGAAAGCAGCGTTCCCGCTCTCACCCCGCCCGACAGTTCGAGTTCGGTCGAGAACGGTTGTGGAACCAGGTTCAGACGCTGCCGCGCATAGCCCGCCGTGCTCACGTTCGACACGTTGTTCTGAATCACGCTGAGCGACTTGTCATACGCCCGCAGCGCACCCGAGGTCGAAACCAGTGACGAAAATAGGCCGCCCATACCGTTACCCTTCCCACGTCAAACGCCGGGGCCTGGGAGCGGCCATGCCGCCTCCTCCAACCCCATATTCGAGTCCAGGCTCACAATCGAGCGCCGCCCACACGGCCCGCGCCCAACCCGCCTCGGCCGCCGCCATGCGACGCGCCACCGTTTCGGCCCGGTCCAGCTCCGCCCGCAGCGCGAGAACCTGGTCGCGCACGGACCCGACCCGTTCACCGGCGCGAACGGCGGCAATCAGATCTTCGAGCAGCCGCTCGGTACGTTCGAGCACCGCGGTATTGGGAGCCTGTCTCACCTCGCGCGCGGCCGCTTCCAGACGGTGCTTCCAGCTCATTCACCCAATCCGCCGTTCAGAGCGTCGCTAATCAACTTTCGACTAAGACCTTCAGCGTCAATCGAATACCTTCCATTTTGAAGGTCCGACTTGAGCTCATCGACCCGTTGCGCGCGCTCCGGCGATTCGACGTCTTCGGCCTGCAGAGCCTGCCCCAGACTGGAAAGCTGTACCGAGTCTCCGTCGCCCCGGCCGACGCGGCCGCGCCTGGAGTCTCCGCCACCGTTTACTCCCTGTGTGCCCTGCGACCGGTCCGGCCCGCCGACGCCGGCGCCCTGCAAAGGATTCGACCCGTTGTCACTCACTCTCATCTGAAAATATCTCCTGTGTCTTTGGAGCCTCATAGGTCTTATCGGATAGGAGGTGGCGGCCTTTACCAAAATTTTCAGGAATCTTATATACTCAACGCAGTCCCCATGACCCCCAAACCCGGTTGCTTCCTGCTCCTGCTTCCCTTTGCGGCGCTCGCGGATGTAAAGCTTCCCGCCGCGGCGAAGATGCAGATCGACTTCAACAAGCATGTCCAGCCGATCCTTGCCTCCAAATGCTATCAGTGCCATGGCGCGAAGCAGCAGCAGTCGGGCCTGCGCCTCGATAAGCGCCAGAACGCGCTGCGCGGCGGCGATTACGGCCCGGTGATCATTCAGTTCAAGAGTGCGGAAAGCAAATTGATCCTGCGCACGGTCAATGGAGATGGCGGGATGAAGATGCCGCCCACGGGTCCGCTCGAAACCGAAGAGATCGCCATCCTGCGCGCGTGGATCGACCAGGGCGCCGACTTCGGCGTCGCCGATTTGAAGGAAGAGAAGCCGAAGCCGGTGGATCCGAAGGTGACGGCGCTGATTGCGGCCGTGAAGGCGCGCGACCTGCGTGCCATTGAGACGATGCTTCGCACAAACCCGGGCCTGGCGAAGGGAACCGATTCGGGCGGCTCCACGGCGCTGCATCATGCGGCGGCTTTCGGAACCACGACCATCCTCGAAGCGCTGCTCAAGGCCGGAGCGGACATCGAAGCGGCCAACCGTTTCGGACAGCATCCGCTGCATTGGGCCTTCGATAGCGTGGAGCGCACGGGACTGCTGCTCGGCAAAGGGGCCGCCATCGACAGCCGGGCCCACGATGGACGCACCGCTCTTTACCTCGCCGCTTCGCAGCGGCGCAGCGGGGATGTGTTGCGCCTGCTGCTCGATAAGGGCGCCAACGTGGAACTGGCGACGACCAACGGCCGCACGCCGTTGATGGCGGCGGCGGCGGGCGGCCTGGTGCCGCTGATTCAAATGCTGCTCGACCGGAAGGCGAACGTGAATGCGGCCAGCGGCACCGGATCCACTGCGCTGATGGACGCGGCGGCGAGCCGCAAACCGGAAGCGGTGCGCCTGCTGGTGAACGCCGGGGCCGACGTGAACGCCAAGACCAAGCGCAACAATACGGCGCTGGCGGCGGCGGCCATGTACGGACTCGACGATTCGGTGAAGCTGCTGCTCGATAAGGGCGCCGACGTGAACGTGCGCGACGAGCGCGGGTATTCGCCCCTGATGTATGCCGCTTGTTCGGAATCGATGCCGGCCAAGACGGTGAAGGTCCTGCTCGAGCGCGGAGCCGAGCGCAACGTCACCGGCGAAGACGAGACGCCGGTCACGCTGGCGGGCAAGCGCGGCGATACCGAGGTGGCGCGCCTGTTAGGCGTACCGGCCGAAGTGCGGCGGCGCGGCGGCGTGGCGGAGGTAAAGCCCAACACCGAAGAACGCACTCCATCGCAGGCGGTGCAGAAAGCACTGGTGGTGCTCGCCAGGCAAAGCCCGGTGTTCCTGCGCAAGTCCGGATGCAATTCCTGCCACAACCAATACGTTCCGGCCGCGGCGCTGGCCATTGCTAAGGATCGCGGCATTCCCGCGCCGCCGGAGATCGCGGAGTTGCCGCTGGAGTTGGCCGAGAAATATCCCGAGCGGGCCATCGACATGACGGTGGCGGCGATCGGCAGCGTTGGGTATGAGTTGTTGGATGCGGCGGCGCGCCGCTTCACCAAGGTGTTCGGGCCGGAGGGTGACGGCGGCACGCCGGCCGGTCTGCTCGAGCCGATCGCCACCGACGGCGCTGGAAACCTCTACGGCCTGTCCGACAGCAGCAATCGGGTGTTCAAGATCACACCCTCGGGTGCGATCTCGACCATCCTGACCGCCGCCGGCGACGGTGCGGCCAACCCGTTCGACTGTA
>CADEFT010000067.1 GCA_902826685.1 uncultured Acidobacteriota bacterium
TCGAAAAGGCGGGCCTGCGCTACCGCATGAGCAAGGAGAAGGCCTACTCCACCGACTCCAATATCTGGGGCGCGACGCACGAAGCCAAAGACCTCGAGTTTCTCCGCAACGGCATCAAAATCGTGGAGCCGATCATGGGCGCCGCCTTCTGGCGCGAGGACGTGAAGATCGCTCCGGAAACCGTGACCGTGCGTTTCGAAGAGGGCATGCCGGTGTCGATCAACGGCAAGACCTATGCCACCGGCATCGACATGGTGATGGATGCCAACGCCATCGGTGGACGCCACGGGCTCGGCATGTCGGACCAGATTGAGAATCGCATCATCGAAGCCAAGAGCCGCGGCATTTACGAAGCCCCCGCCATGGCGCTGTTCCACATCGCCTATGAACGCCTGATCACCGGCATCCATAACGAGGGAACGATTGAACAGTATCGCGACATGGGCCGCCGCCTCGGCCGGCTGCTGTATGAAGGCCGCTGGTTCGATCCCCAGTCGATGATGCTGCGGGAAACGCTGCAGCGCTGGGTAGCCAAGGCCGTCACGGGCGAAGTCACCGTCGAGCTGCGGCGCGGCAACGACTACAGCATTCTCAACACCGAAAGCCCCAACCTCACCTATGCGCCCGAGCGGCTCACCATGGAAAAGGGCGAGGGCGCGTTCACGCCGCAGGATCGCATCGGCCAGTTGACGATGCGCAACCTCGATATCACCGACAGCCGCGGGAAGCTGTTCGTCTATGCCAACGCCGGCGTGATCGGCTCCGGTTCGTTCGAAGGTCTGCGGCTGCTTGAAGAGCCCGACGAAAAGTAGCCCGGTTCAGGCCGCGAACTGGCGTAAATGATGGTCGATGTGCTTCCACGTCAGCATGCCCCATTCGGGCGTGGTTAGCACACCGAAGGCCGGGTGGGGCTGAAACCGCTTGCCCTTTTCCCCTTGCTCGCCGAAGCGCTGCAGGGCGGTGACAAGTTCGTTGCGCGCGGCGAGCCAGTCACCGCCCGGTTCGGGAATGAATTCGGGCGCGGTGGGCGCGCCTTTCGGAATCGGCAGCCAATGGATGATGGCGTGCTTCACGGGCGCCAATCGCAGCAGCGGGACGTTCCTTGGCTTCACGCTCACCTCGCCCATCGCGGCGCAGACAGCGATCGTGCAATGGCTCAGCATTTGGGCGCCGCTCATCTTGCCCCATTTCGGCTGCGTCTGGGCGCGCAGGCGGCCGATGCGGTTGAGAATCTCCTGGCGCTCCCCGGAACGAAAAACGGATTTGGGCATACGGCACCTTCTTCAGGCCATGCTACCGCAAGCCAACGTCATTGCAGGGAAATGGGCACGGCCACCCATCTCTCGCCGATCCTGACTTCGGCGGCGAGATCCTTGCCCTCCTCCATGGCAACGTCCTTGGCGGCGGTCAACTCAAGCGTCATGCGATTGCCCTGCCTCGCCGCCACGCGCGCGGCCACTCCGCGCGGCGCATTCGCCAGCCTCACTTCGGCATCGGCCCCCTCCAGTTCGAGCCGCGCGTTCCCGCCGCGCGCCAGCACCACGGGCTTCCAATCCATCGGCGCGGGTTCGGTTACCGCCATCGTCACCGCCGGACGCGGCCGGCGAATGTCGTTGCGATTGCGCGGCGGACCGATCCAGAGCGAGGTATGCGCCGCCACGCGCCTGCCATCGGGGCCGCCTTTGCCAAACAGGCGCAGAGGGTAGCTGCCGGAAGCGAGCGCGGCCGGCACCGTGATCTTCAAAGCCAGTTCCGGGATGATCATGTTGTCGCCATCGGCGGAAGGACCAAAGGCCTGATCGGCGCGGAACCGGCCCGTCTCGGCCGTTACGCCGGGCGGCAGATCTTCGAACCACACCGGCACCTCCCCTTCAAAACCCGGCTCACGGATGAGGAACACCGTCAGCACGGCCGAGCCGCCGCGCGGCACCGAGAAATTTTCAGGGCTGGTCAGTAGCTGGTAACCCGCATGCTCCGGAGCGGCCTTCAGCAGATAGGCGTAGCCCGGTCCGCCGCGGCCAATGCGATCGCGGACATGCGCGGTCAGCGGACCGCTGGCGGCGGGCGTATAGACCAGGCTGCTGTCGGGGTTGCCGACGGGCGTTCCCTGCCCCGACATCACATCGTCATGGCTTGCGACCGTCTTGCCGGAAGCGTCGCGCAACTCGATCACCGTGTCGATCTCCGGCAATCCCAATTGCGCCGCCAGCGTCCACAACCGCAGCGGTTCGCCGGCGCGGCCCTCCACACGGAACGTATTCTCCGCACCCGGCTTCAGAAGCCGCCCGGCGAACGTCCGCCCGTCGCCGATGTCGATGTTGAAGGCGGAGGTGGCTCCGCGCGGCCCCGCCACCCACAAACGCCACAGCCCCCTCGAAACACCGGCCGGAATGGAAAACTCGAGAGAGCTTCCTTGAACTTTCCCCTCGATCCGCGGTGCGGCCGAACCGCGTTCGGGATCGGCCCCATACCGGATCGGAAATGTAAAGGGATACGTCATCCGGTAATACTCGGCCGTGCGCACGGGGCTCAGCCACGCTTCGCCGATATCCTCAAGGCCCGTTCCTTCGATCGTAAACCGGGCCGTCTCACCCGGCCGTGCTCCCAGCGGAGCGATCCCCATCAATCGCGGAAGACGCGAGATCTCGATCGAATAGCCGCAGTTCTCCGCGCAGGTCACGCCCTGCGGTCCGCGATACTGGTCCAGCTTGAGAAAATAGCGCCCACCGCCGGCAAAGACATGTTCGAGCAGCGGCGATTCGTCGTAATCGTCCCGGTCTTCGTTGAAAGCGACGCGCCTGCCCGCGCCATCAAGCAACGTGAGACTGCTTTCGAGATGTGTGCCGTATTCGAGCGACCGGACATCGAACGTCCACCGCTCCCCCGCCCTGGCATCGAAGGCGAACAGATCCACATCCACTTCGCCCTTCATGTAGCCTTGAATCGATTGCGGTTCCAGGCGAATCGGCTGCGCTTTCGCGGGTACGTCGTTGGGTTCGTTTTCGAGCACCAAAGGGAACTGCGTCACGTTGAACAGGCGTGAATTCGAAGGACCGTCGGCACCGGTGAGCGTGATCACATGCGGCCCCAGCGCCGCCTCCGCCCGAATGCGCACCTCCCCCCTGATGCGCTCGTACCGGGCTTCTTCGATGCGAACCCATTCGATGTCCGCGGTGTGGAAATCGGCCGCGCGCACGTTCGAAAGGTGGCTGCCGCGAATCTCGACCTTCACCACCGTGCCGCGCTGGCCGCTGAGCGGAAAGATGCGATCGACCCAGGGCCTCGTGGGTTCGCCGGCCCATGCCGCGGCAAGCAACCAGACGAGCGCGACGCCCGGCATCAGGCGAACAGCTCCGGAACCGGCTTCCCTTCCTTCAGGATCGCGATGGGGCGGCCGTAGGCGTGATAGTTCTTGTGGTAATCCACGCCCATCTTTCTGTAGATAGTGGCGCAGAGGTCTTCGACGGAGACCGGCCGTTCGGCCGGTTCCCCGGCGGTCGCATCCGTCTTGCCGAGCACCAGTCCGCGGGGCACGCCGGCACCCGCCAGAGCGATCGAGAACGCGCCCGGCCAATGATCGCGTCCGGCCGAGAAGTTGATTTTGGGCGTGCGGCCGAACTCGCCCATCGCGATCACCAGCGTGGTGTCGAGCATCCCGCGCCGGTCCAGGTCGTCGATCAACGTGGTGAATGCCCGGTCGAACTCGGGCATAATGCGGCGATTCGTCTTTTCGTTGTCGGTGTGCGTGTCGTAGCCGCCGTGAAACACCGAAACCAGCCGGACGCCGGCATAGACCAGCCGGCGCGCGAGCAGCGCCCCTTGGCCGGCCGGATTCCGCCCATACTCATCGCGCAGTTTCTCCGGCTCCTCATCGATGGCGAACGCTTCTTTGGCGGCCGGTGAAGCGATCAGATCGAGCGCCTTCTGTTGAAACGCGTCCATGCTTTCAATGAGGCCGGATCGTTCGGCCCGCTCCAATTCTCCGTCGATGGCCGCCAGAAGACTGGCCCGCCCTTGCGCCTCCTCCAGCGTCACGCCCGAAGGCAGGCTCAGGTCGCGGACGGAGAACTGCTTCACGTTGGCGTTGCCCGTGACAAACGGATCGAACGCCGAGCCGAGGAAGCCGGAATCGGTGGCGATGTCCCGGCCCGGCGTCACCACGAAGGGCGGCAATCCATTGCGCGGGCCCAGTTCCTTCGAAATCACGCTGCCCAGGCAGGGATTGAGAAAAGCGTTGCCCGGCCGGTTGCCCGACCAAAGATACTGCTTCGCCTTTTCGTGGATGGCCTCGCGCGAATACATCGAGCGGATCACGGTGAATTTGGTCAGTGCCTTGGCGCAGCGCGGAATCAACTCGCTGAAGTGGATTCCGGGCACGGAGGTGGGAATCGAGCCCACGTTGCCGCGTACTTCAAGCGGCGCCTCGGGTTTGGGGTCGAAGGTTTCCAGTTGGCTGGCGCCGCCGTTCTGGAAAAAGAAGATGCAGGAGATCTCGCGGCGGGCGGCGCCTTCGGCGGCAAGCAGACCGGGCAGATGCAGCCCGCCGGCGGCGAGCGATCCAACCTTGAGAAAATCGCGGCGGCTGAGCGGGAGGTTCATTGGTTAATCCGAAACTCCTTGGAATTAAGCAGCACCCACAAGACGTTTTCGAGCACGCGGCGGCGGCTGCGTCCGGCGTCGCGCTCGCTGCCCATGTAGCTTTCGAGCGACTTCCATTCCGCCGCCGATGGGACGCGGGAAAGACCGCGCCGCCACAAAGCCTCGACGATTGCGCGGTCGTCGAGACCGGACTCGATCAGCTTGCCGATCGCGTTGCCGGCATCTTCCACCTTGCCGCGCACCGTGGCATTGTTCATCAACAACAGGGCCTGCGCCAGCGAGGGGGACTCCGCCCGCTCGGCCAGAATGTCGCGCCGCGGGAATCCGAACGTACCAAGGAAGTGATCGGGCCCGTTGGTAGCGATGAGATCCTTGGCCGAGGTTCCTTCCGGATAACCGGAAAAAGAATGCGCTACGCCGGTCACCTGGCTCACCGAATCGAGCAGGATTTCGGCGGAAAGCTGGCGCGGCTCGTAGCGCGCGAACAGCGCCCGTTCGAGCGGCGCCGATTGGCCCGCGCGGCCCGGTGCCCGCGAGGCCGCCTGGTAGACGCGCGAGTTCAGAATCAGCCGGTGCAGCGCCTTGAAGCGATAGCCGGAATCGGCGAAATAGCGCGCCAGTTGATCGAGCAGCTCCGGATTGGTCGGCCGGTTGGTGGACCGGAAATCGTCGTACGGATCCACGATGCCCGTGCGGAAATATTCGGCCCAGATGCGATTCACCGTGGCGCGCGCGAATTGCGGCTGCGCGACGATCCAATCGGCGAGTACGGCGCGCCGGTCGGCGGCCTCCTCCACCGGCGGCCGTCCGGCGCCGAGAAATTTCGGAGCCACCGGCTTCTTCGTCACCGGGTGCAGCACTTCGCCCTCGCGCTCGGTATACCAGACACGGCGGTACTGCGCGTAGCCGTGCTTCACCTTCAGCCGGGAGAAGAACGCCGCCATGCCGTAGAAATCGTCCTGGGTCAGATTCTCGAGCGGATGGTTGTGGCACTCGGCGCATTCGATCCGCATCCCCAGGAACAGGCGGCTGACCGTCGGCGTGATCTTGTTCACGTCGAAAGTCTTCAGCATAAAATCCATGGCCGGGTGCCAGAAGTTGCCTGCCGGCCGCACCGTGGTGTCGCCCTCGCTGGTGAGCAGTTCCCGCACCACCTCGCTGTAGGGGCGGTCCTGTTCGACAAAATCGTGGATCCAGTTTTTAAAGCTCGCATTCGTGCGGCCCTGCGAATTGAATTGCGAGTTGCGGAACCAATCTTCGAACTTCACCATCCAACGGCTGGCGTATTCGGGCCGCGCGAGCAAGGCGTCGATCAGCAGCGCGCGCTTGTTGGGCCGCGCATCGACGAGGAACGCATGCGTTTCCTCTTGAGACGGCAGCATTCCGATGGCATCCAGATAGACCCGGCGCACAAAGGCGGCGTCACCCGACAGCGGATACGGCACGACGTTGACCTGCCGCAGCTTGGCGTATACCGACGTATCGATGAAGTTGTTGGCGGCCTGGGCCGGGTAGTCCGCGCCGGGGCGGGAGCCGATGACAACGAACTGCGCGGTGGCGGTCTTGCCTACGGCTCGGGCCATCAGCGTGGTCAAGCCCTGCCCTTTCGCGGCAATCGATCCGCCGGAAGGCTCGCCGATGACGCCGGTATCGATCACGCTGAACCGGACATCGCCCGTCATATCGCGGGTGGTGCCGTCCGACATCCGCCCGATCGCGGCGACCGGCTGGATGGAACCCGCGCCCACCAGAATGCGCTCGGAAGGATAGATCTCCAGCGCTTCGAGCCGCGCCCCGCCGGTATCGAGCGCCGCGCCTTGGCTCAGCCAGTTGAGCACGGTGCGGTACTCATCCGAATCCGCGCTCATCAGACGGCCGCCGCCATGCGCGACAGCCAGGCTCGGCTTGCGCAGCAGCAAAGAATTGGCGGCATTGGCCCGGTCCACCCGCCTGCCCTGATGCGCGGCGGCGATCATGCGATGATCGGCTTCGCTATCGGAGCCGAACAAGGACAGCTTGAATCCGCTTTGACCGGCCGGCGAGCCATGGCAGGAAGAGCTGTTACAACCCTTGGTCGTCAGAATGGAAAGCACGTCGCGGGTGAAGCTGACCGGCGTCTGTTGACCGCCGGTGGAACGGGTGCCCACCCGGACTTTGGTCACGGCGCGAAGCCCGGCGTGCTCCACCGCGACTTCGGCCTCTCCGGGCCTGGCCCCCACCAGCCGCCCCGCATCCTTTTGCACCACCGCCGCATCTGATGGGTGTAAGGCCGCTTCGCGGGTGACGTCGGTTTCAGAGCCATCGGCGGCGATCATCGTGACAAGATAGCGTTGAGAATCGCCCGGGCCGGACAGGTGAATGGCGGGCGGATCGAGGCGCAGCGATTGCGCTCCGGCGATGGCCGCACACAGCGGCAGCAGCCACGCGGAGACGCTTTTCATGAGGGAAGTATACATGAACCCCAAACAAGTCATTGGAGTCCACCGGGCCGGGTCGAGCCACTGGGTGGGCGACGGTTTTCCCGTGCGCAACCTGTTCCCTTCGAACGGGGTGGACCTCAATCCGTTCCTTATGCTGGACTATGCCGGGCCGAAGCATTTCGCGCCTTCGGCCAAGCCGCGCGGCGTGGGCGAACACCCGCATCGCGGTTTTGAAACCGTGACCATCCTGTACCAGGGCCGCGTGGCCCATCGCGACTCCAGCGGCAGCGCGGGCGTGCTGGGACCGGGCGACGTGCAGTGGATGACCGCCGCTTCGGGCGTGGTTCACGAAGAGATGCACGACCCGGAGTTCACCCGCTCGGGCGGGATGTTCGAAGCCGTCCAGCTTTGGGTGAACCTGCCCGGAGCGCATAAGATGTCGAAGCCCGGCTACCAGGAATTGACCAGCGCGGCGATTCCCGTGGTGACGCTCGCGGGCGGCGCCACGGCGCGGGTGATCGCCGGTGAACTGGCGGGGACGCGCGGACCCGCCAAAACATTCACCCCAGTGCATGTTTGGGACCTCCAACTCAAGGAAGGAGATCGCGCGGAGCTGCCGGTTCCGGACGGCTTCCCGGCGGGCGCGGTTCTGCTCAACGGATCGGTGCGCCTCAACGGCACGCCGCTTGAGGGCGAAGCGGTGCTGGGATTGCTTGGGGCCCCCGGCGCCTTTGCGACGCTCGAAGCCGGCGCGGCGAGCCGCGTCCTCGTGCTGGCCGGCCAGCCGATCGACGAGCCGGTGGCGAGCTATGGCCCGTTCGTCATGAATACGGAAGCCGAGATCCGGCAGGCGATCGACGATTACCGCGCCGGACGCATGGGACGGCTCTAAGTCCGCTGATATTGGCGATCCAGTGGCACGGCGCAACCGGATCGCCTTCCCATCACGTTCTCGCGCAGCACGCGCCACAGCAGCCGTGGGTGCATCAGGCTGGGT
Source organism: uncultured Acidobacteriota bacterium (assembly GCA_902826685.1). Taxonomy (GTDB): domain Bacteria; phylum Acidobacteriota; class Terriglobia; order Bryobacterales; family Bryobacteraceae; genus CADEFT01. The sequence continues at coordinate 8,017 of CADEFT010000067.1, forward strand.
GGCGGCGCCAGCAGGTTTCCCACCCTGTGGAACGCCAGGCTAAGCTCGGCATCGCGATGGGCGGCGCGGTGCAGTTTCTCTATGTACCAGTTGATCCACCGCACGCTGGCGGGCCGCGCTCCGGCAGCCTCCGGCATGCGCAGATCGTTACCGGCGGCGATGCTCCACGGGATATCCACGATACGCGCCGCTTCGCGGAAAAACGCCGCCGCGACGTCCGGCGCGCCAAGCGCGTGATCGAGCGCCACGGCCTCGAGCGCGGCCACCGACATGCCCTGCCCATAGATTGGATTGAAGCTGCAGATGGCGTCGCCAAACACCAGGTAGCCTTCGGGGAAGCGCTTGAGCCGTTCGTACCGCAGCCGCACGCTGGCGGGAAAGCGCGCCGATTGCGCCTCTCCGGCCGGCTCCGCCGTGCGAATCGCCTCGTGGATGCAGGGGGAAGGCAGCAGGCGGGCGAAGCCGCGGAATCCCTCCAGGTCCATCGGCGCGGCGGGCACGAAGTGCGAGATCAGCGTCACGGTCCATCGCCCGCCTTCCTGCGCGAGCATGACGCCGCCTCTCTTGCCCGATGGCGTCGGCGGAACGATGGCGGCGATATTGCCGCTCAACTCGCCGCACCGGCGGAACAGCCGCGTCGTGTAGGCGAGCGCCACTTCCAGCCGCTCCACGCCCGGTTGGCCGTATCCCAACTCCTCCAGCCAATCGGCGCCATGGGAGCCCCGGCCCGTGGCATTCACCACCAGATCGGCCTCCAGCGCCCGGCCGTCCTTCAACCGCAGCCCGGTCACCCGGCGCCCGCCGCAACCGGCCATCAGCCCGGCGGCCTCGCACTCTTCGAGTACATGGACCCGGTCAAGGGCGAGCACGCGCTGGCGAATGATTCCTTCAAGCAGCGGACGGCTCTGCAACAGGCCGTTCAACTCGCTTGGAACCTGCCGCAGAAATCCACCGGCGTGGAACCAGAGCCCCTGGTTCACGATGTCGCCCGGCACCGCACCCGCGTCGAGCAGTTCGCCTCTGAGTCCGGGTAGAAGCCGTTCCATCGCGGCCGCGCCGCTGGCGAGCAGGCCGTGCGTATGACGGCCTTGCGGCACGCCCCGGCGCTGTTCTCCCACGCCGGGCAAGCGGTCGCGCTCCACGATGGTGACGCGGTCGAAATGATCGGCCAGAACACGGGCGGCCAGCAGCCCCCCGATGCTTCCTCCGATGACGATGGCCGATTTGCGGTTGACTTCCTTCACGCTTGCTGTCTCCGAATCGAGAATACGGAGACAGGCCGCGATCCGGATTTCTCAGAAAATCAATTTCAAGCCAAACTGGATCTGCCGTCCCGTCGCCGTGCCGTTGGAAATCTGCCCGAACGTGGCGTTCGAAGCGTCGCAGGCGGCCCCCGGCGCCGGTCCGATGCACGTCATGGCGTTATTGTTGCCGGCCGGCAGAAAGAACGTCGGCGTATTGGTGAGGTTGAAAAATTCCGCGCGGAACTGCAGCAGCCAGCGCTCGGAAATCTTGGTGTTCTTGAACGCCGACAGATCGACGTTCACCGACCCCGGTCCGCGAATGAACCGGCGCCCGGCGTTGCCGATCATCTGAATGGCCGCGCCGGAGCGGCTGGGCGTCGTGCCCGGCACACGGAACGCCTTCGCGTTGATGTAGCCGTCCACGCCTTTGTTGGCGAGCAGCACCGGCTCGCCGATGACGCGGTCGGGCACGTTGAACGTGTTAAAGATGGGCGGATTGCGGTTGGTGCGCAGGTCGCTCGGGAACCCGCCGCGCAGCGTGGTGATACCGTTGACCTGCCAGCCGCCCAGAATCTTGCCCGCAGCGCCGCCTCCGCTCAACACGCGCTTGCCGGGGCCTACCGGCAGTTCATAGCCGTAGCTGGCGACGAACGTTTGCGGCACGTCGAGCGAGTCCACCGACTTTTCAAGCCCGATGTTGTAGTTGTCCATCACGAAGCTTGTGCCGCCGTTCTGGCTGAAGGCGCTGGGACCGGTGCCGCCGCTCCCCATCAGTTTCTGGATGGTGTAGTTGATGAGGAAATTCAATCCGCTGGAGTAGCGCTTCTCGGCCTTGAAGTTGACCGAGTGATAAGACGACGTAGCGAAATCGGACACCACCGGTATGCTGCCGTTGATATTGGGGAACGGGCGGTTGGCCTGCGTGTTGCGCCCGTCCAGCGCGTATTCGAACGGAACCTGGTTGTAGTGCAGAAACGCCGTGGCGAGGTCGCGGCCGCGCGACGCCATCATCGTCACCTCCAGCAGCCAGTTGGCTACCGGCTCGTATTGAAAGCTGACGTTGAACTGGTGCAGCAGCGGCATGCGCGCGTGTTCGATCAACTGCGTGCGCACGGTGCGCACGAAGGGCCGCTCCGGAGTGAAGCTGCGCAGGGTGGTGTCGGAAGGCGTGGCCACGATCGGCGTATTCACCGTGAACGGAGGCAGCACGGTCCGCTGCGCATCCACCACCGGAACGCTGATATCGGGCACATTGGGATTGTTGCCCGAAAACTGCGACGTCTCCTGGTTCTGATCGCGCAGGCCATAGAAGATGCCATAGCCGCCGCGCAGTACCAGCTTCTTGCGCGCCTGCCAGGCGAAGCCAAACCGCGGGGCGATGTTGTTGTGATCGCCGTTCACCAGCGCGCGCGAATAGCCGTCCTGGCCGGGAAGCTGGAACCGTCCGGTGCGCGGATCGAACAGGCTGCCGCGATCGCGCGCGTCCACGGCCTGGGTGAAAATGTCATAGCGCAGGCCGGCGTTGATCGTCAGGTTCGGCGTCACCTTCCAGTCGTCCTGAAAATAGGGCGCGGCGTAAATCCAGCGATGGCGGCCCCAATCGAGCATCTGCGTTCCGCTGAGCGAAGACGGGTAGCCGAGCAGAAAGTCGGCCAGCGGGAATCCCGAACCCGGCCGGTCCGAACTCGACGTGAGAATGGACCCGAACACGTATTCGCCAAAGAACGGCGAGCCCTTCAGCACTTCATAGCGATAGCGCCGCACGTCGCCGCCGAACTTCAGCGTGTGGTTGCCGCGCATGATGTTGACGTTGTCGGCCCACTGGAACGTGTTTTCGATGTTCAGATTCGACGAGCCGCCGCCCCAATTGGTGAACGGCGTGGCGCCGCTGATCTGGCCGGAGAAGTTGAAGTTGATGCCGGGGAAGCCCTGCGAGGGAAACGGAAACAGGGCGAAGCGGTTCTGCTGCGCAAAGCCCACGCCTTCCGGCGCGTCGCCGACTTCGCCGTCGTTGTGGCGTGAATAGCCGAAGCGGAATTCATTCACCACGTTGGAGCCGAACAGGTGCGTGTCGTTGAGCACGGCGTGGCGCGTCTCGTTGGAGAACATGCTGCCGCCGCCGATGAAGCCGCCTTCGAAGCGGCCCGGATTCGGCTCCACTTCCGAAGACGAAGAGAACCGCCCGTAGAGCGTATTGGCCGAGGTGAGGCGATGGTCGATGCGCACGTCCCAACGGTCGAGATCGTAGGTGCGCGGCGCCTGCCGGAAATAGTTGCGATTCGCCGCGCCGGCCGGACCGAAGTTGGGCGCGGGCACCAGCGCCGTGACGGCGGCCGAAGCGGAGTTGATGCGGGAACTGGGAAGCCGCTGCCCCGCGAACGGATCGCCGATCACGGTGCCGGTTGGGCCCACGCGGCGCGTCAGCGGGTCGTGCACCACCGCCTGCAGCGTGGAGAAATCGCCCTGCCGCATGGCCATGGTGGGCACGTCGAGAATCGAGCTCGATGCCGCGGTCGCGCGCCGCGTGCCTTCATAGTCGCCGAAGAAGAACGTACGGTCGCGCAGCAACCGCCCGCCCACGGCGCCGCCAAACTGGTTCTGGCGGAAGCTGGCTTTCGGCCGGCTCGCCGCATTGGTGAAGAAATTGTTCGCATCCAGCTTGTCGTTGCGCAGGAATTCAAACAGCGACCCGTGAAAATCGTTGCTGCCCGATTTGATGGTGGCGCTCACCACCGTGCCGGCGGACTTGCCGAACTCCGCCGAAAAATTATTGGTCTTGACCTTGAACTCCTGCACCGCGTCCACCGAAGGCGTGTAGGCGATGCCGGACCGGCCCACCGCGCCGCGATTCTGGATCGTGTTGTTGTCCACGCCGTCGAGCAGCACTTCGTTGTTGCCGAAGCGTCCCCCGCCGCCGACAAACGGCATGTTGGTGCCCATGCCCATCACCGGATTCGTGTTGCCGGCCAGCAGTCCCAATGCGAACGGATTGCGCCCGTTCAACGGCAGTTCGATGATCTTCTTGTTCTCGATCACCTGCCCGATGGAGGAAGTGCTCGCTTCCAGCAGCGGCGTCGCCGCCGTCACCTCCACCGTTTCGACCACATCGCCCGGCTCGAGCGAAATGGTCAGGTTCATGTCCTGGTCGACGCGAAGCTGCAGGCCCGAAATCGTCTTGCGTTTGAAGCCTTGCAGTTCGGCGGCGGCGTTGTATTCCCCAATCGGCAGGAACGCGGCCCGAAAGTTGCCCCGTTCGCCGGTAATGCCCTGGCGCACGTCGCCCGTAGCGATGCGGGTGAGGGTGATGGCGGCGCCGGGCACGACGGCTCCGGTCGCATCCTGCACCTCGATGGTCATGGTTCCGGTGGATACCTGCGCGAAAGCAACGGCATCGAAAACGGCGGCAAACACACTAAGTGCGATGATTCGAGACATGAGGACCACCTAAAGCTGGGAAGAGTCTATCCGAGCCGGATGCCGGTCGTCAAACAAACGCCGCTAAGATTAACGATTAATAACGCCGGGCTCGATGGCGATGGACGCGCCCGCCGCCGTCATGATCTGACGCAGGACGGCAATGGTATCGGGCGACGGCTTGAAGTTTCCGAAACGATAGCCTTCGGCGATATAGAGCGGGGTCCAGCCGAAGGAGTTCTTGCGATTCCAAATGTCCATCTTCGCGCCGCGTTCCTGCAGGATCCGCACCGCGCCGGGCAGGTTCTTGTAAGCCGCGCCGTGCATGGCCGTCTCGCCGTTGTTATCGACGGCATTGATGTCGTTGCCAAGCTCGAGCGCCGCCTTGATCGCCTCCACCACTTCGGGCTCGGTGCCCGCGTCCTCGCCCGGCGAGCGGGTACCAACCCCCGCCGCCACGATCAGCGGCGTGCTGTTGTCGGCATTGGGAATCAATGGATCGGCGCCCAAGGAGGCAAGCAGGCGCATCAGTTCGGCGTCGCCGGTTCGCGCGGCCAGCAGAAACGCCGTGGCGCCCGACGTATTCAGACTCGTGAGCCCTACGTTCACTTTCCTGGTCATGCGGGCGTTGAAGTCGGCTCCCTTGGCCTTGAGCTTGCGCACGAAGTCGAGGCTCGACAGGCTACCCGATCCATAAGGCGCGGGATCGTTGTCGCCGCCGCCCGGCCGGCGAATCCACGTGATGGTGTGCAGCGCCGAGTAGCCGGGCCCCATCGCATTGGGATCGGCGCCGGCATCGAGCAGTTCCGAAGCAAGCTGGTAGTGGGCGTTGGCGACGGCCAGAATCAGCGCGCTGGTTCCCGATCGCGCCAGGCCGCCGTAGATCAGGCGGCGGCCCGATTCGAGCGACGTCTTGATGGCATCGTTGACATCGGCGCCCGCGGCCAATAACGCCTTGGTGGCGTCGATGCGGCCCTCGCGCACCGCAAACAGCAGCGGTGTGAAGCCCGAAGGCAAACGGTATTTGAGATCGGCTCCGGCGGCAATCAGCGCACGGACCACTTCGGCGTGGCCTTCCGAAGCCGCCCACATCAGCGCGGTTTGTTTGCGCCGCTCTTCCTTGGCATCCACGACGGCGCCGGATTCCAACAGCGCCTTTACCGCTTCCACGCGGCCGGTGCGCGCGGACGTCATCAACGGCGTCTCGCCACCGGGCAGCGCCAGGTTCGCATCGGCGCCCGCTTTCAACAGCAGCCGCACCATGGCGGCGTTTCCGTTCACGCAGGCGAGCGACAACGGCGTCACGCCATAGCGATTGGCGGCCTTGGCATCGGCGCCCGATTGGATCAGCAATTCGGCCGTCTCCACGTCGTCGCGATTGGCGGCCCAGTGCAGCGCGGTGGTGCCATCCACCTGCGCCGCGTTCGGATCCAGACGTTCGTTCAGCAGCTTGCGGACGGCGGTGCGGTCGGTTCGTTTCGCGGCGTCGGCCAGGCGCGGATCCACCGTCGCGGCGCTCAGCGCCGCCGCCCAAAGCAGAATCGCCGGCCGCGGGCTCATAGGCTCAACGGTTCGCCGAGTTCGGTGATCTTGCCCTTGCTGTCGGCGAAGGAATCGAGCCGCACGCCCACCTTGTCGAGCAGGGTAAGGTGCAGGTTGGCCAGCGGAGCGGGCTCCTTATACCGGATGTGGCGGCCGCCCTTCATGCCGGTGCCCGCGCCGCCCGCCACCAGGATCGGCAGATTCACGTGATCGTGCACGTCGGGGTTGCCCATGCCGCTGCCATAGAGATAGACGGAATGATCGAGCAGCGTGCCCTCGCCGTCGCGGGTGGCTTTCAGCCGGCCCAGGAAATAAGCGAATAGCGACACATGGAAGGCGTTGATCTTCGCCACCTTGGCGAGCTTTTCCTGATCGCCGCGGTTGTGTGTCAGCGGATGATGCGGCTCGGCAACGCCGATTTCCGGATAGGTGCGCGTGCTGGTCTCGCGCGCCAGTTGGAACGTGATCACGCGCGTCACGTCGCCCTGCAGAGCGAGCACCTGAAGATCGAACATCAGCCTGGCGTGATCGGCGTAGGCGGCCGGCACACCGACGGGACGGTCGAGATCGGGGAGCTTGGAGTCCGACGTCTCGGCTTCGGCCTTCTGAATCCGCCGCTCGACTTCGCGCACGGTGTCGAGATATTCGTTGACCTTGGAGCGATCGCCGGGCCCGAGCTTGCGCTGCAGCCGGGCAATGTCTTCGCTCACCCAATCGAGCAGGCTGGCGTTCTTGCGCAGTTCGGCCAACCGCTCGGCGGAGCTGCCGCCATCGCCGAACAGGCGTTCAAAGGCGACACGCGGATGCGCTTCCGAGGGCAGCGGCGAGGTGGGCGAGGACCACGAAAGATTGTTCTGATAGACGCAGGCGTACCCGTTGTCGCACTGGCCCACCGTCGTCAGCAGGTCCATGGCGAGTTCGAGCGACGGCAGGCGCGTGGCGCGGCCGATCTGCTGCGCCGCCACCTGGTCCGCCGTCGTGCCCAGGAAGTAATCGGTACTCTCGGTCCACTTGGCTTTGGCCGCGCTCAAAAACGCGGCGTTTGAAGTGGCGTGCGTGCCAGGATAGGCGTTGCGCAGCTCCATGTTGGTGAGCACGGTGACGTGGCTCTTCAACGGCTCAAGCGATTTCAGCGTGGGCGAAAGCTCACCCAGCGCGCCTTCTCCAGCCGGAGTCCACTGCGGGATGTGCGCGCCCATCGGCATGTACACATAGCCCAGCCGGCGCACAGGCCTGGCCGGCGTGGCCGCCAGCGCCGTCATCGACGGCACCATCGCATCGAGCAACGGAAGCGCCAGCGAAGCGCCCATGCCTCGCAACATGGCTCTGCGCGGCAGAGCCTTCCTGGTCACGATCATTGCGATCTCCTCATTTGAAACGGAGTGCTGCGAACTATCCCCATGATAAGCGACGAGAACCGGTAATCACCGGTACCGGCTTCGCGCAAAACCTTCCGGATGGCGGGTGCGTCCTGGTACTCCACGCCACGGCCCAAGGCGTAAGTCATCAGCTTTTCGGTCACCGTGCCGGCGAACAACTCGGGCCTCGCCAGCAGCGCCTTCTTCAATCCGTTGGCACCCTGGAACTGGCTGCCGTCGGGCAGTCCGCCGGCGCTATCCACCGCAAGCGACGATTCGTCCACAGTGCGGTAGCGGCCCACGGCGTCGTAATTTTCAAGCGAGAATCCCACCGGATCCATCAGCTTGTGGCAGCCCGCGCAGGCTGGATTTTCGCGATGCTGCGCCAGCCGTTCCCGCACGGTCTGCGCCTTGCCGGTGCCCGTATTTTCCTTGAGCGCGGGCACGTTGGCCGGTGGCGGCGGCGGGGCGATCCCCAGCAGGTTTTCCATGATCCATTTGCCGCGAATCACCGGCGAAGTACGCGTGGCGTAAGAGGTCACCGTCAGAATCGCACCCTGGCCGAGCAGTCCGCCGCGCTCGCCTTCGCCAAACTCCACGCGGCGAAACCGGCTGCCATACACGTTCGGGATGTTGTAATGCCGCGCGAGCCGTTCGTTCACGAAGGTGTAGTTGGCGCGCAGCAGATCGAGCACGCTGCGGTCTTCCTTCAGGACGCTCTCAAAGAACAGCTCGGTTTCCTGTTGGAAGGAGCGGCGCAGATTGTCGTCGAAATCGGGGAACGAGCGCATATCCGGCGTGGTCGAGGCCAGGTTGCGCAGATAAAGCCACTGGCCCGCGAAGTTCGTGGCCAGCACCTTCGACCGCGGATCGGCCAGCATGCGCTTCACCTGCTTCTCCAGAACGCCTGGTTGACGAAGCGTGCCCTTCGCCGCCGCGTCCAACAGAGGATCGTCGGGGATGCTGCTCCACAGGAAGAACGACAGGCGCGAGGCCAGTTCCAGAT
>CADEFT010000068.1 GCA_902826685.1 uncultured Acidobacteriota bacterium
GATTCTAAATGCCTTACCTGCCGTCAACACCGCGAAGTGCGAAAGACAGGTTAGCCTGATGGCCGGAGCCTTCTCATCGAAGAGGGTGTCGAAGGCCGAACTGGCGCGGATGCGGAAATGGCTCGACGAATACGAAAAGGCGGGATGAAGCGGCCGTCCCGCTACTCGTACCGCAGCGCTTCGGCCGGCAAAATGCGCGAAGCGCTCCGCGCGGGATAAATCGTGGCTACCAGGCTTACCGCCAGAGCCGCGGCCGCCACCCACACCCCATCGGTCCACTTGGGCTCAAAGGGCAGATAGCTCAGCGAGTACACCTGCTCATCGAGGCGGAACCAGCGATAACGGTCGGCGAGGATGCTGATGCCGTAGCCCAGCACCAGGCCGATCAGCGTGCCGCTTACGCCGATGACGAGGCCTTGAAACAGGAACACGCGGCGGATCTGATCGGCGCGCGCGCCCATCGACATCAGCAGCGCGATGTCGCGATGCTTCTCCATCACCATCATGGTGAGCGAAATCAGAATGTTCAGCGCCGCCACCAGCAGGATGAGCGAGATCACCAGGTTCACCATCGTGCGCTCGATACGCAGCGCGTTGAGGATGCTTTTGTTCTGCTCCATCCAGTGCGTGGCGTCGAGTTCCGTGCCGATGACCTTCTTCGCTTCGGCGGCCGTCTCCACCGCTTTTTCCACCGGATCGACGTGCAGCTCGATGGAGTTGGCGACGTCGCTCACACCCAGCACCTTTTGTACCGATTTCATCGACGTGAACGCCCAGTAGGTATCGAGCTCGTAGTAGTCGGACTGGAAAATCCCCGCCACGCGAAAGGGAAAATACGCGGGCTTGGGGCCGAACGGAGTCAGTTCGCCCTGCGGGCTGATGACGGTGACCCGGCTGTTGAGCGTCATGCCCGCCGATTGCGCGAGGCGCGACCCGACGATGATGGCGGGCACCGGTTCGTCGTTCGACAATTCCTCGATCGACCCTTGTTTCAGGATTCGTTGAATGCTCGCGCGATGGCCGGCGCTCGCCAGGTCCACGCCTTTGAGCACGCCGCCCACGCCCTGCACGCCGGAGAAAAACACCGTGCCATACAGCACCGGCGCCGCCGAACGCACCGAAGGCAGCTTCGATAATTTCGACGTCAGCTCACGCCAGTTCTTGATTCCCTCGCTGGGCTGCTTTTCAAGGATGCTCACATGCGCCGTCGCGCCCAGCAGGGTCCGCTGCAACATGTTGCGGTAACCGTTGGTCACCGCCAGCGCCACGATCAGCGCCATCACCCCGGCCGCCACGCCCAGAATCGAGATGACGGTGACCACCGAGATCACCGTCTGCTTGCGATTCGCCCTCAGGTAGCGAAGCGCCAGAAACGACTCAAAGCTGGCGAAGCTGCTCGGCAAGTCCGATTTCCCCTTCCGGCCGCAACAGCGGAAACAGGATGACGTCGCGAATCGACTTCTGCCCGGTGAGCAGCATGGTCAGCCGGTCGATCCCGATTCCCTCGCCGCCTGTCGGGGGCATGCCGTAGCTGAGCGCGCGCACGTAGTCCTCATCCATTTGATGGGCTTCGTCGTCGCCCTTCTCCCGCATGCCGAGCTGCATTTCAAAGCGCCGCCGCTGCTCCTGCGGGTCGTTCAATTCCGTGTAGGCGTTGCCGATCTCCATGCCGCCGGCGTAGATTTCGAAGCGATCGACCACGGCCGGATCGATCGAGTTGCTCTTGGCGAGCGGTGAGGTTTCGACGGGAAACTCGTGGATGATCGTTGGCTGAATCAGATGCTCTTCGGCCACCCGCTCAAACAGTTCCGTCAGCTTCTCGCCCGCCGACGGCTTCGAGCTGTGACGCGCGAGCCATTCCGGATCGCGCACGTTGTCCATGGTCGGTTTCTCGCCGCGCTGCCAGAATTCGACGACCGCCTCGCGCATCGTCAACCTTCGCAGCGAAGAGAAGTCGAGCTTGTGCCCCGCCCATTCCGCCACCGCCGTGCCATTGGTATCGAGCGCGGTCTGCCGCAGCAGCTCTTCGGAAAAATCCATCAGGCCCTGATAGTCGGTGTAGGCCTGATAGAACTCCAGCATCGTGAATTCGGGATTGTGCCGCGTGGAGACGCCTTCATTGCGGAAGTTCCGGTTAATCTCATACACGCGTTCCATGCCGCCTACCACCAGTCGCTTCAGGTAGAGCTCCGGCGCGATGCGCAGATAGAGATCGACGTCGAGCGTATTGTGGTGCGTGATGAACGGGCGCGCCGCCGCCCCGCCATAGACCGGCTGCATCATCGGCGTCTCCACTTCGACGAAGCCGCGCGCTTCCAACCGCCGCCGTAGCGACCCGATGATGCGGGCCCGCTTCTCGAACGTGCGCATCACATCCGCGTTGGCGATCAGGTCGAGATAGCGCTGGCGGTAGCGAATCTCCACGTCTTCGAGGCCGTGCCACTTTTCGGGCATGCTCAACAGCGTCTTTGACAGGAACGTCAGTTCCTCCACGTGGACGCTCAGTTCGCCCGTCCTGGTGCGGAACAGGTAGCCGGTGACGCCCACGATGTCGCCAATGTCGAGGAGTTGAAACAGCGCGTAGGTCTTCTCCGGCACGCCGTCTTTGCGCACGTAGATCTGGAGCTTCTCTCCCAACTGCAAAATGTGAGCGAAGCCCGCCTTGCCCATGCGGCGGATAGTCATGATGCGGCCCGCGATCTTGACGGCGGCCTTGGGTTCCAGTTCCTCCGCCGTCTTCGATCCGTATTCAGACCAGATCTGTCCGGCGGTGTGCGTGAAATCGAACCGCTGGCCGTAAGCGCGAAACCCAAGCGCTTCGATTTCGCGGATCCGGTTGTGGCGCTGGGCGAGCAATTCCTGTTCGAGCGACAATCGTATCTCCCTGAAAATCAATATTATAATGGTCTTTTGCTTTCACTCTCCATTATTATTCCCGCCTACAACGAGGAAAAGCGTCTGCCATCGACCCTGGATCGGGTACTGGGCTATCTGGGCGGAAACCAACGATACTCGAACGTCGAGATTCTGGTGGTGGACGATGGGTCGAAGGACGGTACGGTTGAAGTGGTCAATCGTTATCGCGAACGCGCGGCCTGCATCCAGCTTGTATCGAACCCGGGCAATCGCGGCAAGGGCTACGCCGTGCGCAACGGCATGCTGAAGGCCAAGGGCGAATGGCGCCTGTTCACCGATTCCGATCTGTCGTCGCCCATTGAGGAGATTGAAAAGTTGTTGGCCGCGGCGCTGCGCGAGAAGGCGCAGGTGGCCTTTGGCTCGCGCGCCGTCAACCGTACTCTGGTGTCGGTGCGGCAATCGTGGGTGCGCGAGTTCTCCGGACGCTTCTTCAATCTAGTGATGAGGCTGATGACCGGGCTGCCTTTCCAGGACACCCAATGCGGGTTCAAGCTCTATCACGCCAGCGCCGCCGAGGCCGTCTTCGGCCGCCAGATTCTGGAAGGTTTCGGCTTCGACGTGGAAGATCTGTTCCTCGCCGTCAGGTTCGGGTTCAAGTGTGTGGAGGTGCCGGTGCGGTGGGCGAACGTGGAAGGGACGCGTGTCAGTCTCCTCTCGGGGCTGGGGGCCTTTTGGGAAGTGCTGCTGGTGCGCTGGTATTCGATCTCCGGGCGCTATCGCTGAGGGCGGCTACCTGACGACCAGCACTTCGCGCAGATGGTCCTTGGTCAGAAAGAACTTGATCGTCTTGTAGTTCTGGAACAGATTCTCAATGGCGCGGCTATTGAGGAACTGGTTGCGTGTGCGCAGGGAGCGCGGGGAAAGCAGAATCGATTTGTTGTCCATCACGCGGTGGGTGTAGGTGGGCACGGTCGTCAGCTTCTCGTCCGCCAGGAAGTAGGCGAGCAGGACGCCGTCTTTTTCGAGCACGTCGTGCAACCGGTTGATAGCCGCCTGCAGCAACGGCTGCGGAAGAAACTGCAGGGCGTCCCAGACGAAAACTCCGGCGAAGGAACTGTATTGGTAGTTCATCACCTGGTCGAGGAAGCCTTCGATCTTGCCCGCCTCCGAAGTCGAATCGTCGTGCCAGATCTGATCGACGCCTTCGAGCAGGTTTTCGGAGCTGATGCGGTGGCCGAGACCGGTGATGAATGAGATGTTGGCCTGGCTGGCGCCGCCCAGATCGAGCACGCCGGAGTTGCGCTTGGGCTCGAGAGCGAAAAGGAACTGCTCGAGCCCGCGGCTGCTGCGCACATAATCGTCGGAGGGAAAGCCTTTCGGCCAGGGCGCATTCGACCGGGCCTCGCCAGGCACACGTATCCCGCCTGATACAGGAGCCATTCCCTGCGAGCCGAGTAGGGACTTAAGCCGGTCTTTCCACACGATAACGGTCTGAGATCACCGGACAGGCTTGTGGCCTGCGCCTTTACGGGCGCTTATTTTCCGAGCCCGCCACCACCACCGGTTGAGCGGCCTGAGGACCGGAGGACGCCGCCGCGGCGGCCGCCTGTTGTGGTCTCGGCTTTTCCGGCTGTTGCTTCACCTCTGGCTTCATGATATCGATGCTGCCCTTGAAGTAGGCGCCATCTTCAATCACGATGCGGGCAGTGCGGATATCTCCGATCAGCTTGGCTTCCTTGCGCACTTCGATCTTCTCGGTCGCCTCGACGTTGCCGTGAATGGTGCCGATGACGACGATCTCGCGCGCTTTCACGCTCGCTTGAACGCGCCCGTTCGGCCCGATGGTCAGCCGGTGCTCCTGCAACTCCACACCGCCTTCGAACTCGCCATCGAGGTAAAGATCTTCACGGCTGATGATGGTTCCCTTGATCATCACCGACTTGCCGATGCTGGCAGTAGTGCCCGTCTGGCGGACCGGTTCGGGATCGCGAATCGACGATACTGGCGACATTGAAATGCCTTCCTTGGCCAGTTCAGACTGGCTCGGTGGAGTATAGGGTTGAGGCCGGGGGGTTACCGGTTGTTCATCTTCTCTGCGACGTGACCACATGTTAGGGGGGAGACTCCTTCCTGGTTCTCCAAAGAGGCCCGAACAGTGGCGACGCACTGCCCGAGTAACCTTCCCATACTAAATGGCGGCGCGGTGAAAACGCAAGGAATAGTGCTCCTTCAAAAAAGACATGGTACGGGTGAAACCGCCACCAGCGCAGGGTGGGATAATGGAAACAGGTGTCGAAGTCCAAGGATCTGGAAACACGTCTCACGCGCATCGAGCAGCAACTGCGGTTGTTTCAGAAGATCAGCCGCTTTATGGTGCGCGACATGAGTCTGCAGGAAGTGCTGCAGGGCATCGTTTCGCTGGTGACCGAATTCACCGCCTGCGATTCGTGCCTGGTTTACCTCATCGACAACGATGGACTGGTGTTGTGCGCGTCGAACAACCCGCATCCTTCGGCCATCGGCAAGGTGCGCCTGAAACTCACCGAAGGCCTCACCGGCTGGGTGGCGCGCGAGCGGCGCATGATCGCCATTTCGCGCGAGGCTTATCGCGATCCGCGCTTCAAGTTTTTCGGCGATCTGCCCGAAGACACCTTCGAGTCGTTTCTTTCGGCGCCGGTGATCGCGCGCAACCGCGTGGTGGGCGTCATCAACGTCCAGCATCGTCAGCCGCACATGCACTCGGGCGATGAGATGGAAGTGCTCACCACCGTCGGCGAGCAGGTGGGCTGCCTGCTGGTGCTGGCGCGCATGCCCGCCTCGGCCGTGCAGGGTTCCAATCACGCCGAACTGGTGCTGTCTTCCGGGCCGATTCTGCCGCGAAACTGATGCTGGGGCGGAGGGCATTCCTCGGATCGGCGATATCCGCTTTCGCGGCCGAGCCCGCCTGGCGTGTCGTATTCCGCCGCGACGAGAATCATACGTTCGTCGACCTGCATGCCAACGGCGCGGCGCTGCTTGCCGTATCCAGTCCCAAGGCGCTTCTGACGTTCGATTCCGGCGCCACCTGGCATCATCCGCCCATCACCGAACAGGCGGTGAGCGGCTTCGTCCTGGATGCGGCCAACCTCTGGCTGGTGGGATCGACGGGCTTATGGAAATCGGCCGATGAAGCCAAGACCTGGACGCGCCAAGTGGAGCGCGCCGGACTCGAGCGCGCCTACTTCCTCAGCCCGGAACGGGGGTTCGTCTGCGGCGCCGGCCGCACGCTGCTTGAAACCTTCGATGGCGGCGCCACCTGGGCTCAGGTTCACGCCGCCGATGAGCCCAACACCGCCGCCGCGCACACCGTCTATCATTGGATCGATTTCGTGACCCCGCGCGCGGGCATCGTCACCGGACGGTCGCGTCCGCCGCGGCGCGGTATCTCGGGCTCGCTGCCCGCCTGGCGCGATGCCAACGCCAACCTGCGGCGCGCCGAATGGCCCGGCGCTTCCCTTACGCTTGAAACACGCGACGCGGGATTGAGCTGGAAACATTCGTCGACTTCGCTGTTTGGACGCATCAGCCGCGTGCGCTATTCGCGCGACGGCCACGGCCTGGCGGTGGTCGAATTTCACGATGCTTTCGAGTGGCCGTCGGAGGTGTTCGTCATCCGTCTGCGCACCGGCCAGTCCGAACGCGCGTTCCGCCGCAAGGATCGTGCCGTTACCGATGCGGCCGTATTCAGCGGCTCGAGCGCCTATCTGGCCGCGATCGAACCTCCGGCCAATCCCGCCGAATCGACTTTGGGAAAGCTGCGCGTTCTTTACAGCACCGATTTCAACGAATGGACCGAGATGCCGCTACCGGAAGAGATTCCCGCAGGCCGGGCTTTCTTTAGCGGAAAGTCGGAAGACAATTTCTGGCTGGCCACCGATACCGGGTTCGTTCTCAAGCGAGCTGTTACTGGAGCGTGAGCCAGACCAGTTTCCAGGGCGGTTTGACGCGAGCCACCACGCGATCGCCCTCCGAACCCAATACCAGCAATCCTTGGCTGGCGTTCTGGACGGCGGCGGTATCGATCGGAATCAGTTCCCCCGTGTTCCTGTTGAACCGGCGCAGGTCGAAGGTTTCGGAAGCGGCCACACTGACGACAAGATTTCGACCAATCATCGCCGCACCGGTGATCCCGGACCCGGGGGCCAGGCGAACCGGCCACCGGCCAACCACCTCACCGGTCCCGGATAGCTCGATCCACTCCGAGGCGGTAAGGCTCAGAACGCCCAGGCGATCGCCGTTCAAAACCAGGTGCGAGTCGGTTGAAGGAGAGGCCTTGCCCGGATGCCGGAATGTCGCGCGCCTCAGCGCGCCGCCGATGAACTTCCCTTCGCGGTCGTAGTGCCTGAGGGTGTCGTAGTCGACGGCTTCTTCGCGTCCGAAGGCCCACAGGCTGCCATCCGCGGCGAACACAATCCTGCGCGGAGCGAACGCACCCGTTGCCACCACCCGCGTCACGGGGCCCGTTGTGCTGGCCCACGCGATGGCGGACGCAAGGCGGCGTTGGTTATCCAGACCGGAAGCCACCAATGCGACCGCGCCGTCTGGTGCGATGGCAGCGTCAATCAAAACGGTCTCTGTGGCGCCGGGATGCGACACCTCCTGACGGTTGGTCAATTTCCCGTCACGATCCCAAATGGAAAATCCAGTGCGGCTGGCGCTGCGGGCAATCAGGTAGCCGCCCTGAAATACCGGAATTGGCTGGTGCGAAAAATCAAGCCCCACGAGGCGCGACTGCGCAACGGCGGCACTCCGGAAATCTTCCGCCTGGCAAAGGACCCCGCCGAATCCGAGAATGGCCACAGCAAAGAGGTTCATAACCTTTTCTCCTTCTGGCTCCAGTTCGGTCACGGGCGCCGCCCTCGCGCGAGCCTACAAGTGTGTTGACGCTGCTCTGGCCAGATCGCGCAAGACAAACTTGGAGAAATAGCCGGATTCCGCCCACCCGGTCCGGCGTATGTTGCTCAAAGGCTGCACAAGCGGTCAATCCGTTAGCGGCGTGTGGCCAGCAGCGCGGTGCCGCAACGCACCGTCGCCAGGTCGATCCAGGTGTTCTGCTCGGTGTTCTGCACGAAGGCTAAATCCTGCACCGGAAAGCGGCGCGAATAGGGAAATTCGCTCCAGGCACGGCGTGCGATTTCCGCCGACTCGGGCACCCGCTCCGCCGGCAGTTCCTGGGCGAGGGTTATATGAGGATGGTAGGGGAACGGCGCGCAGTAGTTCACGGCCTTGCAGTTGAGCTCGGAGTGAATATCGATGAGCTTCTGCCTTCCCATCCCGATCTCGAGGTAAATCACGTGGGTCTCGGGAAATACGCTCAGAGCCCCCACTTCCAGCTCGAACGGGGGAACGTGGGCAAAGTATTCCTGAACCTGCTGCAAAGCCTGGGCATGATCGGCCAGTGGACGTGGAGGCAGCAAGGTCACGTGGGCGTGGGGATTAGAGCCCGGAACCAGCTTTCGCCTCAGATCGTCGAGAAATCCTGCAAGCGGGTCCGGAAGGTACGCTACCAGGGCGTAGCAGTTTTTGCGGCCACACAACCAGTCGTCGTCGTTCATTGAGTGCTTACACCCACAGTATACAGCAGCCAATCGAGCAGTTCATCTTCGCGGTCGATCTCCACTTCCATGCGCAGCCAGAAGATGCGCAGCGGCGCCACCAGTTCGGCCGCGTCGTCCGGCAGGTTGACGGCGTCCTTTTCGGTGGTCAGAAGCAGCTCGACGCCGAGCGCCTGCGCTTCCCTGGCCATGCGCTGCATCTGCTGCGGACGGTAATGCGTGTGATCGCCGAAAATCCAGCGATTCTCGGGCTTGATGCCGAGTTCGTGCAGCGAACTCCAGAACGAAGACGGATTGCCAATACCGCAGAATGCCGCCACGCGGCGGGAGGGAAGACTGGCGGCTCCGTGGGTTCGTTGCCCACCCACCTCGCGCCAATCGAGTTCCCGCACCGAGCTGTAGAAGACGGGCGCGTCCGGCCGGTGCTTGTGCAAAATCGCTTCCAGCCCCTTCCACCGGTCGGGCGAATGAGACCGGGTGATGAGAAAGGCCGAGGCGCGGGAAAGACCTTCGAGCGGCTCGCGCAGCCGTCCCAGCGGGAACACGGCGTTGCGCGCCAGCGGGTCGAACGAATCGAGCAGCACCAGGTCCAGATCGCGCTCGAGCTTCCAGTGCTGGAACCCATCGTCGAGCAGGAACAGATCGGGCGCATGGCGTCGTTCGATCTCGGCTCCGTTGCGCCAACGGTCCGCGCCGATGCCGAGCCAGGCGTGGCCGCGCCTCAGCAGCAACTGCGCCTCGTCGCCGGTGCGCGAGGTGGAACAGGCTTCACCGGGCTCAAGGATGAGCCGCGATTCCGGAGAACGCCGCTTGTAGCCTCGCGTCAACACCGCCACTTTCAGCCCTCGCGCATGGAGCCTCTCGGCCAGCCATGCGACCACCGGCGTTTTGCCCACACCGCCCATGGCAATGCCGCCCACGCTGATCGTTTTCGCTTTGAGGCGTGCACGCTGCCGCTGCTTGCCCCACCGGTCGATCGCCATGCCGCCGAGCCACAGGTACCGCAGCGGTCCGAGCGTGAGCCGCGAGAGCAGCGAATGTCGCTGGCAGGGTACGCCCTGAGAGTAGGCATCGAGCAGCCGAGCCGCCGCGAGCGCCGTAACGCCGCGCTTACCTTCCGCGAGCGCCTTCGCCTTGTCGCCGAGTTCCGTCGCGCGCGCCGGATCTTCGATCAGCCGCACGACCGCCGCCGCCAGCCCGGATCCGTCCGCGATGGACTCGACCGCGCCGGCGGCACGAAACTCCGCGGCGATATCCGGAAAATTTTCCATGTGTGGCCCAACGATCACCGGACGGGCGAAGAAGGCTGGCTCGAGGATATTGTGGCCGCCGCGACGGGCGAGCGTTCCGCCCATGAACACGACTGTCGCCAGCGGGAACAAAGAGCTCAACTCTCCGACGGTGTCGAGCAGAAGCACGCCGGGCGGTTCCAGCTTGTCGCCGGCTTTCAAGGCCGAGCGGCGAAGGAACGGGATGCCGGCGGCTTCAAGTTTCCTGGCCGCCTCCGCGAATCGCTCCGGGCGGCGTGGAACCAGTATCAGCAGGGTGCGCGGATGGGAGGCGGCAATTTTTTGATGCGCGGTAATGACGGCATCGTCTTCATCCGGGTCCCCCGATTCGGCCGGCGGCATGGTGCTGGCGGCGATCCAGACGGCCTCAGGCGCGGCGGCTTCCACCAGCGCGCGCACTTCGGCCGGCGCCTGGGTGCCACCGGTTGCGAAATCATACTTGAGGTTGCCGGTGACCTCAATTCGATCGACCGGCGCGCCCAGGGCCGAGTAGCGGGTCTCCGCCACGGCGTTCTGTACCAGAATGCGATCGGCATGGCGCAGCACGGGCTCAAAGAACCAGCGCCATTGCCGGTAGCGGGGAAACGCGCGGTCGGAGATTCTGCCGTTGACCACCACCAGGCCGCAGCCGAAGCGCTTCGCTTCGCGGAAGAGGTTGGGCCAGATTTCGGTTTCCATCACAACCACCAGCCGCGGACGCAGCCGCCGCAACACGCGGCGCACGATACCTGCATAGTCCAGAGGCGCGTAGAACACGGCGTCGGCGATGCCGCGCAGTTTCTGTTCGGCGAGCTGGCGGCCGGCAAGCGTGGTGACCGAAACGTACAACGGCCGTCCGATCAGCCGCGTGCGGAGCGTCTTGAGCAACTCCACCGCCGTCAGCACCTCGCCAACCGAAACGGCATGCAACCAGACGCCGCCGGGAACCGTCGCATCCAATGTCAGCGGAGAGAACCCGAGCCGCTCGTCGAGTCCTTTGAAATAGGCCGGCTCGCGCACACCGCGCCAAAGCAAGTACAGTACGATCAAGGGTGATAACAGAATTCCAAGGAATCTGTAAAGGAAATAAATGAACACGCGCGGGATTGCTTTAATGCTCCTCCTGAGTATAGCCGCTTCGGCCGCCGATAAAGACAAGCGGCTCAGAGTCAACCCCGCCGCCTCCTATCCGAACAAACAGTCGGGGGCCGGAGTGACGATCGCCGCCGTGCCATTTACCACCGATGAGCAGGCCAAGACGGCTTTCGGCAAAACAAATCCCTATGAGCACGGTGTGCTGCCGGTGCTGCTGATCGTCAGGAACGAGAGCGGCAAGACTCTGCGGCTGGATGGGATGGAGGCGACCTACGTATCGCCCGATAAACAAAAGATCGACTCCACTCCTTCGGCCGACGTACCGTATCTGGAAGGCGCCCGGCGGCCCAGTTTCGGCAGTCCGCTGCCTCCGATTCCGATTCCGCGCGGAAAGAAGAAGAGCAAGCTGGCCATTCCGGAAATCGACGGGCTATCGTTCGCCGCCAAGATGCTGCCCGACGGCGAGCAGGCGCATGGGTTCTTCTATTTTCAGACGGGATACCGGGGCGGCTCGATCCTGTATGTCCGCGGGCTGGTGGAAGCGCCCACGGGCAAGGAACTACTCTACTTCGAAGTACCGCTTGAATAGGCCGTGACGCCCTATACGGTGGATGCCGCGGCGTGCCGGGAGTGGTCCCGCGCTTCGGCGTTGGAGTGGCTTGAAACCAACGGCACCGGCGGCTTCGCCATGGGCACTGTGTCCGGAGCCAATACCCGGCGCTACCACGGCATTCTGGTCGCTTCGCTGCGCCCGCCGGTGGAACGTACGGTGCTGCTGTCGCGCGTCGAAGAGGAAGTGGTCACGGCCGGCGGGACGGCTAATCTCGGCGCCGTACAGTATCCGGGCGTCGTCACTCCGGACGGCTACCGGCGGATGGACCAGTTCCGGCTCGATCCATTTCCAACCTGGACCTACCGCGTGGGCGACGTCGAGATCGAGAAGCGCCTGTTCCTGCGGCAAGGCGAGCAGACCGCCGTCGTGCAGTATCGTGCCAGCCAGGGCTGCCGGATGCGGCTGCGTGTGTTCTGCGCCTTTCGCGATTACCATTGGCTGCGCAAGCACCAGCCGCACTGGCAGGAGGCGCAGCCTGCCGGAGACGGTGTTCTGGTGATTGAGCCATACAGCGGGGCGCCGCGTCTGCGGCTGCATCACAACGCCGGAGCGTGGGTGCCCGAGGCCTGCTGGTATTACAACAACGAGTATCCGGCCGAAGCGGCGCGCGGCATGGAATGCCACGAGGATCTCTTCTCGC
Source organism: uncultured Acidobacteriota bacterium (assembly GCA_902826685.1). Taxonomy (GTDB): domain Bacteria; phylum Acidobacteriota; class Terriglobia; order Bryobacterales; family Bryobacteraceae; genus CADEFT01. The sequence goes on from CADEFT010000068.1 coordinate 12,067, forward strand.
CGGGCTGGTTCGATTTCGAGTGCCGCGCCGGTAAGATGGCGTACCTGGTGGCGACGCTCGCCGGGCATCCGCCGCTCAGCGCTGACACGATCGCCGGATGGGAGCGCGAAGAGCGAATGCGGCGGGAGCCTGATGAACATCGGCTCGAAGCCGCCGCCAGACAGTTCCTCGTCCGCCGCCAGGATGGAACGCCGACCATCATCGCCGGATACCCCTGGTTCACCGATTGGGGCCGCGACACGATGATCAGCCTGCCCGGTTTGCTGATCGCGCGCGGATGTCACGGCGAAGCTCGCGAGATCCTCGAAGGATTTCTGCGCCACCTGAACCAGGGTCTGATTCCGAATCGCTTTCCCGATGCCGGGGAGAAGCCGGAATACAACACCGCCGACGCCACCTTGTGGATGTTTCAGGCCGTGTGGGCCTTTCAAAGCGGGGACGAGGGGTTCGTGCGGGACCGGTTCTACGCGGCGGCGAAAGAGATCCTGGCGTGGCACCGCCGCGGGACGCACTTCCAGATTCGCGCCGATCCAGCCGATGGGCTGCTGTCGGCGGGCGGGCCCGGCACGCAGCTTACGTGGATGGATGCCAAGGTGGGCGATTGGGTGGTTACGCCGCGCCACGGCAAGCCGGTGGAGATCAATGCGCTCTGGTATAACGCGCTGCGCATGACGGCGCATTGGGCGCGGCTTTACGGCGAGCCGGAGGTGGCCGCAAGCCTCGACACGGAAGCCGCCCTCGTACAGGCCAGCTTTCGCGCCGCCTTCTGGAACGGCGAATATTTAAATGACCGGATCGCGCCGGAAGGGCCCGACCAGCGGATTCGGCCCAATCAGCTATTCGCGCTTAGCCTGCCGTTCGGCCTGCTGGAACATGCCGAGGCCGCAAGCGTGCTCGAAGTCGTGGAGCGGAAGCTTCTGACTCCGGTTGGACTGCGGACCCTCGATCCGGCCGACCCTGAGTACAGGCCAAGGTACGAGGGCGGCCCTTACGAGCGTGACGGCGCCTACCACCAGGGCACGGTCTGGCCCTGGCTGATGG
>CADEFT010000069.1 GCA_902826685.1 uncultured Acidobacteriota bacterium
GGCCACCACCCCGTCGGGCTTCATGTGCTTGAAGTAAAGCTGCACGGCTTCCACCGTCAACAGGTGCACGGGAATGGAATCGCCCGAAAAGCAATCCACCGCCAGAATGTCGTAGTTCTGCGGTTCCTGCCGTTCGAGCGAAAGACGCGCGTCGCCCATCGCGATCTCCACCTGCGCCTTGGTCTCGCTGGTGTAGAAAAATTCGGATTTCGAAAGCTCCGCCACCAGCGGATTGATTTCGTAAAAGCGCACCAGGTCGCCAGGCCGCCCGTAGCCCGCCACGCTGCCCGCGCCCAGGCCAAACACCGCGATGCGCTGCGGAGAGCCTGGCTTGCGTTTGCGGATGGCGCGGCCCACGCCGCTTTGCGGACAGTAGTAGCTCACCGGATCCAAGCGCCGGTTTGGATGCGTCCACTCCTCGCCGTGATTGATGGACCCGTTCAGCAGCGTGCGATATCCCTCCCATTCGCCGATGTTGCCGACTTCGCGCACCCGCAGCACTCCGTAAAAGTTGCGCGTCACGATCTTGTAGTCGTGTATGTTCTTTCGCACCGTGCGGCCCAGGAAGAAGCACAGCACCAGCGTGCACGACATCACCGCCAGCGCCCCGAGGCTGTTCCACTGGTCGTAGTAGCTCGATTCCGGATCCTGCACCACCAGCCACACCAGCAGCAGGGCGCACGCCATGATCGCGATCGGAAACTCGAAGTGCGAGATGAACAGGCTCGGGGCCACCAGGCCGACAAACAGGCCGCCTGCCGCCCCGCCCACCGAAAGCATCAGATAGAAACCCGTCAGATAGCGCGGGTGCGGCTTGAGCCGGACCAATTCGCCATGGCACACCATGCAGACGACAAAGAAGGCCGCCGAGAAAGCGCTCACCAAAAGGCGCACGCTCATGTCTTCGGTGCCTTTATCCAGCCCGTAAGCCATCCACAGAAGCGACGCCGGGAACAAGCCGAGGAAGAGCCATCGCTGATACCAGCCCTGGGTGTCGAAGCACAAGATGAACGACAGCAGATACAGGGTCAGCGGAATGATCCAAAGAAACGGGATCGCCGCCACATCGCCGGTGAGATGACTGGTGACCGACAGCAGCAGGGATGAGGGAATCGCCGCCAGCACAATCCAGATGACGTAGGACCCAAAAGCAGGCTTCGGCGGCGCGGGTTCCTCTTCCTCCACCGCGGCGTCCTCCACCGCCAGTTTCCCCGCCGTCGTACGCCACGCCGTCACACTGCACAGCACGACGAAACCGGCGTAGGCGATCGACCACACCGCGCCCTGTACCCGCGTCGAAAGCATCGGCTCCACCAGCACCGGATAGGTAACGAGTGCGAGCAGCGACCCCAGGTTCGACAGCGCAAACAGCCGGTACGGTAGCACGCCGCGGCCCGAACGCGCATACCAGGCCTGCAAGAGCGGACTGGTCGTCGACAGCAGAAAGTAGGGAATACCCACGCAGGCCGCCAGCAGCAGCAGGATCGACGCCGAAGGATGATCGCCCGAAGCCGGCTTCCAACTCGCCCCCGGAGTGATGGGGAGCACAACCAGACTCAGCGCCAGTAGCCCGATGTGCACCATCGCGTGGCGGCGCGGGTTCAAAGCCCGCACCGTCCAATGCGTATAAAGATAGCCGCCCAGCAGCACCAGTTGGAAGAACAGCATGCACGTCGTCCACACCGCCGCCGACCCGCCGAACCACGGCAGAATCATCTTTGCGATCATCGGCTGGACTTGAAATAAGAGGAAGGCGCTGGTGAAGACCGTGCACGCGTACCAAAGCATGTAACGCTATAGCCTAGCAAAAGCCTCGAATACCACCGCCCGCCGCTTTTCCGTTAAAATCAGAACTTGCGCGCGAACTCCGGGTCAGACAGCCTCGTTGCGATTTACCCGGGATCTTTCGACCCGATCACCAACGGTCACCTGGATCTCATCGAAAGGGCGTCGAAATTCGCGGGCAAGCTGGTGGTGGGCGTGCTGCGGAACGAAAGCAAACAGCCGCTTTTCAGCGTGGAAGAACGCGTGGAGATGCTGAAAGAAGTGGTGGCCGGATACCGCAATGTCGCCGTAACGGCGTTCGACGGCCTGCTGGTGGAATTCGCCGCCGAGCAGCGGGCGGGCCTGATCGTTCGCGGCATCCGCGCGGTGTCGGATTATGAATATGAGCTGCAGATGGCGCTGATGAACCGCCGCCTGCGGCCGGAAATTGAGACGGTGTTCATGATGGCTTCCGAAGCGCACTCCTTCGTCAGCTCGCGGCTGGTGAAGGAAGTGATCAAGCTCGGAGGCAATATAGGCGGCCTGGTTCCGCCGCCGGTCGAGGCGCGGCTCAAACGCCGCTTCGCGGCCGCTATCTAGTCGGCACAGGCCGGGGCGGCCGCGAGATAATCAAAGGACTCGCCGTAAGCCGGTAGAACCGGCGCGTTGTGCGGACGAGTCCTTAAGAAGATGGAAAGCGTAAGAGGAAAACAGCCTTGAGTACCACAGTTGCACCTGTACTGGCAGACCGGATGTCGCTCATCAGCGAGTCCTCCACAATGAAGGTCGCCGCGGCGGCCGACAAGCTGCGCCGGCAGGGAGTTGACGTCGTCGATTTCGGCGCCGGTGAGCCGGATTTCCCCACCCCGGATAACATCAAGGCCGCGGCCAAGGCGGCGCTCGATGCCAATTTCACCAAGTACACGCCGGCCGGCGGCACACAGGATTTGAAGGAAGCGCTTTGCGCGCGCCACGCCGCCGATTTCGGCACCAGCTACAAGGCCAACGAATGTATCGTCACCGTCGGCGGCAAGCACGTCATCTTCAACCTGATGCAGGTGCTCATCAATCCCGGTGACGAAGTCGTCATCCCGGTTCCCTACTGGGTCACCTATAAAGATGTGGTCAACTACTCCGGCGGCAAGTGCGTGTTCGTCAATACCGACGAAGCCGCCGGCTTCACACTCACCGCGGCGATGATCGAACCGCACCTCACTTCGCGTACCAAGCTGCTGATCGTGAATTCGCCGTCCAATCCTTCGGGAGCCGTGCTCGACGACGCCGAGTTCGCCAAAATCTACGAGCTCACTTCCAAGCGCGGCATCTGGCTGATGACCGACGAATGCTATTGCCAGTTTCTTTACGATCAGAAGCCGTTTTCGGCCGCCTCGCTGCCCGGCGCCAAGGACTCGGTGATCGTGGCCGGATCTCTTTCGAAGACCTACGCCATGACCGGTTGGCGCATCGGCTTTGGTCTGGCGCCCGCGGCCGTTATCGGGGCCATCAATAAACTGCAGAGCCAGATGACTTCCAATCCCACCTCGATTGCGCAGAAGGCCGCCATTGAGGCCGTCCGCGGGCCGCAGGATTCGGTGCCGCTGATGCTGGCCGAGTACCGTACACGCCGCGACTACGTCATCGACCGGTTACGCGCCATGCCGGGCGTGAAAACGCAGGTGCCCAAGGGCGCCTTCTACGCTTATCCCGATATCAGCGTCGGTCTCGGCAAAAAGGGCATCCACAACACCACCGATTTCGCGGAGCGTCTGCTTGACCAGGCCAAGGTAGCCGTCGTGCCAGGCGAAGCCTTTGGTACCGATAAGCACGTGCGCATTTCCTACGCAACCTCGATGAAGGAGCTGGCTCGAGGCCTCGACCGCATCCAGACCTTCCTGAAGGAGCTCGATTGAGTTTCACCGCGCCAGAGCGCATCGCTCCTTCTTTCCATCCCAAAGTGTGGGGATCCACGGGCCTTGCCCCATGGTTCCCCACGCCAACGGAAAAAATCGGCGAGGCGTGGTTCGTCTCGCCCGATCTTCCGTTGATCAAGTTCCTGTTCACCACCGAACGGCTGTCGGTTCAGGTTCATCCCAACGACGAGTACGCGCGGGTGCATGAGAACTCGAACGGGAAGACGGAGATGTGGCATATCCTGCGCGCCGCCCCGGGAGCGCAGGTGGCCATCGGATTCCGCGGCGCCGTGACGCCGGAAGAGATGCGCGAGTCGGCCCAAAGCGGGGAGATCGTCTCCCTGCTGAGTTGGATCCGGGTCAAGCCCGGCGACACGTTATTCGTTCCCGCCGGCACCGTGCACGCCATCGGAGCCGGTCTCGCCCTTTGCGAGATTCAGCAGCATTCCAATGTGACGTATCGCCTCTACGATTACGGGCGGCCGCGTGAGCTGCATCTCGATCGCGGCAGCGAGGTGTCGATTCTCGGTCCGTCGATCGGCCGCGCGACCCTGCCCGTCAAATGTCCTTACTTCCAGACCGAGCGTTTAGTGGTGAGCGGGTCCGCCTCCCTTGATGGCGCCGAAAAGCCTTACGGCCTGATCGCCCTCGAGGGTGAGGGTCTGATCGGTGGGGAACCGTTCCTGGCTGGCGCGGTGTTTCGCGTGATGGCCGGCCAACCGGTCGAGATCGCCGGCCGCGCGACTTTCCTGCGCACGTTCCTGCCTTAATGCAACCGGTACCCGGTCATCGGCAAGCGCTCGACCAGGGCTCACCGAAGCGGCGCACTTCAGCCATAGCCCAAATCGTCGGCGCTCTCCAGCGCCGATCCGCAATCGCGGCAGATCACCGCCAGGCAGTCGCCGCACACCAGCGGCTCGGCCACCGCCTTGGCGCATTTCGGGCAATACCAAGTCTCTTTCTTCGTTTCCAATCCCTCAGCGTACCTCAAGTTCTGTTAAGCTGAAGCTGGCTGTTCTCACGCGTTGATTGGATGTCTGAGTATCGCAAGTTTACCCTGGCGGTTGCAGTGTGCCTGCTCGCCGGTTGCCATACCGATCCCCGTGAGCGAGCGATCGGGCAGGTCTACGTCGGCCCTGCGTCCACGCAGATGCGCAAGGATCTGTCGCTTCAAGCCGAAGCCCTGGCGGAGCTAAAGCACGGCGAACGGCTTGAGATCCTGCAGTTCCGGCGGCGGTTTGTCAAAGCCCGCAATCTGGGTGGAACCGTAGGCTGGCTCGACAGCCGCAATTTGATGACACAGGCTCAGGTGGACGAGATCCATCGCCTGAACTCCCTGGCCAACACGCTGCCTTCGCAGGGAAAGGCCACGGTGTTCGACGTGCTCAACGTGCATACGGAGGCCAACCGGCTTAGCCCCAGTCCTTACCAGATTCAACCCAACGAGCAGGTCGACATCGTCGCGCATGCCTCCGCGCAGCGCGTTCCCTACAAGTCGCCGGTAATGGAAATGGCGCTGAAGCCCAAAGTGCCGATCGCCCGCAAACCGAAGCGAAAGGCCAAGACCGCGGACGAGGAGGCCGCCCTCGACGACGAGGCGGTGAAAGCGAAACTCGGTCCGCCCCCGGCGCCGCCCGCTCCGCGTCTGCCGGCCGACTGGGTCGACCTGTCCAGGGTTGGGCATGAGGCGCCCAAGGGCTCCGACGCCGACGACTGGGCGCTGGTCCGTCTGCCCAACGGCAAGGCGGGCTGGGTGCTGTCGCGAAACCTGCTGATGAGCATGCCGGAAAGCCTGCTCAGGCTCGCCAACGGACACCGCATCGTGGCGGCTCTCCCGCTCGGCGAAGTCGTCGATGGCGCCGAAACGAAGCGTCACTGGCTTTGGGCCACCGTCGGCGACCGGCTGCGGCCCTACCAGTTCGATAGTTTCCGCGTGTTCGCCTATAGCTCCAAACGTCACCGCATTGAAAGCGTGCTGTGGGAGAAGCAACTCCGCGGCTTTTATCCACTCACTCTCGAACAGGTGAAATCCCCGGAGAAGAACAGCACCGCCATGGTCGCGGGCTTCAGCGTCGTCGTCGAGGACGGCGATGGCAACCGGTGGAAACGAACCTACGCGTTCCACAATATGCGCGCCAAAATGGTTGGCCAGGAACCGGTCGAAAAACCATTCCCGGCGCCTCACCCGTCCCACCTGCTCTATAGTTCCCTGCCCTTTGTCTCCTCGCCCGAAGTCCACGAGGATAAGACTATCGTCAACCGCGTGCGCGGCTTCCTGAATCGGCGGCCCGAACTGCGGTAGAGTGTCAGGTTGCGGCAGCCGCCGCCAAGGGAGAATCGAGCATACATGCGTAAGCTGAAAACAGCCATCATCGGCACCGGCTTCATGGGTAAGGTGCATTCGGAGAACGTGCGCCGTCTGGGCAACGTCGAGATCGCCGCCGTTTGCGGATCGAGCGATGAGCGCGCCCGCGCGTTCGCCGATTCGATTGGCGTCGATACCGCCACCGGCGACTACCGCCGCCTGCTGGCCGACAAGAGCATCGACGCCGTGCATATCCTGACTCCCAACGCGCTGCACTTCCCGGTCGCCATGGCCGCGATGGAGGCGGGCAAGGCCGTGCTCTGCGAAAAGCCCCTGACGTTGAGCGAGGACGAAGCCAAACAGATGGTGAAGATGGCGGCGAAGAAGAAAGTGGCCAACTGCGTTCAGCACAACCTGCGCTATTACCCCATGGCGCAGCACATCCGCCAGATGATAGCCGCCGGCGAGTTGGGCGATATTCTCATCGTGCAGGGCACCTACTCGCAGGATTGGCTTTTGTATGAAACCGACTACAACTGGCGCGTCGAAAAGAAGCCCAACGGGGCCCTGCGCGCCGTCGGCGACATCGGCTCTCACTGGATGGACATGATCCAGCACGTCACGGGCCTCAAAATCAGCGCTCTCTGCGCCGAGCTCGCCATCTTCCACAAGTCGCGCAAGAAGCCGCGGCATTCGGTCGAAACTTTCACCGGCAAGCAACTCGAGCCGGAAGACTACGACGACATCCGGATGGAGACCGAGGATTTCGGCGCCGTGCTTGTGCGCATGGGCGAGCGCTGCCGCGGCTGCTACACCGTGAGCCAGATGTCGGCCGGGAACAAGAACCGGTTCGAGTTCGAGGTGTATGGAACCAAGTCCGGCGTGCGCTGGAATCAGGAGCGTCCCGACGAGCTCTGGATCGGCCGCCGCAACGAACCGAACCAGATCATCATCAAGGATCCTTCGTTGCTCCGCGGGGCCGCCGCCGGATTCGCCGATCTGCCGGGCGGTCACAGCGAAGGCTACGACGACAGCCACAAGCAGGTGTTCAAGCGCTTCTATGCCAAGGTGGCGGATCCTTCGGCGCCAGTCGATTACCCCACGTTCGCCGATGGCCTGTGGGGCATGCACCTGCTCGGCAAGGTGCTCGAAAGCTCGAAGAAGAAGGCTTGGGTCAAGTGCTGAGATGATCCTGATCGCGGGCGCTTCGGGCGCCGTGGGATTTGAATGCCTGCGGCTGGCACGAAAATGGGGTGCCCCGATCCGGACCTTGAGCCGGTCGCAACAAAATGCGGAACGGCTCAAGAAGTCCGCCACCGAAGTGGTGGTGGCCGACGCTTCCCTGCCCGGCGCGCTCTCCGCCATCTGCCGCGGCGTGCATACCGTCGTTTCCTGTCTTGGCGCACCGGTCGATCCCGGCGCGCCGGACAAACAATCGTTCCGCGACATCGATACGGCGGCCAACCTGGCTTTGCTCGATGAGGCTCGTGAGCACGGCGTGCGCCGCATCGTTTACGTCAGCGTGTATCTCCAAGCGGCCTACTCCCGCACGGCCTACGTCAAGGCGCATGAAGAGGTGGTGAGACGCATCCGGGAAAGCGGTCTCGACTACACCATCGTGCGCCCCACGGGAATTTTTTCGGCCTTCGCCGCCATGCTCGACGTCGCCCGCAAAGGCGTACTGCCGCGCATCGGCGATGGCAGCGCCCGCACCAACCCGATTCATCCAGCCGATGTGGCCGCCGCGGTTTCGCGTCACATCGCCGAAGGTCCGCGCGATGTCAGCGTGGGCGGACCGGAAACCTTCACCCGCGCCCAGATCGCGCATCTCGTTTTCCATGCCCTAGGCAAGTCGCCGCGCATCATCGGAGTGCCGTCCGCCATGGTGCGCCTCTCGGCCGATGCGATGAAGCGCTGGAATCCGCGCATGGCGGAGCTGACGGAATTCCTCATCGAGGCTTCCACGCACGATTGCATTGCCCCTGTGGCGGGTAAGAAGAAGCTGCTCGACTACCTGCGGTCGCGCGCTTAAATCAGATATGGCGGCGATTCGCCGGAAACCGGCCCACAGCATTGCGGCAGCCATCGGTCAAACGGTGCGGTTTGCGGGCTTGTCGCTCGCCCCCCACAGCTTCGGCGCATCTTGGCCCGAACATTTTCAGGCGTTTCTATGAATGGGAGAAATGGTTCTCTTTTGATCCATCCACGGATGGCTCTACACAGCGCGACTACTCGTTACTCATCCGAGAGCGCCCATTCGCTGTCAGAGTCGGACACTACAGGACGATTCGCCTCCGGAAACGCAAACTGCGCTCACTCCGCGAAAGGCCCCTGCAGCACAAGGCGTTGCTCAAGGGCAGGGATCGTCGTGCCTACTAAGTGGTTCGACGCAAGTGAGAACTATTCGGCGCGCACCATCGCGACAGGGTCGATACGGATCGCGCGGACAATCGGAAGAATGGCAGCGAGAATGGCGGACACTAGTATCGTGATCGCAGGAGCGGCGAGGATCCGCCAGTCGGTGACTTTGACGTCGAACAGGAGGCTCTCGATGTAGCGCTCGCTGAGCAGGCCGAGCGCGAGGCCGACGGCGGAGCCAAGGAGGAGCATGCCAAAGATGCCTGCAGAGACACGCCAAGCAAGGTTGAGCGGTTGCGCGCCGAGCGCCATCCGTATACCGATTTCGCGGCGGCGTTGGAGGACAGAGTAGTCGAGTACGCCGTACAGTCCAACGGCCGCCAGGACCAGCGCCACGAGGGCGAAGAAGGCGCCGAGCAGGGCGAGCAGACGGTCGCGAACGGTGTGCTGATCGACGAGTTCCTGCTGGGTTTGGATATTGGAAACCCGGAATTCGGAGCGGGCCAGGGGAACGGCTTTCCGTAGCATGGAAGCCAGGGCGAGCGGGTTAGCGCTGGCGGTCCGTACGACGAAGGCACCCGGTTGTTTCTGAACCGGCGCTCCCTTTTCATCGACGGATCGGAAGGGGAAGTAAGCCGTGGCGGGAATCGTTTCCCGCATGTTGCTATAGCGGGCATCCTTCACGTAGCCAATGATCTCAACTCGAACACGCCTTGTCGGATTGCGGCCTTCATCCTTCTCGAAAGACTTGCCGATAGGGTTTTGGCCCTCGAAATACTTCTTCGCGAAGCTCTCGTTGACGATCGCGACCCTCGGATAGGCGTCCTCGTTGCGGAAATCGCGGCCGGCGAGCAGCGGGATTTTCATCGTCGCGAGCCAATCGGGCGAGACGCTGAGAAAGTAAGGCGCGATCGGATGCGGAGGCCCGCCATTGACGTAGACGTCGCTGTTCCAGCCGCTGCCCGACATGAGAGGCCAACTGCTGAGACCCGCTGCTTCCACACCGGGTACCGAGCGAAGTTGAGCGACCACCTGTTCGAAAGCTTCCGGCGGGGCTTTATCCACAGTAGCGGCGTCCAGAGTCAAAACCCGATCCGGAGAAAAGCCAAGCGGCTGGCGGGAGACACGATCAAATGACGCAAGAAACAGGCCCGCCACGAAGTGGACGATGAAGCAGAAGGCAACTTGGGCCGCGATGAGCGCATGCATAAGCCGTCGCTTAGAGTGCGGATCCTCGCCGCCTTTGAGCGCCGAAGCAGGGCGAACCGAAGAGGCGCGGAGAGCGGGGAAGAGGCCGAAGGTCAGAGTGACCAGGAAGACGAGCGCCATCATGAAGAGGAACAGGCGCCCGTCGGAGGGCAAAGCAAGCCGCATCGGATTGTCCGGCGGATTGATGCGGCTCATGACGGCGGGCGCCGACCAGAGTGCAAAGGCAAAGCCGAGAACGGACGCGCAGACAGCGACCAGGGTGCTTTCGACCAACATAAGCTGGATAAGGCGTAGCCGCCCCGCGCCGATGGACACCCGAAGCGCCAACTCGCGGGCTCGCGCAGAGGCTCGGGCGGTCATCAGATTTGCCAGGTTGGCGCAGGCGATCAATAGTACGAGCCCAACCAGAACGACGAGGATGCTCAGCGCCTTGCGGTACCGCTTCTGAGCGCCGGAGTAGCCGGCCGAGGCGGGTTGCAATTCGACGCTGGTGTTGAGGTAATGCGCTATTCGATCTTTGGGGGCGCCGGCGGGCCACTGCTTCACCCGCTCGGCACGGTGAGCGCGGATGATGGCTTCGCTCTTTTGGCGCATGAGTTCGAGCGAGACTCCCGGTTTGACCGCCGCCCAGGTACGGAACCATTGCCAACCGGCTTCGTTGATCGCTTCGCTGTTCATCATCATCGGGGTGAAGAAGTCCGCTGGCGTACCCGTCTCGGTGCCGGTGAATCCTTCAGGGCCGACTCCCACAATCTCGTAGACGTTCTTGCCCAAGCGGAAGGTCTTCCCGAGAACATGCGAATCGAGGCCGAAGCGCCTGCGCCAATAATCGTAGGCAAGAACGGCAACGGGGTGCGCGCCCGGCCGCAGATCGTCGTTTTCGGTGAACAGACGGCCAAGAACTGGTTTCAATCCGAAGGCGGCAAAGGTCCAACCGGACACATGTTGGCGATGGGCGCGCTCCATCTCGTTGTCCGAACCGAAGGTGATGTCCTGGCGGTTGGTGTAGCCCAAGGCGATCAGGGCGGCCTCGTCTTTGAGGGTCTGCCGAAGTTCACGGAAAAGCGGATAGTTGAAGGAATCGCCGTAGTCCTGCTTTCCTTCCGCGTCCGTGTATGACATGGTCACGACGTGCAAGCGATCAGCATTGGCTACGGGCAGCGGGCGGAACAAGAGAGCGTCGATGAGGCGGAAGCTGGAGGTACAGGCGCCGATGGCGAGAGCGAGCGAAACGACCGCGGCAGCGGAGGCGACCTTGTTCTTCCAGAGTTGGCGACTTGCGAAAGTGAGATCGCTTCTGAGGTTGTCGAGCCACGCGGCCAGCTTGAGGTCCCGGGAGGCTTCGCGCATGTTGGTGGAGTTGCCGAACGCACGCTGGGCCTCCTTGGCGTCTCGTCCGCGGGCGGCGGCTTCATGGAGGTGAGATTGGATCTCTTCTTCGAGTTCGGCGTTGAGTTGATCCCGGCGGAAGACGTTCTTGATCTTGTTCCATAGGGGCATGTCAGGCCATCCTTAGTACGCGTTGGATTCCGCCGGCCACCGCAAGCCAACGGCCCTCTTCGGCGGCGAGTTGCTTTTTGCCGGCTGCGGTGAGCTTGTAGACGCGCTTGCGCGGACCGGCTTCGGCGGCGACCCATTCGGCCTGGATCCAGCCGCACTCCTCCATGCGATGCAGGGCCGGGTAAAGCGACCCTTCTTCCACACGGAGAGCGTCGGCGGAGATCTCCTGGATCGCGGACATGATGGCGTACCCGTGGAGGGGACCGCGGCGGGAGAGGATCTTGAGGGCAAGGAGGGCGAGGGCGCCTTGGAGTGTGTCGGTGCGCGGCATCTATTCAGTAGTCTAAGTATATAGACTACTAAATAGCGAAACCGTTAGGGAACTTTTTTTTCGCCCCGAGAGGACTGACTGGCGTGCGCAGCTTTATTCCGCCGAAACCATTGATCCTACGGGAGTTGTTGTCAACAGGAGACTTAAGTCGCGTAAAACGTCGCTGTGTAGAGCGGTGCGCGATATCCCGAAACTTACGCCTTTCGTACCCCTAAAGTATCGGGCAGAAGGGGTACCTTTCACCCAGGGGACGCTCCCGTTCGAAATCACTGACTGGCGTTGGATCGGAATCGGGCGAAAGGGTTGTCCTGAAAACTTCGAGCCTCCGGAGCTCCGCAATCTCGCGAAGAGTCGACTGGCCAAAATCTCTGGCTTCTGGCCATGTTTAGTGAGGGCCGGTCTCCAACCTGTTTGGAATCAGCACGAGTGACTGGCCAACCATCCCACTGGGCCAGTTTCCGGCGAATCGTTGCCGTACCTCTAGACGAACGCGCAGTTGGCTTCGAGCGCCGCCGCCAGCATTTGGCGATACTGCCCGTCGGGCACTTCCACTACGCCAAACTGCGCCAGATGCTGCGTCCTGTACTGCACTTCGAGCAGCCGGAATCCACGCCCGGCGAGCCGCGCGGCCAAACTCACCAGCGCCACCTTCGACATATCCGTCACGCGGTGAAACTTCGATTCGGCGAAAAAAGCTCCTCCAAGGTGAATGCCGTACAAGCCGCCCGCGAGTTCGCCCTTCACCCAGACCTCCACCGAGTGCGCGACTCCGGCGCGGTGCAGTTCTCCATACACGCGGAAAATCTCACCGGTGATCCACGTCGAATCGCGATCGGCGCAGCCTTCCATCACGCCAGGGAAGTCCTCATCGACGCTCACCCGGAACCCGGCCTTCCTCATGGTTCGCGCCAGAGACCGCGACACATGCACCGCGCCAAGCGGCAGCACCGCGCGCACCGGCGGACGATGCCAGGTGATCTCACGCCGTCCTTCATAGCCCATCGGAAACAGTCCGGTGCGGTAGCCATCGAGCACATCGGCCGCCCGCAGGCTCCGCGTGATCCGGACGATGTCGTTCACTTCACCAGCCGCAGCGTGCCGAACCGCTCGGGCGTGTGATACGACTCGGCGTTCACCGCGCTCCAGGCCATATACTTGCGCGGCTTCGGCCCGCCCTCGATCCGG
>CADEFT010000070.1 GCA_902826685.1 uncultured Acidobacteriota bacterium
CACCACTCTTCTGTTTTTGGCGGCCCTGCCGGCTCTGGCACAGGGTCCCACCGCCGAGATCTCCGGGACCGCACAGGATCCCTCCGGCGCCATCGTTTCAGGCGCGGTGGTGACCGTCACCAACCCGGCGACCAATCTGCAGCGCACCTCCACCACGAACTCCTCCGGCGTGTACAGCATTCCCGCTTTGCCGCCGGGCCTCTACAACATGAAGGTGGAAATGGCCGGCTTTTCGGCCCAGACCCGCAACGGAGTGGAACTGCAGGTCGGCCAGGTGGCGCGCATCGACTTCACGCTGCAGGTGGGCAATGTGAACGAAACGGTAAACGTCACCGGCGGCGCGCCCGTGCTCGACACCGAAACGACATCGGTCGGCACGGTGATCGAGAACAAGCGTATCGTGGAGCTTCCCATCAACGGCCGCAACTATCTGCAACTGGCGTCATTGATTCCCGGCACCACCACGGTGGGTCCCGCTTCCTCGCAAGGGCAACAGCGGATGGGCGGGGCGCGCAACAGCTTCGCCATGAACGTGGCCGGGCAGAGGGTTCACTTCAATCACTACGCGCTCGACGGCATGGAGAACACCGATCCCAACTTCAATACTTATCTGTTCCTTCCCTCCATCGACGCGCTGCAGGAATTCAAGGTGGAATCGGGCGTGTTCGGTGCCGAATATGGCAGGGCCATCGCGCAGGTGAACGTATCCACCAAGTCGGGCACCAACCAGTTTCACGGCGTCGCGTTTGAGTTCCTGCGCAACTCGTTCTTCGACGCACGGAACTTCTTCGCCCGTGTCAACCCGCCTTTCAAAAGGAACCAGTTCGGCGGCACGTTCTCCGGGCCGGTGCTGCTGCCGAAGATCCTGAACGGCAAGGACAAGCTGTTCTTCATGTTTAACTACGAGGGACTGCGCGAACGGCGGGCGCTGACGCAGACCAACACGCTGCCTGACGCGCGCTACCGGTCGGGCGATTTTGGCTTCCTGAACCGCGCCATCCGCGATCCGCTGAATCCCGGCCAGGTGTTCGCCAACGGGCTGATTCCCGCAAGCCGTATCGACCCGATTTCGCGCCGCGTGCTGAACGATTTCTACCCGCTGCCCAATCAGGCGGGAACGGGTGCGCTGGGTATCGCCAATAACTACCTCAACGACGAAGGACGGCGTACCACGGGCGACCAGTTCACCATCCGCGGCGATCTGACCGCCATCCAGAACCAGACCTACTTCTTCCGCTTCAGCCAGACCAAGGAGCCGCAATACATTCCTTCGGCCATCACCAATCAGGGCAACGATGTGCAGATTCTGGGCCAGCAGGGTGTATTGGGGCACACCGCGGTCATCGGCGCCAATAAGGTCAACGAGTTCAAGTTCGGCATGAACTACTTCAACTCGCGGAACATCCAGCAGCGCGCCTTCCAGCGCAACGTGGTGGGGGAACTCGGGCTGCAAGGGGTGTCGCAGGATCCGCTGTTCTGGGGCATCCCGGTCTTTCAGATTTCCGGCTTTGGCAACGTCGGCGAATGCAACGACTGCCCGTTCGTCAACTGGAACACGACGTTCCAGTTCACCGACAATTTTTCCTGGACCAGCGGCAAACACAGCTTCAAGTTCGGCGGCGAATACCGCCGGCTGCGCTACAACCAGATTGGCGCCGTGGTGCCGCGCGGCCGGTTCACCTGGAACGGTCAATATACGGGCGAGCCGATGGCCGACATGCTTCTGGGCGTGATGTCGGGCACCGAGGGCCAGGTGGGCGCGCCGATCGCCAACTTCCGCAACACCTACCTCGCCGGCTACTTTCAGGACACCTGGAAAATCACCAACAGGCTCACCATGAACTGGGGCCTGCGATGGGAATACGAATCGCCGTTCTATGACAAGCACGACGCCATCGTGAACGTCGATTTCCGCTGGGACAACTCCATGGAGCCCGTCTTTGTGCGGGCGGGCACAGGGGACATCAATCAGGGCAACCCGGCCTTCCCGGCGCCTGCGGGCTGGCAACTGGTGCGCGATGGCCGCTTCGGCCGCGGCGCGGGTAAGCCGGACCGTAACGATTTCGGGCCGCGTGTTGGCCTCGCCTATCAGATCAATCCAAAGACGGTGTTTCGAGTGGGCGGCGGCATCTACTACGTGCGCGACATCGGCAATGCGGTCTTCGACATCGTGCGCAATATCCCGTTCACGATACGCCAGGCCGAAACCGCTAACACGCTCAGCCCCAACCTGACCTGGAACCGGCTGTTCACTCAGGCCGGCGCGCCCAGCTTCCTGCTCATCAATCAATACGGCGAGCGTACCTCCTACGTAACGCAGTGGCAGTCGTCGGTACAGCGTGAGCTGACGCGCAACATGTCGCTCGAACTGACCTACATGGGTTCGGCTGGCATCAAGCTGCGCCGGCTCTCGAGCTACAACCTGCCTCAACCGCGGCCGGGCAATCCAAACGCGAACCGGCCCTTCCCGAAGTTCAATGGAGCCTTTCAGAACATGTACGCGGCCGCGCACTCGAACTACCACTCGTTCCAGTCGCGCCTGCAGCACAGATTCGCGCACGGCTTCACGCTGCTTGGATCGTATGCCTATTCGAAGTCGATCGACAATGGCTCGGGCGTTCGTACCACCGACGGCGATCCGTTGACACCGATGGATCCCGATAACGCGCTGTGGCGCGATCGCGGACTTTCCGCGTTCGACTTCCGCCATCGCCTGACCACGTCGTTCCTGCTCGAACTGCCGTTTGGCAGAGGCCGGCACTTCGATATCACCAACCGCGCCGCCAACGCCATTTTCGGCGGATGGCAGTTGGGCGGCATCCTCACGTTCCAGAGCGGATTCCCGTTCAGCGCCTATTGCGGACCAGGCAATATCCAGAATGGCGCGGGCGGCTGGTGCGCCCCCGACGCCATCGCCGGCCAGAAGGGTAACGAAGGACCGAAGACCGTCGAGCAGTACTTCAACACCGGTGCCTATGTCGACCGGCTCGGCCAGAATCCGGCCGCGATCACCGACTTCCGTTTCGGGACGGCGGGCCGCAACGTCCTGGTCGGGCCCGGCATCGTCAGCCTCGATGCGTCCATCAACAAGACGTTTCGCTGGCATGAAGGACGCCAGCAGATCGACCTGCGCGGCGAGTTCTTTAACCTGCCCAATCACGCCGTGTTCAATCAGCCGGGCTCGACCCTGCGCACGGCGACCTACGGCGTGATCACCGGCACTCGAATCGACTCGCGGCAAATCCAGGTCGCGCTCCGCTATAGTTTCTGAGGACGCCCGGACGCGGAAGCTAATCTTGGCCGGTGCTGGGCCTGGTCTTCAAAACCAGCGTGCGGCACTTTGTGTCGCGGGTGGGTTCGACTCCCACTAGCTTCCGCCAATTTATCGTTTTTGTTTTCAACGACACAAAGCAACTGTAGTTTTGGCCAGGCGCATGAACTGCCCCTGGAGATCCAAAAGTTGCCGGGCGAACCTTTCCGAGGAGCAGCCCGCGCTCAACGCTTGCGTCCAAAATCCGAAGCAACATCTCACTAATTCATGAGGGAGGAGCCACCCGCTGTTAAGTCGACGGTATGAAACCTGAGGAATTGGCCGATGCCGTTCGACGACTCCGGCTCTTCAACGAGAAGGCCGACAAGCTCACGCGATCTCGATTCGTTGAGCAGATCTTCAATGGCAACCACCAACTAAAGCTACAAATCGTCACGTCCTCGCCTGTCGCTTTGGAGAAGCAGGGTGCCGATGAGGACGCCATCGATGCGGTTGCATTGACGCTGCGATTCTTCCTTCAGCCTAGGGATCACATCTCCATTTCTCAAATGAAGACTCTTTACGGGGCGCTTCCCATCCCGGATGCTGAAAAGCAAATGGCAAAGGACGCAATCGAGGACTTCGAAAAGTTTCTGGGAGAACCAACGGTAGTCAAGTTCAAGGGTGAAGTGCTGACTCGATGGCGATTGATCGAAGTCTTCTTGTACGGCGATCTTGCTCATGCGAACCCGGAAAAGCAAGCGGTCTTCGAACTTTGGCGCAATACCAAGCCGTTCGACATGACCTTCGTGTTCTTCTTCGAGGACGCCGTTGCAGGGGTGATCGCATTCATTCTGGAGATGAAGAACTTCAACGACCACATCATGGCGGCATGCAACTCTCAAGCTGCCACAGCCATGGAAGGTTCCAATAATGTACCGCCATCCCCCATCGCTTGATGAAACTCCGGCCGTTCGCTGGCGGCGATTCCACTTGACACGTCTTATGCCCCCCAGGGCACATGATATGGCGGAAACAGAGGATTTGGAGGATTCAAAAGACTCGTAACCTGTTGACTATATTTAAGACAAGGAGAGTGGTGTCATTCGACTCCCACTAGCTTCCGCCAGTATAATCGGGTGTTGTCGATCGTCTGTCCCATCTGCGGCGACCCTCGTTCGCGCGTATTTTTCGTGAAGGCGGAGCGCACGCTGCTCGAATGCCACGGCTGCCGCCACATCTTTTGGGACGTATTCCCGCGGCCGGACGAACTGGCCGCCTACTACGCCAAGGTCTATACTTCGCAGAAATCGCAGCAGGCGTTGCAGGAGCAAAACCGCGCCTACTACCGGACACACTTGCAGGAACTCCTCGTCCTTTGCGGCCGTAAGGCGCCGGCTGAAGTGACGCTGATGGACTACGGATGCTCGGTACCCGTGCTGCTGGAGGAAGCCGCACAACTGGGCTTCCGCCGGGCCATCGGCGTGGACTATGCCGAAGGTGAGACGGCGGTCGAGATGATTCCTCCCGAAGGCGTCGGCGGGCTGCCCGATCAGTCGGTGGATGTGGTGCGGTTCTCGCACACTCTCGAGCACATTCCCGATCCGCTGAATACGCTCAGAACGCTGCTGCCGAAGATGCGTCGCGGCGCGCTGTTGTACGTGACCCAGCCGAGCTTTCCGGTATTTGCCACCGCCGCCGCGGGATTCGATTTGAAGGATTCCGTCTATCCGGAGCACCTGCACTTTTTCTCGCCCATATCGCTTGTGAAGCTGGCCCGCGAGGCCGGGTTCAAGGTCACTCGCCTGTTCACGCATCAGCGTGAGAAGGCGATCTTCGACGAGACTCGCTCGCTTCTCGATCTCGACTACGCGCGAGCCGAACTGCTGAACCTGCGCGACAAGGGCGACCCGAATTTCCCCGAGCTCGCCAACTATCCTTATTACTGCGGGGAGAATTCCGTGCTGCACGCCGTGCGGCCGGGCAGTTGGTTTTTCTGATGCGAACCATGCACATGACCAGACGAAGTTTCGCGGGCTCGATGGCGGCGCCGCTGGTGGGCGCGCCCAAACGAAAGACGGTGGCGGCGATCGTGACCGAGTACCGGCACTACTCGCATGCCGACGTCGTCGTCGGCCGGCTGCTGGGCGGCAACTCGGCCAATGGGGTCCACCATCCACCGCGCACGCACGTGGTTTCGATGTACACCGATCAGGTCCCGGCCGGCACCGACATGAGCCGCGACCTGGCGGCGCGCTTCGGCTTCCGCCTTTTCCCGTCGATCGCCGAAGCCATCACGATGGGCACCGGCAAGATCGCCGTCGATGCCGTCTGCTTCATCGGCGAGCACGGAAAATATCCGGACAATGAACTGGGCCAGAAGATGTACCCGCGCTACGAACTGTTCACCCAGATTCTCGATGTGTATGAGAAGCACGGACGTGCCGTGCCCACGTTCTTCGACAAGCACCTCTCGTATTCCTGGCCAAAGGCGAAAGAAATGTGGCAGCGGGCGGTGAAGCTGAAAGTGCCCATGCTCGCCGGCTCGTCGATTCCGGTGACGGTGCGCACGCCGGAACTCGAAATTCCGATCAACACGCCGCTCGAACACGCGGTGGGCTTGGGCTACGGCCCGGTCGACGCCTACGGATTTCATCTTCTGGAGTCGCTGCAATGCATGGTGGAGCGGCGCGCCGGGGGCGAAACCGGCATTGCCTGGGTGGAGTTCGTCGCCGGCGACGCGGTCTTTCAATGGATGGCGGGCGAAGGGGCCTGGAGCCGTCCGCTGTTTGAAGAAGCGGCCCGCCGGAATCCGCGCCGCAAGCCCGCCACGCTTGAGCAGGAGGCCCGCCGGCCCGTTCTGTTCCGGCTGAAGTATCGCGATGGGTTCGAAGCGGCGGCGCTGATCCTCGCGCCATCGGGCGCCGAATGGACTTACGCCGGGCGCCGCAAGGGTTCTCCGACGATCGAGTCGACGTTCTTCGGTCTCCCCACGCCCGGCCGTCCGCTGCCGCATTTCGACGGCTTTGTACATTGCATCGAAGATTTGTTTTTGACCGGCAAGGCTCCCTATCCATGGGAGCGCACGGTGCTGACGACGGGTGCGCTGGCGTTGTTGTTTGAGTCCAAGCGGACGGGTGGGCGAGTGGAAACGCCGGATCTCGACGTGAGCTATCGCGCTCCCGGCCGGCAGTTCTTTCAGAGGGCATGATCATGTGGTGGATTCTGTTACTGGCGGTATGGAACGCGGCGGGGCAGGACCCCGCGGCGCGGATTCATCGCGACGCGCTGGTCTTTGACGCGCACACGCACATGGTCAACCGCCAACTCTACCTGGGCGGCGATATCGGCGTGCGCGTGGCCGACGGACAGGTGGATCTGCCGAGGGCGAAGGAAGGCGGACTCGACGGGATGTTCTTCACGGTCTATGTGAGCGAACAATACTATCCCGGTCACTTTGAGACCAAGCAGGCGCTGCGGCTGCTCGATCTGGCCCACTCGCAGATTCGCCGGAACGCCGATAAGGTTGCTATCGCCTACACGGCGTCCGACGTGGAACGCATCTCCAAACAGGGGAAGATCGCGGCGGTGCTCGATCTTGAAGGCGGGTTCGATCTTTCCGGCGACCTTGGCGTGCTGCGCAGTCTCTACAATCTGGGTCTGCGCGTCGCGCAGCTTCCGGCGCACAACTGGGCCAACAGCTTCGCCGAATCGTGCTGCGCGGCGGGCGCGGTCAAGGGCTTGAACGAACAGGGGCGGGCCGTGGTCAAAGAGATGAACCGGCTGGGCATGGTGATCAACATATCTCACGCCTCCGATGCCACCATCGAAGACGTGCTCGCCACCAGCACGGACCCGGTGATCGCGACGCACCACGGCTTGCGCAGCTTCAACGATATTCCGCGCACCATGTCCGAGCCGCTGCTCAAGAAACTGGCGGCCAAGGGCGGCGTGATGGGATTCCACATGGGTTGCGAATTCCATAGCCGGCCCTTTTTCGACTTCCGCACCAGGCAGGCGGGCCGTGCGTTTTGGGACACGCGCGAGATCGGCAAAAAAGAGGCTGAGCTCACGATCCTCGACATTGACCGGCTGGTGAGCAAGTCGTATCCGATGGTCGGCATCCAGGCGCCGGAAGAATTGAAGCTGACCGTCGACGACTGGTTCAAGGTGGTAGACCGCGCGATCGAAGTGGCGGGCGAAGATCACGTCGCGCTGGGAACGGATTTCGACGGCGGACCGACGCCGCCGCGCGGCATGCGGGATATTCGCGACCTGCCCATGCTCACGCAGGCGATGTTGAAGCGCGGCTACTCGGAAGCGCGCATCCGCAAGTTTCTGGGCGGCAACACGCTGCGCGTTCTACGCGCGGTAACGGAGCGGTAGGCCGTCAGTGCGCCGCGCCCGCTTCACGTCCGCGGTCCGGAATCTTTTCGTAGATTTTCAGAAGCAACTCGCGGTCCTTGGCGGTGAAATCTTGTCGCGATCCACTCTGCTGCATGGTCGCTTCAAACTTTTTCCAAAGCCAGGCCAGAAACGACACGCCAATGAGGAACGCCATCGAGGCAATACTAACAATGATCTTGTTTTGACTTTCCACGGCGATGATCCGGTCCTGAAGCGCCCGCAAATCTCTTTGCAACCCTTCAAGAGTTCTATCGGCTTTGTCCACGGTAGACTTTAGCGCCGAGGTGTTTTCCTCGATACGTGTAAGCCGTTCACTCTGCACGGTCGTCTGGGCGTGAAGGCACGTCAACCCTGCAAAAAGCGACATGGCCACAGTTCTTAACATAAGCTCCGATTTTAGTCGATCACGATCAAATCGCTCACGCCACGCGATACTTCCGCACCGCATTCTCATTCAAAGCGATCCCCAGTCCGGGCTCCTCCGGCACGGCGAGATAGCCGTCCTTGGCGCGCAGCGTCTGCCTGGTAATCTGCTCGCGCAGGTTGGTCTTTTCCTCGGCGACGAATTCGCAGATGAGAGCATTGGGAATCGAGTTGAGCCAATGAAGAGCGGCCATCACGTTGATGTAAGTCGTGAAGCCGTGGTTGGCCACCGGCAGTCCGCGATCCCAGGCGAGCGAGGCGATTTTCATGCCTTCGCTAAATCCGCCGCAGCGCGTCAAATCGATCTGCACCACGTCGATCTTGCCGCGGTCCATCAGGTCGAGATACGACTGGCGTCCGCTTTCCTCCTCGCCCGCCGCGATGCGGATGGGCGTATTCTCCGCCAGGCGCCGATACCCTTCGTAGTTATCGGGACGCAGCGGCTCTTCGAGCCAGAAAATCTTGTACTCGGCGAAGGCATTGGCGCGCTGCAGCGCGGTCTTTGAATCCCAGACCAGACCCGCGTCGATCATCAGATCGGCGTCGTCGCCCAGGCCCTTGCGCCCTTCGCGTACCAGTGCAATGTCGTTCGCTTCGTTCTGCCCCATCGGCGCCCAACCGAACTTAACGGCATTGAAGCCCTGATCGCGAAACCTCCTGGCCAGATCCCTGGTTGCTTTCGGTGTGGCGCCGAACAGCGAACTGGCGTAACAGCGGATCTTCTTATGAAACCCGCCCCCGAGCAGTTTCCAGATCGGCTGGCCAAGCGCCTTGCCTTTGATATCCCACAGCGCCATGTCGATGCCGCTCATGGCGTGAAAGCCGATGCCCGAGCGTCCGGCATAGATATTGGCGACGTACATCTTGTACCAGATCTTCTCGGTTTCAAGCGGATCTTCGCCGAGGATGAGGTCTCCCAACCCGCTGGTGATGGCGTGCGAGTAGGGGCCTTCGATGGCGCCTTTGACGGCCATTGGGCTCGAATCCACTTCGCCGATGCCCGTAATGCCGGCGTCGGTTTCGATCCGTACGATCAACGCGTCCTGCCCGGAATCGGCCTGTTGTTTGATCTGCGGCAGCCGCAGATAGAGAGCTTCCACCTTGGTAATCTTCATTCGAAGAAGCGAGTATACCGCGCGATGGCGGACCGATGCGGTAAGATAAAAGATTCGGGCTGTGGCGCAGCCTGGCTAGCGCGCTTGCTTGGGGTGCAAGAGGTCCCGGGTTCAAATCCCGGCGGCCCGACCATTAACTCCTTCTACTGCAATACCGGCCTCCTTCCCCACGAGGCCGGTTGAACCCGACCGTGCGAAAAATGTGAATAAAATCGGTCACTGGACCGCCTCCGTGCGAAAATTCGACGGTCGCTCGTTCGCTTCGCGATCCAGCTTCGCGAGCGCCTCCCGCATCATGCCGAGCTTCGCCTGGCTGTACAGTTTGAAGACCTCGGCGTCCCCCTGGCGCAGCATCTGCGTCACCATGTGATCGGCGACGCCGCCTGCGCTCAGCCGGGTGGCGAACGTGTGCCGAACTTCGTAAAGAGTGAAGTACGGCACACCAGCCCTCTTGAGGGTCGCGGCCCAACCTTTCAGCAGATTGGTCATATAGGGCTTGCGAGACTTCTTCTTGAAGCCGGGGAAGAGGTACTCGCCGCCTTTCGCTTCTTCCATCTGCCGCTGGAATGCTCCCCGTGCAGCTGACGTCAGCGGCATGTCGCCGATTCCGTTGGTTGTCTTCGAATCGGCGGTGTGAACGACCCAGTTGTCTAGGTCGACCTGCTCCTTCTTCATGGGAAGGAGTTCCTTCTTGTAGCGAAGACCAGTCTCCGACAGGATCACAACGACGTTCCGCAGGTAGCTGGATGCTGCGAACTCGATCTTGGCCTGCTCGGTGGCTGTCATGTAGTGAGGCTTGCGAGTGGATTTGGAGACCGACACGGGGAACTCGACGGCACGGCATGGATTGTCCGCCAGGCGCTTCTGTTTTACCGCCACGTTGAGCATGTGCGACAGTATGCGGAATTCCTGATGAACCGTTGCCGGCTTGATCGTGCCCCGAGGTTGGACACCGAACTTGGTACGAACTCGGCGCCGATCCTGGAGCCGCTTCGCCAAATAATCCTCGATTGCCTCGGCCGTAAGATCCGAAAGAGCCGACTCCCCGAAGACCGGCCGGAGGAACTTCAGGGCATTCACGTTTTGCTGGTGATTGCCTTCGCTCCGGAACGGCGGTTTCGAACGTCGCTCCATGAACCAATCGGCCCACTGGTTGAATGTGAGTTGTTTGCTGTTCAGAACGGTCGACAGACGACCCTCGTCGCGCGCCGCCAAGCGGTCGCGAAGAAAGCGCTCGGCTTCTTGACGATCGGTCTTGCCTGTCGACTCTCGTTGTATTTCTCCTTTCTGGTCCCGATACCAGACCTGCCAAAACTGCGAGTCTCCTCGCGGGTAGACGCCGCCATCGCCTTTGCGTGGCCGACCTCGTTTGCTCATTCGATTCCTCCATTCACGTGGAACTGCTGGCGCCACGCCTGCAGTTCCGAGAGGCGGAACCGAATGGCGCGGCCCATCATCCGGAAATGGGGAATCTGCTTCCGCTCAACATAAGCATAGACCAAGGAAGCACTGACGCCGAGGAATCGGGCAGCCGTCTTGACGTCCACCGGACCGTCAAGTTCGGCACTGCCCTGATCACCGGGCGAGACCACAGGATAAGCGGGGGAGGTAGACATCGAGACTTCTCCTGATCAGTTCTCTGAATCCGCGACCAGAGCGGGCTGATGGAACCGGTCGTCAGATCCACAAGGTGTTTATAAAGCGGATCGCCGAAAGCTCCAAGCGAGTTGGCGAGATCCGATACTGTCAAGAGCTGACTCCCGCAGGAGGAAGACGTTTGTACCTGATTTCAATCATTTGGCGGCATTTGAGAAATACGTTCGCGACACGAAGCAGAGTCTGGGTCCTGGGACATGAGGTGCAGTACAGGGTGATTGGCGCATTGCCGCGACCTGTCCCAAAGCCCAGATAGCATCGGAATCTGCCAGGCTTCGATGAACGGCCAACAGCCTTCCCGATTAGAGTACTGGGCGGTATAATACCTGCAATCTTTCTCGGAGGTCCCTAATGAGAAAGCTTGCAGTACTCGCCTTCCTGGGTTGTGCGTTCTTCGCACGCGCGCAAGATTCGCCGCAATCTCTCCTCGACCAGGCCCTCCGCCTAGCCGACAAGTACAACTGGGTGGACACGCGGGATTTGTTCACTAGAGCGGAGGAGGGGTTTCGGATCAGCGGTGACGCACGGAACGCCGTCTACGCTCGACTCGGCCGCATGCGGAGCACGATGGAGGAACGCTCGCTTCCGGCTCTTTCCGCCGAGTTGGAGGAGTTGCTGGCAGATCCAATCATTCTTGCCGACACGCAGTTGCGCATATTTGCTTTGATCGTGAAGGGCGACGTCGATGGGGAATTGGACACGGATAGCGCCAAGCGGGATTGGCTTGCCGTTCGAGATCTGGCAGACCAAACGGCCAACGCTCGCTGGAAGAATCGCGCCAACGGCGACCTTGGCTTCCAGGCGTTTTTGGAAGGCGACGTAACTGGTGCCCGCCAACTCGTCGCCGGGGCCTTGCTTGGCGCCGTGGCCAGTGGCGACCGGCCGGCGCAGGCCCGTTTCATGGGCGCGATCGGGACTGGACTCTCCTTCACCGGCATCTATAGCGAAGCCCTGAGCTATCTCGACCGGGCATTGGCTTGAGGTGGACCCCATTTTTTGGACAAAAAAGGAGCGTTTCTTAGATAGTGACGGGGCATTGAAAATGAAGGAGAGACAATGCCCACGACCCGCAAGAATTGAGGTGGACCCCATTTTTTGGACAAAAAAGGAGCGTTTCTTAGATAGTGACGG
>CADEFT010000071.1 GCA_902826685.1 uncultured Acidobacteriota bacterium
GCCTCTTCCAGCCGTCCCCAAGCCTGCAGGATCACCGCCTGGTTCCCGTAGCAGCGCTGCAGCGAGTCTTGATTGCCGAGTTGCAGGCCGATGGCCTCTTCCTTTTTGTGGAGCGCCATCGCCTCTTCTAGCCGTCCCCAAGCCTGCAGGATCACCGCCTGGTGCCCGTAGCAGCGCTGCAACTCCTCAGGTGCTCCGTCTTCGCGCGCTGCCAGCCACATCTGTTCCTCGGCTTTTAGGATCTGAGAGGCTTCCTCCAATTCGCCGATGCGGTACCCAATCTTGAATCCTTGATGGGCCACGGACCTCATGCGGTCCATCTTTCTCTGCCCGGCAAG
Source organism: uncultured Acidobacteriota bacterium (assembly GCA_902826685.1). GTDB lineage: Bacteria > Acidobacteriota > Terriglobia > Bryobacterales > Bryobacteraceae > CADEFT01. The sequence continues at coordinate 339 of CADEFT010000071.1, forward strand.
CCATTGCACCGCGGGGATCACCTCCCGCATGCACTCCCGGCAATCCCGCCATCGGGTCTCCCCATCCGCAAACAGCGCCTCCACCGCCGCCGCATGGCGCCCCGACAGGCCGTCGTGGTCCGCCTCCAGCAACGCCGCCTCGCGCAGCACGGCATGGACGTAAAATCGCTGCCGCTCCTGATCGAGCATCCTCAACAGCGACCCATTCGCCAGCCGATCCCGCGCCGCACTTCCCTCCTTCTGGCTCAGCCCGGCAATCGAAACGGCCAGCGGCATCCAAAACCCATCCGCCGTGCAGAACGCCGCCGCCTCCAGCAGTTTCCGCTCAGTAGCCTCCAGACCCGCCACCGCGCGGCGCATCAAGGCGGGAACGTCGTGGATTCCATTCCGCAGTCCGGCGAGCACCAAGCCGCGCGCGGCCTCATTCAGCGGTCCAAACTGCCGGTGCAGCAGGTCCGCCGCCACCACTACGGCCACTGGCAGCCGGTCCCAGCGGCGCGCCAGGTCGAGCAGCCCGGCGCGATGACGCTCCATCGGTGCGTCGCCCAGCCATAGCCGGAACACGCCCTCGGCTTCCTCTTCGGAAAACGGCTTGACCTCCAGCGCATGGTTGGGCGACACAAATCCCCAACTCCGCCAGCGCGACGTCAGTAGCACGGAGGCAGGTGGGGCGGGCATCAAGGCGGCCACATCGGTGTACCACACATCGTCGAGCACCACCAGGGTCCGCTGCGCTTCCATCGCCTCGCGCACCGTCTCCACCACACGTTCCGGCGCCAGTCCGCTCACGTCGATCTTCAATTGGCGGGCCAGGTCGGATGCCGCTTCGCTCGCCGTACGCCGCCCGCACGTCACGAAGAGCGCACGCTCGAACCGGCCGCGCCACTGCCACAGCGCCTTGAGCGCCATCGTGGATTTGCCCGCGCCCGGCGTTCCGTGTAGCAGGAACACGGCCTCGCGCTCGACCAGCTCCGTGTAAAGCCGGTCGAGATATTCGCCGCGTCCCACGAACCCTTCCGGTTCCCGCGCGACGGGCCTGGGGGCGTTGGGCGGCGCGGAAGGGATCATCGCCCGGCGGCGCAGCATGGCCGCCACTATTTGCCGGATCGCTTCCTCCTCGTCCTTGGAAGCGTCGGTGTGAACCTTAGGGGTCAGCAGCGGCGGTAGCTCGGCGGGGCGCAGTTTCACCACGCCCAACCGCGTGACGGACTCCTTCACCTCGCGGTGCAGCGCGGCTTCCCATTCCAGCTTGGTCCAGCGCGAGGCGGCCGCTTCGGGCGACCAGATCAGCAGAACGAACCCGGCGTCCTTCAACCCTTCGTTGATCTTGGTAATGAAGTCCTGGCCGAAGTCGATATCCACTTCGCACCGCCAGGGTACAAATCCGGCCGCCGTCAGCGCCTCTGCCAGGCGCTGCGTGAAAGCCTTGTCCTTCGTGCTGTGGGAAAGGAAGATCTTCAAACAGGTAAGTTATCAGATTCACTTACCCGGCGTCTAAACGAAGGGGTTGACGATTGTCAGTCCTTCCATGCGGGAACCGCTCTGAAGATCTTCGGTGTAAAGCGTACGGCAGTCCGCCAGCAAAGCGGAACCGACGATCATCGCATCCCACCAACTGATCGAGTGGCGTTGTGAGAGGCTATTGGCTTTCCGAATGGTCTCGGCGGTCAGCGGCACGGGATAGAATTGCAGCATCGAGTCTACCGCCTGCATCAGCAGGACCTGCGACTCGCCGCGCCGCCTCAGCATTTCGCGGAACTCCGAGATAACCTGTACGCTGATCACCAGCCGTTCTTGATCCCGGAGATCGCGAATCAGAGAAATCGCGCGGGCCTGCCGGAAGCGGTCGGCGGCATCGCGCGCGTAGATCCAGATGTTGCTATCGACGAAGCTCTTGGCGGTCATGGAGCGCTTCCCGATCCAAGCGTGTCACTCCCATACTTCGCTCCGGCACGGCATTAAGGAAGCGTTCCACGGGATCCGATGCCTCTCCCTGTTCGGATCGGCGCAATGCGGCAAGTTGATCCGCAATGAATCGCGACAGGCTTTTCATGTCGCCGGCAGCCTTGACGCGTGCCCAACGCGCGAGGTCCTCTTCGAGCGTGATGGTGACATTCTTCATGTGACACTGACAGTGTAACACGGAAACACGAATTTCTTGCTGCTATTCCTGAGATGCCCATATCCTGGCATGCGGCTTGACGCCCGAGTGTGTTAAGTTCCTAGGTGACTGGGAGCCAGCGATGAACCGTCGAAATTTCCTGCAGCAATCCGCAGCCGCCGCTGGACTGGCGGCTTTTCACAATTTCCCCTATCCTCTTTACGCCGGCGCGCAAAAACTGGCGTCGGACCGCGTCAGGCTCGGGCCGATGGGCATCGAGCTGAGCCGGCTGGCCATGGGCACCGGGACCAACGGTGTCGGCGGCAGCTCGAACCAGACCAAGAAGCTCGGCCTGCGCGGCGTGTCCGAGTTGTTTCGCGCCGGTTACGACAATGGCGTTACCTTTTGGGATTCGGCCGATCAGTACGGCACCCATCCGCATCTGAAGGAAGCGCTGACCACGGTGCCGCGCGACAAGGTCACGATTCTTTCGAAAACTCACGCCAATACGGCCAAGGAAATGAAAGAGGATCTGGACCGGTTCCGGCGCGAAATGGGTACCGATTACATCGATATCCTGCTGCTGCACTGCATGCTCGATAAGGATTGGCCGGAGCGGAAAAAGGGCGCTATGGAAGTGATTTCCGAAGCCCGTGAGAAGGGCATCGTGCGCACGCATGGCGTCAGTTGCCACACTCTCGATGCGCTCAAAACGTCGCGCGATACCGATTGGGTGCAGGTGCAACTGGCACGGCTGAATCCGGCCGGGGTGGCGATGGATGCCGATCCGGCGACGGTCATCGGCGTGCTCAAGGAAATGAAGGCCAAGGGCAAAGGCGTTATCGGCATGAAGATTCTGGGCGCCGGCAAGTTGCGCGGCAAAGCCGATGAAGCGCTGCAGTTCGCCCTGGCTCAGGACGTGCTCGATTGCTTCACCATTGGCGGTGAGAGCATTGAAGAAATGTTGGATCTTACCAAGAAGATTCCCGCGGCCAGCGTCCGCGGGTAAGGGAGGCTGAACTCGAGATGAAGAATTTGAAACTGGCTGGGATCGCGATACTGGCGGGCGGTATGCTGCTCACTGTCGCGAACGCGCAAAAGAAAAAGGGTCCTGGAATTCTGCACCCCGACTGGGCGCCCGCGGGCGGAACCTATGCGGCTCCGATGGGCAAGCTGGGCGAAAAGCCGGCCGAGCCCTGGAGCGCCACCACGCAGGGCGCGGCGATTCAAGGCCGCAAGGCCAACACCGCCAAACCCGCCACCATTACGGGCGAGATTCTGGACTTCTCCTGTTATCTGCAAATCGGCAAGCACGGCGATAAACACCGCTCCTGCGCGCAGAAATGCTTCACCGCCGGACAGCCGGTCGGGTTGCTGGCCGACGACGGAACCATGTACATGCTGATGGAAGAAGAGCATGATCCGCGCCGCGACGGGCTGACCGATTTCCGCAAGGCCGCCATTGAGCATGCGTCGCACATCATGGAAGTCAGCGGTACTTTGTCCGAACATGGCGGCTACAAAGCCCTGTATGTGACCGGTTATTTGAAGAAGTAAGCGATCGAGGTAAGCGGAATGAGAGGGATTGTCTTTACATTCGTAACGATATCGGCGGCCCTGGCACAGGCGCCGCCGAAGCCGCCCCTGGGGCTGGTGCCGGTCCAATGGCCGAAAGACAATCCCTATTCCGCCGAGAAAGCGGAGCTTGGCCGGCTGCTGTATTTCGACAAGCGGCTGTCGGGCGATAACACGGTGGCCTGCGCTTCGTGTCATGCACCGCAGATGGGCTTCACCGACAACGCGCCGGTCTCCACCGGTATCCGCAGTCAGAAGGGCGGAATGAGCGCGCCCACCGTCATCAATCGCGCCTACAGCCTGAATCAATTCTGGGACGGCCGCGCCGCTACCTTGGAGGAACAAGCCAAGGGTCCCATTCAAAACCCGATCGAGATGGGCGCCACGCACGAAGACTGCGTGGGAAAACTCAACAAGATCGCCGGCTACCGCCAGATGTTCGGCCGTGTTTTCGGCAAGGAAGAAATCGACATCGACAACGTGGCCAAGGCCATCGCCACCTTTGAGCGCACCGTGCTTTCGGGTAACTCGGCCTTCGACAAGTACTCAGCCGGCAATAAGAAGGCGATGACTTCGGCTCAGGTACGCGGCATGGACGTTTACTTCAACAAAGCCAAGTGCGATCAGTGCCACGAGGGGATGAATTTCACCAGCAACGGCTATCACAACCTCGGCGTCGGCTCCGATAAAGCGACGCCGGACGTGGGCCGTTTCGCCGTCACCAAGCAGGATCGCGATTGGGGCGCGTTCAAAACGCCCACGCTGCGCGACGTCGCCCACACCGGGCCTTACATGCACGACGGCTCGTTGAAGACGCTTGAGGAAGTGGTGGATTTCTACGACAAGGGCGGCACGCCCAACCGCAACCTCGACGAGAAAATCAAGAAACTGAACCTGACCGCGGCGCAGAAGAAAGACTTGGTGGAGTTCCTGAAGGCTTTGAACGGCGAGGGCTGGCAGCATATCACCGAACCCCAGCGCTTCCCCGAATGAAGCGCCGCACTCTGCTGGCCGCGCCCCTGGTCCTTTTCGCATGCAAAAGCGGCGGGAAGCGTGTGATTGGCGTCGTGCCCAAGGGCCGCGCTCACCTGTTCTGGCAATCGGTGCACGCGGGGGCGGAAGCCGCGGCGCGGGAAGCGGGCATTGAAATCAGTTGGAACGGGCCCGCCACCGAAACCGACTTCAATACCCAGATTCAGATTGTCGATGCGATGATTAACCGGCGCGTCGACGCCATCTGCCTCGCTCCTATCGACCGCAAGGTGATGGTGAGCGTCGTCGACCGGGCGTCGAAGTCGGGTATCCCGGTCGTCATCTTCGATTCGGGCGTCGATACGGAATCGTTTGTTTCGCAGGTGGCCACCGATAACTTCGCCGCCGGCCAGCTTGCCGCCGGCCGCATGGGCGAGATTCTGCAGGGCAAAGGCAGGATCGTCATCGTAGCCGTGCAGCCGGGCGCGGCCTCCACGATGGCGCGCGAGGAAGGGTTTGAAACGCGCATCAAGGAAAAGTTCCCCGGCATTGAGATCGTCGACAAGCGGTACGGCATGGCCGATTTTGCTAAGTCCCTTGCCGTAACGGAAAACATGCTGACCGCTCATTCGGGCCTGGCCGGACTCTTCGCTTCGAACGAATCGAGCGCCGTTGGCGCGGCACAAGCCTTGAAAGGCCGGAAAAGTAACGTCAAGATGGTGGGATTCGACTGGAGCCCGACGTTACTCGAAGACCTCAAGAGCGGGCTCATCGATTCCCTGGTGGTTCAGAATCCCTTTAAGATGGGTTATGAGTCGGTGAAGGCGGCAGTCTCGAAGCTAGGCGGCGGCACGCCGGCGAAGATAAACAATCTTCCGCCCCGGTTGATCGTCAAGGACGATCTCGAAAAGCCGGATGTGAAAGAACAATTGAATCCGGATCTTGAGAAGTATCTGGGCCGCTAAGTACGCGGTCCGGTCTTACCGGCGCGGGTGACGGCATGATCTCTACCTTCTTTCTGCCTACCACGGTGTTATGCGGGGAAGGTTCGCTTGAAGTTCTTCCGCGGGAACTGGCGTCGCGGGGCGTCGCCAGGCCGCTGCTTGTCACCGGCCCTAACGTGTTGCGTGGAGCGGTGTTCCAGCGCATCCGCAAACTGCTGCCGCAGGCCGAGGTCTTCAATGAAGTGGCCGGTCCCACGGAAAAAGGCATACTCGACGGCGCGGAGCTGTTCGTCTCCTCGGGTTGCGACGGCATCGTTGCCCTCGGCGGTGGAACCGTTCTCGACGCCGGCAAAGCGATCCGGCTGAAGATCCACCATCCACGGCCCTTGGCCGAATATGCCGTACACCCCGCCACCGCCGACATGCCGGTTCTCGCGGCCGTTCCCACCACCGGCGGTTCGGGCAGCGAGTTGAGCGCGGCGGCGATGATCGTGATCGAAGAGGAATCGCGCCGCATCCGCATCTCGAGCCCGCACCTGATGCCTTCGGTCGCCATTATCGACCCGGAGCTGACGCTCGATCTTTCCCCGGCGATCTCGGCTTCGAGTGGCTTAACCGCCTTCGTACACTGCATCGAGGCATTTCTGCTGCCCGGCTATCATCCGCTTTGCGACGCCCTGGCGGCCCAGGGGGCGCGGCTGGCCTCGGAGGCGCTGCCGCGTGTGCTGGCCAACGGCCGCGACATCGAGGCCCGGCGCGATATGATGCTGGCGGCTCTTACCGGCGCCATCGCGTCGCAAAAAGGATCGGGTATCGCCGAAGTCATGGCCAACGCCGTCGCCGCCCCCGGCCGCCTCTCTCACGGCGCCGCCGCCGGTGTCCTTCTGACTGAAGTGCTCGATATTCCCGAACTGTGGCCCCAGGAGCGATTGACCAAACTGGCGCAGCTCACCGGCATCTCAAGCACCGCCCACGCCGCACGCGATCTGCTCGCGCGTACAGGCATCGCTCCCAGGCTGCGCGACCATGGCATCGACGGAGGCAGGCTGCCTGAATATGCCCGCGCCGCCTTCGAGGATCTCTCCACCGGCGGCGAGCCCCGCTCAACCGAAGCGGACCTGCTGGCGATCTACCGGCGGGCGTGGTAGCATTTCGACAGGGGAGCCTATGTTGTTCCGTTGCATGCTGGCCGCCTGGAGTGTCCTCGCTCTCGCCGGTGCGGAAAAGAAGCCGGTCACCGCGCGCGGCACCAATGTCAACATTTCCATCGATGCCACGGCCGTGCTCGATCGCGCCGAAGTGAAGCAGATGCTGGGGTCCGATTTCGGCGGCGCCATCGTGGTGGTGGAAGTGAAGCTCACGCCCCGCGCCGGTAAGGAACTCAAGATCTTCGCCGACGATTTCGTGCTGCGGTCATATAAAGACGGCCAGAAATCGCAGCCCTTCGCCCCTTCGCAACTGGCCGGAAAGAGCGTTCTGATGCTCACGCGCAAAGCCTCCGGCGGCGGCATGATGGGACAGGAAACGGGTCCCATCTGGGGCGGCATCGGCGGCCCGCCGCGCCGCATGGGCGGCAACGGAGGCGGCGTCGGCAATTCCGCTTCGGCCGAGTCGGTGGACGCCACCGACTCGGCCGAAGACAGCTCCAAGTCCGGCGACAAGGATCCTCTCCTCAAGGCGCTCAAGGAAAAAGCTCTGCCGGAAAAAGAGACGGCCGAGCCGGTCAGCGGACTGCTCTATTTCCCTCTCGACGGCAAGCACAAGGCCAAAGATCTCGCCCTGCAGTATACCGGCCAGGCCGGCAGGCTCACGTTGGAATTTCAATAAAACAGCATGCGTGTATCGGAACTGGAAACCCCTGCCCTGGTGATCGACCTGGACATCATGGAGCGGAACCTGCGGCGTGTGGCCGACTATGCCCGCGAGCACGACTTCCGCCTTCGCCCCCATACCAAGACGCACAAGCTGCCCGTGCTCGGCCGCAAACAGATTGAACTGGGAGCGGCGGGGCTTACCGTCGCCAAGGTGGGCGAGGCCGAGGTAATGCTCGACGCGCAGCCGCCCGAACTGCTGGTAGCCTATCCTGTCATCGGCCGCCGCAAGCTCGAGCGCCTGATGGCGGTGGCCGCCAGGACGCGCGTCACCGTGAGCCTCGATAGCGTGTTTGCCGCCAAACAGCTTTCCGACGCCGCGCGCGAGGTGCAGACCGAGATCGGCGTGCTGGCCGAATTGGACGCCGGCCAGGGGCGCGTTGGCGTTTCTCCCGGCGACCCGCTGCTCGACCTCGGCCGCCAGATCCAGCGCATGCCGTGGCTTTCGCTGCAGGGCATCACCTTCTATCCCGGTCATGTGCCGGCGCCCGATGAGGCGGGCCTGGAGGAACTGGCCAAGCTGTCGGCTCTCATCGAACAGGCCACCGCCGACTGGAAGCGTGCCGGATTGCCGCTCCATATCGTTTCCGGCGGCTCGACGCCGTTGTTGTTCCAGTCGCACAAGATCGCCGGTCTGAATGAGATCCGGCCGGGCACTTACATCTTCAACGACAAAAACACCTGGTACAACAGCGCCTGCGGCATGGAGGATTGCGCCGGATCGATCATAACCACCGTGGTATCGACGGCGCGTCCGCGCCAGGTGATCGTCGACGGCGGCTCAAAGACGTTCTCTTCCGACCGCCTGGCGGGCTCGAATGAAGTGAGCTTCGGCTACATTGTCGAGGCGCCCGACGCGACTTTCGCCAAGATGAACGAGGAACACGGCTACATCGAACTGCGGCAATCCAAGCAGGAGTTTACCATTGGCGACCGCCTGCGCATCATCCCGAATCACATCTGCGTCTGTATGAACCTGCATGAGAAGGTTTACGCCATCCGCGGCGACCAGGTCGTCCACGAATGGCGCGTCGAAGGACGGGGCAAGCTGCAGTGACCTGAGCGATTGGCGTAGAAGTCTGTAGCCTCGTGTTATCTGAAGCATGGGCGCACAGGATTGATAGGGCCAGCGCACTAATTAGTTCCGGTCGATAGCGGTATCGAGAGTTTGGCAGTCGTTCGGTGCGCCATCAGTCCTTCCGCAACGCGACCAGAGGGTCAACTCTCGAAGCACGCCACGCTGGAATGAAGGTTGCGCCCGCGGCGACGAATAGCAGGAGCGCGGCTGCCGAAATGTGCGTCACCGAATCGGCCGGCGTCACGCCAAACAGCAGGCTGGTGAGAAGACGACTGGCGCCAAGGGAGCAGGCGGCCCCGACCGCGAGCCCAACAATCGCGAGCCCGATCCCCCGCGCCAGAATCATGCGAATCACGGTGAAGCGGTCCGCTCCGAGGGCCATCCGGATTCCAATTTCGTGAGTCCTTCTTGCCGCGGCGTGGCTCATCACGCCGAAGATGCCAACCGCGGCAAGACCGAGGGCCAGCGATGCAAAGAGAGTGAGTAGCCACGTCTGAAATCTGCGCTGGGCGGTCTGAGCCGCCAGCAGCGTCCCCACGGGCGCGAGGTTGTTGATGACCAAGCGCGGCTCTACTTCGAGAACCGCTCGCCGGATCGCGCCTACCAGGGACCCCGGCCGTACCGACGTCCGAATTACCCAGTCAGCCGTGATCTCGGATTGCTGATGCCAAAGGAATACGTGTGGCGTGGGGTTACGCTCAACACCTTGGCGTCGAGCGTCCTTTACCACGCCGATGACCGTGATCCACTCATCGTTGGCGCCGCGCCGGTCTTGCCCCTTGAACCGCTTGCCGATCGGGTCGCGGCCTGGCCAATATCGCTGCGCCATCCTCTCGTCAATCACGGCAACGAGTCCGCTGCCGGGCTGGTCGCGCTCAGAGAACTGCCGTCCAGAAACGAGCGGAATGCCCATCGCCTGGAAGTAACCACCGCTCACGGTGGTCCAACTGAGTGGACGGCGCGTATCACTTTCGGGAGGCTCCCCGTCAACGGCTCGAAGACTGTTGGCCGGAGGCTCACCAAGTTCGAACATGTTGCTTATGCCACCGACTCTTTCCACCCCTGGTAAGGAGCTCAGGTGCTGTTCTATCCTCCGGAATGATTCAGTTCGTTGTGAGGCGGAAAAAGCGGACGGATACTGGATCCGCATGGAAAGTACGCGATCCGCTTGGAAGCCTGGATCGACCGATTCCGCGTTCCAGAGACTGCGTAGCAGCAAACCCGCGGTAGTCGCAAGCACGATCGCCACTGCAAACTCGGCAACGATGAGAATAGCGCTGGTCTTCAAACCCGATACAACGAGGCCCCGGCCCGCGCCGCTTCGCAGCCGATCTAGTGGATGGGCTGCCGCCGCCTGTAGCGCAGGTCCAGAGCCGAACAGGATTGCTGTCAATAGGGCCACGGTGAACGCGAAGACCATCACCGGAACATTAATGCTGGCTTCATCCAGACGAGGTATGTCCGCTGGACCCCATTGCACAAGGCGGCGGACAAGCCAGTCCGCGAGCAGCAGAGCCGCGACGCTTGCCAGGGCAACCAACGCCACACTCTCGGTGAGGGTCTGCTGAACGATTCGAGTCCGGGATGCACCCAGGGCCAAGCGAACAGCCATCTCCTTCGACCTCGCCACTCCGCGGGCGAGCAGCAGATTGGCCACATTGGCACATGCGATCAACAAGACCAGAGCCACCGCTCCCATTAACAGCCCAAGTGAAAGCCTCGCGCGATCGGTCACTTCAATGCTCAGAGGCTTCACCTTCACGCCCAAGCCCATATTCCAGTCCTTGTCGGCTTCGGCCAGGGCACGACCCAGTTCCGAAAGTTCGCTCTGCGCCAGCGCCGCCGTCGCTCCCGGCCGGAGCCGTCCGGCCAGATTCCATCGCATGAAGTACCCCCGCGTGTGAACTGAGTCGCGTCCCAGAGCATCCATCCAGTAGCGGTTGGTCGACATGGGCATCCACAGTTGTGTTTCACTCGCAGGAAACTGGAATCGTGGCGGCATAACGCCAATGATGGTAAACGGCCTGTCGTCCACTTCAATGGATTTCCCAATGACATCGCTCGCCCCACCGAAGCGCTTTTGCCACATCGTGTGGCTGAGAACTGCTACGAGCGCCGATTGCCGCACTTCGGACTCGTCGAATGCCCGGCCGACCAGGGGAGCCACCCCGAGAAGCGGAAATAGTCCGTTGGATACGAAGCCGGCCTGGACCTGCTCCGGAGTTAAGCGTCCACCGACGATCACGCGAGACAGTCCCGTGTTTCGGTAGTAGATGGCGAGGTGTTCGAGCGTCCTACTCTTCCCGGAGAGCGTCTCGAACACGCTGCGTGGAAGCCCGGACAGCGAATCGGAAGGGTCGTCGGCTACGATGTGAACCAGGCGCTGCGGATCGTGGTAGGGGAGCGGCCGAAACAAAACAGCATGGACCACGCTGAAGATCGCGGTGGTCGCGCCGATTCCGAGAATCAGAGTGCCTACAGCGGTCGCCGCAAATCCCGGCGCCGACCGCATCGAGCGGAAGGCATATCGGATGTCGGCCGGTAGGTTCTGCAGGGCCATGCAATCGTGACGTTCGATCTTTGCACTTCGTTGATCCCGTGTGGGCTAACCTGACTTTCGCAGTTAACGGGCATTTTCGGCCCTCGAGCAGAAGAATCTC
>CADEFT010000072.1 GCA_902826685.1 uncultured Acidobacteriota bacterium
TAGGGGCGCGTGGATTCGGAGCCATCGGCCGGCCGCGCCTTGGCGGGCGCCGCGACGGCCGGGCTATCCCGGATGGGTTTGGCGGCGGTTTCCATTTCGTCGTTCATCGATCCCTCCCCCATGAGGTGGAAAGCGGCGGCCAGGGCCACCGCCGCGGCCAGCGGCCATCCGTATCTATGCGAGCGGGCCATTGATAAAAGCCCGCCTGACGATTCGTTGTTCGATGCGGCCCTTCAACACGTTCGGAGCCAGGGCGGCCTGCGTCATATCGAGCCCCACCATGTCCCCGAAAAAGTTTACGAAATCAGGTCCCCGCGTGGCGGAGTCGCGCAATCGCATTTCGTTCCCCCCCACCCAGCTATTGGCATAGGTGGTGGAAACGTGCAGGATGAAATGCTCCGGGAAAAACCCGCGCAGCCGTGTCACTTCGGCCGTATAAAGTCCCGGAGCCGTGTTGCGCAAAAAATTCGTCCGGGCCGGTTCGGCGGCGGGCACCTGGACGGCGACGGGCGCGCCGCCGCCCGCCGGCGCCTGCTGCAATCCGATGCTGTCGAAGTAATTGGCGGAGTTTCTCTTTTCCGCCGCCGGAGCGAAGGTGGACGGCCAGGTCTGCACCAGGAAGCGCGGCGTGAAATGCACCAGGCACGGATTGAAGTTGTTGCCGCCTACGGTGGTGCCGCCGGTTACCACAAACTGGCGGTTGAACCTCGCAAATACCGCCGCGCGGCATTCCTGCAGCGTCTGTTCGATAGTGCTGTGCACCACCGCCGCGTCGTCGAAGGTGACGAAGATCCATACGTCGATCATCAACTGGCCGCGGAAATCCTGGCCCGGTACCATGTCGCGCGCGAACGGTTCGTCGCCCACCGGATGCAGGTACAAATCGTAGCTGCGCCGCGATCCCAGGTTGCCGGGACTGATGCCGCCCGAGATGCGATTGTCGGACCAGAACGGCCAGGTCAGGTACGTACGCAGCCGCGGCGCCACCATCGTATGCCGTGGCAGTTTGTACTTCCGGCCGCTGTATTCGACCACGAAGTTCTGACTGACGGCGCCACGGACCCATTCCGCGTTATGCCAGAAGTAGCGCGGCCGGATCTGCTGGTTGTGATTCATCATCGACGGATCGGCATCCAGCCACTCATACGGCTCGCCGGGAATCCATTCCGCGACGCTGCGGTTGTAATAGGAACAGCAGCCCCAGCGTTCGTTATATTCATCGAGCAGGCTGTCGCCGTGGCCGCATTCATGAGCCGCCGTGAACCAGCCGGGATGATTGTTGCCGTCGAAATCGTTGGTCGCAGACGCCTGGTCGTTATTGGGTCCGAACGAACCGAGACCCTGCGAGGCGTTCATGAAAGCCCGGTTGATGTTCACCACGCTGATCAGATAGTGCGCCCGCGGCTGTGGCACATCCTGCACATGCCAGTAAAAATCGCCTTCCATCGGCACACCGGCGGTTTCGGGCGTGAACTGGCAAACCGGCTGTCCAAAGGCTTCTTTGCCGTTCCAGCGATTGGCCACATTCGTCAGCATGTTATGGCGATAGTTCTGCTGGTTGAACCCGGCCGCCATGGCCGCGAAGTTCATGGCGAAGCGCAGATAGTGGAAATTGACCAGCACTTCCTTGCCGTTGCGCACGTCGCAGTCGCGCAGCAGCACCATGTCGAAGCGGCCGGTCTGCCAGGAATCGAAGGATGCCGCCAGGGCGCGGGGCGAACTGAATTCCGGATAGGCGCCCTGCGGACGCGCCTGCTCGCGCATGAAATCGCGCTTCTGATCGAACATGGGCTGAATGGAGAAGAATCCGTTCGCCGCCGGAAAATCCTGCCGCGCCGGCCGGTTGGGCATCGTCGTATTCGGCGCCACGAAGTTGGCGGCGGCAGTGGCGTCGATCCAGCGCACCGCGGCGCGCGCTCCCACCACGCGATCCCCGTCCGGCGTCCGTACGTTGAACACGTCGAACAGATTGGCTTGCGCCGCCACCAGGCGCGTCCAGTTGGGATAGTCGGTGATGTGGCTGCGGTCGCTCATCACGATATCGCTATAAGGATAGTAAGTCTTGGTCCGGTCGGCGCCCGGGTTGTAAATGCCGTTGTCGGATACCGGATGATTCCCGACGCTCACACCGGCGCCAGGGCTCTTGAACTGATGGAAGAAGATCAGGGGATCTTCGGTGGCGGCGAGCGTGATCACGCTCATGGCCGCATCCACCAGCACCATGTCGTCAAGCGAGAAAATCAGCGGCTTGTCGTCCGCCTTGCTGTCGTCAAGCCGCGCCTGGGTGATGTTTTCCCACAAATCGCCGGTGTTGTCGGTGAAGCGGGTGAAGTACTTCTTCGACCGCCATTTCTGGGGCAGATCGTAAAGCTTCAACCGGTCGACGCCCGGATTCAGACGTGCCGCCGCCGTCACGGCTTCCACCGTGCGCGCGGTGGCCGAGGCCGAAACCACATAGGTGTTGGCGGCGGTTGAAAACTCCAGTTGGCAGGTGGGATCGGGCTTCAGTTCGGCGCTGTCGTCGGGCTTGCGCTGAATGATCCAGGGAATGGCATGGACGGAAAGCGTCACGTCGCTATCCTTGATCGTCCAGTGGCTGCGGATATCCGGATCGCCCACCCCAGCGGCCTGCCGCCACGCGTCGATCAGCGTCACCGGAATATTGATCCGTTTGTGATTGTGACCGGTGTGGCCGAAGGTGCGGTCGAAGAACTCGAAGCGGGCGAACGTCCAGTGCGGATCGAGTTGCATCTTCACCGGCGCTGCGTTGGAACCGACGGTGCGCCCGAACCGGCCCGGCACCAGAAAATGATAGTCGGGCGTGGGCCGGTAGAAGGGCGTGGGGTCCACCGCCCAATCGGAAATGGAAATGGACCAGGATTTCGGCGTGCTGAAGAACCGCATGTTGGCGGTGTGAAGCGCGTCGAGATCGGCGGCCGCGCCCAGCCTGTGCGTGGCTACGTCGTCCGATCCTTCCGGCCCTGTGGCGACGTAAACCAGGGCGGGCGTTTCAAACGTCAGGGTGAAGTGACCGGCGCGGCGGGGCGCGGCGAAACGCAGCATGCCGTCGTCGCTAACGGTGGCGTCAAAGGTCGAATTATCCGCGAGCTTGATTTTGACCGGAAAATCGCGTGGAAACAGTTTTTCGTTTCCTTCCGGATCGAGATAGGTGAGCTTGAGAAAGACGCGGTTCCCGCGCGGCAGCGAGGGCGGCACCGGCAGATGCGTATACGAATACATCAGCGGGTTGTAAACCTCGCACAACAGCGGAGTGCAGGCGGAGCCGCCGGGGTGGCAATCCATGCGCGGTTCCTGGCCGGGCGGGAAATAAAGGATCTCCACGCGGCGATTGATGCGGCTGCGGAAATTGTTGCGGCGCGGCGCTTCGATGGGGAAATGCTCGCCACACCCGGCGAGGTTTGGCGGCAGAAACTTGCTGGCGAAATTGGTCCGCAGTTCGGCCAGACCGGCGTCGTCGGTCTCGGTCATGTTCTGCACCATGTCCTGGTAGACGTCGAATACCGCGCCCCAGGTTTGCGGGCCAAGCGAGCCGTCCTCGGCGATCGCGGCCTCCCATTCCACGTTGTAGCGCTGTTGAAATTTCTTGATCGCGGCGCGCGTTTGCGCGTTCATGACGTTGTTCACCGGGCCGGGATGCGTGTCCCAGCCGTAGATCTGCGTCACCCACTGCAGAATGAGCTGGATATCCTCCGTCTTATGCTGCTGCTGGCAGATCTGCACGAACGGGGCCCGCTCGCCGAGGATGACGTGGCGGACGGCGTTGGCTCGCTTGATCGAAATACCGATGTTGTAGGCGTCGGCGCCCGATGTGTCGGCGTGCCCCAGGATGAGAATCTTTCGATTGGCGGTGGCCGGGCGCTTGGCCAGAAGCAGCGCTTCGGCCACCACGCCCAGTCCCATGCTGGGGTCGGCTTGCGCCTGCGGCGCGCTCTGCTCTTCGGCGGCGTAATTGGGCAGAAACACGGCCGAATCGTGGTGGAAGTGGATGTCTTCTACTTCGAGAACGAATCCACGGAACGGCTGCAGCCGGAAGACGTGCGCTTCGGTCGTCTTCTCTCTCCACGTATTGGCATGCTCGCGCCGGGTGATGGAAGTATCGGACACCAACGTCCTCCGCAACGAGGCCTACTCGGGAGCTTATCATAGCCGAACACGGCCTCCTCGATTTCCTGTACAATGCAGCAATCGGAATTGTGCGACCTACGTGACCCACGCCGGTTTGTGGTCTAAGCAGCTTTCAAAAATTTGTTGGGCTTCAGAGGTTTCATGAAACTTTTGCTGACCGTACTTGCCTGCCTCACGATGCCCGTCTTCGCGCAGGATTACCGCGCCAAGATCCAGGGCATCGTCACGGACTCATCCGACGCGGCCGTCGCCGGCGCCAAGGTGACGATCCGAAACATCAATACCGGCATCCAGGCCACTCGCGAAACCGCGGCCGCCGGCAACTACCTGTTCGATAACGTCGAGCCCGGCACCTATTCCGTCTCGGCCGAATTACAGGGTTTCTCGCGCCAGCAGCAGGAAGGCGTGCTGGTGCAGACGCGCGCCGACGTTACAGTCAATTTCAACCTCAAACCCGGCGCCGTCGTTGAAACCGTCAACGTCTCCGCGCAGGCCGTTTCCCTGCAGTTCAACTCCACCACGCGCGAGCTGACCATCGACCAGAAGATGCTGGCCGAACTGCCCGTGAAGGCGCGTAATCCCTTCACCCTGGCGCTGCTCGATCCGGCCGTGGTCAGCCGCTACACCGCCGAGAAGAATCCCTTCTTCATGTGGTCGTCGTCGATGATGGACGTGGGCGGCAACACCAGCACCAAGAACGACCTGCTGCTCGACGGCGCGCCGATCCAGGTGGGGCCGAAGGGTTCCTACGCGCCCCCCATGGACGCGGTGCAGGAGTTTTCGATCCAGCAGAATTCAGTGGATGCCGAGTTCGGCCATTCGGCCGGCGGCACTATGTCTGTGTCCATGAAATCGGGCACCAACGATATCCACGGCACCGCTTATTATTTCGGCCGCAACCCGGCGCTGAACGCCGTGGTCAACCCCACCACCGTTCCGCGCATCCGCAACTTCGTGAAGAATCACATCTGGGGCGGTACGGTGGGCGCACCCATCCGCAAGAATAAGCTGTTCACGTTCTGGGCCTACGAAGCTTGGCGTACCAAGGAACCGCGCGACGCCATCCGCACCATGCCCACCGACCTCGAGCGCACCGGCAATTTCGCCCAGTCGCTCACCCGCGCGGGCGCTTTGCGGACGATCTACGACCCCACCACCACCGTTCTGAACGTGGCCAGCAACACCGCCTCCCGCATGCCCTTTGGCGGCAACATCATTCCGGCGGCGCGCATCGACTCCACCGCCCGCCGCATCATGCAGGACTTCTGGGGACCGAACAACGCGGGCGACGATCTTTCCGGGTCCAATAACTTCCGCGCTTCCTATGCCTGGCCGATGAAGAACCTCAACTTCTCCAACCGCACCGACTGGAACATCAGCGATAAGTGGAAGGTCTTCGGCCGCTACTCGCAATTCCGCACCACGCTCGATCAGGATAACTACACCCCCAACAACTCGCGTGCGATGCCGAACGACAACGGCGGCATCATGAACTCGCGCAACATCGCGGGCGACGCCGTGTACACCATGTCGCCGCGCACGGTGTTCAACTTCCGCGGCAGCTACGCCATGCTGGAGGACGATTACTCCGCGCCGCTTTCAGCCGTCGGCGAAGCGGGACTGGCCGAATTCTGGCCCAGCAACCCCTGGTATTCGCCCTATGTGAAGGACATGCCGCTGGTCTATTACCCCAACGTCGCCATCCAGGGGCAGACCACATCGACCTACGGCAAGGGCAGCTACTGGTATCAGCATCCCCACCACTACGCCTTCAGCGGCAAGATGTCGCAGTCGCGCGGGTCGCATTATTTCAAGGTAGGCGCCGAATACCGCTATCACGTCGGACTCGGCATCTTCCCCAACCTGATGAACTGGAATTTCTATCCGGACAGCACGGCCAACACCTACCTTTCGCCGAATACGCTGCTTTCGGGCGACGCCCACGCTTCCTTCCTGCTGGGCGTGGTCGACGATCGTTCCGCGGCTCGCGGCTTCCCGTTCCAGCGCATGCGCGTGCCCTTCATCGGGGCGTTCGTCCATGACGATTGGAAAGTCAGCCGCCGGCTGACGCTCAACATGGGCATCCGTTATGAGTGGGAGTCCGGTCCCTACGACACCAACGACATCTTCTCGCGCCAATTGAATCTGAGCGCGCCGAATCAAGCCATGCAGGCGGCGCCGCCCACCATTCCGGCGGATCTGCTCGCCCTGGCCCGCCCCACCTACAACGGGCAGTGGGTGTTCACCGATTCCAACAACCGCAAGGCGTTCACCACGCAGAAGCTGATTCTGCTGCCGCGCGTGGGCGCCGCCATCCGCGTGAATGACAAGACGGCTTTGAACATCGGCTTTGCGCGCTACGTAGTGCCGGTGGTCGCCGGCCAGGGCGCCAACACCGGCAGCGCCAATACGCTGGCCGCCTGCCAGTGGTGCCCGGGCTTCAACCAGACTTCCACGCCCCTGCCGTATGTCGAAGGCCGGCCCCAGGCCTATCTCGCCAATCCGTTCCCGGCCGGTTCGAACCCGCTGCAGCTCCCCATCGGCAAGAGCCTGGGCGCCTACACCAACGTGGGCAATCCCGCCAATTGGGCGAATCAGGACTACAAGGCGCAGATCAACGACCGCATCAACTTCACGCTCATGCGCGAGATTCCCGGCCAGTTTAAGCTCGACGCCACCTGGTTCATGAACTTCGGCCGCTACGTTTCGCACAACGTGTTTCCGAACATGGTCAATCCCGATCTGCGCTATACCTATAAGGCGGATCTCGCGCGCAACATCGACAATCCGTTCTACAACTACCTGACGCCAAGCGTTTTCCCGGGCGTGCTGCGCAACCAGCGCATGATCTCACGGGCCAACCTGCTGTCGCCGTTTCCACATTACGGCGACCTGACGCGGAACAACATTCCCGATTGGCGTGCGCGCTACCAGGCGCTGCAACTGCGCGTGCAGCGGTCCTACGCCGCCGGCGCGAGCGTGCTGTTTGCCTACAACTACAATCAGGAACGCAACGAAGCCTACTTCAACGATCCGCAGACCTACGTCGATCAGGCGTTCTGGCTGGGATCGAACAATGCCCGCCACCGCGCCACACTGGCCGGAACCTACGATTTCCCGTTCGGCAAGGGACGTAAGTTCGGCTCCAGCATGCACCCGGTGCTGAATGGCATTGTGGGCGGCTGGCAGATCAGCGGCATTTACACGTACCGCTCCGGCGAGTTCCTGCGCTTTGGCGGCCAGATGGACTACGACGGATCGAATCCCGTGCTTGACAACGCCGGACCAGGAAGGTGGTTCAACACCGATGCGTTCAAGGTGCCGACGCCTTTCACGCCGCGCCTGAATCCCTACCAGTTCTCGAATATCACCGGTCCTATCTTCTGGAACGCCGACGGCACTCTATCCAAGTCGTTCCCGTTCAAGGAACGCTATCGCATGGAGTTCCGCTTTGAAGCCTATAACCTGACCAACTCGCTGATGTGGGCGAACCCGAACATGGCAATCGGGAACGCACTATTCGGCCGGTCGACCGCTCAGGCCCCCACCAATCGCGGCCGCGAGATGCAGTACACCCTCCGTCTGCACTTTTAGGGAACAGGGGGAAGGGCGGCCGCTCTTCCCCCTTCTCCCCTTAGAAACTCACCTTCAGCCCCAGTTGAATGTTCCTCGGTTGGTTGGCCTGCCCGGTCATTTGGGTGTAGGTCGCGCTCGTCACGCCCGTATCCATCCCGCCAAACCACACGCGGTTGAACGCATTGATCAGTTCCACCCGGAACTGCGCCCGGACCCGCTCTTTATACACGGCCGTGTTCTTGATGAAACCCATGTCCCAGTTGTTGATCGCCGGTCCGCGCAGCCCGCTCCAGAAGAACGGGATGCGGCGGGCGGTAAACGCCGGCAGCACCGCCATGGATCCGCCATCGAACCAGCGGCCGATGGAAGGGTTGTCGAGTTTCGGATTGACGCCGGTGGCGAGGGCCGAAGGCAACGCCACAGCGGCGCCGGTCTGGTAGATATACATCGTGCTCCACTGCCAGCCGCCGATGATCTTATTCAAGGCCGAAACGCGCGACGCCAGGCTGCCGCGGCCGAAAGGCAGTTCATCGATGATGCCCGTGGAGAAGCGGTGCGGGTTGTCGAACTGGCCGATCATTTTCGATGGCGCGGGGTCGCTCGGCTCGATGAAACGCAGCGTTTCGATCTGCTTGGAAAACGTGTAGGCGAACTGGACGTTGAGGCCGCCGCTGAATCGCTTCGTCCCGCTCATCTGCAGCGAGTGGTAGTGGCTGGTGCCGCCGGGCGACCGGTTCAGGGCAATGTTGCCGAACGAGGGAAATGGGTTCAGCATTTGAGCGACGGTGATGGTGCTTCCCGCGAGCGCGCTCGGCTGCGGTATCAAACCGAGAAACGGGTTCGACACCCGTGCGTTCAGCCGCGCCCCCAGCGAATAATATCTCTGATCGAACGCGATGCCGGTGCCGTTCGGCTGGCCGTTGATCGCTTTGTTGGCCGAGTCGGCCGCGCCCGAACTGACAATCAGATTTGGAGCGCGCTGGCCCACATAGTTGATCTCCACCTGGAAGTCGCGGCTCACTTCGTGCTGGAAGCCGAAGCTCCACCGGTCGTTGCGGATGTTCTTGCGATCGTAGTCGTACGGCGCCAGCGTCTGCCCCAATAGCGTGCGCAGCCCCAGGCTGGCCCCGGTCGGCTGCACAAGGCCGCCCGGGAATGGATTGGCCAGCGTATCGTTGGGCGTCAGGCCGCCATCGAGCGTGGACACCATATCGGTCTGCGCGGAAAATCCGGTAGCGTTCACGAAGGGTTGCCACCAGCCCGAAAAGAAGATGCCGAAGCCGGTACGCAGCACCGTGCGCGGAAACAGGCGATAGGCGAGTCCGATGCGCGGCTGCCAGTTCGTCTTGTCGGCCACCACGTTGCGCCGGTTGTCTTTGGTGGCGAAAAACAGGCCGCCGCGAACGTTGAAGTTCGCCGCCGGCAGTTCCGGTATCGGCGCCGAAGCATAGGCCGCCTTGGCCGCGGCTTCAATGGGATTCGACGTTCTCAGGTCGAAGCCAAGGTTGTTCTGGTCGTAGCGTTCCGTGATGCCCAGCATCAGGTCATAGCGCAGCCCCAGGTTCAACGTCAGCTTGGGAGTCACCTTGAAATCGTCCTGGAAATACCAGCCGTAGAACGGCGATTGAGGCGCGGTGGCGGCGCGCAGGTTCAGCAGGCCGGACCCGGCGTAGCCCAACAGGAAGCTCGCTACACCGTGCCCCTGGTTATTGCCCGGCGTGAAAGCGGCGGGTTGCGTGAAGGCGCGGGTGAAATTGTACTCGCCGCCCGGGCGCTGCGCCCCCTGCGAATTGTTCTGTTTCACCTGGCTCTGAAAGCCGAACTTCATGTTGTGGCTGCCTGCGTTCTTGGAGACGCCCACGTTCAACGAGAACGTGTTGGTGTGTTCATACCAGCGGCCCTCGGACGCTCCGATGTAGTAGATGTCGGCGATGTTCATTCGCGGAAAAATGTTCTGCTGCATCTGGCTCACCAGCGACGAGGGGAACCCGAGCGTGGTCTGGTCAAAATCCGGGTGCGTGCCCTGCTGCGTCCATCGGGTGAAGCCCGCCTGCGCCGTCAGGATCATCGACGGGTTGATGGTCACCGCGTCGCTTACACCGATGGAAGTCTGGGCGCGGTTGTTTCCTTCCAGCTCGCCGATTCCCCTGCCGCCGATATCCCAGGGAGTCGGCGTACCCGGGAAGCCCTCGTTCATCGACCAGCGGGCGAATAGCCGGTGGCGCCGGATATTGGGGTCGATGCGGACCGAATAGTTCTCACCGTCGTAGGGCGCGGGCACTTCGCTGAAATAGTTATTGGCCAGGGTATTGGCGTCACCCGGCAGGTTCGCCGCCGGATACCGCGCGAGCACCCGGCCCGCGATCGCATTGAGCCGGCTGGAGGGAATGCGTCCGCCCGGGAAGAGCGTGCGCGCGCCCGCGGCGGTAGTGGTGAGCGGATCGGCGATCTGAAACGGTACGCCCGCCACGTTGAGCGTCTGCGAGAAATCGCCCGTGCGCTGCAATGCGGTGGGGACGGTGAAGCGGAAAGCGTTCGGGGTCCGCCGGCGCAGCCCTTCAAAATTGAAAAACCAGAACACCTTGTTCTTGATCACCGGCCCGCCCGCCGTCAGCCCGTATTGATTGAACCGGAAAACGGGCCGCCGCGCGCCCGCCCGGTTGGAGAAGAACGAATTGGCGTTCAGCTTGTCGTTGCGGAAGAAGTTGTAGACGTTGCCGTGGAACTCGTTGGTACCACCCTTGGTCACCACGTTGACGTACATGCCGCCGCCGTGGCCGTATTCGGCATCGAGGGCGTTGGTGGAGACGGTGAATTCCTCCACATCGTCGACGCTGGGGATGTAGGCCACGCGGTCCGAGACGTTGTTGGGAATGCCGTCCATCAGGAACTCGTTGGTGCGATTGTTGGCTCCCGAAGCCGAGGTGTAGGAAACGCTGTCGATGTCGATGAGTCCGGTCGTGTTGCTGGTCGGCGAGTTGTTGGTAATGCCCGGTGCCAGGTTGATCAGCATCAGCACGTTACGCCCGAGCAGAGGCATGTCCGTGATCACGCGCTGCTGGACGTTGCGGCTCACGGCCGCCGTCGAGGTTTCGAGCAGCGCCGCCTGCGCGTTCACCTGCACCGAGTCGGTGGTTTGGCCGAGTTCCAGGGTAAAATCGGCGGTCGAGCGGATGCCGGTGCGCACCACCACGTCCTGCGAGGTTCGTTTAAAACCCGCCTTTTCCACCGAAGCCTGATAGTTGCCGGGATTGACCAGCGGAAAGAAAAAATAGCCGCTTTCGTTGGCTGTGATGTCGCGGGTGATGCCGGTATCCACGTTTCTTAGAGTCACGCGGATGCCCGGTACCGAAGCACCCGAGCCATCGCGAACGGTTCCATCGACGGTGCCTACAGGCAGCACTTGAGCCGCCAGCGTGGCGGCAAGCAGGATCATGGACGAACAAGGGCCTGACATGGCGAACAGTCATACAACAGGGCACAATGGGGGTCAAGGCCATGGTGAACGAAAGCTGGCATTCGAACGCGGCGCTATGGATCGCCGCCGTACGTGGCAATCACATTCCCCGCCGCGCG
>CADEFT010000073.1 GCA_902826685.1 uncultured Acidobacteriota bacterium
GACGGCATTGTCCGGCAAACCCAGCAGGAGCGGCACGGCCAACTCCACTTGCCAGTCCAGCTTCTCGCTGTTCTTCGAGAAGCTCAAGCGTCCGATTGTGCCGAGATAGCTATAGTCTGGATCGCCGGAGGCCGGCTCAAACCAGCTCCAGTTTTCGAAGCGCGAACGGATGGTGCCTTGTACGGTCACACCGCCCAGCTTCAACGGCTCGGCTGGAATGGCGGGCGTTTGCGCGGCCACCGGTAACGCACACAGCAGGAAGATCGAATAGCGTGGCTTCAACATGCGGTCTCCAGAACCAAGGGTGGTTCGTAGATACAACGCGGGTCAGCCGCCATCGGCCGGCCGGTCAAGGCAAAGGCGCGTGACCGGGATCCGCCGCACAGATGGCGGTAGTCACACGCACCGCATTTTCCTTCAAGACGATTGGCGTCGCGGATGACGCGGAACGACTCCGATTGCCGATAAGCCGCGGCTAAGTTGGTTGTGCGCACATTGCCGGCCGAGAGTTCCAAAAAGCCGCTAGGAAAGATCTCGCCGGTGTGCGAGACGAAGACGAGCCCTTTGCCATCGTTGATGCCCGCATGGCGTTGGATGGCCGAAACGCCTGGCACCGCCGGGGCCGCCGGCGCACCCGCCCGCTTGCGTTGTTGGGCGTGGTAGCGCCGGTAGTGGGGCGCCTCGGTGGTTTTGATATCGAACGGCGCCGTCAGGCTGGTGCGATAGAGAAAGTCGAACACGTGCTCGTACTCCTCCGCCGTGAGATCGTCGCTCGCGCTGGCGCGTCCGGTGATCACCAGGAAGAATACACTCCAGAGGCGCGCCTTTTCGCGACCCACAATCGCGGCCATTTCGGCCAGGCTATCCATGTTGTGTTGCGTAACAGTGGTATTGATCTGGGTTTCCAGTCCCACTTGCGCGGCCGAACGAAGCGCGGCCAGCGTGCGGGCGAACGATCCGTCCACGCCGCGAAACCCATCGTGGGCAGCCTTGGTTGCGCCGTCGAGACTCACGGCCATGCGTGACACGCCGCAGTCTTGAAAGCGGGCAACGGCAGCGTGGGTCAGCAGAGGCGTGGCGCTGGGCGTGACAGTGGTGCGCAGGCCAAGTGCGACGCTGCGCTGGATGATGTTGAACAGGTCGGGCCGTTTGAGTGGGTCGCCCCCGGTGAGGACCAGCAGCGGATTGTTGCCAAACTCCACGACGCGCTCCAGCATTGCGTAGGCCTCCTGCGTGGACAGTTCGGCTTCGTCGCGCCCGGGCCGCGCCGAGGCCCGGCAGTGGCGGCAGGCGAGATCGCAGGCTTGGGTCAATTCCCAGATCACCAGCATCGGGGCGTCGGAAAAATCACGCATCGCAGGATTGCCTCGCATCGCCAGCGTAGGGCCAAACCCGGCGCGCCACCATGACTGAAGTCACATTCCCGTGGGAGACTGACGGCAATGGGCCGTTCCAAAATTGAAGCGCTGCGGGCGCTGGATCTCTTCGCCATGCTGGACGGCGGACAACTGGAGCAATTGGCCAGAGGTGCGGTGGCCAAGGAGTATGAAACCGGCGACGTTCTTTTTCTGGAAGGCCAGCCGTGCCAGGGTTTGTGGATCATCGCCGAAGGCGCGGCGCAGATTGTCAAAACCACTCCCCAAGGCCGCCAACTGGTGCTGGCCACGCAAGCGGCGCCTTCGGCGGTGGCTGAGGTGCCAGTGTTCGACGGCGGACCATACCCGGCCAGCGTGATTGCGGTGCAACCTACCTGGGCCCTGTTGCTGCTCAAGCAGGAATTCCTGGGGATGTGCCGCGCGCAACCGGAACTGGCGCTGCATTTTCTGCAGGCGTTTGGCAAACGGCTCCGGCATCTGGTGGGTCTGGCTGAGCGCGTGACCTTCGGCACCATACGCCAGCGCTTGGCGCTCGATCTGCTGGAGCGGGCGAACCTGGCCGGTGTCGATTCATTTCAGATGGAAGAAACGCAAGAGCAACTGGCTGCACGGCTGGGAACGGTGCGCGAGGTAATATCGCGCAACCTTGGCCGGTTTCAAGCAGAAGGTTTGCTGCGTGTGGAACGCCGCGCCGTGGTGATCGCCGATCGCGCCGGCCTCGAAAGCGAAGCCGCCACGGAGTTGTGACGTTAGTCACTGACGCCGTTGCCTGTTTGGCGCCACAATCCAGACGTGACTAAGACAGGCTGGACTCGCCGGCGCAGCCCGGATCCCACGCCGCGGCTGCGCCACATGGTGCAGGGCGCCTTTGTCATGCTCAACCTCTGGCTCGGTGTGCAGTTCTATCTTTTCGTTCGGCACTTTGAGTCTGGTTCGGCGCACGTGGGGCGGCCGCCGGGCGTCGAGGGCTGGCTACCGATCGCGGGGATGATGAACGCATCCTATTGGCTGCAGACTGGCGAGGTGCCGGCGATTCACCCGGCGGCGATGGTTCTGTTTCTCACGTTCCTGGCGATCTCCTTGCTGTTTCGCAAGTCCTTCTGCGGTTGGCTGTGTCCGGTGGGCGCGCTGTCTGAACAGCTTTGGAAGCGCGGACGCGAAGTGTTCAGGCGCTCATTCTTTCCGCCGCGCTGGGTGGACATTCCGCTGCGCGGGCTCAAGTACGCCTTACTGGGTTTGTTTGTGTGGGCCGTGGCGATGATGCCACCGGAAGGCATCCGCGGATTCTTGACGAGCCCGTACGGGCTGGTGGTCGATGTCAAGATGCTCGACTTTTTCCGCCGCATGTCGCAGACCGCCGCTATCACGATCATGGTGTTGGTGGCCGGATCAGTGTTGGTTCCCAACTTCTGGTGCCGGTATTTGTGTCCTTACGGCGCGCTGATGGGCCTGGTATCGCTGGCGAGTCCGCTGCGCATCCGGCGCAACGCGGAACTGTGTATCGATTGCGCGAAATGCGCCAAGGCGTGTCCATCGAATTTGCCCGTCGACCGGCTCGTGCAGATCCGCTCGGCCGAGTGTCTGGGGTGCATGGATTGCGTGGCGGTGTGTCCGTCGGAAGGCGCGTTGTTTCTTGGACCGTCGAAAGCACGCGGGATCCGGCCGCAGGCGGTCGCCGCGGGAGTGGTGCTGGTGTTCCTGGCGGCGGTGGGCGTGGCGAAGTGGACCGGTCATTGGCACAGCCCGATTCCCGATGCCGTCTATCAACGGCTGATCCCGCAGGCGGGCGAGTTGGGACATCCGTGATTTCAGTCACAGACAGACCGCGCCCCCGGGGCGCACTATGAGGCACAGACCATGACTGCCACGATTCAGAGCTATGTCGTGCATCCCGCCGCCTGCCGCGCCGCGGAGGTGACCGCCGCGTTGACGGCGATCCCGGGCTGCGAGGTGTTGCCAGCCGAGAACCGGCCGGTGCTGGTATTGGTTACCGAGACGTCAGATCGCGCCGCGCAACGCCAACTGGAGCGCCGCCTGGACGCGGTGGAGAACATTGCGCACATCGCCCTGGTTTCCGGATGGGCCGGCGAGGAGAAAATGGCATGATCGCGATTGACCGCCGCACGGCACTGAAAAATCTGGCGGCCTCGGCTGCCATTGCCGCCGCCGAGACAATGATGCCCGGCGTGGTATTCGCCGCGCCCGCCACGCGCCTGCCCGCCGATGTCGCCTGGAAGAAGGCGCCCTGCCGCTTCTGCGGTACAGGATGTGGGCTGCTGATCGGGATTTCCAACGCCAAGGCGGTGGCCGTCAAAGGCGACCCGGCCAGCCCTGTCAACAAGGGTCTGTGTTGCGTCAAGGGTTACCACTCGGTGATGGCGCTTTATGGCGAAGACCGCCTGAAGCAGGCGCTGGTGCGCAAGAACGGCAAGCTCACGCCCGTGCCGATCGAAGAAGCGCTGAACGTGGTGGCGGAAAATCTGAAATCCACCATTGCCGCGCACGGCAAGGATGCGGTGGCCATTTACGGCTCCGGGCAATGGACGATCCCGGATGGCTATGTGGCGTCGAAGCTCTTCAAAGGCGGCATCGGCACCAACAACGTGGAGGGCAATGCGCGCCTGTGCATGGCCAGCGCCGTCACCGGCTTCATGACCACCTTCGGTCAGGATGAGCCGATGGGGTGCTACGAAGATATCGACCACGCCGACGTCTTCGTGCTCTGGGGCAACAACATGGCCGAGATGCATCCGGTGCTGTTCTCGCGCATGCTTGAGCGCAGGCTCAAGAAGCCGGACGTGAAAATCATCGATCTGGCCACCCGTACCACACGGACCTCGCAGGCGGCGGACCGTTCCATTCTTTTCCTGCCGCAAGGCGATCTTGCCGTGGCCAACGCCATCGCGCACGAGTTGCTGCGCACAGGCGCCATCCATCGCACCTTCATCGAGCGCCACGTCAGTTTCCATCGCGGCAAGACCGGCATCGGGTATGGCCTGCAGGACAAAGAAGGGTTCACCGAAGCCGCCGAGTCGATTTCATTCGAGCAGTATAAAGAAGCGCTCAAAGACTACTCACCGGAAAAAGTGGAAGCCCTCACCGGCGTGGCCGCGCGCGACATCCGCTATCTCGCATCGCTGTATGGCGACCCCGGCCGCAAGGTGGTGAGCTACTGGTGCATGGGAATGAACCAGCACACGCGCGGCACCTGGATTCAGAATCTGGTCTACAACCTGCATCTGCTCACCGGCAAAATTTCCACGCCCGGCAACAGCCCGTTCTCGCTCACCGGTCAGCCGTCGGCCTGCGGCACCGTGCGCGAAGTGGGCACGTTGACCAACCGGCTGCCTCATGGCGAGGTGACCAACGAAGCCGACCGCAAACTGGCGGCGAAGATCTGGAAAGTGCCGCTCGAGAAGATCGCGCCTAAGCCCACCTTTCACACCGTGGAAATGTTCCGGGCGCTCGACCGCGGCGAAATCCGGTTTCTATGGATCCAAGTCACCAACCCGATGGTGACCATGCCCAAGCTCAAGCGCTATCGCGACGCGGCGCAAAAAGAGGGCCGGTTCATCGTGGTGTCGGATGTTTATCCGACGCCCACCACCGATATCGCCGACGTGGTGCTGCCGGCGGCCATGTGGATTGAGCGCGAAGGGATGTTCGGAAACTCCGAGCGCCGCACCCAGCACTTTGAGCAGATGCTGCCGCCGCCAGGCGAAGCGATGAGTGACACGTGGCAGTTGATTGAAGTGGCGCGCCGCGCCGGCTACGGCAATCTGTTTCCGTGGACGAAGGAAAATCACATCGAGGAGATCTGGAAAGAGTACGGCCAGTTTCATCACGGGCCGGATCACGAGATGGCGTCGTATGAGGAGTTGAAGAAACGGCCGGGCGTGATCTGGCCATTCGTCAAGGGGCAGGAAACCAAGTGGCGCTATCACGCCAAATACGATCCGGCGGCGAAGGGCGATAGTTGGGATTTTTATGGCAAGCCGGATCACCGCGCCTGGATCTGGTTTCGTCCGTATGAGCCGCCTCCGGAGCGCCCCGACAAAGACTATCCATTTTGGCTGAACACGGGCCGCGTGGTGGAGCATTGGCACACCGGCTCGATGACACGCCGCATTCCCGTACTGCACAAGGCTGTGCCCAACGCTTACGTCGAGCTCCATCCGGACGATGCGAAAGCCATGGGCGTGCGCACCGGCGAGCGCGTGCGGCTCACCTCGCGTCGCGGCACGCTGGTGCTGCCGGCGCTGATCGACGTCCGGGGCCGCCCCGCCAAAGGGCAAGTGTTCGTGCCATTTTTTGACGAGGGGCTGTTGATCAACGAGTTGACACTCGATGCCTTCTGCCCGATTTCGAAACAACCGGACTATAAGAAGTGCGCGGTGCGCGTGGAGCGTGCATGACGCCGGCTGAATCCAATCGCTACTGGACGATAGCGACTGCCTCGGCGCTGCTCGCCGCCACCGTGTTTGTCGGCGGACGGATGTTGCTGGGCAGCGCCAGTGTAGCGCCCGCGCGGTTGACCGGCGAGGGCGATACGCCGTCGCTCCCCGCCGAGACCGGCGTGTTTCGCCTTGCTCCGCACGCGCTTGAGTACCGCAAACCCGGAGAACAGGAAGCCCCGCCTCCGGGCAGCCGCACGCTGGCCTCGTTCTATCAGCGCCGCGCGTACGCCGGTGCGCCGCCGGTGATTCCTCACCGATTGCTCAACCTGCAGGCGTGGGGTGGCGCCAGTTGCCTCAGTTGCCACCAGGACGGCGGCTACACTCCCGAGTTCAAAGCGATGGCGCCGGTTACGCCGCACCCGGAGTTGAAGGCCTGCGTGCAGTGTCATGTGCCGCAGCAGGAAGCGGCGGGTGTGTTTCGCGCTACGACCTTTACGCGCTTGGCCGCGCCGGAAATCGAGGGTTCGGCGCTGCCTGGCAGCCCTCCTCCGATTCCACATGACTTGCAAATGCGGGCCAATTGCCTGGCTTGCCATGCTGGTCCGGCGGCGGTGCGGGAAGTGCGCACCGATCATCCCGAGCGTGTCAACTGCCGTCAGTGCCATGCCTGGAATGCGGGGCCTGAAGGCGTGTTTGAGCGGGTGGGTCAATGAACAGGGCCGTTTTGTTGCTGCTGATCACGATGCTCGTGTGCGCCGGCTGCGGACCGGAGGCGGCCCGCCGGCCGCCTGTAGCGCAAGCGGCGTCGAGTGAGCCGCTGCTGGAGGGTGTAAAGCGCGTGGCCGTGACAGGTCATTCCGAAGTGCCCGCGTTCGCTGTGGCCACCCGGTCGGCCCAGATGGAAAAGCTCCCCTGCACGCGCTGCCACACCGTGCCCGTGGCGCAGATGAAGCCCGTCAACCCGGCGGCGCACTGGAACGTGGCGATCAAACACGCCAAGGCCGAGACGATGAATTGTCAGACCTGTCATGCCGAACCGGAGAAAGGCGAACTGCGCATGATGCAGGGTGCCGCTGTCGGATTCGATCACGCGTACCAAATCTGCGGACAGTGCCACGCGGCGCAGGAGCGCGATTGGGCCGGCGGCGCTCACGGCAAGCGTGCGGCGGGATGGGCGCCACCCCGCGTTGCCCTGAGTTGCACGGGTTGCCATAACCCGCACGCGCCGGCGTTTGACCGGCGGTGGCCTGCCCGCGCAGGCCGTACGGAGCCTATGGAATGAGAACCGACCTGGTACAGATCCTCAACACAGTGATGGACCGCCGCGCCGCGATCGCGGTGGGCGGAGCGGCGATTGCGGGCGCAGCCACGGCCGCGGCCGCCGGCCTCGATGCGCTGAATCCGTTTGCCTCCACCGAGTCTCGCGAAGCCTCGCGCATTGAGTGGCAGCAGTATTTTCAAGCCAACTATCGTGTGATGACGGAGGAGGAAAAGCAGGAATCGCTCGCGCGTCTCGAGCGGTTTCACGAGCTGCGCAACGGCACACGCATTGAGGTGAGCGGCGCCGAGCCGCGGGCAAACGTACTATTCGGGTACGCCTTCAACGTTTCTAAATGCCGCGGCTACATGGATTGCGTGCGAGCCTGCATTCGCGAAAACAACCAGGACCGCAAGTCTGGCATGGCCTATATCCGCATCCACGAACACAAAAAAGGCGACTTCGATTTTGAGAAGGCTGATGATAACTTCTTTCACGAGGTGCCCGCCGCAGGGCATTTTTATCTGGGCACGCAGTGCTTCCATTGCCAGAATCCGCCGTGTGTAGACGTATGCCCCGTGAAGGCCACGTGGATGGAGCCGGATGGCATCGTGGTGGTGGACTACAACTGGTGCATCGGATGCCGCTACTGCATGGCTGCCTGCCCGTACGACGCCCGCCGCTTCAATTGGGCCGAACCCGAGGTGCCGCAAGATGAGTTGAGTCCGAATCAGCACTATCTGGGCAATCGCCTCCGGTCCAAAGGCGTGGTGGAGAAATGCACGTTCTGCATCCAACGCAGCCGCGAGGGGAAGAGTCCAGCGTGTGTGGAAGCCTGCCCGACTGGCGCGCGGATTTTCGGCAATCTGCTTGACCCAAACAGCGAGATTCGCTGGGTGCTGGCCAACAAGAAAGTGTTCCGGCTGAAAGAAGATCTCGGCACCGATCCGAAGTTCTGGTACTTCATGGACTGATTTCTACATGACACCTTTTCGAGCTTTTTGCCGGGACGCACTGCGCGAAGCAACCACAGGCGGGCGTTCCTATCATCTCTGGATGGCATTGCTCACCGCGCTGATGTGCGCGGGCGCATTCGCCTACTCCGTGCAACTGGACCGCGGACTGGCCGCGACCGGCATGCACGACCACGTCAGTTGGGGCTTCTACATTTCCAACTTCGCGTTTCTGGTGGGCGTGGCCGCGGCTGCGGTGATTCTGGTGATGCCCACCTACATCCTGCATGACGTGGACTTCAAACAGGCGGTCCTGATCGGCGAAGCCGTGGCCGTGAGCGCGGTGCTGATGGCCATCGCGTTCGTGGTGGTGGACGTGGGCGGGCCCGCGCGATTGTGGCATGCGCTGCCAGTGATCGGGCTGCTGAACTTTCCACGCTCGCTGCTGGCTTGGGACATCCTGGTGCTGAACGGCTACCTCGCGCTCAATTTCGCCATTCCGCTCTATCTGTTGTATTCGCGCTATTGCGGCCGCACGCCGGACAAGAAGAAGTATGTCCCGTTTGTACTGCTCTCCATAGCCTGGGCCGTGTCGCTCCATCTGGTAACGGCCTTCCTGTTCGCCGGGCTTCCCGCGCGCCCTTACTGGAACTCTTCGCTGCTTGGGCCGCGGTTCCTGGCCACCGCCTTCACGGCCGGCCCAGCCCTGATTATCCTGATCCTTCTGGGCATCCGCCGCTTCACCGAGTTTCCGGTTTCAGAGAACACGATCCAAAAGCTGGCGATGGTAGTGACCGTGGCGGCGCAAGTCTGCTGCGTCATGACGACGTCTGAGATTTTTACGGAAACGTATCGCACCACGCACCACTCACACTCGGCCAAGTATTTGTTTTTTGGACTTCATGGCTACAACCGTTTGGTTCCCTGGATCTGGACCTCGATCGGCTTGCTGTTTGCCGCCACGGCCACGCTCAGCATCCACCGGCTGCGGCGGCACCCGGCAATGTTGGCCGCTTGTTGCCTGGCGTTGTTTGGCGCAGTCGAAATCGAAAAGGGTATGGGGACTATCATCCCAGGGTTCATTCCCGAGCCGTGGGGCAAGATCCACGAGTACGCTCCCACCTGGGTGGAGTTTGTCGTGGGGGCCGGCATCGCGGCAATGGGC
Source organism: uncultured Acidobacteriota bacterium (assembly GCA_902826685.1). GTDB lineage: Bacteria > Acidobacteriota > Terriglobia > Bryobacterales > Bryobacteraceae > CADEFT01. The sequence goes on from CADEFT010000073.1 coordinate 9,150, forward strand.
GCGTTCGTGTTCACCGTCCTGGCGAAGGTGGCGATTGCGGTAGAACTCGGGTACATGAGCCAGCGTGTGGAGCCGGAAGCGGCTTTGTCAACGATCGACGCGCGGTGACATAACGGCCCCGGCTCCGGAACCCGCCTTCGCACGGACAACGGTGAGCGTGAAACCACGCAGCTTCATTCGGTACTTGGGGAGAAATTGCGTGATCTCGCCCAGCTACTGGGTGTACCGCTTCTCAAATTCCTCGGCGGCTTTCTTGCGGGCGGCCCGTTCGGCGGGCGTCATCTTGCCCGTGAACCAGCGGTGCATGTCCGAGTTAAGCACCTTTTCCAATTCCGCCTCGACGTTCTTGGCCGCAGCCACTTTGGCCGCATCGCCGGACTCGGCGCCGCGTTTGAGCACCTCCTTGAGCTGCGGCACAAACTCCATATAGAAGCGGTGGGCCACTTCATAATTGCCGTGCCATTGCGTGTAGTCCGGTCCCATCATGGCCACGCCATGCCGGGCGCGACGGCCTTCGTGATGCCAAAGGAAGTAGTAGGTGAA
>CADEFT010000074.1 GCA_902826685.1 uncultured Acidobacteriota bacterium
TGTAGAGACGTCGATTTTGATATAATGGTTACTATTTACGACGCACTACACTAGCGGCCTTTCGGTTTCAACCGCGAGCCTTCGCCATAGACGCCGATCCAGTGATTGGCGAAGCGCAGCGACGGCTGGGGGGAGACGCGCGGCATGTGGCAATCGACGCAGTTGGTCTCGCAGCGGGCCGCGGGCTTGGCGTGGCAGGCGGCGCATTTGGCGTTATAGAACGACGACGCGGTTTCAAGCGGCGCATGCGGGCTGTGGCAGCCGAGGCAACTGAGTTTTCCTTTGACGAAGCAAGCGCTCTGGCTCAGGTAGATGGGCTGGTGGCGTACGTTCCAGGCATAGTTCCAGTCGATTTTAGAGGCGTCCGAAGCGGGCGGGCGATGGCACCGGCCGCACTCCTCGTTGATCTGGGAGGCAGTGCGTTTCAGAGGCTTTCCCTTGCCGTGCGGGGTCCGATGGCCGGGGTGGCAGGCCTGGCAGCGGACGCCGGGTTCGTCAAGTTCGACGATACCCTGCGCGTTGAAGCGGACGCCGGACGCATGGCATTCAAAGCATCCGGCGATGCCGTGCTGGGGATCGCGGATGCGGTACAGAACACCCGCCGCTTCCTTGAGATCGCGCGGCTGGCGATCGGCATGGCCGGGTGTGAGCGCGAAGCCGTTGATGGCGGGATAGTAACTGAGCGCGTGTTCGACATACCATTCGCTGTCCACGCGGGTAACGAACGTTACCGCCTGTTTGCCCGATCCGAAAGCCCACTCAAGCGGCAGCTCGATGGCGTTGTCTCGATCCCAGGTGCGGGCGGTAGCGGCGTTGGCGGTGAACAGGTAGGGGCCGCTGCGCACCGGCTGGCCGCTTTCAAATCGAGCGGCAAGCTGGTGTTCACCGGCGCGCCGAAGCGCGGTGGAGTGGGCGTGGTTGCGGTTCTGTTCGAACTCGCGGAGATGGCAAGGGCGGCAGGATTCGGCCTCCGCGCCCCAAGCCAGCGTCACTAGCGCCGCCCACCACATTCAGGCTTCAGTGTATACTGAGCAAACCAACGCCTTAATTCAGGGGAGGGGCACCACTCCATGCGATTTCTTAGTGTTTTCCTATTATTTGCGGCGGCCGCGACGGCGCAGCAAGTCACCGGTTCCATCTCGGGAACGGTGACGGACAAGTCGGCGGCGGCGATCGCCAGCGCCGAACTGAAGCTGACCGGAACGGCCACCGGCATCATGCGCACCAGCCAGAGCGACGGAGAAGGGAACTATCGCTTTCTGCTGTTGCCGGTGGGTGTCTACACGCTGGAGGTGACCAGTTCCGGCTTCAAGAGCTTCAAGCGGGAAGGCATCGTGATCGAAGCGGACCGCTCGCTTTCGATTCCGGTGAATCTGGATCTGGGCTCGGTGACGGAGGTGATCGAGGTACGGGGCGGCGCGGAGCTGCTCGAGCCGAACACGTCGTCGCTCGGTACGGTGATGGAAAGCCGCAAGGTGACCGAACTGCCGCTGAACGGGCGCAATCCGATGGGGCTGGCGAATCTGGTGCCGACGGTCAAAGGCATCGGCTTCTTTGGCGGGCAAGTGCTGTCTTCGTGGCGGCTGGCGGGCGTTTCGATTGGCGGCGGACCACCCCTGTCGAATGGATTTTCGGTGGATGGAATCGCGGCCGAGAAGATGTTCACCTCGGGGACGCAGACGTTTCCCACGGTCGATTCGACGCAGGAATTCAAGATCATCACCAACGCGATGTCGGCTGAGTTCGGGCGTACTTCGGGCGGCGTGGTGAGCGTGGTCACCCGCTCGGGCACCAATGAGTTTCACGGCAATCTGTTCGAATTCCTGCGCAACGACAACTTCAACGCCAACGAGTTTTTCGCCAATCGTGCCGGGCGCGCGCGGCCCGCGCTCGCCTACAACCAGTTTGGAGGCACGCTCGGCGGGCCTATCAAGCGCGACAAGCTGTTCTTCTTTGGCAACTACGAAGCGTTTCTGGAACGGCGTTCGACGCAGACCATTCTGAATTCGCCGACGACGGCCGAACGCGGCGGCGACTTTTCCGATACGCGCGCGGCCGGCGGGGCGCTCATCATGATCTACGACCCCACCACCACGACGGCCGACCCCGTCAATGCCGGGCGGTTTGTGCGGTCGGCGTTTCCGGGCAATCGTATTCCCACCAGCCGCATCCAGCGGCCGGGCGCCGGCATTCTTTCCGCGTATCCGCTCCCGAACCTACCGGGGCTGCCGAACACGCGGGCGCAGAATCTGTTCCTGGTGGGCCCCGGTCCCATCGACCGGCACACGGCGACCGGCAAGATCGACTGGAACATTTCCTCCTCCCGGCGTTTGAACGGCCGCTACACGTGGGACGACCTGGACTGGAAGTTTGCGCGCGTGTTCAACACGCCGGCCGAAGCCGACGGGCGCGCGGTGCTGATTCCGCGCAACAGCTTTTCGATGAATTACACCGATACGCTGCGGCCCACGCTGCTGTTGGACGTGAAGGCGGGATTCAACCGCGAGAACGAGCATTTCTTCACGCCAAGCGAAGGGTTCGACATCACCTCCATCGGGTTCCCGGAATCGTTCAAGCGCGCGACTTACATCGGCCGGGGCGCCGAGGCCGGGCGATTCCCTCGTACCACGGTGAGCGACCTGGGGCCGACGTTCGGCGCCATCGCCTCGCGCGGCAATCCGTCGCTCACCACTCTTACCAGCGCCAACATTTCGAAGCTGACATCGCGCCACACGATCAAGACGGGATTTGAATACCGGTTCTACGCCCGCAACGACTACGGGCGCGAATGCTCGGTGGGCTGCTACACGTTCAATCGCGGTTTTACCCAGGGGCCGGATCCGCTGGTGGCGAGCGCGACCTCGGGATACAGCGTGGCGTCGCTGCTGCTGGGTACACCGTCCACCGCCAATACGACTCTGAGAATCGATTCGAGCGCGAGCCTGCGCTACTACGCCGGGTTCGTGCAGGACGACTGGAAAGTCAGCTCCAGGCTAACGCTCAACCTGGGCATGCGATGGGACTATGAAGGGCCGATCACGGACCGTTATAACGTTCTGTCGAACTTCGATCCCTCGATCGACTCGCCTCTGCGCGTGCCCGGGTTGGCGCTGCGCGGCGGCCTGGTCTATCCGGGCGTGGGCGGTGTGGACCGTGGCGTGACCGTGCGCACATACAACGGCTGGCAGCCGCGGTTCGGCTTCGCCTATCAACTGCATCCGAAGACGGTGCTTCGCGGCGGCTTCGGCATCATGTTTATTCCCACGACGCCGGTGGGCGATGTCGCCAAGACCGGCTTCCTGCAGGACACGCTGATCGACAACTCGCGCGATGGCGGATTGACGCCCAACGACACGCTGGCCAATCCCTATCCGAATGGATTGATCCAGCCGACGGGCAGTTCGCTCGGCGCGGCAACCGGCATCGGCGGCATCGTCGACGGGCAGATTCGCGGCGTGCGGCGGGGCTATACGCAACAGTGGAATTTCACCGTGCAGCATCAGCCGTGGAACAGCTGGCTCTTTGAAGCCGCCTGGATCGGCAATCACGGCGTGCACGCGATGGGTACGGGCCGGGCTTTGAACTTCCCCACCGACGCAGTGCTTTCACAAGGTACGGCTTTGAACCAGACGGTGGCGAATCCGTTCCGCGGCTTCATTCCGGCGGGTACGTTGAGCGGTGCTTCGATTACGCGGCTGCAAAGCCAATTGCCGTACTCGCAATATCTGGGCGTTACCGGCGTGAACGGCGGCTACTTCTTCCATTTGAACTCGATCTATCACGCGGCGGCGATCAAGGTGGAAAAGCGCTTCTCCCAGGGGTTCTCGCTGATCGGTGCCTACACGATCTCGAAGCTGATCGACGATGGCACGGGCGCGGGCGCGATCCGGCCCGGAGCCGTGGCTTCGAGCGGCATCCAGAACTGGAACAACCTGCGGGCGGAGCGCTCGCTGTCGGTGCAGGATCTGCCGCAGCGGCTGGTTCTGACCTCGCTATACGAACTGCCGTTCTTTCAGAACTCCGGTCGTCTCACCAAGGCGATGCTCGGCGGCTGGCAGGTCAACGGCATCATGACGGTGGAAAGCGGAACTCCGATCTCGCTATCGGCGCCGGGCATCAACGGCATCGGCAACCGGCCCAACGTGAAGCCGGGCGCCAGTTACAAGCTCGACAATCCGACGATCGCCCGCTGGTTCGACGGATCGGCGTTCGAGGCTCCCGCTCCTTACACGTTCGGCAACGTGGGCCGCACGCTGCCCGACCTGCGCGGAGACGGGCTCTTCAGTCTCGACCTGTCGCTGTTCAAGAAGTTCGCCCTTAACGAGAAATACCGTCTGGAGCTTCGCGCCGAGGCATTCAACCTGACCAACACGCCGACTTTCGAAACACCGGACCGTTCGGTGACGTCGCAGACTTTCGGCGTGGTGACGGCCACGGCGTTCAGCCCGAAGCCGCGCGAGGTTCAATTGGCCCTGCGGCTCGTTTTCTGAATGATCTCGTTTTCCAATATCAACAAGCAGTACGGCAAGCAAATCCTGTTCGTCGACGCCTCGTTCCAGCTCAATCCCGGCGAAAAGGTGGGGCTGGTGGGTCCGAACGGAGCCGGAAAGACGACGCTGTTCCGCATGGCGATGGGGGAGGAGACGGCCGACGACGGCGACGTGTCGATTCCGCGCAAGACCACCATCGGCTATTTCCGCCAGGATGTGGAAGAGATGAAGGGCCGGTCGGTGCTGGACGAAGCGATCGCCGGCAGCGGGCGGGTGGGCGAGTTGCATCATGAACTCGAGGATCTGCAGAAGGCGCTCGAGGATCCGGCGCGCGCCGCGGAGATGGACCGGGTGCTTGAACGGTTCGGCGAGGTGCAGGAAGAGTACGAGCATCTGGGCGGCTATACGCTCGAAGCGCAGGCGCGCGAGGTGCTGCATGGGCTTGGCTTTCCCGACGAGCAGATCGATGGCGACGTGGGGGCGCTTTCAGGCGGCTGGAAGATGCGGGTGGCGCTGGCGCGAGTGCTTTTGGGGCGGCCCGATGTGCTGCTGATGGACGAGCCCACCAATCACCTGGATCTTGAATCCATCATCTGGCTCGAACAGTTTTTGAAGTCTTATCCCGGCGCTCTGCTGATGACCTCGCACGATCGCGAGTTCCTGAATCGCATCGTGTCGCGCATCGCCGAGATCGACGCGGGCGAGATCGTGGCCTATTCCGGCAACTACGATTTCTACGAGCGCGAACGGGCGATTCGCGAAACCAATCAACAGGCGGCGTTTGCGCGGCAGCAGGCGATGCTGGCCAAGGAACAACGCTTCATCGACCGGTTCCGTACGCATGCGGCGAAAGCGGCGCAGGTGCAAAGCCGCATCAAGGCTCTGGACAAGATCGAGAAGATCGAGCTGCCGAAGCGGCGCGTGGTGGTGAAGTTCGAATTCCGCTCCCCGGCGCGTTCGGGCGATCAGGTGGCGGTGCTCGAAGGGCTGCGCAAGAGCTACGGCAAGCGCGTCGTTTACGACGGTTTCAACATGACGATCCGCCGCGGCGAACGCTGGGCCGTGATGGGGCGCAACGGGGCGGGAAAGACGACGCTGCTCAAGATGATCGCCGGGGCGGCGGCGCCGGACTCGGGCACGGTGCGCCTGGGGGCGAGCCTGACGATGGGATACTTCGCCCAGCAGTCGCTCGACGTGCTGGACGCCGACCTGACCGTGATCGAGCAGTTACAGCGCGACTTTCCGCACGACGGGCTGGGGTCGCTGCGCTCGCTGGCCGGGGCCTTTCAGTTTTCGGGCGAAGATGTGGATAAGAAGATCCGGGCGCTTTCAGGCGGCGAAAAATCGCGGCTGGCCATGGCGCGGATGCTCTACAATCCGCCGAATTTTCTGGTGCTGGATGAGCCGACCAATCACCTGGACCTGGCCACCAAGGAAATGCTGGTGGAGGCGCTGAAGAACTTCGAGGGGACGATGATCTTCGTGTCGCACGACCGCATGTTTCTGCGCGGGCTCGGGTCGAAGGTGCTGGAACTGGCGGGCGCCGGCGAGGCGCCGGAGGTCTACCCGGGTTCTTACGGCGAGTATGTGGAGCGCAGCGGGCACGAGGCGCCGGGCGTCTACGCCTAGAAATCCTTCGGCAACTGTAGAGACCACACCTCGCGGCTGAGCGGCTTGGCGTGACCGCCGGCAATCCACAACTTGTCCTGAAAAACATAGGCGGAATGTTCGTGGCGCTCTTTCCAGGAGACCTTCGACTTAAGCTGGGTCCACTCGCGGCCGTCCTTCGAATACCAGACGTCGCCCCAATTGGCGTCCGGCACCTTCGACCATCCACCGATGACCCACATGCGCCCGCGATAGACGGCGGAAGAAAACCACAGACGTTCGTGCCAGGGGGCGGCGGCGGTTTCCTGGCGCCAGTGCACGCCGTCGGCGCTCGACCACACATCGTGGAACGCCTTGTACTCGGGCACGTAGTTGCCGCCGCCGAAGACATACATACGCCCGCCGAGCACGGCCGCCTGATGATAGCCGCGCGGAGCCCATCCGGCATTGGCCGTGGCGCGGGTCCAGGTGCGGCCGTTGGCGCTCGACCATACGTCGTTCTTCAGGCTCGCCTCGTTGCCGAAGTAGTAATTTTCCGTTCCGCCGAGCAGCCACATGCGTCCCTTGAACTCGACCAGCGCGGCGGCGATGCGCGGCGACCATCCGGCATCGGGGGTGACTTTTTGCCATTGGGCTCCGTCGCGGGACGACCAGACGGCGCTGCTGGCCGAATGTCCCGGCAGGCGGCCGTTATACCAGCCGCCCATCATCCACATGCGTCCCTTGAAGGTGAGGCTCATGGGCAGATCGCTGTGGAGCCAGGGGGCGGAGCGGGTGACCTCGGTCCAGGTCTTGCCGTCCGGTGAACTCCAGACGTCGCGCGGCGGCGCTTCGAAGGAATTGAACCAGCCGCCGAAGATCCACAGCTTGCCGTCGTGAACGACTTCGCCTTGCGAGTCGCGAGCCTGCCAGCCGGCGGCGGCGGTTTCCTTGACCCAGTCGGGCCCCTCGCGTTCGGCCGCCAGGGCGAGGCATGCCAACAGGAGGGCGATCATGCGTAAACCGCCTGCTCAAAATCGCGGAGCATCGCGATGGCCGCGGTGTTGAAGAAAGGGAAGAATTGCATAAGACGGATGGCGCAAAGATCGCCCAGGGTGAGACTGCCGTCGGAACGTCCACCAGGATAGGCCCTGGTATTCAGCCGGAAGCCGATTGAAACCTCGGGGAGGAAAGTCGTCATCCGCCCGGCGGAGATGTCCCCGGTCTGGTGGCGGTCGCAGGATGGCGCCGCCGTGTTGCGGCAAACCGCATGTAATCGGGCGCGGTGCCGGGCTCGTTCACCAGCGGAGGCATGGGAGGCGGATTTTCGGCCTGGCGCGTAATAGCGGTATAGAAATCCGGCAGATGCGGCCGGCCGCGCTCGACCAGTGGATCGCAAGACGGAATCGAGACGTGCGGCTCCCGCGGCTTTCATCCCGTCATTGTCCCGCGTCAAGCGCCGGCGTGCTAGTCTTGCCTGAGCCGGAGCCGTTCCGGCCAAGGAGCCTCTCATGTACCGCCTTCTCTGTTTAACTCTTTCCGTCATGGCACTCAGCGCGCAGAGCGATCCGCTCAGCAGCGAGGCGCGCCAGGCTTTTCAGCGCACGCGGAACAACCTGATCGGCGCGGCCGAGAAGATGGCGGAGGCGGACTATGGTTTCAAGCCGGCTCCGGAAAGCCAGAGTTTCAAGGATCTGGTGGCGCATACGGCCGATTCCGCCATGGGCGTATGTTCGGGCTTCAACGGCGAGCGAAAGCAATTGGGAGCCGCGAAATTGAGCGCCAAAACGGAGTTGGTGGAGGCGTTGAAGACGGGGTTGGCCGAGTGCGACAAAGCTTACGAGGCGCTCAGCGATGCCAAGGCGGCGGAGATGATCGAAGGCCGCGGCGGGCAGCGTTCGCGGCTGGGCACGCTTTACGGCAACACCGTCCACCTGGAACACGAATACGCGCAGATGGCGGTGCATTTGAGGCTGAAGGGCGTCGTGCCGCCTTCGAGCGAGGGGCGCATGGGCGGAGGGCGCAAGAAACAGGACTAACCGCCGCACTTACCGGGTGACATACAACTGCCACTTCGAAGTGCCCTTGATGAACAGCCGCGGTAACTGGCTGGCGAGACTATCCGTCTCGCCCGGCGCGACGCCGAAGACTTGAGGATAGTAGCCGGGCGCAAAGCCGATCTGCGACGCGGCGAGGATTCGTGTGGGCGCGGTCCAGGTACCGGGATTGGCCAACTCCTCGCCGAACATGGCGTAGATGCCTTCCTGCGGCCAGTTGCGATCGCAGCAGGCGCGGTTCATGACCACGATGTAACGCTCGATTTCCGAATTCCAATGGATGGCGGGCCCCCAGAAGGAATCGGCGTTGGAACGTTCCCACGGCACGGTGGCCGGAAGAATGGGAGCGACCGCGCCGCCAAGGCCGGGCTCGGTCCAGCCCTCACGGCTCAGTTTGTAGACGGCACCCACCGGCTCATGGCGCGAATCAAACGCCATGCGGGCCATGGAAATCCCTTGCGTTTCCGGGTCGCCGCCATAGTTTGTAAACAGGAAATAGAAATACTCGCGATTGCGATCGAGAATGACCGAGAAGTCGCCATGGCCGCCGGCGAAGAATCCGTTCTGCGCCGCGCAATTGATGGGGTCGCCGGACTCAAGCACGATGCCCAGGTCGTGGAAGGTCTCGCCATTATCGGTGGAAACGACCGCTCCGATTTTGGGAGCCGAGAGCTTGCCGCCGCAAATGCCACCGGGTTCATGATGATACCAGCCGTAGAGGGTGCCGTCGTCGTCGCGCCACACCGCCTCGATCCAGATCGGATAGTGCCGGTTTGGATTGACGAACGGCGACAGGTCCATCGAGAGGTTGAACAGGCCCTGGCCTTTCATCGCCAGCGGATTGCCGGTGGAAGTGAAAATCTTGAGATCGCCGTCGATCCACACACCTGGGCTGTTGCCGTCGACGATTTTGGCGGGCATGGTGACGGTGGGAGCCGGCAGTACGGCGATACTTTGTGCGAGGCCCAGCCATGGCACGCAAAATAACAATCCAATCGCCCCTAGCATTTCCAGTCAAGACGGCTGGAATTCTCCCAAGATTACCGTTAAGAAGGTAAAAATCGCGGCTCAAAGCCAGTTTCCGGCGAAGCGCGCCATGACGCCGGATTCCCTGGCGGACGCAGCGAGCTGCTGGGCGCTCAGGCACCGCGCGGCCGGGTCGCGGCGCAGGCAGTTTAGAACGGCAGTATCGATTTCTTTCGAGACGCCGGCAACTTCCGGAAGGGCATGGGCGCTCGGCGGCTCCGGGTCGGGGGCCGGACGGTCTCCCGTCAACAATTCATAGAGGATGACGCCCAACGCATAGATATCGGAAGCCTGGGTAGCGGCGAGTCCGCTGTGCTGTTCCGGACTGGCGTA
>CADEFT010000075.1 GCA_902826685.1 uncultured Acidobacteriota bacterium
GCGCAGCTACGGCATCGACAAGCCCGATATGCGCCTGCCGCCGTTTTATTGCGTGGAGGATCTGTTTCCGGGCGCAGGCCTGACGACGGACGATCTGCCGCTGGTGGCCATCGTGATTCCCAACATCGGCGCCCCCACACGCCGCGAGCGCGACGAAATCAAAGCCTACGGTCAGGAGCGCGGCTTGCGCGTTTACGACGACTCCAAACGCCTGGAACGCGACTTTCCCGAACAGATGGCCAAAGTGAGGGAACGAACCCAAGCTGGTGAGAACGATCTGTTGATTCTGGCCGGCTGGCCGGGAGAAAAGCAGGGCCACCGGCCCGAGGAAACGGTGCTGCAGGCGTGCGGTCAACTGCGCCTTTACGCCGCGCAATATTACAAGGACCGGCACAAGCTGCTCGATCCGAAAGTTTTCAAGTGGCTCTGGGTGGTGGACTTTCCCATGTTTGAATGGGACGCGGAAGACAACCGCTGGATGGCCGCGCATCACCCGTTCACATCGGTGCACGACGAGGACATCGGCAAGCTCACGGCCGACCCGGCGCGCTGCCGCGCCAAGTCCTATGACATCGTGCTGAACGGCGTGGAACTGGGCTCGGGGTCGATTCGTATCCATCGCCGCGACGTGCAGGCGAAGGTGTTCAGCGCGCTCGGTCTTTCCGACGAAGAGGCGCGCATGAAGTTCGGCTTCCTGTTGGATGCGCTCGAGTACGGCGCTCCGCCACATGGCGGCATCGCCCTGGGGCTCGACAGACTGGTGATGATTCTGGCCGGGGAATCGTCGATCCGCGACGTGATTCCCTTCCCCAAGACGGCCAAGGGGACCGATCTGATGTGCGAAGCGCCGTCGCCCGCGTCGGACCGGGCGCTGCGCGAGGTGGGGATCATGGTGCGGCCCGCGAAATAGCGAGGTGTACGATGCAGAGACGTCATTTTCTCGGTAGTCCTCTGGCCGCGGCTCAGGCGGCGGGGCAGCAGGTTCCGCTTCCGGCGGCCAACGAAAAGGTCGCCAGCGGGACAGGCGCCGTTTCCTACAAGGTCGATGTCACGATCGAACGTAAACAATCCGGCAAGCCCCACAAGGGCAAAGTACTTGCCGCCATCCAGCCGCACTGCGACGATATTCCGATCTTCGCGGCGGGCACGGTTCTCAAGCTGATCGACGAAGGCTATGAAGGCGTCCTGATCACCATGTCCGACGATTCGATGGCGGGCAGCGGCTCGGGCTACGGCGAAGTAGTCTGGAAGAACGAGAAAGATACCAACGAAGTCGCCAAGCGCATGGGACTGAAGGAATCCATCTTCCTCAACTACCCCAACCACAACATGGACGCGTGGCCGATCATCGAGATTCGCGCGCGCCTCTGCTTTCTGTTCCGCGCCCTGAAGGTCGACACCATTTTCGTCTACGACCCGAGCGGCCTCTATGAGCGCAACCCCGATCACTACGTGACCGCGCAGGCGGTCGAGTGGGCGGCGGCGGTCTCCGGCATGAGTTGGGACTATCCGGAACACAAGTACGCCGGGCTCAAGCCGCACGCGGTGAAGGAGCGCTATTACTTCGCGCGCGGGCCGCAACTGGTCAATCGCGTGGTGGACATCTCGGGCTACATCGATCAGAAAACCTGGGTCAATATGGCCAACGTGACGCAGGGTCCGTCGGGCGACACAGGCGCGAGGCTGCGGCGGAAGCTGGCGGCCGAGGGCAAGCGGCTGCCGCTGCTAGGCAACGACGACGACACCGCCAATCGCCAGTACACCAAGTATTTCGCCCTGGCGCGCGACCGGGCGCGCGGCCCGGCCCATGGCCTGGAATGGGCTGAGTATTATCACTACATCGGTCCCGACGAATCCGTCGAGGACGACTATATTCGCAAAAACGCCGTCCCGCTATGACGCAGCGGCGGGCGCTGATCCTGTCGGGCGGCGCGATGTTCGGCGCGTGGCAGGTAGGCGCCTGGGCGGCACTGGAAAATCGCTTCCGGCCGGATGTAGTGGTGGGCTGTTCCATCGGCGCGTTGAACGGATGGGCGATCGCCGGCGGCGCTTCGGCGGCCGAACTCGCCGAATGGTGGAGGAAAGCGGCGGCCGAAGGGAAGCTGCACTGGCGGTTTCCGCGCCGGCCTCTCGACGGATTTCTCGACTGCCGGCAAATCGAGGGATGGATCCGCGAGTTGCACGGCGCCTACACGCCGCGGTTGGACTATCGCGCCGCGCTCACGGATCTTTATCGACTGAAGCCGCGGCTGGCGGCGGCCAGCGAGATCACCTGGGAGCATCTGCTCGCTTCCTGCGCGCTGCTCGGCATTCTCCCGCAGAAGAGGTTGGGCAATGTGGTGTACTCGGATGGCGGCATGCTTTCGGCGCTGCCCATGTGGGCGGCCGCCGAGGTCCAGGCGACGTACTCACTCGGTCTGAACGTGATGCCAAGGATGCCCTGGCCGGTGCGGGCGCTGCTGCGGCCGGTACGGGCTATGCGAGGTTTGGGCGGACCGCCAGCGGAAGCGCTGATTCTCGAACCGTCGCGGCCGCTCGGATCGTGGACCCGCTCGATCGCCTTCGACCGCGATCAGATCGAGCGGTGGATGCGCCAGGGCCGCCAAGACGTGGAACATTTCCACACGAAAACGTTTTGAGGCATAATGGATCTGATCCCATGCCTCTCTATCGCATTTTCCGGATGAAAGAGAATGATCGCCAGCGGTTCCGCTGGCAGCCGCACACGCCCGGCACATCGCTGGCCAAGCCCAGGGAATACGAGGAAAAGGGCTCCATCGAAGCGATGAACGCCTATGCCGCCTGGGCGGAACTGAAAGACGGCGACGAGCCGCTGGTGGTGGGCGACATCCTCTCAGGCCCTAACGACGAGATGCGGATTCTCAAGTACGTGGGATTTGAAGAGGCCAAATGGCTGATCCCGGAAGTGAAGTCGGGGCTTGAGGATGTGCCGCCGGCGATGGGCGCGCCGGAGTCGCGGCCGCCGATGCACGACTGACAACGAATTGGCCCTGCGGAGGGTATCCGCAGGGCCGCAGTTTGTTTGGTTGTGAGGAGAACAGAAAACGGTCAGATCTTGTGTTCTTTGTAGGGCACGCGCTTGCGCAGAACCGGATCGTATTTGACGATCTGAAGCTTCTCGGTGGTCTTCTTCGGGTTCTTCGACGTCGTGTAGAAGTGACCCGTGCCACCGGTGGAAACGAGCTTGATGAGGATGCGAGCCATTAGGCGTTGCCCCCATTCTTGCGCATATCGGCCAGAACCTTGTCGATACCGAGCTTGGTGATGGTCCGGATGCCGCGGCTGGACACTTTCAGTGTCACGAAGCGGTTCTCGCTTGCGACCCAGAACCGCTTGGTATGCAGGTTCGGTTCAAAGCGGCGCCGCGAGCGGTTGTTGGCGTGAGACACGCGGTTGCCGGACATCGGCTTCTTTCCGGTGACTGCACACACTTTGGCCATAACGAAATCCTCCAGCGTTTAATCCTTTGCCAGTATAACAAACCTAACGGCGCGCCCGCACGTCATTTCTTAGAGTTCCATCCCATGCCGGATCGCCCTGGGCGTTGTATTTGTTATCGAGGCCGTTCCATTCGTCGCGGGTGAGGCCGTTCAAATCCCACACCACGCGGCCGTCGCGGATGGTGATCTCGGCGGTGAGCTTGCGGTCGCCGGATTTGCGGCCGCCATAAACGTCGACAAAGCCGAACCGGCCGCGTTCCAGACGCAGCACGGAAACGTCGGCACCGGCGCCAACGGTGAGGTGGCCGAGTTCCTCGCGGCGAATCTCCTTGGCGGGATTCCAGGTGGAGCGCAGAATGACGTCCTCCATGGACATGCCCATCACCAGGAACTTCGACATGACGTTAAGCATGTCTTTCATGCCGGCGTTCATCGAATTGACGTGCAGGTCGGTGGAGATGGAATCGGGTGGAAGACCCTGCGCCATGGCGCGTTCGGCGTGGCGCCAGACGAAGCTGCCCGCGCCGTGGCCCACATCGAAAATGACACCGCGCTTGCGGCCTTCAAACAGGTAGGGGCGCACTTTATTCGCATCGTCGAGCATGGGCACGCTCGGCAAATAGAAGTGCGTGTAGATGTCGCCCGGCCGCAGCCGCTTGGTGATGAGTTCCTCGTGCGGACGCTCGGCGCGGAAGGTACCGAAGTCGACCATGAGGGGCAGGTTGGCGATTTTGGCGGCTTCGAGCGCGCGATCGACCGATACCCATTCCGGCCCCTGATAGTGGGCGCTCTTGAAGCCGACCACGATATCCTTGTGCGCCATGGCCATCTTGGCGGTGGCCTTGGAGTCCATGTCTTTCACGTTCTGTTCCACGTCGTTGCCGCCGCCCATTCCATTACCGACGATATTGAGCAAGGCAAGAACGCGCGTGCGGGCGCGATCGATGGTACGCGCCTTGAACTCGGGGAAATTGCGCCAGCCGGAAGTGCCGGCATCGACCACGGTGGTGACGCCGGAGCGGAACGTGAAGCCGTCCGGAAAGATACTGAGCGCTCCGGAAGCATAGGAGGCGCCCATGCCGCCCGCGAAGGTGTGAACGTGAATGTCGATGAGGCCCGGCGTCACATAGAGGCCGGCCGCGTTCACCGTGCGTGTGGCCGAGCCGGTGATGTTGGCATCGACGGCGGCGATTTTGCCGTCTTTGATGGCAACGTCGCGAATCGCGCTGATGCCGTTTTTCGGATCGATGACATGACCGCCTTTGAGCAGCAGGTCGAATTGCGCCTGGGCGGCAAGCACACCAGGAATAAGGACGAGAGCAAGCGTGCGCATCTTGAACATTGTAGTTATATTGGACAGTCTATGCCCATCTTGATGCCGGTTGCCGTAGCGATGGCGGGCGTTTTACTCAACGCCGCACCGCGATTTCGCGTGCAGGAGATCCAGAAAGACTTCGGCGTCGTCTACGCGGTGACGCTGGCCGATGTGAACGCAGACGGCAAACAGGACGTGGTGGCGATCAATCCCACGCAGGTGGTGTGGTTTGAGAATCCTTCGTGGCAGAAGCACGTGATTCTCGATGGAGCCACCAAGAAAGACAACGTCTGCATCGCCGGCAGCGATGTGGATGGCGATGGAAAGCTCGATTTCGCGGTGGGCGCCGATTGGCAGCCCACCAATACGCAGGCGGGCGGCAGCCTGCAGTGGATCCGGCACAAGACGGGCGGCACGCCGTGGGAGATGTTCCCCCTGGGCGATGAGCCCACGCTTCACCGCATGCGCTTCGGCGACGTGGACGGTGACGGGAAACAGGAACTGATCGTCGTGCCGCTGCATGGGCGGGGTACGAAGGGGCCGGAATGGTCGGGCGCCGGGGCGCGCATCCTGGTTTTCCGCGTGCCCAAGGATCCCACCAGGGGCCCGTGGCCGATGGAGGTCGCCGACGACTCCCTGCACATCGTGCATAACCTGATCGTGCAGGATGGCGAGATCTGGGCTGCCTCGCGCGAGGGTGTGCACGCGCTGCGCCGCAGCCATGACGGCATCTGGTCGAAGCGGAAGATCGGCGCGGGTGCGCCGGGTGAGATCAAGATGGGTGCGATCAACCGCATCCGGCGCCTGGCGACGGTCGAGCCGTGGCATGGCAACAAAATCGTCGTCTATACGGAGCCAACCGTGGCGCCTGATTCCAACGGCACCGCCTATGCCGCCCCGCCTGCGATTCCCGATCGCCAGTGGCCCCGCGAAACGATCGACGATAGCCTGAGCCAGGCGCACGCGCTCGGTTGGGCCGACTTCGATAACGATGGCAGCGATGAACTGGCGGTGGGGTGGCGCGGCAAGCCGTGGGGTGTGGCGTTTTATAAGCGCATGCCGGGCGGCGAGTGGCGCAAAGAAATGGTGGACGACGGAATGGCCACCGAAGATCTGGCGGTGGGCGATTTGAACGGCGACGGGCGGCCGGAGATTGTCGCTGTGGGCCGCACCACGGCGAACGTTCGCATTTACTGGAACGAAGGTGAAGCCGCCTGGAAGCGGCACGTGGTGGATTCCGGCTTCTTCAATTGGACGGCGGTGGCGGCCGATTTCACCGGCGATAAGCGCATGGACATCATCGGCAACGATCTGCGCGGGAAGAAGACTTATCTTTACACGGGCCCCGACTGGAAGCGCACCCTGCTGCATGAAGGAGTGGACGTGATTCACAGCGCGGTAATGGACGTGGATGGCGACGGCGACCTGGACTTCGTGGGCGCGCGCTACTCGCCAGGGCTGGTGTTTTGGCTAGAGCGGCCCGCCCGGCCCTTGACCGAGCCCTGGAAATATCACGTGGCCGATGCGATGGAAATCGGCGGTGTCAACGGGATTCACGGGCTGCAGTTGGGCGATGTGGACGGCGATGGCAAGCCCGATGTGATCGCCAACAGCGCGCAGCCGAAGGGAGCGTTTCCCGAATCGCTCGCCTGGCTCAAGCCGGGGAAGGATCCGCGCCGCCCCTGGGAGCGCTACGTATTCGCCAAGGGCGACGCCCCTGGCCTGACTCATTATCATGGCTTCGGCGATGTGAACGGCGACGGGCGAGGCGATATCGCCAGCGCGGCGAAGATCGGCGCCGAAGGGAACTGGTTTGCCTGGTGGGAACAGCCCTCCGATCCGCGGGCGGTGTGGAAGAAACACCTGATCGCGGCCGGGCAGTACGGAGCGACCAATATCCTGATGGCCGACGTCAATCGCGACGGCAAAACGGATTTCGTAGCCTCGCGCGGGCATGGCAAGGGATTGGTCTGGTTCGAGGCTCCGGATTGGAAAGCGCACGAGATCAACACGGACCTGGTGGGTCCGCACTCGCTGGCGGTGGGCGATATCGACAAGGACGGCGACCTGGATGTGGTGACCTGCGCCAAGGATTCCTTCACCGCGGCCTGGTTTGAGAACGATGGGAAGGGCGGGTTCACGACGCACCACATTTACGAGAATCAGGCGGCCTACGATATCCGGCTGGTGGACATGGATGGCGATGGAGATCTGGACGTGCTGATTCCGGGCCAGGAGAGCGGGAATATCGCGTGGTATGAGAATCGCATGCGTTAAGCCTAAGCGCCCGAACTTCTCGCGCGGCGCGCCTCAAGCAATTGCGAGCGTTGTTCCGGCGTCAGGCTCCTGAGCCGCTCATAGGCTTCCGCAACCTTGGCGGCGCGGCCCGGAACGATTTCGGTCTCTTCCAGGTGGTCCGCGATCTGGGCGACCGAACCGGCGGAGAAGAACAGGCTCAAGGGAAGCTCCACCTGAAACACCGTACGGATGCGGGAGACGATCCGCATCGCCGAAAGCGAATGCCCGCCGGCGGCGAAGAAGTCATCGTCGATGCTGAGTTCCTCGCGCTCCAGGACTTCGCGGAAGATCCGCAGCAGCACGGCATCCAGCGGTCCGCGCGGCGGCACGATTTCCCGGACCGAAGCGGCGATAGGGGTTCGAGCGAGCGCTTTCCGGTCGATCTTGCCGCTGGCGTTCATCGGGAGCGCGCCGGTCAACGAAAAGCCGGCCGGCACCATGTAGCCAGGCAGTGTTTGCGCCAGGAACTGGCGCAGTTCCCTGATGCCAGGCGCCGTGCCCGGCCGGGGCACGAGGAAGCCGTGCAAGGCGGGATCGCCGCCGGTCGCGGGCAACACCACCACGGCCGCCTGCAGGACTTCGGGATGGCGGCTGAGCGCCGCTTCGATCTCCGCAAGCTCGACGCGGTAGCCACGGATCTTCACCTGCGCATCTTCGCGGCCGAGGAACTCAAGCTGTCCATCGGACTGGTAGCGGACACGATCGCCGGTGCGGTACATACGTCCCCCCGGTGAGGCGGAAAGCGGGTCGGGCAGGAAGCTCGAAGCCGTCAGGCCGGGCCGGCGCAGGTAGCCGCGCGCGAGGCCGGCTCCCGCCACATACAGCGATCCCGCCACACCGCGAGGGACCGGCTGGAGGTTCGCGTCCAGAACGTAGAGCCGGGTGTTGCGCAGCGGCCTTCCGATCGGCGCCGCGGGGCCTTCGAGCGGATCGCTGAAAGTCGCGCACACGCTAATCTCCGTAGGACCGTAGGCGTTGATCATGCGATAGCGGCGCGACCAGCGCCCCGCCGTCTCGGGCGGACAGGCTTCGCCTCCGGTCAGCAGACACTCAAGCGGCAGATCCTGGGGAACGGGCAGGGCGGTAAGGATCGCAGGCGGAAGCAGCGCGTGGGTCACACGTTGCGCCCGCATCAAAGCGGCCACCTGCTCCGGCGCACGTTGCGCGGCCGCGATCAGGACGAGCGTGGCGCCGGAAGTCAGCGCCATCGCGATTTCAAGGATCGACGCATCGAACGTAATGGAGGCGAATTGCAGCATTCGCGAACCGGCGCCGGCGGCGGCGCGATCGACGGCGGCGGCTGTGAAGTTGGCGATCCCCGCGTGAGGAATCTGAATTCCTTTCGGCTCCCCCGTGGACCCCGAAGTATAGATCACGTAGGCGACGTGGTTCGCATCAAGCCGGCAGCGCCGATGTTCATCCGTGACGTTGTGCTCCGGCATTCCCGGCGCACCGGGCGCGACGCAGCGCACGTTCCCCAGACGCGCTTCGAGCGGGGCGGGGCCGATCGCGAGCACGGCTTGAGCGTCGAGGATGACCTGCCTCAGCCGCGCATCGGGATCGTTCGGATCCAAGGGCAGATACGCCGCGCCGGCCTTCAGCACCGCCAGCACCGCCACGATGAGGTCGAAGGAACGATCGAGGCAAATGGCCACGCAGGTTTCCGGCCCGGCTCCGGCGCGGATCAGAACGTGAGCCAGTTGGTTGGCGCGGCGATTCAATTCGTCATATGTGACCGACTCCTCGCCAAACACCAGGGCAACCGCATCGGGGTTCCGTGCCACCTGCGTTTCGAAGCGTGAAACGATCGACGCCTCCCCCGGCGCGCCGCCCGGACCGGACCCAAGCCGCCGCAACTCATCGCACTCTTGGGCATCGAGCAGATTCCAGTCGCCGATCCGTCCGGCGGGATTCGCTACCGCCTGGCGTAGAACCCGCA
>CADEFT010000076.1 GCA_902826685.1 uncultured Acidobacteriota bacterium
AACTCGCTGATTCTGCGCCTCTTGCCCGTCGTTCCAAAGTAGCCACACCCAAATCGCTGCGACCCCATGGCGGCCAATGCCATCTGTACGGGTATGGCAAAGAAGTTGACTGGGAAGGTGGCACTGGTTACCGGCGGATCGCGCGGTATCGGCGCCGCTATCGCGAATCGTCTGGCCGAGGAGGGCGCCGACGTCGCCATCGGCTATTCCGCTTCGGCGGCCAAGGCCGAAGAGGTGGCGCAACAACTGAAATTGAAAGGCGTGCGCGCAGAAGCGTTTCAAGCCGACCAGGCCGACTCGGCCCAGGCCGCCGCGCTGGTGGACAAAACCGTCAAAGCATTCGGAAGACTGGACATTCTGGTGAATAACGCCGGTGTCGCCGTGGGAGGCGCGGTGACCGAGACCGCCGGCAGGGAGGCGGAGTTCGCACGCCAGTACGACATCAACGTCGGCGGCGTGGTGGCCGCGGTTCGCGCGGCGGCGGCGCATCTACCCGCGGGTGGCCGCATCATTACCATCGGTTCGAGCCTGGGCGCCCTGGTACCCTACGCGGGCTTGGCGGATTATTCGGGAACGAAAGCGGCGGTGGTGGGTTACTCGCGGGGATGGGCGCGCGACCTGGGCCCGAAAGGCATTACGGTCAACGTTGTGCAGCCGGGCGCCACCGCCACCGACATGAATCCCGATAACGGCCCGTTCGCCGAGGCCCTCAAGGCGCACACCGCCCTCGGGCGCTTCGCCCAACCGGAAGAGATCGCGGCCGCGGTGGCGTTTCTCGCCAGTCCCGACGCTTCTTACATTACCGGTACGACACTTACTGTCGATGGCGGTCACAACGCCTGAGTTTCATAAGTGGCGGAGCGGCGCCGTGCCGCCCCGCCATCACAGACTAAGCCCGCTTCCGCAAACCGATCATCACCAGCGCCGCGCCCGCCACCAGGCTGACGGTGGCCGGCTCCGGCGTCGCGACGTCGGCCGTCACACCAGATACGAACATACGCTGCGTCAGGTCGTCGCCGTTGTCTTCATAGAGGATGAAGCCGAGCGTCTTGGTGGACCAATCCGAGGGCAGAGCGATGATCAGGGCGTCCAGGCGCAATCCACCGCCATCGGTGAACCAGTTGACCGTGCCCCAGGAGCCGGCAGTCACTGGCACGGTGCCGTTGATCGTGTCGGTGCCGCCACCGGGACTATAGCTCCGAATATCGTTATCACCTTCCAGTTCCACGGTGAATATGCTCGAATCAGTCGCAAATAGCGTGACCGAAGCGAGCGTGGGCAGTCCCGGCACTCCGCCTCTGGTATTCACCAGGGAGTAGAGATGGGTTACGCCCGTCAGATTCACGTTGACCGCCAACTGGCGCGGATTGCTGCTGGCGTCCAGCAAGGCATCCCAATAGTTCGGGCCTGAGCTCGGCGCGATGTTGAACTCGATTCCCGCGCTGCTGGTCACGCCTTCCGGAAAGGTGGCCGACACGTCCTGCAGTGTTCCGTTGACGCCTCCGGAAATATCAAGCGTCACCTGGGCGGCGAAGGCATTCACGGCCAGCACGCCCGCAAGCATAAGTTTCTTCATAGTCTTGGAATTGTTCCCCCGAAAGCAAGTGTACGGAGGATGGGCGAAAACATAAATTAGCGATACGTCTTACATGACGGCAAAGCACGGAGCCAGAAGTGCGCCACTTCACCTTAGTACCGTGCGAAGATGGGTACTTTCGGCCGTAACGCCGCCGGGGCCGTTTTGCGTCAAACTCTATTTGGGAGGGTTCTGGCATGCAACCACTTGCGCTTCTGCTCCTGGGCTCGGGCCTCGCGATCGCCCAGGTCACGCCGTTTCCGCGACCGGCTTCACCCCAGGTGCCGGCGCCCAGCTACAAACCCGAAGAGCTAGGCACGATGGCCGGCATCGTGCGGCATTCGGTGACCGGCGAGCCGATCCGCAAAGCGAATCTGGTGCTGATGCGCACCGACCCGCGCGCCAACCAGAACGCGCCTGCGACGACCTCGACGAACGCCGAAGGCAGGTTCGCCATGACCGGCATTGAGCCGGGACCATACCGGCTCAGCGTGAGCAAGGCGGGCTTTGTGCCGTCGGACTACGGGCGCGGGCCGGGCGCACAGGGCATCTCATTGACGCTGGAAAAAGGCCAGTCGATGAAAGATGTCGAATTGAAGCTGTCGCCGCAGGCCGTTGTGACCGGCCGTATCACCGACGACGAGAATGATCCCGTCATGCATGCCCAGGTCGCTCTGATGCGATATCGCTTCATGATGGGCAAGAAACAACTCGTACCGGGCGGCATGGCGATGACCAACGACTTGGGCGAATACCGCATTTTTGGTGTTCCACCCGGCCGGTACTATGTCACGGCCGACTCGCAACAAAGGGGCTATAACTTCGGCGTGGACCGATCGGCGGTAAGGCAGCCGGAGGAATCGCCGGCATCGACTTACTATCCCAATGCCACCGATGCGCAGTCGGCTGCGCTGGTAAACGTTCCCATGGGCGGCACGGTGCAGGGCATCGATATCCGCATGCGCAAGGAGCGGGCGTTCCGGATTGCGGGGAAAGTGTCCGGGGGCGGCGAAGGCCGCGGCGGCATGGTGAATCTGGTTCGCAAGGATTCCCTGGACTTGATGGCGATGAATCGCAATATGTCGTCCTGGCGCGGGCCATCGGGCGAGTTCGAAATCAAGGGCGTGCGGCCCGGTTCCTACTTTGTGCGGGCTCACTGGTTCGACGGTCCGAATCAGCAGATGACGGGTTCTGCCGCCGTCGAGGTAACCGACCGCGATGTGGAAGGAGTCCCGGTGATGCTGGCGCCGGGCCTCGAGGTCAGCGGCTCCATTCGCTCCGAAGACGGACAGGCAGCCCTCGTTAGCGGCATGAGCGTGATGGCGGAAGGCCGTGCGGGCCGCTTTTCACCGATGGGCTCGGGCACCGGCAGAGTGAAGGACGATGGGACGTTCCAGATCGCGAACCTGGGGCCCGATCAGTACGATGTGCGGGTAATGGGTCTGCCCTCGGGCTACTTTATTCGCGGCATCCGGCTGGCCGAGACCGATGTTCGAGAGAACGGATTGAACCTGTCGGGCGGCGGCTCGGCGGCGGGAATGGAAATCGTGCTCAGCGGGAAGGCCGCGCAACTGGAAGGTACCGTGGCCGACGCGAAGGGGAATCCCCTGCGTAGCGCGGCCGTCGTGCTGCGGCCCAAGAGCGGCAAGGCCTGGGAACTGGCCGCGATGCAGCCTGTGGCTTCCGATCAGAACGGAAAGTTCCGGCTACAGGGTCTGGCCCCCGGCGAATATCACCTGATCGCCTTTGAAGGCGTGGAGAGCGCGGAAGCGATGGATCCGGATTTCTTTAAGGAATATGAATCCAAGGCGGAAACGGTGAAGCTGGCCGAAAGCGCGGCGGAGACGCGAGCGGTCAAGGCCGTGACGGTGCAGCCGCGATAGCCGGGATCCCGCGCTGCCGCGCGCCCCACAGCATCAGCAACCCGAAGATCAGATAGATGGCCGAGGTCGCGCTGATACACGCGCTCATGCCCCAATGCGCCGAGGCCGCCGCGATCGCCACCGGAGCGAAGCCGCCGCCCATCCATCCCACCGAGTTCATAAAGCCGACCGCCGAGGCACGCCGCTCCGGCGGCACCACGTCGTAAAGCGACGCCCAGATGTTGGCGTCGTACATGCCTTTGAAGAATCCGAAGCCCGTCATGGCCAGCACCAGCACGGGCACCGATAGCGTCCACCCGGTGAGGAACAGGAAGGGAATGCCGGCCATCAGGCCCAGTCCCTGCGTCGCCATGCGTCCGCCGGCGTGGCGCCGCGCCCAACGGTCGGCGAGGTAGCCTCCCGTGAGCACGCCCAGCACCGACGCCATCTGCAGCCACGCCGTCGAGTTTAAACCCGCCATCGAAAGACTCATGTTGAACTTGCGCGTGAGGAACGAGGGCATCCAGGTGAGAAAGATCGCCGCCACGAAGTTCGCGCCCACGAAGACCGCCATCAGCAGCAGTACGAAACGATTGGTGAGCACGCCGCTGAGCGAGGCCGCGGGCCGCTTGGCGTCCGCCGCCGGTTCCGTTTCCCCGCGCCGCGTCTCGCGCAGTGTGGCGAGCAGCATCAGCCCGAGCAGAACGCCCATCGAGCCGAAGACATAGAAGCTCGACCGCCAGCCGTAGTGCTGGCCCATGTATCCCGAGAGCGCGCCGCCGGCGATGGTGCCCGCATAGACGCTCGATTGATGGAACGACATGGCGCGCGATCGCGTTTCGGGTCCATGCGAATCGCTGATCAGCGACATGGACGCCGGAAAATAGAACGCCTCGCCGAAGCCTTCGAGAGCGCGGAACAAAACCAGGTGCCAATACTCGGTGGCAAGCGCGGTGGCCATGGTCACCAGCGACCAGAAGACCAGGCCGCCGATGATCAGCGTCTTGCGCCGTACGCGATCGCCGATCATCCCCGCCAGCGGGCCCGCCGCCGCATAGACCCACATGAACGCTCCGCCCACGATACCCAATTGCACATCGCTCAAATTCATTTCCGACTTAAGCAGCGGAAACACGGAAAAGATCGCCTGGCGATCGGCGTAGTTGAAGAAGCAGGTGAACCAAAGCATGGCCACCAGCCCCCACTTGTAGGAAAGGCCCAGCATCGTGGTGAGGAACACCAGTATAAAGGAATAGAGAGCCCCCGATGCAAAATCAGCCGCCGGCCGCGACGCCTATGTTACGGGTGCGGGTACAATCGCCTGTACCTGGCGGCGAGTTTCAGTTCGACAAGCCGTTCCGCATCGGCCGCGCGGAAGATTGCGACCTGCGCGTACAGGATGAATTCGTCAGCCGCACGCATGTGCTGGTGAGCTACGACGGCGCCAATTGGCTGGCCAAGGACAACAACTCAAGCAACGGCATTTGGGTAGGCGGGCGGCGCGTTCCGGCCGCTTCCATCGTGGGCACGCTGGAGGTGCGGCTGGGCGCCGAAGGTCCTCTTCTCCAGTTCGAAGTGGAGCGCCCTGCGCCCGCCCACGCCGATACCGACATCATGAAGCGCTACTTCGGCGAACTGTCCGACGGCGCGCCGATGAGCGACCGCACCATGGCGATTCGCAGCACCTTCCAGCAGGTGCAGAAAAAGCAGAAGTCGCGTTTCGGCCTCATCGCGGGAGCGCTCGCCGCCGCGGCCATCGCCATCGGCGCCTACGCGTTTTATCAGCACCGGCAGTTGAGCCAGCGGCAGGCCATCGCGCAGGATCTGTTCTATTCGATGAAGTCGCTCGACGTGGATATCGCCAAGGTGGAACAGTTGATCCTCGACGTGAACAGCCCCAAGGGCCGCGACCAGATCCGCCAGTATCAGGACCGGCGCAAGGAGATGGAGCGCAACTACGACCGGTTCCTCACATCGCTGAAGGTTTACGATTCGAAGCTAAGCGAGAAAGACCGGCTCATCATGCGCATCGCGCGCGTGCTGGGCGAATGCGAGCTGGCGATTCCGCGCGAGTTCACCACCGAAATTCAGAATTACATCGGCAAGTGGCAATCCACCGGCAGGCTGGAACAGGCAGTCGCCAGGGCCCGCCAGAACGGCTACGACCGGCGCATCGCGCGGGAACTGCTGGAACATAACCTGCCGCCGCAGTTCTTCTACCTGGCGCTGCAGGAAAGCGGGTTCGATCCGCTGGCGGTGGGCCCCGAAACATACATGGGCCATGCCAAGGGAATGTGGCAATTCATTCCCGATACGGCCACTAAGTACGGGCTGCGCCTCGGTCCGCTATGGCAATTGAAGCGGCCCGATACGCGCGACGAGCGCCACGATTGGGAGAAAGCGACCGTGGCGGCCGTGCGCTATTTACACGAACTATATTCCACCGACGCGCTCGCCTCCGGCATGCTGGTGATGGCTTCCTACAACTGGGGCGAGGACAAGGTGATCCGGCTCATCCGCTCCATGCCGGCCAACACGCGCGAGCGAAACTTCTGGGCTCTGCTGACACGCTATCGCGACAAAGTTCCGCCGGAAACTTACAACTATGTTTTCTCCATCGTGTCGGCGGCGGTAATCGGAGAGAACCCGCGCCTGTATGGGTTCAAGTTCGACAATCCGCTAGGCGAGGCCCACTAAGACGCGGGCGGCTTGGAGGCGGCCATCTGCTTCATCATTTTGGCGCCGCGCTTTTTCATTTCCTTTACGTCCACGTCTTCGATATGCGTGGCCAGCGCCCAGATGTTGCCGAACGGATCCTCGACGGTGCCGTAACGATCGCCCCAGAACATGTCCTGAAGCGGCATGCGCACCACGGCGCCGGCCTTGATGGCTTTCTGGCACGCGGCATCGCAGTTTTCGAAATAGACGTGCAGGGTCAACGGTGTGTTGCCGAGCGATTTAGCCGACTTCTTGGCCATACCGGGCATTTCGTCGCCGATCATGACGTGTGTATCGCCGATCTGAATGTCGGCATGCATGATGGCGCCGCCTGGCCCGGGCATCCGCATCGTCTCTTTGGCGCCGAACGCTTTCTTGCAGAACTTGATGAACTCGGCCGCATTATGAACGGTGAGACCGGCGGTCACGGTGTGGGATCCCTTGGGGATGGGTCTGACTTTTGGCATGGCCAGCGATTATAGCGCCTGGCCCGGCCGCGCGTCAGAGCAGTTCGACTTCCTGCACCCGCTCGTCCGCGCCGACGGAAAACCGCACGGCACGGCCGGGCTTGAGCTTCATCTCGCGCGGAGATTCGCCGCGGTAGCCACGGATGGCGTTGAAGGCGAAGGCATAGGGCTTGCCGGTCGATTCGTCGGAGACGTAGACCATGTTCAGAGGACTGATTCGTGTCACGACGCCGCGCAATTGTTGAACGGGTTGTGTTTGGGCTTTGGCTTTCAATCTCTCCTCCACTGTCAGAGTCTGACGCCGGCACGATCCACCCGGTACAATCGGCCGCACGGCCTTATTCCGACAGGAGGTTGGCGGCTGAAAATGTCTGTGACCACGGGTTGTGCCTTACCGATTTCGCCGCTAAGATACGAGTTATGCCCGTCGGCACGATTGAGCGGATCGTCCCTCAGCTTCGCCTTTTTTATATGCGAGAAAGAGAAACTGGCGTCTTGCACGGTTTTCGGCTCAGCGACGTTTTAGGCTACCGCGGGGAACCGCTCAACCAGTTCGGATTGAAACGCGGCGCACACGTTCAGTTTGAGCTCGATAACAGCGAACGCGTGCACTCGGTTAGCATTGTCAGGGCGAAAGCGCTGAAATCGGCGACAGCCGCCGGGTGAGGCGATCTAATTGGATCATTACGTCCTCGATCCCGAATCGATTCCTTCCAACGCCGATTTCTGTAAATCACAGCCTGACGTCCTGCCGGGGTGCGTGCGAAACCTTGGACATCTACCGGATCCAGACCAGCTTGGCCCGGCGACCTTATTCTGTTCTGTCCGCTGAAGACGGATCTGATAAAAAAGGGTATTCAAGCTTGGCAGGCACAAGGTGGCTTCGCTGAAGATCACGCCAGGTGGTGCCACGCGGCGGTATTCATAGGGCTTGGATTTGACATCGTAGAGGCCAGCTTGCCTGGAGTTTCCATCGGCAGTTTGCTCCCAAACCTTTGCGATCATCGGATCCGGGTCCGGCGACCCATCGGGGGTACACGTGAACAAGGCTGGATGCTGGCCGTGAACGCTATGAGGTTGCTCGGACGGCCATACTCGTTCGCCACCATGGTGAATCTCGCCAAGCGCCTTGGCAAAGGGCTGTGGAACGATCGTCAGAAGGATCTGGCGAAGAATGCGGTGATCTGCTCGCAGGTCTTTGGCGAGGCCCACCTGGCGACCCATCGCCGGGTAATCGGCGACCCAGTCATTCCCGCCCGGCTCAGTTCTTCCAATCTGCTCGAAGACATCCCCATCTCCTGGCGACGCATCGCTAAAATCGTGCGAACCTAGATCTTTGTCATGGGAAACATTCTGCAATCCTTGCCCGTAAAGGAAAAAGTCGGCATTGCCTTCTCTGGCGGCCTCGACACCAGCGCCGCCATCTACTGGATGCGCCAGAAGGGCGCCATTCCGTACTGCTACACGGCGAATCTCGGCCAGCCGGACGAGCCCGATTACGACGATATCCCCCGCCGAGCTCTCGAATATGGCGCCGAGGCCGCGCGGCTGCTCGACTGCCGGGGCCCGCTGGTACGAGAAGGCCTGGCCGCGCTGCAATGCGGAGCCTTCCACATCACCACCGCCGGCGTGCCCTACTTCAACACCACCCCCATCGGCCGCGCCGTCACCGGCACCATGCTGGTCGGTGCCATGAAGGAAGACGCCGTTCATATCTGGGGCGACGGCTCCACCTACAAAGGCAACGACATCGAGCGCTTCTACCGCTACGGCCTGATGGTGAATCCCAGCCTGAAGATCTACAAGCCGTGGCTCGACCAGACGTTCATCGACGAGTTGGGCGGGCGCAAGGAAATGTCGGAACTGCTCGAAAAGGCGGGCCTGCGCTACCGCATGAGCAAGGAGAAGGCCTACTCCACCGA
>CADEFT010000077.1 GCA_902826685.1 uncultured Acidobacteriota bacterium
TTCTAAATGCCTTACCTGCCGTCAACACCGCGAAGTGCGAAAGACAGGCTAGCGCTTCAGCTTCGCGTAGACGGCCCGGATCGACGGCGCATTCCTCGCCTTGTCGGCGCCCCAGGGCGCATACATCGACAGATCGAGCGTATCGGCGAGTTGATCGGCCGTTTGTCCTTTTCCAATGCCCGCGCGCACACCGTCGATGATGGCCTGAATGTAGGCGCGCTGGCCGGCCAGCGCTTCGTTGCCGCCAGGCTGGCCATGGCCGGGTATCACCTGCGCCACGCCGTACTTCATCAGTCCGTCGAGCGCCTGGACCCAGTGCTCGGGGTCGGCGTCGGGATCGGCAAGGTTGTTGCCGGGCCGCTTGTTGACGCAAAGGTCGCCGGTGAACAGGATGCGCTCCTTCGGCAGCCAGGCCACGGCGTCGCCCAGCGTGTGGCCGGGGCCTACTTTGATCAGCTCCACGCGATGAGTGCCGTCGTCGAAAACCATGCGTTCGGGGAAGCCGACCTGCGGATGTTCGAGAGTCTCGCCTTTATAATCGGCGGCCGATTTTTCCCACGCCGGCGGATTCTTGCGGCGCGATTCGGCCAGGCAATCGGCCGAGCAGACGATGGTGGCCCCCGCCGCGACGAATACGCCATTGCCATGGGCGTGATCGCCGTGATAGTGGGTATCGAAAACGAAGCGGATCGGCTTATCGGTGGTCTTGCGCACGTCGTCCAGAATGGCGCGCGCGCCCCACGGATAGTTGGCGTCGATCACCAGCACGTAGTCGCGAAACACGACCCAGCCCGCGTTGGCGATGATGCGTTTGTCCGGTTCGGCTGCACGCAGAAAGACACCCGGCGCGATCTCGCGCGTCTGAGCCGAGGGAGTGCCGCGCGTCTGGTAAGCCGCCGCCAGCAGAACCGCGAAAAGAGAAAGCAAAGCTGCCCGCCGCATGGAGTATCAGCCTAACACTTCATTGAGGCGCCGCGTGAGATAGCGCCGCTCGCTGTCGTTGGCCACCAGTTCGAGGGCGCGTCGATAGGCGCGCGCCGCGTCCGGCCGGGAACCGGCGCGGCGCAGCAGATCTCCGCGGGCGGCGTGGAAAAGATGATATGCATCCAACTCACTTTGAAGCTCATCCACCAGCGCCAACCCTTCCAAAGGCCCGTGAGCCATTGCCACCGCCACCGCGCGGTTGAGCGAAACGATGGCCGAAGGCTGCAGCCGTTCGAGCGCATCGTAGCAGCGCAGAATCTCGTGCCAGCCGGTATCCTCCGCCCGCGCCGAGCGGCAATGCACGGCGGCGATCGACGCCTGAATGGCATAAGGACCCGGGCCCCCACGGAACGCCTCGCTCGCCAGCGGCAGCGCTTCGGCGATCTGGCGCGCATTCCAAAGAGTGCGGTCCTGTTCTTCGAGCGGTACCAGGTCGCCCGCCGCATTCGTGCGCGCGGCGCGCCGGGCGTCGTGCAGCAGCATCAGCGCCAGCAGTCCGCGCGCTTCGGCCGACGAGGATTGCACCAGCCGCGCCAGCCTGATCGCTTCCGCGCACAGATCCGTCCGCACCAGTTCCTCGCCGCGCGTGGCCGCGTAGCCTTCGTTGAAAATGAGATAGATCACCGTCAGCACCGCATCCAAGCGCTCGGCCAGAGCGTCGGCGGGCGGCACGGCGTAAGGAATGCCGGCGTCGCGGATCTTGCGCTTGGCGCGCACCAGCCGCTGTGCCATGGTCGCCACCGGGACCAGGAAAGCGCGGGCGATCTCATCGGTATCGAGGCCGCCGAGCGTGCGCAGCGTCAGCGCCACCTGCGCCTCCGATGCCAGCGCCGGATGACAGCAGGTGAAGATGAGACGCAGCCGGTCGTCGGGAATCTCCGCGTCCTCGAACGCCGGCGGTGGCACGGGCCCGGCGGCGGCGGCCAGGTCCACCGAACTGTCGATCCGCGCGCGCCGCCGCAGCAGGTCGATCGCCTTGTGGCGGGCCGTTTGAAGGATCCACGCCCGCGGATGCTCGGGCACTCCGGCGGCGCGCCACTGGTTCAGCCCGGCGGTGAACGCTTCCTGGACGGCCTCTTCGGCGAGATCGAAATCGCCCACCTGCCGGATGAGGGTGGCGACGAGACGGCCCCATTCGGATCGATAAAGCTCCTCCACCGCCGCGTCCGCGCCTGTAGCCACATCCGATGGTAAAAAAAATCGCCGCGGGTGTCGATTTCCGCCGCTCAGCAACGATTCATTGGTGGAGAATCGCGTCATGCGCTATCTGATGCTGATCTATTTCGAAGAACCGTCGCTAAGCGAGCCCGAACGTAACAAGTGTTACGCCGAGTCTCTCGCGCTCACACGTGACCTGAACGCCGCGGGCAAGTATCTGGCTTCGGCGCCGCTGCATCCGGTCTCGACGGCCACCAGCGTCCGCGTACGCGACGGCAAGCGCCTGGTGACCGACGGACCGTTCGCCGAAACGCGCGAACAACTCGGCGGATTTTACATGATTGACGCCACCGACCTGGACGAAGCCATCCAGATCGCTGCTAGAATTCCGGGAGCCCGCTACGGCACGGTAGAAGTCCGTCCGGTGATCGAGCTGGCCGGACTGCCTTGAAAAACTGAATGGGAGACATGGAACCATGGGGAAGAACATGAGCGGCGTACGAGTGTTAGTCGGTACGCGCAAGGGCGCGTTTGTGCTGACCTCCGACGGCAAACGGCAGAAGTGGGACGTCAGCGGCCCGCACTTCGCCGGCTGGGAATTGTTTCACGTCAAAGGATCGCCCGCCGATCCGAACCGCCTCTGGGCCTCGCAGTGGACCGGCTGGCACGGGCAACTGATTCAACGCTCCGACGACGGCGGTAAGACCTGGGCGCCCGTGGATAACAAGTTCATCTATGACGGAATTCCTGGCACGCATCAGTGGTACGACGGCACCGCGCATCCATGGGAGTTCAAGCGGGTATGGCACCTCGAGCCGTCCCTGACCGATCCGGACACGGTCTATGCCGGTGTCGAGGACGCGGCCTTGTTCCGCTCGACCGACGGCGGCGGGAGCTGGCAGGAGCTTTCCGGACTGCGCGGCCACGGCTCCGGTCCGAAATGGCAGCCGGGCGCGGGCGGCATGTGCCTGCACACCATCGTGATCGATCCCGCCAATCCCAAGCGGATGTATATCGCCATCTCCTCGGCCGGCGCGTTCCGGACCGAAGACGGCGGCGAAACGTGGCAGCCGATCAATCAGGGGTTGAAATCGGAATACATCCCCGATCCGAACGCCGAAGTGGGCCACTGCGTGCATCGCATCGCCATGCATCCTTCGCGCCCGGATGTGTTGTTCATGCAGAAACACTGGGACGTGATGCGCAGCGACAACGCTGGCACGCTATGGCATGAGATCAGCGGCAACCTGCCCACCGATTTCGGATTCGTGATCGACGTGCACGCGCACGAGCCCGATACGATTTACGTGGTGCCCATCAAGAGCGACTATGAACATTACCCGCTTGACGGCAAGCTGCGCGTGTATCGCAGCCGTACCGGCGGCAACGAATGGGAAGCGCTGACCAACGGGCTGCCGCAATCGGATTGCTATGTGAACGTGCTGCGCGACGCGATGTGCGTGGACAAGCTCGACCCTTGCGGCGTTTATTTCGGCACCACGGGCGGCCAGGTTTACGCTTCGCCCGACGCAGGCGACAACTGGGCGCCCATCGTGCGCGATCTGCCGGCCGTGCTCTCGGTGGAAGTGCAGTCGCTGTCATGATCCGTGTGGTTCTGCCGGCGCACCTGCGCATCCTGGCGCGAGTGGACGGCGAAGTCACGGTGGAAGCGGCGCAGGCGACGCAGGGCGCCGTGCTTGACGCGCTGGAGCGGCGCTTCCCCGAGCTTGCCGGCACCATCCGCGACCACGTCACCAAGCAGCGCCGTCCGTTCATTCGTTTCTTCGCCTGTGGACAGGATCTGTCGCACGATTCGCCGGACGCGCCGCTACCTGGCGCCGTAGCTTCCGGCGCGGAGCCGTTTCTCATCGTCGGCGCCATCGCCGGCGGTTAACCTCGAGGACTACCATGAAAAATCTCAATACCTATCTCACCTTCAATGGAAACTGCCGCGAGGCCATGACGTTCTACGGGCGCTGCCTGGGCGGGGAACCGCGGATCATGCCGTTCGCGGACATGCCCGGCGAAAAAGCTCCAGGCTCCGAAAACCTGGTCATGCATGCCTGCCTCACCATGGGCGAGGCTTCGCTGATGGCTTCCGACACCATGCCCGGACAGCCGGTTC
Organism: uncultured Acidobacteriota bacterium; assembly: GCA_902826685.1. Lineage (GTDB taxonomy): Bacteria > Acidobacteriota > Terriglobia > Bryobacterales > Bryobacteraceae > CADEFT01. The sequence goes on from CADEFT010000077.1 coordinate 4,268, forward strand.
AACCAGGCGGGAACTTCTCGATCAACGTCACTTGCGACAGCCTCGACGAAATTGAGCGCCTGTTTGCGGCGCTCGGTGAAGGCGGCACGGTGATCATGCCGCTCGCCGATACCTTCTGGGGCGCCCGGTTCGGGATGCTGCGCGACCGGTTCGGCATCCAGTGGATGGTGAACTTCGAACTGCCGAAGCCGGCTAAAGCGAGCTGAGAAAGGCGAGCAGCGCGGCGCGGTCGCCCGGCGGGAGGAACCGGTAGAGCATACGGGAGCCCGCGGCTTCCCCTTCGTGCATCTGAACGGCCGGATCGAGGCCGAGAGCGCTGCCGTCGTGCATCAGCATGCGGCGGAAGCGCAAGCCCCACAGCGGAGCCGTACGCATCTCGCCGCCGCGCGCGGCCGCCTGATCGATGCCGTCGCCGGTGCCGATGTCATGCAGCAGGAAATCCGAATACGCCCGCACCGGCTTGTTCGAGAGCGCCGGATTGGCGTTCGGCCCGGTCATGATGGACGGCATGTGGCACCGCGCGCATCCGATATTGGCGAACACCTGCTCGCCGCGCGCCGCCGCGGGGGAGAGAGGCAGCCGTTCCGGAGGCGCCAGGAACTTCATGAACCCTTCAAACAGATCGATGCCGCGCAGGTGTGTCACCGGGTCGCGACGATCGTCAATGCCGGGCACGGTGTCGCACATCGCCAGTTGCTGCGCCGGCAGCCCAAGGCCCACTTCGTTCGGAAAGAGGTCGTTGGTGATGCCCATTTCATTGGTATAAGCGTCGCCGGAAAAGGCAAGCAGCGTCGCATGCTGCGATTTCCAGCCGAAGCGGCCGGCGCGCATGGTGTTCGACGCCACGTCGCGGATCATGGCCACGCGTCCCCGCACCAGGTCGAAGCTGCGCCGCTGTTGTTCGGCGATGGCCAGCAGGGTGGCGTCCGGAATCGCTTCGATGAGGCCGGCGCCGAACAGAGGAGTCGCCAGCCGGCGCGCGAATACGTTGGCGTTTACGGGTAGCAGGGGCTGGCATCGTGGATCGGTCGTAAACAGGTGAAGCAGCGAGCCGCCGGCCGGTTCGATATAGGTGTTACCGTCGCGGCGCGCCGTACGGGTCTCAGTGGAGTTTCCGCTGCCGCCTAGAGCAGGTATGCTGTGGCAACTGCCGCAACTGACGCCGTTGAAGGCGGGTCCCAAGCCATCTTCGAGCCCTTCGACGGACGCGAAATCTTCCTTTCCCGCTTCGAATAACGAAATCGACGCGGCGGTCAGCCCGGAAAGGCGGTCACCGGGCACGGATTGAGCGAAGGCTCCAATGGCCCAAAAAATCGTATAAATCGATAATCGCATCGGCTGAGGATAGCAGCCGTGCGCCACGGGCCGGAAGAGAATATCCGTACCGAAAAGGTGTTAGGCGGTACCGGGTACCGAGGTCAATTCAAAACGTCGCCCAACATCTTCGATACGCTCAAGGCCGTGGCGGGAAAACGGCGCCGCGCGAGCAGTCGCTTGACGCCATCCAACTGCGATTGCCATACCGGAAACTCCACGGTCGACGCCGGTACCGATTCGTGATGATGAATCTCGGGGTTGATGGGAAACGGAGCCTCCGCCAAGGCATCGAGCAGATCCTCGAGCAGAAACGCTTCCACGGTAATGCGGACCGAAAGCAGGTCTCCTTCCGCCGATTGCAGCGGAGAAGCGACAGAACCCTGCCAGACGCTCATATAACCTCCCAGCAGCGCCCAGCGAAGCCGCTATCAAGGAAAAAGCCCTGGGGGCGGGAACCCTCAGGGCCAGTACAAAGCCTTGATGAAACGACCCGCCTTTAGCACTTTTTTTTACGTGGTTGCAAGTAGCTGGCTCCAGTAAGGCTCCGGAACCTAAATCACTCCACGTTCACCCAAAGAGTACCATCCCCTGGTTCTCAATACAAGACTTTTCTCCGGCGCTTGGCTTCCTGGCGCTCGAAGGCCGGCATCAGGCTTTCCTCGATCCACTGGAAGGCCGCGGCAAGGCCGGCACTTTGGTAACGGCGGCCGATTTCGGCCTCGATTTCACTGGCTTCGCCGGCGGTAGAGAGAAACCGGTTCGAGGTCATGCGCTCGGCCTTGGCGGCGTCGATGCGTCCATCCTCGCGCAGGATGCGGCAGCGCACATAGAGCGACAGCACCGCATCGCCGATCCAGGCTTCCCGCAGAATCTGTTCCCGCGCCGCCTTGCGATTCATGCGCACACGGTGAGCTTCTTGGTCATGGCGATCCGCCCCGCCTCGGCGGTGACGCGAAACCCCTGCTTTTCATAGAAGCCGGCGGCTTGGGCCGAAGTCTCCACCCGTACCAGCGCCACGGTCGAGACCTTGCCGATCTCCCGCAGCCGGTACATCAGCAGAAACCGTCCCAGGCCCTGGCCGTGCAGATCGGCGCGGACCATCCCCCAGCCAAGCGTGGCCGATTCGGGCCCGATCGCATAGCCGCCGCAGCCCACGATCGCGCCATCGTGATCCATCACGAAGTAGGGCGGGCGTGCAGCGTTCGCGAGAAAGCTCTCAAACGCCTCGCGCCCGGCGGGGTCGAAATAGCGCGGGGTATTCGAATCGAATACCGCCAGGCAGGCGGCCCGGTCGGCTGGCTCGTAAGGGCGAATCTCCATGGCTACGGCAGCGGCAGCACAACGTCCGGCCCGGCGCCTTTCGGCGTTTCGAAGGAATCGATCAACTTGCGGTCTTTCACCGAGACCGTGACGATCTTGTCTACCTCCTGCAGGCCAAGGTAGACGCGGCTGGCATCCTTCGCCATGGTCAGCGACAAGGGCTTGCCCGCCAGTTTGATGACGGTGGTTTCCTTGCGCGACGCGATATCGGCGAAGGCCATCGCCTCGCCCGGCTGCAGATTGTAAATTAGCGTTTTGTTGTCGGGTGCCACATGCACGCGCGCCGGTCCCCGGCCGGTGCGGATCGTTCCGATGCGCTCTTTCCTGGCGCGGTCGATGATGTTGATCGCATCGCCGTCGGAGCTGGTCAGAAACAACAGCTTCCCATCCCGGGAAAACGTTCCGCCCTGCGGATTCTTTTCCACATCGATCAGCTTCACACCGCCCGATTCCAGATTCAGCACGGCTACCGTGTTGGTGCCCGTGTTGCTGACGTAGACCGTTTCGCCATCGGGATCGAACAGCGCCATGTGCGGCGCTTTGCCTTGCGTATCGTATTTGCGAAGCACCTTGCGCGCCACCGGATCGATCAACAGCAGTCCCGGTGGATTCTCGATGGTGGAAACCATGCGCCCCGTCTTTGGATGGATATCGAGCCCGTGCGGACGCCGGTAGTTGCCGAGATCGATCTCGCCGGTCTTCTTCATCGAAGCGACGTCGAGAATCGAAATCGTGTTGCCGCCTTCACCGGCGTACTGCATCCACAGAATGCCGTTGTCGCTGACATAGGCAAGCTTGCGGTCGGGCGAAAGGACGATCTCATGAGGATGGGTGCCGACCTTGGCGCCACCCACGCGCTTGCCGCCGGCGGTGTAGAAGCCCACGGCCCCCGCGACTTTTTCCACCACCGCGAAATCGGGTTTCTGTCCGAAGGCCGCGAGCGTTACGGCGAGTGCGATCCACATAGCTCTAAATTATATGGCTAGCAGGCTGCTGAAAAAGCGATTTGCAGGGCTGCCTGCTTCATCCTTGGCA
>CADEFT010000078.1 GCA_902826685.1 uncultured Acidobacteriota bacterium
TCATGAGTTTATAGTATCATGCTCACCGGCCGCCAGCAATCCATCTTCGACTTCATCGTCGGGTTCCGGCGCGACCAGGGCTGTTCGCCCTCCATCCCCGAAATCCAGCGCCACTTCGACATTCGCAGCCCCAACGGCGTCGCCGGCCACCTGCAGGCGCTCGAAGCCAAGGGCTATATCCGCCGCGCCGACCGCGGCTCGCGCCAGATCGATGTCGTCGATCCCCATGCCGCCGCGCGCGGGGAAATTGTCGATCTGCCGCTCTATGGCACCATCCCCGCCGGACCGCCCGACTTACGTTCCGAATCCACGCCCGAAGCCATGGTGTCGGTCAACGCCGAAGCGCTCGGCTTTCTTCCCAAAGCGGGCGCGTTTGTGCTTCGTGTGCGCGGCGACTCCATGCAGGATGCGGGTATCCTGGAAGGAGACCTCGTGGTGATCGAACCGGCGCCCGCTCCGCGCGATAACCAGATTGTCGCCGCCCTCATCGACGGCGAATGCACCTTGAAGCGCCTGGTCCGGCAGAAGGGAAAATGGTTCCTCAAGGCGGAGAACACCGCCTACCCGGAGTTGCATCCCAGGGCCGACCTCGCCGTGCAAGGCGTGGCGCGCGCCATGATCCGCAGGCTGGCATGAACCTTACCCGATGCTGAAACTCTTCGCCGTCATGGCCGCCGCGCTTCAAGCCGCTTCGCCCGAGTATGGATACAAAGTGGTGCGGACTTACCCCCACGACCGTAACGCCTTTACGCAGGGCCTCGAATACCGCGGCGGCTACCTGTATGAAAGCACCGGACTCGAGGGCCGATCTTCGATCCGCCGCGTGAAGCTCGAAACGGGCGAAGTCGTGGAATATACTTCCATCCCCTCGCCGCTGTTCGGCGAAGGCATCACCGTTCTGAACAAACTGATCGTCCAGTTAACCTGGCGCCACGGCATGGGCTTCGTTTATGAGCAGGGTACATTCAAGCGGCTGCGCCAGTTTCAATACTCGGGCGAAGGCTGGGGGCTCACCAACGACGGCCGCCAGATCTACATGAGCGATGGCACCGCCGACCTTCGCGTCTGGGAGACATCGAATTTCAAGGAGCTGCGCCGCATTCGTGTGCGCGACGGCGCCTCGCCGGTGAGCCTGCTCAACGAACTTGAATTCGTCAAGGGCGAAATCTGGGCCAACGTCTGGCAGACCGAGCGCATCGCGCGCATCTCGACCAGCGATGGCAGAGTGCTCGGCTGGATCGATCTGACCGGCTTGCTCCCCGCCGCCGAACAATCGGGAGTCGATGTCATGAACGGCATCGCCTACGATTCGATGGGCGACCGGGTTTTCGTCACCGGCAAACTCTGGCCCCGCGTCTTCGAAATCAAGCTGGTTCCGAAGAATACTCGACGCTGATCAGAAACAGCCCCGCCGCCGGCACGGCGTGGACCTGCTTATCGCCCGGCGCCGGATCGAGCAGCGCGGTGAACCGGTCGAGCGTGAGATTGCCCTTGGCCACTTCAATCAACCCGCCGGTCATCAGCCGCACCATGTGCTTCAGAAATCCGCTCCCCCGCACGCGGAACAGCAGCCGATCCCCTTCCCGCCTCCCCTCGGCTTCAAACATCTGGCGCACTTTCGAGCCGCCAAGCTCGTCCTTGTCGTCCGCCGCCGAGAAGGCCGAAAAATCATGCCTCCCTTCGAACAATCGCGCCGCCCGGCAGAACATCGCTTCGTCCAGCGCGTAAGGAAAGTGATGCACGTAGTGGCGCAGAAACGGAGGACACACCTCCTCGCGCCAGATCCGGTATTCGTACGTCTTGGCCCGCGCCTGAAACCGCGGATGAAACTCCAGCGCCACTTCCTCCACCGACAGAACGCGAATGTCCCGCGGCAGCAGCCGGTTCATCGCCTTCTTCAGATTGGCGGGCGGAATCGGATTCTCGAGCGTGAAGGCGGCTACCTGCTCGAGAGCATGCACACCGGCGTCGGTCCGGCCCGATCCGGCCACCGCCACCGGCTTGCCTTCGATCTGGCTCACCACCGTTTCAATCGTTCCCTGAATCGTCGGCAGGCCCGGCTGCACCTGCCAGCCGAAGTAAGGATGCCCGTCATAGCTGAGCGCGATCTTCAACCGCCGCGCGGCCATTTACGCACCGGGGCGGGATCCGGGCTTCACCACCGGCGAGCCCTGCGCGCACAGCGGACACGATTGCGGCTCATAGGTCACCACGTGCAGCGTTTCAAGCGCCACCCGCGGCACGCCGATATCGGCCCGCCCGCCCGAGCGGTCGATGATCGACCCGGCCGCCACCACCTGCGCTCCCAACCGGCGCAGCAATTCAATCACTTCCACCGAACTTCCGCCGGTGGTGATTACGTCTTCAATGACAACCGTGTTTTCGCCCGCCTCGATGGCAAACCCGCGCCGCAGCGTCATCGCGCCCGCGTCCCGCTCCGTGAAAATATGACGGCAGCCGAGCGCCCGCGCCACTTCATGCCCGATGATCAGTCCGCCCATGGCCGGCGAAACTACGGCGTGAATCGCCGCGCCACCCACCAACTGCCGCAAACGCGCCGCCAGGTCGTCGCCAAAGCGCCCGGCGATGGCCGGATATTGCAGCACTTTCGCGCACTGCAGATAGTTGGGGCTGTGCAGGCCGCTGGTAAGGCGAAAATGCCCCTCCAGATACGCGCCCGTCTCGCGAAAAGCCCCCAGAATGTCTTGCGGGGAATGGACTTGGCTCACAAACTCTTGAGTATAACGTACACGGGGAAGAAACCATTTGCTTGCGGGTTTCGCCTTTATGTCCATGCGCTACCATAGACCATTAGTTCTTCCGAGGATTTCATGAGGAAACCCATCGCACTGTTTTCGGCTTATGTTCTATTGCTGGCGCAATGTCAGTCTTTGTTGGCGCAACAGGTTCCCGCCACGCCTACGCCAACGGCCTCCAAAGGCCCCAGTCTTTCCCTCGGTGGCATTCGCGGATGGTTGCAGCGCTATCAGATGCAGGACATCGAGCCGATCGACCTGCGCAACTCCTCGCGGCTCGAATCTCTGCTGCGCGCCGGACGCCTATATCTTTCCCTGCAGGACGCCATTGCGCTTGCCCTCGAAAACAATCTGGATATCGAAATTCAACGCTACGGCCCCAAGCTCGCCCAGGCCGAGTTGCTTCGCGCGCAGGCCGGCGGCGCCCTGCGCGGTATTCCCACCACCATCAGCAACGTCACCACTCAGGCGACATCGCAGGTGACCGGCGGCAATCAGCTTGGCACGGCCAGCAACACCGGCGGCACCGGCGCCAACGCCGCCTCCCAGGCCGGCGGCTTCGTCTTCACGCAGTCCGGCACCACCATCCCCAATCTCGATCCCATCCTCTCCACCGGCTACGGCTACAACCACCGCAGCGCCATTCAAGCCAACTCGTTCGCCAGCGGTGTGGCCGCCAATATCACCTCCGTGCATAGCCCGTTCATCAGCGTCCAAAAGGGCTTCCTCACGGGGACTTCGGCCAGCCTGGATTTCAACAATACCCATTTGTTGAGCAACATTCCCCGCGCCGAAATCAACCCCTTCTTTACTTCCAACCTCGGCTTCAGCATCAACCAGAATCTGTTGCGCGGCTTCGGCACCGCCGTCAACAACCGCCAGATTCGTATCGCGCGCAATGAAATCACCGCCGCCGATCTGGTCTTCCGCCAGCAGGTCATCTCCACCGTTTCCGCCGTGATCAACCTTTATTGGGATCTGGTGAGCTACGGCGAGGACGCGAAAGTGAAAAAACAGGCCCTGTCGCTGGCCGAAAAGCTGCTGGGCGACAATCGCAAACAGGTGGAGATCGGAACGCTCGCGCCCATCGAAATCGTGCGCGCCGAAGCCGAAGTCGCCCGCAACCAGCAGGACCTCACCATCTCCGAAACGCGCCTGCTGCAGCAGGAAACCATCATCAAGAACGCCCTCAGCCGCGTCGGCGTCTCATCGCCCTCGGTAGCCGAAGCGCGCGTCGTCCCCACCGATTCCATCCGCATCCCCGAGCAGGAAGAGATCCAGCCCATTCAGGATCTGGTGTCGTCGGCGATGTCCAAGCGGCCCGATATCGAACAAACCCGCGTCAGCGTCGAATCGAGCAAGATCGGTCTCGAGGGCAGCAAGAGCGCGCTGAAGCCGCAACTCGATTTGCAGGCTTCCATGCGCAACAACGGGCTGGCGGGCTCGGTGAACAGCATCGGCGGAGCCGGACTGCCGGCCGGTTTTCTCCCGCAGGCCAACCCCTACTTTCTCGGCGGCTACGGCACCGCGCTCAGCCAGTTGTTCCGCCGTAATTTCCCCGATTACAGCATCGGCTTTCAGTTGACCGTTCCCATCAGCAACCGCCAGGCCCGCGCCGATATGGCCAACGACCTGCTTCGTTTGCGCCAGGCCGAGCTGCGCCAGCAGGCCCAGACCAATCAGATCCGCGTGGAAGTGCAAAACGCGCTGATCGGATTGCAGCAGGCGCGCGCCAGTTACCAGTCTTCCCTCAAGTCGCGCGTGCTGGCCGAACAGACTCTCGACGCCGAACAAAAGAAGTACGGCCTCGGTGCCTCCACCATCTTCCTGGTCATTCAGGCGCAACGCGATCTCGCCATCGCCCAGGCCAATGAAGTCGCGGCGCTCAGCTCCTACAGCCGCGCCCGCAATGCGCTCGATCAGTCCACCGGACGTACGCTCGACGTCAACAACATCTCGTTTGAAGAAGCGATGAAAGGGCAGGTTTCGCGGCCGCCCACGCCGCCGCCCGTCCTCGACAACGCCAAGTAGCCCGCAAAGAGTGCGCGGGCACCCTCGTGTCTTAGAGGTCAGCCTTTCCGCACCGCTTCATCGAGCCGCTGCAGCACGCGCGGCTGGTCCGGCTTCCGGCCGATGAAATCGACCGAAGTCGTCGCCAGATCCTCCTGGCTGTAGTGGCCGAACTCAGGCGCCACGCGCATCGACGCCAGCGCTTCCTTCACGCCCCTGCGGATCGTCGTGTTGGTCTGCACCAGTTCCAGGCCCGCACTCGAAGCGGCGCGCAAAAAATCGGACTGGCGCAGCCGGTTCTGATAGTTCAGATCGTTGTTCCACAGCTTCCACTCCCCCGCGCCATAGCGCAGAAAATTGACGAAGCTGATGTTGCGGTCAAAGTGCGCGTAATGATCGTTGCAGGCCACGCAATGCGCCGCCACCCCGCCCGGCCGCAGAATGCGCATGCTCTCCACCATCAGCTTGGGCAGAATACTGGGATGCACGTGCTCGAGCACGGAGTTGGAATACACCATATCGATCGAAGCTTCGGGCAACCCCGTTTGCGAAGCATCCCCTGGCGCTACATATCGAATGCGCGCCAGCTCAAGCAGCTTCTCCAGCGTTCGCGCCTGCTTCAGTTCCGCGTAGGCCCAATCCACCCTGGCGCGGTTCAACCCCGCCGCCGCGGCGATCGCCCCCAGGTGCGCTTCCAGCCGCGCCAGCGTGCGAAACGTAAGCTCCGGGCTCATGTGGCGGACGATGTCGTAAGTCGCGCACGACCGCACACCCGCCAGCGAAAAACACAGCGGCAGCGCCGGATGCCACCCGCTGCCGATTTCCAGAATGTCCAGCCCCGCCACCGGCACCTCGGCCCGCCGCAGATACCCCATCAGCGTCGTCCAGTCGCCCGCCACCTTCACATCCACGTTCTTATCAAAGTTGCGCAGGTCGCCCAACCGGAGCTGCAGTTGACTGTTGAGCGCCGTGCCGCCCGGCAGGAGACTCAAAGCCTTCTGTATGGCTCCTTTCAATCGCCAGTCCATGTCACTATCATGCGCCGGATCGCCCACGCGAAGCCACAGCGGGCAGGAACTTTTTGACGCTCCAGAAGTACCGGAACCAGGGGCCGCGGGCGGGCTCTCCGATACAATAAACGGATGATCCCAGGCCAAATTCGCCCGATCGCCGGATGACCGGCCGCGACCATACGGCAGGCGCCTTGTTCGCGGTCCTCTCGGCTGTCGGTTTCGCCGGCAAAGCGATCTTCATCAAACTCATCTACGCCCGCGCCCCGCTCGAAGCGGTCTCGCTGATCGCCCTGCGGATGCTGTACGCCGCCCCGTTCTTCGCCTGGCTCGCCTGGCGCGCCTGGCGCCGCGAAGGTCTCACCAGGCTCGGTTGGGCCGATTGGGCACGCCTCGGTCTGATGGCCTTCCTCGGCTATTACTTCTCGTCTTTGCTCGATTTCTGGGGACTCGAATATATCTCCGCCGGCCTGGAACGTATCATCCTGTTCACTTATCCGGTCTGGGTACTCGCCATCTCGGCGATTTTTTGGAACAAGCCCATTCGCGGTCACGATCTGGCCGGCCTCGCCCTATCCACCACCGGCATTGCACTCACCTTCTGGAGCGATCTGCGATTCGCCGGCGAGCCCAAGGCTTTATGGACCGGAGCCCTGCTTGTCCTTGGTGCATCGCTCACCTATTCCTTCTATCTGATCCTGGGCGGCGGCGTCATCAGGCGCGTCGGCTCGGCGCGATTCACGCCCACGGTTTCCCTGCTCGCCACCGTGATGGTGCTGATTCATTTCGCCGCCGCCAGACCCGTCACGCTGCTGTGGCAGCCCGCTCCCGTGGCCCTGCTATGCCTCTGCCTGGCCGTCTTCTCGACAGTCCTGCCTATCGTGTTTATCGTGGAGGCCTTGAAGCGGATCAACGCCGGCACCGTAGCCGTCGCCAGTTCGGTCGGCCCGGTGCTCACCATCGCGCTCGGAGCCATCATTCTCGGCGAACGGACCACCGTCCTGCAATGGATTGGCGCGGCGTTCGTACTGGCGGGCGTCGGCTGGGTCTCGCGCACGCCTACAGACGGTACAGCATGAGGTAGACGATGACGCCCGTCACGCTGACATAAAGCCAGATGGGCAGCGTCCACCGGGCGATCGCGCGGTGTTGCGCGAACCTTCCCTTCAAGCCCCGGCTCAGCGTCAGAAACGCCAGCACCGGTACGGCCGCCGCCAGCACCGTATGCGTGATCAGGATCGCGAAATAGACCGTGCGGATTGCGCCCTGCTTCTGGAAACGCACCGAGCCGACCTGCGCATGGTAAATCAGATAGCTCGCCAGGAACAAAACCGACGTCCCAAAGGCCGCGAGCATCACTTTTCGATGCTCTTCCCGCTTTCCCCGCCGGATCAGAATATATCCAAAAACCAACAGGATCGCCGCGCATAGATTTAAAATCGCGTTGAGACCGGGAAGGCTATGGACGTCCATCAGTTCTGCTCTCCTCGCAGCGCCCGCACGTCGCGGATAACCCGTTGAATCGCCCCATCTTCGGTTGTGTCATAGAAGGCCCGGATGCGCCCCTGCCGGTCCACCACCGCGAAGCGCGTGGAATGATCCAGTTGGCCGGTGACGCTTCCGAGCAGAAACGCGTTGCGCTTCAACTCATGGAGCGTTTCCTGCGCGCCCGTCAGGAACGACCATTGCCCGGTGCCTGCCTTGTTGCGCCGCGCATACCCCGCCAGAACTTCCGGGGTGTCCCGCACCGGGTCTACCGTAAAGGAAATCAGCCGCACATCCGGTAAGGCATACACCGCGTTCTGAACCTGTTTCATCTGCCCGGTCATGCGCGGACACGGCCCCGTGCAGTTGGTGAAGATGAAATTCGCCACCCAGACCTTGCCCTTGAGCTTGGCTGAAGAAAACTCCGCCCCACTTTGATCGGTTAGCGTAAATGGCGGAACGAACCCAAGCACCTCAAGCGGAGGCGGCTGGGAACAGGCGGCGAGCCACACAGCCAAAGCAACGGCGCTAAAACGTAATCGCAAAACCGACCGAGCCTTCCATGTAATGCTGGCGGCCTCCGGTCGCCCGCTCGTTCTCACGAGTGAGATCGTACGGCTTGCCGCCCATGTGATACCGGTAGTCCATGCGCAGCAGC
>CADEFT010000079.1 GCA_902826685.1 uncultured Acidobacteriota bacterium
TAGCTCAGTTGGTAGAGCATCTGATTTGTAATCAGAGGGTCGGGGGTTCAAGCCCCTCCGCCGGCTCCAAGTTCGCCGCTGTATGGTGCTACTCGCACTCCTTTCCATCGCCGCCGCGAGTACCTACGAAGTGGGCCCGGGGAAGGCATTGGCCGCCATCGGCGAGGCACCCTGGACGGCTCTCAAACCCGGCGATACCGTCTTAATCCATTGGCGTGCGGAGCCCTATCGCGAGAAGTGGGTAATCTGTCTCCAGGGAACGGCCGAAGCGCCCATCACCGTCATGGGCGTTCCGGGGCCGAATGGCGAGTTGCCCGTCATCGACGGCGCCGATGCGGTGGCGGCTCCGAACCTTGTCTATGGCGCCGAGCTGCGCGGTCTGCTCAAGATCGGCGGCGCCAGCATCCCGGCCAACCTGATGCCGCGCCACATCGTCGTCGATGGGCTCGAATTCCGCGGCGCGCGCCGCGAGAACACCTTCCGCAACCAGTCCGGCGCCGTCACCGCCTACGCCCGAAACTCGAGCGGCATCTATCTCGAAAAGGGCGAGGATATCGTCATCCGCAACTGCGTCTTTCGAGACAACGGCAACGGGCTGTTCGTCGCCTCAAACGACGACGACACCTCGCGCGAGATTCTCATCGAGGGGAACTGGCTGTTCGATAACGGCAATTCCGGCAGCGGCACCGAGCACAACTCCTACACCGCCGCCGCGGGCATTACGTTTCAGTACAACCGCTACGGGCCGCTGCGCGCGGGCGCCGGCGGCAACAATCTCAAGGACCGTTCTTCCGGCCTCGTCGTCCGCTACAACTGGATCGAGGGCGGCAACCGCCAACTCGACCTGGTAGAGGCCGAAGACAGCATCCGGATCCGCGCCGACCCGCGCTACCGTGAAACATTCGTGTACGGAAATGTTCTAATCGAAACGGCGGGCGCGGGCAACCGGCAAGTGGTTCACTATGGCGGCGACAATGGCGACGAGCCCACCTATCGCAAGGGCACGCTGTACTTCTACAGCAACACCGTCATCTCCACGAGAACCGACCGCACCACTCTGATGCGCCTCTCCACGCAGGAAGAACGGTGCGACGCGCGCAACAACATCGTCTATGTCAGCGCACCCGGCGACCGGCTGGCCCTGCTCGACGAATTCGGTCTGCTGGAGCTCGCCGGCAACTGGATGAAGCCCGGCTGGTCGGACGGCTATGAGGATTTCGTGGGCACGGTGATCGACAACGGCACCCTTACCGGCGAGTCGCCGGGGTTTGCCGACGAACAGGAGCAAGACTTCCGCCTGCGCGCGGATTCGGAAGTGCTCGGCAAGGCGGTTCCGGCCAATGAAGTTTCCCGCCAATATGTGCGGCACCGGCAATCCGCCCCCCGTACGTCAGTCACCAACCCGGGCGCGTTCGACTCTCTGATCCCCTGAATCCGCCGGGTACAATAGCGGGAACATGATCGTCTCGCTTCTGCTGGCGGCCGGGCTGTCCGGCCAGCAGGCTCCCGCGCCTAAGCCGGAAACCGCGCCCGCTCCCGTTGCGGAACGAACCCAACTGAACCTGCTCGGGCAGACCGACTCCGCCAAGGGAGAGAGCCGCCGCAACGAGAACGTTCAGTTCAATCTGATCGACACCAACACGGTTCGCGAGTTGAACGCGCGCCTGGGTGCCACCGCGACGGCGCACAACGAATTCCGCGCTTCCGACAGCTACTTCGGCGGCGAATACGGAAACCGCCCGATTCCCGTCCTGCATCTGCCGCCCGGGCCGAAACTCACCGCGCTCCATGGCAACGTCTGGTATGGCCACAACAACAGCCTGTTCAGCGCGCGTGCGTTTTTCCAGGCCGGCGGCGTGCGGCCGGCTCGCGAGAACGAGTACGGCGTTCAGTTGGGAACGAAGATCGGAGCGCGTCATTTTCTCTCGCTCGATGCACGACAGCAGAAGCTGCGCGGCCAGGTGAACGGCAACGTTCTGGTTCCACTCGCCTCCGAGCGTACGCCGCTGGCGGCCGACCCGGCCGTGCGCGCGGTGATCGAACGATATCTGGCGGCGTTTCCCGCCGCGCTGCCCAACCGCACCGACATCGACATCCGGATGCTGAACACCAATGCCGCGCAGCGTATCAATACGAATTCCGCCACGGCGCGCTGGGATACGGCGCTCAACGAACGCAACCGCATCGGCTTTTCCTACGCCTTCACCAATCAGCAGGTCAACTCCTTTCAGTTCGTCGCGGGGCAGAATCCCAATACCGACACACATTCGCACACCACCCGCATCAGCCTGGACCGCAACGTATCGCCCTCGACGGCGCTGCAGCTTTCCACCGGCTTCGATCGCGTCACCACGCTGATCCGGCCCGAGCCGAACGCCGTCGGCCCCACCGTCGGCTTCTCGAATTTCATCGCCGGGCTTGGCCCGCCGCCACCCATTCCGATCATCCGCGCGCAGAACAAGTTTCGCGGCGGCGCGCAGATACAGCAGACGCGCGGAGCCCATACCTGGAACCTCGGCGGCCAGTTGATCCGCGCCCAGGTGAACGGCAAGGATCAGGATGGCGAACGCGGCATTCTCACGTTCTCCAACGATTTCGGACGCGACGCCGTCACCAACTTCCGCCTCGGCACTCCATCGCTTTATACGGAAGCGCTCGGCCAGACCTGGCGCGGCTTCCGCACCTGGCACCCGCTGGTTTACGCCGGTGACAAATGGCAGGTGTCTTCCGCGCTCACCCTCGACTACGGCGTGCGATTCGAACCCGTGTCGCGGCCGGTCGAGGTGAACGGGCTCGACGTCGTGCCCTATCCTTGCGACTGCAACAACATCGCGCCGCGCTTCGGCTTCGCCTGGCGGATTTCCCCGCGCGCGGGCCGCCTTCGCGGCGCCTACGGCGTCCATTACGGCGAGATCTTCGCCACCACTTATGGGCAAACGCGGCTCAGCCCGCCCGGCAGCTACCGCGTCGCGCTCGGGCAGCCGGATCTGCTCAGACCCCTCGGCGACATCCCGCGCGGAACGATTCCGGCGGGCCTCATCAGCGGTGAGTTCCTGATTTCACCGGACATGGTGACGCCCTATTCCCACCAGTACAACCTGAGCTGGGAACCGGAAGGCACCGGCGCCTGGCGCCTTCAACTGGCCTATATTGGAAGCCGCACGCACAAGCTGTTTCAGATGTGGTTTGAGAATCGCGCCCGCAACGTACCCGGCCTGCCCTTGATCAGCGCCACCATCAATCAGCGGCGCGCCGACACACGGAAGCTCGAAGTATTCCGGCTGTTGAACGCTTCGCGCGGTTACTACGATGCCGCGCGCGCTTCCCTCATCATGCCGCGCAAGGCGCGCTTCAACGGCGAAATCTCCTATTGGTTCAGCAAGGCCATCGACCTTGGCAACGACTACACCAGTACCCTTTCCGGAGTGGATGCGCGCCAGGGCCGCAGCCAATCGGAAGCGAACGTCCATGGCGATTTGAAAGGGCCCAGTTCCTTCGATCAGCGCCATTCCCTGCTGGTGCGCGGAGCCTACGACGTACCAGGCCCGCTTAGCGGCAGGTGGCGCCACCTGGCCGGTGGATGGTCGCTCTCGTTCGTATGGCTGCTGAAGAACGGAACGCCGTTCACCGTCGAAACCGGATCGGATGGGCCGGGATTCGGCAACGTCGATGGACAGGGCTCCGACCGGCCGCACCTGGTGGACACCGCCGTTCTGGGGCGCACCATCGGAGATCCGGACAACTCATCGGCGCTGTTGCCGCGAAGCGCGTTCCGGTTTCTTTCTCCCGGTGAGCCGCGTGGCAGCCTCGGCCGCAACACGTTCCGCCGCGGGCGCATTTCCAACGTCAACTCCGCGCTCACCCGCACCTGGAGCCTCGCCGCCGAACGCGCGCTCGAGTTCCGCGCCGAATCGATCAATGTTTTCAATACGCCCCAGTTCGCCGAACCGTCGCGCGAACTTACTTCCCCCAGCTTCGGTAAGATCACCAATACGATGAACGACGGCCGTACGTTCAAGTTTCTGCTACGGTTGAGATTCTAAGTCAGGCACGAAGGAGTTACAGCCATGGCCAGTCCCGCCATCCGCTTCGATACCCAACAGCGCCTTTCCGCCGGTGCGCCGCGCAGCGGACACGGCCAGGACGTTCGAGGTCTGTACAGCACCACCCGTTCAAGCACCGAAAACGGCCGCTTCGGGCGCATGTTCCGCTGGCTGGAAGCCGCCGCCCATCCCGAGGATGCGCTCATGACGCTCGGCGCCCTGATGCAGCACGGCGAGTTCGCCGAACGCCGTGCCGCCGGAGACAGCCAGATCGACACACCCATCGGTAAGACCGAACCGGAAGACGAGAACCCCACCATACCCGCCGGGTACACCTACCTCGGCCAGTTCATCGACCACGACATCACCTTCGATCCCGTATCGAGCCTGCAGGCGCGCAACGATCCCGATGCGCTCGAAGACTTCCGCACGCCGCGCTTCGACCTCGATTCCCTGTATGGGCGCGGCCCCGTCGACCAGCCGTATCTCTACAAGCGCGGCGGTCTGAAGTTTCTTTACGGTCCCGAGCGCAGGCCCGCCGGCGTGACCGCCTCCCGCCCCGATCTGCCGCGCAACTCCGAACAGGTGGCCCTCGCCGGCGACAAACGCAACGACGAGAACATGCTGGTCAGCCAGATTCACACGCTGTTCAAGCAGTTCCACGACCGCATGATCGAAGAGTTGGCGAAGACCGTTCCGGAGCCGAAGCTGTTTGAAGAGGCGCAGCGGCTGGTGCGCTGGCACTACCAGTGGATCATCCTCAACGACTATCTGCCTCGCATCGTGGGACGGAAAATGACGGAGGCCGTACTCGGGCGCAAGCTCGGCGGGATGGTGTCGAGCGAGTGGCGCCCCAATCTGCGCTTCTACCGCCCGCGTTCAAGCGCCTATATGCCGGTGGAATTTTCCGTGGCCGCCTTCCGCTTCGGCCACTCGATGGTGCGGCCGAGTTATTCGCTGAGCGAAGCGATCGTGGACGGTTCGGACAAAGAGTTCCACCGCATTCCCCTCTTTTCCGACCGCAAGGACGATCTGGCGAATCTCAACGGCTTCCGGCCCCTGCCCGCCAACTGGGGCGTGGACTGGAGCTTCTTTTTCGATGGGCTGCGAAAGGCGCCGGCGGGCTTCCGCATCCCGCAGCCGAGCTATCGCCTGAATACGCGGCTGGTGGATCCGCTTTCGCTGCTGCCGGAATTCAAGACGCACGGCATCCGGTCGCTGGCGCAGCGCAACCTGCTGCGAGGTCTCTCCATGGGCCTTCCCAGCGGGCAGAACGTGGCGGCGGCGTTGGGCATCGAGCCGATGAGCGATGCCCAGCTCTGGTCGAGCACCGGTAAGGATCGCGATAAGGACTGGAAGAAACTGCTGGCGGCGACGCCGCAATTTGAGGGGTCGGCGCCTCTTTGGTTTTACATTTTGCGGGAAGCGCAGAATACAAGGAAGAAAGGCGTCAAGGACTCGCGCGGCGGCCATCACCTGGGGCCCGTCGGCGGCCGCATCGTGGCCGAAGTATTGGTGGGACTCGCCTGGAGCGATCACTATTCGTACCTCTACCAATCGCCCAACTGGCAGCCCGATACGCCCCTGGCGCCGAAGAAAGGCCAGTTCACGATGACGGAGCTGATACGGTTTGTAGAGCGCTAATGCCGGCCGCCCGATCCGCCGATAGAACGTGCGGGCATGAACCACACGGCAACGGTTACGTGGCGGGAAAAGCGGGCAGCGTTGGCCGGCCACCTGCCGGAAAAGGGCAGCTTCGCGTGGATCATGATGATGATGGGACTGGCCACCATCCCGCTCATCCTGCTGCCGTTCACGTTCTGGTACCTGGTGTGGCACGGCTCGGCGATCCCGGCGGAAGAAGTGAAATCGGCGCTTGCCGAGCCTGTGAAGCCCGGCCAGGCGGGCGCGGTTCTGCTGCGGCTGGGTGAGAAAATGAGCGTGCGGGCATTCCTACCCGGATCATCGAAGCCTCGCTCTCAAAAACGTCGGCCA
>CADEFT010000080.1 GCA_902826685.1 uncultured Acidobacteriota bacterium
ACCTCAACGACAATGCCCTGCAGATCTTCCAGGAACTGGTGACCAAGCAGGAATCGAATGCCATCTTCCGCTTCCATCTGGCCATGGCGTTTTTCCAGAAGGGCGACAAGCCTTCGGCCAAGCGCGAACTGGAGGTGGCTTTGCGCAACAAGCCCGACGCGGCGAACGAAAAGAAGATCCGGGAATTGATGGCTCGCATCTGAGGGCCGGAGTTTGAAAAATCCGTCCCTGCCTTACGTTCTGCCGTTCGCGGCGTTTCTTCTATTTCTGACGCTGGAGAGCCGGCTGGCGCTGCCGCCCGTCTGGGAATATCCGCTGCGCGTGGCCGTGCTAAGCCTGATTCTATGGGTGTTTTCGCGCCACGTCATCTCGCTGCGAACGTCTCACGCGCCGCAGTCGATCGGGCTTGGGATCCTGATCTTCGTGCTCTGGGTGGCGCCCGATCTGCTTTTTCCCGGCTATCGCCAGCATTGGCTTTTCAACAATTCGATTGTGGGTGGAGCGCCGGGCTCGGCCGAAAGCTACGCCTCGCTGCCGGCCATCGCCATGGCGTTTCGCATCCTCCGCGCGGTTGTCATCGTGGCGATCGTCGAGGAACTGTTCTGGCGCGCCTGGCTGATGCGATGGCTGATCAACCCCGACTTTGAAACGGTGCCGCTGGGCGCCTACGCCACGCAGGCGTTCGCGCTCACGGCGCTGCTGTTCGGTGCCGAGCACGGCAGCTTCTGGCTGGTGGGCCTGGTTGCGGGTATCCTGTTTAATTGGTGGATGGTGCGCACCAGAAGCCTGGGCGACTGCATCCTCGCGCACGCGGCGGCCAACGGCTGTCTGTGCGCCTATGTACTGGCAACCGGCAAGTGGGAGTATCTCTAGTTTTGACGATTGAGACGATTCGTCCCGTGAACGCCAAGCGCGCCCGTATCGCGCTGTTCGATTTCGACGGCACCATATCGGTCATCCGGTCCGGCTGGGTGGACATCATGGTGCCCATGATGGTGGAAGAACTCGCACGTCTGAAGACAGGCGAACGCGAAGCGGACCTGACGGAGATGGTTCGGGAGTACGTGGGCCGCCTCACCGGCAAGGATACGATTTATCAGATGCTCGAACTGGCCGGGCAGGTGGCCAAACGGGGCGGCAAACCCGAAGATCCGATGGTGTACAAGAAGCGTTACCTCGATCTGCTGTGGGGCCGCATCAAGGAACGGGTGGAGGGACTCGAGAGCGGCTCGGTTTCCCCGGAGCAATACCTGGTGCCCGGCACGCGGGCGCTGCTTGAGTCCTTGAAGGCCCGCGGTCTGAAGATGTACCTGGCCAGCGGCACCGACGACAAGGACATGAAACGCGAAGCCCGCCTGCTCGATGTCGAGCGGTATTTCGACGGCGGCTGCTGGGGCGCGCTGGACGATTACAAGACGTTCTCCAAAGCCATTCTGATCAAGCGCGTCATCGACGGGGCGGAAGCCAAGGGCGAGGAATTTCTCGGCTTCGGCGACGGCTTTGTGGAGATCGAGAACGTCAAGCAGGTCGGCGGCGTGGCGGTGGGCGTGGCTTCGGACGAACCGTTGTGCGAGCGCATCGACGGCTGGAAGCGGGACCGGCTGGTGAAGGTCGGAGCCGATTACATCGTTCCGAACTACCTCGCGCTCGGCGAGTTGAACGCGCTGCTGTTTCCCAACTGATGGCCTCCCGATACGCGCAATTCGACCGGTCGAAGCTTTCGGTGCTGCCGCTGGCGGAACGAACCCACGACCTGCCGCTTGAGCGGTGGCTGGGACTCGACGATCCGGTGCCGGAGTTCTCGCATCCGGACCTCGAAAAGGTAGCGGCGGCGCTGCGGACCGCCAAAGGCTCGGGCGCGGCGCGGATCCTGCTGATGGGAGCGCACGTGCTGCGCGCCGGCGTGAACCGGCACATCATCGACCTGATCGAGCGCGGCGTGCTCGATCACATCGCCATGAACGGCGCCGGGGTCATCCACGACTACGAGATCGCCCGCATCGGGGCGACGACGGAAAGCGTGGCACGTTACATCCGCTCCGGCCAGTTTGGGCTTTGGCGCGAAACCGGCGAGTTGAACGACTGGATCGTGGGCGCGGCGGCCCGGGAAGAGGGTTTGGGCGAAGGCGTGGGCCGGCGGATCCTGGAAAGCTCCTTTCCCCACAAGGATCTGAGCGTGCTGGCGGCGGCTTACCATCACCAGGTGCCGGTGACATCGCACGTCGGCATTGGCTACGACATCCTGCATGAGCACCCCAACTGCGACGGCGCGGCGCTCGGCGCGGCCTCTTACCGCGACTTCCTGATCTTCACCAAAACGATGGAGCGGCTCGAGGGCGGCGTGCTGTTGAACTTCGGATCGGCCATCATGGGGCCGGAGGTTTACCTCAAGGCGCTGGCGATGGCGCGCAACGTCGCGCATCAGGAGGGCCGGGAAATCCGCCACTTCACGACCGCGGTTTTCGATCTGGTGCCGATCGAGGGAGATATCCACAAGGAGTTGGCCAAGACCGATCCCGGCTATTACTTCCGGCCGCATAAGACCATCCTGGTGCGGACGGTGGCCGACGGCGGCGAGAGCTTCTACGTCCGCGGCGAGCACCGGGCGACGGTTCCGGCCCTGCGCAAAGCGATCCTGGCATCATGACGGCCACCGCGATTCTCGAACGGTTTCCGGCGCAGCGGACGCTGGTGGTGGGCGATATCTGCCTCGACCGCTGGTGCCGCTACGATCCGCGCCTGGCGGAGCCTTCCCGCGAAACCGGTATTCCACGGACGGCGGTGACCGGGATCGAGATCACGCCGGGAGCGGGCGGCACGGTGGCCAATAACCTGGCGGCGCTCGGCGCGGGTACAGTATCGGTGCTGGGCATCCTCGGCGACGATGGGCACGGCTATGAACTGCGGCAGGCGCTCACCGAGCGCGGAATCGCGAGCGATCTGTGCGTGGTGGAGCCCGAAGTGGCTACCTTCACTTACACCAAGTTGTTGAACGCGCAGACGGGCGAAGAAGACAAGCCGCGCGTGGATTTCATTAACACGCGGCCGATGCCCGCGCGTGCCGACCGGCAGGCCATCGCCCGCCTGCGCGACGCCGTCCCCGGCTTCGACACCATCCTGGTTTCCGATCAGGCGGAAACGGAAACCGGCGGCGTGGTTTCCCCCGCCATGCGGGAAGCACTGGCCGCGCTGGCGGCTCAATTTCCGGAAAAGGTGTTCTGGGTGGATTCCCGCCTGCGCCCCGAACACTTCCGCGGCGTCATCGTGAAGCCCAATGAGGACGAGGCGCGGGCCGCCTGCCGCCGCGCCTTTGGCAATGACGACTTTGTGCGGTTGTGGCGTCTGATCGCCGGGCCTATGCTGATCGTGACCCACGGCAGCCGCGGAGCGCTCATCGTCAATGAGTCTCCGGCATGGGTGGAGACCAAGCCGGTCGCCAACCCCGTGGATATCTGCGGCGCGGGCGACAGCTTTTCGGCCGGAGCCGCCGTGGCTTACGCCATCGGGCGGGATGCGGCGGAAGCGGTGCGCTTCGGCAATCTAGTGGCTTCGATTACCATCATGAAGGAGGGCACCGGGACCGCATCCGTGGCGGAGCTTAGAACGAAACTGTAACCTAAGCGAAGTTGCCAGATTTCTCCGAGCATGGTACAACATCCATGATGCGGGGGTAAGTCCCCGCTAAGGTAGGTATTTCGGAGGACTCATGAAAACTATCCTGCTATTGGCGGCAGCCAGCACAATGGCCGTTGCCGCGCCCGTCACCTGGGTCGATTGGACCAGCGGCACCACCGGCGCCGCCGGCAGCGCGGCCGGGGTCCTGACCCTGGGCGCTGAAACCGTAAACGTCAGCTACTCTGGCGAAGTCGCATTCATCATTACGGGCGCGGGAACCAACTACTTCAACCCCACGGCGCCGTACATCAGCGCGCTGGTCGACAACGCCCCTCCAGCGAGCGACATCATTGCCCTGTCGGTGACCGGATCGAAGACACTTACGTTCTCCCGGCCGATCGACAACTTGTTTTTTGCCATCGTAAGCCTGAACGGAAACGGCTACCGGTTTGACGGGGATTTTGAGATCGTCAGTGGGAACGGCATTGGGGGATATTGGGGATCGGGAACGTTGACGAAGACCAACCCCTCTCCGGGCGTATACCAGTTGAACGGCTCAGGCGAGCCGCACGGCGTCATCCGTTTCACGGGCGCCGTTTCTTCCATTACCTGGTCCAGTCTGACCAACGAGTTCTGGAACGGCTTCACGGTGGGCACTTACGGGCTGGCCGCGCCGGCTCCGTCGGATATCCCCGAACCCGGTACCTGGGCGCTCGGTCTGCTTGGATTGGCTCCGTTGGTGGCGCGCCGGCTGCGGCGGTCTTAGGATTTTGGCACCGGTTCCGCCGATGAATACGCTCGCCCTCGACATCGGCGGAACCAAGTTCACGGTCGCTGCGTTCACAGGCGACGGCATGGTCCGCCGCCTGTCGGAGGCAACGGACCGGGAAGGCGGCCGCGAATGGCTGCTCGGCCGCATCGCCGCGATTGCCCGCGAGTGGGCGAGAACCCTGCCCTTCGACCGCTGCGGCATCGGCTTCGGCGGACCTGTCGATTTCCCCAATCAGAAGGTGGCGCTTTCCACGCACGTCGGCGGATGGCAAGACTTCGACTTTCCCGCCTGGGTTCGTTCCTCACTTGGGCTGCGCGCGGTGATGGACAACGACGCCAACGTGGGAGCGCTGGGCGAAGCCGCTTACGGCGCGGGACATGGAGCTTCGCCGCTGTTCTACATGACGCTCTCCACCGGCATCGGCGGCGGAATCGTGCACGAGGGCCGCGTCTGGCGCGGCGCGGATTCCTATGCCGGCGAAATCGGCCACCTGACGATCCGCCCGGACGGGCCCGATTGTCTGTGCGGATCGAACGGCTGTTTCGAGCGCCTGTGCTGCGGCCTGTGGCTGGAGCGCGATCATGGCAGGAGCGCGAGGGAGCTTCTTCAGGACCCGGAGTTCGTGGCGCGCTATGTGCGGGATCTGGCACTGGGGCTCAAGGCGTGCATCATGCTACTGAATCCGGCGCGCATCGTGATCGGCGGCGGCATGAGCAAGGCTGGCGATGCGTTGTTCGTCCCGCTGCGCAAGGAGTTGCGGCGGCAGATCACGGAGTGGTCGCGTGCGCGCATCGATGTCGTGCCGGCTTCGCTTGGAGACGACAGCGTGCTTTATGGGGCGCTGGTGTTGGCGAGGGAGGACGATTGGGAACCCCATCGTGTGCCTCGCCTACGATGAAGATCACCTCGGCGAGATCGATTTGCTCGTTGCCAGGCTGATGTCCGCGCCTTCGTCGTGAAATTCCTGCTCGATCACGACGTTCCCGGCGATCTGAGTTAACTGCTGAAGCAACTTGGCCACGAAGCGGTGTTGTTGCGGAAGGCGATGCCGGAGGCCGTGTTCCGCTTTGCCCACGAGACGGGTTGTATACTGGTGACCCGCAACCGGGACGACTTCTCCATGGTGTCGTCATCATCATCCGGCGCAACACTCGTGGCGGCGAGCGCTCGGCGCTGTACCGGCTGCTCGAACGCGCCGGAGAAGCATTTTCTCATTGAAGGATGAGCCTGAACGGCGCCGCTGAGCGGGGGAAGGGG
>CADEFT010000081.1 GCA_902826685.1 uncultured Acidobacteriota bacterium
TCTTGCGTGAGAATCCGGATCCCCGTTCAGGCTCATCTTGCATGAGACAAGGGTGGTAGCTGGACCTGGTAACGGATCGCGCTACAATAGCGGCATTTCGTCAGTCCGGGAGTCTCAAGAGGGGTTGAACCATGTTTGCTGTCAAGTCTCTCCTGCTGGCCGTCTCGGCGGCGCTGCTTTCGAGCGGCTCCGCATACTCTCAGGTTCTCTATGGAAATCTGGTGGGCAACGTATCGGATCCGCAGCAGGCGGCCGTGACCTCCGCCACGATTTCCCTCACAAGCGGCGCCACCGGCTATTCGGTGGAAACCAAGACCGATGAGCGCGGCGCCTACGATATCCGCAATATTCCTCCGGGCGTTTACGACGTCAAGATCGGCGCGGCGGGTTTCACTTCGTTCGAGGCGAAGGAAATTACGATCGCGGCGAATAACATCACGCGCGTGGACGCGGGATTGAAAATCGGCAACATCACCGAAGTGCTCACGGTAGGCGCCGAGGTGGCGCAGCTGCAGACCGACAAGAGCGACCTTCACACCGACATATCGGGGCGCGAGGCGACGCAGATTCCCATCTCCGGGTACCGCAACTTCCAGAGCCTGATCGACCTGGTGCCGGGCTCGGTGCCGGCGCAGTTTCAGAACGCCTCCACCGACTCACCGGCGCGCGCATTGACCACCAACGTAAACGGCGTATCGCGCAACAACAACAACAACCGCATCGACGGCGCGGCCAGCGTGATGACCTGGCTGCCGCATCACTCGCTCTACGTGCCACCGCTCGAATCCATCGAAACGGTGAATATCTCCACCAATAATTTCGATGCGGAGCAGGGCATGGCGGGCGGAGCGGCGATTTCGGTGACCACGAAATCGGGCACCAACCAGTTTCATGGCGTGGCGTTCTGGTATCACGCCAACCACAAGTGGGGCGCGAAGAATCTTTTCTTCAACCCCAATACGCCGGCGGGCCCGGGCATTCCGCAGCGCATCGACAACCAGGCGGGCGGCACGTTCGGCGGTCCCATCAAGCGCGACAAGCTGTTCTTCTTTACTTCCTGGGAGCGCACGACCACGGCGGAGCGGGGTAACGGTCTTTTGAATGTGCCGACGCAGCAGGTGCGGGATGGAAACTTAGCCGGACTGGCTACCGTCTACGACCCGCTGACCGGCAATGTGGCCACCGGCCAAGACCGGATGGTGTTCGCCAACAACCAGGTGCCGCAGGCGCGTTGGGCGCAGGCCGCGCGTACCATTCAGAACATGATTCCGCTGCCCAACACGGGCACCGGCCAGACGGCCAATTTCTTCGCCTCCGTGCCCTATTACTTCCGGCGCGACATGGTGGATGCGAAGGTCAACTGGACCCCATCGGCCAAGACGAATGTCTTCGGCAAATACAGCGTCATGATCGCTCCGGTTACCGGCGGCGCACCGCTAGGCGAAGCGCTGGGCGGCTATCCGGGCGGCGCGGCGGGCGCGGCGGGAATCGGCACGGGCAACAACAAGACCGACGTTTTCGGCGGCGGCATCAGCTACGTGATTTCGCCATCAGTGCTGTTTGACGCCAACTACGGCGGCACGCTGATGCACCATGACACGGTGGGCCCGGACTATGGCAAGAATATCGGCCTCGATGTCCTGCGCATCCCCGGAACCAACGGTCCCGACCCGCGGCAAAGCGGCTATCCGATCATCGACATCAGCGGCTACACGATGCTCGGCAACGTGAACAACTGGAGTCCGGTGGTGCGCGACGATCGCGTGTTCACCTACAACGCCAATCTCAACTGGACGCGCGGCGCGCACAACGTGCGCTTCGGCATCGACTTCATTCATCACCAGATGAACCACTGGCAGCCCGAACTCAACGGCTATAGCCCACGCGGCCGGTTCAATTTCACCAATGGCGTGACCGGGTTGAACGGCGGCCCGGCGGCGAACAACTTCAACGCCTATGCCGCGTTCCTGATGGGCTTGCCCGGCAGTTTCGGCAAGGCCTACCAGTTTTACGACCCGATGCGGACCCGCGAATTCCAACAGGGTTACTACGTGCGTGATAACTGGCAGGTGACGCGCAAGCTGAACATGAACCTCGGTATACGCATGGAGCATTTCCCCATCATGAACCGCGGCGAGTTCGGCATCGAGCGTTACGACATCACGACGAACAAGGTTTTGATCGGCGGACGCGGCAACATTCCACGGAGCGCGGGCACCGACGCCGTTTCGATCCAATGGGCACCGCGCATCGGCATGGCCTACCGGTTGAGCGAGAAGACGGTATGGCGCGCCGGCTACGGTATTACCAACGATCCCTATCCGCTGAGCCGTCCGCTGCGCAGCCCGTTTCCGGCCGTCATCGTGGATGAATACATCCAGGCCAATGGGTTCGTTTCGCCAGGCTCGTTCGCCACGGGAATTCCGTCGGTGCGCTTCCCCGACCTTTCAAGCGGCACCGTGGATATCCCCAACACGATTTCAACCAACTCGCTGTTCCCCGGCAAGTTCCGGCGCGGCTACATCCAGTCCTACAACTTCACGCTGCAGCGCGAATTGTGGGGCGGCTTCGTGCTGCAGACCGGCTATGTGGGGACGCGGTCGATCCGCGCCGGGGTGACCTACTTCAACTACAACGCCGGAATCGTTCCCGGCGCGGGTGTGAACGGGCGGCCCCTGCGGGCTCCTTTCGGCGTGGGCGTGGACCGCAATTTCTTCGTGCCCATGGGCTATGCCCGCTACGACGGCTGGCAGAGCAACTTAAGCCGCCGCTATTCGAACGGCGTCTTCCTGACGTTTTCCTACACCTGGTCAAAGACGATCAGCACGGTTCCCGGCGGCGCCAACAATGCCAGCGGCTTGGGCACGTCGGGCGGCAATTCGGACACCGGGCTCGCCTTCTACGTCGCCGATGCGTTCCACCGCAACCGGGCGCTGGCGGCGTTCGACCGCACGCACGTCCTGCAGACGGCGGCGACCTACGAACTGCCGTTCGGAAAGGGCAAGCGGTTCGTGTCCGGCGGTGGCGGCGCGGGTTGGCTGCTCGGCGGCTGGCAGATCAACGGCGCGCTTTCGAGCGTCACCGGCAATCCGTTTGCCGTGCTGGCCGACGGCGCATCGCTCTCGGCTCCGGGTAACGTGCAGGTGGCCGATCAGATCGCCGACGCACGCAAGCTCGGTGGAGTCGGTCTCGGCAGTCCGTTCTACGATCCGGCGTCATTCACCGGAGTGAGCGGCGCCCGCTTCGGCAACATGGGTCTTTACAACCTGCGCGGACCCGGCTTCATGAACCTCAACGCAGGCCTTTTCCGCTCATTCGCTTTCACCGAAAAAGTGAATCTGCAATTCCGCGCCGAGGGGCTGAACGTGACCAACACGCCTCAGCTTCAGAATCCGAACGTGACCGTGACGAGTCCCGCGAACTTCATGCGCATCACGGCGGCCAATCAGACGCAGCGCACGTTCCGGTTCGGATTGCGGCTGGCCTTTTAGGTGAAGGCCGGGTTCTGGCGCTCGGTCAGGGAAGCGCTGAGCGGCGCCGAACACGACTACACGGCGATTGAGTTGAATCGCGCCATTCTGCTGCTGGCGGTGCCGATGGTGCTCGAGATGTTGATGGAGTCGCTGTTCGCGGTGGTGGACATCTACTTCGTCTCGGGTCTCGGCACCGAAGCCATTGCGGCCGTGGCGCTGACCGAATCGGTGGTAACGATCCTGTACGCGGTCGCCATCGGATTGAGCATGGCGACCACGGCGATGGTGGCGCGGCGCATCGGCGAGAAGGATACCGATGGCGCACGGGCGGCGGCGGTGCAGGCGATCTACATCGGCGCGGGCCTTTCGCTGCTGACGGCGATCGGCGGCTCGGTGTTCGCTCCGCAGCTTCTGCGGCTGATGGGCGGCGACGAGAAAGTCATCGCGGCCGGGGTGAACTTCACTCGGCTCATTCTCGGAGGATCGGTCACCATCTTTCTTCTCTTCCTGAACAACGCCATCTTCCGCGGCGCCGGGGACGCGGCGATCGCGATGCGCGCGCTGTGGATCGGCAACGGCGTGAACATCGTGTTGAATCCGTGCCTGATTCTGGGGCTCGGACCGTTTCCCCAACTGGGGCTGGTGGGGTCGGCGGCGGGTACGACGATCGGACGCGGCTGCGGCGTGCTGTATCAGTTCTGGGTGCTCGGTTCGGGACGGTCGCGCATTCGGGTGGCGGCGAGCCAGGCGGGTCTTCGAGTCGATGTGCTACTGCGGCTGCTGCGCGTGTCGTTGACCGGGATCGTGCAGTTTCTGATTTCGACATCGAGCTGGCTTGGGCTGGTGCGCATCATCGCGACGTTCGGCAACAGCGCGCTCGCCGGATACCTGATCGCCATTCGCATGATCGTGTTTGCCATTCTGCCTTCCTGGGGATTGTGCAACGCGGCGGCGACGCTGGTGGGGCAGAACCTGGGGGCGCGGAAACCGGAGCGGGCCGAACAATCGGTCTACCGCGCGGGCTGGTACAACATGGCGTTTCTTGGCGCGGTGGCGCTGGTGTTCATCGTGTTCGCCTCTCCGCTGGTGTCGTTTTTCACTTCCGATCCGGAAGTGAGCGGGCATGCGGTGAACTGCCTGCGCTATGTCAGCTATGGCTACATCTTCTATGCGTGGGGGATGGTGACGACGCAGGCATTCAATGGCGCGGGCGATACGGTGACTCCGACATGGTTGAACCTCGGTTGCCAGTGGGCGCTACAGATTCCGCTGGCGTGGCTGCTGGCGTATCCGGCGGGTTTGGGCGCGACGGGCGTATTTCTGGCCATGACGATCGCCGAATCGCTGCTGGCGGTGGTGGGGATCTGGTTGTTCCGCCGCGGGAAGTGGAAGGGCGCGGTGATTTAGTGGCGAATCCAGTATTTATTTTGGGAGCGGGCTTCAACGCCGATGTGGCCGCAGAGACGGAGGATTTGAAATGCCGTTATCCCCTGACTGGCGACACCTTGCAGCTTTGTTTCCGGCTGAACCGCCTGCCAGAAGGAAAGTCTATTGAGGATCTGTTCCAGGAGGCATCGGAAAAAAATGATGTCTCCTCTGTTAGGACGCTCCTAGTGTAGTGCGTCACACGGACTGGGCATTATCCAAGATTTTGCGAGCGCGCT
>CADEFT010000082.1 GCA_902826685.1 uncultured Acidobacteriota bacterium
GCGGTCTTTGTCTTGTTGGTCCTTCCGAGACCGCACGTTCGTTGGCCATTGGCGGTCGCGCGCGCATTTGTGGCGTTCACGCTTCTTGCCACGCTGGAAAAAGCCCATCGGTGGGCGCTCGCAAACCATCCCGCGGCGTGGCAGCCGTGGGAGTCGGTCTATTCCGCCGGGACTCTGGTTCTCATGCTTGGCATGTGGCTTTGGGCGTTGTTGGCTCTGAGGCCGAGAACGCATGGCAACAGCGCAACCTCGGCTGTCACTCAACAGGCCAGCGCGGCTCATCGTGCGCCATGGACCAACGTGCCCAACGTGAAGATGGCAGATGTTGGTGGATCGGCGCGCGCGAAGGCAGACCTTCTCACGATCGGAGCCAATCGCTTTGGCCGTCGAAAGACGTCGGTAGTTCAGAACGGGATCCTTTTGTACGGACCGCAGGGAACCGGGAAGAATCTGCTCGCGGAAGCGACGGCCGGAGAATTCGGCGTCGACTTCTACCACGTACGGTGTCCCGAGCTCGTCGGGCAGAACACCGGATCTGGTGCCGAGAGAATCCGCGGCGCATTTGAAGCGGCAGCATCCAATCGGCCCATTGTCTTGTTCCTCGACGAGATCGATTCTATCGGCAGCAGGAAGCAGGTTCAGGGCAATGGAACGGACGCTGGCGGCGGAGGTCGGGAGTACAACTCGCTCGTTACACAATTGATGCAGTCGATCGATCAATACCGCCAGACCGATGGTCTGTTGATCATCGCCGCGACGAACTACCTCGATGGCCTTGAGCCGACACTGATCCGCGACGGTAGATTCGATGCCCGGATTCGGCTGGATCTGCCGAATGAATCCGAGCGCAAGGAAATCTTAGCCGCCTTGCTGTGCCCGACGCGATGGAAGCATCACGACCTTTCGGCCGTCGCGCGGCGAACGCCGGGCTGGAGTCCCGCTCGACTCAAAAGCCTCACGGACCGCGCGGCGCTTCTTGCCGAGGGGAAGTGGATCGAAGAGCGCCATCTGGCCGAAGCACTGGAGAGCAGCGGGGGCCGGGATCAGGGGCACATGGAACCTGTCGCATGGAGCGACGTCGTTCTGCCCAAAGGGGTCCTGGCCGATCTCCAGACGTTGATTGACCTGATGCGACCCGGTCGCACTGAAGAGTTGGCACTGCCGGCTCCCACTGGACTGATTCTCGTAGGGCCGCCCGGGACAGGAAAGACCTTGGTCGCGAGGCTGATCGCGTCGCAGGCTAAGCGAAGTTTCTACGCGGTGAGTCCCAGCGATGTCCTGGGCAGCGCAGTCGGTGGCTCGGTGAAGCGTCTCACGGAAGTCTTCCAGCGTGCCAAGGACAACGCGCCATCAATCATCTTCTTTGACGAAATGGACGGCCTCTTCCCACGAATGGCTGGCCAGATGAATCAGCACGATGTTCAGCTTGTTGAGCAGGCGCTCATCGAGATCAGTGCCTTGAAGACCGAGCATCAAATATTCCTCATCGGCACCACGAACCATCTGGATCGCATCGACCCCAGGATTCTGCGAGGCGGGAGATTCAGCGAAAAGGTTGAGGTTCCAGTGCCTGATCAGGCCGGTTACGAACAGCTCGTTGCCCGCTACCTGGGAAAGGCGCGGCTGCGCGACGGATTAACAGTCTCGACGGTAGCTGCGCGAGTCACCGGCATGGCTCCCGCCGATCTTGAAGCGACCATCCACGCGATGAAGCGCGTTGCCATGCGACGCATGGCGGCCCACTCGAAGGAACTGCCGCCGCTCGATTCCTCCGACCTTGATGAGGCCCTAGACCGCGTTCAGCCGCAGTTTTAGAACTCCCGCACAACTCGTTTTGCGGTTTTCTGA
>CADEFT010000083.1 GCA_902826685.1 uncultured Acidobacteriota bacterium
AGCAAAACCGGCTACACGCCGGCCCGAGCGCCGTCGTTCCAAAGTAGCCACACCCCAGCGATTTCAATAGGCGAACTTATCGTCTGGGCTCGTCTTGCCCGCCAGCCGCGGATCGCCGCCGGTATCCTGCAATAGCCGCGCCATCCGGTCCTGCAGCGAATCCGTCAGGCGGCGCGTCTCTTCGTTCTGGATATGGTTGGCGTAGCGTCCGCGCATGCGCGGTCCCAGCCGCGCGCCGGCGATGAGGTTGCGCACCTGTTCGGGGTCCTGTTGATGATCGTAAAGTTCGCCGATGTCCCAGACGCCCGGATAGTTCATCAGGCTGTGGCGTTCGGTGCGGATGCCGGCGATGGAAGGCGTGTATGGGAAATCCTGCTCCCAGGCGTATTCGTATAGGAATTCCTTGCGCCAGTTTTCCGGCGTGTTGCCTTGAGCCAGCGGCAGCAGGGAGCGGCCCACCATCGTCGAGGCCGGCTTGAGTCCGGCCGCGTCGAGCAGAGTGGGCGCGATGTCGAGATTCAACGCCATCGCGTCGACGGTGCGGGGTTGCCTGCCGAACAGCGCGGGGCAGTGCGCGAACATCGGCACGCGGATGGAGGATTCATACATCGCGCGCTTGTCGATGAGTCCGTGTTCGCCCCACATGTAGCCGTTGTCGCCCATGTAGACCACCAGAGTGTCGTTGAGCAGGCGGCTGGCTTCCAGTTGTTCGAAGACCTGGCCCAGGCTGTCGTCGATGCCGCAAAGGGATTGGCAATAGCGGCGGTAATGCGTGTCGAACGGCTCATCGCTGTCGAGCATGCCATCCACGCCGTGGCGCGTGAAGCGGCGGCGCCGGACCCATTCCGGCCACTGGCTGTAGTACTCCTCCTTGTAGAGCATGGTGCGCGGGCGGGGGGCGGACATGTTCTCGAACAGGCGCGCGTGACGATCGGGCGGGAGGAAGGGCGAATGCACGGCCTTGTGCGAAAGATAGGCGCAGAAGGGCCGCGCCGCGTTTTCTTTTATGAACTTCACCGTTTCGGCGGTGAGGATGTCGGTCATGTTGCCCGAGCCTCGCTGCCGCGCGCCATTGCGATTGATTTCCGGGTTCTGATACTCGCCCTGGCCACGGAAACTGAGCCAATGATCGAAGCCCGGCTGCGGATCGTCCCCCGTGCCGCCCATATGCCACTTGCCGAAGAACCCCGTGCGATAGCCCGACCCGCGCAGCATCTGCGCGAACGTCGGCAGCCGCGGATCGAGCTGCGAGAAATTGTCGGAGATGCGGTGCTGATGCATGTACTGGCTGGTCATGATGCTGGCGCGGCTGGGCGAACACAGCGAGCTGGTCACGAAGGCGTTGCGGAAATTGACGCCCTGGTTCACCATGCGATCGAGGTTCGGCGTGTGCCCTTTGAGCCACGGATGGCCCAGCGCTCCGGCGAAATCGTAGCGGTGATCGTCGGTGAGTACGAACACGATGTTGCGCCTGGACGGCTGCGCCTGCAACGCCGGAGCGGCGGCCAATGTCTGGAGGAAGCTTCTTCGATGCATCCACTAGCAGGCTGCTGAAAAAGCGATTTGCAGGGCTGCCTGCTTCATCCTTGGCAA